>CAWKBU010000036.1:0-34318 GCA_963847975.1 uncultured Acidobacteriota bacterium | reverse complement strand
AGTGGATAGCTCCAGGAGCCTTTCACCGCAGAGCACGCCGAGCCCGCAGAGAAAAGACCAACTGGCTCTGCGTCCTCGGCGCACTCCGGGTGCGGGGCTCTTGAGTGGCAACACATCAATGGCCGGCAGACGAGTGGGCCCCGTCACTAGAAATTGAAGCGGAACATCAGCTGCAACACTCGCGAGAAGCCCACCTGTATCGTGGTCTGGCCGAAATTCGCGTTGCCGAAGGTATTCGCGCCCTGCAGCGTGCGCACGTTCGGGCGGTTCAGGATGTTCAGCGCCTCGAGCTTGAACTGCGCGACCTTGCTGCCCCCAAGGCGAATGTTCTTGATGAACGACGTGTCGACGACGTACCACCCGGGCCCGCGGACTTCGGTGATCGCGCGCGGCGCATTGCCGAAGGTGCCCGCCGGCGCCAGGCTGAACGCCGCCGGATTGAGCCAGGTCGCGGACGCGTGGTCGGCCGAGGCCAACCGGTCGGCGAAGCTGCCCGAAGTGGCGAGCTCGGCGCCTGTCAAGTTGGGCCGATTCGCATTTGCTCCGCCGAGCCGCGAATCCGCAGCCTGCTGCACGTTGATCGGAAACCCGCTCTGCAGCGTGATCGCCCCCGCGATCGTCCATCCTCCGATCAGCAGATCCGCAGTGCGGCCGTTCGCCCAGCGCTTGCCGGCGCCGAAAGGCAACTCGGCGATCGGCGCAAGGAGAACGCGGTGCGGCACGTCGAGCATGCTGATGCCGTACTCCGACAACGGATCGTAGCAGGCGCTCGTGAACTGCTGACCCGCGGCGCACGCCGGCATCGATGGAATGTAGTTGTAGTTGTTCATCGGAATGGCAGGACTCACCGCGACGTAGAAGTTCCCTTCGCCCACCTGATTGTCCTCGAGCCGGCTGTAGGTGTAGCTGAAGCGGCCGCCCAGACCGTTGGACATCCGCTTGGTGAGCTCGACCACCGCCGGCGTGATAGCGGCTGAGGCCTTCCGTGACCTGCCGGGCGTTGATCTGGCCGTACTGCGGGAAGGGCCGCAGCAGCCGGGCCCGCGACAGCGTCGCCGGCGTCGACAGCGACTGCGGCACGTTGGGGTTGTTCAGGAACGGGTTGGGCAGCTGTGCGTCGAGCGCGGCTGAACCAAGCGCGAGGTATTTCGGATCGAGCTGATTGATATTCACGCCGATGTCGTTCGACCCGCCGAGACCGATGTGGTCGCTGCGCGCGCCCATGTAGCTCACTGTCAGCCCCATGTTCCCAGGCAGCTGGCGCTGGAGATCGACAGAGAACTGCTGCACACGGGGCGCCGTCCGGTTCTGATCGACGTAGCTGATGTTGCTGTCGAGATTCGTCAGGGCGCCGCGGCTGTTGCCCGAGGGCAGCGCGATGCCACTCGGAAACGGATTGTCGAACGTGGTCGGATTGCTGCGGCTGCTGGTGAGGATCGTGTTCTGGCTGTAACCGACTTGCCCGTAGTTGCTCGCGGAGGTGCTGGGGATCGGATAGTTGAATGGCGCCCAATACAGGCCGTATCCACCGCGCAGCACCGTTCGATCATTCAGAGCGTAAACGGCGCCGACCCTCGGCGACCACTTCACTGCCGGCGCACGGCCCTGGTAGGTCTTGTTGCCGTCCACGCCCGCGTACATCAAGCCGCCGGTCACAGTTCCGCGCCGTCGTTCCCGCAACCGGATCGGCGGCAATCGCGACCGTGGAGAGCGCGCTGCCATGGACGGGTCGAAGCCGACCGTGAAGTTGTTGTCTTTCTCGCTCAGCCCCTTTTCGTGCTCGAGGCGAAGGCCATAGGTCAGGGTGAATCTCGAGTTGAGACGCCAGTCATCCTGAGCGTACCCGCCGAAGTAGTGCGTGAAGACGTTGAGGGGGGTCGAGACCGATAGCGACGTGACCCTGTCGGTCCGTGCCGAAGGATAGCCGAGCAGGAACGAGGCGAACGCGTTTCCGTTCGTCGTGCTGCCGATGCCGCCGTCCGACGACGTCATGTCCTTGTCGAAATCGAAGAAGCCTGCGCCATCGCCTGGGATATACGTATCGATGCCCATCTTCCGCCAGTCGCCGCCGAACTTGAAGGTGTGCGCACCGGCGACTTTCGACAGGGTGGCGTTCGCGCTGGTGGACTTCCAGTTGATTTCGGTCGGGTTGATTGCCCCGAGCGTGCGCGCCCCATGGCCCTGGTCGTAACCGCGGATGCGCACCTGCGGAAACTTATTCAACTGGATCTGGTCGTCGTAGGTCGGGGAAAAGGGAAGGCTGCGGGGATCGAAGTCGATCGTCAGCGTATCGTTGTCCGGGAATTCCGTGCTCCCGAACCGCAGCGCCAGCACCGTCGTGTTGCTGAGCACCCAGGTGTTGTTCAGCGCCAGGATCTGCGGCCGCCGTCGCAGGTAGTAGTCGTTCGGATCGGCGAAGCGGTTCGGCTCGCTCTGGTCGGCGGTTCCGAAGAAGTTGGCCTCGGGCTCATTCGTGCTGTTGTACAAGTAGAACCCGCTGAGCGACACATTGTTGGTGAACTTGTGCTCGAGCTTGACCGAATACAACTGAGAGAAATTGCTCTTGATGCGCGATGTCCGGGTGTAGTTCGTGCTGCCGTTGTCCCGGTCGACATCAGGCAGGGGAAGGTACTCGAGCATCGCCACGGCGACCGGGTTCATCATCGCCGACGGAATCTGATTGCCGGCGAACGGCAAACCCGTGACCGGGTGGTAGATCGTCACCGGCTGGCCGGCCGCATTGGTCACGCCGGAGAAGTCGCCGCGACGCATGGCCGCGGTCGGAAACAGCGTGCTGACGTTGCGCGTCTGCACGTCGTGGTAGCTCTCAGTCGTAAACCAGAAAAAGGTGCGGTTTCTGACGATCGGTCCGCCGACAGCCCCGCCGCCGAGATAGTAGGGGCTATCGGGTTTCGGCCGACCTGCCCTTTCGCCGAAGTAGTTGTTCCACTGTCCCCAGATTGGCCGGGTTTGCAGAAACGCCGACCCGCGAAAATCGTTCGTCCCCGACTTCAGAGTCGTGTTGAACACCCCGCCGCCCGTGCGGCCCATTTCCGCATCGTAGGTGTGGACCTGCACCTTCATGTCCTCGAGCGATTCGATCGACGGGTGCGCACTTGCGCGGTTGCGCATGTCGCTAATCGGCACGCCGTCGAGCGTGTAGTTGTTGCCGCGGCGAGTGCCACCTCCCAGCGAGACGAGCGAGACGTTCGTTTGATCCTGCTGCCTGTTGTACTGCCCGTCTCCGGACGGCACGACTGTGGGCACGGTATTGCCGATCATGAACGCCGCGCGCCCTTGCGACGGCAGCGTCTGCAGTGCCTCGGCGTTCAGCACGGTCCCGGTCGACGCGTTCGACGTGTCGATGATCGGCGACTGACCGGTGACGGTGACCGTCTCGGCCACGGTGCCGACTTCGAGCGTGATGTCGAGCGTGATGAACTGCTGCGTCCCAACCGGAATGCTCTCCTGCGCGTGGGCCTTGTAGCCCTGGAGCACGACCTGGAGCCGGTACGTCCCAGGCGCCAGGTTCGGGAAACTGTACTCACCAGCCTGACTGGTTGTGGTGGATCGAGACAGCGAAGTTCCCTGATTGGTCAGCGTCACCTCGGCGCCGGGAATGACGCCTCCAGAGTCCTTGACCACTCCTCGGACTCCGCCCTGAAATCCCTGAGCCCGGCACTCGATGGCGATTCCGACGATCAAGACGAGCAGGCAGGCAACGTTCGCGGATCGTGGTTCTCATAGTCACCCTCAGGTTGGTTGACGGGTCAACCGCGCCAAGCACTCGGACCACTAGTGTCGATGGACGAAACTGGGATGGATGGCCGGGAATGGTGGTACCAATGTCCCGACGTGGCAACAGGAAACTCGACCGGCGGGGAAGGCTGAGCCGAGAGAGATCGCCGGAATCGAAGCATGGCCTGAGGTCGACGCGATTCCGACTGATCGGGTGATAACCGAGCCGGCGACGATCCCGGAACTGAGAAAGGCGATGCCGGCTGACGCTTACTGCGGCAGCGCCAGGTACGCTTCGGGAACGTCGGTGAAGCCCCAGTCCCGGAGCTGACGCGCCCAGGTGCCCAGGTTCTCCTTCGTCACCCGGACGAGCTCCATCGGGATGATCTGCGGCACGTCCTGCTTGAGGTGCACCTTGTCGAAGATCCGCTGCACCGAGACGTAGCCCCAGAGATACGTCGGCTGTGCGAGCAGCACCGGCGCCAGGCCCTTCTCGACGTAGGCGAGCTCGGCCGGCAGCCCGTCGACTGCGACGATCTTCACCTTCTTCGGATCGAGGTCGGTCAGGAGCGTCTGCGTGAAGAGCGGCCAACCGCCGATCATCGCCCAACCCTGAATCTGCGGATACGCGTTCTGCACGCGGATCACTTCGGCGGCGGCATCCTGCGGCGTTTCGATGTGGTAGAAGGTGTCGACGATCTTGATCTTGGGATACTTCTTCGCCGCCTGCTTCACGCCCTCGACGCGGTTGCGCAGGTTCGGCGCGTTCTGATTGCCCGCCAGGATGGCAATCGAACCCGTCTCGCCCATCTGCTTCGCCAACTCGTCCATCACCGATTGACCGGTCTTGATGTCGTCGACGCCGTAGAAGGCAAAGCGCTGCGATTCGGGAGCGTCGCTGTCGAACATCATCACCGGCACGCCACGTGCGACGGCGTCGTTGATGGCGCCGGTAACCTTGCCGGCGTCCGACGACGAGACCAGAATGGCATTGGCGCCCTCGTTGACGGCCTGCGCGATGCGCTGCGCCTGGATCTGTCCGTCTTCACCGGGCGGCGTCAGCCAGGCAATTTCGACCGGCACGCCGTGCTTGGCGGTCAATTCCTTGGCCGCCGCCTCCGCACCGGTGCGGGCAGAGAGGAAGACGGGGTTGGTCGAGCTCTTGGCGATCATCGCGATCTTGAGCCCCGGCTTGGCCGTCGTCTGACTGGCGGGCGCGGGCTGCGATCCGCCGCACGCGGCGGCCAGCAGCGAGAGCGCGGCGGCGATTGGCAGGGCGACGGCTGTTCTGAACGCGATCTTCATCTATTAACTCCGGCTTGTTTGAAGCCCATGGTCAGCATTTCTCAATGCTCGCGGGGCCCCACCCCCGCTCGCTTTCGCGCGGCGACTTCGCGCCGCGCTCAGGCCGCAGGCGCTCTTGCTGCGTGCCTCCTCCCGACTGCATCCTACTTCCCGGCTGCAGAGAGGCGCCGTACGGTGAACCGGGCGCTGGCCTGATCGAGCACCACTGCGATGATAATCGCGCATCCGATGATGATCCACTCGTAGTTCTGGTCGAAGTGCAGCGTCCGAATCGACTGCCGGATGAGCACGATGAGCACCGCACCGAGCAGTGCCCCCGCAGCACTCCCCTTGCCGCCCGACAGGCTCGCGCCGCCGACGACGGCCGAGGCAATCACGTAGAGCTCGTAGCCCGTCGCGTCCGCGCACGACGCCGAGCCGTAGAAGCTCGCGCCCATGAACGCCGCCAGACCAGCGGTGAGCCCCGATAGAACGAACACCGCGATCTTCACGCGACCGATCGGCACACCCGAGAAGCGGCTCGCTTCGGTGTTGCCGCCGACCGCGAACACGCGCCGGCCCCCGACCGTGTGCATCAGGTAGATACCACCGACGACGGCCACTGCCACCATGACGATCATCGGCACGGGATAGAGGGCCTCGCGCAGGCCGAGGGATGCCTTGGCGACGCTGGTCAGCGCGCGCGGCAGGAGGATGCTCTCGGCGTTGCTGGTCACGAACGCAATCCCGCGCACGATCCACATTGTCCCGAGCGTGATGATGAACGGGTGGACACCGAGTCCGACGACCAGCGCCCCGTTGATGGCGCCGCATAGGAGACCGATGCCGAGCGACACGGTCAGACCGAGCGCAATCATCGTCAGCGGGTCGAGCGGGCCGGCGCTGCGCAGCACCATCGCCGTCGTCACCCCGGCGAGCGCGTAGATGGAGCCGACCGAGAGGTCGATGCCGCCCGAGATGATGACCATGGTCGCGCCGACGGCCATGATCGCGAAGAAGCTGGCGTCGGTCGCCGTCTGGATGAGGGTGTAGGAGTTGAGGAAGTTGTTGACCGTCAGCCCCGTGCGGGCGTCAACGTGGGAGCCGGCAAAGGCTCCGAGGACGCCCCCCAGGAGAAGGATGACGAGCACGAGCCCTGCCTGCGGGGACGCCAGCGTTCGTTTGAGCATCAGCGGCCACCGAGCATATCCGCGATTGCGGGGACACTCAAACGGGACTATCTCCGGGGACACTCAAAGGGGACACTCAAGCTAGGCAGACTACTTGGCACCTTCTCGCGTCACTCTCTGATAGTGGAGAGGACCGGGACAGTCACTGTTGACTGTCCCGATTGAGTGTCCCCGGAACGAAGAGACGCAGTCGGCGAATGGACAGTGGGGGGGCGTCGCTCACCGTCGCGGTTTGCGTGATTCGCACGAACTTCGCGCGCGTGGGATTGAACGCGATGAGCGTCTGGGCGCCGGTGCCCTGACCCTCGGCGACGGGCGAACCCCACGTCGTGCCATCCGTCGACAGCTGCACCTGGTAGCCGCGCGGGAAGCCCGGCACACCCTCGACCGCGCCGAACTCCGAGCGCGTCGGCGCGCCCCTGACGGCTGGACCCTGCTGGACCGCCGCGACGGCCGACTCGAACGCAATCTCGGTCAGCATCGTCGGCTCCGGCAACTCAACCTGCAGCCACATCCCCGCCTCCTGCGCACGCCCGGACGTCCACGGCTGGATGCTCAGTGCATTGATCGCGGTTTCGGTGTTGTGGCTGGCTGTGAGCTTCCACCTGGAATCGACGACCATTTGCCTCGGGAGTGACGTCGCGAGCTCGGCCGTCGTCCACGGGGCCTTGCGGGCTGCTGTCGCCGCGCGCACGCGCTTCACATCCGCCGGCGACACGAGCGACGCTCGGTTGCCGAACGAGTTCCTGATGTAGGACGTAATCGCCGCCATCCACTCGTCGGTGTTCTGCCCCATCCCGATCATGACGTCGGGATACGCGACGCCGTCGATCGGGCCAGTGAGACCGTGGAGAACAGCCTTGACGACGTAGTCCTGGTGACCGAGCACGCGCGGCGACGACGCCAGCGGCGGCCCGAGCAGCGCTTCGTTCTGCGCCCCGGGCACCTTCGCGCCGCGCCCATCGTCCCCATGACAAGCGAAGCAGACCTGCGTGTAGATTTCCTGCCCCTTGTCGAGCGTCGCGCGCTCCTCGGTCGTGTACGGCGCGATGCCCTCCATGATCCCTGCACCGCGGCCGGTGTTCGCGGGCGGCTTCAGCATCGCGTTCGTGATGAGTTGCACGCCTTTCGTTTTGTTGCTCTCGAGCGCGGCGGTGATGACCGCCTTCCCGTCGGCCACCTTCAGCGTGTTGAGCGTCAGCAGCGCCTGCATGACGACGTCGGTGTCGGCGTCGTTCGCCATCGCCTTGTAGTCGTTGGCAAACGAGCGATCCCCGGCCTTGTAGAGCGTCTCGCTGGCGCGGATTGACTGGACGCGGATCTGCGGATCGCCGTGCTTCATCAGCTCGCGAACGAGCACCGCGTCGGCGGAGGCGAGCCCCTCGAGGGTCCAGAGCGCGTGGATGCGCGCGAGCTGGTTCGGCGACGTCCGCGCCAGCTGCTTGAGCGCCGGCACGACCGACTTGTCCTGCGCGAGGACCAACAGCTGCTGCGCGGTGTCGCGCCACCACCCGTTCGGATCGCTCAGGTGCCGCACGAGCTGCGCGGGGGTTTCGTTCAGCATCCTGGGCGCCGCCGTGCGCCGCGGCATGCCGTCATACGTGAGGCGCCAGATGCGTCCCTTCTTCACGATCTTGTCGAGCGCGTACTGATCGATCTTCTGGCGCAGGTAGGTGCCGGGACCGGACCACTGCGACTCCTGGATGATGCCGCGGTACATGTCGGTGATGTACATCGTGCCGTCGGGCGCGGTG
Source organism: uncultured Acidobacteriota bacterium (assembly GCA_963847975.1). Taxonomy (GTDB): domain Bacteria; phylum Acidobacteriota; class Vicinamibacteria; order Vicinamibacterales; family 2-12-FULL-66-21; genus DATBJJ01. Next base: position 26,352 of record CAWKBU010000036.1, on the reverse strand, counting down.
GTGACGTCAACCGGACGGAACAGCGGATCGGTCGAGCGCAGGAACTCGGACAAGGGATACGCGTTCTTGAGCTGCGTCAGGCCATCGCTCTTCGCCGGCGTGAGGCGGCGCACGATCCGCGCGACGACTTCACCATAGAAGTAGTCGCCGATGAGCTCCTTCGGCAGCCGATCGCCGCGGAAGATGTCGTTGCCGGCCGCGCCGGTCGCGCGCGCGAGCGATCCGTCGGGCATGCGGACCGCGTTCATCCCACCTTGCATGTCGGCGATGAGCACGGGAGCGCCCCACGTGATGTTGAGGTCGGATTCGAACTGTTCCGGATAGCTGAAATTGCCGTAGGCCACCGGCAGCTGAAAGTAACCGGGCATCCCGCTCGCGCCGGCCTGGAACCAGACCTTGCCGAAGTTGTCCTGTGTGGCGCCCCACTGCCCGCCGTTCGATCCGGTCGGCTCGCGCAGCACGCCGGTCGGCGTCCACTTGAGCCGCACGGGATTGATCGTGCTGTACAGCCAGTTGTCGAGCGCCCAGAACAGGCCGCTCTCCTGATGTTCGACGTTCAGCAAGCGTCCCATGCCGGTCGCGAAGAGCTCTTTCTTGTCGGCGACGTTGTCTTTGTTGGTGTCGGTGTACTTCCAGACTTCGTCCGCGTTCGATTCCTTCGCCAGGATCGCGTTGGCGCCAAACGGCATCACGAAGCGCGGGAAGATCAGGTGATCGACAAAGACCGCGTGCGTTTCATACACGCCGTCGTTGTTCTTGTCCTCGTGCACCGAGATGCGACCTACGGGATCGAGCTCGCCGGTCGCGTCGGCGTCCTGCATGTAACCGCGCAGCTCGACGACGAACATGCGGCCGTTGCCGTCAAAGGCGATCTGCCCGGGTTCCTCGATGTCAGGGTCGGTGAGCACCGGTTCGATCTTGAACCCGGGCGGCAGCCAGAACCTCTTCTGCTGCTCGGCCGGGGACAGCGCGACGACTGGCGGCTTCTTCGAGAAGTCGGGTTCCCACATCGCCGGCCCACGGCCACCGCCGGCGCCACGCGCGCCGGGCGCCGGGGCCGCACCGCGGCCCTGCGGAGGCGCGCCTGCAGGCGGTGCCTGACCTTGACCGGCGGGTGCACCGGCAGGCGGCGGGGTCTGGGTCTGAGGAGCGGCGACGGCCGAAAGCGTGAGCGCCGCTGAGGCAGCGATGGCGCTCGCAAGGAACTGTCGAGATCGTGGCAGCGGCATGTGGTCCGTGACTCCCCTGGGTGTGAACGACTTACGGCATCGACAAACGACCGGCAGGCACCTCGTATACGAGGGATGGCGTCCTCGAGTTTACTCGCGGTTTGCGGCCTGCACTTTCGCGGCCGCAGCGATCTGGCGACGACTGAAATTCCAGTCGCTCGAACCGCGCGGTGGCGCGTATAATCCCCCGGCCGCCGGTCATGTGGACAGGCGCTCCGCGAGAAAGGTAGTGGTGATGACCGCTCGGATCGATAGCGCCTACACGGTTGCCAAGGATCGCTACGCCGAAGCCGGGGTGGATACCGACGCGGCGCTGACGCGCCTCGGCTCGGTGCCAATCTCCCTGCACTGCTGGCAGGGCGACGATGTCGAGGGGTTCGAGAAGTTCGGCACGGGTCTCGGCGGCGGCCTCGCCGCGACTGGCAACTATCCAGGAAAGGCGCGGACGCCCGACGACCTGCGCTCCGATGCGTCGCTCGCGCTCTCGGTCATTCCCGGCACGCACCGCTTCAACCTCCACGCCTCGTACGGTGAGTTCGGCGGCAAGTCCGTCGATCGCGACGAGATCGGACCCGAGCACTTCGCCGGCTGGATCGACTGGGCCAAAGGCCTCGGCATCGGCCTCGACTTCAACCCGACGTACTTTTCGCACCCGAAGGCGGCCGACAACATCACGCTGTCGCACGCTGACCAGGCCGTCCGGACGTTCTGGATCAATCACGGCATCGCCTGCCGGCGCATCGGCGCCGCCATGGGCAAGGCGCTCGGCAAGCCCTGCGTCACGAACCTGTGGATTCCCGACGGCATGAAGGACACGCCGATCGATCGCGTCGGACCGCGCGAGCGCCTGACCGAGTCGCTCGACGCCATCTTCAAGGAGACCGATCAGCCCGACGCTGAACCTCGACTCGGTCGAGGGCAAGCTCTTCGGCATCGGCTGCGAGAGCTTCACCGTCGGCTCGCACGAGTACTACTTCGGCTACGCGCTGTCGCGCGGGAAGCTCCTGACCCTCGACACGGGCCACTACCACCCGACCGAAACGGTGACCGACAAGCTCAGCGCGATGTTCGTATTCCTCCCCGAGATCCTGCTCCACGTGAGCCGCGGCGTCCGCTGGGACAGCGATCACGTCGTCCTGCTCAACGACGACCTCGAGGCGCTCAGCCTGGAACTGGTGCGCGGTAACTTCCTCGATCGCACGCACATCGGCCTCGATTTCTTCGACGCGAGCATCAACCGCGTCGCCGCGTGGACCATCGGCACGCGCAACATGATCAAGTCCCTGCTCAAGGCGCTGCTCGAGCCGGCGCAGACACTGCGCGCGTTCGAAGCCGCCGGTGACTACACCTCACGGCTCGCGCTGCTGGAAGAGCAGAAAACGATGCCGTTCGGTGCCGTGTGGGACTACTACTGCGAAACCAAGAACGTGCCCGGCGGGAGCGCGTGGCTCGGACAGGTCAAGAAGTACGAGAAGGATGTGCTGTCGAAGGAGACGGTGAAAAGGCTCTCGGCTTTAGGCTCTTGGCTCAGGCAAGATCTTCGACCACTTGCTCGAAGATCTTGCCAAAGCCTAAAGCCAGAGCCTGCGCAGCCTAGAGCACCTAGACCGCCTGATCCCAGCCCTGGATCCCTGATCCCCGATCCCCGGTTGAGATAGTCTGAACCCCGACATGCATACCGTCTATATTTGCGACGCCGTTCGAACCCCCTTCGGCCGGTATGGGGGCGCGCTCGCCGCGCGTGCGTACTGACGACCTGGCCGCGATCCCCATCGCCGCGCTCCTCCAGCGAAATCCCGGCCTCGACGGCGCTCGCGTCGACGATGTGATTTACGGCTGTGCCAATCAGGCCGGCGAAGACAACCGGAACGTGGGCCGCATGGCGCTGCTGCTCGCCGGGCTCCCCAAGGAAGTGCCAGGATCGACCGTCAACCGGTTGTGTGGGTCGAGTCTCGACGCGGTCGTGCAGGGGGCGCGCGCGATCGGCAGCGGCGAGATGGCGCTCGTCATCGCCGGCGGGGTCGAGAGCATGTCGCGGGCGCCGTACGTCATGGCCAAAGCGGATGCCGCCTTCGCGCGTGGCCTGAAGCTCGAGGATACGACCCTCGGCTGGCGGTTCATCAACCCGAAGATGCACCAGGCGTACGGCACCGACGCGATGGGGGAAACAGCGGAGGCTGTGGCCGACGAGTGGCGCGTCGCGCGGGCGGACCAGGACGCATTTGCGTATCGCAGCCAGCAGCGCGCGGCCGCGGCCATCACCGCCGGGCGCCTGGCGGAAGAGATCGTTCCGGTGGACGTCCCGCAGCGCAAGGGCACGATCTCGATCGCGCTCGACGAACATCCGCGCGCCGACACCACGCTCGAGGCGCTCGCCAAGCTCAAGCCCATCATCAAGCCGGACGGCACGGTCACCGCCGGCAACGCGTCGGGCATCAACGACGGTGCCTGTGCCGTGCTGCTCGCGTCCGAGGCCGCGGTGAAAGCGCACGGCCTGACGCCGCGCGCGCGCTATGTCGCGGGCGCAGTGGCCGGGGTAGCGCCGCGGGTCATGGGTATCGGGCCGGTGCCGGCGACCCGCAAGGTACTCGCCCAGGCGAACTTGACGATTGCGCAGATGGACGTCATCGAGCTGAACGAGGCGTTCGCGGCACAGGCCCTCGCGGTGCTGCGCGACCTCGGCGTCGCCGACGACGCGGCGCACGTGAATCCCAATGGCGGCGCGATCGCCATCGGTCACCCACTAGGCGCGAGTGGTGCCCGGCTCGTGACGACCGCCACGTATCAGCTGGCACGAACGAAGGGACGCTACGCACTCTGCACGATGTGCATCGGCGTCGGCCAGGGCATCAGCGTGGTGATTGAGAGACTCTAGAGCAGGAGGAGCGCCTGCGGCCTGAGCGCCGCCCACGCCGGCCGCGCGACCGCTCGCGACTATCTCAGGGTCGTCCTGAGCAGCGTCGATAGGGCGAGAAGAGAAACACGCCGTCGACTTCAGCGCCTGCGTATATCTCCAGACTCCACAGCGACGTCCTGCATGCAGAAGCCACGGCTTGCACTGCGAAACGCCCGCACGATGCCTTGCAAGGTGAAACGCACAGCCACTATGATGCGTATCTCTGCATGCATTCTTGATTTTGCGCCGGGCCCCGAAACCAAGGCCCCTTAGACCCCATAACTGCTTCAAAACACGATACGAGGACGCTCCATGACTCGCAGATTGCGTTTGCCCATCGTAGTGACTCTGCTGCTCGCCGGGGTGGCTCCGGCGTTCGCGCAGGCGCCCGCCGGGCGCGGCGGTGGCGCCGCCCAGATCCAGGTGAACTCGCCCGAGCTCCTGGCGGATCGCCGGATCACGTTCCGGATCCTCGCGCCGCAAGCCCAGGCCGTCCGCCTCAGCGCCGGTGACATTCAGGGGCTGGGACAGGCCACGCAGTTGACCAAGGGCGAGAACGGCGTGTGGGAAATCACCGTCGGTCCGGTCGACCCGGGCACCTATCGCTACACCTTCAACGTCGACGGCGTGGCGACGATCGACCCGCGCAGCCCGTTCATCAGCGAGTCGAACAACAACGTCTGGAGCCTCATCCACGTGCCCGGCGCCGACTTCGCCGACACCAAGAACATCCCGCACGGCGGCGTGACGGCGGTGAGCTACTACTCGACCGCGCTCGGCGGCTTCCGGCGCATGCACGTCTACACGCCGCCCGGATACGAGCGCAACAACGACAAGTACCCGGTCTTCTATCTGCTCCACGGCGCCGGCGACAGCGACGACTCGTGGACGTCGGTCGGGCGCGCCGGGTTCATCCTCGACAACCTCATCGCCGCGAAGAAGGCCAAGCCGATGATCGTCGTGATGCCCGCCGGCCACACGCGCCGCGGCGCGCGGCCGCCGGGCGCGATCGGACGGACGGCGACCGACGAGTTCGTGAAGGACTTCACCGCCGACGTCATGCCCTACGTCGAGAAGAACTACCGCGTGCTGACCGACCGGAACAACACGGCCATCGCCGGCCTCTCGATGGGCGGCAACCACGCGCTCCAGGTCGGCATCCCGCACCTCAATCGCTTCGCCTACATCGGCGTCTACAGCTCGGGCCTGCTGGGCGCGTTTCCGGGACTCGGCGGCGGCCGCCGCGGTGCGGCACCGCCCGCAGCGCCAAGTGCAGCAGCACCGGCAGCGGCTCCGCCCGCGCCGCGCCGCGCCGCGGCCGCGCCAGCCGCGCCGCAGGCGCCGACCGCAGCGGACTGGGAAAAGGAGAACGCCGCCACGCTCGCCAACGCGAACCTCAAGAAGGGGCTCAAGGTGTTCTGGTTCGCCACCGGCAAGGACGACTTCCTGCTGACGACGACCAACGCGACCGTCGAGCTCTTCAAGAAGCACGGCTTCACCCCGGTCTACAAGGAAACGGCGGGCGGCCACACGTGGGTCAACTGGCGCGACTACCTGAACGAGTTCGCGCCGATGCTGTTTCAGTAATCCGTGCCGCGGATCGATCACGAGCCGGCGACCACGTAGTCACGGGCCGACGGACGGATCGCCGAGCGAACGCGGTCGGAGCCCAGCGCCACGGACGACGACGGACAACACGGGTGGCGATTCATGTTTGAGCACACGACGTACAGGGCTACTCGGTTGATGGCCGCGATGCTCGCGGTTGGCGCGGTCAGCGCGCAGACGCCCGCGGGACAGACACCGCCGGCTGGACAGGCGCCAGCCCCGCCGGCACCGCCGCAGGGACGAGGCGGCGGACGCGGCGGCCCGCCGGTCGTCTCGCCGGAGATCAACGCCGACAAGTCGGTGACGCTGCGCTTCCGCGCGCCGAACGCGAAGGAAGTCACGCTCATCGGCGAGCTCGACGGCAAGACCTACCCGATGACCAAGGGCGAGAACGGCATCTGGGCGGTGACGATCGGCCCGCTCGCGCCCGACGTCTACAACTACCAGTTCAACGCCGACGGCGTCGTGACGATGGATCCAGGGAACCCGTCGGTGAAGCTCGGATTCGGCGCGTTCCCGCCGGCGAGCATGTTCGAGGTCCCGGGCGACGAGTTCGATGACGCGCGCGACGTGCCGCACGGCACGGTGCGGATCGAGACCTACCATTCGAAGACCCTCGGCGTGCCGCGCACGCTCTGGATCTACACGCCGCCCGGCTACGAGCGCGGCAACACGCGCTACCCCGTCTTCTACCTGCTGCACGGCGCCGGCAACATCGACTCGAGCTGGATGCTGACGGGCCGCGCGAACTACATCATCGACAACCTGATCGCCGAGGGCAAAGCCAAGCCGATGATCATCGTCAACCCGCTCGGCTACGCGCGGATGGGCATCGGCACGGGCCCCGAGCGTCCGGTGACCGGCGCCCGGCGCGCCGGCGCGCTCCGGCCGGCGGCCGGGCGGCGGCGCCGCCGGCGGTGGCGCGTTCGGCAAGGATCTGCTCGAGGATGTCATCCCGTTTGTCGAGAAGAAGTTCCGCACCCTGAAGGACCGGCCAACCGCGCCCTCGGCGGGCTGTCGATGGGCGGCGGCCAGACGGTCGCGATTGGCTTCCCGAACACCGAATCTTCAGCCACATCGTCGTGATGAGCGCCGGCGCGGCCAGACCCTGAAGCAGACCCACGCGGACTTCTTCAAGAACCCCGACGGCGACGAACAAGCAGCTGAAGCTGCTGTGGATGAGCGTCGGCAAAGACGACTTCGCGCTGACACGGCAGCAAGGCGCTCGACGAGGCGTTGACCAAGCACAACATCAAGCACACGTTCGTCGTCACCGAGGGCCGCCACGAGTGGGTCATCTGGCGCCACGCGCTGCGCGAGGTCGCGCCGCTGATGTTCCGGTAGCTCTCGGAGAGGTCCGACAGGGCCTCGACTCGGACTGCGACCATCCCGTGACACAACCGTGACCGGTTCGCGGCGTATTGCCCGTAGAATGCGCCTTGGTGACCGGCACACGTTCCCGTCGGATTCTCTGGATGTTCGCCGCGGCCACGCTTGTTCCCATGGCCGTCCTCGGCTGGCTTGGGTTCAAAGTGCTCGAGCAGGACCGCGTCGCCGAGCGCCAGCGCCGTCTGGACGCCCTTGAAGTCTCGGCACAGCGTCTTGCCGTCGATCTCGAGCGGTGGCTGCAGGATGTCGCATCGAGGCCTGGTCGAGGCCAGACCGTTCAACTGCTCCCGACCGGGTTAGTCGCACCGCCGGACGCGCGACTCTTGTATCAGCCGTTCGTCCCGCCGACGCCTCCGGTTCCGGCCTTGCCGTTCCGCGAGTGCCGAAGCCGCTGAGCACCAGCGGCATGACTTTCGTGCTGCGGCCAGGGCGTACGCGGCGTCGCCTGAGTCCCGCGATCCGCATGTCCGCGCCCAGGCGCTGCTCGGTCTCAGTCGCGTCCTCCGCAAATGCGGCAATCGGGCCGCCGCACTTGACACTCTCAGCCGCCTCGAGGCGCTCGGCTCCGTCTCGGTCGCCGACCAACCCGCCGCACTGGTAGCAAAGCATGCGCGCGCGCGATTGTTCGAGGACGCCGAAGACGGCGTACGGCTGCGTGAAGAAGCGGCTGCGCCTCGCGCAGTCGCTCGCTGGTGGCTGGGACATCGATCGGGCGACCTTTGAAACCTTCCGTGACCTGATCGTACAGTGGGGCGGCCCACCAATCGAGGCCGCGGCCACCGCTCGAACCGACGCGGCCGTGCGGCTCTGGCAGACTTGGCGGGCGGGGAGCTTCCTCCGGCGGGACGCCGCGTGCTGACGTCGGATCGCGACGGTGTGCTGGCCGTGTGGACAGGCGGTCCGGCGCAGCCACTTGCATGGTTTCTGACCACGACCGAGTTAGAAACTCACCTGTCGTCCCTGCCCGCGGCGCGCGGGCTCCATGTCGGCGCCCGCGATTCCGAGGGACGTCATCTCTTCGGGACGACGCGGCCCGGGCACATCACGCTGATGCCGAGCGACACGCGGTTGCCGTTCGTCCTCGATATTGCCGCCGCTGGTTCTCCGGTTGACGGCACCGGCCTCGGTCGACGCGTGCTGATTGGCACGCTCTCGCTAGCCTTTCTCCTGATGATTGCCGCGGCCTACGGACTGTATCGAGCGACCACGCGCGAGCTTGCGCTGGCGCGCCAGCAGCGCGACTTCGTGTCGGCGGTGTCGCACGAGTTCCGGACGCCGCTGACGTCGATGCGCCACCTGACCGATCTGCTGGCGACGCGCGGCGTCACAAGCGAAGAGCGCCGGACGCACTACTACGAGCTGCTCGCGCACGAAACCGAGCGGCTGCATCGGATGGTCGAGAGCCTGCTGAGCTTCGGGCGCATCGAGGCGGGCGGCTACGCGTGGCGGCTGGAGCCGGTCGATGTCGGCGAGCTCGTCACGAGCATCGTCGACGAGTTCCGCCGCGAGCCGCCGGCGGCAGGTCGCGAGGTGACGTGCGACGTCGAGGCCGACTCGCCGGCGATCCGCGCCGACCGCGAGGCGCTGTCGCGCGCGCTGTGGAACCTGCTCGAGAACGCCGGCGAAGTACTCGGAGCCGGGCACGCCGATCCGCGTGTTCGCCAGGCGGCACGGGGACATCCGTGCTGATCGGCGTTGGCGATCGCGGCGTCGGCATTCCAGCCGGAGAGCAGCGAGCGGATCTTTCAGAAGTTCGTCCGCGGCGCCGACGCCAAGCGAGCGGGCGTTCGCGGCGTCGGCATCGGCCTGGCGCTCGTCAAGCGCATCGTCGAGGCGCATGGCGGATCGGTGCGAGCTCGAGAGCGAGCCGGGCCGCGGCAGCACGTTCACGCTGGTGCTCCCATGTCTCGAATCCTGATCGTCGAAGACGACCCGGCGATCGGCTGTCGCGCTCGAGGACGACCTGCGTCTCGAGGGCTACGCCGTCGAGCTCGTGACCGACGGCGAGACGGCCGCTCGCAGGCGAGCGCGCGACGGCCGGTTCGATCTCATCCTGCTCGACGTGATGCTGCCCGAGAAGGACGGCTTCGACGTCTGCCGCGAGCTGCGGCGCACCGGCGTCGAGTCGCAGATCCTGCTGCTGACCGCGCGCAGCGGCGGAGACCGACAAGGTGCTCGGCCTCGATCTCGGCGCCGACGACTACATCACCAAGCCGTACAGCCCGAAGGAGCTGCGGGCGCGGATCCGCGCGCGGCTGCGCCGCGATCGACCTGTCGGCACGAGTCGCGATCGTGCGGTTCGGCGACTGCGAGCTCGACTGTGACGCGCGCCGAGCTGCGGCGCGCCGGCAAACCGGTGCCGACGACGCCGCTCGAGTTGAAGCTGCTCGGCCTGTTCACACGCCGCGCCGGCCGCGTGCTGACGCGGCGTGTCCTCATCGACGAAGTGTGGGGCCACGACACCGCCATCACCGAGCGCGTCGTCGACAACCAGATCGCCAACCTGCGCCAGAAGATCGAGCCGTCGCCCGCCGCAGCCGCGCTTTCTCGAAGAGCGTGCGGGGCATCGGATATCGATTCGATCTCGAAGATGTGACCGAATCATGACAGCCGCGTGGAGCGGATGCGAACGCCAGCCGCGTAGCCTCGCTGCGAGAGGTGAGCGCATGAAGCGATTCTTAGTGGTCGTGACATTGGTGGTTGGCATTGGTGTCCGTCGTCCGGGCGCAGGACGCCGGCGCGGCTGTTCAAGGCGGCCATGAACACCGAGATGGTCGACGGCAACCTGAAGGCGGCGATCGAGCAATACAAGAAAGTCGTCGCGGCAAACGATCGGGCGCTCGCCGCGCAGGCCCTGCTCCGGATGGCGGAGTGCTATCAGAAGCTCGGCAACAGTGAGGCACGGAAGGTCTACGAGCGACTGATTCGCGATTTCCGCGATCAGGCCGACGCGGTTCAAGTGGCCCGGACCCGGCTGAGTTCAGACCAGCCGGCGGTCTCAGGCCAGCTATCGCCGTCGATGGTTCCCGTCTGGCGAGGTCGCGACGTGTCGACAGGACCGGTCACGGGTGCGCGCCCATTACTCCCACACATCGATAGAGAGGCCGGGAATCTCGCCGTCCGTGATCTCGTCGCCAATCGCACGATGCTGCTGACGCACGATGCCAGTTGGACCACGGTGTGGTCCGAGTCGTCGGTCGCCTCCCACGATGGCCGCTATGTCGCATATGAATGGTCGGACGGCAACCACATGTCGCTGCGCGTCGTTCGAACGGACGGATCTGACAAAGAGCCGCCCCGCGTGGTCTACGACAACCCGGACGTCTGGTCGCCCACTCCCGGGGATTGGTCTGCCGACGGACAGTACCTGGCCGTCAGACTCCGACACGTCGACCGCACTACTCAGATTGGGCTTCTGAAAGTCGCGGACGGAACCGTCCGTATCCTGAAGAGCCTGAATTGGAGCGGTCAGAACAACCTCCGGCTGTCGCCGGACGGCAAGTGGCTCGCGTATCGACTTGCCAAACGCCGAAGGCAGGAGGATCAGCATGTTTTCGCGCTGGCACTCGACGGCACGCGTCAGCTGACGCTCACCCCAAGCAACGGTGACTACCGCCTCGTCGGCTGGACTGGGGACAGCACGCGCGTGCTCTTTACGAGCGGTCAGATCTAGCGCCAGAAGCCTGTGGGCTGTGCCCGTGCAGGATGGCAGAGCCGGCGCGCCTCAACTGCTGAAGCCGGACTTCAGCGGCGATCCCGCTCGGACTGACGCCTGCCGGAACGTTGTACTACGGAGTCGTTTCCGGTGGCCCCGACATCTTCGTCGCTTCGTTCGATCACGTGACCGGACGCTTGACCTCGGAGCCGGCGCGATTGCTCAACCAGCAGCAGTGCCCCGCCAAGGCGGAGACTGGTCGCCCGACGGTCGACATCTCGCCTACTTCAGTTTCAATGGTCGCGCGAGCGAGTCCGAAGCGCTGTGGATTCGAGACACGGCAACGGGCCAGGCTCGGCACGTGGACCTACGCGCTGCCTTATGTCAATGCATGGTTCGTGAAATGGACACCGGACGGCAAGAGCATCGTCACCTTCGGCCGTGACTTCAAGGGCCGCCAAGGTCTGTTTCGGATCGATGTGCAGACCGGAGAGACGGCTCAGCTTGGCCTTGGAGGCATCGTGCAACTCGCGTCCGCCCTCCGATCTGGGGCTCACACCGGATGGAGTAGCCGCGTTCTGCCTCGACAGAGAGCGCACCGCAATCTTGCGCTTCGACATCGCGTCGAAGACGTCCAAAGAGTTGCTCAGGGGCCGCGACCTGGAGGTGTTCGGTGCGTCGCCGGACGGGCGGTATCTTGCCTACAAGGACACGACGGCGGATGGGAAGTCCGAGTCGTTGAAGATCCTGACGTTGGCGTCAGGAGAGGTGAAGGACCTTGTTCGCGTCGATGCGCCACAGCAACACTTCCGGCCTGCTTTTGCCTGGACGCCGGACAGCCGCAGCATCGTCTTCAAGAAGACAGGGGGAACCACGAACGAGATGTGGTTCGCGCCGATCGATGGCCGGCCGGCTCACCGGATTGAGATGCCGCTCGCCGTCACCGCCGGGTGGCATTTCAACCCGAAGACGAATCAAGTGACGTTCGGTGTGGGGGCAGGAATCCAGTTCGAAGTGTGGAAAATGGAAAACTTCCTGCCGGCGTCATCGAGCCAGCAGTAGCCCAGGGTGCCGGGACGGACGGACCGTGGCCACGTCCGCCCGTCCCCGTGACTCGGCTCGCTTCCTGACGCAATCCTGACCGAACCCAGGCGATTGCCCAACACGCCATCGTTAAGCTGGCAGCGGAGTGAGCGCTGTGAGAATCGAAGCTGCGGGCGTCGTTACTGCCCTGATGATGCTTCTGTCGGCGGCCGGCGGGGCACTGCCTCCGCCTCCGCTCGGGCTGGACCTCTACATGCCCGTCCCCGACGCCAGCCCGATGACGCGCGAGCTGGTCAATCAGGGTCGCAGGCTGTTCCACGACAAGCGGCTCTCGCGTGACAGGAGCGTCGCGTGCAGTTCCTGCCATGAACCCTCGCACGCATTTTCGTCAACGACAGCGGTCGCGAGCGGCGCCTTCGGCCGCAGGGGGCAACGCAACCCGCCTGCACTGCTCAATCGCGGCTACGGGCGCGACGTTCTTCTGGGACGGGCGCGCGGGATCGCTCGAAGAGCAGGTCCTCCAGCCGATCCAGAGTCCGACCGAGATGGATATGACGCTTCCCGAAGTGACCGCGCGAGTAGGCCTCGACGAGCGCACGATCGCGCGCGCGCTCGCCGCCTACGTCCGCAGCGTCCGATCCGGCAACTCGCGCTTCGATCGCTTCGCCGCCGGCGAGACGGGCGCGCTCAGCGCCCTCGAGAAGGCCGGCCTGCAGGTCTTTCGCGGCAAGGGCAACTGCACGGCGTGCCACGTCGGGCCCAACTTCACCGACGAGCGGTTCCACAACACCGGCGTCGCCTGGCGTGACGGCCGGTTCGTCGACGAAGGGCGTGCCGCCGTAACATCGATCGACGCGGATCGCGGCGCGTTCAAGACGCCGACGCTGCGCGAGATCGCGCGCACCGCGCCCTACATGCACGACGGCAGCCTCCCGACGCTCGAAGCCGTCATCGACTTCTACGATCAGGGCGGACGGGCGAATCCCTACCTCGATCCGGAGATGCGGCCGCGGCGGTTCGCGCCGGAGGAAAGGATCGCGCTCGTCGCGTTTCTGCGGTCGCTGTCGGGCGAGGTGCGTGAGGGGTGGAAGTAGCTGCCGGCATGCTGTTTCGGCGCCGCTCTAGAGAAGGACTCGAACGCCGACCGATTCTGTCAGGCCCTTGGCAAAAGAGTGCTTGAAAGTCGCGACCTGACAGAAGTCTGACACTTGTGTGACTGCAGTCGGCCGCCGAACGCGTAACATACTGGCGCCGTGCCGAGTCCAACCCGGTCGCTCGCAGCGCTCGTGTCAACGGCGGTGGTCGTCACGGTGGCGCTCGGATGGGCCGGCTGGCGCCTGCTGGATCAGCAGCGCGCGATTGACGAGCAACGGACGCGCGAACGGCTCGAAAGCACGGCCGATACCGCAGCCGCCAGTCTCCTCCGAAGACTGGCCGAGACCGGCGAACGGTTGAGCGCCTGGGTCTCCAGTCCGTCGTCGGCGCTCCCGGCGGTCGACGGCGCCGTCGTCGTCGGGATTCGGCCCGATGGCATCGAAGTCTCCCCGCCCGGCGGGCTGCCCTACCTTCCGGTTGCCACCCAGCGGTCGCCGACGGTCGAGATGTTCGCCTCGCTCGAAGCGATGGAGTTCGGCGGCAGCCTCGAGCGCGCGCGAGCCGGGTACCAGGCGTTGACCGGCGATCGGACCCCGTCCGTCCAGGCCGGCGCGCTGCTGCGGCTCGGGCGCGTGCAGCGCAGGATGAAGGACTTCGCCGGCGCGCTCGTCACGTATCAACGGCTCGTGCAGTTGGGCGCCGTGGACACTGGCGACCTTCCGGCAGAGCTCGCGGGGCTCCACGGCCAGCGAGCAACCTACCTCGCGATGGCTGACCAGCAGCAGGCGAACGTGGTCGGGCGACAGATCCTCCAGGGACTCGATAGTGGGCGCTGGCCAATCACGCGGGGCGCGGCCGAGCTCTATCGCGAGCCCTTCGGCGAAGAACGCCCGGACTCGTGGACGCTTGCCAGCGCGCTGAGCGATGTGTGGCGCGACACGGACGGCCGTTTGTCGTCGCGCGGCCAGCGCCTGATCGGGGGCACGGACGCATCGCGCGTGCTCGTGTTGTGGCGATCGCTCGGCACATCCACCGCGGCTCTCGCCGTCAGGGTGGATAGGTTCTTCGACAGGCCGGCGGCGCGCCGCCGACTGGCAGCTGACCGATCCCGAAGGGAATGTGATCGGTGGCACAGCCGCCCGCCCGCCGGAATCGGTCGCCCGCGTCATCGGCAACATGGAATATCCGTGGACGCTGTACGCCTGGACCAACTCACCGAACGAACCGGGCGCAGGCAACAGCCGCCGGATCACGCTCGCCATGATGGGGGCCACGCTGGCGTTCGTCCTGGCGGCGCTGTATTTCACGGCCCGGGCGCTCCGGCGCGAAGCGGACGTCGGCGCGGCTGCAGTCGGATTTCGTCGCCGCCGTGTCGCACGAGTTCCGCTCGCCCCTCACGACCGTCCGGCAGATAGCCGAGATGCTCGAGCAGGACCGCGTCCGACCGACGAACGCCGGCACCGATACTACAGGATTCTCGCGGGCGAGGCGGCACGGTTGCAGCGCCTGGTCGAGACGCTGCTCGACTTCGGCCGAATGGAAGCGGGCGCGGAGCGCTACAGATTCGTCGATCTCGACGCGGTGGCCCTGGTGCGCGAGGTGGTCGCCGACGTCACCGAGCGGGCGCGTGAGTCCGGCAAGGCGATCGAGGTCGACGGACCCGAGGCGGTCCTCCCGCGTCCGTGCGGACGAGAGTGCCCTGTCGCTCGCGCTGAGCAACCTCATCGACAACGCGATCAAATACTCACCTGGTGAGCCCACCGTGTGGGTCCGGTGGCACACAGACCACGGCCGTGCGGCGATCAGCGTGGTCGATCGTGGTGTCGGCATCCCGCGAGCGGAACAGCAGACGATCTTCGCGAAGTTCGTACGCGGCCGCGCCGCGGTCGACGCGAACATCAGAGGGACCGGGGTCGGACTGTCCATCGCACAGCAGATCGTGGCGGCGCATGGTGGCGAGATTCACCTCGAGAGCGAGCCAGGGCGCGGCAGCACCTTCACGCTGCTGCTGCCGGCGGTGAGCTGACGTCATGGCCAACACAGGCGCGCGCCTGCTCATCGTCGAAGACGAGCCCGCCATCGCCCTGGCGCTCGAGGACGACTTGACGATCGAAGGCTATCAGGTCACGGTCGAACACGATGGGCTCGACGGCGTTGAAGCGTGCGCGTGACGAGCCGTTCGACGCCATTCGTGCTCGACGTCATGCTGCCGGGCAAGGACGGCTTCGAGATCTGCCGCGAGCTGCGGCGCGGCGGCGTCCGAACGCCGATCCTGATGCTGACGGCCCGCGCGCAAGAGGCCGAGAAAGTCCTCGGACTCGACGTCGGCGCGGACGACTACGTGACCAAGCCGTTCGGCATTCGCGAGCTGCGCGCGCGCATTGCGGCGCTGTTGCGGCGCAGTCAGCCGGAGGCGCCGCCGGCCATCGTCAGAATCGGGGAAGCGGAGGTGGATCTCGATCGCGCCGAAGTCAGGCGCGGCGGTGAATCGCTGCCGCTCACGCCGCTGGAATTCCGCGTGCTGCAGGCCTTCATCCGCGCGCGCGGCCGGATCCTGACCCGCGCGCAGCTGATCAACGATGCGTGGGGGCCGAACATGTTCGTCAGCGACCGCGTTGTCGACAATCACATCGGCAGCCTGCGCAAGAAGCTCGAGCCGGACGTCGACGAGCCGCGATACCTCCAGAACGTTCGCGGCATTGGGTATCGCCTCGAGGTCTGAGTGACGACACCTGACAGAAAGCTGACGGTCGGCGGGATGGTCTCCGGACACGGACCCGGTAGTCTGCGCGCACGCTCGTCGATGTGCCCGGGATCGTCCCAGGCGATTCGACCGAGACGAGGAGCGACAGCCATGAAGCGATTCTTCGTCATCGTCGTCGCAGCTCTGATGGCGGCCGGCATGCCGACCGCCGGTGCGCGGCAGAGCGCCGCAGAGGCCGAGAAGCTGCTCGCCAGCGCGAAGCACAAAGCCGCGATCGACGGCGACCTGAAGGGCGCCATCGAGGAATACAAGAAGGCGTTCGCGGCGGCGGGCAGCAATCGCGCGCTGGCCGCGCAGGCGCTGCTGCGCATGGCGGAGTGTCATCAGAACTCGGCGAGGCGGAGGCGCAGGCGATCTACGAGCGGCTGGTCCGCGACTACGCGGATCAGAAAGACGCCGTCGTGCTGGCGCGCGCACGCCTCGACGCGCCAGGTCCGGTACGCCGCGTGCAAGGGCGATCGGTCGGTGTGGGTCGGGCTTCAGAGCGCCGACGGATTCGGCACGATCTCGCCGGATGGCCGGTTCCTCACCTACACCGACTGGAAGAACGGCGCGAGCCTCGCGTTGCGCGACCTGACCACCGGCACGAACCACCGCCTGACGTCGGGAGGGCCGACGCAGTTCTCGGCCATCTCGAGGGACGGCAAGCAGGTCGCCTACGAGTGGTAGGGACGGCGAGGCACCGAGCGCCGCGACCCCGTTACGAGCTTCGTGTCGCGAGGCTGCACGGCACCAGCATTTCGGAATCGCGACGCGCTCTTCCAGAACGACGACGTCACCGGCGCCGCGCCCCTCGATTGGTCGCCCGACGGCAACTGGATCGCGGTCGGCGTCCGCCGAAGAGATGGCACAGATCAGATCGGACTCGTCGGGTGCAGGACGGGTCACTTCGGGTGCTCAAGTCGCTTGACTGGAAGAGAACCCACGAAGATCTTCTTTTCGCCGGATGGCCGGTATATCGCCTATGACCTCGATGGCTCACCGACAGCAGCGACGATCGGCATGTGTTCGTCATGGCCGTCGACGGCAGCCGCGAAACCGCTGTCGTCGCCCACTCCAGGCGAGAACGTGATCATGGGGTGGTCTCCTGACGGCCGGCACGTCCTGTTCGCCAGCAACCGCAGCGGGTCGTGTCGGTCTGTGGGCCGTCGCCGTCGAGGACGGCAGGGCCACGGGAGCACCGACCTGCTCAAGCCCGACATCGCTTCGGCGTGGTCGCTGGGATTGACCGCCGCCGGGACGATGTACGTGTGGAAGTATGCGAGCCCCGATCTATGTGCAGGCATCGTCGATCGACCTCGCCAGCCGGCAAGCTCGTCGCCGGCTCCGCGACCTTTCAGCGTTCATCAGCTCGAGAGGGCGGCCGGAGTGGTCTGCCGACGGCAAACACCTGGCGTATCAGTCCTGCGATCCATTGGGCGCCGGGCCGTGCACGCTCTGGATTCGGTCGATGGAGAGCGGACAGCTGCGCGAGCTGAAGCCGAAGCTCGGCTACTTCGCGTTCGTCCGCTGGTCGCCTGACGGGCGCGAGCTGCTCACCGGCGGCGGGACCTCAAGGGCCGCAACATGGGTCTCTATCGCATCGATGTGAAAACCGGAGACGCAACGCTGGTGTCCCGCAGTTCAATCGGAAGGGTCTCGCCGCAGTGGGCGGCCGACGGCAAGCACGTGCTATTACCGGCGCGCGGCATCGGTCATGGAGCGGGATCTGGCGTCCGGGGCTGGAACGTGAAGTCGTTGAGCATCCCGACCCCCGGCGTCATGAGTTCGGGTTGTCACCCGATGGACGCGCCGTCGCATATCGAGACGAGGCCCAGGCGGCGCGCAGGAGTCTCTTCGTGATGCCGCTCGCGGGCGGCGCGCCGCGGCGGTGCTCCGCCTGAGGCGCCCGAGCAGCGTGTCGGCCTGGTCGAATGGACGGCCGACGGCCGGGCGATCGCCATGGCCAAGCAGCGCGGAGACGGCGGCGCCAGCGAACTGTGGATCGTGGACGCCGACAGCGGACGCCGCGCAAGCTCGACGTGGACATCCAGCCAGCTGGATGCATGAAGATGGTTTCAGCGTCGACCGCGCCGGAAAGCAGATCGCATTCGTCGCTAACGCCGGCCAACCCGGTCTGGAAATCCGGGCGCTCGAGAACTTCCTGCCCGGAGTCGCGTCCGCCAAGCTCCCGGCACCGCGCGAGTGAGGGCGGTAACAGCGCCCGCCCCGCAAAATTTCCTAATGGCCTTCATGGTCCTATAATCGGACCATGAAGGCCATCAACGTCACCGAGCTCAAGACCCACCTGAGCCGCTACCTCCGGCTGGCCTCGCGCGGCCGGCGGATCGTCGTCCACGATCGCGACGAGCCCATCGCCGAGATTGGTCCGCCACGGCCCGACGCGGCGGCCTGGCACGACCGGCTGGCCGCGCAGGGCCGCCTTCGACCCGGCACACAACGCTGGACGTCGCTGCGCATCTCGAAACTCCGCCACGCCGTGGACGCCCAGGCTGCGCTGCGCGCCGTCCGCGAGGATCCGCGATGAAGTACGTCGACGCCAGCGCCGTGCTGCGACTGCTGTTCGCCGAACCCGGCGCCTCTGTGCCCCTGACCGACGGCGACCGCGTGGTGTCTTCACGGCTCGTGGAGGTCGAGACCTTTCGTGCCGTCGATCGCCTGCGGTTGCTGGGCCAGCTCGACGATCAAGAAACGGCGGCCAAGCGGAAGGAGCTGGCCGATCTGGTCGCCATGCTGGACCTCGCGCCGGTCGACGACCTGGTGATCGATCGGGCGAAGGGTTCGTTCGCTGTCAACCTGCGGGCGCTCGACGCGCTGCACGTGGCGACGGCCGAGATCCTGGCCAGCGAAGCGACCGGCGAGCCGCTCGAGTTCTGGACCCACGACGAGCGTCAGGCAATCGCCGCGCTCTCACGGGGGCTCACCGTGCGCGGCACGGACGCTGAAAGTGACAAATGATATGCTGCGCTGTTTGCGAGTTGCCGTGCGAGCGGCCGCCCTCACTTGGCCGTGCCGCAGGGACGTCGATTGAGAAGCTGACGTCGTATCGGCAGCGCCCGCGGCCCGAGCGCGGCGCGAAGTCGCCGCGCGAGAGCGCGTGGGGGTGGGGCCCCACGCGCATTGATTAAAGAGGACAAGATGCGACGGTTGGCAAGTTGTTGGCGGTGCGCGCTGTGGGCAATTCGCTGTGACGGCATCCGCCGCCTTCGCGCAGCCCGGCCCCTCGTTCACGTCGCCAGAAGTCAGCGCCGACCGGCGGCTGACGCTGCGCTACCTCGCGCCGAACGCCAAGAGCGTGACCGCCACCGGCGAGCTCGACGGCAAGCCGCACCCGCTGACGCGTGGCGACAACGGTGTGTGGAGCGTCACCATCGGCCCGCTCGCGCCCGACATCTACACCTACGCCTTCAACGTCGACGGCGTCACGGCACTCGACCCGTTGAACAACAACACCAAGTACGGCTACGGCCGGTTCGGCGCTGTCAGCGTCGTCCAGGTGCCGGGCGACGGGCCGCAGTTCTACGACGTCAAGCCGGTGCCGCACGGCGAGGTGCGCATCCGGCCCTACAGCTCGAAGACGCTCGGCGTCAGCCGCACGGCGTGGATCTACACGCCGCCGGGATACGACAAGGGCAGCAATTTTCCGGTCCTCTACCTCCTCCACGGCGCCGGCGACATCGAGTCGGGCTGGACCATGATCGGGCGGGCGAACAACATCATCGACAACGCCATTGCCGAGGGCAAGGCGAAGCCGATGGTCGTCGTGATGCCGCTCGGCCACGCGATCCAGAGCTACTGGACCGGGGCGGCGAAGGTGGTGCCCGACCCGGTGAGCAAGGCGATGGCCGGCGCGACGCTCGCCGAGATCATCAACTCGATGATGGGTGGCGACGGCAAGGGCGGTCTCTCACCGGTGACGAAGGACATCGTCGAAGACGTGATGCCGATGGTCGAGAGCAGCTACAAGGTGTCGAAGCGGCCCGAAGACCGGGCGATTGCCGGCCTGTCGATGGGCGGCGGGCACACCATCAACATCTCCTTCGTCCGGCCGGAACTCTTCCGCTACGTCGCGCTCATGAGTCCGGCCGCGGGCGGCGGGGTCGCGAAGATGTATCCGCGGATCGCCGAGAAGCCCGACATCCTGAACAAGCAGTTCAAGCTGCTGTGGGTCGGCGTCGGCAAGGACGACACGCTGACCGGCCCGGGCGACAAGGCGTTTGCCGAGGCGCTGACGGCGATCGGCGTCAAGCACGAGTTCGTGCTCACGGAAGGCCGTCACGAGTGGACAGTGTGGCGCCACTATCTCAACGACCTCGCGCCGAAGTTGTTCAAGTGAGCCACGGACGGCCGACTGATCACGGACAACACGGACGACACGGGCTTATCAGCAGTGCCGCGGACAACACGGACAACACGGATGACTCTTTCGAGTAGGCTCTAACCCGCCAACATGGAGTGGGTGCAGATCTACGATCCTCTCGGCAACGCCTGGCTCAGCACGCTGGCCGCGGCGCTGCCGATCCTCCTCCTCCTCGGCACGCTCGCCATCCTTGAATGGAAGGCCCACTGGGCGGCGCTCGCCGGGCTCGCCTCCGCGCTCCTGATTTCCGTCGTTGTCTACGGCATGCCGGCGCGCACGGCCGCCGCGACGGCGGTCTACGGCGCGGCGTACGGGCTCTTCCCCATCGGCTGGATCATCCTCAACGCGGTCTTTCTCTATAGCCTGACCGTGGCGACCGGTCAGTTCGAGGTCGTCAAGGCATCGGTCGCGCGGCTGTCGGCCGATCGGCGCGTGCAGGCGCTCCTCATCGCGTTCTCGTTCGGCGCGTTCATCGAAGGAGCTGCCGGCTTCGGCACGCCGGTGGCGATCACGGCGGCTCTCCTCATGGGCCTGGGATTCACACCGCTCTACGCTGCCGGCCTGTCGCTCATCGCCAACACCGCGCCCGTGGCCTATGGCGCCATCGGCACGCCGATCCTCACGCTTGGCGCCGTCACGGGCATCTCACCGGATCTCTTGAGCGCGATGGCTGGGCGCCAGCTGCCGTTCGTGTCGCTCCTCGTCCCGGCCTGGCTCGTCGTCACGATGAGCGGCTGGCGCGGACTGCGCGGCGCGTGGCCGGCGGTGCTCGTGTGCGGCGGATCGTTTGCGATTGTCCAGTTCCTGTGGAGCAACTACGTCGGGCCAGAGCTCGTGGACATCATGGGCGGCCTGGTGTCGCTCGGCAGCCTCGCGCTCTTCTGCACCTGGTGGAAGCCGGCCGAAGTGTGGGACTTCCCGCACGCGTCCGGTGCCGTGCCGGCGGCGCGGCCGGCGTCGGTGGCGATTGCGCGCGCCGACCTCGTGCGCGCGTGGATGCCGTGGGTCTTCCTCTCGGTCTTCGTGACCGTGTGGGGAGCCGGCCCGACCAAGGCCTTCCTGAATGGCGGACCGGCGGGCGCCGCGATCTATCGCGCCAAGCACGTCGCGCCGCCGCCACACGCGGTGCTGTCGCCGGCGATCGAAGTCCCGGGCCTCCACCGCATGGTCTACCGCGAGCATCCGGTGGAAGTCGACGCCGTCGACCGCAGCCGGATGTCCGACCCGGCCTACAAAGCCAAGCGCGCCGAGGCGGCGCGCTTCTCGTTCAACTGGCTCTCGGCCACCGGCACGGCGATTCTCTTCGCCGCGCTCGCGACGGCGCTCTTCCTGCGCATTCCCGCCGCGCTCGTGCTGCAGACGGCCGGCAGCACGCTCCACCGCATGCGCTGGCCGCTCCTGACCATCGCCTTCATGCTCTCGCTCGGGTTCGTCACGCGTTACGGCGGCACGGACGCCACGCTCGGCCTCGCCTTCACGAAGACCGGCTGGTTCTATCCCTTCTTCGCCGCGATGCTCGGCTGGCTCGGCGTGGCGCTCACCGGCTCGGACACCAGTTCGAACGTCCTCTTCGGCAGCCTGCAGAAGATCACGGCCCAACAGCTCGGCCTCGATCCGATCCTCATCACCACGGCCAACTCCACCGGCGGCGTCATGGGCAAGATGATCGACGCCCAGAGCATCGTCGTCGCCACGGCGGCGACGAATCAGCACGGACAGGAAGGCCGGATCCTGCGGTTCGTCTTCTGGCACAGCGTCGCGCTGGCGGTGATCATGGGGATCATCGTGATGCTGCAGGCGTACGTCTTTCCGTGGATGGTGCCGCGGGCATGAACCCCTGGCTGCTCGGATCGTCGCCTCTAAGCCCTCCCTCTCCAAGCGGACGGCCTGTCCTCTTCTACCGCGATAGTGACCTGCGACGCGGACACTTGTACGACTCTGCCGTTGCCACGACCCAGAATGGACGTCAACTTGGACGTTGAAGCCGTCACGCATTGGCACAGGGGTTGAACCCGCTCGCTACCGGAGTGCAGGCAATCAACGCTGGTGTTCAACGGTGCGGCGCGGTGAAGAATGGATGAGGTGCGACCTGGCACCCGTAAGACTGGCGGCCACTCGGTGCGCGGTTGCCTCAGCGATCGTCTTGGCCGCGGCGACACATGTCGCGGCTGAGCCTGCCGCCTGCTACACGATTCAGCCGGGCGATACGGCCGCGTTCATCTCGTTGCGTCTCACGGGCAACATCCAACAGAGGCGCGAGCCCTGGTTTCAGATCATCGACGCGTCACGCTCGAGAATCGTGACGAAGTCTGAATACGGGCGGATTCGTCCTGGTTGGCTTGCGTGCATCCCTTCGTCACGGCTCAGTCTCGAGTGGAAACGCCAGCGTCCTCCAACGATTGTGGATGGCGCCGCGGCGACCGCCGGACGCCTGCGGACCTTCGCCACAGGCGATCCGGCCGTCGCCTGGTGGGGATTGGTCGTCCCGGTGGTGATGTGGCTGGCATGGGCGGCCCGCCAGTATGGGAATCGGAGACAGGTGATCGTCAACATCATGCAGCAATTTGGCGACAGGTTCATTCGTGAGTTCGAACGGCCTTTGATACAGCCAGGCTGC
Source organism: uncultured Acidobacteriota bacterium (assembly GCA_963847975.1). GTDB lineage: Bacteria > Acidobacteriota > Vicinamibacteria > Vicinamibacterales > 2-12-FULL-66-21 > DATBJJ01. The sequence continues at coordinate 3,695 of CAWKBU010000036.1, read as the reverse complement.
GGCGAGCGCCCGGTCGAGTCCCGACTGCGTGTCATGCCCCGTCGACGACGCCTGGAGATCCTCCTCGCACCTGCGGGCCGACGACGATATCCAAACCTGTCCGACCATCGCAGGAACGTGACGTACGACGTCGAGAGAGTGCTGCGGCTATTGCGGGACGAACGGTTCGCTGGCGACCAGCTCAGCGCGCACGGGCGGTGGGTCGTGGTGGCTTGTCGCTTCACAGTCGATTCGGAACAGGAAGGTGCCAATTGAACATTCTTCTTTTGAGCCTGGGCGGAGGCGGAGGCAACATTCTGCGTTCCGTCAAGGAGCTGTTTCGTCGGGACCTCGCGGTGACGCAGAAGACGGACGGGAGGTTTGCAGAACACCTCCGACGCGCGGTCACGACGCGATTCCTGGACACCAACGAGTTCTCGTTGACCAACGTGCCTCGAGAAGAACGACTGATCATCGGCGAGCGGACGACGGGCCGCCTGGGGGCCAGACACAACCCCGACTTGGCCGCACAGGCGCTCGAAGAATCGAGGACCGAAGTCGAAGCCCTGTTGCAGCAGGTACTCAGTCGTGGTGGTTATCGGCACAGGCGGGAAAGGCACGGGTGCGGGCACGATGTTTCCCGTGGTGCAGATGGCGCGTGACCAGCGGAAGCTCGTCATCCCGATCTTCGTTCGACCGTCCTTCGAGCGCCATGAAGTCGACAAGCGCCGCTACGATCATGCGCTGAGCGTTGTGGAGCGGTTCGACAATGCGAAGATCCGATTGATAGAGATTCTGAACGACCACGGATATGCGGAGAGCGATCCCCAGCCTCAGTCCGTGGTGTGGGAACGGATGAACCGTCCGATCGCGAGAGGATTGCGCGGTCTGATCTATGTGCTCTCCGACTTGTCGCAGGTCGATCCCTCCGACTTGTCCACCCTGTTTGCCGGCGGCGGCAGGCTCCGTATGGGATTCGCGGAAATCGATCCGTCGAACGGACAGGAACCTAGTGACGAACAAGTCGCGGAGGCCGCGCGAACGTGCTGGCAGAATTCGTACTACGCGTTCAGCAAGCCGGTTGGAACCTCGTTGGTTTGCATCCACGGGCACTGGTCGAACGTCGTTGACGCGAAGATCAAAGGACACCTCGCGGCCATGGCCACAGCCGGCGTTGCAGAGAATCCCTATACGCCTCTCTATGCGAGAGCCGTTCATGTGCCCAAGCCGTGGGGGGTGACGGCGTTGTTTGCCGAGTACATGGGGATGCAGACTCCTCTCGAGGTCGACTGGGGCTCCGAAAGGAAACCCGGACGCCTCACGACCGTGCGGGCTCACCTCGGCGATGCTGGCCAGTTCTCCGTGGATACGCCAGAATCGGCCGCCGTCCGCATCATCGAACGTCCTACCGACCCCAGCGAGCAACCCGCGCCGCCGGATTCGGTGAGCGAGCAACCTGCGTTGACGGCCTCGGTGATCGAGGACCTAACTCAACCCGTTGCAGCCAAGCCGTCGTTCGCTACCTTCCGGGACTTTGCGGTGGCGGTGAACCGTTCCGATCGCGCCGCCCTGGCTTTAGCCCGCGATGGCTCGCCAGACGGGATTCCGATCGATGGAGGTGACGTCAAGAAACTGTTGGGGACGATGTGGTTTCGCGGGGTGGTCCCGCGGCTCTCTGCCGAGTGGCGCCAACGAGTGCTGGACGAACTGGTCAGCACCGTATCAATCCCGAACCACCGGCTGAAGGTCGATCACCGTGGAGTGCGCCTGAGCGATCTGACCTACGCTCAACTGACCGAGGTCATCAAGCGAATCCATCTGCCGGATGTGGCTCGAGCCGACGTCGATCTGTTGATGATCGTCGGCCGGCTCTGGGGCGCCGAGGCAGTGGGGCGATTCGAGTTCGTCGCCATGTCCCCGGATGGCGAACGCTCCACGTTCGAAAACCTGTTGCACGGACTGCGCAGCTAGCGGCAGCGACTCTGGCGCGAGCTCTTCGATGGCAGCATCTTTCTATTGGAGCTTCTTCGGGTCTTTCGGCATCGGGGGCGCTTCGAAGCAGACGATGAAGTCCTTGCGGGCTTCGATCTTCTTGTAGTCGAGGCCGGGGACCTTCTTGAGTTCGTCGAGCGCCTTGCAGACGCCGACCTTGTCGAGATACGCGAGAACGGCGGCGGCCTCCTTGCGGGTCAGGCCCGCCACGCTCTCGAGCTCGATGTTCGTGGCCCGGTTGATGTTGAGCGGCCGCGGCGCTTCGCCGAGAAAGTTAGCGGCGAGATACTCCAGCACGGCGCCGAACTCTTCGTCCGTACCCTTAGCGCCGCGCTTGATCATGTCGGCGATGACCTCTTCCCAGCCCTCGCGCGTCAGGCGAACGGAAGCCGACCGCTCCGCCTGATGGCAGGATCCGCACACCTTGAGGAGCGCATCCTTGCCGGCGCCATCCGGCAGTTGAGCCGCGGCGGGCGAGCTCAACAGCAGGAGGATGAGGATCAGGAAGAGCGAACGATCGTCATGGTATCCAGTTTAGCGATGTCAGTGCTCCATCGGAATGCCGAAAGTGTACAGCGTGTTGTCGTAAGTCACGAATACACCTGCCCTGCCGAGGCGGACAGTCCACCGCGAGCGAAGGACGTGACCGTCTTGCCGCTCGACCACAATTCCTTACCGGTGGCCGGATCCAGCGCGTAGAGCACGGCCGGGAGCGAGGCTTTGGCACGGGCAGCCGCCGTGGCGTTGGCGTTCGCCGGCCTGTGCTCGCCGGTCGAGAGCGCGAACACGACCCCGTTGAAGATGAGCGGCGCCGCCGGCGATGTCAGATCGCGAGAGGCCCAGGCGGGCTCGAGCGAGAGTGCGCGCCCGCATCCACGAGCTTGAACGCGACGATGCTGCCGCCTGTGACGGGACCGTTGGCGGCGGCCTTCAATCCGGGTTGCGCGCCACCGACGGCCGGAGCGAGAATCCAGCGCGTCCCGTCGCTCTCCCACGTCGCCAGCCCGCCGCTCGCTCCGGCGTTGCTGTATTTCGGCGTCACGTGGAGCGGCGTCTTGAGCGAGGCTCCGTCGAGCAAGTAGAGCCGGCCGTCGTTCCCGCTGACGGCCATCAGGTCCTTGTCCTTGTGACGGAAGATGATCGGCGACGCGTTGAAGTCCGCGCCCGGCTGCGTGAAGGAGTCCTTCAGCTTCAGCGTCTTCGGCTCGAGGGCCACGATCGCGCTCGAGTACGCGGCCGCGCCCGGCGCAGCGGCCGCGCCGGAAGGCGATGCGCCGACGGCCACGAAGATCGTGCCGTCCGTGCCCAGCGTGAGTCCCGCCGTTCCGGCGACGTTCCCGCCATTGGTCTTCCACGACACCGGCTTCTTCGGGTCGCTGGAGAGGTCGAGCGCCCAGACGCCGTTCGGGGCGGCCCCACAACCATTCGACGTGCTCGTGTAGAGCACGCCATCGACGGCGATCAGATCGGAGGGTCTCGCATTCGCCGGCAGGAATGGCACGGGGGGCACGCGGTCGGACCCGTTGTGAGGATTGATCGTGCGCGCGTAGCCATCGCTCGCCACGACGAAGATGTTGTCGGTCGGCCCGCCACCGAGCCCGCCGCCCCCGCCGCCGCGACCGGCCGGAGGCGCACCTGGCGCACCTGGAGCCGCGGGTGCCGCGCCTCTGCCAGCGGGAGCCGGGTCGTTTGGCGCAGCGCCACGCCCCTGCCCAGCCTGCGAC
>CAWKBU010000035.1:0-167685 GCA_963847975.1 uncultured Acidobacteriota bacterium | reverse complement strand
CCCCCTCGTACGCGAACTATTCCACGTGCATTTCGAGTGACGCGACCGACCGAAGACCGCGCGTCCACGTTTGATTGAGCATCTCGCCTAATAGGCGGCCACACGCGTGGCATCGACGTTGCCCCATTCCCTTCCGGTCGCGCCGTCGGCAGCATCGTTTACAACCATCAAGGGGCATCCATCGCGACGCGGAGGATCACCTCATGAACGCCATACCCTCTGTTACAGGTTGCGCCGCGGCCGCGGCGTGCCTTCTGATATTCGCCACGCCTCTTGCCGCGCAAGAGCAGAACCGCCAGACGCAGAAGCCTGCGGACGAGGTGCTCACGTTCGTCGTCGAACACGACTCCGACGGGGACGGCACTATCGACCATATCAGCACGACGACGAACAGCTACGACCGTCAGGGAACCCGCTGAAAACCGTCCTGTCCGACGACTACCGCGTCGACGGCATATTCGAGTATGTCGGCACCACCACGAACAGCTACGACCGGCAACGCAACCTGTTGGAGACGGTGTTCGAGCGGGAGGACGGGAACGCCGACGGCAAACCGGACGCGGGCTACACGGCCTGGAACACCTACGACCGCCACGGCAACCTGCTACAATGGTGTATGAGGGATCGGGACGGCGACGGAGCCGTGGATGACGTCTACACTCTCACGAACACCTACGATCCGAACGGACACCTGCTGCAAACGGTGTACGAATCAGACTGGGACGGCCCGCCGACGTCGTATTACCGCAAAGTCACCACGAACAGTTACGACCCGCAGGGACGTCTCCTGACACGCGTCATCGAATGGGATGTGAACAGCGGCGAGGGCAACAGGGAGTATCACAACACCCTCACGAACACGTACGACCAACGTGGAAATCTGCTGATACAAGCGGCTGCAGGCGATTTCGAGGACGGGGACGGAGGTTGGTTACCAGACGCGTCCAAGACCGCGAACACGTTCGACCAGCAGGGCCGCCTGGTGAAGACGGTGTACGAATGGGATTGGACTTCGACGGCATCCTGGACGAAGTCGGCACTACTACGCTCACCTACGACCAGCGGGGGGATTTGCGGAACACGATTTATGAACTGGACCGTGGCGCCGATGGCTCGATGGACGAAGTCGGCACGACCGCCAACCGCTACGACCGGCAGGGAAACCTGGTGCACACGACTTTCGAAGAGGACCAGAACGCCGACGGCACAGGGGAGCACCGCCGAACTACGGCGAATATCTACGACCAGTGGCGCCGCCTGCTGAAGCAGGTGGTTGAAGCAGATTTGGGCACAGACGGCGTCGTCGATTTTCGCGACATCACCACGAATATGTACGACGGACACTCGAATCTGGTGGTGCAGCTGAGGGAAACGGACTCGAACGCCGACGGCACACCTGACAGTGTCGTCACCATCACGACCATGTACCGCGTCGGAGGACACTAACTCGTCCTGTCGGCTTGAACAATGGAGGATTCAATGAGCATGCGAATCGCCGTTATCACCACGTTCCTCGTCGCTCTCGCGGTTGTCTCAGGCCGCCGTCAACTCCGGTTTCACGGCGCAAACGCCGCCCGCGGCCTCTGAGCGGTCAGCAACCATCGCCGTCGATGCCGGACATGACGAAGATGCACGAGCAGATGATGGCTCAGATGCAGGCAGGCGACGCCAGGCTGGACGCCCTCGTGAAGGACATGAACGCGGCAAAGGGAGAGGCCAAGGTCGACGCCGTCGCCGCGGTGGTGACCGAACTGGTCACTCAGCATAAAGCCATGCACGGACATATGGGCCAGATGCATCAGATGATGATGGGGGGCCGCGGGATGATGATGAAGAAGTAACCGCAATCGAGGCCGCCGTGACCGAGGGCGCCGTGATGGTCGAGCGCCGGTAATCTGCGAGGCTGGATGCCTGATCGTCCAGCCGAGCCGGCATCTAATGCCCTTTTCCTGGCAGCGCCTTCCCACCGCGTCGGCAGCAGCACGCTTTGCTGCCATCCTCGTCCTTTTCACCGCGCTCACCGTGGTGATGACCTGGCCACAGGCACGGGACGTCGCGACCCACGCCAGCGACCATTGGGATGTGAACTTCAACATGTGGCGGCTCGCCTGGTTTGCGCATGCGCTGGCATCCGCGCCCTCGACGATCTTCGACGGGAACATCTTTTATCCGGAACCCAACGTCCTGACCTTTTCGGATGCGATGGTGGTCGAGGGTCTCGTGGCGGCGCCGCTGCTCTGGGCGGGCGTATGTCCGGTGTTCGTGCACAACGCCCTGCTCTTCGGTGCCGTGATCGTCTCCGCGGCGGGATGGTCGTGCTCGTGGAGCGGCTGACCGGGAATCGCGCGGCGGCGGTGATCGGCGGCATCATCTTCGCCTTCGCGCCGTACCGGTTCGATCACTTCATGCACATGGAACTGCAGTGGACCGTGTGGGTGCCGTGGGCGCTCTGGGCGGTCCACCGAACGATTGAGTCCGGCCGCCCGCTGCACGGACTGCAGGCCGGTATCTTCGTCGCGCTGCAGATGCTCTCGAGCGTGTACTACGGCATCTTCCTGGCGACGCTCCTGCCGCTCGTTGCCGGACTGTTGCTGCTGTCTCTACCAAGGTCCCAGGCGCTGCGGGCCTTCCGGCGCGCTCGCGCTCGGCGGCGGGGCAGCCGCGATCGTCTGCAGCCTGTACGCATTGCCGTACCTGGCGGCGAGTCGGCAAGTGGGACGGCGCCCGACTCAGGAGATCAACATATTCAGCGCGCAGCCGCGCGATTACCTGGTGGCTACACCGGATAACCGGATCTACGGCGGCGTGTTCGACGGCCCTCCGGAGCGGCGTCTGTTCCCCGGCATAGTTCCCCTGCTGCTTGCCATCGCTGCCGTCTTCCCGCGGCCGCGCACGAGAGCCACCGTCGTCTATCTGGTTGCGTTCGTCGCCGCATTCGACATGTCTTTGGGATTTCACGGCTACGTGTACGAATTCCTGTACGCGTATGTGCCCGTGTTCGCGGGGCTGCGCGTGCCCGCCCGCCTCGGCATCTTCGTGATCGGCTTCCTGGCCATTCTCGCCGCGCAAGGCTATGCGGCGCTGCATAACGCGGTTCCAACTGGCGCGCGTGGTGCGTTGGCGGTCGTGATTTCGTGCCTCCTGCTCCTCGAATATTCCGTGTCGCCGCTCCAGCTCGTGCGGTATGAAAACGCGGCGCCACCGGTATACGAATTTCTGGCGCGGCTCCCGCAGGCGTCGTGGCAGAGTTTCCGGTGCCCTTGAGGAACGCGGTTCCTGGCCCGGACGCGCGCTACATTTACATGTCCACGTTCCATTGGCAGAAGCTCGTCAACGGCTACAGCGGCTTCTATCCGGCCTCATATCTCCGGCGTCTCGACGGCTTGCAATCGTTTCCTGACCCGTCTTCGCTCGAGATCCTTCGCCAGACTGGGGTGAGCTACGTGGTTGTCCATCTCTCGTCGTACGAATCGGAGCAACAGCTGGTGCTCGACCTTCAAGCCAATCCGGCACTGGTGGTGTTAGGAAGGCTGAAGGACTGGCAAGGCACGGCGATGGTCTACCGGCTCGAGTGACGTGGAGCGCGAACTGACTTCAGCGGCGAGGTTCGGCACCTCGGGGCGATCCGGCGTGAGGGGAGAGGACTGCCCACGCTTGCGCGCGTGGCGTTCGTGCTGCTGATGTTCGGGCTGATCTTCGCGACGCATCGCCGGTGGATCCTGACGCACTTCTCGAGCGACGAGTACCTCGAGGATAGCGGCTGGCTGGCGTATCTGTTCGCATCCGCCGATCCCCTGCTCCACAATCCGTCAGGAGTGAACGACCTCAGCTTTTACGCACATCATCTTTCCCCGCACATTTTCTTGTTCGGCGCTCCGCTTGCCAAACTGCTCGGCTTCACGGGTGTCGAGATCTTTGCCTATCACCAGGGGCTCTTCTTTGGATTGTTCTTTCTCTCGTTCTGCCTGATCGTTGCGCGCTCCGACATGCGGCGCCGCGACTGGATGATCGCAACGGCATCGGCGCTTGTGCTCGGCGGGCTGAGCAACGCGCTGTTCCAGGCGGCCTCTTACCCGCACTACGAAATCGCGATGATCGCGATCGCGTCGCTCGCGATCGCGGCATGGCTTGCGCACTACCGCCTTCTCTTCGTCCTGTGCCTGGCCTGGCTGCCGCTCGTTCGGGAAGACGGAGGGTTTTATGCCGCCATTGTCTGCATCGCTTGCATCGCCCTGCCAAAGCTCGAAGAGGATAGAGAGGCACCGGCTCCTGACCGTGCTGGCGCTCGCCGGGCTCGCTGCCAGCGCGTCGTCGTTTCTGATCAAGGCGTGGCTGTTCCCTGGCTTCAGCGCATTCGCCAACAACTTTTCTGGCGACGCGTGGAACCATGTGCGGGCGGCATTCGTCGCCGACCGCGTGCAGGCGATGCTCCGCAACCTGAATATTCTTCCTGTGCTGCTCGGAAGCGCGGTGCTGGCAGCGTTCGATATCAGGTATCTGACCGGGCTGGTGCTGCTGTCTCCGATCCTTCTCCTTCACTTGCTCGCGGTTCGCCCTGAACACGGGTACTTCACGCTGTATTTCGCGTTGCCCTGGCTGCTGCCGTGTGCGGTCTGGCTCGCGGTGTTCGTCAGGCGCTCCACGATGTCACGCGCGGCAGTCGCCGAGGGCGTGGTCATCCTGGCTGCGGCGCTGGCACTCTCCGCGCCGGTCCAGTCCGCTGCGGGCGCACGCGGATCGTTCTGGTTCGTCGCCAGTTGGGCGTTTCAACGGCCGGTGGAGGACATTCCGAGCATGCAGAACTTCGTGCGGTGGGCGCGAAAGAGCATGGCCGGCACTGCGAACGGCCGTTCGCCAGACGGGCACAAGGGCTGCGTGTCCTTCGGCATCTCGGCACTCATCCCTGACGATATCCGCCCGGACGAGGCACTGACGACGCGCTCCGATTTGCGCGCGTGTGACGTGCTGTTCTTGATGCGCGGAGATGTGCAGTATGGAGAGCTCGGCCCCCGGGCCAAGGCCGCAGGATTCGAACGGGTAAGCTCGAAAGGGAACGCCGAGATGTGGCTGGTCCGATAAGCCGCACTGTTCACTCCTTACACTGCGAGTATCTCCGACGTCCCTCCCTTCCTCACGCTACTCGGGCGCTGAGCCGCTTTCCCCCCCAACCGCGCGTATAGCTCCGTCACGGCCTTTGCCGTCATTGGGGGGCAGTCATGCGATTGATTACGAAACTGGCATTGTTCCTGGCGCTCGGCCTCGCGAGCGCGTTCCCGGCAGGCGCGCAGACCTTTGACGTGCTCGCGAACTTCAGTCCGGACGCCGGGGCGCCCAAGGCGAAACTGTTACTCGCGAGCGACGGCTACCTGTACGGAACGACGACGGCCGGAGGGCAGTGGGGCCGGGGGTCGGTCTTTCGCATCCATCCGAACGGCACCGGCTTCCAGGTCGTCCACTCGTTCCTCGATTGGGAAGGGATCGGCCCCGCCGCCGAGTTGATTGAGTACGCCGGCGGCCTCTACGGAACGGCCCGGGGTGGCGGGAATTCGGGGACCGGGTCGGGAACCGTATTCCGACTCGACCTGCCCATCGGATTGGGATTCCAACTGGTGCACCAGTTCAGCAAGCCAAGCGGCGCGTTGCCTTCCGCGGGTCTCCTCGAGTTGAACGGCATCTTCTACGGTACGACGGAAGGCGGAGGCGCGTACGAACAGGGCGCCGTATTCTCGCTCGATCCGAGCACGTCGCCGGCCACGTTCACGCTGCTGCATTCGTTCGGACAGGGCGGAACGTTCGCTGGTCCCAATGGAGCGCTCGTTGAGGTCGGCGGCATGCTCTACGGGACGACGACATTCGGCGGCCCGAACAATCGCGGCACCGTCTTTCGGATCAGCCCCAACGGCGCACTGTTCGACATCGTGGCGAGCGAAGTGGGGAATCCCCAAGGCAGTCTCCTCGCGATCGGGTCCGACCTGTACGGAACCAGCATGGGAGGCGGGCAGGGCGACGGAACCATCTTCAGGATCGATACGAACACCGACGCGCTGACCGTGGTACACGCTTTCGATTCCAACGTTCCCAACAGCGGCACAGTCCCGCGCGCGGGACTGATGGTGGCGGCGAACGGCCGGCTGTACGGCACCACCGAGAGCGGCGGCGTGAACTATCAGGGTGCCGTGTTCGAGCTCGACCTCGCCACGAATCAGGTGGTCACGATCCACAGCCTCGACGCGGCCACGACGGGAAGCAGCCCCCTTGCTGGCCTGGCGGAGGCGGGAGGGCAACTCTACGGCACCGCCTCGGATCGCGGCCCTGGCTCGAACGGCACCGTGTTCCGCATCGATCGGGCCGGCGGCATAGCGGCGGCAATCCAGATCTTTGGGCCGACCGGGCCAGTCTCCCCGTCGGCGGAAGTCGTGGAGGTGGGCGGCGCTTTCATCGGCACGTCCTACGCCGGCGGCACGCGGCAGTACGGCACGGTCTTCAAATGGGATCCGGCGACGTCGAGCGTGAGCGTGCTCCACTCCTTCGAAAGAGACGTCGACGGCGCCTACCTGACGGCCGGGGTGGTTCAAGGCAGCGACGGCCGGCTGTACGGGACGACGCCCGGCGGAGGAGTAGGATCCGGCAGCGTGTTCAGGATGGATGCCGACGGCAGCAACTTCACCGAGCTGCATACCTTCAACTCCAGCTTCGGCAACCCCTACTTTCCAAATGCGCGCCTTCTGGCGGCTGGTGGACAACTGTTCGGGACGGCGGCCTACGGTGGCCAGCACGCGTTCGGAGCCGTGTTTCGCCTCAACCTCGACGGTACAGGTTTTCAGGTCCTCCACCATTTCAACGAAGCCAATCCGCTCGATGGCTCCACACCCGTGAGCGCCCTGATGCTCGGAGCCGACGGCCTCCTCTATGGCACCACGATGCGCGGCGGCGAGCACCGAAGCGGAACGGCGTTCCGCCTGAACCCTGCCGGGGGTGGCTTCGAACGGCTGCATTCGTTCGACGGATCGAATCCGCTCGACGGCGAGCGGCCCGAGTCGGCGCTGGTGCAAGTCGGACCGACCGCATTCATGGGCACGACAACCGTCGGCGGACTCTACAAGGGTGGCGGTCAGGTCGGCGGCGGCATCGTCTACAAGCTCGACGTCAGCACGTCGCCGCCGGCGTTCAAGGTGCTGCGCGTATTCCAGAACTGCTGCTTCAGTCCGTATGGGACCTATCCCCACGGCGGTCTCGTCTCGGGCGCCGGCCGGTGGGCGTACGGCGTGACCAGCACAGGCGGCACTTCCGCCTCTGGCACCATCTACGCCATCAGCAGCAACGGAACGACACGCCTCCTCCACAGTTTCACCGTCGGCGATGGCGGCAATCCATGGGGTGGGCTGACGATCGGTGCCGACGGATCGCTCTATGGCACGACGCAAGGCGGCGGCACCAATGGCGCCGGCGTGTTGTTCCGACTGCGGTTTGATTCGGATGGCGACAGCGTTCCCGACCCGCTCGACAACTGTCCGACTGCAGCCAATCCGTTGCAGGCCGACAGCGACGGTGATGGCATCGGCGACGGCTGTCCGGCCGACACGCCGCCCCTGCCGGAGGCAGGGCTGACGCTTGGAACGTTGCGGTTCACCTACGACGGCACTCCCAAGGTGGTGACGGTCACGACGACGCCCGCCGACGCGGGACAGACCGGCAGCGTTGCCGTCACCTACAACGGCTCGCTGACGCCGCCCACCAACGTGGGTGTCGTACCTCGTCGTCGCGTCACTCACCAGCCAGGCCTATTCGGCGGACCCCGTGACGGCACTGATGGTCATCAGCAAGGCGACGCCAGTCGTGACCTGGAACAACCCTGCGGACATCTTCAACCCGGCGCCGCTCTCGGGAGTCGAGCTGAACGCGACGGCGAATGTGCCGGGCACGTTCGCCTACACGCCGGCCCTCGGTGCGATTCTGCCCGTTGGTCTCCAGCAGACACTCTCGGTCGTCTTCACACCGACCGATCAGCTCAACTACAACGTCGCCACCGCGTCGGTCACGATCCACGTGAGGGGCCTGTCGACGGACGATACCGTGCCGCCCGTGGTGAGCGCGCCCCCTGACGTCAGCGTGCTCGCGACGCACGCGACGGGCGCCACCGGGCAGGCGGTGTACTACCCATGGGCGGGCAAGCCCCTACCGACGCTGGCCGAATTTTTGTCGAGCGCGTCCGCAACCGACAACAGCGGCCAGACAATCCAGCTGCCGACTGAGCTGCGCAACTGCGTCACTGGCATCGTGCTCGACCCCGACGTCGACGCGATGACGTCTTTCCCGATCGGCACCAACATCAACTGCGTCCGTTTCAACTTCCGCGACTTGCAGGGGAACGTTGGCTACGCCACGCGGCAGGTGACGGTACTGCCGGGCACGGTCACGGACGCATCGACGACGATGCCGATCCCGGCGATAAGTCCCACTGGAGGACCTACGGGCGTCACGGTCGAATTCACCGCGGTAACCGTACCGGGCACAACTGGCGCCTCCTGCTACCGCAACGCCAGTTCGACGACCGCCGCCGATTTCATCTTCGACGTGAAGCCGATCTATCCCGAGTGCGGAACCCTGCCCGACGGATCCCCGACGGTGGTGCGGTGTCGCGACGCCCACCTTTGGCTCATCCTTCACGATCTCGTGCGACGTCTCGACGACGGCGCAGTTCCAGGGCCCCATCAAGGTCTGCTTCCCGCACGTGCTACGGCCGGGACAAGCTGCTGCACTACAACGCGGCGACGCGGCAGTGGGAAGACATCACGATCCAACCCGTGATGGCGAACCAGCCGGTGTGCGGGTACGTGAACTCGCTCTCGCCGTTCGTCATCAATGCCACGCCGGAGCTCGTCCTCCCGCCGGACCTCACGGTTGAAGCGGCGAACGCATCCGGCGCCGCCGCGAGCTACGTGGCGACCGCCGTCGATGCGGAAGATGGATCCTTGCCTGCGAACTGCACGCCGGTGTCGGGCAGCCATGCTCCCGCTCGGCGCGACCGTCGTCGCCTGCTCGACGTCGGACGCATCGGGCCTGACCGAGACGGGCAGCTTCAACGTGACGGTCGTCGATACGACAGCGCCGGCCGTCACCGCTCCGGCACCGATCACGCTGACCGCGACGCTTTCGGGCGGAGCCTCCGGTGCATCGTCTTCGGCGCTCGCCCAGTGGCTCGCCGGTGCGACGGCCGTCGATACAGTGGATCCGTCGCCGCAGGGCGGCGCGCAGGCAACGGCCTCGACCGTGTTTCCGGTGGGCACGACGACGGTGACGTTCGCGTTCAGGGACGCGAGCGGCAACGTCGCCACCGCGATCGTCCACGGTGACCGTCACCGCTGCCACGCCCACGACTGGGCCGGCACGCATCGCGGTCAGCATCGCCGGCCGCGGCGTCGTCTCGGGCTCGCGACAGTACGTGGACCTCACGTTCTCGAACACGGGCGGTTCCACAGCGGTGAGGACGACGACGCTGCTCCTGCCGGTTGCCGTGCGGGGCTACGGCCTGATACGAGTCGTGTCGCCCGGGCAGCCGGTCGTCATCGGCGACCTCGCGGCCGGCGCCACCCGCACGATTCGTGTCGTGCTCGACGTGCCGGCGACGGTGAAGCAGTTCCTGCTGGTCGAGGCCGGGGCGTTCTGGACGAGTGCGGGGACGCCGGCGGCGTTCGCGGAGATGCAGACGCTGGCGCGGTGAGCGCAGGCGCGTGGGCGCGGGCGCGGGTTCACCCCTGCGCCGCGCCCACGCGCAGCGCGCCTCACGGCTCGATAACGCGGAGCTTCGGAAAGTACGTCTTGTAGCGGCGCCGGTCGCGTGTCAGCAGCGTGTAACCGGCCAGCGCTGCGTGCGCGCCAATGAAAAAGTCGGGCAGGGGGCTCGGGCGGCTGCCCCCACGGCGGCGATAAGCGAGGAACGCCCTGGCGGCGAGAAATCCTGCCGGCCACGGCAACGGCTCGCGCGTGAAGTAATCAGGCGGGAGCGCGCGGTCGAGATCCTCGATGTGCGTGAACCCGCACGACACTTCGGCGTAGACGATCGGATTGATGACCAGCCGGCCCTGCTGCGCCGCGCGGGACAGCATCGACGACGACCAGTCCATCCAGTCGGCATCTTCGGTCACGACGTCCAGGATCACGTTGCTGTCGACGAGCGTCGTCATCGCCGCGTCAGCGCCATGATTTCGTCGGTGGTCAGCCCCGCGGTTGCGGTGCCGCGCATGCGGGCCACGAGCGCGTCGCCGCGCGCCGTGCTCTTCCGCGCCGGCCGGATGCGGACGGCATCGCCGTCCACCACGAATTCGACCTCGGTGCGCGGGAGCAGCCCCAGCTTCTCGCGGATGTCTTGCGGAATGGTCACTTGGCCTTTGGAGGTCAGACGCATTGGTAATACTCCTAGTAGTAAGAGTAACACCCGACCCCGAAGGATGCAATGCGCTTACTTCTCTGCCCATGAGCCCTGACCGCATTGTTATTAGTCACACATACGAGTGTGTAGTAGTATGTGTGAATGGCTACCAACCTCGACCTCGACCCTGCGTTGGTGGAGGAGGCCGTCGCCGTCGGCGGGAGCCGCACCAAGAAGGAAGCCGTCACCGAGGCGCTGCGGGAGTACATTGCTCGCCGGCGTCAGGTGCGCATCACCAGCCTCTTCGGGAAGGTCGACTACGATCCGAAATACGACTACAAGAAACAGCGGCGGCGCCGATGAAGGTGCTCGTGGATACCTCGGTGTGGTCGCTGGCGTTCCGCCGGCGGCGCGGAGCCGAGACGCCGGTGGTCCAGGAGCTGCGCTCGCTCGTCGGCGAAGGGCGAGTCGCGATGATCGGTCCGATCCGCCAGGAGTTGCTGAGCGGGATTCGCTCGCCCGAGTCCTTTGAGCGGCTCCGGGATCATCTTCGCCCGTATCCGGACGAAAAGCTCGACTCGGCCGACTTCGAGCGTGCCGCCGAACACTTCAACACGTGCCGGGCGCAAGGCGTTCAGGGCTCGAATACGGATTTCCTAATCTGCGCCGCGGCCGAGCGCCGCAACCTCCCGATCCTGACGACCGACGCGGATTTCACCCGCTTCGCGGCGATCCTTCCCATCTCGTTACACGGCAGAGTCCAAGGCTGACCGGCGGTCCGCCGCCGCGCGCTGGTGCTAGACTTCGCTCATGACTGAGCGAATCGTTCCCATCACTCCAGTCGACCAGCCAAGCAGCATGCCGCGGCGCGAGGCGCTGCAGACACTCCTCGGCAGCGTCGGCGCCGGATTCGCGCTGACGTCGGTCGTCGAAGCACAGCACCCGGTGCATCAGCACCTGGCCAGCCCGGCGACGCTCGAGCAGGCGCAGCAGAACGCCGCCGTTGCCGCCTACACGCCCGAGTTCCTCGACGCACATCAGTTGAAGACCCTCGAAGCGCTCGCCGAAACCATCGTCCCGGGATCGACCACGGGACGGGTCGCGCCGTTCCTCGATCAGCTGCTCGCCGTCGAGTCAGCCGAGAACCAGCGCGCGTTCGTGGGCGCGCTCGGCGCCTTCGACATGGCCGCGACCGCGAAGCACAGCAAGGCGTGGACCGCCATCACGGCCAAAGACCAGGACGAGATCCTGCGCGAGGCCTCGACCGCCGACGCGAAGACCGCCATCCGCGGTCACTTCCAGAACCTCAAAGACTGGATTGCCGGCGCCTACTACTCCTCGGAGCCCGGCATGCGGGAGCTGGGCTGGACCGGGAACATGTTCTTCGCCGAGCTGCCCGGCTGCACGCACCCCGGCGGGCATGGAGCGTGACCTGTCTCCTTGAGCCGGAGATCAGGAGCCAGAAGTCATCGTGCCCATCGTGGTCATCGTGGCCCTTCGTGGTGAATTCGTGGCAGTGATGAGTTCGTGACGGTGGTTGTCGTGCGACCGAGGCTTTCAACATGCAGACGAACTTCGACGTGATCGTGGTGGGATCGGGAGCCTCCGGCGGGTGGGCGGCCAAGCGGTTGTCCGAGGCCGGGATCAAGGTCGCGCTCCTCGAGGCGGGGAAGCCGCAAGGCGACAAGGACTTCACCGAGCACATCCCGGAGTACGACCTCAAGTATCGCAACAAGGCGAGCGACTTCATGCGCCGCACGCGGCCGACGCAGCGCGACTGCTACGCCTGCCGCGAGTGGAACTACAAGTGGTTCGCGAACGACCTCGAGGAGCCCTACACCAACCCCACCGACAAGCCTTTCAGCTGGCAGGGCCGCACGCGCGTCGTCGGCGGGCGCACCAACGTCTGGGGCCGGCAGTGCTATCGGCTCAGCGAGCAGGACCTGAAAGGGAAGTCCTTCGACGGCTTCGGCGAGGACTGGCCGATCAGCTACAAGGATCTCGTTCCGTACTACGACCTGGTCGAGGACTACGTCGGCATCTCCGGTCAGGTCGAGAACGTGCCCGAGCTGCCCGACAGCCGTTTTCATCCGGCGATGCCGATGAGCTGTGCCGAGACGCAGCTGCGAACGCGCGTCAAGAGCAAGTTGGGATGGACGGTCACCATCGGCCGCTCGGCCAACATCACCAAGCCGCTCAACGGCCGCGGCGCCTGCCACTACTGCGGTCCGTGCGAGCACGGCTGCGTGACGCACTCGTACTTCAACGCCGCGTTCACGACCGTCGCCGACGCGCTCAAGTCGGGCAACACGACGCTCATCACGAATGCCATGGTCTACAAGGTCCTGACCGACCCGAAGACCAACAAGGCCTCGGGCGTGATGTACATCGATCGCGTGACGCGCGAGGTGAAAGAAGTCAGGGCGCGCGCCGTGCTCCTCTGCGCGCAGGCGCTCGAGTCCGCCCGCATCCTCCTCAACTCGTCGCCCGGCGGCTTGGCCAACTCGAGCGGCGTGCTCGGCCACTACCTGATGGATCACACCTGGGTCGCGGGCGGCGCGAGCGGCGAGTTCCCGGATACGCCGAACCCGAAGCCGTCTCTCGGCGCCGCGCGCCGCCCCAACGGCATCTACGGCATCCGGATGAAGAACACCATCAACGGACCGCGCCAGAAGGACTACCTGCGCGGCTTCGGTTTTCAGGGCGGCGGCAGCACGAGCTTCCGCATGAACGCGCCGGGCTACGGTCAGGCATTCAAGAAGGGCGTCCTCGATCCGCTGACCTCAGTCAACCTGGTCGGCTTCGGCGAGGTCCTGCCGCGCTTCGACAACTTCGTCGCCCTCGACCCGACCGTCGTCGACATGTTCGGCATCCCGGTGCTGCGCATTACGATGACGTGGGGCGAGAACGAAAAGAAGATGATCCCCGACATGGCGGTGACGGCCTCGCAGATGATGGAGGCCGCGGGCGCGAAGAACATCCAGCCGTTCACTGCGCTCGATCGCATCCCCGGATACGGCATCCACGAGATGGGCACCGCACGCATGGGCGCCGATCGCAAGACATCAGTGCTCAACCAGTTCCTGCAGACGCACGACATCAACAACCTCTACGTCATGGACGCCTCGTCGTTCGTCTCCGGCGGCTGCCAGAACCCGACGCTGACGATCATGGCGCTCGCCGTGCGCGGCTGCGACCACCTGATGGCAGAGATGAAGCGGGGGAATGTCTAGACGCGCTGACGGCGAGATGTAACGTGCGTCATGGATAGATCCCTAGACGCTCAGGCTGACGCCTTCGCCCAGCTGTTGGCGCTCTCGCCAGACGATGTCGACGGGGCGTTTCGGAGCGCTGCCGGGCTCGCGCAGGGGCTCTTCCCGCATCAGATCGAAGGCGTCGCGTTCCTGCTCGGGCGCAAGCGCGCCATCCTTGCCGACGACATGGGCCTCGGCAAGACGCGCCAGGCGATCGTCGCCTTGCGGCACGCCGCACCCGCCGGCCCGTATCTGGTCGTGTGTCCGGCGTCGGTGAAGCGCAACTGGGCGCGCGAGATCGAGACCGCCGCGCCGGGCGCGTCAACACACATCATTGAGAAGGGCGCGGGGGTTCCCGCGGAGCGCGGCGCGGAGACGCCGCTGCAACCCGAGTGGGTGATCGTCAACTACGACCTGTTGGCGAAGCACATGGACACGCTCGCCGGTGTGGCCTGGGCCGGGCTTGTTTTTGACGAGGCGCACTACCTCAAGAATCACACCAGTGCTCGCAGCAAGCTGGCGCGGCAGCTGGTGGCGCAGGTCCGTCCAAAGGCGGAAACCAGTGCCGGCACGATCCGCCCGACGCCGGACGCCCCGGCTGATCCCGCGGTCTACCTCCTGACGGGCACACCGCTCACCAATCGGCCGCGCGACCTCTTCGTCCTGCTGCAGCTTGTCGGCCATTCGCTTGGCCGCAGCTTTCTGTCGTTCGCGAAGCGCTACTGCGCCGCCGAGCGGAACGACTTCGGCTGGCAGACGCGCGGAGCGTCGAACCTCGAGGAGCTGACGGTCCAGCTCCACGGCGTCATGTTGCGGCGCTCGAAGGATCAGGTCTTGTCGCTGCCGCCGAAGCTTCGCACCTGGCTGCCGGTCGAGGTCCCCAAGGGCACCGGCGTGCGCGATATGCGGAAAGTGGTGGAGCTGCTGATTGGCGAGCGCGACCTGGCGCCTGGCTCGACCATCGATCAGCGTCGTTTGCGCGGCCGCCTGCTCCAGGCGGTGACGAGGGCGCGGCAGAAGGTCGCGAGCGTCAAAGTCGACGCGACGATCGATTTCGTGATGGGTGCGGTCGAGCAGGGCGAGAAGGTGATCGTCTTCTCGTGCTTCGAAGAGCCGATGGACAAGCTCGCGGCGGCGTTTGGCGAGCAAGCGGTTATCTTGACGGGAAAGACGCCAGCCGACAAGCGCCAGGCCCTGGTCGATCGTTTTCAGAACGACGACCGGACCCGCATCTTCCTCGCGAACATCATCGCCGGCGGCATCGGCACCAACCTGACGGCGGCAACGCAGGTCGTCTTCAACGACCTCGACTGGGTGCCCGCGAATCACTGGCAGGCCGAGGACCGTGCCTATCGCATCGGCCAGACGCGTACGGTCAACGTCACCTACATGGTGGCGGCCGACACGATGGACGACTTCGTCCAGAGCGTGCTCGAGAAGAAGGGCGCGCTCGTCAAGGCGGTCGTCGACGGTAAGGCGCTCGCGCCGGAGCTCTCGGGCGACGTGCTCGACGAGCTGCAGCGCGCGTTGCGCGCGGTGTCGTCGGGGTTCGCAGAGTCGGCTCACGACACAAAAAAAGACGACGATTTGATCGAGCGATTGCTGCGGCAGGCCCGGTTGGACGTCGACGCGAATCGGACGAACACGATCGGCGCGGCGGCGCGCACGCCCGAGGAGACCGAAGCGCTCAAACGCGCGCTCGAATCGCTCGCCAGGGCGCTGAGAACGCCAGCGGTCGAACGCTACCGGTTCGCGAGCACCACCCAGCCCGGCGTCGAGTACGAGCTGACAATCGACGGCGCCGACGTGATCTGCAACTGCCGCGGATTCGAGTACCGCGGCCAGTGCCGGCACGCGCGCGATCTGAAGACGGCCCTCGCAGAAGGACAAGCGGTGCCGGCCGGATACCGGCCGGCATCAGAAACTACGCTCGGATAGTCGGGACCTGAACGAACCCGTCTCAGACGCGGTCCGCAGCCCGGACATACATAAGTCCACGCCACGGACACGAAGGCAGGTGCCGCCGCTACGGAGCGACGGCACCCAAGGGCGTCAGACCTTACTTGAACCGTTCGCCAACCGCGGTCGAGCACCCGGTTCGATACACCGTGCCATCCGTCTTGTAGAACGCGTTCGTCCCTTCCGAGCTGACATGATTGGCATCGTCGAGCTCGAGCGTATGGGTGACCGTCTGCCACCCGGCGAAGAAGCCGGGGATACGGGCTTTGCCGGATCATATGTGGGCGTGCCTGGGAGGTTCGCCGGCGTGTCGAAGTTCAGGAGCGCGATGAATTTCTGACGGTAAATGCGCCGGCCCTTCTGCGACCAGAGGCCATGCCCGTCGCTGCGCTGACCGGGGGCGAAACGCCAGGCCGCCGGGGGTTTCGCTGAGAGTGCCGCCCTCATGGAAGCTGACGAGCGAGTTGATAGGCGCGCCGAGTGGCGCGTCAGTCGCGCAGTCGCGCAGGGTGACCTGAATCGACCAGACGCCGACCAGCGCATTGCGGGAATCGGCAGACGTCGCAGTCAGGTTGCTGCCCGAGGTCGTCAGAAGCAGGCCAGCCAGGCCGAGTGCCGCCAGGCCGCGGCCGGGCACGTTCGAGAGTCTCAGTTTCATGGGTTCACTCCGTTAATGGTGATGCGGCCCGCGTCACAATGACGATGGGGTTCCCGCCTCAGCACGCGCTATGCTCGGCGGAGCGCCTGGGGGATGACCATGGCGGACGGCTGCAGAGCGTCTGTCTTTTGTCTGTAGCCGCAACTGTAAGAAAATGCATGCGTTACCGCGTGCCGCGAGGACCATCTGAACTCTGCAGACGATGGAAAAGACGCGCGAGACGCTTCGATTTGGGGACTTCGAGCTCGACGTCGCGGCGTACGAGCTGCGCCGCCACGGCCGCGCGGTTCGCCTCGAGCGCCATCCGATGGACTTGCTCCTGCTGCTCGTCGAGCGGCGGAACGACCTCGTGTCGCGGGCCGAGATCGTCGAGCTCCTGTGGGGCAAGGACGTGTTCGTCGACGTGGAGACGGGCGTCCACACGGCGGTGCGCAAGATCCGGCAGGCGCTGCGCGATTCGGCTGAGACGCCGAGGTTCGTCGAGACGGTGCCGGGCCGGGGCTACCGGTTCATAGCAACGGTCGAGGTGGCGGGGAAACCGCTGGAAGCGGTTCTTGCGCCGCCGCCGGCGGCACCGGCCGCGGCGGCCATTCCCGAACCGCCGAGTAACGCCGGGCCAGCAGGTCCGGCGGCGAGTTCCCATGCTCGCCGCGGTCCTTGCCGTCGCCCTGATCGGAGGCGCCGCTTTCGTCTGGTGGAACCGGGGCGGTGAAGTCTCATCGAGTTCGCGGATCACGCTCGCCGTGCTGCCATTCGAGAACATCGGGAACGATCCCGACCGCCAGTACCTGGCCGACGGCCTCACCGAAGAGACGAGCGCATCGCTCGCGCGGATCGATCCCGCGCGCCTGAGCGTCAAGGGTCGCACCCTGCGGTACAAGGGCACGACGAAGTCAGCCGCGGAGATCGGGCAAGAGCTCGCGGTCGATTACCTTCTCGAAAGCGCGATTCAGTCGGAAGGCGATGCCCTGCGCGTCACGGCCAAGCTGATTCGCGTCCGGGATCAGGAATACGTGTGGACGCAGTCCTACGATCAGGCGCCTACCAACCTCCTGGGGCTGCAACGGCAGATGAGCGCGGCGATCGCGGAACAGATCCGCCTGCGCCTGACGCCGGCACAGCTCGACGCGGTGACGCGGCGGCAGCCGCAAAGCGCCGACGCCTACGATCTCTACCTGCGCGGGCGGAACTTCATGAACCAGCGCACGCCGGCGACGAGCCGGCGCGCGATCGAGTACTTCGAGCGGGCAACGGCCATCGATCCGAACTACGCGCTGGCGTGGTTCGGTATCTCGCATACGCTGGCATCGAGCCCGATCAATGGCGACGCTCCACCGCTTGCCGTGACCGCGCGCGCCCGCGAGGCGGCGCTGCGGGCGGTGCGCGCCGACCCGCAGAACGCCGAGGCGCAGTTCGCACTCGCGTACGTGCAGTGGCTGCTCGAGTGGGACTGGCCGGCGGCCGAACAAGGCCTGCGCACGGCCATCAAGCTCGATCCCGAGTTCGCGGTTGCGCACCTCGTGCTCGGACACCTGCTCTCGCAGCGCGGCAATCATGCCGAGGGCGCGCGATGACGGCGCGAGCGCAGGCGCTCGACCCGTTCGATCCGCTGGTGCCACGCGCTGTCGTCGCAGGTCGCGTATCAGGCCGCGCGACTATCCCGAGGCACTCGAGCAGTCGCAGCTCGCGATCGGTCATCGACGCGGAGTTCTGGATCGGCCACGTCATGCGCGGCCAGGCGCTGATGGCAGCTGGGTCAGCTCGATGGTGCGCTCGAGGCGCTGACAGCCGCGGGGCGATTCTCGAACTACAACAGCAAGACGATGTCGTTCCGCGGACACGTGCTGGCGAGCGCGGGGCGAGAGGCCGAGGCGCGCGAGGTGCTCAAGACGCTCGAAGCCGCCTCGCGCGAGAGGTACGTCCCGAGGTACGCGATGGCGTTCATCACCCTCGGGCTCGGCGACAAGGACGCGACGTTCGAGTGGCTCGAGCGCGCGCTGGCCGAGCACGACGTCCACCTGATGTTCCTGACCGTCGATCCGAAGTGGGACCCACTGCGCGAAGATCCCCGGTTCAAGTCGATCCTCAAACGCTGCGATTTCATGCGAACCGCCGGTCCGGAGCGGACTTCTTCCGGTCGGTAGCGCTCCGGGGTCAGACCGGGGTCAGACCAGGGTCAGACCCCGAGGAAGCCACCTCGAGCGGAGCGGTGGCCCAGCGGTCGCCGTTTGCAGCCGCCATAATGCGACAGTTGACAATGCGACAGTAACTGTCATATAACTGCGGACGTGCCCGAGGAACCCCGCTACGCAATTGGTGACCTCGCGGACCTCGGGGGCGTTTCGCGCCGCACTGTCAGGTATTACGTTCAGGAAGGGCTTCTCCCGGCGCCGTTCGGCATCGGTCGCGGGAACCACTACGGGCCCGAGCATCTCGATCACCTACTCCGGGTCAAGGCGCTGCAGGAAGCCGGGCACACGCTTGACGAGATCCGGCGCGCGCTAAACGGGAAGGAAGTCGAAGCAGATCGCCGCGCTGCGCGCGGGACCCACGGCTGCATCGGCGCTCGCGCGCGAGGTGTGGAGGCGCATCACGCTCGCGCCCGGTGTCGAGCTTCATGTCGCCGGCGACGTGCGCCTTCCGTCGCCGGGCAAGCTTGCCGAGCTCGCCGGCTGGTGCCGGCAGAATCTTTCGGACGGCGACCCGTCCGACGAATCCGGGGTCTGACCCTGGTCTGACCCCGGTCTGACCCCGTCAACGAAGAGGACACGATGCCTGAACAGCCGATTACCACACGATCGGGTCTCCTGACTGCCGGCGCGGCGCCAGTCGCGCTGGCTGGGGTGTCGGTTGACGCCGAGATCTCCAGCTTCTGCGCGCGCGTCGCGGTGTCGCAGCGCTACGTCAACCAGGAGGCGCAGCCGATCGAGGCCGTGTACGTCTTCCCGCTCGACGAAGGCGCGGCGGTCTGCGGCTTCGAGGCCATCATCGACGGCACGCTCGTCGTCGGCGAGGTCAAGGAACGCGAGAAGGCGTTCCGCGACTATGACGATGCGATCGAGAGGGGACACGGGGCGTTCCTGCTCGACGAGGAGCGGCCCGACGTGTTCCAGGCGAGCGTCGGAAACCTGCCGCCGGGCAAGGAAGTCCTGCTCAAGATCACCTACGTCACCGAGCTGACGGTCGCGGGCACCGGCCTGCGCTTCTCGATTCCGACGACGGTCTCGCCGCGCTATGCCCCGGCCGTGGATCAGCGCGGCGTCGGGCGGCCAGATTCGGAAACGCTCAACCCGCCGGTGGCGTGGAGTGTCCCGTATGGGCTCAACCTGTCGGTGCGGCTGGCGATGGGCGGCGCGATCACGCGCATCGAGTCGCCGTCGCATCCGGTGAGCGTGGCGATGAACGGCCACGCGGCGACGGTGGCGCTGTCGCAGCGCGAGGCCGCGCTCGACCGGGACTTCGTCCTGTCGGTCGAGTGCGAGAGCCTCGACGCGCCGCAGGCCTGGATCGAGCGCGACGACAACGGCGGCCAGGCGGTCGCGGTCGCGTTCGTGCCCAAGCTCGGCGACACGATGACGCCCTGCGACGTGACGTTCCTCGTCGATCGCTCCGGCTCGATGGAGGGTACCTCGATCGACCGAAGTGCGCAACGCGCTGCAGCTCTGCCTGCGCTCGATGATCCCCGGCTGCTCCTTCAACATCGTCGGCTTCGGATCCCGCTACGAATCTCTGTTCCCAGCCAGCCGCCCCTATGACGAAGCGAGCCTCGCCGAGGCGAGCGCGCACGTCAACGCTCTGCGGGCCAACCTCGGAGGGACCGAGATCCTGCCGGCGCTGCAGTTCGTTCTGGAGCAGACGCGGCGCGACGGCTCGCCGCGCCAGGTCGTCGTCTTGACCGACGGCCAGGTCACGAACACCGACGCCGTGCTCGCGTTGGCGCGCTCGCATGCGGCGCACGCCCGCATCTTCGCGTTCGGGATCGGCGCCGGCTCGAGCCAGCATCTGGTCAACGGGCTCGCTCGCGCCGGCGGCGGGTCGGCGGAGTTCATCCACCCCGGCGAACGAATCGAACCGAAAGTCGTGCGCCAGTTCGGACGATTGCTGTCGCCGGCACTCACCGATGTCCGCGCCTCTTGGGGTGGGCTCGACGCGAAGCAGTCGCCATCGGCGATCCCGCCCGTCTTCGCCGGCGGGCGTCTTCTGCTCTATGCGTTCGTGAAAGAGGTCACGACTGGCGGCACCCCGGCGACCGTCCGGCTCACGGCGACCTCGCCGTCAGGCCCGGTGACGTTCGACGTCGCGTTCGATGCCTCTCGAGTCGTCGAGCGGCCGCACGGTCGCGACGCTCGCGGCGCGCGCGCGCATCCGCGAGCTCGAGGAGAGCCCCGAGTGGACGAGCGCCCGCGGCTCGCAGCAGCGCGACCGCAAAGCCGTCGGCGCGACGGCCGAGATCATCGAGTTGAGCATCCGCTATGGACTGATGTCACGCGAGACGTCGTTCGTCGCGGTCGAGCGGCGCGAGACGCCCGTTCTCGGCGACATGCAACTGCGCCGTATTCCGACCATGCTGACCTCGGGATGGGGTGGGATCGACGCGAGGCGTGGGTCGATTTATGGCGCGGTGATGGGCGCATCCGGCGCCAGCGATGACGCTTGGGGGAGGACGTGCGCACCATGGAGACGAAGACACCGAGCAAATCGCGAGGCGTGCGTACCGGCCGATGATGCCCACGGCGGCGCGGCTCGGCGCGCCCGATGAAACGTCAACAGGGCCGATCGCGCGCGGCCTGAATCGGCTCCGCCGTTGGGGTCGTGGCACGACACCTTCGGATCAGGATCCCGATCTGACGCCATCGGCGCTGACCTCCAGCATGCTGGCGGTCGCGGCGCTGCAGCGCGCGGATGGATCGTGGGAGTTGACCGCAGAGCTCGCGCGCGCGATCGGCCATGACCTCGCGGAGCTCGAGGCGCTGCTCTCAGGCTCCACCGGCAACATCGACGAGGCGCGCAAGGCCTGGGCGACGGCCCTCGCGCTGGCCTGGCTCGAGGAGCGTGCGCGCGAGTCGGAAGGGGAGTGGCGCCTGCTCGCCGCAAAAGGCCGGAAGTGGCTCGATCGGTGTGTCGGCGCGCCCAGCTCAAGGCGTGACCTGGGCCGAGGCTGGCGCACGGTTACTGACGGCCTAGTCGAGGTAGGCGTCGTCGCAGTCGCGCTCGGATCATCATAAGATTGATGCCGGAGCGACGAGGACGATGAGCTACTGCGACCACTGTGAAGGCCAGCGATTCGATCGTGCGCGCGTGCTGCGCGAACTGCGGCGCGTGCGCCAGGAACTGCGGGCGGGGAAGTGTCCCACGCCCGAGGGGGCGCTGGATCTGGCGCTGCAGGCCGTCAAGGCGCTCGAGGTCCCGCATCTCGAGTGGGACGACGACCCGGGTCCGATCATTCATTGAACCGACGGTCCTGCTGACCAGCCTCCGCCGAAAGCCAGGCGAACGCGGGCACTACGAAAGATCCCGACTGAACAGCACGAACGAACTCTACCAGTGCGTCAGCGATCCATCGGGACGCCGGAAGATGTTCTGCCGTCCGGGCTGCGTCACTTCGCCGATCTGCTTCACCTTTGTCATGTCCATGCGTCACGCCCAGGCCGGGGCGCTGGTTGGCGAACGCCTTGCCGTCCTTGAACTCGAGGCACTCGGGCAGGTAGTCGATTGGGCGGCCGCCGAAGTTGTACTCCATCATCACCGGACCGGAGAACGTCGAGAGGCAGTTGACGAGCGCCGCGGTCGCGATCGGTCCGGTGAAGTGCGGGACGATGCCGACGGCGTGCGTCTCGCAGATGGCCGCGATCTTCATCATCTCGGTGATGCCGCCGACGTTGGGCAGCGTGGCGCGGATGTAGTCGATGTCGTGGTTCTCCACGAGCTTGTTGAAGTCCCAGCGGTTGCCCCATTCCTCGCCGTGGGTCAGAGGCACGGTCGTCATCTGCCGCAGCTTCGGCAGGTCCATGAGGGCGTGCTCGTCGCGCACGGGATCCTCGACGAAGTAGGGCTGGTACTCCTCGATCCCGCGGCACGCGCGCAGCGCGTCGTTGAGGTCGAAGCGCTGGTGGAAGTCGATGCACCAGTCGCCGTTCGGTCCGACGCCCTCGCGGACCTCCTTGCACTGCGCGATCACGCGGTTGACGGCCTCGCGCTGGTTGTAGACGCTGCCGATCGGCAGGTCGGCGGCGCCCATGCGGAACGCGCGATACCCGGCGTCCATGGCGGCCTTGGCGCGGTCGCGCAGCGGATAGGGCTTCGCGCCCGGCGCCGGCGGCGGCATGAACGTCGTCCCGTAGCACTCGCAGTGGTTGCGCACGGTGCCGCCGAGGATCTCGTGCACCGGCAGCTTGAGCGCCTTGCCCTTGATGTCCCAGAGCGCCATGTCCATCGCGCCCATGGCGTGCGTCTTCTCGCGCCCCGGCGGATAGAACCAGGCGATGTACATCTCCTGCCAGATCGCCTCGATCTTGAACGGGTCCTTGCCGATGAGCGTGCCCGCGCACTGCTCGAGCGTGTCCTTCGATCCGCCTTCACCGATCCCCGTGATCCCCATGTCGGTCTCGACCGTGCAGATCATGTTGCTCTGGTTGAAGAGGGGATTGAGGGTCGGCGGCTGGTAGATCCGGACCCGCGTGATCTTGCCGCGGGGGAGCTGAGCCTGGGCGGGTTCGGGGCCGCCCAAGCAGAAGGGCGGGCGCCGCGGCCAGGGACTTGAACAAGGTGCGTCGGTCCATGGGGGGAGGATACGACAGTCGGCAGTCTTCAGTCGACAGTCTTCAGTCGCAGTCGTCAGTCTCAGTCGTCAGTCGGCAGTCGGGTCGGCAGTCGGCAGGCTCGGCCGACTACTTCTTCCATCCGCACTGCTTCGCGGCGGGCGCGATCAGCTCGCTCAGGCCGCTACGTCTGGAATTCGGCGACGGCGCGCGGGGCGTTGTGCGGGGTGTAGCCGACCTTGAGGGTCGTGCGCCGTCGTGAGCGCGCTGGGCGAAGGCGGCGGCGTCGGGCGCGAAGAGCGCGTCGTGCTCGGACGAATCCGGCCCAGCGCTCGGTCGCCTCAGGCTCGCCGTCGAAGCTGATGCGCACGGTGTGATTCTCGTCCACGGCCTCCATCTGAATCGCCGACGCGGTGTAGACGAACGTCTGCATGCGGCCGGCGTCGCAGCGGACGACGAGCATCGGCTGCGCGATGCCCTGCCAGATGCCGACCTTCTTCAGCGACGGCAACTCGAAGGCGACGCCCTTCCTCGCGTTCAACAGCCACTCGCGGTTGGCGGCGTTCCACTTCGAGGCTACCGCCGGCACGGGCGTCGCTACCGGTGCGGGCGCGGGTGCGGCCGCGGCGACCGCTGCGGGCTTCGCCATTGGCACGGGCGCTGGCGTTGGCACTGGCGCTGGCGCTGGTGCGGCGGCAGGTGCAGGTACCGTGGCTGGGCGCGCTGCGGGTGCAGATGCAGCCGGCGAACCCGCTGGGGCCGTCGTCGTTGGCGCAGTCGCCGGCGTTGTCGCCGCTGGTGCCGCGGTCGCGGCCGGCTTCGGCGGCGCGGGCTTCGGTGCGGCGGGCTTGCGCGCGGCTGCCGGTACCGCCACCGGTACGGCCGGTGCCGACGATCTCAACATCGCGAACGACAGCGTGCCGCCGGCGACGACGAGGAGAGCGGCCAGCGCCATGCGCCGATGCGAGCTGCTGGTCGGTGCTTTCTTGGACGCCGGCGGCGGGATCACTGGTGCCGCGACCTGCTGGGCGAACTCCGGTGCGGCGGTAACATCGAACGCGGTTGGCGACGATGCGGGTGCACCAATCGACGCGTCGAAGTCCGTGGCGGCCGCAATGTCGGCCGCGTAATCGTCTTCGTCTGCGACTTGGTTCATTGCCGGGATCGCTGGCGCGGACATCGCCGGAGCAGCGGTCACAGGGCGCGCAGCCATCGGCGCGGCGAGCGGCGTGGCTGTGGGCACTGACGTCGGCAGGCTGACGGGCGGAAGTGACGAGGCCGCCGGGTGAGTCCTCACGGTCGGGATCTGAGCGGCGGCAGCGACTGGCGGTGACGGCCGGTGCGGTGACGTGCGGAACCGCCGCGAGCGCGGGCGGAGCGTTCGGCGGTGCTACCTGCGCGGCGATCGCCATTGCGGGTCTGGCGATCGAGGCCGCTGGCGGCGCGGTCACTTCAACCGTCGGCGCGGCCCCGAGCTCGGGTCGTCGCACTCGATACAGCTCGTCGCCCACTCCGGAATCTCCCGTTCACATCGCGAACACCGCTTCATACACACCACTCCTGAAAGCACTGCCGTGCATTCCCGAAAAGGCAAGGCCCGTACCGAGGATGACCGGTCCGAACTCCCCTTGCGGACGATGTGGAGCCGCACCCGGCCTGGCCCCGCGCCTACAGTTGTGGTCTTCGGCTGACGAATTCGTGCCCGCCGACGCGCCATTTCGCCCACAGGCGGCACGCCTTTCGCGCCAAAGGCGGCTGGCACCTTTCCGGCGGAGGTGCCAGCCACCTTGGCCGGCAGCTGGCCGGTCGAATCGTGTAAGTGGCTTGAAATCAGTCTGTTGGGCGTTCGGGCGGCGGGGCGGAGGCGTGGAAGTCGGCGTAGAAGCGCTCGGTGTAGCCGCGCAGCAGTGTCACGACGCGTTGGCTATCGGGCGACGCGACGATGAGGCCCGCGTGGTGGGACTTGCGGACGCGGACGACGATCTCCGGATCGGTGTAGGCCGACATGTCGGGCGATTCCTGCCGCGCGAGCGACAGCACGATGCCGCCGCATTGATCGCGCCGCGGCGGCGGCTCGTAGGTGCCGTCCTCGCCGGCGATCTCGATGCGCGCCCACTCGCGCCACAGGTTGATCGCCGGTCGCCGCTTCGACGACGTCGACGATGAAGGCGCCGCCGACGCGCGCGGAGGTTTCGAGGAAATTCCAGCGCGCCGTCGCGCGCGCGGATGAACTCGGTGTGCGACACGCCGCGCAGCAAGCCGAACGACTTCGAGCACGCGCGCGTTGAGCGCCGCGAGCGCGACGGCGTCGGGATCGCCGGCGCGCGAGCGTCCGCGTGACGAAGATGCCGCCGTCGTGCGCGACGACGATCGGCGGCGTCTCGTAGCGGCTCGCGCACGCGAAGCGCACGTCGAGGTTGAACACGATCGAGTCGACGTGGAAGACGTCGCCGGGAATGAACTGCTCGAGCAGGTAGTCGGCGCGGCTGTCGCCGAGCGCATCGAGCGCGCTCCACAGCTCCGCCGCCGACGGCGAGCTGCGGATGCCGAGCGCCGCGGCCTGCGACCGCGGCTTGAGCACCCACGGCGGCGGCACCTCGCGACGTCCAGCTCGTGATCTCCGCGTCGTTCAACGTGTGCACGAACGACGGGCAGGGCAGTCCCGCGCTGCGCGCGCGCCGCCGCATCGCCAGCTTGTCGCGAAACGCGGCGCGCCGGTCGTCTCGCCCATGCCGGGCACGAACAGGTACTCGCGCAGCATCGCCGCCAGCTCGACGTCGAAGTCGTCGAGCGCGACGATGCGGTCGATGCGCTCGGTGCGGGCGAGGTGCGCGGCGCCCTTGCGGATGTCGTCGAGCGGCATGTCGCGGCGGACGTAGTAGAACGCGTCGATCGCCTCGCGCGGCCAGTCGGCGTCGCGGAGCTTCTCTTCGGTCAGGAGCAGCACGCGGCACCCCTGCCGCTGGCACTCGCGCAGGAACTCGTCACCCTTGCGGTAGGTCGCGATGCAGAGCAGGGTCAGGGGCACGGGGACAGTATAGTCAGGGGTCAGGGTTCAGGGATCAGGGGTCCAGGGGTTCGAGGGCAGGTCGCCGAGGCTCGAACCCCGAACCCGCGAACCTCGACCCCGAATCCCGACTGCGAATCCCCTGATCCCTGCCCGATCCCTGAGCTGTGATACACTCCCTGCGTCAGGTGGAACAAAGCCCTCTGCTGTAGCCCGCGTACAGAGCCGAATCCGAGCCTTCCAGTCTCGCTTCCCTCCGCATCGTGTTTGCTTAGGCACTCTGCCAGGTCCATCCGCGATCCATTCCGGATCATCGACACATCAATTGCCACCACGGCCAATCGGCCGGACGGTGAGGCGGAAGTGAGAACTGCACACATGGCTCGAAAACTCTACGTCGGCAACCTTCCTTATGAAGCGGTCGAACAGGACCTCCAGACGCTCTTCGCGAGCGCCGGGTCGGTCGAAAGCGTCAACGTCATCCGCGACATGGCCACCGGCCGCGCGCGTGGCTTCGCGTTTGTCGAAATGGTCAGCGATGAGGACGCGCAGAACGCGATCAGCACGCTGAACAATCACGAGTACGGCGGCCGCAATCTGACCGTCAACGAAGCGCGCCCGAAGCCCCAGGGCTCCGGCGGCGGCGGCTACGGCGGCGGCGGCAATGGCCGGCGCTCCGAGCCGCGCTGGTAGGCCCGCGCGGACGACTGAAAGGGGGCGGCAGCCACACGGTTGCCGCCCTTTTCTTTGTACGGCAGGGGTGCGAAGACTGCTCGGGAAACGGCCCCGCAACCTGATACGCTTGGGGTATGGAAACAGCAATCGCCCAACTGCAGCGACGGGCCATCGAGTTTGCGACGAGCGGCAACTTCGGTGCCGACTCGCTCGCGGCCAACCTCGAACTGGCGCGCCTCGCGCCCGACAACGAAGGCGCGTGGACCCGGCTGTCGCGCTGCTACATGGAGGGCGGTCTGCTCGACGAAGCGACCGGGGCGCTCGACTCCGTGCTCGCGGTCAACCCGCGCAACAGCATCGCCCACAGCCTGAAGATCGAAATCAACAAACGGCGCGTCAGCCTGTTGCCCGTCGAAGTCAAGGTCAAGGCGCCGCGCGCGCGCGCGACCAAGAGGACGCAGGCAGCCGCGGCCGAAGAAGCCTCGGCGTCCTGACGCGCGTCGCGGATCTGCGCGTCACGGGGCGCGGATCGCGCGGATCACGAAGCGGCGGGACCGGGCGCGGCGCTCGGACTTCTCGAGCTCGTCGAGCCGCCGGTCATGATCGTCAGCCGGCGTTCAAAGCTCACGTGGTCTTCGGCATTGGTTGCGGTCAACCCGGCGAGTTGCTGCGCGGTCGCCATCGACCTGTCGAGCGCCAGGTTTCGTTCGCTCACCATCTTTTCTGCTACTACATCGAAGTGTCGTCTCGTCGTTTCGCCCTCTGACTTGATCAGTTGCCGTAGCGCGTCGAATTCCCGGTCCACGTGCTCGAACCGCTCGTCGACGGCGCCGAATTTGCCATCCATCTCTGTCCGAAGATCTCCGACGTCCGTTCGAAGATCTCCGACTTCGGTCCGAAGGTCTCCGACCTCCGTCCGCAGTTCCCCGACATCGGTCCGAAGATTCGCCAACCTCAGCCCGCAGACTTCCGACGTCCGTCCGCAGATCGCCCACTTCCGTCCGAAGAACTCCGACGTCCTTCGCGAGCTCGCTCACCTTCATGGCGCCTCCATCCTAGCATCGTCAAATGCCAGAAGCGGGCCGGATGATTTTGTTGGGTAATCGTCCGAAGCGGCCGCCAAGATTGCGGTTTCTGAGTACCGCTCGCCGGGTTCCACGTTGCAGTTCTTTAAGGCTCGACCGAGAGGACGATGCCTTGACTGCCGACCCACTCGCCCGCCTACTCCTCTGTTGACGCTTGCCCCAGCCGGTAGCCGGCGTCGCAACTCTTCGAAGAAATTGAACACGAACACGACCTTGTCATACGTCGTCGTGCCGGTCGTGTCCGGGGTGGCGACGATGGCGCGCTTGCCGTCGGGATGGAGGTCGTACCTCCGCGTCGGCCCGCCGGTCGCGTAGCGGACCGGCGACCACGGCCGGGGCGAGTTGGCCGTGAAGGTCCTGCCGTCGAACCGGTACGGCACCATCATGATTTGATCGTCGATGGTGTACATCAGCTCATTCGCGGTCTTCGACCACACCGGATGCGCGCCGCCGGTGGTCGATATGCGCCATGGCCCGCCTTCGCCCTCGAACGTCCTGACAAAGATCTCGAACGCGCCCTGCTCGCTCGACATGTAGGCGACGAGCCGCCCATCGGGCGATATGGCCCCAAGCGCTTCGAATGTCGGCGAGGCGAGGAACGGCCGAGGCGTGCCGGCCTTCCACCCTGTCCTCTCACTTCCCTCCAGCGGGAGGACGTAAACAGATCGGCCCGCGTCGACTTGGAGTTCTCGACGAACAGGATCGAGCGCCCGCTCTTGTGCACCGAGGGATTGGACTGTGTGCTGGCGCTGGTCGTGAGGCGCGCCGCCGCGCCCGACCCGTCGGCACGCCGCCAGAACAGGTTCGCCGCCCCGCCTTCGTCAGAGGTGTAGACGATGCGTTGGCCGTCCGGAGTCCAGGCTGGAAATCGGTGGTTGGCGGCGTCGAACGTGAGCTGTGTCACGCGTTCGGACTTCCAGTCGTAGACGGCAATCTGATCGTGGCTGCCGTAGGCCACCTGCAAGGCGATCTGATCGCCATTGGGCGAGAAACGCGGATTGCCCCACGACCCTGGGGTGATCTTGAGCGCGCTCGTTTTGCCGTCGACCGACATCCAGTACAGCCGGCTGTCGACGCCTGCCGTACTGCCCGGTACATACGCGAGCGTGCCGTCGGAGCCGATGGAATACTGCGCGCCTCCGGTCCCCGCCGACGACAGGATCTTGTCGACGATCGCCGCCGGCGGCGACGTCTGTTCGAGCCGATCGAGATCGAAGCGTACGCCGTAGAGTGTCCCGGCGTGGACGTAAAGCAAGTGCCCCGTCGGCACGTAATGGGCGTGGTAACCGCCCTTCAGCACGACCTTGCCGGGCACGCCAGAATCGCCCTCGACGCGGACTGTGCCGTTGTCCCATCCGGACACATCGATGTTTCCCGAGTAGAGGAGCTTTCCGTTCGGCAGGATGGTGGGCCAGCGGTGCGTTGTTTCGTCCGAGCCGAGCGTGAGCGCGCGCTCGGTCTTGACGCCGGCGGCGTTGACCCGGGAGAGGGGCGACTGCGGCATCAGGCTCGACTGAAAGGTGATGTCGCCATTCGCGGCCCACACGGCGCCACGTCCGGTTCCCGCATCGGTGAGCGTGGCAATCGCCCCCCCGGCAACTGGCATCGTCTTCAGCCCCTTGGCGGCGAAGAATCCAACCTGGCTGCCGTCGGGTGAGAAGAAGGGATTGGTCGCGTCCTCGGTGCCCGGGAGCTCGGTCGCCTGGAGCTCGTCGAGGCGCCGCACGTAAAGCCTCGCCGTGTTGTCGTTGCGCACCCGCAACACCATCGTGCGCCCATCGGGCGACAGCACGACGGCTGGACCCGCGTCAACCGCGAGCGATCCCGGGACGCCGATGCTGCTGACGACGCGCGTGACCGGCGCCGGCAGGCTGACGACGACGGCGGCGGGATCAGTCCGCAACCAGCGTCCGAGCGTCGCGGCGAGCGCGAGGGCGGTGGCGGCAAAGAGGATCCACGGCAGCCAGCGGCGCGCCGGCGACGTGACCGGTGCGGCGGCGCGCTCGGCGGCTTCGTCGGCAGCCGGACCGGCAATCGCGCGCTCGAGCGCCACGCGGGCTTCGCCGATGTCGCGCAGGCGCTGCCTCGGGTCCCGCTCGAGGCAGCGTTCGAGGAGCGTCCGCACCGCCCGGGGCGTGGCCGGAGGCAGCGCGCTGAGGTCGATCGGCTGGCGCAGCACCGCGGCCATCGTGTCGGAGATGTCTTCACCTTTGAACAGCCGCTGTCCGGTCAGCATCTCGACGCAGACGACGCCGAACGCCCAGACGTCGGCGCGCCGGTCGACCGCCTTGCCGCGCGCCTGCTCCGGCGCCATGTAAGCAGCAGTGCCGAGGATGATGCCGATTTCGGTCGCGCGGTTGGTCAGCGTCGGCGAGTTCAGCGCGTCGCCACTGGCGCCGGCGACGGAGTCGAGCGCCTTGGCCAGGCCGAAGTCGAGCACCTTCACCGCATCGTTGGGCGTGACCTTGATGTTGGCTGGCTTCAGGTCGCGGTGGATGATGCCGAGCTCGTGCGCCGACTCGAGCGCCTCGGCAAGCTGCCGGGCAATCTGGAGCGTCTCGGGGACTGGGATCGCTCCCTGGGCAATGCGCTCCTCGAGGGTCGGCCCTTCGACGAGCTCCATCACGATCGCGCGCGTGCGGCCGCTCTCTTCGAGACCGTAGACGTGCGCGATGAGCGAATGATTCAGCGCCGCGAGAACCCGCGCCTCGCGCTCGAAGCGCGCCAGGCGATCGGGATCGTGGACGATCGACTCGGGCAGGACCTTGATGGCGACATCGCGGTCGAGCCGGGTGTCGCGCGCGCGATAGACCTCGCCCATCCCTCCGGCGCCGATGAGCCCGAGGATCTCGAACGCGCCGAGGCGGCTGCCTTTGTCGAGGGGCATCGTTGGGATTAGCGGCGCGGGCCGGCGGTCACTTCACCGGCCCGAGGTGGGTGTCGTACCAGTCGAGCACGTTGACGGATGACGCCGAGCATGTCGTTCGGGACGTGGCCCCCTTCGAGGGTGACCAGCTTCTTTTTGTCGGGCGGCGTGCCGAGCAGCTCGAGCAGGCGCACGGGGGCTGCGGGCGGACTCTGAAAATCATTCCGGCCGTTGATGATGAGGACCGGCACCTTGACCCGCGGTGCGAAGTTGGCTGGCTGGGTCTCGGGCGGATAGTTGTAGCGCAGGCCCGCCGAAGCGAAGACGGCCACCTTGATTCGCGGCTCGAGCGAGACCGGAATTGGACCAAAGTACGCCCCCATGCTGAGGCTGTAGTAGCCGAGGCGCGTCATGTCGATCTCGGGACGAGTCTCCAGGTAGTCAACGGCGCGGAAGAAGTCCTTGGCCTGCTGCACTTGCATGTCGCGCCGGGCGTTGGCAAGGCCGGTCTCGGTCAGGCGCCGCTCGAACGTCCCCTGGTAGACCGGATACAGAAGCGCACGGCCGCTCCGGACGATGAAATCGAAGCGCGCTAAATCGAGCTTGCTGCTCGAGCCGGCGTTGACGGCATACGAGCTCGGAAAGAGCACGACTGTCTGATACGGCGGCGACGCGTTCTTTGGCAGGAACAGATACGCCGGCACCCGCTCGCGCCCGTACGCAGCCGCGAAGCTCACGGCCTCGAGACGCCAGTGCGGTGAGCTGTCGTCGACGCTCTCGATCTTCGGCGTGAGCGGTGACCGATCGTAGGCGTAGAAGCGACGGTAGACCTCGAACAGATCATCAGAGACGGGGACGAGGCTCGCCGGGTCGCCGTAGATGCGCAGGACCGGCGCGGCGGCGTCACTCGCAGTCGGCTCGGTCGCGCCCGCGCGGTTCGTGTCGCGCGGGCCTGGTCAGCGCGGTCCTTGATGAGGCGCATGCCGTACGTGGGCGCCCGCTCCCAGGCGTTGCGCGCGTCGGGCTGGGTGTATTGATACGCCGGCTCGTTCCACCCGCCGCCCATGATGTAGCGCAGGCCGCCCTCGTCGGTGGCGTTCGCGCACCATTCCTTGACGTTACCCGCCATGTCGAGTGTGCCCCACGGACCGTAGCCCGGACGCTCGCCGACTTTCACCGGGCCCTGGCTGTCGAAGTTCCCGAAGCGCAGGATGTCCGAGAACAGATCCTCCGGGTTCGAGGCACGATACCAGTGATAGATCGTCGGCAGACGCTTGCCGGCGAAGGTCGCGTAGGCATTGGCTTCGAACCAGCTGATGCCGCCGACCGGAAAGTCTGCCTGCCCGTCGGGAAAGCTGCCGAGCTGCCACGAGGCGGGTCCCGTCCGGTTGGTTGCGTCTCGAAATCGAGAGATGGCTTCGTCGAAGGAGAGCACTCGAGAACCGTCGTGAAACGGTTCTTTCCAGTATTTCTGGTCCCGGTAGCCGCCGGCATCGACGAACTGCTTGAACTCGCCGTTGGTGACTTCGAACTTGTCGATCCAATAGTCGGCGAGCGGCACGGGTTTCGCGACGCCGACGGCGTAGGTGTTTCCCGGCACGGTGACGAGCACCATGCGCGCCGGCGCCGATGCTGCCGGCGTCAGTGTGACGAGACGACGATTGGCGGCCGCCATCGTGATCTCGGCAGGCGCATAGCCGTCCTTCGTCACCCGCACGTGGAAGAAGCCAAACGGGACGTACAGGCCGCTGAGGGGCGTGGTGCCCATCGGTTGCCAGGCGCCGGTGAGGTCGAGGTAGTTCCGCATCTCGACGCTCGCGCCGACCGGGTCCGTTTCGACGCTCAGCGGGTACCACGAATGCCGCACGCGCGTGATGTCGTCGGGAGCGTATCGTTCCACCCGATTGGCGAGCCGCAGCGCGTTCAGCGAGACGTCGCTGAACTGCAACTGCTCGATCTGAGGAATGACCTCCTGCTGGACCCAGCGGAGTCGCCGCGCCTGAATCGTCTGCCACGCACCGAACGCGACGCCGGCGATGACCACGAGCGCGACCGGAATCAGCACGGCCGGCCGGCGCCAGGCCTGATCGCTCGGGCGCGTGAGCTTGCCGTGCGCGGCGTCGAGGTCGGCCTTGAGCGCGCGCGCATCCGCATACCGGGCATCGGGATCCTTGGCGAGACAGCGATCCACAATCGCCTGGACTTCGGCCGGCACGTCCGGGCGGACGCTCCGCAGCGGCGGTGGCTGGTCGCGCAGGATGGATGTGATGAGCCCGAGATCCGAGTTGGCGGCGAACGGCCGGCGTCCCGAGAGCATCTCGTAGAGCACGGCGCCGAGCGAGAAGATGTCCGACCGCGCGGTCACCGGTCGCCCTTCGGCCTGCTCGGGAGACATGTAGGCCGCCGTGCCCATGATGAGTCCTGGACGCGTGTCGAGGCCGGTCATGGTCTCTTTGGCCTGACCGCGCTCGACGAGCTTCGCCAGGCCGAAGTCGAGGACCTTGGCGCGGCCGTCGCGGGTAATCAGGATGTTCGCCGGCTTGATGTCGCGATGGACGATGCCGCTTCCGTGCGCGGCATCGAGCGCCGAGGCAACCTGTGACGCGATACTCGAGCGCCTTGGCCACCGGCAGCGGCCCGGCCGCGATGAGCGTGTCCAGCCGCGTGCCGTCGACCAGCTCCATCGCGATGAACGTCGTCCCGTTGTCCTCGTCGATCTCGTGGATCGTGACGATGTGCGGGTGATTGAGGGCGGAGGCCGCGCGCGCTTCCTGAATGAACCGGCGGTGCCGATCGGGGTCGGCCGTCGCCTCGGCCGGCAGCATCTTGATCGCGACCGCCCGCCCGAGCCGCGTGTCGTGGGCGGAGTAGACAACCCCCATGCCGCCCCGGCCGATCTCGGCGTCGATGCGATAGTGGGAAACTTTGTCTGGCACTGAGGCTTGGATTATAGCCGGTACATGCCGGAGATCAGGGATCAGGGATCCAAGGGCTCATTGGCGGGCATTCACTCATGGCGAGCACGGACCAGTAAAACCTTCGACGACTAACGCGAAGCTCTTCCTGATCCCTGATCCCTGATCCCTGAGCCCAGAGCCGCATCCGACCTATTCCTGCCGCAACGCGACGATCGGATCCACGCGCATGGCGCGGCGGGCGGGGACGTAGCAGGCGAGCGCGGCGACGGCAAGGAGCACGAGCGCCGTGGCCGAGTAGCTGGCCAGATCGAACGGCGTGACCTCGTACAGCATCGTCGCGACCAGGCGCGCCAGCCCGAGGGCGCAGGCGATGCCGATGGCGACGCCGACGATGGCGAGCTTCATGCCGCCGCCGACGACGAGGCGGAGGACGTCGCCGCGCTGCGCGCCGATGGCCATGCGCAGGCCGATCTCCTGCGTGCGCTGGCTGACGGTGTAGGCCACGACGCCGTAGAGCCCGACGGCGGCGAGGAAGAGTGCGATGAACGCAAAGAGTCCGAGCAGCAGCATCGAGAATCGTCGCTGCGCGACCGATTCGCTCACGATGGTGGCGAGCGGTGTCATCGCAAAAGCGGGGAGGGTGCGGTCGATGCCCTGGATCGTCTGCCGCACCAGCGCGACGAGCGCCGTGGGATCGCCTGCCGTCCGCGCGACGACTGACATACCGCTGAACGGATCCTGGTCGAACGGGACGTACATGGTCGGCGCGGGGTTGGCCTCGAGGCTGGCGTCGCGAATGTTCCCGACCACGCCGACGATCTCATAGAAGCCGTCCGTGCCGTTGCCGATGTCGATGCCCTGTCCGATCGGATCGCGGTCCGGGAAGTGACGGTCGGCGAATTTCTGATCGACGACCGCGACCTTGGGTGACTCTTGCCCATCGCGCACGGTGAACGTCCGGCCGCGCAGGAGCGGGATGCCGAGAGCCTTGAAGTAGTTCGGGCTCGTGACGCGATAGTTCGCCGATGGCCCTTCATTCGGCTTTGGCGCGGGTTGTCCCTGAATGGTAAAGGCGAGGACGTAGTCGCCTCGCATCGGCAGGGATTGCGTCATGCCGGCGGCTGAGACGTTGGGCAGCGCCTCGAGGTCCTCGAGCAGCCGGTTGAAGAAGGCAATCCGGTGTGAGTCCTCAGGGTAAGTGGTGCCCGGCAGCGCGACGCGAAACGAGAGGACGTGCTCGGGCTGGAATCCAGGGTCGACGCTCGTGACGCGTGCGAAGCTGCGCAGGAGTAGCGCCGCGCCGACGAGGAGCACGATCGACATTGCGACCTCGGCGACGAGCAGCCCGTTGCGGACCCAACGTCCACTCGACGCCGTCGATGAACGGCCGCCTTCCTTGAGCACCGATCCGATCGTGCTGCGCGAGGCCTGCCATGCCGGTGCCAGGCCGAAGAGGATGCCGGTGACGAGCGAGACCACGAGCGCGAAGAGGAGCACCGAGCCATCGATCGAGATGCTGCCGGCTCGGGGAATGCTGCCCGCGCTCAGCGTCTGGATCGGACTGATGGCCAGGTACGCCAGCAGGACTCCGAGGCTTCCACCGGCCAGGGCGAGGACGAGGCTTTCGGAGAGCATCTGGAGGGCGAGGCGCCGGCGGCCGGCGCCGAGCGCCGTCCGGATGGCGATTTCCTTGCCGCGCACCGACG
The DNA here is from genome assembly GCA_963847975.1 of uncultured Acidobacteriota bacterium. GTDB lineage: Bacteria > Acidobacteriota > Vicinamibacteria > Vicinamibacterales > 2-12-FULL-66-21 > DATBJJ01. The sequence goes on along the minus strand of CAWKBU010000035.1, from coordinate 132,430 downwards.
CGCGCACCAGCAGCAGGTTGGCGACGTTGGCGCACGCGATCAGGATGACGACGGTGACGGCCGCGAGCAGCGTCAGCAGCGCCGGCCGGATGCCCGCGACGACGCTTTCCTGCAGGCCGATGACTTCAGCGGTTTCGTTCGCGCTGTTCTCGGGATACTGCACCGCCAGGCGTTCGGAGATGGTCTTGATCTCGGCGCCGGCCTGCTGCAGCGTGACGCCTGGCTTGAGCCGTGCGATGACGGCGAGAAAATGTCCGCCGCGTGTCGGGTTGGCCGCGAAGGTCAGTGGGCGCCAGAACTCGGCCTCCGGCATGAACGCGAACGACGCCGGCATCACGCCGATCACGGTGACCGGTGCGCCGCTGAGCGTGACGCTCCGATCGAGGATCGCGGCATCGCCGCCGAAGCGCTGCTGCCACATCCGGTGGCTGAGGATGACCACCGCGTCCTTGCCCGGCACGGCCTCGTCGGCGCGAAACGTCCGGCCGATCGCGGGCGCCACCTGCAGGAGGTCGAACATGTCCCAGGACACGAGCCCGCCGGCGAGCCGTTCCGCGCCGGTCGAGCCGACGAGCGTCGCGCCGGTCCCGTTGAACGCGCCGATGTGCGCGAAGACGGTGTTCTGCTGCCGCCAGTCGAGGAACGTGGCCGGGGCGACGGAAAAGCGTCCGAACTTCTGGAGGATTTCGTACACGCGGACGAGCTCGTCGGGCTGTTGGTAGGCGAGCGGACGCAGGAGCACGCCGTTGATGACGCTGAAGATCGCGGTGCTTGCGCCGATCCCGAGCGCCAGCGTCAGGATGGCGACGACCGTGAAGCCCGGTGACCGCCCCAGTTGGCGCAGCGCGTAGCGGGTGTCGCGCAGTATGTGAGCAAACACTAGAAGTCCTCCTCGAGTCTGGCCAGGCCCGTACGGGTTGCTCGTGAGGCGCTCGAGCCTCGGTTCGATGATGCGTTCGTATCCCGGCCTGGCGTGCCGGCGATCGGCCTGCCACACGTCCTCGGCCATGCGGTCCCAGTCGTGGATCTGCCGGCAGGCGTGGGCATCGGCGTCGGCCTCGGTCGCGCCGGAGGCGATCGCCTCGCGATAGAAGTCCTCGAGCTGCGCCGCGAGCTCGCGGACGATCCGCGCCTCGCGCTCGGGCGCAAGCGCCGGCAGCCGGAAGTTGGCGCGCACGAAGGCGTGCCAGTCACGCACCGTCGGCCCCCATCACGTCGTCGATCCCATGACGCCGTTGACGGCGGCGACGTACGCCTTCCAGGTCTCCTGCTGCTCGGCGAGGACGCGCCGGCCCTCGGGTGTCAGACGGTAGAAGCAGCGTTCGCGTTGACCGGCCTTCTCGACCCAGCGGCCCTTGATCCAGCCGCGGTTCTCGAGCCGGAGGAGCGTGGGGTAGAGCGAGGGCAGAGCGAACGTCAGCTTGCCGCCTGACCGCGATTCGATGAGCTTGCCGATTTCGTAGCCGTGCCGCGGCTGCGCGTCGAGGAGGGAGAGGACGAGCATCTCGGTGCTGCCCTTTTTGAGCTCTGAGCTGAACAATGGAGAGGCTCCCTATATGTAGGAAGCCTGACTATACTACAAGCAGCTCTCAGCTTCAGCTGACAGCCAGGCTGCTTTCAGCCCGGCCAGATGCTCTTGAGGACCGCGGCCAACCGATAGCCGCCCTTCGCCAACTGGATGCGGATCCGCGGTCGGGAGCGCTCGTCGTAGCCGGCGGGCTGTTCGATCCGCCAGCGGTGCGGGAAGTCTCTGACCTCGTCGGGGCCGAGGTAGACGGTGAGCTTGATGTCCTGGTGTGCCTCTTTGGCGAGAACGAGGGCCTCGTTGGTCCAGCGTTCGGGCCAGCCGTCGGGGTCGCCCGTGTCCTTCCACTCCGGCGCCACCGGCACCTCCTTGACCAGCCGCGCTGCATACGTCGCCACGTCGTCCCTGCCCATCGCGAGGTTGACGATGTGCGTGTCCCAGTAGGAGTGGAGGTTGAAGCGATCCTGTGGTCCATAGACGAGCGCGTTGCCGCCGACGGAGCTACGCCAGCCCGTCGGGCCTTCCGGCAGGACGAAGCGCAGAGGGCCTGACGCGTTGACGAAGGCGTTGCCCGAGTGCAGTGGCTGGTGCATGTCGCCGACCAGGTGGGCGAGCATTCTCAGGGCCTCGCGTGGCGTGAAGGCCTTCGACGTCCCGCGCAGGACCCTGATGCATTCGCGCGCGATCTGGAGGCTGTCGGTCGGCCGCGCGCCGGGGAGCGACAGGTCGTACTTCGTCGTCTGGAACGGGAGGTTCGTGTAGTGATAGGTGTCCTGCGCCGGATGATCGAGCCGGAAGAGCGGCGTGTCCTCGTCCTCGTAGAGCGGGTTCTTGATCGTGTCGGGCCAGACCGAGGCGTCGGCCAGCGTTTCCTGCGGCCGCAGGATCTTCCGGACCTCGGTCAGCGCCCGCGAGCCTAGAAGATGTGCCTCGGCCACCCGTCCGACGATGCGGTGGCCGGAGTCGCCGAAGGCCCCGAGGGTGGTGCCGAGCGCCACCATGCCGGCGGCGAGGCAGAGGAGCGTCTTCTTCATGGTCTGATACGCTACCTTACGTGGCCGACGACCTTGTAACCTGCCCGTATTGCGGCGAAGAGGTCGAGATCTTCGTCGAGCCGGACGTCCATGGCAGTTTTGTGCAGGACTGCGAAGTCTGCTGTAACCCGTGGCTGGTGCGGGTGGAGCGGGGCGAAGAAGACGAACGCCACATTTCTGTCGGCCGGGCCGACGGATCCGAATAAGCCGGAGACTTTCTGCAAACCTCCGGGGCCCTTTATCCGTCTCATACCCTTGACGGGCGGCGTGTCGGCGTCCGGCAACTTACAGCGGTGGTCAAGATGTCGTTTTTCTCGAAGCTGTTCTCAAAAAACCAGCCGAAACAACGCGTCCGCGTCTGCGTCGAGTGCGGGATGCCGATTGCCGAGCACAAGCAGTGGTGCAGCATCCTGCGCGGCCAGCAGGAAATGGACCGCAAGGCGCAGGCCCCGGCGAAATAGCCCGGAATCCCGGTTTTAGCGCGTCGCCGTCAACGGCCGGTCGCGCTTGAACATGCCGGCGAACATCTGACGCAGCAGGTCCGGCCGTTCGGCCAGGACGTCGAAAAGGTCGTCGCGGTCGATCTTGAGCGCGACGCCGTCCTTGACGACCTTGCCCGACCGGCCCAGGCTCTGCCCGGCCATCGTGCTCGCCGACCCGATGATGTCGCCCCCACGGGCCGTGGCGGGGGGCTTCCCGGTCGAGCTCTCCAGCGCGACCTCCCCGCTGAGCAGCAGCCACAGCGCCGGCGGTGCGGATTCCGGAAAGAGCACCGATCCCGCGGTCATGTTGACCGGCCCGGCGACCGACGCCAGGTGCTGCATCTCATCAGCCGAGACACGCCGGAAAATCGGCACGTACTGCAGCGCGAAGACCCGGTCGATCGCGGTGAGCCCGCCGCTCGTGAGCTGCTCGAGCTCGCGCGCCGCGTTGGTTGGGCGTACCGGGAGGTCCGCTTCGTCCGACCGCGCCGCCAGCGTTGCGAACAACCCACCCACGAGGTCGGTGTTGTCGGCGAGGAGCGTGCGCAGCTCGTCGACGGTCAGCGCGAGCGTGACGGCCGACCCGGTGGTCCGCGTGGTCTCCGGCATCGGCAGTCCGGCCATGGCTTCGACGAAGGCCAGCGCCGCGGGCGCGTCGACGACGGACGGCGCCGCGTCGCGTGCCGCGGCGGTCACCCGTCCATCGAGCAGGATGTGAATGCTCGTCGGGACCGACCCCTCCTGTCCGAGGACGCTCCCGCCCTCGTGCCGCACCTGCCGCGACGCGCTTGCCATCCGGAACAGCTCGTCGACCGTCACGGAGGCAAAGAGCGGCAGGCGGCGCAGCCGTCCGGCCAGTTCCGCGGCCGGCAGCGGCTCGAGCCAGAGCTCGCGCCGGCGCTCGGCCGGCATCCGCTGTTCGGCGAGCGTCCACGACGCGGCCTCGAACACGTACCAGTCCTTCACGTCGCGGTGGGCCAGCACGTGCTCCACGTCGTCGGCCAGGCTCCACATCTTCTGGTCGCGGACGAGGTCGATGGCCGCCGCCGCGGTGACCGGGTCGTCGTCGTTGATGAGTTGCAGCAGCGTTTCCTCGAGGTCGCGCGGCCGGGTCTTGAGGAGGGTGTTGCCGCGCCGCACGCGCTCCTCGCGCGGCATGTCCTCGACGACCGGCAGCACCTGCTTGCGCAGTGGGCTCGAGAGAATGTTGTCGAGGTATTCCGACGCGCTCGAGCGTCCGCGCGCGTCGCCGTGCTCGAGCGTCCACCGCGCCGCATCGATGTCGACGGGCGGATAGATCAGCGTGAGCAGCTTGAAGATCCGGTTGCGCAGCCGTGTCATCTGCTCGAGCAGGCCCTGCGACAGCAGGGAGTCGGGGTTCAGCTTCCCCTTCCCGAACAGGTTGTCGTGCAGCGAGAGGAAGTTGAAGAAACGCCGCGCTTCCTGGACGACCAGCCGCTCGACCGGTTCACCCTGGAGCGTGAGCTCGGGGTGCTCGCGCCGCAGCCGTTCGAGCGCCGACACCACCTTGTAGCGGATGAAGCCGTCGCGCTCGTCGAGCACCGAGGCGAGGACATCCATGGTCTTCTGCGACGGGATCTGCGCCAGGGTGCCGGGGATGTGGCGGCGCACCCAGATGTCCTCCTCCGCATCGCGCAGGAAGAAGGCGAGGGAGTCGACGACGGGCTCGCCGTAGGAGACGAGCGCGGCGCGGGCGCGGCCCTTGAGCCGGCGGTTCCTGAGCAGCGAGACGAGCGTCGGGACGTAGATGAAGTCGTCCGTGCCAGCGGCCTGGACGCTTTCCATGGCCTCGTCCGCGACTTCCGGCGCCGGATCGTACAAGAGCGGAATGAGCAGACGCCGGAAGCGCGGATCGGCGATCTGCCGGATGGCGATGGCCACGTCGCGGCGGGCGGCCTTGGCCGCCTCGTCGGTGTTGCTGGTGAGATCGAGCAGCGTCGCTTCGGCCCGCTCGACGTCGTCGGGCTTGGAGCTCGCGGCCATCGCGACCGCCGCCGTCGCGCGGATGCGCGGATCGGGATCGGCGAGGAGCGGCCGGGCGAACGAGGCCGCATCTTCCTGGTTGATCGCCGAGAGCGCCCCGATCGCCGCGGCGCGGACGCCCGCGTCGCCATCGCCGAGCATGCGGCGGATGTGCGGCACCCACTGCTCGGCGATGTCGCTGCGCACGGCGCCGAGCGCCGCGAGCGCGCGCCGGCGGACCTTGGGCGCCTCGTGATAGAGGAGAAGCGGCGTCACGAGGTTCCGCTTGTCCAGCGACTCGAGCACGTCGATGGCGTAAATCACGCGCACCGGGTCGGGGTGGGCGAGTTCCTGCACGAGGGTCTCGACGGTCGAGAGCTCCGATCCGCTCAAGCGCATTTCTTCGGCTTTGACCACCCCGGTCGCGATGCTGCGGCGGAACGCGGTCAGGTAGCCGCGCTTGGCGCCAAACGAGACGAAGTACCAGATGATGGCCAGGCCGGCACTGACGAAGCTGAGCTGATACCACGCGAGCGCGAAGCCCCACGGCTGGATCAGCACGAGCATCAGCAAGGCGGCGATGCCGCGCGACAGCCGATCGACGGTGACGTCGACAAACGGTTTGACTTCCTGCCGCAGTTCCGACGGGAGCGGGAGGAACAGCACTTCGCGGGTCGTCTTGTCGACGGTGTAACGGATGGACTGGTCCATCACGCGCGCGACGGCCGGGGCCCAGAGGACCTTGTTCATCAGGACGAGCGCCGGCGGTGGCGGCGAGATTGGTCGGGAGAATGAGGAGGGCGAACCCGATGCCCAGAGTACTGGTGGATGCGCGGCGTGATCCAGACCTGGATGACGAACGCCGCGAGCGAGGTGTAGAAGCGGATCTGCGCCAGGAAGCCGCCGATCGAGTCTTCCTGCCCGGCGCCCTTGAAGACCTCGGCGGCCATGTTCACCTGCTGGTCGAGCAGCAACGCGCCGAGCGACCCGAAACTGATGACCGCCGCGATGAGCTGAATCTGACGCGACTCGCGGAGCAGCGTGAAGGCGCGTCCCAGGCTGACGCCGCGTTCCTCGACGCTTGCGGCTCCGACCTCGGCCGCCGACGTTTCCCGGCCGAGAATGATCGAGACGATCGCCATGCTCGCGCAGCAGCGTGCCCGCGCTCCACAGCAGCAGGGCGTTGGCGCCGACCGTCTCGATGATGGTGGCCGTCAGGAGCGCGCCGGTCATCCCGCCGAGCATCACGCCGCCGCCGATGAAGCCGAACAGGCGCTTGGCCTGGCGGGGATCGTAGATGCCGTTGGCGAGCGTCCAGAACTGGCTGATGAGCAGAATGCCGAGGATGCCGCCCCAGACGTAGAAGGCGACCGAAACCCAGTCACCGGCCGAGCGGAAGAGGGCCCAGAAGACGACCATCATCGCCGCCATGCCGGCTTGCGTGATCGGCAGCGCCCAGCGTCGCGGCAGCATGCTCACGACGCGGGTGTAGCCGAGCATCAGGACGCCGATGAAGAGGCCCGAGCCGAAGATGACCCACGGGACGTTCACCGCGCCGAGGCTGGCGATCAGCTTCGACCGGGTCAGGGGCTGGATGATGTTGTACGCCGTCATCGCCAGGTAGGCGTAGGCGAACATCAACAACGCCGTGGACGTTTCCCCTTTGCGAACGTCGACAATGCGAGAGAGGGAGGGCATACCGGCACAGCCTATGCGATGCAGAAACTGAAGTAAACTGCCGAGAATCCATGCTGCAGCGGTTGCGCCGGTTCCTCGACGTCAGGCCGGGCGAGGGTTTGTCGGTCCTTCTGACCTTTCTCTACATCGCAACCGTCGTCGCCGCGTTCCTGCTCGCCAAACCGATCCGCAACGGCCTGTTCCTCGAACAGTACGGTCCCTACTCGCTCGTCTACGTCTACGGCGCCGTGCCGATCGCGTTGACGCTGTTCGTGCCGCTCTACACCCGCGCCGTGGCGCGAGTGGGCACGCGCCGGCTCACGGCGGTGACGCTGATCTTTTTCGCGACCAATGTCCTCCTCTTCTGGTACGCGTTCCGATACCACCCGTTCCGGATGCTGCCGGGTGTGTTCTTCGTCTGGGTGAACTGCTTCGGCATCATCGCGCCGGTGCAGGCGTGGAGCTTCGCCAACTCGATCTTCGACACGCGGCAGGCCAAGCGCTTGTTCGGGCTCATCGGCGCGGGGGCGTCGTTTGGCGCGATCACCGGCGGCGTGCTGGCGCGCTACCTGGTGGAACCCGTCGGCGGCGCCGTGAACATGCTGCTGGTGCTGTTCGCCCTCATCGTGTCGGCGGCGGTGATCGTGTCGGCGGCCAACACGCGCATCCGGCGCAAGGTCGTGACCCGGCCGATGGCGTCGAGCCGCGAGCCGCTGCGCGACGCCATGCGCCAGATCGCCGGCAGCCCGTACCTGCGGCTGATGGCCGCCCTGGTGTTTCTCGTCGCGATCGCGACGCAGTGGACCGCGTTCCAGTTGAGCCTGGTCGCCGACGAGCGGTTTGCCGGCGATGCCAACGCGCTCACCCGCTTCTTCGGCACGTTCAACCTGACGCTCGGCGCGGCGAGCTTCCTCCTGCAGTTGCTCGTCACGGGCCCCGCGCTGCGGCGATTCGGCATCGCGGTCACCGTGCTCGTGCTGCCGCTCGCGCTCGGCTTTGGCACGGCCATCATCTGGCTCCTGCCGGGCATCTGGTCGGTGCTCTTCACGAACGCCTGCGATCAGGGTTTCCGCTTCTCGGTCGACAAGGCGAGTTACGAGCTCCTGTACCTGCCGATTCCGCCGGGGCAGCGCGTGCCGGTCAAGAACGCGATCGACATCATCGGCAACCGCGTCGCCGACGGCTGCGGCGCGTTGCTCCTCGGCCTGGCGACGCAAGGGTTTTTCGGCTGGATCCCGGGGCTGGGGCTCGGCCTGCGCGGCACGGCGGCGCTCAACATGATCGTCATCGCCTTGTGGATGGCCGTGGCGTGGCGCCTGCGCGGCGAGTACGTCCGCACCATCCACGAGAGCATCCATCGGCATCGCCTCGACACCGAGCGCGCGGCCTCGACCTCGATCGAGAAGTCGGCGGCCGAGGCGCTTGCGCGCGAAGCTGGCTGGCGGCGAAGCGTCCGAGGTCCGCTACGCGCTCGGCTTGCTCGAGGTGCAGCAGACGCGCAGTTGGCAGCCGGCGCTGCGTACCCTGCTGCACCATCCAGAGGGCGACATCCGGCGGCGGGCGCTGTCGCTCCTGCGCTCGGCGGGCGACCGCGAGATCGGCATCGACGGCGGTCGAGCTGCTGAAGGACTCGGACCTCGGCGTGCGTACCGAGGCGCTCCTCTACCTGACGCGCGAGATGCACGTCGATCCGCTCTCGCAGATCCAGCAGCTCGGCGACTTCGAGGACTTCTCGATTCGGGCCGGCATGGCGGCGTTCATGGCGTCGCCTGGCCCGGCGCAGAATCTTGACGCGGCGCGGGCATTGCTCGAGGCGATGGTCAAGCGTGGCGGGCCCCGCCGGCGTGCGCGAGCGGGCGGAGGCGGCGCGGCTCATGGCTCTCGTGCCGGACGCCTTCCTCGATCTGCTGGCGACGCTCGTGCGCGACGAGGACGAGCAGGTCGCGCGCGAAGCGATTCGGGCCGCGACCGCCATCACGCGTGACGAGCTCATCGCGCCGCTCGTCGCCGCGCTCGACCGATCCGAGCTCGTCGACGAAGCCGCCGGCGCGCTCGCCCGCTACGGCAACCACATCATCCCGGAGATCGAACGGGTACTGCGCGACGCCGAGACGCCGCAGGACATCCGGCGCGAGCTGCCGGCCGTGCTGGTGCGCATCGGGACGGCCGAGGCCGAGCAGTCGCTCATCGGCAGTCTGCTGCAGGCCGACGTCACGCTGCGGCATCGCGTCATCGCGTCGCTCAACAAGCTCAGGACGCTGCATCCCGAGGTCAGCCTCGACCCCTCGACGATCAACCTGCTGCTCGCGGCCGAGATCGCCGGGCACTACCGCTCGTATCAGGTGCTCGGGCCGCTCCGGGAACGGCTCAAGGACGAGGATCCGGTGCTGCAGGCCATGTATCACGCGATGGATCAGGAGCTCGATCGCATCTTCCGGCTGATGGGCCTGTTGCTGCCGCACGTCGGGCTTCACGATGCGTACGTCGGCCTGCGATCGTCGGACGAGCTCGTGCGCGCGAACTCGCTCGAGCTCCTCGACAACGTGCTCGAACCCGAGTTGCGTCAGCTGCTGGTCCCGCTGCTCGACTCGCAGGTGTCGACCGACGAGCGGATCGCAATCGCCAATCGTCTGGTGGGGGCGCCGCTCGACACCGCCGAGCAGGCCGTCGAGACGCTGCTCTCGAGCGAGGACCCGTGGCTGCGCTCGAGCGCGATCTACGCCGTCGGGGCGCTGCAGCTGCACGCCCTCGCCGGGGAGCTCAACCGGTTCGACAACGACGCCGATCCCGTGCTGAAGCAAAGCGTCCGCACCGCCCGACGTCGCCTCAGGGGCGAGGCCGTGACGACCGCAGGTCCAGGAACCAACCCCAGCCGCAATGGGCCTAGGCGTCGGCACCGGCTGAGTTTGTATTGCTGAGTTCGGGGACACTCAACCGTGACTGTCCCCGGACCTCTGAGCGGATCTGTCACCGGGGACAGTCACGGCTTGAGTGTCCCCGGTTACAGATCTGGCGTTGGGGGGAGGCTGCGCTTGTGCTCGGTGGCGCGGATCGTGCGTTCCAGGCGGAGCGCGAGTGCGGGGGACACGCCTTCCGGGCCGTCGGTCAGATACCGTTCGAGGTCGGCATAGCTGAATCCCATCTCGGCCTCGTCGGTCTGGCCGAGCCATAACCCGGCGCTCGGAACTTTCTCGATGATCGCCTGCGGCACCCCGAGTTCCTTGGCCAGCGTCCGCACCTGGCTCTTGAGCAGGTGGCCGATCGGCAGCACGTCGACGCCGCCATCGCCGTACTTGGTGAAGTAGCCGATCGTCAGCTCGCTCCGATTGCCAGTGCCGGCGACCAGATAGTCAAGCGAGTTGGCGACGTAGTAGAGCGTCGCCATCCGCAGTCGCGGCCCGACGTTGCCCCTCGCCACTCGTCCAGCCTCGCCGTCGGCGGCTGGCCGCAGCTCGGGTGGCAGGGCATCGAGCGCGGCGCGGGCGTCGGTCAGGAGCGCCTCGGCCGCGGGCTCGAGGTCGACCCGAATCACGGGAATGCTGAACGCGTCGGCCACCAGGCCGGCGTCGGCCTCATCCTGCGGATCGCTTCCGCACGGCATGATCACGCCCGCGACCTGTCCCGGCGTCGCGAGCTGACAGAGCCGTGCCACCACCGCCGAATCGATCCCCCCGCTCAGGCCGACGACGAACCCGCGCGCCGTCGCTGCTGTCGCCCGCTGCCGGAGCCAGCTGACAATCTCGTTCACAAATCGAATATAGCAGGAGAACCGGCGCTGACTGGGGCCGCGCCGCAGAAACTGACGGGCCGTCTAAGCGTTCCCGATCGACTCGGCCGCGGGCGAATCCGGCCAGACCACCGGTGGGGCGGCTGTGTAGGCGGCATGGGCGAGCCGGCCCTGGAAGAACGACACCTGCGATGCGTAGAACAGCAGCTTCACGTAATGCCGCAGGAGGATGTAGACCTGACCGACGACGAGCGCGATCCAGATCGCCAGGCCAGACGGCGCACCCGGCGCGACGAGCGCATAGGCGAGCGCGAGCAGCGCGAAGCAGGCCCCGTTGACGAGATACAGCCGCAGCGCCGCCGGATGCCGGCGCACGAAGCGCGCGCCGGCGACGAAGGCGCCGACTGCGCTCCGGCGATCCTCGACAACTATACGGATGCGCGCGTAGTCGAGGACCAGGTTCGAGAGGACCAGTAGAGCGATGAAGAACAAGTAACAAAGCAGCCGGACGGTAAACGCCGCGCGCTCGGCAGTCATGTCACGTGTGACCCACGGATAGAGGTCGTCGAAGAGCCACGGATGCACGAGGCCAAAGAGCACCCAATAGACCAGCAGCGCCAGCACGCCAAGCCGCAGGAAGCGCCAGAAGTGCGTGCCGCAGGCAGCAAAGAATCCGGGCGCGCGCGTCGGCCGCATGCGGGCGTAGCGATCGAGCACGCCGCCGCTCAAGAACGACCACAGCACGAGCCACGCGGTCGTGGCGCCGGCGATCGTCGTCGCCATCTCCACATTGTCGAGGAGCGCGCTGAGGTTGTTGAGGACCGCGCCGAAACCAACAATGGACGGCACGAACGTCGTCCCGAGGCCCGAGGCCTGGGCCGAAAATTCCTGCCACCAGTCGTAATTCGTGCCCGACGCCAGGGCGTCGGCAAACAGGCTATCGCCGAGGTGGGCGGCGATCAGGCTGCGCAGCGCGAGCGACAGTGGCAGCGCGACGAGGAGCGTCAGCGCGTACATCCCGAGGAGCACCATCGGTGCGCTGTTGACGCGCCGGACGCCGTCGCGCCACGCCTCAGATGAAGAAGCCATACGTCAACAGGTGATCCTGCAGCCAGATGAGCCAGGTCAGCGACCACTTGCGCGCCGCGGCATTCGTCTTCGGCGCGAGCGAGCGCGTGTTGTTCGTGTAGTTGACGTCGAGCAGCAGGACGCGCTCCGGATCGACCTCGGCGCTCACGGCGCGGACCGGGCGATCGACCTCGAACTGCTTCCATCGCTCGCGGCCATCCCACTGCCAGCGCTGTTCCTGCCCGTTCTCGAACCGGATGCGGATGTTCACCGGGAAGATGCCGTCGCCACCGCGGCGGACGACGAGCGTCGTGCGGTAGGCGTCCGCCGAGCGCTCGTTGGCCGAGAACGTCCGCTTGCCCGAGTCGCCGAAGTAGCCGCGGTCCGACAGCCGCTCGCTCGTGAACGAGTCGACGCCGTAGTCGAACACACTCGAGCTGCGGTAGACCTGATCGAAGAACCACGTCAGGTCGCGTCCGCTGACCTCGTTGACGACGGCGAAGAAATCCTTCGGCTCGGGATGCTTGAACGCGTAGCGCGTGAAGTAGGTCGAGAGGATCCGCTGCAGCGTGTCCCACCCGAGCATGCGCTCGAGGGTCGTGAGCCAGAGCGCGGTCTTGAAATAGGTGACGACGCCTGCCGTCCCGGGCCAGTAGCGCCAGGTGGGCGTCGACTGCGCGTCCGCGTCGGCGGCGTTGCGGTACGAGCTGAGGTAGCTGCCGTCGGTCGCCCGGCTGAGCGGGAAGTCGTTGAAGACCCACGGCACGTAGCCGCCGAAGTAGCGCTTGGCGTAATACTGCGGACCGAAGAACTGCTCCAGCGCGCGCGCGGTGGCGAACGTGTTGAACCCCTCGTCCATCCACGCATGCTCGAACTCGTTGCTGGCGACGATGCCGTACCAGAATTGATGGCCGGCTTCGTGGACCGTCACGTCCTCCGGTTCCGCCACCGTACGCGGCGCCAGCCAGCGCGTGCCGGCCGTGAAGAGCATCGGATACTCCATGCCCTCCGCGCCGCTCTGCCACGCCGGATCGATGACCGTGATGTTTGCGTATGGATACGGGCCGAACCACTCGCCGTAGTAGCGCAGCGCCGCGCGCGTCGCGTTGAAGTGGCGCTCGGCCTGACGGACATGCTCGGGCTGCAGCAGCAGCCGCATCGATACTGGCGGCAGGCCGTCGTGGCCGAAGCGCTCGATGCGCTCGACGTAATCCGGGCTCGTCGTCCAGGCGAAATCATGGACGTCTTCCGCATAGTAATGATGCGTCGTCGTGCGGTCACCCTCGTCGCGGCGACCGCGCTCGGTGCCGGTGGCGCCGACGACCCAGCCGTTCGGGACCGTCAGCCGCACGTCGTAGATGCCGAAGTCCGAGAAGAACTCGGTCGCGGCGTGGAACTGATGGCAGTTCCAGCCGGTGTCCTGGAGGACCCCGATTTTCGGGAACCACTGCCCGAGGAAGTAGTAGTTGCCGATCGCACCCGTGCGCGCGAACGTTCGCGGGACGCGGGACGACCAGGCGATCTGCACGTTGACGGTCTCGCCGGGCGCCACCGCGACGGAGAGCGGCACCTCCGCCACCGTCCGGTCGTCCAGGTTGCCATCGTCGGGCGCGATGAAGCGCAGCGAGGAGGTGACGTCGACCGGGGCGCCACTCGTGCCGACGAGCTTCAGGCTCGTGACGTCGATCCAGCCCCAGTCGGCCTCGGGACGGCGGGCAAGCTCGGTGTCACCCGCCAGCGCGGTTTCGCGCATCCAGGTCGAGCGCGTGTTGCGCCACGCGTTGTAGTAGAGGTGGAAGCGGAGGCTCGTCGCGGGAATGGTCGCGGTATTGCGCCAGGTGAGGAGCGCTTCGCCCGTCAGCGTGCGGCTCGTCGGATCGAGGCGCGCGGTGATCGTGTAGCTCGCGTTGCGGGGAGAACGCGCCTGGCTCGACTGTGCCGGTGCCGGCGTGAGCGTCGGACGCGTCGGGTCGCGCACGGCTGGCGGTTGCGCCTGCTGCGCGTTGGCGCCAGCGAACGCCAGCGTCAGCACCGCCAAGCAGGTTGCGACGCCCCCGACGGCGGCGGTTCGCCCGAACACGGACGGAATCGTATCACGGGGTAAACGGCTCTGGGCTCTAGGCTCTAGGCTTTTGGCTCCTGGCTAGAGCCTCCAGCTCTGAGTCGACGGACTAGGATCAGTAGAGCTCTTGCCAGAGCCGAGAGCCCAAAGCCTAGAGCCGAGCGGCTAAGCCCCAAGGTTATAATCACGGGTCGGACTCATACCCATCTTCAGGAGCATGCTCATGGCGTCAGGAACTGGGCCCATCAAGGTTCTTCATTTCGGACTCGGGCCGATCGGTGCGGCGGTCGTCAAGCAGGTCGCGGGCCGCAAGGGATTCAAGATCGTTGGCGCGGTCGACATCGATCCCGCCAAGGTCGGGAAGGACCTCGGCGAGGTCGCCGGCGTTGGCCGCACGCTGCGGGTCAAGGTGTCTGACGATGCGAAGAAGGCGATCAAGTCGAGCAAGCCCGACGTGGTCGTGATGTGCACCAGCTCGTCGATGAAGAAGGTCCTGCCGCAGATGGAGGCGGTCCTGAAGCTCAAGGTCCCGATCGTGTCGACGACCGAGGAGCTGGCGTATCCGACCAAGGGCAACATGCGCTACGCGCGCGCCATCCACCAGCTCGCGAAGAAGGCCAAGGTCGCGGTGCTCGGGACCGGGGTCAACCCCGGGTTCGTCATGGACGCGCTGCCGATCACGCTGACCGGCGTCTGCGAGCGGGTCGAGGCGCTGCGCATCGACCGCGTCCAGGATGCCCGCATCCGGCGGCTGCCGTTCCAGCAGAAGATCGGCGCCGGCCTGACGCGCGAGCAGTTCCAGCGCAAGGTAGACGAGGGCAGCGTGCGCCACGTCGGGCTGGCCGAGTCGGTGTCGATGATTGCCGATGCGCTCGGCTGGAAGCTCGACAAGATCACCGACGAGATCCGGCCGCGGATCGCGACCGCGACGGTGTCGAGCGAGTACCTCGCCGTCGACGCCGGCTATGTCTGCGGCATCGAGCAGGATGGCATCGGCTACCGCAACGGCGTGCCGCTCATCACGCTCCACATGGAGGCCTACCTCGGCGCGCCCGAGTCCTTCGACTCGGTCGAAGTGACCGGGTCGCCGGCCCTCAAGATGAAGATCGCCGGCGGCGTCCACGGCGACATCGCCACCGCCTCCATCGTCGTCAACTCGCTGCCCAAGATCCTCGAGGTCGCGCCTGGCCTCCACACCATGCGCGACATGCCGATTCCGTCGTTCTTCGGCGGGGTGAGATAACCGTGAACCCTGAACCCTGAACCCTGAACCCTGAACCCTGAACCCTGAACCGTGAACCGGTTAGACCAACCCAATGGACCCACTAGCCGCCCATCGCGCCCGTATCGGCCACCTGCGGGAGTCGTTTGCGGAAGCGAACGAGCGACTCGTCGCGCGGCTGCGCGACGCCGACGATGACGCGGCGCGGCGGGTGCCGGAGGGCGGTGGCTGGTCGGCGTCACAGGTCGGGTGGCATGTCGCGAAGGTGACGACGCGATTTGCCGGCTTCATGTCGGGTGAGCTTCCGGGGGCGCAGCCGTTGCCGTCCGGGTTCGTCGAGCGGCCGTGGGCCGAGATCGCGCCGACCGTGGCCGAGCGGCTCGAGGCCCCGGCTGGCTTCCAGCCGCCGCCGATCGTGACCCGCATGGAGGCGATTTCCGCGCTCGAAGCGTCCGGCATGCAGCTGGCGCGGGCGCTCGATGTCGTGACGGCCGAGCGCGGCGCCGGCCAGGGCATCAGCAGCCCGATCGTGGGCGGCGCGATCAACCTCTATCAGGTCTGCGAGTGGGCGACCGCCCACGTCATCCGTCACAACAAGCAGGCGAAGCAGGTGCTTGGGAAGTAGCTAGGACGCTAGAAGTCAGGGCGGCCCTACGACGCCTGCTGCAGGCCCCACCGGCGGCGCTTCAGGAACAATCCCTTGCGCGAGATCCCCAGAATCCGTGCGGCTTCCTCGACGCGGCCGTGTGAGCGTTCGAGGGCGTGGCGGACGAGGGTCTGCTCGAGCGCATCGACGGCCACGGGCAGCGGCTGGTCGAGACGGACGCGCATCTCCGGTTCGGCGGGCACGCCGGCAGCCGGGAGGGTGCGGCGCGAGGCCTGGATCTCGGGCGAGAGGAGCGTCGGGGTCACGATCGCGTCCGGCTCGGCGAGGGCGATGATGCGCCGGACTTCGTTCGCGAGCTGGCGGATGTTGCCCGGCCACCCATAGAGCAGCAGGTATTCGAGCGTTTCGTCGCTGAGCGTGACCCGCCCCTTGCGCTGCTCGTCGCCGAATTTCTGCAGGTAGTGCTGGAGCAGGGCCGGAATCTCCTCGCGGCGCTCGCGCAGCGGCGGCAGGTGGAGCGGCAGGATCCTGAGGCGGTAGTAGAGATCGTCGCGGAAGCGGCCGGCGGCGACCAGCTGGTCGAGGTTGGCGTTGGTGGCGGCGATGATCCGGACGTCCACCTTGGTGGCCTGGGCTTCGCCGAGCGGGTGGACCTCCTGCTGCTCGATGAAGCGGAGCAGCTTGGGCTGGAGGTCGAGGCTGATGTCGCCGATCTCGTCGAGAAAGAGGGTGCCGCCGTGGGCGGTGCGGATGACGCCCGCGAACGCGGTCTCGGCGCCGGTGAAGGCGCCCTTGCGATAGCCGAAGAGCTGGCTCTCGAGCATGTCGCGCGGCACCGCCGTGCAGTTGAACGGGATGAGCGGGCGATCGGCGCGGTTGGAGGCGCGATGGATGAGGCGCGCCAGCATCTCCTTGCCGGTGCCGGTCTCGCCGGTGAGCAGGATCGGCAGGGGACTCGGGGCGAGCTGCCGCGCGAGCTTGACGAGCTCCACCGACTGCTCGGAGACCCACAGGCTCTCGGCATCGCCCTCGAGGGTCTCGGCCGGCCACAGCGCGGCGCGCTGTTTCTCGTCGCGGCGGTAACGTTCGAGCGCACAGGCCGTGGCGACCAGCTTGCGGATGGCGGCGAGCGTGCAGCGATGATCGAGCTCGGGCCGCGGCCGTGCCAGAATCTCCCAGGTCTCGTCGCGATGCTGGCCGAGGCCCATGAGGTCGTCGTCGGCCGCCGCCCGCACCGCCGCCAGCGCTTCGGCGTCGGTCCACCCGGCGCTCTCCACCAGCCGCACCCCGCGCCCACCGCGCGCCGCAAGTGCCAGCGCCTCGGCACAGCCGGCGTCCTGCAGCATGGCAAACGCCTCGCGCCCAAGAATGTGCGGGTGTCCCGAGAGCTCGAGGAGGGCTACGGCGGAGTCGAGGTGGTGGGTCTTAAGTGGATGGTGGCTGACCGGCCCCCTGTGAAGGGGTCGCTACCGTCAGACGACCCTCTAACTCTGCCGGTTTGTCTCCCGCCTGCTCGAGAACCCTTATCGCGGTGCCAAGTTGTCTATCGCCGCGCTCCCTTAGTCCAGTTGCCAGGAGCGCCTTCGCTACTACCATGTACTGCAACCCAATCACCGAAAGGGGTAAACCTGACAGTGCTGCAGACGATGTCGCGAAGCGTGAGCTTTCCTCGGGCTATGCCCAGAGCCAGCAGGGCTTCAGCGCGCTGGAGTCGAAAAGTCGTCGACTAGTTGCTCTGACGCGCTTCTCTCGGCTGCCTCGAGGCACTCAGTTGCCCGTTCAACTACTTCGTTAAACCGCCCGAGTCGAATCAGCAAGCGAATGCGGGTCACGTAGTTCGTCAGTCGATGCCACTGGGGCACACCGCTCACTCAGCCGATCTGCGGCTTCCCAGAATGTCCTCGGCGTAATCGTACATGTCCTCGACAATACGCAACTTGAGCCTCTGTGTTAGCCAGGCCGATGTC
This sequence comes from uncultured Acidobacteriota bacterium, assembly GCA_963847975.1. Taxonomy (GTDB): domain Bacteria; phylum Acidobacteriota; class Vicinamibacteria; order Vicinamibacterales; family 2-12-FULL-66-21; genus DATBJJ01. Next base: position 115,076 of record CAWKBU010000035.1, on the reverse strand, counting down.
ATAGGTCACCGATTGAAAAGCCTGCTCCTTGGCGAGCTGGAATGTGTGAGTCGACCTCTGACAGTCTGCCAAGTGAAACGAGGAACTGGGCTATGTTCTGCGCGGCGACTCGCTGGCCCTTCGCCCACCCGCTAGCTCTTGCGGACTTCGCGGCGCGCTCCGCTATTTCCAGCGCGGCGGGGACGTCGCCAAGCAATGACAAGACCGAGGATTCGTCGAGGATCTAGAGACGATGCGATGAGCTCATTGGGATCCTCCGCGATCAACTGCCTTCCTACGGCGAAATGTCGCAATGCAGTGTGAAGGTGACCGACTCGTCCCTCTAGCCTTCCAAAGGTAAGGTGGATATTCGCTCGAACTTGCAGATCTGTGCATCTAATGGCTCTTCGTCGAACCTGTGCAGCCATCGGAAGCGACGCATCGAAGCCAGTTCGATCACAACCGCGCTCTAGGAGGAGGGCCGCCGTAGTAGCCGCCAGCGCAATGTCTGCGGCCTGCTCAGCTGCAGTCATCGCCTCTCTGCCGGCCACCAGCGCAGCATCGAGGTCGCCATTGTCAGCGTGAAGGGCTGCGGTCAGAGCTGAGGCAACGGGCTCTAAGGGCTTGAGGCAATTTCGCATCCGACAACCGAGTTACGGCATCGGCGGCGGCGCGGGCCGACTGCCCGCATAGATACTGCAGTTCGGCCAACAGAACCGCGTCATCAGACGAACGAACCCCTACGCGGTCGAGGACAATCAGGGCCTCTGACAAACGACCAGCTCGATATGCCCGAGCGGCAGCTTCTGAAGGATTGACCATCGCTCACGAAGCCTAATGAATAGCAGGTGGCCGATTGCTCAATTGGGTTGGCGGAATCCAGCGACGCTGCTCGGCCGCTACGACCAGATCCGCCAATGTCGTGCCGTCTGCAGGCGCACTTGCCACGCCGAATGTTGGCTGGACTGACTCCATAACCCCAGGACGTACCTCGCTAAGTATCTCAGCAATCCGATTAGCGACCGCGGTGGCCGCAGTTGATTCTGTTTGCGTCAGAACGACAACAAACTCGGTTTCTGAGTACCGGAAGAGAACGTCGGCCCCACGCAGTACCCGTTTGATCGCTGAGATGATGTCGTCAGCCGGAACCGGTTTAAGCGGCCTCCCGCGCTTGTTCTCGAGCTGCGCGAAAGTTGCGAGCTGAATACGGATTATCGAGAGATTTGTTTGGCTCGAAGCAAGGTCCAGTTCTGCAGCTACGAACCTCTCAACGCGTTCACGCGGGGGGAGGCCCTGAGCGTCGTCTCTCGGTTGCATGGTGCTAGCCTCCGACTCAGTCACTTGCCGAATCGTTTCTGAGACCTGCCTGGCGACAACTTCGATAAGACGCCGATGATCGTCCGTGAAAGCTTCAGCGATTGTTGAATACACCGAAAGTACGCCCACCAATCTCGAACCACTCATCAATGGTGTGCTGAGGCAGCTTTGGAGCCTTGGTCGGAACTGCCTCGCGGACTCACCAAGGTCGAGCACGGGATCGGAGTTCAGGATGCTCTGCTTGTTGGCCGCTACCCAGCCAGTGAGGCGCTGTCCCCTAGGAATTCGCAAGTCCATAAAATGCGGTGCGCCGTCCCCGGACGCATGAGCAGTAACCAACTCATCCGCTTCAATGTCGTACAAGAAGATTACGCAGGTTGAGGCAGGGACAATTCGCCTGAGATGCTTGGAGATGATGTCAGCAGCATCAGCAAGTTCGAGTCGGCCGAGAAGACCGCGGGCGAGGTCGTAGAGAACCAGCATCTCCTCGGTACTCGCCGCTATGTCACTGAGGCCGGCAGGCGGCAGGGCCTTCGGCATGTTGCCGACAGGTCGCCCAGCCAGATTAATCAGTTCGATATCGCTAGCCGGACGCTTTACGACTGACTCTACGCTCAATTCTTCATGAACCCTCAGAAACGTGTCGACAATCAGGGGATCGTACATGTTGCCGCGTCGTTCTGTGAGAATGCGCGTTGCGTCTGCAGTTGACAAACGAGGTCTGTACGGTCGGTCTGACGTCAGGGCGTCATAACAATCGACTACCGATAGGATTCTGGCTCCCATCGGAATCTGTGTCGCCTTGAGCCCGTCTGGATAACCAGTGCCGTCCCAGTTCTCGTGATGATGTCGAACGATTGGAACGACGGGATAGGGAAAATTGATCGACGAAAGTATGTCGGCACCGATGCTCGCGTGGAGCTTCATCCGTTCGAACTCTGCCGGCGTTAACGGGCCTGGCTTGTTCAGGATGTACTCAGGAACTGCAAGTTTGCCCATGTCATGGAGCAAAGCAGCGGCCTCGATCGCCTGAATCAATGCTGCGTCCGTGACGCCGAGATGCCTGGCGAGTCCAACGGCATAGTGCTGAACTCGACGGATGTGCCCGTGCGTTACCTGGTCCTTCGCGTCGATCGCCATGGCCAACGTTTCGATGGTCGAAACGTACAGGGTATTCAATTCAATTAGATGTCGATTGGCATCCTGGACCCGGTCGACTCGTCTTGAGTATGTGGACCACAGAATGACGAGCACCGGCAGCAGGGTGACAATGATTAGGAGAAAGGTTGAACCGAGTTCGTTCGTGTAATTGACGATCAAGGCCGCGATGGATGCGCCGCCGAAATAGTTCAACGAGATCCATGCAAAGTTGTCGCGCCAGATCATGATTGGCGACAGCCCTCGTTCCAAGGCGATCGCAAACGTGATCGTCCAACTGCTTAGCAGAAAGTAGGCAATCGTGCAGAGGAGGAGCGGGCCAAGAAGTCTTTGAAGGTTGATCGGGTCGGTGCTGCCAAAGAGCGGCTCGAAGCGACCGACCGCAAACAATAGATGGGCAGCAAGCCAGATCGTGAGCGGCAGGGCACAAACGTTAAAAACAACTTTGAAGAGTTTCTGTCCTCGCTTGAATGACCAGAACGAGATGACGGCGGCATCGAGCACGACCGTCAAGGTGCCGGCAGACGGGCCAAACAGTATTACCGACATGAAAACGAACGTTTCGGAAACCGATAGAGCTACAGGGATCGAGTACAGCCGAATTGGAACCGACCCGCTCACCACGGTCAGGGTGGCGAGGATGAACCATTCCATAGGGATGGCCCCGTGGATCAGGTCACTGATCGAAGTAGCACACTGCACGCGCCTGCGACGATGATGGTCGCCAGGTACGCTCGATGCTTTCGGGGGAGCGACGAAAAGCGGTTTGGTGCCATAAGAATCGAAAGGCCATGGAGTAATTGCTCCATGGCCCAGACGATACAGTTTTGACGACCCTCTAGCTAGTCGGTCCAGATGATAATGCGCATTGGCCTCCGGTGAGTGTGTCGATGCGAAATCGGTTTGCAGATCAACGCCGCTGGTCAAAAATCGTCGCCATCGAACCGTATCTGTCCAAACCATCGCGTCAGTCCAGACCATCGCGTCGGTCCAGACCATCGCGTCAGTCCAGACCATCGCGTCAGTCCAGACCATCGCGTCAGTCCAGACCATCGCGTCGGTCCAGACCATCGCGTCAGTCCAGACCATCGCGTCAGTCCAGACCATCGCGTCAGTCCAGACCATGGCATCGGTCCAGACCATCGCGTCAGTCCAAACCATGGCATCGGTCCAGACCTGATTTCTCCAGATGACCGGGGAACCGAACTCATAGTCCGAGGGTCGCAGCGCCGTCCAAAAGAGGTCGGCCTCGGTCGCCAGTCCGACAATTCGAGTCCCGCTAGCAAGGTGCCGGTACGCGATAAACGAAGCCCGTTGCTCTTCATTGGCGATGGTGGTGCTGCCGGAGATATCGGCTCTTCGCGTCGCCGCCCCCACAGCCGCGACAATATTTAGGCTCCCAGCTCCGGCCTCCAGCAGGCCGCTCCCGGCCACCCGGCTGCTTGTGAACTGCAGCACCACCTTCGCTTCGCCCGGCGTCATCGGCCGGGCCTCCAGCAGCAGGGCCGCCGCTCCGGCGGCGACGGCGCAGGACATGCTCGTTCCGCTCAGCTCCATCGCGGTTTCCTGGCCCCGCCCGACCACCCGCTCCGGGAGCAAATTCGCCAGATACGAGTCCTTCGGCACCGCCGACAGAATCCGGTTGCCGGGCGCCACCAGCTCCGGCTTCAGCACGCCGTCCATCGTCGGGCCGCGCGAGCTGAACGTCGCCATCACGTCGTCGGACCGGGCGGCGGTCTGGCGCGTGTTCAGCGCTCCGACCGTTAACGCCGCCCGCGAGTTGCCGGGCGACCCGATGCGGCGGATCACGGGCGTGCCGTCGGCCAGCTTCCCGGCGTTGCCGGCCGCGACCGTCACCAGGATCCCGGCGTCGGTCGCGCGCCGCACGGCCTGGCAGAGCGGGTCGTCCAGCTCCGACTCCATCACCGGATGGCCGAGCGACACGTTGATGATCTTGATGTTCCACGCCCGCCGGTTCTCGATCGCCCACTCGATGGCCGCGATGACGTTGCTCGTGACGCCCGAGCCGTCCGCGCCCATGGCCTTGAGGCTGACGATGTGCGCACCGGGCGCGATGGCGCGGATGATGCCGGCGATGTGCGTGCCGTGGCCGTTCTCGTCGCGCTTGGCGTTGCCCGCGCCGGTGAAGTCCAGGCTGAGCGCCAGCCCGCTGCGCACTGACGCGTGCCGGGCATCGACGCCGGTGTCGATCACCGCCACCCCGATGCCGCGGCCGGTGAAGCCGCGCAGCCCTTCGTAGGCGCCCTGCCAGACCTGGTCGGCGCCAATGGCCTTCGCCGTGACGGTCGACATCGTCTGGACTGGAATGTCGCCCGAGACGCTGGAGACGTCGACGTCCTCGGCCAGGTCGCGGAGCTGTCCGCCGGTGACTTCGAGGACGGCGGCGTTGCGCAGCCGTTTCTTGATCCGCGCGCCGTAGCGGATGGCAAGGGTCTGCACCTGCTCGTCGGTGCCCGTCACGATGATGTCGGTTGCGGCGTCGACTTGCGCCGCCAGCCGTGCGCTGAGGTCGCGCGAGAGCCGGGCGCGGCGCGGGCCCGCGTCCACTGAAACCGACAGACGCCCCAATCGCCAGGACCACCGCAAGCGCGGCCGACGAGAGACGCACGATCCGTCGAACAACGAGAGAACCAGTTGTGTGGGTCATGGGTGCCGCCGCCAACTCAGGAATCGCAGGGTGTGTCCTGCCCTGAGGCACCCTTCGTGCCACGCTCATCTATTGGAGGCGTTGCCGGCAGACCGCCGGGCTTTGTGCGACAATAAAGGACTATTTAGTCATTTAGGAGCGAAGCTCGGCCGGGAACGGGCCCGGATTAGCGCTCTCGACGGGAGCGCCGCCAACCGATACAGCCAACATGTTGGCTCACCGACTCGTCCGGTCCCCCCGGGTAGCACATACCCGGCAAAAAACGCCGATTTTCGTGAATTTGGAGACCGGCCAAGAAATTGGCCGGTCGGGGCCTCATGTGGCCACCATGTGCAGATTGGCGGTGCTCGCGGCAGTTCTGGGCTGTTTTACCGCGTGCCGCTCCGCCGAGGCGCCGCCGACGCCGGCCGGATCGTCCTCAGCGCCGGCGCGGGGCGGGGAGCTCGTCGCCTCGATTCGGTCCGAGCCGCCGACCTACAACCGCTACGTCACGGCAGGCGCGGTTGCTGCGACCGACGTCGTGACTTTCCTGACGCAGGCTCGGCTCGTCCGCGTCAACCGGTCCACTGATGAGCTCGAGCCGTGGCTGGCCGAAGGCTGGACCTCGTCGCCGGACGGCCTGACCTACACCATCACGCTCAAGCCCGGTATCCAGTTCTCTGACGGTGTCCCCCTGACGTCGGCGGACGTGCTGTTCTCGTTTCGCGCCGCCTACGATCCCGCGGTCGCCAGCCATCTCGGCCCAGCCCTCTCCATTCACGGTGAGCCGCTCGCGGTGTCGGCCCCGGACGCCCGCACCGTCGTCGTCCGTTTCCCCGAAACCTATCCGGCCGGCCTGCGGCTCCTCGACAACCTGCCGATTCTCCCCAGGCACACGCTCGAGCCCTTGCTGACTGCCGGTCAGTTTCAGAGCGCGTGGAGTGCCTCGAAGCCGGTCACCGACATCGTCGGCCTCGGTCCCTTTCAACTGGTCGAGCACGTCGCGGGGCAGCGGCTGGTCTTCACCCGCAACCCACGCTACTTCCGGCGCGACGCCGCCGGCGTGCAGCTGCCGTATCTCGATCGCCTGACGCTCGTCATCGTGCCCGACCAGAACACCGAGGCGCTGCGGCTCGAAGCCGCCGAGAGCGATCTGATGAGCAACGGCGACATCCGCCCGCAGGACTACGCGGCCTTCAAGCGGCTGGCCGACCAGGGGCGGTTGCGCATGATCGAGGTGAGCGTCGCGCTCGACGCCGACTTCCTCTCCTTCAACCTGCGCCCGTCGCGGCTGGGGGGAGGCCGGACGCCGTGGATGGCGCGCAAGGAGTTCCGCCAGGCCGTGTCCTGCGGCGTCGATCGCGAGGCGATCGTCAACACGGTGTACCTCGGCGCGGCGGCTCCCTTGTTCGGGCCGGTCACGCCCGGCAACCGCCGCTGGTACTCGGCCGGCACGCCGGTGTGTCCGGCCGCGACGGGCGATCGCGATCGCGCCCGGCAGCTGCTCGCGACCGCCGGCCTGACCGACCGCAACGGCGACGGCATGCTCGAGGACGCGGCCGGGACCCCGGCGCGATTCTCGATCCTGACGCAGGCCAATCACCTGCGCGAGCGGGTGACGTCGGTCATCCAGGAACAGCTCCGCCGCCTCGGCATCGCCGTGGACATCATCCCGCTCGATCCCAAAGGACTCCAGCAGCGGTGGATCGCCGGCGACTACGACGCGATCTACTTCGGGCTCCAGTCGAGCTCGACCGATCCCGATCCGGACTTCTGGGTGAGCTCGGGTCCTTTTCATTTCTGGAACCCGGCGCAGGCCAAGCCGGCGACCGACTGGGAACGACGCATCGACGAGTTGATGCGCGTGCAGGCGACGGCCGCGAGCTTCGACGAGCGGCGGCGCGCGTTCGCCGAGATCCAGCGGATCTTCGGAGAAGAGCTGCCGTCGATCTACTTCGTCGCCTCGCGGGTGACGCTCGCGACTTCGCCCAAGGTCCTCAACCCGACGCCGGCTCCGCTCGTGCCACACCTGCTCTGGAGCGCGGACACGCTGGCGGCCGCCAGATAGTCAGGCATGCCGCTACCTGCTTCGTCGCCTGCTCTTCGCGGTGCTGCTCGTGTTCGTCGTCTCGTCGGCGGCGCTGATGCTGGTCGAGGCTGCCCCCGGCGATTCGGTCGACGCGTTCGACCTCGATCCGGCTGTCGCCGCGGCCGAGCGTCACCGCCTCGGACTCGATCGCCCGTTCTTCGCACGCTACGGCGCCTGGCTGGGCCGCGCCGTGCGGCTCGATCTCGGGGAGTCGGTGAAGTACGGCCGGCCGGTCCGCCAGCTCGTGGCCGAACGCGCATGGAAGACGGCGCTGCTCGGTGCCACGGCTCTGCTCCTCGCCACACTCGTCGGTGTGCCCGCTCGGCATCATCACTGGCAGCCGGCACAACTTCGGCACCGCGCTCGCGCGCGCGCTCTCCCTCATCTTCGTCTCGGTTCCGCCTCTCGTGACGTCGTTCGCGCTCCTCATCCTCGCTTCTCGCACGGGATGGTTTCCCGTCGGTGGGTTCGCGGCCGGCGGCGACTCCACGATCATTGTGGACGACGATCACGTACCTCGCGCTGCCGGCGACCGCGCTGGCGCTGCCAATCGCGGCCTCGCTCGAGCGGCTGCAGTCGCAGGCGATGCACGAAGCGCTGGCCGACCCATCGATCCGGGCGGCGCTCGCGCGCGGCTGTTCGTTCCGCCGGGTGGTGTGGCGGCACGCCCTCAAGCTGTCGCTGAAGCCCGTGCTCGCGATCTACGGCGTGATCGTCGGAAGCGTGCTGAGCGGATCGTTTGCGGTCGAGATCGTCACGTCGTGGCCCGGTCTTGGGGCCCTCATGTACGAAGGACTGATTTCGCGCGACCTCTACCTCGTCGCCGGATGCGCGGCGGCCGGCTCAATCTTTCTCGCGCTCGGCATCCTGCTTTCGGACATCGCCCTGGTGTTTGTCGATCCCCGAGTTGAGGGCCGGGCGTGATCGCTGCCGGGGGACCACCGCACCATGGCCAAACGCGCCGGGTTCGCGCTCGCGGCGCTCGTGGCCGCCTTCGCGATTGCCGGTCCCTGGCTCACGAGCAACTGGGCCGTCGGAGCAGTTCGCCGAGGCCGTGTACGCGCCGCCGATGCGGCCTCGCATCCTTACGCCCGGTCCCGGAGGCGTCACGAGCCGCCTGCGAATGCCGTTTGTCTATCCCCTGCGCCTCGAGAGCCGGCTCGAGCACCGCTACGTCGAGGATCGCAGCCGTCCGATGCCGATTCGGTTCTTCCGCGACCGCGCGCTCCTGTCCGTCGCCCCGGAACATGGATCACCCTGGTTCCCGCTCGGCGCCGATGCGCTCGGGCGCGACCAGTTCGCACGCCTCGCGTGGGGCACTCGCCTGTCGCTCGGTGTGGCGCTCGGCGCCGCCCTCGGCGCGATCCTTCTCGGCGCACTGGTTGGCGGCCTTGCGGGCTCCGCCGGCGGGTTCCTCGACGATGGGCTGATGCGTGCGGCCGACGTGATCATGGCGCTGCCGGCCGTCTATGTCGTGCTCGCGCTGCGGGCCTCGATGCCGCTCGTGCTGACGACGAACCAGGTCTTCTGGACGATGGTCGTGGTCCTCGCGGCGGTGGGGTGGCCCATCCCGGCGCGCGGGGTACGGGCGGTCGTGGCCTCGGAGAAGACGCGGGAGTACGCAGAAGCTGCGCGCGCGATGGGGGCCAGCCGTACGAGGATTCTGCTCCGCCATTTGCTGCCGGCGGCGCGAGGATTCCTCATCGTTCAGGCCAGCCTCCTGGTGCCCGCGTTCGTGCTCGCCGAGGCGACGCTGTCGTATGTCGGGTTGGGGTTCGGTGAACCGATTCCCAGCTGGGGCGCGATGTTACGAGACGCCGGTCGCGGCCGGGCCCTCATCGAGGCTCCCTGGCTCCTGGCCCCGGCAGCCGCCATCGTGCTGTCTGCGCTGGCCGTCAACCTCACCGCTGGCGCACAGAGTGTGCCCCGTTCGGTCACCGGATCGGGCCGGATCATCTAAATCACTGATTTCATTGGACTTGTCAGAACTGCGCGAAGTGTTCCAGACCTGCACGCGCGTACCCAATTAGAGCACTTTCGTTAAGTAACTTGGAGTCATACGGTTAGCTGCCGTTTTTGGCTCAATTACAAGTCTGGCTGTTCCGAGACGGCGCAGACCCGCACGCACACCCGCACACCCCCGTTTCACCACGCCGCCCGCAAGTAATTCAAACGAAGCCAATTAGGTCATACGGACCGAAGCCCAGCGGCAGTGGCCCCCCACTTGCTCTGCCTTAACCCGTCAGGTGTGTCTGTGCGTGTCATTTAGGACGAACGGAAAAGACTCATGCTCACGAATCTTCGACAAGAGACAGTCGTCCCGACGCCGCTGGCGCGATTGAGCGTCAGGGCCACGGACGTGGCGCCGTCCCGGATGACGGATTGGCGTCAGGTTCTACCGGTGCTCTCGAACGGCGTGCTGACGCTGCGCGAGCTGCGGGTCTCGGACGCGGAGGCTTTGCTGGAGCTCCTCACGAGTGAGGAGGTGTCGCGCTTCATCTCGCCGCCGCCGACGACGGTGGACGGGTTCGAGCGCTTCATTACCTGGGCGCAGCGCGAACGCGCGGCCGGGCGCTACATCTGCTTTGCGGTCGTCCCTCAGGGGATGGACACGGCGATTGGCATCTTCCAGGTCCGCCAGCTCGATCCGATGTTCACGACCGCCGAGTGGGGCTTTGCCATCGGCCGGGCATTCTGGGGCTCGGGCGTGTTCGGGGTCGCCGCGCGGATGACCATCGACTTCTCGTTCGAGACGGTCGGCATCCATCGGCTCGAGGCGCGCGCGGCGGTCGCCAACGGCCGCGGCAACGGCGCGCTGGCCAAGCTGGGCGCCGTCAAGGAAGCCATCCTGCGGCGGAGCTTCCTCCGCAGCGGGCGTCACTACGACCAGGCGCTCTGGTCGATCGTGCGCGAAGACTGGCGTCGCGCCAAGGCCGTGTGGGGCGCGGCGGTGCACTGATGAAACCCATTCATCGACCCACCGCCTGGGTGCAGGCGGGTATCCATAGCGAAGCGACTGTGACCACTTCCGAGGTTCGGAAGGTATCCAAAGGAAAAGATCTAATGCGTTCTCGAAAGCGTCAACTTACGTGGCAGACCGGGGCACTCGTGCTCGCGGCGCTGGTCGCGTTCGCGGTCCCCGTGGCCGCCAAGCCCGGCTCGCCGAGCAAGAAATGGACGAGCAAGGCGAGCGCGAGCAAGCACTCCGGCCGGCAGGAGCGGTTCCAGAAGCTCGACAAGGAATCGCGGTCGCGCTCGGGCCGGCTGCTTGGCTCCTCCAAGGTGATCATCACGATCAAGCCTGGGCAGGAAGCCAATGCCGAAAAGGAAGTCAAGAAGCTCGGCGGCCGGCTCGGCCGGCGGCTGAAGCTCGTCAACGGCATGGCCGTCGAGCTCCCGAACCGGGTCATCAAGCAGATCTCCGAGCGCTCGGAGGTGCTGAGCGTCCACTTCGATCGTCCGATTGCGGGGCACAACAACCGCACGACGGTGTCGGTCGGCGCCCGCGCGGCGCAGCAGCAGTGGGGATATGACGGCGCCGGCGTCGGCGTGGCGGTCATCGACTCGGGTATCTCGGGTTGGCACGACGACCTGAGCTATCAGGGCAGCTCGAGCAAGGTCCGTGTGGTCGGCGGCCAGCGCGTGACGGGCTTTGTCGACTTCGTCAACGATCGCCTGCAGGCCTACGACGACAACGGCCACGGGACGCACGTCGCCGGCATCATCGCCGGCAACGGTTACGACTCGTACGGCGCGCACGCGGGCGTGGCGCCGGCGGCGCACCTGGTCAGCCTGAAGGTGCTCGATCAGCACGGCGGCGGCGTCATCAGTGACGTCATCGCGGCCTTCGAGTGGGCCATCGCGAACCGCGTGGCGCACAACATCCGCGTCATCAACCTGTCGGTGGGCGCACGCATCACCGAGTCGTATGAAACCGATCCGCTGACCCTCGCGGCCAAGCGCGCGGTCGACGCCGGCATCGTCGTCGTCGCCGCCGCCGGCAACCTGGGGCAGAAGACGGTCGGCTTCCAGAAGAAGACGCAGTACGGCAGCATCACGGCCCCGGGCAACGCGCCCTGGGTGCTGACGGTGGGTGCCTACAGCACCGAGGGCACGCTCTCGCGCTGGGACGACAAAGTCGCGCCGTACAGCTCGCGCGGTCCCGCCGCCGTCGACTTCGTGGCCAAGCCCGACCTCGTCGCGCCCGGCACCGGTATCGTGTCGCTCTCCAATCCGGCGAGCGAGTTCTACCTGACCAAGTCGGCGTACCTGCTCAAGGGCAGCCGTAGCACTCCGAGCCGCCCGTATCTGAGCCTGAGCGGCACCAGCATGGCCTCGCCGGTCGTCGCCGGCACGGTCGCGCTGATGCTGCAGGCGAACCCGTCGCTCAAGCCGAACCTGGTGAAGGCCATCCTGCAGTACACCGCGCAGACGCGGCACTACGACGCGCTGTCGCAGGGTGCGGGCTTCCTGAACGCGCAGGGCGCGGTCGAGCTCGCGCGCTACTTCAAGAGTCCGCAGCAGGGTCAGGCGTACCCGCACTCGTGGATGTGGAGCCGCCAGGTCATCTGGGGCAATCACCGCATCAAGGGCGGGGTGATCAAGCCGTCCGCCAACGCCTGGGCCTCGAACGTGGTCTGGGGCACGCTCGCCGACAATCAGGGCGAGAACATCGTCTGGGGCACGCTCTGCGCCGACGACTGCGAAAACATCGTCTGGGGCACCGTTGCCGACGAGCTCGAGAACATCGTCTGGGGCACGGTCGCCGACGGCGAGAACATCGTCTGGGGCACGGCCGACGCCGGCGAGAACATCGTGTGGGGCACGGCCGCCCTCGAGAACATCGTGTGGGGCACGGCGTGCGGCGGCGACAGCTGCGAGAACATCGTCTGGGGCACGGCGATGGATCTCGAGAACATCGTGTGGGGCACCGCGGCCGATGGCGAGAACATCGTGTGGGGCACCAACTTCGATCTCGAGAACATCGTGTGGGGCACGGCCGCGAACCTCGAGAACATCGTGTGGGGCACGTCGGCTGACGAGGACGTGACCTGGGGCAGCAGCGGCGAGGACGCCGAGCTGTTCGACGATCCGACGGCGGAGCCGGTCAACTACGACGCGACGCCGCTCGACGATCTGTTCTTACCGCCACCGCCGCCACCGTCGCCGCCACCGGCGTCGGGCACGACCGGCAACTCGACCGGCACCACGGAAGGGGGCCTCTAATGGAGAAGATGCCATTCCGTGACGCCCAAGAGGTGATTGACGTGCAGGCTGTGATGGCACGCGCGAAGCAGGTCACGACGAGCGACTGGCGGCAGGCGCTCCCGGTGCTGACCGGATCGATGGCGACGCTCAGGGAGCTGCGGCTCTCGGACGCGCCGGCGCTTCTGGCGATGCTCTCGACCGAGGAGGTCTCGCGGTTCATCTCGCCGCCACCGACCACGGTCGAAGGGTTCGAGCGGTTCATCGCGTGGACGCATCGCGAGCGGGCCGCCGGCAACTACACGTGTTTTGCGGTCGTCCCGCACAACATGGACACGGCGATCGGGATCTTCCAGGTCCGCCAGCTCGAGCCCGGGTTCGGCACGGCCGAGTGGGGCTTCGCCATCGGCTCGTCGTTCTGGGGCACGGGGATCTTCCTCGACGCCGCGGCGCTCATCATCGACTTCGCGTTTGAAGTCGTGGGCGCGCGGCGGCTCGAAGCGCGGGCGGCGACCGCCAACGGCCGCGGCAACGGCGCGCTGCGCAAGGTCGGGGCAGTGCAGGAAGGTGTGCTGCGCAAGTCGTTCCTGCGCGACGGCGAGTATCTGGATCAGATCCTGTGGACGATCCTCGACGACGACTGGCGTCGCAGCCGGTCGCAGTGGAGGCAGACGATTCACTAACAAGTGGGGTGCCGTGAGGACGGAGGCGGCGGCGCGCACGGGTATTCCGTGTTCGCCGCCGTTTTCCGTTGTACGGGGTGTGGTCTCGCTCCATGCGAGCGGCCCGCCTCGTTTGACACTCGCGGGCCTCGACCGGTACGCTCCTCGGCGATGAATCTCGATGCAGTCTTTCCACCGATGGCGACGGTCTTCGACCGCGCCGGCGAGATCGATAGCGCGGCGATCTCGGCGAACGTCGCGCAGTGGATCCAGGCCGGCGTGGGCGGGGTGGTGGCGCTCGGTTCGAACGGTGAGGCGCCGTTTATCGAGGAGGACGAAGCCGAGCGGGTGATCGCGGCGGCGCGGGCCTCGGTGCCGCGCGACCGCGTGCTCATCGTCGGTACGGGACGCGAGTCGACGCGGGCGACGATCGCCGCCTCGGCGCGTGCGGCGGCGCACGGTGCCGACGCCGTGCTCGTCCGCACGCCGTCGTTCTTCAAAGCGCGGATGACGGCTGATGTGTTTGTCCGCCACTACACCGCCGTCGCCGATGCGGCGCCGGTGCCGGTGCTCCTCTACAACGTCCCGGCGGTGACCGGCGTCAATCTGACGCCCGACGCCGTCAGCCGTCTCGCCAGCCACCCGAACATCATCGGCGTGAAGGAAACCGGGAGCGACACCGCGCAGCTGGCGGCATTCGTGGCCGCCGCGCCGGGCACGTTTGCGGTCATCGCCGGCTCGGCGCCCACGTTCTACCCGTCGCTCTGCGTCGGCGCGACGGGCGGCATCCTGGCGGTTTCGTGCGTGCTGCCGGCGCTCTGCGTCGAACTGCACGAGCACTTTCGCGCCGGCCGTCACGGGGAAGCGCGCGACCTGCAACGGCGGCTTACGCCGCTCGCCAAGCTCGTCACAACCGGCCTCGGCGTCGCGGGTCTCAAGAAGGCGATGGACCTGGCCGGCTTCACCGGCGGCGAACCCCGCGCGCCACTCGTGCCGCTCACAACCGAAGCGACGGCGCAGGTCCGAGACGCCCTCGCGCTACTAAGACCCGTGGAATCAATGTGATCCACGAAACGTACTCCACCCAGGTGCCAGGCACCTTCCCGGGCCAGGTGCCAGCCACCTTTTGCACTGCAGGAGTTGAGATGACATCCGAACGATTGCTGCTTGGTCCGGGGCCCAGCCCGGTATCGGCGCGCGTCATGCGCGCCTTGTCGGCGCCCGTGCTCAGCCACCTCGATCCCGAAATGGTCGTGATCCTCGACGACCTGCGCCGCCGTCTCGACGGGACGCTCGGCGCCGCGCCAGGGGCGCTCAGCCTCGCGATTTCCGGCACCGGCACGGCGGGGATGGAAGCCGCGGTCGCCAACATCACGGCGCCCGGGACACGCGTGCTCGTGGTGGTCACGGGGTATTTCGGCGATCGCCTGGCGCAGATCTTCGAGCGCTATGGCGCGACCGTGACGCGCGTGGACGTCGAATGGGGACGCGCGTGCGACCCGGCCGCGGTCGAACGCGCCCTCGCCGCGGCGCCCGCCGACATCGTCGCGGTCGTCCATGCCGAGACGTCGACGGGCGTGCTCAACCCGGTGCAGGCGATCGCGCAGATCGCGGCGCGCGCGAATGCGCTGACGGTCGTCGACGCGGTGACGTCGTTTGCCGCGATGCCGCTCGAGACCGGGGCGTGGGGGATCGACATCTGCTACAGCTGCTCGCAGAAGGGACTGGGGGCGCCGTCAGGGATGGCGCCGCTGTCGTTCTCGGCGCGCGCGCTCGCCAAGAAAGTGAAGTCGCGGAGCTTTTACCTCGACCTGGCGCTGCTCGAGGACTACTGGGTTCGACGCAAGTATCACCACACGATTTCGGCGCCGCTCGTGTACGCCGTGCGCGAAGCCCTCGCCGTGGTCGAAGAGGAGGGGCGCGAGCAGCGCTGGGCGCGTCACGAGCGCAATCACCGGGCGCTCGCCGCGGGCCTCGAGGCGCTCGGCCTGTCGCTGCTGCCGCCGGCTGGCGAGCGTCTCTGGACGTTGAACGCCGTCAAGGTGCCGGACGGCGTTGACGAGGCGGCGGTGCGCCGCCGTCTGCTCGACGAGTTCAGCATCGAGATCGGTGCCGGCCTCGGGCCGCTCGCCGGACGCATCTGGAGAGTCGGCTTGATGGGCGCGGGCTCGACGCTCGCGAACGTGCTGCTCTTCCTGACTGCGCTCGAACGCGTGCTGTCGGCGTCGGGCTACAAGGCCTCGTCTGCCACCGCGGCCGCGACCGCGGCGGAGACGGCGGCGCGCGCGTAGGGCGCGGCGTACGCGCGGGACTGGTGGCGGCGCGGGGCAAGAACGCCGCGCCGGAGCGGCGACGAGCGACCTATAATGTGACATGCGCCGCCGCTCGCGGATGCGCACGGTCCGGCGAATCATCGCGGTGCTGCTCGCCGTAGGATTCGCGTGCGCCGCGTACATCTACCTTACGCTTCCCGACGTGCGCGTCCTGCGCACGCAGAATCCCGGCACCACCGCCTTCATCGAGTTACGGCAACGTCAGGCGATCGACAAGGGCGAGCCGCCGCGGCGCGTGCAGCGCTGGGTGAATTACGGACGCATCTCGCCGAGCCTGAAGCGCGCCGTGATCGTGACCGAAGACGCTGCGTTCTGGGACCACGGTGGGGTCGACTTCCAGCAGCTCAAGGAATCGATGGAGGTCAATCTCGAGCGCATGGAGTTCGAACGCGGCGCCAGCACCATCACGCAGCAACTCGCCAAGAACCTCTACCTGTCGCCGACGAAGAACCCGATCCGCAAGGGACGCGAGCTGCTCATCGCGCGCCGGCTCGAGGCCGAGCTCTCGAAGCAGCGCATCCTCGAGATTTACCTGAACGTCATCGAGTGGGGCAACGGCATCTACGGCGCCGAGGCGGCGGCGCGCACCTACTTCGGAAAATCCGCGGCTGAGCTCGGACCGCAGGAATCGGCGCTGCTCGCGGGCGCCATCAGCAGCCCGAGGGCGTTCGATCCCGCCCACCCGTCGGCACGGCTGCGCCGGCGGCAGGAGATGATCCTGCGCCGGATGGGCGCCGTGACGCCGCCTCCGGTGGTCGCCGAGCCACTTTCGCCCGCAGCGGCACCTGAGTCCGCGCCCCCAACGCTCTCTCCGCCTGCCGAGGGCCCGCTCGTCCTGCCTGGGGAGGTCGTTCCGGCGGCGAAAGTCCCCCCGCCCGGCGGCAAGCCTCCGGGGACCCCGTAAGCGCAACCGCAACTCGGCCGTAACATCCTTGTTTGGCTCACCTTGACAGCATCGCGGCTTGTCTCTATAGTCGCCTCACAAGAAAATTAGAGCTCCGCGAGGCCCGAGAGCGTTCCGGGCCGACGTGTGGCTGAGATAGGGACGCGGACCGGCAAGTGTGCGCTTCCGGCCCGCAGCAGCGTGTGGCGGATGATCAACTATACCGAGCGCATCGCGCTCTTGATGCAGGACATCGTTCACCGGACGCCCCGTCTTTCTTTCATCGATCTTTCTGAAGTCCTCGTGTTCGCGCGCTTCGGGCGCTCGGAGGCCGAGGGCGCGTTTGCCACCTGCCACTGCCTCACGCTGCCGGAAAGCGAACCGGGATATTTCTTCTGGCGCGATCGCGACACCGGCGAGTTGACGCGGCGCTCGGAGTGGTTCGTCACCAAGTCGCCGGTCGTCCGGCTCGGCGAGACCTCCATCAAGTATCTGATCTCGTTCGTGCTCCCGCGCTTCTGCGACCAGACGCTCGAGCGATCGCGCAAGGCCGATCTCTACCCCGGTGCGCCCGGTTGGATTGCCAAGCTCGACACCGTCGTCCACGAGCTCTATCACATCGATCCGGCCGAGTCCGGGATCCGCCGGTTCGTGCGCGCCGACGGGAGCGATTCGATGCGCTCGCACGGTCCGCTCTTCTACGAGCACGTCGCCGACATGGTGAAGGCGTATCTGGCGACCGATCCCGACCCGGCGATGTGCGAGTTCCTCAAAGACGATTTTGCGGCGCTCGAGGCCAGGCACGGGGGCATCGTGTCGACGACGTTCAGGAATTTTCCGTCGTTCCCGCAACGCTACATGGAACGGCTGGAGATGCCGTCGGCCGATTGCAGCGTGCGTGTCGAGCCGCTCAAGCCGCTGACGCAGCCCGTCCTCTACACCGAAGAAGATCTCCACGTCCGCCAGTTCACCGGATCGAGAACGAACCGCCTCTCGCGTAAAGGCCGGGGACAAGCGGCCTAGCTGCAGCGCTACTTCACCCGTCTCGCACCGACATAGCGCGACGACCAGTACGGCGCGCTCATCCGCTCGACCCTGACTTCACCGCGCGAGCTCGGCGCGTGCACGAACTCATCACCCCCGATCGCCATGCCGACGTGCGACGCGCCCGGACCCTGGGTGTTGAAGAACAGCAGGTCGCCGGGCTGAAGCGTCTCCGCGCTGACATCGAGGCCCTCGCGGTACTGCTCGCCGACCGTGCGGGCGACCCGAATGCCGTGTTGCCCGAACACGTACCAGACGAAGCCCGAGCAGTCGAACCCCGAGGGGTCGCTGCCGCCGTTGCGATACGGCGTGCCACGCAGGCCGAGGGCCGTCCCCGCAATCGCGTAGCCGTCGCCAGCGGGGCGCGGTGCCGGGGTAGCGGTGGCTGCTGGCGGACTCGCCGCTGGGCCGCCCGGCCTCGGGAAGGGCTGCGGGACGGCGCCGGTGGAGGCACACCCCGTGGCACCGAACGCCAGCAGGGTCAGGGCGATAGCACGATCGAAGGGTGTTCCGGGCTTGAACATGTTCAGAGAGGGTTATCGGTTCCAAGGACGCGCGTTCCGACCACGCACGATCGTGCCGATAGCCGCTAAGCCGCTGTAAACAATCCTGTTACGAGCCAATCACGTCTTGACACTACCCTCGGCTTCGGTGACAATAATCATCAGTTATGGAGCAGACGCTCCTTCTGAACGCGACGTACGAGCCCCTCAAGGTCGTCCACTGGCAGAAGGCGGTGACGCTGATGTGCCAGGGGAAGGTTGAGGTTATCTCGGAGTACGACCACCGGGAAGTCCGCTCGGTGAAGTTCAGCTTCCGTCTGCCTTCCGTCATTCGCCTGCTGCGCTACATTCGCATCAAGCGGACGATTGACTACGTTCCGTTCTCCCGCGCCAATATCTACGCCCGGGACGACCACTCGTGCCAGTACTGCGGCGAGGTGTTCGCCACGGCGGAATTGACCTTCGACCATGTGGTGCCGGTCGCCCAGGGCGGCCGAAAAGACTGGGAGAACATCGTCACCTGCTGCATCACGTGCAACCGGAGGAAGGGCGGCCGGACGCCTCCCGAAGCCGGTATGCACCTCATCCGAGTTCCGAAACGTCCCGAGCGGGCACCCGCCATCCGGATTGCGGTCGGCCTTCGCAACGCTCCCGACAGCTGGCGCGATTACTTCTACTGGAATATGGAGCTCGACGAGACATGACCTGCGCGTCTGGCCCTGGGGCGGGCGACCCCCCACGCCAGGCGCCAGCCTCTTCGCCCAGCCCTCCGAAATACCCCGGCCGAAACATCTCACCGAAATGACACCTGCACCACCATCACGCATAACCGCGGTCAGCCCGTTGTGGGCGGTCGAGGGCGGACGCGTCACCATCAGCGGCGACGGGTTTGGCCTCGAACCCCATCTGCCTGAGGTCCGACTGGGCGGTGTCACGGGCGACCGTCGCGCACGCCTCGCGCCAGTCGCTGACCGTCATCGTCCCCCCGGGGCTCGACGGCGGGCACACCCCTGTCCGCGTGGACAGCGCGCCGGGCGAAACCGCCTACGTCGAGATCGGCGCGCCGATCGCCACCGGCGTGCACCTGGTCGACAACCCGGCCTTCGATCTCGAGGGCAACCTGTACTTGACCTTCAGCGGGTCGCGCGGCCAGGAGACGCCGGTGTCGATCTACGTCGTGCGCCGCGACGGATCGCGCGAGCCGTTTGTCGTCGGGCTGCCCAATCCCACGTCGATGGCGCTCGACCCGCGGGGCCGGCTGCACGTCTCGAGCCGGTTCGACGGCAGCGTCCACCTCGTCGCCAGTGACGGATCGGTATCGACCGTTGCCACCGACCTCGGCGTCGCGTGCGGCATCGCCTTCAACCGCGACGGCGACTTGTTCGTGGGCGATCGGTCAGGATCCGATCCTCCGGGTTCGCGATGGGGAGGTCAAGATCCTCGCCAGCATTCCTTCGAGCGTGGCCGCGTTCCACCTGGCGTTCGGTCCCGACGGCTGGCTGTATGTGACCGCACCCACGTTGTCGCCCCGTGACGTGGTGTATCGCCTGTCACCCGAGGGCGCTCTCGAAACCTTTTGTGATGGCCTGGGTCGGCCGCAGGGCCTGGCGTTCGACAGCGACGGACACTTGTACGTCGTCGACGCCGTGGCCGGATCGAGCGCCGTGTACCGCTTCCGCAGCGATCGGCCAGGCGTCAAGGACTGCGTGCTGTCAGGCGGCGCCTTGCTGGGCCTGGCCTTCGACCCGCTCGGCGGGCTGGTCGTGTCGTCGAGCGAGACTGTCTACCGGCTCGACGTGGGGCTGAAGGGTGTGCTGCCGATCCAGCCCGCGCCGTCACCCGTCTCGGCGTGATTCGCTCGACGAGCCTGACCTGATGCTGCAAATCTTCAAACGAAAACCCATCAGCGAGCTCCTGCCGGAGAGCGAAGGCGGCCTCAAGCGCGTGCTCGGGGCCGGCGACCTCGTGATGCTGGCGATCGGCGCCGTTATCGGCGCCGGGATTTTCGGTGCCATCGGCACCGCCGCGGCGGGGCAGGTCGATGCGAACGGCGCGGTCGTGCGCTACGCGGCCGGCCCGGCGCTCGTCTTTTCGTTCCTGTTGCTCGGCGGCGCGTGCGCGCTCGCGGCGCTCTGCTATGCGGAGCTCGCGGCGATGATTCCGCAGGCCGGCAGCGCCTATGCCTACACCTACGCGACCCTCGGCGAGCTCGTGGCGTGGATCATCGGCTGGGACCTCGTCCTCGAGTACGCCGTCGGCAACGTCGCGGTCGCGATTTCGTGGGGCGACTATTTCACGACGCTGACGCGAGGTATCGGGCTCTCGTTCCCGGTCTGGCTGACGACGGGTTACCGCACCGCGCTCCTCAGCTCGAACCCCGAGGTGCATGGCCTGCTCGATACGGCGCCACACATCGCGGGGATTCCGATCCTCGTCAACCTTCCGGCGTTCGCGATCGTGATGGTGATCACGTGGCTGCTGCTGCGCGGCGCGAAGGAAAGCGTGCGCGCCAACAACATCATGGTCGTCGTCAAGCTCGCCGCGCTGGCGCTCTTCATCGCCGTCGGCGCCACGCACCTCAATGCCGCCAACTACACGCCGTTCGCGCCCAACGGGTTCACCGGCATCCACCAGGGCGCGGCGATCGTGTTCTTTGCCTACATCGGGTTCGACGCCATCTCCACGGCGGCCGAGGAGACGCGCGATCCAAAGCGGAACCTCCCGATCGGGATTCTGGGCGGGCTCGCGATCTGTACGGTGATCTACGTGCTCGTCGGCTTCGTGCTCACCGGCATGGTGCCGTACACCGAGCTCGCGGTAGCCGATCCGCTCGCGCACGCGCTGCAAGTCGCCGGCTTCCAGACCGTCGGCTGGATTGTGGCTCTCGGCGCCGCCGTTTCGATGACGGCGGTGCTCCTCGTGTTCCAGTACGGCCAGCCGCGGATCTTTTTCGCCATGGCCCGCGACGGCCTCCTACCCCAGTGGGCGGCGAAGGTCCATCCCGTCAGCCGCATCCCGTACACGACGACGCTCATCACCGGGATCATCGTCGCGGTCGCGAGCCTCGTCGGTGATGCGGCCGAGACCTACGATCTCACCAACATCGGAACGCTCTTCGCCTTCGCGCTCGTGTCGATCGGCGTGCTCGTGCTGCGCGTCACCGAGCCCGATCGTCCGCGGCCGTTCAAGGTGCCCTTCGTCTGGCCGGTGGCGCTCCTCAGCACCGCCGCCTGCCTCTTCATCATGGTGGGCCTGCCCAAACAGGCCTGGGAGCGATTCCTGCTCTGGCTGGGGCTCGGGATCCTGATCTACGTCTTCTACGGCTACCGCAACAGCCGGCTGCGGCGCGGTGGAGTCTCCTGAGGAGTGTTTTCCGCCCCGTCGGCCCACTGGCTCGACTGACCGTGCGAGTTAGGCTCGCCAGGCAGCCCCGTGCTAAAATTGCAGTTTTGGGAGGGCTGCGAAATCTCCCACTGTACGCATCCTCCAACATGGCGCACGACTGGATTGCGGTGCGCGGCGCGCGCGTCCACAACCTCAAGAATATCGACGTCGACCTCCCTCGCGACCAGCTGGTAGTCATTACCGGCCTGTCGGGGTCGGGTAAGTCATCCCTGGCCTTCGACACGATTTACGCCGAGGGACAGCGGCGCTACGTCGAATCGCTGTCCTCCTACGCCCGCCAGTTCCTCGAGCAGATGGAGAAGCCGGACGTCGACCTCATCGACGGCCTGTCGCCCGCCATCGCCATCGAGCAGAAGACGACCGGCTCGAACCCGCGCTCGACGGTCGGTACCGTCACCGAGATCTACGACTACCTCCGGCTGCTCTTCGCCAACATCGGCGTACCGCATTGCCATCTCTGCGGGCGCGAGATCGCCTCCCAATCGCTCGAGCGCATCATCGACATGGTGATGCTGTCGCCGAACGACGAGCGCGTGAACGTGCTGGCGCCGATCGTGCGCGGCCGGAAGGGCGAGTTCAAGAAGGAGCTTGCCGGCCTGCGTGCCCGCGGATTCACCAAGGTGCGCGTCGACGGCCAGCAGCGGTCGCTCGACGAAGACCTCAAGCTCGACCGCCGGCGCAACCACACGATCGATGTCGTCGTCGATCGCCTGATCCTCAAGCCGGGCATCGAGCGTCGCCTGACCGAGTCGGTCGAGATCGCCCTCGGCCTTGCCGACGACATCGTCGTCATCAACACGCTCGACGGCGGCGATCGCCTGTTCTCGCGGCGGCTGGCCTGCACGTGGTGCGGCGTCAGCATGCCGGAGATGACGCCGCGCGCCTTCTCGTTCAACTCGCCGCACGGGGCCTGCCAGGAATGCCAGGGCTTGGGCGCCGTGTACGACTTCGACCCGGCGCGCGTTGTACCCGATGACTCGCTCTCGCTCGAGGACGGCGCAATTGCTCCGTGGGCGAAGGGCGACCGCAAGCTCGTCAAGGAAGCGCTCGGGACGCTGAGCAAGGTGTTCGGCATCGACCTGGCCGTGCCGTTCCGCCGGCTCCCGAAGAAGACGCGCGATGTGCTCTTCTACGGAGCTCAGGCGGGCGCGCGGCGGGCCGAAGATGCGGTTCCAGAGAAGGCCAAGGCTGGCAAGGGCGACAAGGTCAAGAAGAAGAGCCGCGGCGAGGACCCCTTTGGCGCCGGGTTCGAAGGGCTCATCCCCAATCTGCGCCGGCGCTACGAATCGGGGACGTGGCTCGAACAGGAGAATCTCGAGCCCTATCGGGCCTTGCGGCCATGTCCGTCCTGCCGTGGCGAGCGCCTCAAAGCGCAGAGCCGCGCGGTGCGCGTCAAGGGCCGGACGATGTCCGAGTACGTCAACCTGCCGATCGCCGAAGCCGTGCAGGCCCTCGATGCGCTCGAGCTGACCGATCGCGAGAACCTGATTGCCAGCCGCATCATGCGCGAGATCCGCGATCGGTTGCACTTCCTGCACGACGTCGGCGTCGGCTACTTGACGCTCGGCCGCAGCGCGGCGACGCTCTCCGGCGGGGAAGGACAGCGCATCCGCCTGGCGACGCAGATTGGATCGAACCTGACCGGCGTGCTCTACGTCCTCGACGAGCCGTCCATCGGCCTGCACCAGCGCGACAACCGCGCCCTGCTCTCGACGCTCGCCCGGCTGCGCGATCTCGGCAACACCGTCGTCGTCGTCGAGCACGACGAGGAGACGATTCGAACCGCCGACTACGTCATCGACCTCGGGCCCGGCGCCGGCGAGCACGGCGGCCACGTGATCTTCCAGGGAACGCCCGCGGCGCTGCTGGCCGATGGGAACGCGTCCCTGACCGGGGCGTATCTTCGCGGTGAGCGTACGATCGTCACGCCGTCGGCGCGCCGTTCGGCCACGCGCGGCGCCATCGTCGTCAAGGGCGCGCGCGCCAACAACCTCAAGAGCATCGACGTCACCATTCCGCTCGGCGTTCTGACGACCGTCACCGGCGTCAGCGGCTCGGGCAAGTCGACGCTCGTCAACGAAATCCTCTATCGCGCGCTGGCGCGGCTCCTCTATCGCGCCGGCGACGAGCCTGGCATGCACTCGGCAATCGAGGGGATCGAGCTCGTCGACAAGGTCATCCAGATCGATCAGTCGCCGATCGGCCGGACGCCGCGCTCCAACCCGGCGACCTACACCGGACTCTTCACGTTCATCCGCGAGCTGTTCGCGTGGCTGCCGGAAGCCAAGACACGCGGCTTCCGCCCGGGCCGGTTCTCGTTCAACGTCAAGGGTGGGCGCTGCGAGGCGTGCCAGGGCGACGGTGTCATCGCCATCGAGATGCACTTCCTGCCCGACGTCTATGTGCCCTGCGAGCAGTGCAAGGGGCGGCGCTACAACCGCGAGACGCTCGAGATTAAGTACCGCGGCAAGTCGATTGCCGACGTGCTCGACCTCACCGTCGACCAGGCACTGCCGCTGCTCGAGAATTTCCCCGCCATCGCCAACAAGCTGCGGACGCTGCAGGACGTCGGCCTCGGCTATATCGAGCTCGGCCAGTCGGCGACAACCTTGAGCGGCGGCGAAGCTCAGCGGGTCAAGCTCTCGAAAGAACTGTCGAGGCGGGGGACGGGCCGGACGCTCTATATCCTCGATGAGCCGACAACCGGCCTGCACTTCGAGGACACGCACAAGCTGCTCGACGTGCTCAACAAGCTCGTGGACCAGGGCAATACGGTCGTCATCATCGAGCACAACCTCGACGTTATCAAGTCGGCCGACTACGTTATCGACCTCGGTCCCGAGGGCGGCGCCGGCGGAGGCGAAATTGTGGCCCAGGGGACTCCTGAAGACGTCGCCCGCAGCCGAGAATCTTCTACGGGACGATTTCTGGCAGACATCCTGAGCAAGGCACCCCGGCCTGGCTCAGGCGCCGGAGACCAGGCAGGAGAAAAGGCTGTGGTAAAATGACCACACTCCAGACGCTCCGCACTGTGGCTGATCAGCCACAATCGTCGCCTTCAGCGGTCCATCCGGCCCTCGCCTGTTGCAATAATATCCATATAAATCAACGAGTTAGTTTCACAAGAAGGTCTCCTGCTGTGGTGGCAGGGCCTTTGCTCTGCAGCTATCGGCTTCCCAAACACAAGAGGTCATGAGCGCGCAGCGAACTCTTCGTCGATCCGTCTCCTGCACAGGAATCGGTCTCCATTCAGGCAACAAGGTCACCTTGTCCCTGAAGCCGGCCCCTGCCAACTATGGCATCCGGTTTCAGCGGTCGGACCTTGGTGGCCTCGAAATTCCGGCGACCGTTACACATCTGGGCGGGATTCAATACCAGACCGGGCTGACCCGCGAGGCGGTGTCGGTCGAGACGGTCGAGCACCTGCTGTCGGCCCTGACCGCGCTCAGCATCGACAACGTTATTGTCGAGCTGAACTCGCCGGAAGTGCCGATCATGGACGGCAGCGCTGCGCCCTTCGTCTACCTCATCCTGAACGAGGCGGGCGTCAAGAAACTGACAGCGCCGCGCCGCTACCTGAAGGTCCTGCGGCCGATTTCGCTGACCCAGGGCGACAAGCGGATTGCGCTCTATCCGTCAGACCACTTCAAGGTGACCTACAGCATCAGCTTCGACCATCCGCTGTTGCGGCACCAGACGCGGACGATGCGGATTACCGACGAGACGTTCGTCGAGGAAATCGCGCCGGCGCGGACGTTCGGGTTCCTGAAGGAAGTCGAGATGCTCCGTCAGCGCGGCCTCGCGCTGGGCGGGTCGCTCGACAACGCGATCGTGCTCGGCGAGACGGGCGTGCTCAACAACACGCTCCGGTTCGAAGACGAGTTCGTCCGCCACAAGATTCTGGATGTCATCGGCGACCTCTCGCTCGTCGGCCACCCGGTCATCGGGCACCTCGTCGCGCACCGGGGCGGCCACGCGCTGCACACCGCGTTTGCGGCCAAGATCCTCGAGGAAGTCGACGCGTGGCGCCTGGTCGAGGCGGAGGCGGATGTGCGCCGTCGGCGCACTGCCGCGCAGCGTGCCAGTCAAAGCGAGCGCGCGGCTGGCGAATTAAGCGCCGCGCACCTGAGCTCTCTAACAGGAGTTCAGGAGGTCAGGAGACTCTTCTGAAAGAGTGCTCCTAATCTCCTGGAGCTCCTGTTCTGGCTGCTTTCGGACGCGTAGCTTCAGACGACAATCAGCGTCTTCGTCGTCGTCTGCGACCCGCAGGCCTCGAACCAGTCGATTCCCTCACTCACCAAATCGAACTTGAGCGCGTAGCGGCCCGGCGTTGCCGGGGCCGTGAGCGTCATGGGCACTTCGACCGATTGCCCGGGGCGCAGCGTCGCGGGCAGCCATGCCCGTTCGAAGTCGCGGTTGACGACCGTTCGATTCCGGTCGCAGAGCTGCGCGCCGAGGCGCACCAGCCGGCGCCCGTAGCTCGCCTGCGCGGGGAAGGGGCGGGTCGAGAGATTCCTGATCGTGGCGGCGAGCTGCACCGGGCGGCCCGGGTCGAGCCATCAGCGGCAGATCCGAGATTCTACCGAGCGTGGACGCGAGCGCGCCATTTTGCCGGACCTCGATCTGCGCGCTCGGCGTTGCACCAGGGATCGCGTTCCCGAGATTGCTGTCGTCCCAGACCTCCCGCTTGATCGCGGCGAGGTCGGGCGAGCCCGGGCACGAAGCGGCGCGAGAACATCTCCTCGGGGTGATCGGTCAGCTCCCAGCACAGGCGATCGACGCCGATGTCGGCGGCCAGCTCGCGCGCCTTCGCCATCTCGGCATCGCTGTCGTTGTGCGTGAACAGGATGTAGCGCCAGTTGATGAACGGGAGGTCCGCTGCCCAACGTCCGCTTCTCGTCGGCCGCGAAGCGCAAGTTGCGAACCGCTTTCTCGAAATCGCCGCGCTGGCGGTAGCGCGCGTAGCTCTCGGCGGTCGCGCCATCGATCGAGAACGTGACCTCGTCGATCCCCGACCGCACCAGCCGCCGGACCTGCTCTTCGTTGAAGGCAAGGCCGTTGGTGCTCGAGTAGAGGTAGATGTGCGGAAAGCTGCGCTTGATGTGCTCGCACATCTCGACCGCGCGCTTGTGGAGAAACGCC
This sequence comes from uncultured Acidobacteriota bacterium, assembly GCA_963847975.1. GTDB lineage: Bacteria > Acidobacteriota > Vicinamibacteria > Vicinamibacterales > 2-12-FULL-66-21 > DATBJJ01. The sequence goes on along the minus strand of CAWKBU010000035.1, from coordinate 88,709 downwards.
TCGCCGTAGTTGAAGAAATCGATGCGCACGAGCGCCGGGCCGGCTTCGTCGACGACGCGGCGGAAGAGATCGAAATCGAGCATCCCGGCCTGGCGGGTGCGGGTGATGCCGGTCTCGGGTGCGCAGCACGCCTGCGCGCAGGAGATGTTACAGGCCGCCGTGCACTCGATGTAGAGACGCGAGGGCAGCGCCGGGACGTCGAGCGCGCGCTGGGGCGACGCCTCGTCTTTCTTGAGCGGGAGCTTGAGCGGGCAGTCGCCGCAGAACTTCGAGCCGCCGTGGTTCAGATCGGCGCGCAGCGACGTGGCGCGCTCGCCGGTCCAGACGGCGTTCACGCTCTCGTGCCGGGTGTCGCCGAGGACGCGCTTACCGTAGGGATCGGCGCAGCCGCAGACGAGGCGGCCGTCGCAGAGGAGCACCATGGTCGACCATGGCCAGGAGCAGGTGAACCGGGTGGCGAGGTAGTTGAGAGACACTCACTTCGCGCGCTTACGAACCGGGGCGCTCGTCTTTGCCCCCTTCTTTGCCTTCTTCCTTGCCGCCTTTTGGGTTCCCGTTTCCTTTCGGGCTTTCGGGGCTTTCGGGGCGGCCCTCGGGCTGGCCTTGGGAGCTCCCTTGTGGGTGCTCTTGGACGCGAGCTTCTTCAAGTAGGCGCCGAGCCGCTCGTTCTCGTACGAGACGAAGCTGAGGAACAGGCTCTCGGACAGGTACTGCCGGCGCTCGGCGTCGGTCATCTGTTCGATGGCGCTCTGGATCTCGCGGACCGTGTCTTCAAAGGTCCGTTCGAGCTCGCGCTTGGCGGTGAGCTCCCGGTAGAGGGTCTCGAGCAGCGTCAGCAGGTCGCCATCGAGCGGCACCCGCGCGCCCGTGGTCATGTTGATCGTGCGCATGGCGGTCACGCTCCGAAGCTTTTGACGGCGCTCGACTCGTCGGGGTGTACCTCGATGAAGTTCTGGGCACCCGTCATGGTCAGCATCGTCTCGACCCGCTTCTGGACGCCGGCCAGCTTGAGGGATCCGCCGGCAGCGCTTGCCTGCCGATACAGATCCATCAGGCAGCCGATGGTCGCGCTGTCGACGTAGCCAACCGCCGAGAGGTTGACGACGACCTTGCGCTCACCGGCGGCGATGAGTTGCGTCACGGCGGACGAGAATTCGGACAAAAGCGGGTACATGAGCCGTGCTTCGCCGATTCGTATGACCGCCACGTTGTTCGTGCGATCGGTGGTGATGTTCATTCAGTCACTCCGGGGCGTCGGGTTCGGCCGCGCGCGGGGGTCCCGCGCCTGCGGCGCAGGGCCGGCTGTTTGTCCTGCAGCCGTTTGAGCTGGCGCGCCAGCTCGATACGGCCGCGGTTGATGCGGGACTTCACGGTACCTTCCGGCAAGCCGAGCCGGTCGGCGATCTCCTGATACGAGAGCTCGTGCAGATCGCGGAGGATGACGGCGGTGCGCAACGTAACCGGGAGCGTCTGCAGGGCCTGCCGCAGCAGCACGCGGAGATCGCCGTGCTCGACGACCTGGTAGGGACCGCGATCCGACGAGGCTGGTTGCAGGTCGGTCGTATCGACCTCGCGCGCGATCGTCTGCCGCTCCTTGCGCACGCTGCGATAGTGATCGATGCACAGGTTGCGGCTGATGCTGATGATCCAGGTCTGGAAATTGGCGCGGCGATCGAACGTCTTGAGCGCCTTGAAGATCTTCAGGAAGATGTCCTGCGTCAGATCCTCGGCCTCGTCGTGCTTGCCGACGAACTTGTAAGCGACGTTGAAGACCTTGCGCCAGTTCTGGCGGACGATCGCTTCCCAGGCCGCCTGGTCGCCGGTCAGACACTGCTCGATGAGGCTGTCGGGCGTGAGCGGCTGGGCGGCCGCGGAATCAACGGGCATGCATCATCAGGCGTCAAAAGCGGAGATTCGGGGGAAATGATATCAGAGATCAGGGTGGCAAAGGGCCGGCGCGTGGTAGTGGTGGCGGGACGGCGACGCGCGCGGCAACTGGTCTCGCTGGCACTTTGCCACCCCGACCTATACAATTTCTCTTACCCGTGAGTTTCTCTCGCCAGCAAGGATCCCTCGTGTGCGACGGCGTATCGCTCGCTGATGCCGCCGCCGCCCACGGCACACCGCTCTACGTCTACAGCGCCGCGACGATCGCCTCCCGCTACCGCGCCGCGGACGAGGCCTTCGCGTCGTACCCGCACGCGTTGCACTACGCCCTCAAGGCCAACTCGACGCTCGCCATCGTGCGCCTCCTTCGTTCCCTGGGGAGCAAGGTCGACGCGAATTCCGGCGGCGAGATCGACGTCGCGCTGCGCGCCGGCTTCATCCCGCCCGAGATCGTCTTCACCGGCGTCGGCAAGACGCACGCCGAGCTGACGCAGGCGATCGACCTCGGCGTCAAGACGATCAACGCCGAGTCGGAAGGCGAGCTCGAGCGCATCGCCGCCATTGCCCGCGCCCGCCAGGTGCGCGCGCGCGTCGCCATCCGCGTCAATCCCGACATCGACGCCCGCAGCCATCCCCACATCTCGACCGGCCTCAAGACCAACAAGTTCGGCGTCTCGATCGCCGAGGCACGCGACCTCGGCCGGCGCATGAAGGATCGTGCCGGCCTCGAGATCGTCGGTCTGCACACTCACGTCGGCTCGCAGATCATGGACCTCGAGCCGCTCAAGCGTGCCGCCGCCGCCGTCGTCGAGCTCGCCCGCGATCTCAGGGCCGACGGGCTGGCGATCGAGCATCTCGATTTGGGCGGAGGCCTGGGCATCTCCTACGACGGCACGGTCGCGCCGACCGCGGAGGAATATGCCGCGGCCATCCTGCCCGTCGTCCGCGATTCTGGTCTGGCCATCGTTCTCGAGCCCGGGCGCAGCATCGTCGGGCCCGCGGGCGCGCTCCTGACGCGCGTCGTCGACGTCAAGGAGCAGCCGGGCGGCAAGCTGTTCGTGATTCTCGATGCCGGGATGACCGAGCTCATGCGGCCGATGCTGTACAACGCGTACCACCGCATCGAGCCCGTCGAGTCGCGCGAAGGGCCGGACATGCTGTCGGATGTCGTCGGGCCGCTCTGCGAGAGCAGCGACACGCTCGGAAAGGACCGGCGGTTTCCGCGGCCGGAGGTCGGCGACCTCTTTGCCGTGCTCGACGCCGGCGCGTATGGCGCCGTCATGGCGTCGAACTACAATCGCCGCACGCTGCCGCCGGAAGTGATGGTGCACGACGGCCGGACGACTGTCATCCGCCGGCGCCAGACGATCGACGATCTGCTCGCGCTCGAAGTCTGACCATGGCGCCCGCAACCACGCACCCGACCGGATCGCTCATCGCCTTCGAGGGCCTCGACCAGAGCGGCAAGCAGACGCAAGCCGAGTCGCTGCGCGACTACCTGACGGCGCAGGGCCGAGTCTGCCAGATGCTGTCGTTTCCCGACTACGCGACGTCGATCGGCAGCGAAATCTTCAAGGCGCTCCACGGCGAGCGCGACTATCCGCCGGACGTCCTGCAGCTGCTGTACGTCGCCAATCGAGGCGAGAAACGGGCGCAGATCGAGTCGTGGATCGCTGCCGGCGTCGTGGTGATCTGCGATCGCTACGTCGCGTCGAGCATCGCCTACGGCGAAGCCCACGGCATCGACGCGGCCTGGCTCGGCGAGATCCAGAAGTTTCTGCCGGCGCCGCACCTGACGATCCTGCTCGACATCGCGCCCGACACCGCGGTCGGCCGCAAGGCGGCGGCGCGCGACCGCTTCGAGCGCGATCTCGAGCTGCTCGCTCGCGTCCGGGCAAGCTATCGCCGCCAGGCCGCCGCGTCCAACTGGGTGCGCCTCGAAGGCGAGCGGGCGAAGGGAGACGTCGCAGCCGACGTCATTCGCTCGGTCGAGACACGACTCGGGCTGCCGTCACCGCGCTGACGTCCGCGGCGCCAGCCGCGCGCACGACCTCCGCGCACGCCTCGAGCGTCGCGCCCGTCGTGCTCACGTCGTCCACCAGAACGATCCGCAGTCCCTGTAGCTTGGGCCGGGCGTACCAGCGCCTGAGCGCAAACGCGTTCCGCATGTTCTCGTGCCGCTCGTCGGCCGGGAGGTCGGTCTGCGAGGGTGTCGCGCGGGTTCGCCGGAGGGCGTCAACCATCGGCACCCCCAGCCGCGCCGCGAGCTCGCGTGCCTGGTTGAAGCCCCGCCGCCGCCGCCGGCTGCGATGGAGCGGCACCGGCACGACGAGGTCCGCGTCCGCGAGCAGGTCGGCAGCCGCGACGCGCAGGCGGGCGCCCAGCCCGGCTGAGAGCGAGCGGCAAGCGTCGTACTTGAAGGCGTGCAGGATCGCGCGCAGGGTCCCATCGTAGGCACCGATGGCCCGGCTTCTCGTCAGCGGCGACTGCCGTCCGATGCAGCGGCGGCAAACCTCACCGCCATCAGCATCAGCGGCCAACACCCGCCAGGAGGGAAGTGGGTCCCCGCACCGGCGGCAGAGTGGCGGCGTGAAGCGCCCGACAGCGTTCCAGCAGTCGTCGCAGACCGGTCCGCGCGAGGGCTGCGAGAGGGACGTGCCGCAAGCCGCGCACGCCGGTGCGAGGAGCACCGCGACGAGTCCGTCCGCGACGCGTGAAAGGGAGAGCGACACTATGCAGAGACGAAGGCTGAAGAGCGCGCAACTTCAGTTGCGCGTCAGAGACAGGACGCTGGCGTCGATGACGCGGAACTGAAGTTGCGCGCTACGCTTGCACGCTCTTCTGTCTTGCTTCTGGCGGTTCGTCCTTCATCTCGATCCGTTCCGCGTCGCCCCAGAGGCGCTCGAGCGCGTAGAAGTCGCGCGTGTGGGGCGCGAACACGTGGACGATGCAGGTGAAGAAGTCCATCAGGATCCAGTCGGCGCGCTGGTAACCCTCGACGTGCGCCGGCCGGACGCCCGCGGCGCGCTGCGTGTCCTCGATGCTGTCGGCGATCGCCTTGACCTGGCGCGCGTTCTGCCCCGAGCAGAGCACAAAAAAATCGGCGAACGCCGGTGTGTGGCGCAGGTCGAGAACGACGACGTCAGTCGCTTTCTTGTCGAAAGCCGCACGCACTGCGCGCGTGATTTCCGCCGGAAGCCGCTTCCGTCCGCCGGTCGATCGCGTTCTGGTCGTTGATGTCTTCTTCATGCAAGTGATTTGCCGAACCTCGCGCCGGCGTCGCCGCGCGAGTAGAGCCCGTGTTGACCGATGTAAGTTTCGACGTCAGTTGGAACGAGATCGGTGATCGATTCCCCTGCTGCCAGGCGACGGCGCACTTCGGTTGACGAGACGTCAGGCGTCGGTGCGTCGACGAGCACTACCTTCAGCCGGCTGTCGGCGACGTCGCCGGCCTGAGCCGGCCCGTCATCCGGCGTTGACGCCGGAGCCGCCGGTTGCACCATCCGCGCCGCCAGCTCGGGCAGTCTTCCCGGGAGGGCCGTCGCCGGATGCCCTGGCCGTGACACCACGACGAAGTGCGCCATCTCGAGGACCTGCGGATACCGGCTCCAGGTCGCGATCTCGGCAAACGCGTCAGCGCCGGTGATGAAGAAGATCTGCGCTGCCCCCAGGCCCGTCGCGTGGACTCGCGCCAGCGTGTCGAACGTATAGCAGGGGCCAGTGTGGCCAATCTCCAGGTCGCTGACCATCAGTCCCGGGAGGCCCGTGACGGCGAGCGCGGCCATGGCAAAGCGGTGGAAGCGCGACGCCGCCGGGGGAGATGCGCGATGCGGAGGCGTGCCCGAGGGCATGACGAGTACGCGATCGAGGGCGAGCGCGCGATGCGCGGCCAGGGCCGTGTCGACGTGGCCTGTGTGCACCGGATCGAACGTGCCGCCCAGGATACCGATGCGGGTGACCGAAGTCATTCAGTCCAGATGGACGCCCCCTACGCCACCGGAGTTGGACTGCCTTCTTCGCGCTCGCGCGCGACCTCGCGCCAGATGGCCTCGAGGAGCCCGTCGAGCCCCTGTCCCGTGGCTGCTGACACAGGGTAGAGCGGAACGCCGGCCGACTGCAAATGCTGTTCGAGGCGCTTGAGGCGGTCGGGTTCGTCGAGCGCGTCCATCTTGTTCGCGGCGACGAGCACGGGCTTGTCGGCGAGCCGCTCGCCCGCGGCGTCGCGACCGGGGAAGAGCGCCAGCTCGCGGGTGATGATGTCGAAATCCTCGACGGGATCGCGTCCGGTGGCCGAGGACATGTCGACGAGGTGCACCAGCACTTTCGTGCGCTCGAGATGGCTCAGGAATCGATGGCCGAGCCCGTGTCCGGTGTGCGCGCCCTCGATGAGTCCCGGCACGTCCGCAACCACGAACGTCCGATCGCCCGACAGGCTCACGACCCCCAGATTGGGCACGAGCGTCGTGAACGGATAGTCGGCAATTTTCGGTTTGGCCGCCGAGATCCGGGAGATCATCGTCGACTTGCCGGCGTTGGGGAATCCGACCAGCCCGACGTCGGCGAGCAGCTTCAGGTGCAGCCGCAGTTCGCGCTCTTCTCCGGGCAGGCCTGGCTGCGTGCGCCGCGGCGCGCGGTTGGTCGAGCTCACATACTGCGCGTTGCCCCAGCCGCCGTTGCCACCCTTGGCGATGATCACGCGCACACCCGCCGCCGTCAGATCGGCGAGCTGGTGGAGCTCGCCCTCGGGCGTCTTCTCGTAGACGACCGTGCCGATCGGCACCTTCAGCTCGATGTCGGCGCCGCTGCGGCCGGTCCGCCTGGAGCCTTCGCCATTGGCGCCGCGGCCGGCCTCGAAGATTTTCTGGAAACGGTAGTTGAGGAGGGTGTTGAGGTTGGCGGAGGCGACCATGTAGATCGAGCCGCCATGCCCGCCGTCGCCGCCATCGGGACCGCCGCGCGGGACGAATTTCTCCCGGCGGAAACTCAAGGCGCCGGCCCCGCCGTGACCCGCGGCGACGTGGATGTCTACTTCGTCGACAAACAAATCAGTCTTCAGTCTTCAGTCGACAGTCGGCAGTCCGTCAGTCGTCAGTCGGCGAGGGGGGCGAGGGGATGGACGCTGATGACGCGGCCCTTGGCGCCGTGGTCCTCGAACTTGACCGTGCCATCGACTTTCGCAAACAGGGTGTCGTCCTTGCCGCGGCCGACGTTGAGGCCGGGATTGAATCGGCGGCCGCGCTGGCGCACGAGGATCGAGCCGCCGGTGACGACGTTGCCGTCGAACCGCTTGACGCCGAGGCGCTGCGAATTGCTGTCGCGGCCGTTACGTGAACTTCCTTGACCCTTTTTTGTTGCCATGATGTCAGCTTCAGCTTCCAGCTTCTCGGCTTCCAGCGCTCAATTCCAGCGTGACGCTGGAAGCTGTGAAGCGGGCAGCTACACGATGATGTCCTTGATCCGGATGAGGGTGTAGGTGCTGCGATGCCCCTTCGTCCGGCGCATGCCCTTGCGGCGCTTCTTCTTGAAGACGCGGATCTTCGGGCCGCGCGACTCGCCGTCGACGACCCCGACGATCTTGACGCCGGCGACGTAGGGCGCGCCGGCGAACACTTCGCCGCCGTCCTTCTCGAGGACCAGCACCTGGTCGATGGTGACCTCGTCGCCCGGCTTGGCCTCGAACCGGTCGACCGTGATGGTCTCGCCCGGCGAAACCTTGACCTGCCGACCACCGCTCTGAATGATTGCGAACACGGCTTGAACTCCCGCGATTAAGGCGCCTCGGGCGCGCCTATAGCAGCCTCGACAAAGGATTTAGATTAACACGGACGCGAGGGGCCGGTAAAGAGATCTGGGGTTTTTGTTCGAAAAACAGAGGGTCCTGAGGGTGGACACCCTACTTGACGAGCATTCGAGTGCCGCGGATCTTCTGCATGCTGAGGGTGTTCAGGAAGCTCGGAATGAGCTTGTCCATCAGCTCGAAATACGACGACAGCGCCGGCGTGTTCTGCTGGGCGTTGTAGAGGATCTCTTCGCGCAGCGTCTCGGAGTAGAGCGTCGCCCCGGTGCGGCCGTCGATGTAGATCAGTTTTGGCTGCAGGGTGAAGCCCTTGCGCTCCTGATAGACGCGACGCTGGATGACGCGACGGCGCCCGAGCTGGTCGAAGTATTCCTGCTCGACCGGCACGTAGCCGGCGGTCGAAAGCGGCGAGAAGAGGACTGTGCCCGTGATGATGAGCGGTCCCTGGTACTCTTCGCCGAGCTTCTTCCAGAATGCCACGTCCGCGAAGATGCTCTGATAGCGCTCGAGGTCCTTCTCGTTGCGGATACGTGCCGCGTCGGCCTCGGTCGGGACCGGTTGCTGCGGCTGCTGGCCATCGGCGGCGCCGCCAGGAGACGCCGGCGCGGCCGGCTCGCCCTTCGCCTGTTCCTTGGCGATGTCGGCGAGCTGCAGGACTTCGGCCTCGATCACCCGCAGCTGCGATTTGGTTCGGAGCTGACTGCGGAGGAGGCGCACGGTCTCGAGGTTGGCATCGACGTCGTCGGTGCCGCCGCCGATGAATCCGGCGATGAGCACGCGCTGGAACATCGAGACATCCATCTTCGGCTGGATCGGCGTCTCGATCGGGATCTCGTAGAAGCTCGTGCAGGCAGAGCCCGCCAGAAGGGCCAGGGCCAGCGCCGGGACCAACACCGGATTAGCGATCGCGGCGGCGCTTCGTGCGGTCATTGATTTCTTTGAAGAGATCGTAGTTCTGGCGGAAGAGCAGGTTCTTCGGGTCGAGTTCGACGGCCTTCTCGTACGCCTCGCGCGCCTCGATCGAAGTTGCCCTGCTGCTCGAACGCGATCGCCAGGTTGTTCCACGCGGCCGCGTAGGTCGGATCGATCTGGACGGCCTTTTCCCACCGGTAGGCCGCTTCTTTCCACAGGCCGTTCCGCGCCACCTTGATGCCGAACTCGACCTGCTCGCGAGCGTCCGAGCGGGCATCGCCCGCGTGCGCTTGCGGAGCGAACGCGACGAGCGCAGCCGCGACGACGAGAGCTCGGCACCACATCGGGGGACTCGGAATCACTATAGCACCGCACCGCCGCGGCGCAAGGCCTTTCGGCACCCGATTTCCAGCAAGCGACGTACCACGGCCGAGCCGCGCGGGCGGGCGTTCCTGGCGCGAATCGCGGCGATTTTCGTAAGGCGTCTGACGAGCTTCGTAAGCGCCGATTTCGTCGCGCCATTGTCCGCGCGGCCCGATGCCTACGATGCCTATAATGAGGTGAGGGGTTGCGACGCCGCCGAAAGGCGAGGACGCGCATGGACCCCTTCGTCGCGATCGCTCTCTCGATGCTGCCGGCCTCGCGCTCGCGGGTCGCCTCCACCTTCAAGGAACTCCGCCTTCAATCGGACCCCGGATCGGACATCGGGGTGGATGACGTACTCGAGGCTGTGCTCGAGGTCTGCGAGATCCCCGAGGACGAACGTCGCAGCGCCATAGAGGTGGCACGGTCGCGCGCCGACGCGGCGCTCGTCGCCGCGCGCACGGCCGGCATTGAACCACTGCCCTGGAACGACCCGCGCTATCCGGCGCTCCTGAGCTGCATCCCCAATCCGCCGCCGCTCCTCTGGGTGCGGGGCGACGCCGACACGCTGGCCCGTCCCACGGTGGCGATCGTCGGGTCCCGCGCGGCGACGCCCTACGCCCTCGACGTCGCCTACCGGCTGGGTCAGGAGCTGTCGGATCGCGGCGTGGTCGTCGCGAGCGGCCTGGCGCGGGGTGTGGACTCGGCCGCTCATCGCGGATGTCTGGCGGGCGTCGCGCCGACGGTGGCCGTCCTTGGCTCGGGGCCCGACCGCATCTACCCGTCGGAGCATCAGGCGCTGGCTCGTGAGATATCTGATAAAGGGTTACTGGTCAGCGAATTAGGGCCAGGAGCGGCGCCCTTGCCGGAGCACTTTCCGCTGCGGAACCGTATTATCTCCGGGATCTCGCTCGCCGTCGTGGTCGTCGAAGCGTCGGAGAAGAGCGGCTCGCTCATCACGGCTCGCTGCGCGCTCGAGCAGGGCCGGGACGTCCTCGCCGTGCCCGGCAGTGTTTTGTCTGGACGCAACCGCGGGTCGCACAGCCTGCTCAAGGACGGGGCAAAGGTCGTCGAGTCTGCTGTCGATATTCTTGAGGGGCTCGGCTGGCCGATGCCCGATACGCCCCGGGCGTTACCGTCTAAATTGTTGATTTCAGACAATTTACTGGCAAGAATGGAGATCGGTGAGGTCTACCGGCTCGATGAGCTCATGGAATTGACCGGTGTTACAGGTACAAAGCTCCTGACGCGATTGATGGAGCTCGAGCTCGCTGGGTTGGTCACACAGTCGGGGAGCGGGTTTTCCCGGCGTCTGGTAACGTAGGGGCAAGGTCCTCATAGGTATGGCAAAGTCACTCGTCGTGGTGGAGTCGCCGGCAAAGGCGAAGACCATCAACAAATATCTCGGCAAGAACTACAAGGTCGTCGCCTCGATGGGGCACGTCCGCGATCTGCCCAAGAGCAAGCTTGGGGTGGCGATCGAAGAAGGGTTCGAGCCGTCGTACGAAGTCATCGCGAGCCGCAAGAAGGTGATGACGGAGCTGAAAGCGGCCGCCAAGGAAGCCACAGAGATCTTCGTCGCAACCGACCCTGACCGCGAAGGGGAGGCCATTGGCTGGCATCTCGCCGAGGAACTGGGCGCCGGGAATCGCAAGAAGATTCGCCGCCTGATGTTCAACGAGATCACCAAGAAGGGTGTGCTCGCGGCACTCGACAAGCCGACGCAAATCAACAAGCAAATGGTCGACGCGCAGCAGGCGCGCCGAGTACTCGACCGGCTGGTCGGCTACAAGATCAGTCCGATTCTCTGGGACAAGGTCCGTCGCGGCCTGAGCGCCGGCCGGGTGCAATCGGTCGCCCTCAAGATCGTCGTCGATCGCGAACGCGAGATCGGCGCCGTTCGTCGCCGAGGAGTACTGGAACCTGACCGCGCGGCTGGCCGGGCCGGTGCCGCCGGAGTTCGACGCCAAGCTCCTCAAGAAGGACGGCGCGAACATCAAGATCGGCAACGAAGCCGAATCGAACGCCGTCCTCGAGGACCTGAAGCAGGCGGACTGGACCGTCGCGTCGGTCACGACCAAGGAACGCAAGAAGGGCGCGGTTCCGCCGTTCATCACCAGCAAGCTGCAGCAGGCGTCGCGCTTCCCGGTCAAGAAGACGATGATGATCGCGCAGCAGCTCTACGAGGGCATCGAGCTGCCGGGTGAAGGCGCCGTGGGTCTCATCACCTACATGCGAACCGACTCGACCCGCGTCGCCGACCAGGCGCTGACCGACGTGCGCGAGTACATCGGGCAGAAGTTCGGACCCGACTACGTGCCCGAGAAGCCGATCTACTACAAGGCGAAGGCCGATGCCCAGGACGCGCACGAAGCGATCCGGCCGACCTCGATGCTCTACGACCCGGATGCGGTCCGCGCCCAGCTCACGCCGGATCAGTACTACCTCTATCGCCTGATCTGGAACCGCTTCGTCGCCTCGCAGATGCCCGCCGCGACCTTCGACGAGACCACCGTCGACGTGGACGCCGCGAAGTACCTGTTCCGCGTCAAGGGATCGGTGCCGAAGTTCGCCGGCTGGCTGGCGGTCTACAACCAGGAGCCGGCCGAGGAACGCACCGCCGGCCCGGGTCCCGACGCCGCGAGCGCGGAAGACGACGACGGCGCGAACGTGCTGCCGGTGCTGAACCAGGGCGACCGGCTCGAGCTGAAGGCGCTCAAGCCGGAACAGAAGTTCACCCAGCCGCCGCCCCGCTACAGCGAGGCCACGCTCGTCAAGGCGCTCGAAGAAAACGGCATCGGCCGGCCGAGCACCTATGCCTCGATCATCGGCGTCATCCAGGCGCGCGAGTACGTCAACAAGATCGAGGGGCGCTTCAAGCCGACGCTCCTCGGCATGATGCTGGTCGAGAAGCTCCTCAGTCCGGCGTTCGACGACATCCTCGACGTCAACTACACGCGCGAGCTCGAAGAAGAGCTCGACAAGATCGAGGACGGTTCCAACGACTACGCGTCTGCGCTCTCGAGCTTCTACAAGAAGTTCGAGAAGGACTTGAAGCGCGCCGCCAAGGACATGATCAACCTCAAGGAGGGCGTCGAGCCCGATCCGAAGGTGGCGTGCGACAAGTGCGGCTCGCCGATGGTGATCAAGGCCGGCAAGTTCGGCCTGTTCCTGGCCTGCAGCGCCTATCCCGAGTGCGAGAACACGCGCGAGCTCGAAACGCCGGAGGCGAATGCCGAAGGCGGAGAGATCGAGGAGAACTGCGAGAACTGCGGCAAGCCGATGGCGCTCAAGCGCGGGCGCTTCGGTCAGTTCCTGGCGTGCACCGGCTACCCCGAGTGCAAGACCACGCGCAAGATCATCGCGACCAAGGCGGGGCTCGCCGCCGCCAAGCCGGACCAGATCCTCGACGAGAAATGCCCGAAGTGCGAGTCCAACCTGGTCCTCAAACAGGGCCGGTTCGGCGAGTTCACGGCCTGCAGCAATTACCCGGCCTGCAAGTACGTCAAGCAGAAGTCGACGGGCGTCCTCTGTCCGAAGGACGGCGGCGACATCGTCGAACGCAAGTCCCGGCGCGGGCGCGTGTTCTTCGGGTGCGCGAACTATCCGGCGTGCGACTTCACGCTCTGGAACCGGCCGTTGCCGGAGAAGTGTCCCGATTGTGGAGCGCCGTTCCTGGTCGAGAAGATCACCAAACGGCACGGCCGGCAGCTGATCTGCAACAACGAGGAGTGCAGCTACGTCCGGTCGGAAGAGCTGGCGCCAGCGTAGGCTGAAGCTCCGAGCCAGCTGAACGCCCGACGGCAGGTTCACGATGACCACGACTCGATGCGAAGAAGACACTTCCGGAAACCATCGGACATTGACCATTGGCATGATGATTACCATCGTCGGCGGCGGCCTGGCTGGGTGCGAAGCCGCCTGGCAGGCTGCCGCGCTCGACGTGCCGGTCGTCATCCACGAGATGCGGCCCGTGCGGCCGACGGCCGTGCACAAGACTGACGGTCTCGCTGAACTCGTCTGCAGCAATTCTTTTCGCGGCGACAAACTGGACAACGCCGTCGGTCTGCTGAAAGAAGAGATGCGGCGGCTCGGCTCGCTCATCATGCGGGCGGCCGACTTGTCGCGCGTTCCCGCGGGCGCCGCGCTCGCCGTCGATCGCGTCCGCTTCTCCGAGATCGTCACGCAGGAGATCGCCAACCACCCGCGGATTCGCCTCGTCCGCGAAGAGATCGCGACCGTGCCGGGCGGGACCGCGGGCCCCGTGATCGTCGCGACCGGCCCGCTGACGTCCGACGCGCTCTCTCGCAACGTCGCCGCGCTCGTCGGCGGGGATCACCTTTATTTCTACGACGCGATCAGCCCGATCGTCCTCGCCGAGTCCATCGATATGTCCAAGGTCTTCCGCGCCTCGCGCTGGGGGCGGAGCTTTCGGGGACACTCAACCGTGACTGTCCCCGGGGACACTCAACCGGGACAGTCAACGTTGAGTGTCCCCGAGCTCAGCTGTGGCGTGGACGACGGGGATGGGGACTATCTGAACTGCCCGATGGACCAGGACCAGTACGCCGCGTTTCACGCCGCGGTCACGGCGGCGGAGAAGACGGCGCTGCACGAGTTTGACGACGCGAAGTTCTTCGAGGGGTGCCTGCCGATCGAGGTCATGGCGGGGCGCGGCGTCGATACCCTGCGCTATGGGCCGATGAAGCCGGTGGGCCTGACCGATCCGCGCACCGGGCGCGAGCCGTATGCCTGCGTCCAGCTCCGGCAGGACAATCTGGCTGGCGACCACTTCAGCCTCGTCGGCTTCCAGACTCAGATGAAGTGGGGCGAGCAGGCCCGTGTCTTGCGGTTGATCCCCGGGCTCGAGAACGCGGAGTTCGTGCGGTTCGGGATGATCCACCGCAACACGTACATCAATGGTCCGGATGTCCTGCGCGACACCTGGCAGACGAAGACCCGCGACGATCTTTTCTTCGCCGGCCAGATCTCGGGCGTTGAGGGCTACGTCGAATCGGCGGCGTCAGGCCTGATGGCCGGCCGCAACGCGGCCGCGCTCGTGCTCGGCCGGGCCCCGCGCGTCCTGCCGAGAACGACCGCGCTCGGCGCGCTCGCGCACTACGTGTCGCATGCCAACCCACGGCACTATCAGCCGACCAACATCACGTTCGGGATCATGGAACCCATCGACGACCGTTCGTCGCCGCGGATGCGGGCAGCCGATGGCCGCAGGATGAGCCGCAAAGAGACGCGCAAGCTCGCGATGTCGGAGCGGGCGCTCGCCGATCTCGAGCGCTGGATGGACGCCGGCGAAACCGTGTCCAGTTCCTCCGGGTCCGTGCGATGAAGGCGGCGCTCGGCGATTTCCTCGAGCATCTTCGGCTCAACGAGAACGCTTCGCGGCATACCGTTCGCGCCTACGACAGCGATCTCTCGCAGTTCCTCACGTTCCTCGCCGGCCGCGCCGGCCGGAAGCGTGCCGACCTGACGATGACGGACTTCGACCTCCTGGGCATCCGCGAGTTCCTGGCCGACCTGCACCGGCGTGGGATTACCCGCGCCTCGGCGGCGCGCAAGCTGGCGGCGATCCGCACCTTCAGTCGGTACCTGCGGCGTGAAGGTCTTCTCGAGGCCGACCCGGCGGCGCTCGTCGGCACGCCCAAACGCGAACAGCGTCTGCCCGCGCACCTGGGCGAGGCGGAGATGTCGACGCTGCTCGACATGCCCGACGCCTCACAACCGCTCGGCCGCCGCGATCGCGCCATCCTGGAGCTCTTCTACGCTTCGGGCCTGCGGCTGAGCGAGCTCGTCGGGCTCGATCTGGGTGACGTGAACTTGAGCGGCCGGATGGTTCGGGTGCTGGGGAAGGGCGGCAAGGAGCGGATCGTGCCCTTCAACCGCTCGACGGAGTCCGCGCTGCGCGCGTGGCTGAGCGACCGCGAGTCGCTGATCCCGGTCTCCGAAACCCCGAAGACGGACGGGACGCGGATCACGCGGATAACACAACGGCAGGGCACGAAGAATCCCCCGGCCCGGATATCCAGGAATCATGGGTCGCGGAGCACGCGGCCGCCGCTTTTTCTCAACTATCAGGGGGGCCGGCTGTCAACGCGGAGCGTCGACCGGCTGGTCAGAAGATATGTGGCCGCCTGCAGCACGCGATTCGGGATCAGCCCGCACGCGCTCCGACACTCCTTTGCGACCCACTTGCTCGAGCGCGGCGCTGACTTGCGCGCGATTCAGGAACTGCTCGGCCACGCGCGGCTGAGCACCACGCAGCGCTATACCCACATCAATGCCACTCAGCTGATGGACGTCTATCGCAAGGCGCACCCGAAGGCTGGGCGCTGAAAGTGTGAAGTCTGACGTTTGAAGTCTGAAGTGGGGAAGCTTGAAGCGTGAAGTCTGAAGTAGAAGTCTGAAGTCGGAAGGACGTGCGAAGAGGCACACCGTTTGTGGGCGCAAGAAGCCTGAGGCTTCCTACTTCCCGCTTCCCACTTCCGTCCCTTCAGACTTCACGCTTCAGACTTCACACTTTCACGATTCTCCCTATGACGCCATCGACTCCACCATCGGCCGCCGGCCACGCGCGTAGTCGATGCCGAGCGTCTTGATCTTGTAGTTCATCACGCGCGGGCTGATCGCGAGCAGCTCCGCCGCGTCCTTCTGCACCCAGTTCGACATCTTCAGCGCTTCGATGAGCGCCTGCCGCTCGATCTCTTCGAGCGCGATGCCGGTGGGCGGGATCTTGACCACCGGGCTGGCGTCGCCCGACGGCTGTGTCGTGGACAGCTCACCGAGGCGCAAGTCGATGCTCGTGAGGAGTGGTCCTTCGGTCAGCAGCACCGCACGCTCGATCGCGTTCTCGAGCTCGCGGATGTTGCCGGGCCAGTTGTAGCGCATCAACAGCTTGTGCGCGTCCGGTGACAGGCCGTCGAGCCGCTTCTTCAACTCGCCCGAGAACCGGCGCAGGAAGAACATCGCCAGCTGCTGGATGTCGTCCTTGCGGTCCCTGAGCGGCGGCATGTCGATCGACACGACGTTCAGGCGGTAGTAGAGGTCTTCCCGGAACAGCCCGTTGGCGACCATCTGCGGCAGGTTGCGATTGGTCGCCGCGATGACCCGGACGTCGACGCGCAGCGTGCGCGTGCCGCCGAGGCGCTCGAACTCGTGCTCCTGGAGCACGCGCAGGATCTTCGCCTGCGTGTTGGCGCTCATGTCCCCGACTTCGTCGAGGAAGAGCGTACCGCCGTCGGCCTGCTCGAAGCGGCCGATGCGCTGCTTGTCGGCGCCCGTGAACGCGCCCTTCTCGTGTCCGAAGAGCTCGGACTCGAGCAGGTTCTCCTGCAGCGCGGCGCAGTTGACCTTGACGAAGTTGCGTCCCGCCCGGAGCGAGTTGTGGTGAGTCGCGCCCGCGATGAGCTCCTTGCCGGTGCCCGTTTCGCCGCGGATGAGGACGGTCGTGTTGCTCTTGGCGACTTTCTTGACGATCGTCAGGACCGACTGCAGCGCGCCGCTCGCGCCGACGATGCGGTCGAAGTCGTAGATGTCCTGCTGGGTATGCCGGAGGTACTCGATCTCGTGCTTGAGCCGGCGGTGCTCGATGGCCTTTTCGACCTTGAGCTCCATCTCTTCGATCTCGAACGGCTTCTGCACGTAGTCGAAGGCGCCGATCTTCATCGCTTCGACCGCCGTGTGCACCGACCCGAAGGCGGTCATCAGAATCACCGCCGTCGTCGGATGCAGCGACTTGGCCGTGCGCAGCACGTCCAGTCCGTCGCTGCCGCCCATCTTGAGATCGCTCAGCACGACATCGTATTGCCCTTCGTGCAGCTTCTCGATCGCCACGTTGCCGTTGGGCGCCTCGTCCACGTCGTGATGCGCATCCGACAGCGCGCGGCCGATCCCGCGCCGCAGCGAATCGTGATCATCTGCCACCAGAATCCGGCCCATTGCTCAGCCCTCTCTCTACGGGAACTCGAAGTCGTCTCTTGAACCGCTGCGACGCGGAACTGAAGTTCCGCGCTCCACTGTCACTCTTCCGAACCAAGAACCGTGAACCCCGAACCGTGAACCCCGAAGAACTACCGAAACAACTCGTGATCGCTCGAGACCGGGAGCGTCACCCGGAACTGCGTGCCGCCAGCCACCGGCACATGCACGTCGATACGACCGTCGTGCGCGTTGACGATCTTGCGGACGATCGCCAGCCCGAGACCGGTGCCCTGGGGCTTGGTCGTGAAGAATGGGCTGAAGATGCGGTCCATGACGTCGGGCGGCACGCCCGGCCCGTCGTCGGTCACGTCGACCTGAACCATCGCGCCCACCAGCGCTTCGCCGCCCGTCGGTGCTTCTTCTTCCGGCAGTTCGGTCGCGTCGATGCGCACCGAGCCGCGGCCGTTCATCGCCTCGAAGGCGTTGATCAGCAGGTTCGTGAAGAGCTGCCGGAGCTGATGCGGGTCGCCTTGAATCGTCGCCAGGTCGCCGGGAATCGCCAGCGTCACGTCGACTTTGCCGCGCGGCGCGTGCGTGTCGGCGAGCGCGATCGCGTCCTTGATGACGTCGAGGAGCGACATGTGCTCGACCTGCAGCCGGATCGGCCGCACGAACTCCAGGACCTCGAGCACGATGGCGTTGGCCATCTTGGCTTCCTTGATGATGTCGCCGAGGATCGTCTGCGCGTCCTGGGACTCGGGAAGCTGGCGCTTGAGGATGCCGGCCATGACTTCGATGCCGGCGAGCGGGTTCTTGACCTCGTGCGCGATGGCCGCTGCCATCTCACCGAGCGCGGCCAGCCGGTCGCGCAGCCGCTCGCGCTCCTCGAGCTGCTCGACGCGGGTGAGGTCCTTGAAGAAGAGCGTGGCGCCGGTCAGCCGGCCGCGCGAATCGTGGACCTGCGAGAGGGTGTAACCGATGACCTTGTTCGTGCTCTTCAGGCGGAGCTCGGCGCGGTTCGGCAGGTGCGTCAGGTCGAACGCTCCGGCGATGATGCGGGCGACTTCCGGCTGTCCCCGCAGGACGCCCGTGAACGGCCGGCCGATGTCCGACTTCTGCGGCACGATCCCGAGGATGCGGTACGCGACGTCGTTCATCACCGCGACCGTGCCGTCGACGGTGACGGCCAGCACGCCGTTGCGCAGGCTCCAGACGAGGTCGCGATAGAAATCCTCCGAGGCGACCTTCCGGCCGCTGGCGTCGGACTTCCGTGGCTTGGTCGCGGTCGCCGCTGGCGACGAGCGCTTCGTCGCCGGCGCGGGGCGGGTGCGGCGTTTTCGTGTTGGCAAAGCAGGACTGGCCCCGAGGAGGTCCTGACCCGCAGGCACCCCGGCGCTCAATATTGTAATTGCCCCGTCCTGATCAGCCAAGCTCATTTCCATGTTGGAGTTACGGACGCCCAACGGTGCCGATCCTGTCCCGCGGCCGCGATGGCCGGACCTCGGGCGTACTTCTCCTGAGGTCGGTGTGCGTGGGGGCAAACCGTGTGCCCCAAGGCGTTAGGACCTTGTGAGCGGATTTCTTAATGTTTCGATGAGGTTGGGGACGAGCGGTGCGGGTTGGCGGGTTACAAATCTGACCACTGATTACAATTCTGTCTGTAGGGCTTCCCACTGGTTCATAAGGTCGCCCACCTCCCACATGAGCGCCTGGTGGCGATCGATGAGGGGTTGTGAGGTCTCCCGGTTGTCGTAGAACCCGGGTGCCGACATCGAGGCCTCGATGTCCTTGATGGCAGTTTCCCGTTCGGCGATGCGGGCCTCGAGCTCCTCGACTCGTTTGCGCAGGCCGTCAGCGGCTTTCTTTACCTTGCGGGCTTCCGCGTCGCGGCGCTTCCGTTCGTCGTACGACTCGGGGGCCGGCGTTTCAGGGGCGTTCGCGGAAGCCGGGGCCGCCGTCTTCGTCACCTGGGGACTGGCGGCCGGTTTCTGCGCCTGCGGTCCCGTCTTCTGGATCGGGGCCGCGGCCTTCGGGGTCTGACCCCGGTCTGACCCTGGTCTGACCCCGGTCTGACCCCGGTCTGACCCCGGTCTGACCCTGGTCTGACCCCTGGTCTGACTCCGCGAGCTCTTGCCGCTGCTTCTGGCTCCACAGCCATTCTTCGTAGTTGCCGGGGTAGATGATCGCCTGGCCGTCGCGAATCTCGATCACCTTGCTGGCGAGCTTGTCGACGAAATAGCGGTCGTGCGAAACGAAGATCAGCGTGCCGCCGAAGTCTTCGAGCGCCTCGAGCAGCACGTCCTTCGAGTCCAGATCGAGATGGTTCGTCGGCTCGTCGAGGAGCAGCGTGTTCGACGGACGCAGGAGCATCCGCGCCACGGCGAGTCGCGTACGCTCGCCGCCCGACAGCACCCGCACGGGCTTGTCCACATCGTCGCCCGAGAACAGGAAGCCGCCGAGGATGTTGCGGATGGCCGGCACCATGTGGATGGGAGCGTCGCCGGCGAGCGTCTGGTAGACGGTGAGGGTCGGATCGAGGCGCGTGGCCTCGTCCTGGGCGAAGTACTGCATCACGACCTGGTGGCCCTCGGTGCGCGTCCCGGTGTCGGGCGCCTCGACGCCCGAGAGCATGCGCATGAGCGTCGACTTGCCGACGCCGTTGGGACCGATGAGCGCGATGCGATCGCCGCGCTCGATGAGCACGTTGATGCCGTCGAACACGCGGCGCGCGCCGTAGGCCTTGGAGACGCCGCGCAGGTCGAGCACCGTGCGCCCGCTCTTCGCGCACGCGGGGAACGTGAAGTGGACGCGCTTGCGCTCGGGCGGAATCTCGATGGGGACGATCTTGTCCATCATCTTGATCCGGCTCTGGACTTGCGCCGCCTTGGTCGCCTGGTAGCGGAAGCGATCGATGAAGGCCTTCATGCGCGCGACCTCTTCGTCCTGATCGCGCTTCTGCTGGCGCAGCCGCTCCATCCGTTCTTCCCGCTCGTGGAGGTAGCTGCTGTAGTTCCCGGGATAGTCGGTCAGCGTGCGCAGGCCGATATCGGTGATGCGCGTGACGACGGCGTCGAGGAAGAAGCGATCGTGCGAGACGAGGATGACGGCGTGAGGGTAGTCGGAGAGATATTCCTCGAGCCAGTTGCGGGCCTCGAGGTCGAGATGGTTCGTCGGCTCGTCGAGGAGCAGCAGACCCGGCCGGCCGAGCAGGAGCTTGGCGAGCGCGATGCGCATCTGCCAGCCGCCCGAGAACGTGCCGGTCGGCTTCTCCATGTCCTCTTTCGAGAATCCAAGCCCGCGCAGCACGGTGTGGATCTTCAGATCGACGCTGAAGCCCTCGAGCCGCCGGAAGCTCTCCTGCAGATCGCTGTAGCGGCTGAGCATGCCTTCATGCTCGGAATCGTGCGCGCTGTCGTCGGCGAGCCGGTCCTCGAGCGCGGCGATCTCGGCGCGCATGTCGAGCAGGGTCTTGAACGCCTGCCCGGCTTCTTCGATGAGCGTCCGTCCGGTGTGGTGCAGGCCGTCCTGCGGCAGGTAGCCAATCGTCAGCCCCGCGGGCTTCACGACCAGCCCGCCGTCGGGTTCGTCGATCCCGGCGAGCATCTTGAGCAGCGTGGTCTTGCCGGCGCCGTTCGGGCCACTGAGGCCGACGCGTTCGCGGTTGTCGATCTGCCAGCTGACCGAGTCGAGAAGGACCCGATCGCCGAACGACTTGCTCAGATTGGAGAGCTGGATCATGGACGGCGCACCGGAGTGCGGGATAAACGTGCAATTTTAGCACGGGCGGCGGGCCCGAATAGAGGAGCCATAAAGGCACACCCGTCCAGAGAGTCCCCTAGAGGACATTAAAGCTCCTTTTAAGCAGGTCGACCGTGTCGCTCAAGGCATAGCCTTCGGCGGGCTGCCCTCCTAGGATCACTCGAGGTGACTGTCCGATATCGTGAGCCGCGGCGGAGCGTCCTCTCGTCAGCGACTGTGCTTGTGCTTGGTCTCGCGGCGACCGCCGCTACGGGAACGGCCGAGGGGCAGTCGCCGGCATCCGGCATCCAGGTCACCAGGAGCGTGACCGCCACCGCGACCTTCGCCCCCCGAACCTCGCTCCGCGTGTCCACGCAAGTACTGCGGTTTCACGTCGCCGATGAGGCGATCGCGGCGGAGGCGGTGGTCGAGTTTGCCGCCGGCGCACGAACCAGCAAGGACGGCGAGGTCGTGCTCGTCGTGCGGACGCCCGCAGAGATGTCGGGGATGATGCTGACGGTCAACGGCGGTACGACGGACACGGTGTCGGGGACCGTCGCGAACGGCGATGGCACCGTTGTCGCGCGTTGGGTTGGCGGTGGCAGCAAGAACGGCCACCTCCAATTCCTGCTGCGAGCTGCCCCCGGCATGTATGCCATTCCGGTCACGTTCCAGCTCAGCGCTCTTTAATCACCCACAGCTTCTGCCCGCGCGCTGTCGCCAGGCTGGCACCAGCCGCTTCGGCCTCTGCGCGCGACGAGAACGGTCCCATCCGCACCCGATACGGCGCCTCGGGTTCGGATGCCGAAGGCTCGACGAGGTAGGCCGGCAGGCCCGCCGAGCGCAGTTCGTCGAGGACAGCTGTCGCGCGCATGGGGTCGTTCAGGGCGATCACCTGCACCGCGAAACGAGCCGAGGAATCGCGCGGTTCCGCCCGGCGCGCGGTGGTCGGCGCCGCGCTTCTCTCGGGCGCCTTCGGTGAACTCCCCGCCGGCGAGCTTCGTACGGGTTCCGCTGGTCGCGTGGGGCGAGGCGCCGCAGCCGATGATCTCGCCGTCGTCGGTGCGAACACCTTGCGGAGTTCGGGCCGCTGGTGCAGCGTCACCAGGAAGAGGACATCGGCGGTCGGTCGGGCCTGCGTGACTGCGACCGGGACCTCCTGCGACCCGGACACGCCGGAACCCGGTGGCAGCGAATCGGGCACGAGCGCGAGGTTGTGGTCGCCGCTTCGGACGGCATCGAAGCGGAACCGCCCTTGTCGCGTTTGCTCCGACCGAGCGCCCCCATCAAGCACGATGACCGCACTGTCCAGCGCTCGATCCCCGGCATCCTCGATGCCGTTCTGATTGACATCGACGACGATCCGGCCAGCAATCGCGCCGAGAGGCACGAGTCCGAACGAAATGCGCTGGGTATCACCACGGCCTAGCTGCAGTTGCACTTGAGCGATCGGAGGCGGGTCGAAATCGACCGGCAGCGCCGACAGGTCGATGCCAACCTGCTGAATGCCGGTGGGGATATTGATGAACGCGAAGTCTCCGTGCGCGCGAGGTCGTCGAGCTTCCGAGATTCACGAGACGGACCGGTATGTTCTCGAGAAGGCCTTCCCCCGGGTCACGCTGGCCGTTCGCATTCCAGTCGCTGAACACCGTGCCCGCGATCGTTCCGGTCCCGCTGTGACGTCCCATGGCGCCCAGGATGGACGTCGGCGTCCGCCCGGTGCCGGTCTGGAAACTCCGTGTCACCCGCACGCTCGATCGGGAGATCCACGAGGCCTCCGCGGCGACCGGCGAAGCGAGTCGGTCGGCATTGATGTTGATGCCAATGACGGTGTTGCGCGCGATCTCACCGTTGATCCCGAAGTTGAATGACTGCTGCGGCACAACGAAGGAGGTCAGCAGGTCGGCGTTCCGGCTGACCATCGCCTCGGCCCGGAGCCACAGGCTGCCTTGTCGGACTTGCGTCTGTCCCCCGCCCCCAACCTGCAGGAACGTGCTTCCTCCTCCCTCACGGCTCTGTGTCCGCGTCGCGACGATGTTGCCGAAGAGTTGCGATCGGCGCTTGACCGTCAGGAAGACATGTCCGGAGGCGTCGTCGATCGTGTAGCTGCCCGCGAGATTGGCAGCCTCGACGTTCTCCCGGCGCGAGTAGCGCGTCAGGCCACTGACGGCACGAACGGACGTCTGCCATTCGGCGGTCATGACGCCGGTGTCGGTCGCGCTCGTCCACCCGGCGTCGACCGCCGCGAGCGACGGTCACCGGTTTCGATGCGAAAGGCGACGCTCGAGCCGGCGCCGACCGGTGTTCTGACGCCGGCGTACCCTCTGCTGCCGACGCTGGCAGGGGTGGCGCGCATGTGAGGTGGCGCCGTCGTCGGGTCGAGGTTCGATCTGAACGCCTCCCATCCGCCGAAGACACGCAGGCGGGCGAAGGCATCGTACTCACCCGCGACATAGGCGTTCTGCCGGTCATTCAATGGCTGGTTCAGGATCGGCAGATCGCCGGGCGAGAATCGCGCCGCATTGATCTGCACCCAGCCTCGCGGCAGTAGGAGGCTGGCACCGGCGAGGCCGGATCCATCCACCTCGCGGGCGGCGGTGCCCCTGCGCCGATAGGCGACGACGGCGCCGTCGCCGACGAGGTGGAGCGCTGGCGTCACAATCCACCGCGCCGCCGCGCCACCCTGGTCGCTCAACGCGATTGGCGAGGGGTACTGCTCGAGGTCGCCGGAATGTACGTGAGACGCGCGCGTCGAGAGCTCGAGTCGATCGGTCGGTTTGTGACTCGCACGCCCGACGATGATCTGCTGGTCGAGCGTGTCGGGGTCGGTGCCGAACAGGTTGCGCCACGCGGTGGCCCGGCCCGCGATGACGCCGACGCTGGTCCGCGGCAGATCGGCCGCTCACGCCGCCGCCGACAAACGTCAGCGAAGGGGCCGCGAGGTTCGCGAACCGGTAGTCGCCGATGGCCGGAGTGAAATAGGTGTCGCCGGCCTCGAAGGACCACGCCAGGCCGCGATACTTCAGGTCCCGGACGCCGACGAAGGTTTTGCCAAGGTGGGGGAGACCGTCGCGTCGTGTGCCCCGGAGTTCGAGCTGGAAGATGCCGAATCGGGTTCCCGGTTGCAACCAGCTCACTCCGAAGTCCGGCTCGAGCAGTGGCTGACCTCCGGTTCGACTTGTGTCTCCCTGAATCGCCTGTGCGGCCGCCGTGATCTGCACCGAGCCTTGCTGTTGCGCGGCGGTCTCGAGCGGAACGAGGACAGCCAACAGCGCCCAGGCCAGTCCCCGGGTGCGCGTGTACATGCTGTTACCGCTCGACCTTGAGGGTCGTTTCTCCGACGATTACGGCGGGTTGGCCGACATCAATTTTGAGCTCGACGCGATACTGTCCCGGGGGCAACCGCGTGGTCGATTCGCTCGTAGGGCACGACCACTTCCCTCTCGCTCTCCGGAAGAACGGGCACGTCGGGGACCGGTATCTGCCGCACGACATTGCCACTCATGTCGTAGAGGATCACGCTGCCCTTCGTGCGCACCGACCTCCGGCTGGCGTTCTTGAGCGTCGCGACCACCTCGGCCTCATCGCGCGTGCGGAGCTGAAGCCCCGTGAGCTCGACCGACGCCGTCGGCTGCCCGGGCCGGCCGGCGGGAGCGACGTGCACGTAGACGAGCGTCGCGATACGGCTCTTGACCGTCACCTTTCTTGTGCGGACGGCAGGGTCAGGTTCTTCGGGCGTGAAATCGAACAAGAGTCCTGTCCGGTAGCCGCCGGGCTCGGTATCCTGCGGTACGGTCAGCGTGAACCGCACCGTTGCCTGACTGCCGCCCTCGATGACGAATTCCGGTGGAGCGAATCGCACCCAGCCGCTCGCGGCAAAGGCGCGAGCGGGGCCCGGGTCCTCGAACTGCGGCGCCCCTTCTCTTCGAGAGGTACCAGTCGGAGAGCGACGCTCTGACGCGGACGAGTTGCGTGCCGGCATTGGTGAGCGTCACGGACTGTGTGCTGGAGGCGCCCGGAATCGCCTGCAACTCGACTCGCATGGGCGACGCTTCCACTGACGTCTGTGCCGCGGCCGGCCGCGGCGCGAGCGCCGCGCTCACGACCAGCGTGGCGGCCGCCATCTGGCGCCAGCGTCTCTTCACGGCGTGCTGAGCGTGAAGGTGACTGTCTGGAGATAGGTTCCCGCGTCGTAGTTCCATGAATTCGTCAATCGAAACGTCACAGTTCCAGTCGTGGTCGGATTCACGTTGCCGTTGCCCGAAGCCACGGTCTGTGCCTGCGTTCCGCTCATCGTTCCAGCCCGGAACGGCGGCGCCGGCGTTGCCAGCCAGGAGACAGCCGCCGCAGGGATGCGCGACTGTCCAGAGATCGAGATCGCCAGACGCCTGGACGGTGATGAGCCACGGGCGATTTCCATTACCTCGAACGCGATACTGCACCGACACTGGCGGCGCGTTGAGAATGAGGCGCGGCGTCGGGGTCCGTCGTCGGGAATGTCACGACGAGCGGGCTGATCGAAAGTTCCAATTGCTGCGCGCCCGCCACGATCGGGCACGCCAGCCACCCTGTTACCACCAGCAACAGGAGCCGCCACTCGCCCCCCGGGCGCCGCACTCTTCGTCCACGCCATCACGGCCACCTCAGGGCGACGCCAGCGTGTAGACGAGCGTCGCCGAATAGGTGCCCACCGGATGCGTCCACCGGTTCTCGAAGCGAAAGTTCTGCGTCCCAGTTCTCAATCCTGAGCCCGTCCATCGCCCGACGAGTTGCGGCGCGCTTCGGCTCAAGGTTCCGTTGGCGAAGCCGCTCCCCGACGCCGTCCACGTGACAAGCGATGCCGGGCAGCACCGTGACGCCCGATCGCAATTCGTCGGTCGATTGCACGGTGAGCGTGACCTGCGAGTTGGGCAGGACGCGGCCGCGAACCGTAATCGTGATCCCGGCGGGGACGCTCGCGACGAGCGGTGTCGACGTGGGGTCTGCGTCCGGAAAGGTCAGACTGGTCGCCGAGAACGACACGCGCGCCTGCGTCGGGACGTTGACCACCAGGAGCCCGGTTCCCCGCTGAGCGTCGAGCACGACCGCAGCCAGGGCGATGAACGCCGACG
The DNA here is from genome assembly GCA_963847975.1 of uncultured Acidobacteriota bacterium. Lineage (GTDB taxonomy): Bacteria > Acidobacteriota > Vicinamibacteria > Vicinamibacterales > 2-12-FULL-66-21 > DATBJJ01. The sequence goes on along the minus strand of CAWKBU010000035.1, from coordinate 62,966 downwards.
TGACCAACTCTGCTGTGCATTCAAGAAACGCCGCCGGGGTCGCCCGCGGTATTGCGACGACCCCGGCTCTCGCGTTTCTGGTTATCGGTTACGGCGTCGTGAGCGTGTAGGTCAGCGTGACGGTGTAGTTGCCCGGCGCATAGGCCCAGTCGTTGACCAGCGAGTAGGTCTGCGAGCCGTTGTTCGCACCAGGTCCGGTCCAGGTGCCGACGGGCTGGGCGGTCGTGTTCATGGTCCCGGTCCCGGCGAAACCCGCGCCGGCCCCTGTCCAGGTCAAGTTGGCGATCCCGATCGTGTCTGCACCGGAGACGAAATTGCCGCCGGCCTGCACGGTCAGCGAGACACCCGCACCGGGCGCGACGCGCGCGAGCGCCTGCACGGTCAGCGGGTTGGCGTTGATGGTCGCGAAAAGGAACGGATCCGTGTCCGGGAAGTTGATGGTGCCCGTCAGCGTGATCCGTCCGCGCGCCGCGACGACCGCCGTGGCGTTGATGTTCGCCGTCGCGAGCTGCGCGTATGCCGAGCTCGACGTGAAGAGTATTGCTGCCGCCGCGAGTCCTGCTTTCAAGAGTGTCTTTCTCATTTGCCGTCGCTCCATTCAAATACCTTCCGGGGTGCGGAAGTGGGGTCCATGTCCTCCTTTCTTAAATAGCACTCAAGAGGACTCTATATGACACTAACGGTCTTTACTGTAGGGGATGGTCCAGCCGGCGTCAACGGCTAAGGCGCCGTAAATCGCCCAGCTGCAGATATTTGCGGGAAACGACGCGCAGGAGTGCGCAGAAGTGTGATGAAGAGTTCCGATTACTCGCCGAGGGCTTTGGCGGCTACCGCGAGCACGCGCGGGACGCGGAAGGGCTTGGTGAGATAGCCCGAGACGCCGAGGTTGACCGCCTCGATCGCGCTCGCCTCGGTCGAGAACCCGGTGATGATGATCACCGGGATGTCCGCCTTCAGCCGCCGCGCTTCGCGCACGACGGTAAGGCCGTCGATGCCGGGCATCTTGAGGTCGGTGATGAGCAGATCGTAGGGGATGATGCGGAGGCGCTCGAGCGCCGTGCGCCCGTCCGGCGCGAGGTCGACGTCGTACTCGGCGAGGGCCAGCGTCTTCGACAGCAGATCGCGAATCGCGGCTTCATCGTCGACGACGAGGACGCGAGGCCGCCCGGCGGCCGGCGTGACCGCACGCGGCGCGCCCGCCGTCGCGCGTCCCTGACGCGGCCGTTGACTCTCGAGCCACGCGTCGATGTCCCGCTTTCGGAAGCGCCACTGCCGGCCCACGCGGACCGCGGGGATTTTCCCCGCCTTGATCAGCCGGTAGACGGTTCTGAGGTTCACCTGGAGGTACTCGAGCACCTCCTCGGTCGTTAAGAACCCTTCGTCGCTTAGTGGACCTCCGGGGACCATACCGGACGCACTTTACCAGACTTGGGGGGCTGCAGAGGTGCAGGCTCAGGGGCTCAAGGCTCTGGGCTCAGGGCTCAGGCAAAACCTCTCGACAAGATCTCGAACGCTCTTGCCTGAGCCTTGAGCCCTGAGCCCTGAGCCTGCGTGTCCTCACGCCACCGGCAGCTCGATCGTGAACACCGCACCGCCGTCACGGCTGTTGGCTGCGTGGATCGTGCCGCCGTGCTCCTGGACGATGCCGTAGGTGATCGCCAGTCCGAGTCCCGTGCCCTCGCCGACAGCTTTGGTGGTGAAGAAGGGGTCGAAGATTCGCGGCACCACGTCGTCGGCCATGCCCGCACCGGTGTCGCGCACGGTCGTGATGACGCGGCCGTCGCTGCACCGCGTCGAGATCGTGATGGCTCCGGGCCGGCCGCTGGCGGCGATGGCGTGCTCGGCGTTGATGAGCAGGTTCAGGAACGCCTGCTGCAGGAGCAGCGGATCGCCGACGATCGTCGCCGCCTCGTCCTTCTGGTCGCGGATGATGTCGATGTGTCCGCGCGTGAGCGCGCGGCGGCGGCTCGCCAGTGCTCGCGTCAAGACGCGCTCGACGTGCACCCGCCGCCGGATCTTGCGGTGCGAGCCCGAGAACGTCAGCAGGTTCTGGACGATCTTCGCGGCGCGGTCGGCCTCGCGGTAGATGCGGCGGAGATTCCGTCGCAGGTCCCGCACGCTCGCCGGCGGTATGCCTGGCGCGGGCGGTGCGACCACCAGCAACTCGAGATGTCCGAGCACGCCCTGCAGCGGGTTGTTGATTTCGTGCGCGATGCCGGCGACGAATTGCCCGAGCGCGGCGAGCTTCTCCGACTGCGCCAGCCTGGCGCGGAGCGCCTCCCGCTCGGCCTCGAGCCTGGTCTGGCGCGTGACGTCCCTGGCGACGAGCACGGTGCCAACGGGCTCGTCATCCCCGTTGATGAGCGGCGTCATCGTCACCACGAAGTTGCCGCCGAGGCCCGGATGCTCGAGCGCGCGCACGCGCTCGGCGGCGAGGTCGGCGTCGGTGGCCGCGGCCCACTCTGCCAGGTCGGTCCCCACGAGCTCGGCGAGCGGGCGCTCCAGGAGCTCGGCGCGGGCGCGGCCGAGGCGCATCGCGAAGGCATCGTTCATCTGCACGACCCGGTGCTCGCGATCGGTTACCACGACGAGGTCGACGAGCGAGTTGAACGTGTCCTCCAGCAGACGCCGCTGGCGGAGCATCTCCTCGAGGAGTTGGACGTTCTCGATGCCGTCCGAGAGCTGGCGCCCGAGGTCGCCGGCCAGGTCCAGCCGGTCGCCTGGCTCGTCCTGGCGCCGCCCTTCGAGGACGAGCGTCCCGAGCGCGCGTCGCCAGCCGCGCAGGGGTGTGATGAGGACCGGCTCGCCCCCCCGGTGCGACTCGATGCCGAGGACCTGTGGCTGGTCGAGGCGGAGGCCTCGCGCCGCGGGTGCATCGGGGTCGCTGGCGGCGACCTTCTGGCCCGCATCTCGGACCGCCGGGTCGGACGAGGCCACCAGGCTGAGCGACCGATCCCGGCGGTCGTGCAGCCAGACCGAGGTGCGCTCGGCGCCGACGTGCCGGTTGAATTCCTGGAGCACCTCGTCGAGCGCGGCGCCCAGCCCCTGCGTCGAGGTGACGCCTCGCCAGAACGTCCGGGCGAGCTCCCGGAACGCGGGTTCGTCCGCCGGCCTGGGCCGGCCGGAGCTGGATGGCGAGGGTAGCGGCGAAGTCATGGGTGGCCGGGCACGGACCGCGTAGCGGAGGCATTCTAAGGTGTTGAAGGACAAAGGTAAAATGGAGGTCCGGCCGGAATGGGGGGGCGCGTCGTCTAAACCGTAGCGCGTGAGAAGGTGGCTGGCACCTTCCCGGCAAAGGTGCCAGCCACCTTTGGCGCTGGATAGCTAGTTAACTAGTTAATGATGAGTGACGAAGAGCTGGTCGCCCGCTCGCGAGGGGGCGATCTGGACAGCTTCAACCAGCTGGTCTTGCGCTGGGAGCGGCCGATCTATGCCCTGGCCTACCGGGTGATCGGGCGGGAGGAAGAGGCTCGCGATGTCGCGCAGGAGACATTTCTCCGTGCGTTCCGTGCCCTGAGCGGCTTCAAAGGCCAGGCGAAATTCTCCTCCTGGCTGTATCGCATCACGCTGAATCTTTGCCGCGACTGGATTCGGCGCGAGCGCCGCACGCCCCTCGTGCAGGCGCCGGAAGGCATCGACATCGTTGAGCTCGCCGGCGAGGCTGTCGGAGCCGAATCGGTCGACGACCTGGTGTCGCGGAAGGAGCTCGGACGCGCGGTCGCCAAGGCCATGGCGCTTCTACCCGAGGAGCAGCGCACCGCGATCATCTTGAAGGAGTACCACGGGCTGACGTTCCAGGAGATCGCCGATCTTCTCGATTGCCCGTTGAGTACGGTAAAAACACGGCTCTATCAGGGATTGACGGTCTTGCGCCGGCAGCTGCAGCGAGCCGATGTCGAGTCCGCACGCGCGCGGACGGCGGCGCTCGACCCGGTCATCGGGTCGACGAATTGACAGACGGACGGCACTGATAAATCAGGCCCGGGACAACACGGGCCATACGGAATTGACCGCAACGATCGATGAACTTCTGGAACACTCGGCTCAGGAAGAGACCATAGCCAGGAAGAGACCATAGCAATGTGCGACACGGAACTACTTCTCGCGTATCTCTACGACGAACTGCCGGTTTCCGATCGGCAATCGTTCGACCGGCATCTGGCGACGTGCGCCAACTGTCGTGAGGAGGTCACGGGCCTCCGCGGCACGCGCACGCACCTGACGTCCTGGGCGCCGCCGGAGCCCGACCTCGGCTTTCAGGTGGTGCGCAACGCGACGCCGGTCGCGTCGCCGTCGCGCTGGTGGCGTGTGTCACCGGCCTGGGGTCTGGCCGCGGCGGCGCTCCTCGTCGTGGCGGTGTCGGCGGCGATCGCCAACGTGCAGGTGAAGTTCGGGGCCGACGGCGTCGTCGTCAGCACCGGCTGGAATCGTGGCGCGACGGCCGGCGCGGTGCCGGTGCTCGCGGCTGGCGCGTCGATCTCCGAACTGCAGCGCGTCGAGGCGCGCATGGCTGAGCTCGAGGAACGCCTGGCCGCGCGTCAGGCCGCGACCTTGACGCCAGTGACCGTCACCCGGATGTCCGACGCCGAGATCGTTCGCCTCGTGCGTCAGGCGGTGAGCGACAGCGAGTTCCGCCAACAGGGCGTCCTCGCGCGTCAGATCCTTCAGGTGAGTCGAGATACCGCGGCGGCCCGCCAGACCGACTTCGATCGATTGCTGACGGCCTTCCGTCAGCAGCAGGCCACCATCTTCGATACGGCTCAGAAGCAGCGGGCCCTCGAGGACCATTTCATGCGCGTCGGGCTGCAGCGTTAAGACGACTGAAGCCTTCGGAGCCGAACACAAGCTTGAGGCGAGGTGTGATCGTGAAAAAGGGACTACTACTTGCGGTCGTCGTGGCCATGGCGGTGCCAGCACTCGCGCAGGCACAGCCAGCGGCACGATCGCGCGACGAGCAGCGCCGGCGAAACGAGATTCGGTTGATCGAGGGCGTCCTCGTCCAGGCCGTCCGGCTCGGTGCCGAAGAGGTCAGCAAGGAGATGCAGCGCTTCGAGCCGGCGGGGGTCACGGTCCTGACCGGCGTGCCCCGCGCACGAGGCTTCCTGCTCGACGGCTACGGGGTGTTCTTCGACGTCGAGATTCCCGACATGAACCAGAGCGTGATCTGGTCGATGATGAACGTGCAGCGCGACCGGCAGGTCGGGAACGCACTCGACTCCCTCCGCGCGGCGCTCGACACGCTGCCCGACGGCCCCAACCGGCAGCAGGCGCAGATGGCGTTGCAGCAAGTCACCAAGACCGTTGGCCCCGCGATGCCGGCGCGCGGTCCACAGGGACAGCCCGCTCCGGCTCCCGGCCAGGTCGGCGCCGCCACCGCCACGCTGCCCGATCCCGACGCCCTCTATTCCAACGCCGTGAAGAGCGCGCTCGTCGAAGCCATGCTCGGCTACAGCGTGCAGATGGACCTCGGGCCCGAGGAGTGGCTGACGGTTGCCGCGCGCGCGAGCGAAGGTCCGATGCCGCAGCCGGGCCTGTCCGACCTCATCACGATCGTCCTGCGCGTCAAGGGAAGCGACCTGTCGATCTATCACGCCGACCCGACCAAGCGGGAGGAGATTCGCCAGCGGGTCAAGGTCGAAGCCCGCGTGTTCTGATCTACAATCCCCGCATGTCGGTTCAGGTTCGCCTTCGGGCCGGGCGGGGCAGGGCAGGAAGGCTGGTCGCGATCGTCCTCTTGCCGCTGGCACTTGCCGCCGCCAGCTCGTGCAGCGAGGCCGTCGATTTCAAGCAGACGCTCGAGGTCACCGACGTCTCCGCCGGCTGGTTCGATGCCGGCATCGTCGACGGCAAGAACAAGCTGGTACCGAGCGTCTCCTTCCGCATCCGCAAGCCCGCCAACGTACGGCTCCGCTCGCTCTCGCTGAACATCCACTTCAAGAAGATTGTCGACCCCTCCAAGCCCGGACTGGACGGTGAAGAGGAGGCCGACGAAGTGTTCCTGCAGACGGTCGAGTTCGCGGAGGGCACTCAGACGGCGATCTTGCCGGTGCGTTCACCCACGGGTGTCACGGGCGACCCGCCACAGACGCGGGCCGAGATGCTCCAGAACAGCCATTTCAGAGACATGCGCGCGCGGGTCTTCGCCAAGGAGAGCTCGACCAAGTGGGTTGAGCTGCTGACTTTCGATATTCCCCGCGTCGTGCTGACGAAGTAGCGCCAGCTTCGTTCCTTAGCCATTCGGCCTGCCACTCATCAGACAGACGAGAACCCGTGGCGCACACACAAACCGCCGTCCGCCGACCCGCGACTCCGCCTGCCGAGACCCAGACGCTCGCTCGACGTCTCGGACCGTACGATGCCGCGGCGATCATCGTCTCGAACGTGATCGGCGGCGGGATCCTGTTCACGCCGCCGCAGGTCGCGGCCAGCGTGCAGAATCCTTGGCTCTTCCTCGCGACCTGGGTCGCCGGCGGCCTGCTCGCGTTTGCCGGCGCGATGGCGTATGCCGAGCTCGCCGCGCTGCGGCCGCGCGCCGGTGGCGAGTATGTGTACCTGCGCGCGGCGTTCGGCCGTCTCGCCGCGTTCCTGACCGGCTGGACGTCGTTTGTCGCCGGCTTTTCGGGTGCCACCGCGGCGAGCGCTGTCGTCCTCGCCTTCTACGTCGGGCGCTTCGTGCCCGCGGCGAGTGACGCGACGCCGCTCCTCGTTATCCCCGTTCCGTTCGTGCCCCTGACGATCTCGCGCCAGGCCATCGTCGCGCTCGCCGCCATCGGCCTGATGGCCTGGGTCCATATTCGCGGCGTCGGACCGGGGCGCTTCGTGATGAACGTGCTTGCCGGGCTGAAAGTGTCGGCGCTCCTCATCTTCATCGCGCTCGGGCTGACGCTCGGCGCCGGGTCGGGGTCGAACCTGGTGCAGGGAGCTGCGCCTGTGGCCGCCGGGGCGTGGCTGCTGGCCCTCATCCCGGTGATGTTCACCTACTCGGGCTGGAACGCTGCGGCCTATGTGGCCGAGGAGATTCACGAGCCGGGGCGTAACGTCCCGCGGGCGCTCGCGCTCGGCACGCTGGCCGTCGTCGCGATCTACTTTCTGTTGAACCTGTTGTTCCTCTACGTGCTGCCGGTCAACGAGCTCGCGCAGGTCCGGGGCAGTGTTCTCGACGTTGTGGCCGATCGATTGCTGGGCATTCGCGCCGGCGATGTCATGGGGATCGTCTCGATCATCAGCATCGCGGCGAGCATCAGCGCGATGACGTTTGCCGGCCCGCGCGTCTACTACGCGATGGCGCGCGATGGACTGTTCTTCCGCGGGGCCGCACGCGTGCATCCGAAGTACCAGACCCCGGCCGCGTCAATCGTTGCCCAGGCCGTCTGGAGCGGACTACTCGTGCTCTCCGGCGGCGCCAACGCGCTCACGACCTACACCGGCTTTGCCGTCGTGCTGTTCTCGGGCATCGCGGTCGTCTCGCTCTTCGTGCTCCGTCAGCGCGAGCCCGATGCGCCGCGGCCATTCCGCGCCTGGGGTTATCCGGTCGCGCCCGCGATCTTCGCGACCGCCAGCCTCGCGATTGTCCTCAACGCCCTCTGGGCGGATCTCGTCGTCCCGATGCAGACCGGCGCGCCATGGGGCCCAGCCGCCGCCGGCATCCTCATCATCGCGCTGGGCGTTCCGCTCTACTTCTTCTTCAGCCGCCGACAGGCGTAGGGGGTCAGACCGGGGTCAGACCGGGTCAGACCGGGGTCGGACCGGGGTCAGACCGGTCGCAGACCAGGGTCAGACTGAGATCGGACGCTCGTGCGTGTATCAGCCGGATGTTATGGCTGTCGGCGGAGCAGCGCCCAGAGCGTCAGCAGCGCCAGCGCTCCGTCAGAGGCGGCGAAGAGCAGAAACGACGCCGGTGATCCTCGGAAGGCGTAGTCCAGCAGGAACGCGATGGCGCCGGCGCCCTTGAGCATCGGCCCCATGATCCAGAGATACCCTCGATAGCGATCCGGATCCCGCCACGGGAAGTAGTACCCCGCTCCGACGGCGATCAGGAAGAGCCCGTTGAGGTCCGAGAAGATGCGAGGTGTCGCCGGCGGGACGCCGAAGAGGGATGCCAGCGAGTCGGCGGCCAACAAGAGAAAGGCCCCTACGATGACATCGTAGAGGCCTGAGAGTCCTGCGACGAAAGAGAGCATACCGGGTCGCGACAGTCTACGCGACCGGCGGACTGACATTACTGAATGCGCTTCATCTCGCCTTTGTAGGTAACCGTCTCGCCGGGCGTGATCAGCACTTCGAACTCCAGCGTTTCGTAGCCGTCGGCTTTCAGCTCGATCTTGTGACCGCCGCCGTCGAGCCCGAGCTTCTGGAACGAACCGTCGTAGCTGTCGACGATGCCGACAAAGTAACCATCGACGAAGATCTGGGCCTGCTTTGGATTGATCTTCAGGCGCAGCGACCCGCTGTCGCGATAACCGTCGCTGACCGAGTAACCGCCGCCGCCCCCGCCGTACAGGATCCCCGTACCCGTAACCACCACCGAACCACGGGTCGTAATAGAGATACCCGAGGCCGAAGCCGTAGCCAGGGCCCCAGAAGCCCCAAGGATAGTGACCGGGTAGTACGGATAGGACGGGTAGTTGCCGCCACCGCCGCCGCCCGGCACTGTGCCGCGCTCGGCGACCTCACCGGTCACCGGCCGGCCGTCGCGCGGCCGGCTGTAGACCGGTACGGCGCGGCGCGTGGGGCTGGAATCGTTTGAGCCCGACGAAGCTGTGCGGCCTGATGTGCCACCGCTGCGCGTCGAGGAGTCGCCACCGCTGCGCGTGGAGGATCCACCCCGCGGTGTAGCCGACCCAGTGCTGCTCTCGCCGCCGCGCGACCGCGTTGCCTGATCGCTCGAGCGCCGGGGAGGGGAATACCCTGACCACGTCGCCGGCGCTGAATTGGACGTCGACGAGGGCGACGACCAACCGGAGCTCATGCCTCCGACATCCCCACTCGATCCGCTGCTGCTGCTGCCGCCGCTGCTGCCGCCGCTCGACCCGCCGCCGCCATCGCCGCCACGGGGAGCGGCGGAGCCGCCGCCGCCACCATCCCCGCGGGGGACGGCCGACCCAGTCGTATTCCCGTTTGACGTCCGGTCCTGTGCCGACGCCACGCCCGAGAGCGGCAATCCGGCGACGGCGAACGTAATAGCGTAGGTGACGAATCTCTGGCGAGTCATGACGCCTCCGAGACGTTTGTGCGGACGGAACTCTGAACTTCTGTCTCGCAACAGGCCTGCCACGAGCCGCCAAGCCGGAATGCGGCCTGTTCCGCCATTCTACGCCCATCAGTGCCGGGAGGGGTGTCCTATTCAGGGGGCAGGCCCGTCACTGGAAGGGGTCGGCTCAAGAGCGGGCTCAGGGCTCTAGGCTCTAGGCTCTAGCCAAAACCGTTCGAGTAGCTGACCCGATGGTCTCGCCAGAGCCTTGAGCCCTAGAGCCGCGAGCCAGCCCCCCCGTCTGATAGACTCGAAATCACTGCTATGTTCCACGCCACTACGGTCCTGGCCATCCGTCATCGCGACGAAACGGTCATGGCCAGCGACGGTCAGGTCACGTTCGGCAATACGGTCGTCAAACAGAACGCGCGCAAGATTCGGCGGCTCTATAACGACCGGATTCTGGCTGGGTTTGCCGGCTCGGCGGCGGACTCGTTTGCCCTGTTCTCGCGCTTCGAGGCCAAGCTCGAACAGTATCGCGGCAACCTCGAGCGCTCGGCCGTCGAGTTGGCGAAGGACTGGCGAACCGACCGCCTCCTGCGCCGCCTCGAGGCGATGCTCATCGTCATGGACGCGAAAGCCACGTATCTCCTCTCGGGCACGGGCGACCTCATCGAGCCCGACGATGGCATCATCGCGATAGGATCGGGTGGGGCGTATGCGATGGCGGCCGCGAAAGCGCTGGCGCGCCACACCGACATTCCCGCGCAGCGGATCGCCGAGGAGGCGATGCTCATCGCGGCGAGCATCTGCATCTACTCGAACGACAAGATCACGGTCGAAACGCTCTAGTCGAGGACATGCCCATATATCTGCCGGAATCAACGACCACGACCGTGGAAGCACTGACGCCTCGTCAGATCGTCGCCGAGCTCGACAAATACGTCGTCGGCCAGGCGCGCGCCAAGCGCGCCGTCGCCATTGCGCTCCGCAACCGCACGCGGCGCCAGAAGCTCTCGCCCGAGCTGGCCGAGGACATCGCGCCGAAGAACATCCTGATGATCGGTCCGACCGGCGTCGGCAAGACCGAGATCGCGCGCCGGCTCGCCAAGCTCGCGCAGTCGCCCTTCATCAAAGTCGAAGCGTCGAAGTACACCGAAGTGGGCTACGTCGGCCGCGACGTCGAATCGATGGTGCGCGATCTGACCGAGCTCGCGGTTGACATGATCCGCGAGGAACGCGTCGCCGAGGTGCGTGAGAAGGCGCGCCAGGCCGCCGAAGAGCGCGTGCTCGATCTGTTGCTGCCGCCCCTGCCGCCGCGGCCCGACTTCGACGAGCAGGCGGCGAGCATTCGCGAACAGGCGAACCGCACCCGCGAAAAGCTGCGCGAGCAGCTGCGCGACGGCCGCCTCGACCAGAAGCAGGTCGAGATCGACGTGCGCGAGAAGAGCTTTCCGTCCTTCGAGATCATCGCCGGTTCCTCGGTCGAGGAAGTGGACATCAACGTCAAGGACATGCTCCCGGGACTCTTCCAGGGGCGGACCCGGAAGCGCAAGCTCGCCGTGCCGGACGCCCTCCAGGCGCTGGCGCAGGAAGAAGAGCAGAAGCTCGTCGACATGGACACCGTCGCGCGCGCCGCGGTCGAGCGCGTGCAGCAGTCCGGGATCATCTTCATCGACGAGATCGACAAGGTCGCGGGGCGCGAGGGGGCGCACGGTCCGGACGTCAGCCGCGAAGGCGTGCAACGCGACATCCTGCCGATCGTCGAGGGCACGACCGTCAACACCAAGTACGGCATGGTGAAGACCGATCACATCCTCTTCATCGCCGCCGGCGCCTTCCACGTCTCGAAGCCCTCGGACCTCATCCCGGAGCTGCAGGGCCGCTTTCCGATCCGCGTCGAGCTCGAAGCGCTCGGGCGCGAGGACTTCGTACGCATCCTGACCGAGCCCAAGAGCGCGCTCGTCAAGCAGTACACCGCGCTTCTCTCCACCGAGGGCCTGGCGGTCCGCTTCACCGCCGACGCGGTTGGCCGCATCGCCGACTTTGCCGCGCTCGTCAACGATCGCACCGAGAACATCGGCGCGCGCCGCCTGCACACCGTGATGGAGAAGCTGCTCGACGAGGTATCGTTCGAGGCGCCCGACATGACCGAGAAGACCGTCACCATCGACGAGGCCTACGTCGACCGCATGCTCGCCGACATCGTCCGCAACGAAGACCTTTCCCGCTACGTCCTGTGAAGGTTCCGGACACCGCAAAATCCGTCGCGATCGTTCTCCTGCTGGCGACCCTGGCCGGATGCGGCAAGAAGGGGCCACCGCTGGTTCCACTGCGTCTCGTGCCGGCGCCGGTTGGCGAGCTCACGGCCCGCCGCAGCGGCGACGACGTCGAGCTGCACTTTCTGCTGCCGACCGTGAACGCCAACGGACCCGAGGCGATCGATCTGGCGAAGGTCGAGATCTACGCCGTCACCGTCGCGGCCGGCGCCGTCACTCCGCCGAACCGCGACCTGCTGACGACGCCGCGCGTCGTCGGGACGATCGCCGTGCGGCCGCCGCCGGTCGAAGGCGAGGCGCCCGCGCCGGGCGAGAAGCGCCCGGCTCCGGGCGAGCGCGTGACGTTTGTCGATCAGCTGACGGCCGAGAAGATGAAGCCGGTGGTCCTGGTCGTGAAGCCAGAGGCCGGCGCGGTGAAGCCGGATGCTCCCGGCCAGCCTCCCGCGGCAGAAGGGCAGAAGCCGGATCCGGCGGCGAAGCCCGATGCCGCCGGGCAGAAGCCTGACGTTGTCGCGCCGAAGCCGGAAGTGACCGCACCGAAGCCGGAGGGCGAAGCGGTCAAGCCGGCTGCGGCTGCGGCCCAGCCGCGCCGCTGCGCCGGTCGGCTCGCCCTATCCCACGCGCATCTACGCGATTCGCGGGCTGTCGCGATCGAATCGCCCGGGTCCACCGTCGACGCGCGTCGTCGTGCCGCTCGTCGGCGCGGTGGCGCCGCCGTCGGCCGTCGCCGCGCAGATGCCGACCGAGAAGGCCGTCGTCGTGGATTGGACGCCGCCGGTCGCCGAAGCGGGGATGCCGCCGCTCGCGTTCAACGTCTACCGCCGCGAGGACACGACGACGGTACTCAATCCGTCACCGCTCGCGGAGCCCAAGTTTGAGATTGGGAACGTCGAGTACGGCAAGGAGCTGTGTTTTGTCGTGCGGACGGTGCAGACGCTGCAGAACGTCACGCTCGAGAGTCCGACGTCGGCGCCCGCGTGCCTGACGCCGCTCGACAAGTTTCCGCCCGCGGCGCCGAAGGGCCTGCGGACGGTGGCCGAGGACGGCGCCGTCAGCCTGGTGTGGGATCAGAATGCCGAGGCCGACCTCGACGGCTATCTCGTCCTGCGCGGCGAAGTGCCGGGTGACACACTGCAGCCGCTCACGCCGCAGCCGATCAAGGATGCCAGCTACCGCGACGCGACGGTCAAGCCCGGAGTACCGATACGTCTACGTGGTGGTCGCCGTGGATGGCGCGGCGCCCCGGAACCAGAGCCCGCCGTCGGCGCGTGAAGAAGTGACCGCCCGCGCGCCCCAGGCCCAGTGAGAAGATGCCTGGGAAGGTAGAGATGCCCAGGCCGGGCGATTCGGTTACGATCAGGCTCGCGGGAGCGGGCGAGACAACCAACCCAGTTCTACCAGTCAGGATCAGGTCATGAAGCTATTTATCGACTCGGGCAACCTCAAGGAAATCGAGAGCCTCGTGCCGCTCGGCATCATCGACGGGATCACGACCAACCCGTCGCTGCTGGCCAAGGAGCCGGGCGACTACCGGCGAGATCCTCAAGAAGATCTGTCAGATCGTGCAGGGCCCGACGAGCGCCGAGGTCGTCGCGACCGACTACGAGGGCATGATCCGCGAGGGCCGCGACCTTGCCGGCATCGACCCGCACATCGTGGTGAAGGTGCCGTTCACGAAGGACGGCGTCAAGGCGTGCAAGACGCTCTCGTCGGAGGGCAAGCGCGTCAACGTCACGCTGTGCTTCTCGCCGACGCAGGCGCTGATTGCCGCCAAGGTCGGCGCGACCTACATCAGTCCGTTCGTCGGCCGCCTCGACGACATCGCCACGTCGGGGATGAATCTCATCAGCGAGATTGTCGAAATCTACGAGAACTACGACTTCAAGACCGAAGTGCTGGTCGCCTCGACCCGCGGGCCGATCCACATCGTCGAGGCCGCGCGCCTCGGTGCCGACATCTGCACCTGTCCGGCGGCCGTCATCGAGGCGATGTTCAAGCATCCCCTCACCGACATCGGGCTCGAGAAGTTCCTGAAGGACTGGGAGAAGGCGCAGAGCGTGAAGGCGTAGCAGCGGCCTTCATGAACCCACTCGAGCATCTCGCAGACCTCGAGCGCCGCGCCGAACGCGGCGGCGGCGACGATTGGCTGCAACGGCAGCACGACGCCGGCAAGCTCTCGGCGCGCGAGCGGATCGATCTCCTGTTCGATCCCGGGCTCCTTCGACGAGGTCGACAAGCTCGTCACCCACCGCTGCCTCGACTTCGGCATGGAGGAGCAGATCGTGCCTGGCGACGGCGTCGTCGCGGGAGCCGGCCGGGTCGAGGGCCGCACGGTCTACGCCTTCGCGCAGGACTTCACTGTCTTCGGCGGGTCGCTCTCGGAAACCAACGCCGCCAAGATCGTCAAGATCATGGATCTGGCGATGAAGATGGGCGCGCCGGTCGTCGGGCTCAACGATTCCGGCGGCGCGCGCATCCAGGAAGGCGTGCTCTCGCTCGGCGGCTACGCCGACATCTTCCTCAGAAACACGCTGGCGTCCGGCGTCATCCCGCAGATCTCCGCGATCATGGGCCCGTGCGCCGGCGGCGCCGTGTACTCGCCCGCGATCACCGACTTCAACATCATGGTCGAGGGCACGAGCTACATGTTCGTCACCGGGCCTGACGTGCTGCGGACGGTCACGCACGAGGAAGTGACGAAGGAAGAGCTCGGCGGCGCCAAGACGCACAACGAGACGAGCGGCGTCGCGCATTTCTCGGTGCCCGACGATCGCGAATGCCTGCAGCTGATCCGCGAGCTGCTCGGCTATCTTCCCAGCAACAACCTGGACGGACCGCCGCGCCGCGCCACGAGCGACCGCGTCGACCGCGAGGACGAGGCGCTCGACCGCCTCGTGCCCGCGTCGCCCAATCAGCCGTACGACATGCACGATCTGGTGCACGCGGTGGCCGACGAGGGCGCGTTTCTCGAGGTGCACCGGGATTACGCGAAGAACATCATCGTCGGGCTGGCGCGGCTCGGGGGCAAGAGCGTCGGGATCGTCGCGAACCAGCCGGCGCATCTCGCCGGGACGCTCGACATCGATGCCTCGGTCAAGGCGGCGCGCTTCGTGCGGTTCTGTGACGCGTTCAACATCCCGCTCGTGACGTTCGAGGACGTTCCGGGATTCCTGCCCGGCACGCGGCAGGAGTACGGCGGCATCATCCGCCATGGCGCCAAGCTGCTGTTCGCGTACGCCGAGGCGACGGTGCCGAAGGTGACGGTCATCACGCGCAAGGCGTATGGCGGCGCCTATTGCGTGATGTCCAGCAAGCACATCCGCACCGACGTCAACTTTGCGTGGCCGACGGCCGAGATCGCGGTGATGGGGCCTGAGGGCGCCGTCAACATCCTCTACAAGCGCGAGATCGAGGCGGCGGCGGATCCGGCCGCGCAGCGCGCGAAGCGGGTGGAGGAGTTCCGCGAGAAGTTCGCGAATCCGTACGTCGCGGCCTCACGCGGGTTCGTCGACGAAGTGATCCGCCCGCGTCAGACCCGCGCCAAGCTCATCGACGCGCTGGCGCGGCTCGAGACCAAGCGCGACAAGAATCCGCCGAAGAAGCACGGCAACATCCCGCTCTGAGTTCCAGCCGATGATCATCGATCGGCTCGCGAATCCCACGCCGCTCTATCAGCTGCCTTCCCGCCTGGCCCGTGCGCTCGAGTACCTGCGCGCGACCGACATGCGCACGGTGGCGCTCGGACGGCACGACTTGGACGGCGACGATCTGTTCGCGCTGGTGCAGGAGTACACGACGCGCCCGGCGGACCAGTGCGTGTGGGAGGCGCACCGCCGATACATCGACGTGCAGTTCGTGGTGACTGGCGCCGAGCGGATGGGCGTCGCGAGCCTGGTGCAGATGCGGGAGCGCGAGGCCTATGATGTCGCGCGCGACGTCGCGTTCTTCGAGCCCGGCAGCGAGTTCGTCACCATCCGTGCCGGCATGTTCGCGATCTTCGGCCCAGAGGATGTCCACTCGCCGTGCCACGTGGCGGGGGAGCCGGGCGTCGTGCGCAAGGTGGTCGTCAAGGCAATGCGAATCTTGACGAAGAGGTTGGCGATTTCGCCGGCGCCTTCCTGAGGCTGGAGCACGAGGCTGCCGCGACCGCCGAGCGGGGCCGACGGCCAGGTTTTCGAACACCGTCTGCCGGTCGATGACGAGCGACAGGCGTCCACTCCGCCGGGTCAGCGAGCGCGCGCCGCCAGCCGTTGCTCGATGACGCAATCGGGTTCGTCGCGAGCGCGCGAGCGATTGTGGCTTGCGTCTCGGCGGGCAAGCGCGGACGCCGTCGAGCCAATCGGCAGCGTCCTGGCATCGCGCGTGTTCGTCCAGCGCCAGTCGGCGATGATCTCGGCGTCGCCGAACATCTTCTCGCTCCTGAGCGTTCGGGCTCGAGCCTCGCTCGCCGCCGTCGTACGCGATCGTCCAGTCCTTCGCCTCCCAGTGGCCCTCGTGGCCTTACGGTACTGCCAGCCGCTGAAGTCGACGCCCGTGTAGAGCGGGACGAAGCCGCTCGTCGGCCTGCGCGATCTGCTCGGGTGCGAGCGAGTCGGCTGCGGGCAGCTCCTTCACCCGCAGGTTGCGATAGAGCACGCGGCCGCCCTCGGATTCGAGGTGGATATAGCCCTTCCTCGGCGAGATGTCGTACCCGCCCGAGACCTCCTTGCCGTTGACGGCCAGCTTGATGGTGCCGTTCTGTGCGGTGATGCGGTAGTGATTCCACTCGCCGGCTGGGCGGGCGCGACGTTCGCTCGGGAGGCTGCGCATCCACCCGCCCGGATGCGGCCGGTCGGGCGTCATGCGTGCGCCGTGGATCGCGAAGACATCGCCGTGGCTCGTGTAGTTGTCGGTGTTGCGGCCGTCGAGGATCTGGACTTCGATCGCGCGCACGAAGGGCTGGCCCGGCGCCGTCAGCGCGTCGCCCCAGATGAAGACGCCGGCGTTGCCCTGGGCGTCGAGGTGCTGGTATTCGAGCTCGAGGATGAAGTTCTCGAACATGCGGGCGGTGCGCAGCTCGCAGATCGGCTTGCCGGTGCTGTAAATCATGTCGAAGCGCACGGTCCACGTGGTGGGGGCGCAGTTGACGTTCACCCAGCCGGACAGGTCCCGCCCGTTGAAGAGCGGTACGAAGCCGGACTCGTCCTGGGGCGCAGAGGCGAGCAGCACGGCCAGGGCAGCGGCGAGGGTGATTCTCATGATCGCGCGCATTGTAGCCGACTGAGGACGGGGTCCTGACCCCGGCTCTGACCCCGGTCTGACCCCGGTCTGACCCCGGGTCGAGGTAAGCTCTCCTGCCTGTGCGCCCGTCAGTGCCCGCTACAAATGGTGGGTCGTCCTCATGCTCTGGACGATCTGCGTCTGCAACTACGCCGACCGGCAGGCGATTTTCTCCGTCTTTCCGCTCCTCGAGCGCGAGATGAACCTGACGCCGGTCGAGCTGGGCCTCCTCGGCTCGGCCTTCGCCTGGGTCTACGGGCTGATGGCTCCCATCGCCGGCATGGTCGTCGATCGCGTCACGCGCAAGACGGCCATCATCGGCGGCCTCCACGTGTGGAGCATCATCTGCGCCGCGACGGCCCTCTCGCACGAATTTCCGGCACCTCTTTTTCTTCCGCGCCGCCGAGGGCCTCGGCGAGACGTTCTACTTTCCGGCATCGATGTCGCTGCTCAGCGACTACCACGGCCGCGCCACCCGGTCGCGCGCCATGGGGCTGCACCAGACGAGCGTCTACGTCGGAACGATCGGCGGCGGGTTCTTTGCCGGCCTCATCGGCCAGCATTACGGCTGGCGCCTGTCGTTCATCGTCTTTGGCGGCCTCGGCATCCTGCTCGGCATCGCGCTCAACTGGCTCCTCGTCGAGCCGCGCCGCGGCGCAGGCGGAGCTCGCCGACCTTGGCGCCAGCGATGCGCCGGCCGTGGTGCCGGTCAGGCTGACGTTCGGCCAGTTCCTGCGCCTCGTCGGCGCGCACGCCGACGCTGATGTGCCTGATGGGCGCGTTCATGTGCGCGAACTTCGTCGCGGTCGTCCTGCTGTCGTGGATGCCGAAGTTCCTCTTCGACAAGTTCCAGATGAGCCTGGCGATGGCGGGGCTGACCGCCACGGTCTTCGTCCAGCTCGCCAGTATGGCCGGCGCCCCGCTCGGTGGCTGGCTGGCCGATACCTGGCGCCGCCGTTCGCCGCGCGGCCGCCTCGCCGTCCAGATGATCGGCGTCCTCGGCGGCGCGCCGTTCGTCGCGCTCTGCGGCCTGACGCCGTCAGTCGGGACCGTGATGGTGGCGCTGACCTTCTGGGGCCTCTTCAAGGGGCTCTACGACGCCAACATCTTCGCGTCGGTCTTCGAGGTCGTCCGCCCGGAGGCGCGCGGCACCGCCGCCGGATTCATGAACGCGTTCGGATGGCTCGCCGGCGGTGGCAGCGCGCCGCTCGTCATCGGCATCATCGCCGCGCGCGAGAGCCTGAGCCTGGCCATCGCACTGGCGTCCATCGTCTATCTCGCCGCAGGCGCGCTGTTGCTGGTCGCGATACTCTTCTTCGTCAAACGCGACGTGGCCCGGATGCAGGGCGAACTCGTCGGCTAGAATTCAGGTCGATCAGGGATCAGGGGATCAGGGATCAGGGATTCAAGACTCTGAGTCAGCGTTCGAATGTTGTGCCTGATCCCTGATCCCTGATCCCGGATCACGTTGAACCGATGAATCACCAATGACAGGTCTTTTTGCGGCGGTTGCTACGCCGATTCATGACGATGGGCGCTTCGACGAGGCGGGGTTCGACCGCCTGGTGGAGTTTCTGGTCGCCGCGGGCGTCGATGGCATTTGCATCGGCGGTGCGACGGGGGAGTACCCGCATTTCGAAACGGCTGAGCGTACCGCCGTCATTCGTCGGGCCGCGGACCGGCTGCCGCGCGATCGCGGGTTGCTCGTTGGCATCGGTGCCTCGTCCATGCGGCGCGCGATCGCGCTCGGCGAGGCCGCGGTGGCGGCCGGCAGCCGTGGGCTGCTGCTGTCGATGCCGATGTTCTTCCGCTACCAGCAGGAGGACCTGCAGGCCTTTGCCGCCCACGTCAGCCGCGCACTCAAGGCGCCGTGCCTGCTCTACGACCTGCCCGACTTCACCAACGGACTCGCGCCTTCGACCGTGCTCGCACTGATGCGCGACGAGGAGTTCATCGTCGGGATCAAGGACAGCAGTGGGCGGGAGGAGAATCTGAAGACCTTTGCCGACGCGCGCGCGGATGGTGCGGCGACGCTGCTGGTCGGAGACGATCGCCTGCTGCGCGCCGGCCTGCAGGCCGGGTGGGACGGCGGCATCTCGGGCGTCGCTGGCTGCTGCCCCGAGCTGCTGGTGGCGATCGTGCGCAGTCATCGAGACGGACGCCTCGACGATGCTGCGAGGCTGCAAGTCCTGCTCGACGAGCTCATCGCCCGGCTGAGCGTGTTCCCGACTCCGTGGGGGATCCGGATCGCGCTCGAGGCCCGCGGGTTACCGACGGGGCCGCTGCCCTTGCCGCTGACCGCCGCGCGGCGGGAGCAAATCCGTGAGTTCCAGACCTGGTTTCGCGCGTGGATAGTGTCGGGCTTGCCAGGGATCAGGGATCTGGGATCGGCAGGGCCTTAACGCGAGGCTTGCCGTGATCCCCGATCCCTGATCCCAGATCCCTGAATCGAAAGGATGAAGCAGATGCGACTGAAAGCTGCCCTCTTGATGGTTCCGCTGGTCGGGTTGGCGTTGACGGCACAACAACCGGTGCCGGTCCGGCGCCGGCCCCGCCGCCCGTGCCGAGTTGTCCGGAGCTGGCAACGGCGCTCGTCAACCTGGGAAGAAACGACGCGCGCATGCGCGACTGGCCCGCGCTCGGACGCTACCGCGAGCAGAACCGCACGCTCGCGGCACCCGTCGCAGGCGAGTCGAGGGTCGTGTTCATGGGCGACTCGATCACCGATGCCTGGCCGCGCCGGGTGGAGTCGTTCTTCGCCGGCAAGGGGTATGTCGGGCGCGGCATCAGCGGGCAGACCACGCCGCAGATGCTCATCCGCTTCCGTCCCGAGGTCGTCGATCTCAAGGCCAAAGTCGTCGTCATCCTGGCGGGCACCAACGACATCGCCGAGAACACCGGCCCGATGACCAACGAAGAGATTCAGGCGAATCTCATGTCGATGGCCGAAATCGGCACGGCCAACGGCGTCCGCGTCGTCTTTTCGAGCATTCTCCCGGTCAGCGCGTATCACACGCCGCCGAACGGCGTGCCACAGACGGTTCAGCGGCCGATGGCCCGCATCCGCGCGATCAACGACTGGATGAAGACGTACGCCGCGGCGCACAAGCACGTCTATCTCGACTACTTCTCGGCGATGGTCGATGCGACCGGGCACCTGAAGGAAGAGCTCAGCGGCGACGACCTGCACCCGAACAACGCGGGCTACGCGATCATGGGGCCGCTGGCGGACGCGGCGGTGAAGCAGGCGCTGCGGTGAATGTTACTGGCGCACCCGCGCCAGTTCCTCCGCCGTCCACGGGCGCGTGCGGCCGGTTGACTGCGCGCGGACGTCTTTGACCGTGGTCGGGTTGACGGCCGACGCCGTGTGGCCCCACTCGCGCCGGACGTAGGTCAGCGCCGCGGCGACCTGCTCGTCGGTCAATGACGCGCCGAGCGGTGGCATCAGTCCGGTTGGTCCTTCCTTGCCGCCGAGGACGATGCGGGCGGCGATGCCGGCGGGACCGAGGGCGAGGTCCGAGCCCACGAGCGGCGGGGCGAGCTGCTCGCGGCCGCGGCCGTCGGGTTGATGGCATGCGACGCAGAGCGTCTGGTAGACCTCGCGCCCGGCGGCGAACCGCTGCTGTTCTTCGGCGGTGAGAGGGGTGGCGGCCGGCGCGGCGTTTGGCTTGCCCGGCCACGTGAGGCGCGCCAGAAGGGCAGTTGCCCGCTGCCCGAGGTCGCCGGCTTCGCGCGCGACCGACACGAGCGCCGGTTCGCTGCGAAGCGGCATCGCGGTCACGCCGGCCGGGTTCCTGGGTTCGGCCGGCGAACGCGGGAATGCTGGCGCCGAACCCGGGCCGCCACGCGCGCCGGCTTCGGCTGGAGCACCGGTGCCCGCGCCTCGGCCTCGGCCTCCACGGCCAGCTCCAGCGGCAGGGAGAAGCGCGGACTCGGCTCCCCGCATAAGGGCCGACCGCTGCCACTGTGGCCGCTCGTTCTGTGCCAGGAGCGAGAACACTTCCTGCACGGGGCTATCCTGCGCGCCACGGACGATGGCGGCCGCGGTCATCGCAATCGCCGCTGCCAGCTGCGGTGTTTCCGCGCCGGACTTCATCACCAGTCCGAGCAGCACACCTTCGCTCCCGGCCACACCACTGAGCGCCGCATCGACGGTAATCGGGTCGTCGCCGTGGCGCGCGAGTAGACGAGCGATTGCGGTCTCGCGGCTGCCGCTCGGAAGCGTCCCGAGCGTCGCCGCCAGCTGGCGCCGCACTGCCCAGTCGGAATCGTTCTCGAGTTTCAGCACCGCGGATTGAAGCGTGTTCGCGGGTTCGGACAACCACCGCTCGGCCAGCCGAATCGCCGAGACGCGCACGTCGCGCGCCGGATCGGCGAGTGCCTTCGACACCAGGCCGGCGTCGAGGCTGTCCAGTCCGTCGAGCGTCCACAACGCATGCAGGCGCGTCGTGTGGTCGGGCGCGGACGCCGCGAGCGTCTTCAGCTCGGCGACGACCGACATATCTCCGCGTTCGACCAACAGCCGCTGCGCCGTGTCACGCCACCATCCGTTCGGATGCGAGAGGCGAGCGACGAGCTGGGCCGGCGTCGACGGCGGCGCCGATGCCGCCAGGGCTCGATTCGTCTTCTCATGCACGATCCGGTAGATGCGCCCGTGGCCGAGCGGCGCCTCGAGCTTCCGCGACTGGATCTGATCGCGCAGGTACTCCGTGATGTAGTCACGATGCTGGATGATGCCGTGATACATGTCGACGATGTAGAGCGTGCCGTCGGGTGCGTTCGACAGATACACGGGGCGAAAGCGCTCGTCGGTCGAGGTGAGGAACTCGGTGTGCTCGTACGCCTTCCTGGCGACGAGCTTCGTGCCGTCGTCGTGGATGAGGATCCGGCTGACGAGGTTGGCGGCAGGATCGACGACGAAGACGTTGCCGCGGAGCTCCGAGGGGAGGTGGTCGCCGCGGTAGACCGTTGGCGCGCTGACGGCGGTGAAGGCGGCGAGACGGCCATCCGGCCGCAGCACGCCGGTCTGGTAGCCGCGATTGACGCCCGGCGTCGGCCGGACCGGCCACACCGTGTTCACTTCGTTGTTCTCGCCGCGGAGCGACTCGTAGCTGCCGCGGGTTCGCACCAGGTTCGGATTGCGCGCGAAGTACGGCGTCGGGACGAGATCCACGTGCAGCACCGACTCGTTCGAGTTGCGATAAATCCGGCCGGCATCGTCCTGCGACGCGCCCCACTGGCCGCGCGAGAGCGTCTTTCTGACCTCGAAGGCGCCCTTCTTCAGGCGCAGGTAGACGTCGGTTTCCGACGTGTGCATCCAGTTGTCGAGGGCCCAGAGCAGGCTGTTCGCGTTGTGCTCGACATTGGCCTCGAGCCGCCCGTAGGTGTTGGTGACGAGCTCTTTGGTGTCGGCGCGCAGGTCACCGTTCGTGTCCGTCGCGAGCCAGAGGTTGGGCGGCTCGGCGACGAGCACGCCGCGATCGAGGACCTTCAGGGCGCGCGGGAGAATCAGCCGGTCGAGGAAGACCGTCTTCTTGTCCATTCCTCCCATCGGCGTTCGTGTCCTCGAGCACGCTGATGCGTCCGAGCGGCTCGCGCTCGGTCGTGGCGGCCATGTCCTGCATGTAGCCAAGCATCTCGACCACCCACAGGCGGCCTTGCGGGTCGAAATCGACCAGCACCGGCTCCTGGATCATGGGCTCGGCGGCCACGAGCTCGACGCGGTAGCCGGGCGGCAGGAAGAAGGTCTTCATCTCGTCCTCGGGAGAGAGGACGGGCGAGGTCGTCGGGGCCGCGTGCAGCGCCGGCGGCCAGGCGCGCGGTGCCTTGCGGTGCGCGGGCGGCTACCGTTGCCATCGCGGCCAACCCGCCGGCCAGAGCCATGGCGAGCGCGACCCCGGTTCGATTGAGCATGATCACCACGAAAACATTGTAAGCTCACCGCACCTTGCCCCCCGCCGACCCGACGCCGTTACTGCTCGTCGCGCTGCTAGGCGTCGCACTCGTCGTGCTCCTCGTCACCTGGGTGAGGATCCCCGCCTTCATCGCGCTCGCCGCGGGGGCGTTCTTCGTCGGGCTCGGCGCGCGCATGCCGCTCGGCGACATTCCCCGCGCGTTTCAGCAGGGCGTGGGCGACACGCTCGGCTTCATCGCGATGGTCGTGGGGCTCGGGACGGTCATCGGCAAGCTGCTCGCCGAGTCCGGCGGAGCCGTCGTCGTGTCGCGCGTCCTCGTCTCGGCGCTCGGGGAAAAACGCCTCGACTGGGCGATGCTCCTGTCCGGCTTTCTCATCGGCCTGCCGGTGTTCTTTCAGGTCGGCCTGGTGCTGCTCGCGCCGGTGCTCTTCACGGCGATTCGGCAGACCGGCACCCCGGTGCTTCGTCTCGGCATTCCGCTCATCGCCGGTTTGTCGGTGGCGCACGGCTTCGTGCCGCCGCACCCCGGTCCGCTGGCGGCGATCGCGCAGTTGAGCGCGGACACGGGGCGCACGCTCTTCTATTCGCTCATCGTCGGCCTGCCCGTCGCCCTGATTGCCGGTCCGTTCTTTGGCCGTTTCATCAGCCAGCGTGTGGTCGTGGAAGCCGGAGCGGTCGCCGATCAGCTGAGCGGCGAAGTCGCCGCCCCGCGTCCGCCGTCGCTCGCCATCACGCTGCTGACGATTCTGCTGCCGGTGCTCCTCATGCTGCTGGCGGCGCTCGTCCAGGCCACGCTCGCCGATGGTCCGCTCCGCCAGTGGATCGGCTTTGCCGGCAGCCCGCTCGTCGCCATGCTGCTGGCGGCGCTCCTCGCGCTCTACACGTTCGGCACCGCGTGCGGCTTCGATCGCGAGCGTCTGCTGCGCTTCGCCGACGAGTCGATTCCTGCGGTCGCGGGCGTACTGCTGGTCGTGGGCGCCGGCGGCGGCTTCGGCCGCGTGCTCGATGCGGCCGGCGTGGACACGGCGATCGCGCAATCGATGAGCGGGCTGCGGCTCTCGCCGCTGGTGCTCGGCTGGGTCGTCGCCGCGCTGCTCCGCGTCTCCGTCGGATCGGCGACCGTCGCCTGCGTCACGGCAGCGGGGATCATGACGCCGATCGTCGCCGCCATGCCCGGCGCCAACAAGGAGTTGCTGGTCGTTGCGATCGGCGCCGGCTCGCTCATCGCGAGCCACGTCAACGACGGCGGCTTCTGGCTCGTGAAGGAGTACTTCGGCATGAGCGTGCCCGCAGACGGTCGCCACGTGGACCGTCCTCGAGACGATCGTGTCGATTCTGGGGCTGGTCGGAGTGCTGCTGCTGGGGCTCTCGTAGCGTGGTGGCTAGCCTGCCGAACCCACTGGATCCCATGGTCCCCGCGGCCATCTGATCACTGGACGTCGTGACAGGAATCGCCAGATGTTGATAGTCGATGCCCACCTTGATCTGGCCATGAACGCGATCGAATGGAACCGCGATCTATCGCGCTCCATCGATGAAATCCGTGCGCGCGAGCACGGGCATACCGACCGGCCGGATCGGGGCAAGGGCACGGTGTCGTTCGCGGAGATGCGGCGCGGCAAGGTCGGCCTGTGTGTGGCGACCCAGATTGCGCGCTACTCGACGCGCGAGCATCCGTTTCCGGGCTGGCACTCACCCGAGCAGGCGTGGGCGATGACGCAGGCGCAGCTCGCGTGGTACCGCACCATGGAAGAGCGCGGCGAGCTCGTGCAGGTAAAGGACGCGGCCGGGCTCGACCAGCATCTGACTCGCGTGGCCGGCGGGGGCGATGGCCCGATCGGTTACATCCTCAGCCTCGAGGGCGCCGACTCGCTCGTAACCATCGGTCACCTGGAACGCGCCTATGGATACGGGCTGCGGGCCGTGGGCCCTGGCCACTACGGGCCTGGCGTCTACGCACAGGGCACCAACGCGCAGGGAGACCTCGGCGCGCGCGGCCGCGAGCTCGTGCGCGAGATGGATCGGCTCGGCATGATCCTCGATGCTACCCATCTCTGCGACGAGAGCTTCCGCGATGCGCTCGATCATTTCCGCGGGCCGGTGTGGGCCAGCCACTCGAACTGCCGCACGATCGTCAACCACAACCGCCAGTTCAACGACGACCAGTTGCGCGAGCTCATCGCCCGCGGCGCCGTCATCGGCGCCGCCTTCGACGCCTGGATGATCGTGCCCGGCTGGGTGCGCGGCCAGTCGACGCCGGAGAGCGCCGGCGTCACGCTCGAACGCCTGATCGACCACATCGACTACATCTGCCAGCTGGCCGGTAACGCACGACACTGCGGCATCGGTTCGGACCTCGACGGCGGCTTCGGCCGAGAGCAATGCCCCGCCGACGTCGCAACAATCGCCGACCTTTCGAAGCTGCCCACGCTGCTCGCCGCCCGCGGCTACAGCGAAGCCGACGTCGAACTGATCGCCCACGGCAACTTCATCCGCTTCCTCCGCAACGCCCTGCCGTAGTTAACAGGAGGCCAAGAGGCCAGGAGTTGTTACAGGAGTTCAGGAGGCCAAGAGATCAAGACGTCGCGATCAAAAGTTTTAAGATCCTCCCTGTCTCCTGACCTCCTACCCTCTTGTTAAGAAGCAAGAAAACAGTGAACACCGCCCAGGGAGCAAGCCGCCTGGCTAGCACTTTCGTAGGTACAGGAGATCACGAGGCCAAGAGTTGTTACAGGAGTTCAGGAGGTCAAGAGATCAAGACGTCGAGATCAAAGGTTTTAAGATCCTTCCTATCTCCTGACCTCCTACCCTCTTGTTAAGAAGCAAGAAAACAGTGAACACCGCCCCAGGGAGCAAGCAGCCCTGCCTAGTACATTCCCTTCAGGTTGTTACGAACGTACTCGGGAAGCACGGTCTGGGCTTCGACGCGGTCGAGGAAGTTGTCGTCGTCGGCGACCGTCAGCGGATCGAGTGTCATCGGGCCGACCAGCTGGGAGAGCGGGACGGCGCGGGCGTTTGGTGCGGTCCCGAGGCGCGGACCGGTGACGGCGCCTTGCGCGCCGGGCAGCCGGTGGCGGAGCTCGGAGCCAGTCGATTCGAGCTCGTCGAGCGCGAGAAACCAGATCGGCGGTCCCGAGCGGGCGATGCGATCGGCCATGGCTCGTGCCGGGCCGCTCCGGCTGTTTTCGAGATCGCTCGCGAGCGCCGGCAGCCGGCGCAGGGCATCGGTCATCGTGCGTTTCGCCTGGCCGAGCGAGATGCCGGCTACGATCTCGTCGGCCGAAGCCTGGTCCATGAAGAGCATGCGCTGACGGCCGCCGATGGTGACGCGCTCGCCGCCCGCGCCGAGCGCGGTCATGAGCGTCGTCGTGCCGAAGCGCGGGACGCCGTTGATCATCACGAGGGACAAGTCGGTCTCGGCGGCACGGACCAGGGCCTCGTAGGGATCGCCCGTGGTGCCGTCGGCGACGATCATGTCGGCGCGCGCGCCGGGGCGCAGCGATCCGAGCACGTTCTGCCAGCCGAGGATGGATGCGGCATCGCGCGTGGCCATCGCCACCAGATCGCGATCGGTGAAGCCGGCGTCCAGCTCGTCGCTCGCGAGCCGCGCGACCTTGAGCTCGCCAAGCAGGTTCTTGCTGCCCGACACCGCCCAGTCGGACCCCAGGCCGATGCGCACGCCGTTGGCGCGCGCCGACTTGACGCGTGACGTCGCGCCGTAGAGCAGGAGATTGCTCATCGGCGACCACACCATCGACGCGTTGCGGCCGCCGAAGATGCGGAAGTCCTCGTTCAGCAGGCCGGCGCAGTGGATGCCGGCGAGCGCCTGGGTAATCGCCCATTCGCCGTCGGGCAGCTGCAGCGCGCGGAAGTGCTTCCGTGCCGTCTGGTCGACGCCTTCGCTCAGGTGCAGCAGACAGGCAAGTCTGCTTCTTGAGGCGCGCCATGAAACGCTCGGGACTCTTGGCGTCCACGTCCGCAATCCGCGTCACCGCTTCCGGCAGATCGGGCTCGTCGGTCTGTTCGACGTTGCGGACGATGCCGCGGTAGTAGCGGCGGGCACCGGCATTGCTGAAGAGCTCGATCCCCTGGCTGGTCGTCACCCCGCCGACGAGGCACTTGCACTCCACATACCGGACGAGCGACGGCATCACGTCCTCGGTGAGCCCCAGGACCTTCATCGGGCCGGTCACGAGACGCTGGTACTCCGGCGTGCCACCCCATTGCCCGCGGTTGGTGAAGAGCCGCGGGACGTGCCACAGGCTCAGCGCGTTGTAGGCCAGGTGGTTGTGCAGTTCGATGAGCCCGGGGAAGATCGTCCCCCTGACATCGATCGCGCGAGTCGTCTCGAAGCCCGCCGGCGGCGCTTGCGCCGCGTCCCGAATCGCGACGATCCCGCCTAGTTCGACGTAGACCGTGCCGCGGTCGAGCGTCCGAAAACCATCGTCCATGGTGACGATCCGGCCGGTGAGCGCGAGCTTCGGTCCGCTCAGCGGATCGATGGGTGGTTTCTTGGCCATGGGGTTGGTCGTTCAGGGTCTGCAGAGGTTCACGGGTTCACGGTTCTTCGAACTCCGAGCGCCGAACTACGCACGAAAGCTAGTTCTGCGTGCCTGGTTTGTCAACGCGACGATCCTGGTGTGGAGGGCCCTCCTATCGTGCGGCGAGGGCGGAGCGGATCCAGTTGAGCTGGCTCGGTGGCGTGTTGGGGCAGCCGTACCACGAAGGCGGTGAAGCTGTCCCGCTCGCTCGTGCACTCGATGGTGCCGTCGTGCGCGGTGACGATCCACCGGACGAGCGCGAGGCCGAGGCCGGCACCGGCCGGCTCGCGCTCGCGAGCACGCTCTCCACGGTAGAAGCGATCGAACACGCGCGGCAGGTCTTCGGGGTCGATGCCGATGCCAGTGTCGTGTACCCGCAGCACGGCGGCGTCGTCGCGATCCACCTCTCCGGTGGCGCTAGCGCGCTTCAGATCAACCGTGACGACCCCGTGCGCGCGGTTGTAGGCGACCGCGTTGAAGAGGAGGTTCGAGAGCAGCTGGCGGAGGCGATCGGGATTGCCGGCTATCGCCAACGGCATGAGCGAAGCGCGCAGCGTCACGCCGCGCTGGCGCGCGAGAGGCCGCACGAGCTCGATGGCCTCGTCCACGAGCACGTCGAGCCGGACGCTCACGCGCGTGACTGCCAGCTCGCCGCTGTCGGCACGAGCCAGCGTCAGCAGTCCTTCCACCAGCGACTGCATGCGCGCACCGGCGCGATGGCAGATCTCGAGTGACTCCTGGTAGTCGGCGGCCGGCCGCTCGCGCAGCATGGCCCACTCGAGCTCGGCCATCATGGTCGTCACCGGGGTGCGCAGCTCGTGCGAGGCGTCGGCCGTGAACTGGCGCTGGCGTTCGATCGACTCGCGCAGCCGATCGAACGCGAGGTTGAGGGCGGAGGCTACCTGGCCGAGCTCCGTGTCGGTGCGCTCGATCGCGATGCGTGCGTCGAGATCCCCATCCGCCATCCGGCGAGCGGTCTCGTTGATCCGTTGGACCGGCGCGAGCGCCCGTCCGGCCAGAAACCACGCGCCGGCGAGTGATGCCGCGACGCCGCCGAGCGCGACCATGACGATCGTGCCGGCCAAGCCCCATAGTTCAGCCCAGACGTCGCTGATGTCGCGGCCGACGAGCACCGTGAGCCCGCGCCGGGAAATCACCATCTCGCGCGCCGTGGCGCCGGTGCGCGCTCCCGGCCGCGGTGGACCGGGGGCGACGAAGTCCGGATCCGAGCGATCGATGAGCTGTCCCTGTGTGCTCCACACCGCGTAGTAGGGACGGGCGCGGGCGTCCTGAAAATAAGCGGTCACGTCGGCGGGCAATTCGACGTCGAACGCATCGTCGGCGCCGCGCTCGACCGAGCTCGCGATGGCGTCGGCACGCACGGTCAGCTCCGCATCGACGTTCGCCAGCCGCGAACGCCAGGTCACCAGGCATACCGCGGCGCCGACCATCACGATGACGGCCACGAGGATGCCCGCATACCAGAGCAGCAGCCGGACGCGCAGCGAATCAGGCATCGATGATGTACCCGTGTCCCCGCCGGGTGCGGATCACGTCGGCCCCCAGCTTGCGGCGCAGCGCGGCGATGAAGACGTCGACGACGTTCGAGAGCGTGTCCTCGCGATCGTCGTAGACGTGATCGTAGATCGTCGAGCGTGTGACCACGGTGCCCTTGCGCCGCGCCAGCAGCTCGAGGATCGCATACTCGCGTGCGGTCAGATCGATCACCGTGTCACCGTGGCGGACGACCCGTGCGCACGTGTCCACCACGAGCGGCCCGGCGGCGAGCTCGCTGACCGGATCGGGCGAGGCGCGGCGGATGAGGGCGCGCACCCGCGCGAGCAGCTCGGTGAGGGCGAAAGGCTTCGTCATGTAGTCGTCGGCCCCGACGTCGAGACCGCGGACCTTGTCGTCGACGCCGTCGCGGGCGGTCAAAATCAGCACCGGCGTGCGGATTCCGCGTTCGCGCAGAGCCGCCAGCACCGCCAGCCCGCTTCGGCCCGGCAGCATGACGTCGAGCAGGATGGTGTCGTAAGACGTGGCGCAGGCTTTGTCGAGCGCCGCGGCGCCGTTCTGCGTCCAGTCGACCGCGTAGCCGTCCTCGACGAGCGCCTTCTTCAGCGTCCGCCCGAGGTCCGCCTCATCTTCCGCGACGAGGATCCGCATCGCCTTCCCTGTGTTCTACCGTGCCGACCCGGAGGTCGTCGAAGTGCGCGAGGGCATCGCCGGCGCACCACAGGCCGACCCGGCCGCCTTTGTTGAAGGTGCGGTCCCGCGCCCGGAGCACCCGGATGCCGCCGAGATAGACGCGGATGCTCTCTTCCTGCTGGACGATGCGGAGCGTGTGCCACGCGGTCGGGTCGAGCTCGAGGTCATCCTCGCCCTCGATACGGGTGCGGTTGCCGGCCGTCACGCGATAGAGCGCGAGGTCCTGGCGATCGAGATCCAGCCGCGCCAGGTAGTAGTTGTCCGCATCCTGCACCCCCCAGACGATCCCTCCCGAGCGCTGGCCGCCCGAGAGCCGGAGCCGCGCCGACAGCGACAGATCCGGCGGCGCGCTGGTGGCGAGGAGCGCGAGCGAGAAGCCGGCATGGCCGGCATCGCCGTGATGGGCAAGGAAGCCGTTGGTCTGCTCGCGCTCGACCAACCAGCGAGGCGTTGTGCGATCCCGTGCGACGTGGAAGGTGAAACCGGCCGGCGGCCGTCCCACTGCCTCGGCGTCGAACGTGCGCGCGCTGTCCGACACGCCGGCCGCCGCCGCGGTCGCGGCGAGCGCCAGGGGAGCGAGACGCGCGAGAGTCGCGTGGCCGATCGTCATGGCAGGAGCCGGATTGTAGCGCGGCGGGTGGGTCTTCATCAGTTCTTAACGTTGCTACTGCCAGAATAGCCGCGCATGCGCCAACTCGTCCTTAAGATCGTTCTGGTGGCGGCGGTCGCCACTTGCCTTGGCAACCCGGCCCGCGTCGCCGCGCAGGCCCCAACAACGCCTCCGCCCCCTCAAATTCCTCAAGCGACCGGCCCCTCGCAGCTGAAGGTGTTTCTCGATTGCGACGGTTGCTACTCGGACTTCCTGCAGTCGGAGATCGAGTTCGTCAACTACGTGCGCGATCGCACCGAAGCCGAGGTGCACGTCTTGATCACGCGCGCGCAGACCGGGAGCGGGGGCGGCGAGTACACGCTCGCGTTCATGGGGAGGGGCCGTTTCGCGGATGTCACCGAGACGCTCAAGACGGTGACGGAAAGCTCCGACACCGACGACATCGTGCGCCGCCAGCTCGCCAACTCGGTGCGCGCCGGCCTGCTGCGATTCCTGACGCACGACGCCGTGCCGCCGCGGCTCGCGATCGAGGTGAAGCTCGGAACCGAGCAGCAGCGGCCTGCCGTCGCCGGCGACCGCTGGAACAACTGGGTGTTCAGTGTGGAGGGCTCGGCCGCGTTCCAGGGCGAGGAGTCGAGCCGCACACGGGAGCTCGGCTTGAGTGCCAGCGCGGACCGCATCACGCCGAACTGGAAGATCACGTTTGGCGGCGAGATCGATCACGAGACCGAGGAGTTCGATCTCGACGAGGAGGAACCCGTCAAGGCGGAACGCCGCGAGCGCGACTTCAACTGGCTCGTCGTCAAGGCGCTCGGCGAGCACTGGTCGGCCGGCGCGCAGGGCGAGGTCGAATCGTCGACGTTCGATAACACCAAACTGGCCGTGGCCGCCGCGCCGGCGGTCGAGTTCAACTTCTTCCCGTACTCGATGTACACGCGGCGGCAGCTCCGCGCCAAGTATGCGATCGGCGTCAGCTGGTTCCAGGTACTACGAGGAGACCCTCTACGGCGAGCTCGAAGAGACGCTGCCGAACCACGAATTGTCGCTGACCCTCGAGCAGCGTGAGCGGTGGGGGTCGATCGAGGCCAGCCTCGAATGGTCGCAGTACCTGCACGACCTGTCCAAGTCCCGGCTCGAGGCGTCGGGCCAGCTCTCGCTGCGCCTGGCGCGCGGCCTGTCGGTGGCCGCCGAGCTCAACGCCTCCCGCATCCGCGACCAGCTCTCGATTCCCGCCCGCGGCGCGACCGACGAGGAGGTCCTTCTCCGTCTGCGCCGGCTCGAAAGCGGCTACGAGTACGGTGTTTCCTTCAGCATGACCTACACGTTCGGGTCCATCTTCAGCAGCATCGTGAACCCGCGGTTTGGGCAATAGCGGGAGGGAAAGAAAGTTTGAAGTCTGACGTTTGAAGTCTGAAGTGGGGAAGTTGGAAGTTGTGAAGCTTGAAGTGGAAGTGTGAAGGAAGTGGGAAGTTGGAAGTGGGAAGTTGGAAGTGGAAGTTGGAAGTGGGAAGTGGAAGTGGGAAGTAGGAACGCGGCAGATCTTACACGTCGAGCGTTCGCTCTACTTGTCACTTCCCATGTCTCCACTTCTACTTCACTTCTTACTTCGCACTTCCAAGCTTCTCACTTCCGATACTTCCGACTTCCCACCTCGCACTTTGTCAGACTTCCACTTCGCACTTCACACTTCAGACTTCCCCACTTCAGACTTCAAACGTCAGACTTCAGACTTTCAGGGGCCTGAGGTAACATGCAGGCCCTCAACCGGAGGCTGCCATGTACCGTCGCGATTTCATCAAGCAGAGTGCCGCCCTCTTGGCCGTGTCGGGGCTTCCGACCTACGTCGGCCAGCTCGGCGACATGAAGAAGCGTGTCGGGCTCATCGGCTCGGGCTGGTACGGCAAGTCCGACCTCCTGCGCATGGTGCAGGTGGCGCCGATTGAAGTCGTGTCGCTCTGCGACGTCGACAAGCAGATGGTCTCGGACGCCGCCGATCTGGTGGCGACGCGACAGCTCTCCAAGAAGCGGCCGCGCGTCTACTCCGACTATCGCGCCATGCTCAAGGAGCGCGACCTCGACATCGTCCTCGTCGGCACGCCCGATCACTGGCACGCGCTGCCGATGATCGAGGCGGTCAAGTCCGGCGTCGACGTGTGGGTGCAGAAGCCGGTCGGCGTCGATGTCGTGGAATCCCAGGCGATGCTGGCGGCGGCGCGGAAGTACAAGCGCGTCGTGCAGGTCGGGATGCAGCGCCGCAGCACGCCGCACCTCATTCACGCCAAGGATCGGATCATCAAGGAAGGCAAGCTCGGCACCGTCGGGCTGGTCGAGATCTACTGCTACTACCACATGCGGGCGACGCAGAATCCGCCCGATGGACCCGCGCCCGCCAACCTGGACTACGAGATGTGGACCGGTCCGGCTCCGATGCGGCCCTACAACTCGCTCGTCCACCCGCGCAGCTGGCGGGCGTTCATGGAGTACGGCAACGGGATCGTCGGTGACATGTGCGTCCACATGCTCGACATGGTCCGCTGGATGCTCGACCTCGGCATGCCGACGCACATCAGCTCGTCAGGCGGCATCCTCGTCGACAAGAAGAGCAAGGCCAATATCACCGACACGCAGACGGCGACCTTCGACTATCCCAACCTCAAGGTGGTGTGGATCCATCGCTCCTACGGCGATCCGCCCGATCCGAAGTATCCGTGGGGCGCGACGTTCTACGGCGACAAGGGCACGCTCAAGGCCAGCGTCAATTCCTACGATTTCACCCCGCGCGCGAAGGGCGAGGCGCCGATTCGCGAGGACGTCGTCTTCGAGCTCGAACAGTTTCCCGAGGACAAGACCGAGAAGGATCTGGAACGCCACGTCGCGCCGGCCATTCGCGGTCACATGACGAACTTCCTCGAGTGCATCGCCTCGCGCGGCCGCCCGGTGTCCGACATCGAGGAGGGGTACATGTCGACCGCCGCGTGCGTGCTCGCCAACATCTCGCTCGATCTCGGCCGCTCGATTCAGTGGGATCACGCCAAGGGTGTGGTCGTCAACGACGCCGAAGCGAACAAACGCCTGCGCCGGCCGTATCGATCGCCGTGGGTGCACCCCGAACCGGGGACGGTTTAAAATTCATGGTCGATAGTTCGTGCGACGGGTTACAGGAGAGATCAGGAGACGCCCTTTGGTTTCTCTTGATCTCCTCGTCTCCTGTTGAAAAATCGCAGGGTTGTTTCAGCTGACGAGGGAGAGCGATGAACGTTGGATCGAAGACGATGATTGGGGTGCTGGCCGCCGCGGTGGCTTTCTCGGCGATGACCGCGCACGCGCAGTCGACCGCGAAGCCGGCGGCAACGACGCCGACCCAGACCAAGCCGGCTCCGGCCAAGCCTGCGGCGACGACGCCGGCGACGCAGAAGCCGGCCACCGCCAAGCCAACGACCGCCAACCCGCGACGGCCAAGCCGGCGGCGCCGAACGCCGCGCTCCGCACGCCGGCGAAGCTCAAGGACGTCGCTCCCGCGACCTACCGTGCGAATTTCGAAACGAGCGTTGGCGTGTTTGTGGTCGAAGTCACGAAGGCTTGGGCGCCGAAGGGTGCCGACCGCTTCTACAACCTCGTGAAGTACGGTTACTTCGACGGCAATCGCTTCTTCAGAGTGGTCAAGAACTTCATGGTCCAGTTCGGGATCAACGGCGATCCGAAGCTCAACGAAGCGTGGCGCCAGACCGACATCACCGACGATCCGGTGACGCAGAGCAATAAGAAGGGCTACATCACGTTCGCGACGCGAGGCCCCAATACGCGCACCACGCAGGTCTTCATCAACTTCAAGGACAACGCGTTTCTCGATTCGCAAGGGTTCGCGCCGTTCGGTCAGATCGTTGCCGGTCAGGATGTCGTCGACAAGCTGAACGGCGAATACGGGGAGCAGCCGAGTCAGATGCAGGCGCAGATCCAGTCCGGCGGGAACGCGTTTCTGGCGAAGAGCTTCCCGCGGCTCGACTACATCAAGAAAGCGACCATCGAGAAGCCGGCGGCTCCGCCACCGCCCGCGAAGCCGCCGGTCAAGAAGTAGCCCCTCAGTAGGTCGCCCGGCCGCCGCTGATGTCGAACACGGCGCCGGTCGAGAACGAGCAGTCCTCCGAAGACAGCCAGCAGATCAGGGCCGCGACCTCGTCGAGTTCGAGGAAGCGGCCCATCGGAATCCGCGCCAGCATGTAGTCGACGTGCTCCTGCTTCATCTGGCTGAAGATCTCGGTCCGCGCCGCCGCCGGCGTAATGCAGTTGGCGACGATGTTCCGCGGCGCCAGCTCCTTGGCGAGGGACTTGGTCAGGCCGATGAGTCCCGCCTTCGACGCGCTGTAGTGCGCCGCGTTGGGATTACCTTCCTTGCCCGCAATCGACGCCACGTTGACGATGCGGCCGTAGCCGCGCGCGATCATGTGCGGGACGACGGCCCGGCAAGTCAGGAACGCGCCCGTCAGGTTGACCTCGAGCACGCGCCGCCAGACATCCGGATCGAGCTCCCAGGTCGGGGCGTTGCCGCCGGTGATGCCGGCGTTGTTGACGAGGATGTCGATGTGGCCGTGACGCCGGAGGGTGGCGTCGGTCGCCGCCTGGACCGCCGTCGCATCGCTCAGCTCGACGAGGTCGGCTGTAACCGGGCCGAGCGGCCCCAGGTCCCGCACGGCGCTCTCGGCGCGCGCGCCATCGATGTCCCAGAGCACCACCTGTGCTCCTGAGCGCAAGACCCGCTCCGCCGCGGCGTAGCCGATGCCGCGAGCTCCTCCGGTGATGATGGCGACGCGATTCTCGAGGTCGATCTGGTTCATGGGAACGGAACTCGGAACGTGACTCGAAAAGATACCCCAGTTCGGCGGTAGAATTGGGGGGCCACTTCGCCTGTCCCGGTTCTTATCGTTCAGTGAAAATCCTCATCGCCAACCGCGGCGAAATCGCCGTTCGGGTCATTCGCGCCTGCCGCGAACTGGGGCTGCCGACCGTGGCGGTCTACTCCGACTGCGACCGTACCGCGCGGCACGTGCGCGAGGCGCATCAGGCTTTCCACCTCGGCCCGAACGAGGCGGCCCGCAGCTATCTCAACATCGAGGCAATCCTCGACGTCGCGCGCCGATCGGGCGCCGAGGCGGTGCATCCAGGCTACGGGTTCCTGGCCGAGAACGCCGCCTTCGCGCGTGCCTGCCGCGATGCCGGCCTGACGTTCATTGGCCCGTCGCCAGAAGCAATCGCGACGATGGGCAGCAAGACCGGCGCGCGCGCCGTGGCCATCCGTGCGGGTGTGCCGGTCGTGCCGGGAACCGAGCAGCCATTCGATCCCGCGGCGAGCGACGACGAGATCGCGCGCGCGGCCGGCGCCATCGGATATCCCCTGGTCGTCAAGGCCGTGGCCGGCGGGGGCGGGAAGGGCATGCGTGTTGTCGAGGCGGCGACGGACCTGCTGGCGGCGATCCGCACGGCTCGGTCCGAGGCCGGAGCGGCCTTCGGCGATTCGAGCGTGTACCTCGAGCGCCGCCTCATCCGCCCGCGCCACATCGAAATCCAGCTCCTCGGTGATCGCTTTGGCACCGTCGTCCCGTTTGTCGAACGCGAGTGCTCGATTCAGCGGCGGCACCAGAAAGTGGTCGAGGAATCGCCCTCGATGTCGGTCAGCCCGGCACTGCGGCAGCGCATCGCCGCCGCGGCTGCCTCCGTGGCGCGCACGGTGGGCTACACCAACGCGGGCACGATCGAGTTCCTGCTCGACGAAGATGGTGCGTTCTATTTCCTCGAGATGAACACCAGGCTGCAGGTGGAGCATCCGGTGACCGAGATGGTGACCGGCCTTGACCTCGTCCACTGGCAGATCCGTATTGCCCGCGGCGAACGGCTGGACATCGATCCGGTCCGTGCGCTGACGCCGCTCGGTCACGCGATCGAGTGCCGCATCTACGCCGAGGATCCCGATCAGGGCTTCATGCCAGCGCCCGGCCTCATCCGCGCGCTGCGGCCGGCGTCCGGTCCCGGCATTCGCGACGACGGCGGGGTCAACGCCGGGTTCGAGGTTCCGGTCTACTACGACTCGATGATCGCCAAGCTCATCGCGTGGGGCGGCTCGCGCGCTGACGCCATCGCGCGCATGTCACGGGCGCTCGAGGAATACCAGGTGCTCGGCATCCGCACGACGATCCCGTTCTTCGTCTGGTTGATGCGCCAGCCGGCATACCGCGACGGGCAGTACCGATACGACCTGGCTCGATCGCCTGATGGCCGAGCGCCGCGGCGAGAGCTTCAACGAGCTCGACGCCGCCGAGTCGCAGCTCGTCACGATCGCCGCGGCGATCGAGGCGTGTCTCAAGGCGAGGGCCGGGGTTCCCGCCGCTGGCGTTGGCGGTGGCCCGTCCGAGAGCCTCTGGCAGCGCGCGGCCCGGCTCGAGGCGCTCCGGGCATGACTCACGCGGCCAGCGCATGACGTTCGAGATCGACATCGACGGCCGCGTGCGCAGCGTTACGGTCGAGCCGGGAGCACCCGGCCGGTTCGTGGTGCTGATCGACGGCGAGGCGCACGACGTCCAGGCCGAGCGAGCCGGTGAGTTTGGTCTGTCGCTCGTCGTTGGCGACTCGTCCAACGCGAGCCGCGAGCTGCAGGTGGCGCCCGGCGCGACGCGCGGCGAGCTCCTGGTGTCGCTTGGGGGCCGCACGGTCCCCGTCGTCGTCAATGGCCGCACGCGGCGCGGCGGCGCGACGGAAGATGGCGGACGCGCCGGACAGCAGGCGGTGGTGGCACCGATGCCCGGACGCGTGGTGCGCGTGCTCGTCGCCCCGGGCGACACGGTCGCCGCCCGGCAGGGCGTCGTCGTCGTCGAAGCGATGAAGATGGAGAACGAGCTGCGCTCTCCGAAGGCCGGCACCGTCAAGGACGTCGCCGTCACACCGGGGACGTCAGTCGAGGCGGGACGCGTGCTCGTAGTGATCGAGTAGCCCAGTGGACGAGAAGCAGGCACCGGAACAGCCGGAACAGACGGAACAGACGCCGAAGCCAGGCGAGGTTCCGGCGCGAACGCGCCGCCTCCGTCGCATTCTGCTGCGCCTGTTCGCGGTCGTCGTGGCGGTCGTGGCCGCCATCGTCATTTCCGTGCTCACCGTGGACCTCGGTCCCAACCTGCGCGAGCTCGCCGAGCGCGAGGGGACGAAGTACATGGAGCGCCCGATGCGCATCGGGCGACTGTCGGCCAAGCTCACGCCCGGCGTGTTCGTCATCGAAGACCTGCTCATCGAAGGCCTGACGCCGACCGACCGCCCGTTCCTGAAGGCGAAGAAAATCGAAGTGCGGGTGCCGTGGTGGACCGCCATCAGCCGCAAGCTCGTCGTCGAGTCGGTCACCATGACCGACTGGGACATGGTCGTCGAGTCATGGGCCGGCGGCCGGCACAGTTTTCCGAAGGTCACGCCCAAGAATCCCCGCAAGGGCCCGAGCACGTTCACGACGACGCTCAGGTATGTGCTGGCGACGCGGGGCCAGTTCACCTACGACGATCACGGCACGCCGTGGAGTACCGTCGCCCGCAACCTGACGCTCCAACTCCATCGCAGCGAGCCGACCGGCGACTATCGCGGCCGCGCCACGATCACGAACGGCACCGTCAAGATTCAGGCGTATCAGCCGTTCCGGATGGACATGCAGTCGCGCTTCAGCCTCAACGGCGGGAAGGTGCACTTCGACCGCATGGACCTCGTGAGCGACGGCGCGCGGACGGTCGCGACCGGCGACGTCGACCTCGGGCGCTGGCCCGAGCAGCTCTACCAGCTGAAGTCACACATCGACTTTCCGACCCAGAAGGACATCTTCTTTCACGGGCAGAAGTTCGACGTTTCGGGCGTCGGGGATTTCACCGGGACCTTTCATCTCTTCAAGGGTGGACGCGAGCTGAAGGGGGCGTTTGTCAGCGGCGTCGCGGGTGTCAACGACTGGCGGTTCCCCAACCTGCGTGGATCCGTGCTGTGGGTTCCCGATCGACTCGAAATCACCAACGCCACGAGTGAGGTCTACGGTGGGACGGCGCGGTTCGACTACCGCATGGCGCCGTTTGGCCAGCCGACGCCGGCACGGGCGACGTGGGACGTGGAATACAAGGGCGTCGATCTCGTGCGGCTCTCGGATTTTCTCGAGATCGAAGGGTTGCGCATGGCGGGGCGGGCGTCGGGCCGGAACCGGCTCGAGTGGCCGCTCGGCAAGTGGGCGCTCAAGACCGGTGAAGGCGAAGCGCACGTCGAGGCGCCGCCCGACGTGCGGCCCATGACGCGCGAGCTGCCAGCCGACCTCGTCGCCGAGCTCGGCGCGCTCCCCGACGAGGCCGGGCCGTTCAACCCGCATCTGTCGCTCGGCCACGTGCCGATCGCGGGCCAGATCGTCTACTCGCTCGACCCGCAGTGGATTCGGCTCAAGAAGAGCTGGGTGGCCACGAGCCGAACCTACGTCGAGTTCGAAGGTCAGACCGCGTATGGCGAGCAGTCGCGCATCCCGTTCCACGTGACCAGCCTGGACTGGCAGGAAAGCGATCGCGTGCTCGCCGGCATCATGACCGCGTTCGGGTCCCCGACCGGGGCGGTCCCGATGGGCGGCTATGGCGAGTTCGACGGCGTGCTGCTCGAGGCGTTCAAGCGTCCGCGGATCCAGGGTTCGCTGCACGGCGAGCGCTTCCGCGCCTGGGATGTCGTGTGGGGAACCGGCCGCGCCGACCTGGCCATCGAGAACAGCTACGTCTTCGTGTCGAATGCCACGTTGACCGCCGGTGATTCGCAGATTCGTGCCGACGGACAATTCTCTCTCGGGTTCCCGCGCCGGGACGGCGGCGACGAAATCGACGCGCGGGTCAGGGTCACGCGCCGGCCGCTCGCCGACCTCCGGCATGCCTTCAGCCTCGACGACTATCCGATCGAAGGCACGGTCTCGGGCGAGTATCAGCTTTATGGGAAGTATCAGACCCCCTTCGGGTTCGGCCGGCTCAACATCGAGCAGGGCACGGCGTACGGCGAGACGTTCGACAGCGCGACGTCATCGCTGCGCTTCGAGGGTGCGGGCGTCCGCCTCGACAACATCGACATCCGGAAGAGCACCGGCGGGGTGAAGGGTGCGGCCTACGTCGGTTGGGACGGCAACTACTCGTTCAACGCCGACGGCGCCGCGATCCCGGTCGAGTCGCTCGTCAGCGTCGCGTTTCCGCGCGCGCCGCTCTCCGGCCGGCTGCAGTTCAACGCCACGGGCGCCGGCACGTTCGACGAGCCGCGCTACGACGTCAAGCTGGCCATGGACGACTTGTTTGCCGGCGACGAGGGCATCGGGCAACTCTCCGGCCGGCTCAACCTGCGCGGCGATCTCCTGACGCTCGATCTCGAAGTGGCGTCGGCCCGGCTCGTCGTCTCCGGCTCGGGCCGGATTGCGCTCACCGACGAGATGGACGCCGAA
Source organism: uncultured Acidobacteriota bacterium (assembly GCA_963847975.1). Taxonomy (GTDB): domain Bacteria; phylum Acidobacteriota; class Vicinamibacteria; order Vicinamibacterales; family 2-12-FULL-66-21; genus DATBJJ01. Next base: position 23,501 of record CAWKBU010000035.1, on the reverse strand, counting down.
CTGACGGTCCGCTTCCGCGAGACGTCGCTCGATCCGTACGTCCGCTTCTTCGAGCCGCGCCTGTCGCCCTATACGACCGCGATCATCGGCGGCACCATGCGCGTCGTCGGCGAGCTGGCCAACCCCGACCAGCTCGTCGTCGACACGAAAATCGAGCAGCTCGACCTCAAGCTGTTCGACTATCGCGTGCGCAACGACGGCCCGATCGAGCTGACGCTCGACCAGAACGTCCTCGACATCGGCCGGTTCCGCCTCGCCGGCGAGGGGACGCAGCTGCAGCTCGACGGCCGGCTCGGGCTGAAGGACCAGACGCTCGACGTGCAGGCTACGGGCGACGCCAACCTCGGCATCCTGCAGGCGTTCTTCCGCACGCTGCGCAGCCGCGGTACCGCCGATCTCAAGGCGCAGCTGACCGGCACCTTCAGCCAGCCGGTGTTTTCCGGCAGCGCCACGATCACCGACGGGCGGCTGAGGCATTTCTCGCTGCCGCACTCGCTCGAAGCGATCAACGGCCGCGTATCGTTCGACGCGAGCGGTCTGCGCATCGACGAGGTGACCGGGCGTTTGGGCGGCGGCAGCGTCACCTTCGGCGGCCGTATCGGCCTCGACGGCTTCGCCATCGGGGACCTCAGCCTGACGGCGATCGGCGAGCGCATGACGCTTCGCTATCCCGAAGGGTTCCGTTCGGTCATCGACGCCGACCTCGGGCTGCAGGGGACGATGAACGCGCTCGTGCTCAACGGGACGGTCGTCGTGCAGGATGGCCTCTGGTCGCGGCGCATCGAGACGAGCCCGGACCTCTTCAACCTGGCGGGGGTCACCGGGACCACGCTCGTGTCCGGCCCGGCCTCGGCGACGCCGCCGGTGCGCTTCGACGTCGGGATTGTCGCGGCCTCCAGCCTGCGGATCCAGAACAACGCCGCCAGCATGGTGGCGAGCGCGGACCTGCGGCTGCAGGGCACCTACGACCGGCCGCTCCTCTTCGGGCGCGCCGAGATCGAACGCGGCGACCTGCTGTTCGAGGGCAACCGCTTCATCATCACGCCGGGCGGGAGCATCGACTTCTTCAACCCGTCGCGGATCGAGCCGTTCTTCGACCTCGAGGCCGAGACGCGCGTGCGCCGGCCGGGGCAGCCGTATGTGCTGACGATTGGCCTGAGCGGCACGACCAGCCGGTTCAGTCCCACCCTGAGCTCCGATCCTCCGCTGCCGGAAGTGGACATCATCTCGCTGCTCTTCGGCCAGAACGTCAACCTGGAGGACGCCGAACTGCGGAGCCTGCGTTCGAACGCGGCGCAACAGTCCGAGACGACACTCCTGCGCGAAGGCTTGACGAGGATGCTGGTCAGCCCGATTTCGGCGCCGGTTGGCCGCGCGCTCGGCGAGGCGTTTGGTGTCGACAGCGTGCAGATCACGCCGTCGCTCGGCAACGAGACCGACTCGCTGACGCCGTCGGCACGCGTGCGTCATCGGCAAGCGGATCTCGAATCGCGCCTACCTGACGTTCGCGCGCGCGCTCGGCACGAGCAGCAGCGACCGCGATCAGGTCATCGTCCTCGAGTACGACCAGAACGAGCGGCTCGGCTGGGTGTTCACCCAGATTGGCGACAATACCTTCGCCCTCGACTTCCGGGTGCGCCACCGATTTTGATGCGCGTATTCCTGTCCCGATGGGCACGGTGGGCGGCGGTGTGGGGCCTGGTCACGGGCTGGGCGGTACCCGCGCGCGCGCAGTCGCCCGCGAGTCAGTACGCTGGTCGTCCGGTCGAGGCCATCCAGCTCCTGGTCGAGAACCGCGTGACGACCGATGCGGCGGTTCTCGATCTGATCGCGGTGCGGACCGGTGAGGCCCTGTCGATTGGGGCCGTGCGGGCATCGATCGCGCACATCTACAGCCTCGGCCGGTTCCAGGACGTCCAGGTCGAGGCGGTCGAGGCGCCGGGTGGGGGCGTCACACTCCGCTTCAACCTCATCCCGATTCACAGCGTGCAGCGGATCGAGTTCACGGGCACGCTGGGACTGTCGGCCGGGCTGCTGCGCAGCACGGTCGTCGATCGCTATGGCGCATCGCCGTCGATCGGACGCGTCGACGCGGCGGTGCGGACGCTGCAGCAGTTGTACGCCGACCACGGCTATTTGCGCGCGAAAGTGGAGGCATCGTCCGAGGTTCAGCACGACCCCGACCGCGTCCAGCTGACGTTCACCATCGACGCCGGGCCACGCGCCGTCATCGGCAAGGTGGCCATCGAGCGCGACCCGCTCATCACGCGCGAGGCCTTCCTGCGCCAGCTGGGAGCCGAGCCTGGGGCCACCTATCTCCGGCCGCGCATCCAGGAACGTCTCGACACCTACGTGCAGCGTTTGAAGGACCGGCGCTACTACGAGGCCGAGGGCACGCTGCAACCGGTCGCGTCGGAGGATGGCCGGACCGTCGACCTCGTGATCGGCATCACGTCGGGGCTGCCGGTGACGGTGCGATTCGACTTTCAGGGAGGCGAGGCGCTGCCGGCCGATCGGCTGAAGGAACTGGCGCCGCTCGAGCGCGAAGGGTCGGTCGACGAAGACCTGCTCGAGGATTCCGAAACGCGCATCGAGAACTACCTGCGTCAGCAGGGCTACTGGAAGGCGGATGTCACGGTCCGGCGCGAGGCCACGGCGACGGCGTTGACGATCGTGTTCGCGGTGACGCGCGGGCTCCAGTATCGCATCGCGGCGCCGACCGAGATCACCGGCGCGCAGGGCGTGCCGGTGGCGGAGCTGGCCGCGCTCGTCGCCCTGAAGCCGGGTGAGCTCTTCCTCGAAACCACGCTCGACGCCGGCGTGGCGGCGATCGCGGCGCATTACCGGCAGCGGGGCTTTGCCGCGGTCGAGGTCCGGCCGGGGGTCAACGAGACCGATCCGCCGCGCACCGTCGAGGGCGCGGCGCAGACTCCGGTCCAGGGCTACGTGCGGGCGACGATCGTCATCGCCGAGGGCTCGCAGTCCGTGCTCGGCGAGATCCGGATCATGGGAACGGCGGCCGTCGCGGCGGACGAGCTGCGCCATCTCGTGAAGGTGGCGCCCGGCGACGCCTACTTCGAGCCGCGCATCGTCGAGGCGCGCGACGCGCTGGTGCTCGAATACCTCAACCGCGGGTTTGCCTCCGCCAGCGTCGGCGTCGCGTTGAGCGCGAGCGCCGACCACACCCGCGTCGACTTGACGTTCACCGTCCAGGAAGGGCCGCAGAGCATCGTCGACCACATCCTCATCGTCGGGAACGCGCATACCAAGCCCGACGTCATCCTGCGCGAGCTGCAGTTCAAGCCCGGCCAACCGATCGGTCTGCAGGATCAGTTCGAGAGCCGGCGCCGGTTGAGCGCGCTCGGACTCTTCCGGCGCGTGCAGATCACCGAGATCCGGCACGGCACGGGCAGCGAGCGCGACGTGCTCGTGACCGTCGAGGAAGCGCCGGCGACGTCGATTGGATACGGCGGCGGTGTGGAGGCGTTCACGATCCTGCGCGATGGGCCGACGGGCAGGCGGAGGATCAGCTGGAGTTCGCCCCGCGCGGATTCTTCGATATCGGCCGGCGGAATCTGTTTGGGGCGAACCGTTCGGTGAACCTCTATACGCGCGTCAGCCTGCGCCCGAACGCGCCCGAAGATTCCGACGAGGAGAACAGTGACTTCGGGTTCACCGAGTTCCGTGTCGTCGGCACGTATCGCCAGCCGCGCTGGTTTGGCGCCAATGACTTCATCATCAACGCGGTGGTCGAGCAGGGCGTGCGCACGACGTTCAACTTCGCGCGCAAGGGCGTCAACGTCGACGTCGTGCGCCGGCTGACGCCGGCGGTCCGCGTCAGCGGCCGCTACTCGCTCAGCTCGACGCGGACCTTCGACGAACAGCTGATCCGACGAGGATCAGGCGACGATCGACCGCCTGTTTCCCGAGTGCGCCTGTCGGGGTTTTCCGGCGCCCTGGCACGCGACACGCGCGACGACCTGCTGGACCCGACGCGCGGGACGTTTCTGAGCGGTGAAGGCAGCGTGGCGGCGCGGGCGCTCGGCGGCGAAGTCGGATTCGTCAAGACCTACGTGCAGGGCTTCACGTTCTATCGGCTGCCTGGGCGGCGACCGGTCGTGTTCGCGTCGCGCGCCGCGCTCGGGCTCGCCAATGGCTTCCCGCGCGAAGTCCAGCCGATCGACGCCGACGGCAATCCCATTCCTGGACCGCCGGAAGTCGTGGACGACCTGCCGGCGAGCGAGCGGTTCTTCGCCGGCGGCGACACGACGATTCGCGGCTACGCCCTCGACAGCGTCGGCGCTCCCAATACGATCACCAGCAGCGGCTTTCCGACCGGCGGCAATGCCGTCCTGCTGCTCAACGGCGAGCTGCGTTTCCCGGTCTGGCGCGACATCGGAGCGGTCCTCTTTGTCGACGGCGGCAACGTGTTCCGGCGTGTCAACGAGTTCGACTTCGGAGAACTGCGGGGCAGTTATGGCTTCGGCCTGCGGTATAAATCGCCGGTGGGACCGATTCGTGTCGACCTCGGGTTCAAGATGGATCGCCGGGTTGTCGCAGGTAAGCTCGAGCCGCCGACGGCCATCCACTTCAGTCTGGGGCAGGCGTTCTGATCCGCGGCGGCCGGCCACCGACGGAACAAGCCACAGACAACACGGACGACACGGATCGGTCGGCGCGAACGACATGTCTCATGCCTAGACTTCGACGGGGGAACGAACCGAGCACGCGCGCGCTCCTGGCGATCGTGCTGGGGCTGTTGCTGCTCGTCCGCCGGCACGGTGCGGCGCGCAGATCATCGATCGCGTGCTGGCGGTCGTCGTCGGCGAGCCGATCACGCTCTCGGATGTCACGGCCGCGATACGTCTCGGGCTCGTCCCGTCGCCGGCGGGCAGTGAGGATCGCGTGCAGGCGGTGCTGACGCGCTCATCGAGCGCCAGCTCGAGCTCGTGGAAGTCAATCGCTACGTGCCTCCCGAACCGTCCGCGGCCCAGATCGAGGCCGCGGCTGGCCGCAGGTGCGAGCCCGTTTCGACAGCCAGGCCGCGCTCGAGACGGCGATGCGGGAAACCGGCGTGTCGAGGCGCAACTGCGCGCCCGCATTCGCGACGATGTGCGGCTCGAGACCTATCTGAAACAGCGCTTCGGCGGGTCCTACCAGCCAAGCGAGGAAGAGGTCGCGCGTTACTACCGGTCGCACGAATCGGACTTCATTCGCAGCGGCGTGCTGCGGCCTTACGAGGAAGTGCGCGACGAAGCGCGGCAGCGGCTCGTCGACGAACGATCCGCCACCCTCATCCGCGATTGGATCGCCGGCCTGCGCCGGCGAACCGACGTGACCGTCCTGCCGAAGTAGAACGCGGCGCCGCGGCCCTATCGCAGCCTGAACACCCTGATTTCCGGTCCCGGATGCTCTTCGCTCGGCGTGAAGCGCATCACTTCCTGACTCTGCCCGAAGAGTCGCGCGTAGGCGTCGTAGAGCTCCGGGAAATCCTTCGGCCGGGTGAACGCATCACCGTACTTCTGCGATGACGCGACGAGGTAGTCGACCCCCGCTTTGACGTAGCCATCGTAGTCGCCAGGGGTCCTGGAGTCGAGGACGAGCTGTGGGACGTTCTTCGCCTTGTAACGCTGGCTCGAGAGGAGGAGCGCCTGGGTCTCGATGACGATCGACGCACCCTTGGGGATGTCCGAGAGGATCCAGGTATGGGCCTGCTCGATCGTGCTCGTGCGCGCGATGGTTCGGATGAAGCCGAGCGACTGCCACGCCGGTGGCAGGAGGGCGGCGGCGGTGAGCGCGGCGATGACGGCGGTGCGCGGCGCGCGGGGGATGTCGAAGCGGCGCAGCAGACTGACCCCTGACACCGTGCCGACGGCCGCCAGCACGCAGACGAACGGGAGGAGCGGCAACAGGTAGCGTCCGAAGACGAGCGTCTGGCCGGAGAGGAAATAGTAGTAGAGCAGCGGGAAGGCGATGGTGATCGTCCAGCGCACGCGTCCGGGTCCGCGGACCGCGCGCACGGCGCCCAGGCCGAGCCCGCCGAGCAGCAGGAGGAACGCCGGCCAGTCCATGCTGCGCGAGAGGTGCTTGTAGTAGGTCAGCCAGGCCGGTTCCGCCAGGCGTTTCGGCGCGTAGTAGCCGGCCAGATGCGCGTAGCCGTTGAGGAAGCCGGCAGATCCAGGATGGTGTAGGGCGCCGCGACCAGGAAGGCGGTGGCCGCGCCGCCGAGGACGGCGAGCGAGGCGACGAGCCGGGAGGGCTTGGTCCCGAGCGTCATCCAGACGGCGATGAGCGGCACGACGATCGAGAGTCCGCCCGGGTACTTCGTGGCCGCCGCGAGTCCGGCCGCGGCGCCCGCCCAGGCAAAGCTGGCGGCGCGCTCGCGTTCGTGGGCGTTCAGCGTGAGGAGGAGCGTCAGCGTGACGAAGAACGTGACCGGCACGTCGGTCAGCACGTAATGCGACTCGCGGACGTGGAGCGGCATGACCGCCATGAGGCCGGCGGCGAGCGCCGCATGCCTCGCCCCCCAGCGCATGGCGATGCGGTAGACGAGCAGGACCGTGAGCGTGCCAAAGGTGGCCGTGACGGCGCGTCCCCAGAGGTAGAAGTCCGCGGTCTGGACCTGATCGAGCGCGCTCCACTCGCCGAGCGTCGCCCCGGCCAGGAAGCGCAGGACCGCGACGCCGAGCTGCACGTAGAAGTAGAGGCCCGGGTAGTCGAAGAAATGCGGGTTGAAGTCGCCGGTCCGCATCATCTGGATGACGCGGGACATGATCTCGGGCTCGTCCACGCCGATGTTGAACGGGATGCCCGAACCGAGCGCCGCGAACCGGAGGAGGGCGGCGACCGCCAGAATGACCGCCAGCGTGAAAGCCGACGGGCGCATGTCGCTTGCTTCCCGCCACTCGCGTTCGACCACAGATGCTCTCAGAAGAAGGGACGTCGGATAGAATGCGGGCGCGGGAGGAACCGTCGGTCGGCCGCGCCGCCAAGGCTCGGTGCCTCAGAAGCTACTGAGCCAAAACCTTAGCACACCCTATGGATCGTCTGCTCGAAGCCACGTATCGGGTCGAGCAGCAGCATTTCTGGTGGAAAGGCCTGCGCGGTTTCGTTCGCCCCCTTCTGGCCGAGGCGATCGCCGGGCGGCCGGACCCACGCATTCTGGATTGCGGCTGCGGCACCGGCGCCAATCTCATCATGCTCGGCGAGTTCGGACACGCGTCGGGCTTCGACGTGTCGTTTCGCGGTCTCGAGTTCGCTCACCAGTACGGCCAGCGCCGGGTCGCGCAGGCGTCGATCGCCCGCATTCCGTTCGGCAACGAATCCTTCGACCTCGTGACCGCCTTCGACGTGCTCTACAGCCTGAGCGAAGAAGAGGAGGCGGCGGCGCTCTCCGAGATCCAGCGCGTCCTCAAGCCCGGCGGCACGCTCATCATCAACGTGGCAGCGCTCAGGATCCTGCGCGGCAACCACGCGCTGTTCGGCGACGAAGTGCGCCGATCGACGCGCCGACGCCTCCGCCGGCTGGTCTCGCAGGCCGGATTCCGGGTGACGCGGCTGACCTACACGAACGCGTTTCTGTTTCCGCTCATGCTGACCGTTCGTACGGGACAGCGCTTGATGGGTCTGGCGACGCCCGAGGAAGCCGGGACCGACGTCGTCCTGCCACCCCCGCCTCTCAACGAACTGCTGGCGCTGCTGCTACGCGTCGAAGCGCGCGCCCTGCGCGTCGTGGATATGCCGATCGGCAGCTCGCTCCTCTGTGTCGCCCGGAAGGACTGATGCCGGCGGCACGGCCGCGCCGAGCCGCTCCGCGGCGCGACGCGTCAGCACGCGCAGCGCCACCGAGTAGGTGAGTCCGGCAAGCGCCATGGCTCCGAGGGTTGGTCCGAGGAGGAAGGGCAGCAGGAACGCCTCGAGCAGATCGGCGGCGTGCCCCCAGAACGCGGCGCGGTAGAACGGCACCGACAGGATCAAGCTGAGGCGGGCGTTCAGGTCCCCGGTCGACGTCGTGCCCAGCAGGGCCGCCGCGCCCGCCGTCGTGAGGGCGTACCACGGCAGCATGATCCACGGAACGTTGGCGCAGAGGCCCACGAGCACGGCAATCCGGCTCAGCCGGAAGGCGAGCGTGATGCCGACGGCGATGAGGATCTGCAGCCCGAGGAGCGGAGAGAAACTGAGGCCGACGCCGAGGGCGAGGGCCATGGCCGTGCGGCGCGGCGCCTCGTCCAGGACGGCGAGGTTCTCGAGCGCGCGGAAAAAGCTCCTTAACACCGCCTTCCACTATACCTTCGCCCCCGTGGATTTGCCGCGCCTCCGGCTCGCCGCAGAGGGGGGCTTGACGGCGGCGCCGACTAGTGTTATTTTTGTCGCAGTGATGTTATAAAAATAACATTCTGGGATCAGGGATCAGGGGCCGGAGGGATCGAGCGCCCGGGCGTGGCTCGACTCCCGGAGCCCCGACCCCTGATCCCTGATCCCAGATCCCAGGCCGTAGCCAATGACGCAGAAACTGCAGACCACACTGAGCCGCCGCGAGCGCTTGATCATGGACATCCTCTACCGCCTGGGTCGCGCCACCGGCGCCGACGTCATGGCGGCGCTGCCTGGCGATCCAAGCTACTCCACTGTCCGGACGCAGCTGCGCGTGCTCGAGAGGAAGGGCCACGTCCGGCACGAGGAGCACGGCGCCAAGTTCATTTACCTGCCGGCGGTCCCGCGGCGCGCGGCGCGCAAGTCGGCTCTCCGGCACCTCGTCGACACCTTCTTCGACGGGTCGGTCGAGCAGGTCGTCGGCGCGCTCCTTGGCGGCGAGGGCGCGCGCGTCACCGAGGACGAGCTCGAGCGCATCGCCGACCAGGTCGCCAGGGCCAGAACCGGCAAGCAGGGAGAATCGAGATGACCGTTCTACTCGGCAGCACGCTGAAGGTCTCGCTCGTCGTGTTGGCCGGCCTGGGTGTCGCGGCGCTCCTGCGTCGCCGCTCGGCCGCCGCCCGTCACTGGGTGATTGCGGCATCGCTGCTCTGTGCGCTGGTGCTGCCGATCATCGAGCTCCTCGTGCCGGCCTGGGGAGTCTCTTTTGCGCGGTCCGCTGCGCCGCGGGTCGGGGTGAGCGAATCGTTCGTCCTGCCGGAAGAGGCCGGCGCTGCGGCGACCCACCAACCGGCGCAACCAGCCGCGACGGTGACACCACTTGTCCCGAGCACCGCGGGCACCATTGTTCAGCTCGTCACCCCGGCGTGGATGCTCGGCGTCAGCCTCGGTGTCTTCGTGCTCATCGTCGGCCTGACGCGCCTCACGTGGCTCGCCGCGCGTGCGCGTCCGGTAGCCACGGGGCCGTGGACGAGGCTGGCCGACGAGATCGGCCGCGAGCTCTCGCTTGGGCGCCCGGTGCAACTCCTCGAAAGCGATCACCCCTCGCTCCTCGTGACGTGGGGGCTCTTCGTGCCGAAGGTGATTCTGCCGCGCTCGGCACAATCGTGGAGCGACGAGCGCGCCGCGATCGTGCTCCGCCACGAACTCGCGCACATCCGCCGCGGCGACTGGGTCATCCAGCTTGCCGGCGAGCTGCTGCGCACGGCCTACTGGTTCAACCCGCTCGTCTGGATCGCGTGTGCCCGCCTGCGTCAGGAGAGCGAGCAGGCGTGCGACGACGAAGTGCTGTCGAGCGGGGTTGACGGCCCTGACTACGCTACCCATCTCGTGGAGCTGGCGCGCCTCCTCAAGGCCGAGGGCGCGCCGCGTCTCCCCGCCCCGGCCATCGCCCGTTCGTCAAGCCTTGAAAGGAGAATCCGCGCCATGTTGGACGCCCGACTCACCCGTACACCCGCCACGCGCATCGCCCGTCTCATGACGGCCGGGGCGCTGCTGACTTTTACCGTCGCCGTTGCCGCGGCGCAAACCGGTCCCGTCACGTTCTCGGGTTCGGTCTTTGACTCAACCGGAGCGCCCGTGCCCGGCGCCGCGGTCGTGCTGACCAACACCCAGAGCAAAGCGAAGTTCGAAGTCGTGAGCAGCGACTCCGGCTACTTCTCGTTCGTGCCGCTCCCGGCCGACACCTACGCGCTGACGGCCTCCCTTCCCGGCTTCAAGAAAGCCGAGGACAGCGTCACTCTCACGGGGAAGGCCGTAAAGCGTGACGTGAAGCTCAGCCTCGGGGAGCTCCAGGAAACGATCTCCGTGCGTGCATCGAAAGGAGAGGAAGTCGAGGTCGTCACCAAGAAGATCACGTCGAGCGGCAGCAAGCCTGACGCGGCAATTAGCCGTTCGAGCTATCAACGGGCCCTCGATTCGTGCGCGCCTTCGACGACTGGCGGGCGCGTGCGCCCGCCTCAGAAGCTCAAAGACGTCAAGCCGATCTATCCGGCGAACCTGCGCGAGGCGCAAACAGGCGGGAAGGTGCTGCTGAAAGCGACGATCGCCACCGATGGCACCGTGCGCGACGCGCAGGTCGTCAAGTCGGCACACCCGGATCTCGACAACGCCGCAATCGAAGCCGTGCGCCAGTGGATCTTCGACGGCACGCTGCTCAACTGCGCGCCGACGGAAGTGACGATGAACGTCTCGGTGGATTTCGGGATTCAGTAGGGCTTCTGACCGACGGCCAGGGTTCACGATGAACACGATGACTCGATGAACACGAAGAACACCTTCTGAAAGACCATCGTGTCCTTCGTGTCATCGTGGGCATCGTGTGGCCACGTCGTGACAGCGGCGACGGGCTACGCCAGGAGCTCTTTGTAGAGCGACAGCGTAGCCCGTCCCGCCGCATCCCACGAGAACTCGTCCTCGACGATTCTCCGTCCGGCCTGCCCGAACGCGGCGAGCTTCTTCGGTTCGTCGATCGCACCGCTGATCGCTGCCGCGAGCGCCGACCCGTCCCCAGGCTCGACGAGCCAGCCATTCACCCCAGGTTTCACCTTGTCAGGCAAGCCGCCGGCGTTGGACGCGACGACGGCGCGGCGGTGCGCCATGGCTTCGAGCGTGACGAGCGAACTGCCCTCATAGAGCGTGGGGTGGACAAAGAGCGTGGCGGCCTCGTACCACGCGTGCAGATCCTTGTCCTCCGCGCGCCCGACGAGCATTGCCGCCGAGCCGAGGTTTGCCTCGCGGATGGCCTCTTCCAGCCGTCCTCGGAACGGGCCCTCGCCAATCACGACCCAGCGCCATCGTCCCTCAGGCAGCCGTCCGCCGTGCGCGGCGAGCGCGCCGAGCGCGGCCGCCAGATGGTGGAACCCCTTGTTCTCTTCGAGCCGCCCGACACTCAGCAGGACCACGTCGTCGCGCCCCATGCCCGCGGCCAGGCGCACGCGGGCGCCGTCTCCGGGCGTGGCGAGGCGGTCGAGCCAGCGCAGGTCGAGCGCGTTCGGGATCACGCGGACGCGTTCGGGCGGCACGTGGAGGTGCTGCCGCACGACCGGCTCGAGGGCGCGGTCAGTCGCGATGATGCGATCCGATGCCCGCGCACAGATGAGGACCGCGCGTCGCAATGGCAGGTAGCCGGCGCGCTTGAGGCGGGCACGCCCGGGGTTGGTCGCGCCGAACTCTTCGAGGCCCTGCGGGTTCAGGACGAGCGGCGCACGGCTGGTCGCGCGCCGCCGGGCGTAGCCGAGCACGCTGGCGCCGAGTCCGTGGACAAGATCGATCTTGCCGTCGCGCACGAGCTCCCAGGCCAGGCGTCCGGCGCGCAGGCCGAAGAGCGGGTAGGCAGTGCTCCGGTCGATCACCGTCGTGCCGCGCCGGCCGGCTCCGGGGAAGGTGCGATACGGCACTGTTCGCAGCGTGATTCCGGGGTGGATGACCTCCGCGTCCTGTGGGGCCTTCGGCGTGCGCGTGATGAGTGTCGTCTCGACCCCGGCATCGGCGAGGTAGCGCACGAGGTCGTACACGTGCCGCTCGAGGCCGCCGAGGCCGTGCAAGGGGAACACGGATCTGGCGACGACGGCGACGCGGAGCGCGGGTTTCATAGCTGGGGGGCGGACGTATCTCGTCCGCTGTCCAAGAGCCTCTTACGCAGACGCGGACGCGGAGAAAATACTCGACGGTTCGGCGTCCTCGGCAGCTCCACGGTGACGCGGATTTGCGCGGATCTCATTATCGACGGGACGCCGATTTCGCGGATTTCAGCAGGTCGAGATACAAGGATTCGATCGCTTGGACGACGGCGCGAGTGTCGAAGGTGCGCTCGGCGTAGGCGCTCGCGGCGGTGCCGAGCTGCTGCCGCAATGACTCGTTCTCGACTAGCCGGCGCACGTCGTCTGCCAGGGCCTCAGGAGTGGACGAAAGGAGGCCTGTTTCCCCGTGCCTCACGATGTCGGGCGTGCCGCCGGTCTTCATCGCGGCGATTGGCACCCCGAGCGCACTCGCCTCGAGGAGCACGCGGCTGAGCGACTCGGGGCCGCGCGACGGGAAGATGAGCAGTGATGCGTGCGCGAGCCAGGCGACCGTCTGCGGCCGATCGGCCCACCCGGCGAAACGCACGTCGCGCCCTGACGCCTTGGCCTGTGCCTCGATGGCGGCGCGTTCGGGACCGTCGCCGACCACGACGAGCGGCCATTCGAGGCGCGCGCGCCCGGCCACGTCAACCAGGTGCGACGTGCCTTTGTTCGGCGCGAGCTTGCCGAGGTAGAGCGCGTACGGCCCGGCGATCGGCGGTGCCGCCGCCGCGGCACTGGCGCGGAGGCCGGCGACGTCAACCGGGTTCGGGATCGATCTCGAGGCGCGTCGCGGCGATTTCGGGCGCGCGGGCGCGCAAGTCGGCTGCGATCGTCGTGCTCACCGCGACGATCGCGTCGGCGGCGGCGAGACCCGATCGCTTGCGCGCCAGGTTGGCGCGCATGTACGGAATCATCGGCAGCGCCAGCGGCCAGAGCGGCCCGCCACGCGGCCGGATGCAGCGCGTCATCATGCCCGCCGAGCAGGCCGGGCAGAGCGTCGCGCCGTGGCGCTGGTAGATCAGATCCGACCAGTAGCAGACGGGCCAGTAGTCCCGCACCGTGCACACGGCAGGAAGCTGGTGGCGGTGAGCGGCGGCGATCGCCGGCAGACAGGTCAGCACATGCTGGCCGTGCACGAGGTCCACGCGCTCCTCGGTGATCACCTCCGATAGCGCGTCACTCAGCGCGGGATACAGCCGCTCGTTCTTGAAGTAGTTCCTGACGTACGGCACAGCCGGAGCCGCGAATCCGAACTCGAGAACACGAATCCCGTCGTACTCCCGCTCGCGCCGGCCGGCCGGCGTCCCCGGCTTTGGCTGCACCACGATGACGGCGTGCCCTCGGGCGCGCAGGCCGCGCGCGAGCTCGAACGTACTCCACCCGCTCCCCCCGCATAGGGGCGGAAATGAATCGGTGGAGAGTAAGAGGCGCAGCGTCACTGATCAATACAGAAACAAACAGGAGGTCACGAGGTCAGGAGTAGTTGTTTGGGTTATCACACGACGTTCCAATGAACAGGAGCTCAAGAGGTCAGGAGCAGTTTTTGGGGCTTTTCCAAGAAGTTCTCTTGCTCTCCTTATCTCCTGTTAAAAATCACCCTCTTTGCCTCGATTCGAACGCCCGGATCGCGTGGTCGAGTGCCTGGCAGTGGGCTTTCCAACTGTAGTCGCGGACGGCGCGTTCGCGGGCGGCGCGGCCGAGCGGGCGGCGGACGGCCGGGTCTGCCAGCGTCTCGAGCGCGCGCGCCAGGGTGTCGGGTTGCGTCGGATCGTACAGCGCGCCTTCGCGGCCGTCGGCGACGAGCGACGGGATCCGATCGACCGCGGGCGCGACCACGGGCAGGCCGGCGGCCATGTACTCGAAGATCTTGAGCGGCGACCAGTAGAACCCGAGCGACAGTGGACGATGCGCGCCGATCTCGAACGGCGCGACGCCGATGTCGGCGGCCGCCAGGCAGGCGGGCATGTCGGCGTGCGGTACGGCGCCGGTGATGACGACGTTGGCGAGGCCTGCGGCTTCGTCCCGGACGGCCGGCAGTTCAGGGCCCGTCGCCGACGAGCACTGCACCGATGTCCGAGCGGCCTCTGGCCTGCAACGTGCGGATCGCGCGCACGAGGTTGATGGCGCCGTGCCAGCTCCGGAAGGCGCCGGCAAAGATCGCCACGGTTGTCGCCGGGCGCTCGAACGGTGGTGGGCCCGGTGCGTCCGGACTGAATCGATCCGTATCGGCGCCCCACTCGAGGCGCACGATCTTTCTCGCCGGCGTGTCCCGCGGAAGGATGGCCGCGCTGGGCGTGACGATGAGGTCGGCGCGGGCGCAGATGTGCTCGCGCCACCGGCGCATCGGTTCGACGATGAGGACGTGGTCGAGGCGGGCTTTGGCCGAACCCGGATGATCGATGACCGGCGCGTTGACCTCGAGCACGGTTCTAGCGTTGGCCGCGGACGCCGCCATCATGCCTTCGCCGCCGAAGTTGTAGTAGCGCTCCATCACGACTGCCGGCCGCAGCGTGGCCACGAGCCGCCGGACCGCGCCGGTGCGCATCCACCGCAGCTGCTTGGCGCCAAATGGCGGCGCCATTGGAATCCAGCGAACGGGATTCGACGAGGGAGCCGACGGAAACGGTCCGTCACCCGGCGTCACCAGCACGTGCACTTCGTGCCCCAGGGCCGCGAGCCCCTCGGCCACCGCCGTGACGTGCACCGACCCGCCGGTCGTTCCGGGCACGGTCTGGTCGATGGCGGAGTAGAGAATCCTCATGGCTCAGGGGACAAGACAGGCTCAGGGCTCAGGGCTCAAGGCTCAGGGAAAGGCATGCTGATCTCAATCGGGCAGCGTGCTCTTGCCTGAGCCCTGAGCCTTGAGCCCTGAGCCCTCCGTCTTCTCCAGCAGCGCGAAGAACGGCCCCGACGTGATGCGGCCGAAGAGCAGCAGATCGGCCTTCATCGCGAGCGAGAGGCCGCGCAGCACGCCGTAGGTCGTGGGGCTGCGGGCGATTTGCGCCTTGGCCGCCGTCCGCGCCTCGCGCACCGCGCGCGCGTCGGCATCGGCCGCGCTGACGCCGGGCTCCATGCGCCGTGCCGCCCGCTTCGCCATCGCGCGCTCGGCCACGCGCATCATGATGTTCTCGACGAACCCGCCGACGATCGGCGTGTAGAAGGTGATGCGCGCGATGCGGAATCCACACGCGTCGGCGACGCGTTCGAGGTCGGGCACGTCGGCGAGCGGGTTGAGATGATCGGATTTGCGCAGGCGTTCCTGGCGCATGTCGATCAGGCCGACGTGCTCCAGGCCGCGCGCGAAACGATTGATCCAGCGCAGGCCGGCGGCGACGGGCGCGTTCTTGCGCACGTGGGTGTAGACGAAGAGCTTGCCCCCGGGCGCGAGGACCCGGTTGGCTTCCTTCAGCATGCCCTGGAGCGCGTCCGGCGAGAGGTGTTCCAGCACGTCGAGCGACCATGCCTTCGAGAACGTGCCGTCGGCAAACGGCAGGCGCCTCAGGTCGCCGAGCAGCAGCGGGACGTCACGCCGTGCGTCCTCGGAGAAGAACGGGCTGATGTCGATGCCGACCATCTCGGCGCCGAGGTCGCGATTCCAGACGAGCGCGCGTCCGCTGCCGCAGCCGAGATCGACGACGAGGTCGCCGGCCTTGGGCCGAAGAAACCGGCGCAGCATGTCGTTGCGGATTTTCGATCCGAGCAGGGGCGGCGAAACCCGTTCGTGGCGCGCATCGGTGTGCAGCGCCTCGTCCAGATACTTGGTCTGCTCGGCGAACTCGTCCGCCGGCCGCAGATCGAGGTACTCGCCCGCCGGGCGCGCGGTAGGCACGTCCGCACATCTGACATCGCAGGCCGTCGACCGAGTCGACAGTGCGAACGATGGTGCCGCGGCACTCAGGGCAGCGGACGAGCGCAATCAGGCGGTCGGAGATCATCGGATCGAAGCACGCACCTCGGTGAAGAGCGCCTCGAGGCGTTCGGCGCGGCGATCCCAACTGTACTCCGCGACGGCCGTTCGCGCGGCCTGCCCGAGCAGCGCGCGGAGCGCACCGTCGTCGGCCAGGCGGCAGATGCCCGCGGCCAGGGCGTCGGAATCGCCAGGTGTGACGAGCACGGCGTTGACGTCGTGGGTCAGGATCTCGCGGATCGCCGGCAGGTTCGAGGCCACGATCGCCTTGCCGGCCGCCATGTATTCGAACAGCTTGAGCGGCGAGGTCGCGTGCGTCGAGATCGCCGACGCCGGGTTCGGAAGCACCAGGATGTCGGCCTCCGCGAGCCGGTCCGCGACGTCCGAGGGCGCGAGATGTCCCGTGAACGTCACCCGGCTGTCGACGCCCAGCCGGACGGCGAGCGCGCGCAGCCGAGCGAGGTCCGCCTCTTTCTCGTGGCCGCCGATGACGAGTCCTTGCACCCCCGGCACGTGCGAAATCGCCGCGAGCAGCACGTCGACGCCCTTCCAGGCGTAGAGGTGGCCCGCGTACGCGACGGTGCAGGGCGCCAGGGGGTCAGGAGGCCAGGCGACGGGCGTCGTCAAGCGCGCGCCGTCGGGCACGACGGCCACGCGGCCGCGGGCGCCGAAGCGGGCGTTATGGGTGGATGCCAGGCCGTTGGTGATGGTGACGTAACCCTCGGCGTGCCGCCACACGAACGACTCGCGCCGTGCCAGCCGCGCGAGCTTCGCCGCTGGCGGTTCCGTCGCCGTCGACACGAGATGCGGCAGCGCCGCCGCGACCTCCGGGGCGTAGCCGTGCGATTCGTAGACGAGCGGAGGACGCGAGGGCAACCGCAGCAGCAATGACGCGACCGAGAGATCGCGCGTCATCACGATGTCGGCGCGGCCGGCGCCCACGGCGCGCGTGGCCGCAAAGGTGAGATACCCGATGCGGCGTGCGACCTGCGGTCCGGCGACCGGCGCGTGCTCGACGATCAGGCCGGCGGAGCGGGGCAGGCCATAGTACCAGAACGGATCGCGTGCCGGCGTGTGAGTGTCGGGCCGCACGACGAGGTGCACCTCGTGCCCGCGCCCCGCCAGCGCATGGCACGTCTCCATCGTCTGGATGCCGTTGGCCCGTTCGAGCGGAAACCGGATGTCGGCGAAGTAGAGGATTCGCACGTCAGCGCTCCTTCTGACGGTAGAAGGAGTTCCGATCGAGGAGGTAGCGCGAGGCGAGCGCCGGCAGCCGCCGCGGCAGCGTCACGAACGCATCGTACGCATTCTGGCGCAGTTCGAGCCGCTGCCGGTTCATCAACCCGGTGCCGAACTCGGCGATGAGGGCGACGTTCCACCACACGCAGAGCGCCATCATCGCGCCGAGCACTGGCCGCCAGCGCGTGCGCGTCAGGGCCGCGATCAATGCCGCGAGCCCGATGGTCAGGAGGATGGTCAGCGCGACGAAGCGGCGCTGGCCGAACGCACCCGCGACGGTCCACGATTCGACGCTGCCGCTGACGTAGATCTGCACCGCGACCATGAGGAGTGCGCAGGACGCGATGCGGCGCGCCGGCATCTGTCCGCGAACCGCCAGGACGACAAGCCCCGCAAGCGCGAGCGCCGCGAGCGGCGTCCACAGGAAGAAGCCATGCTCGGGCGAGCCCAGCACTTCGAGCGCGTGCGGCGCCTGCCAGTTCATCTTCCGCGTCACGAGCTTCGACGGCCCGAAGTGCCCATTGAGAGCTTTGTAGGCAAAGAGCTGCGGCAGCAGGCCAATCGCAAAGGCAAGGCAGCCGGCCGCGGCGACCGGAATAGCGCGTGCAAGACTGCTCGTGCCGGGCTGCCGATCATTTATCCCGGGTGCCGTATCGGCAGCGCCCGCGGCCGCAGCCGAGCGCGAAAGCGCGAGGCTGCCGCGAGCGGGGGTGGGGCCCCGCGAGCTCTGATCAATGCTGACAGAGTCGCCGCGCCGTACAGAGTCGCCGCGAGCGAAGAACAGCGCCCACGCAAAATCCACCGCCGGCCCCAGCGCCAGGAACACATCCTGCTCCCGCACCATGGCCATGAGCGCCCCGGAGAGCCCGAGCGCGACGGCGCCTCCGACCGTCCATCGTTCCCGCACCCGCAGCCACACCGTCACGAAGAGCGCCACGGCAAACGCCGAGCACGCGTGCGAGTAGGGCGGCGACACGTACATGTAGAAGAGCAGCGGCGTGCCGAGCCAGATGACGATGCCGGCGGAGAGGCCCGGACCGGCGATCCGCCGGGCCGCGGCGATCGAGAGGAGGATGGCGACAAAGCCGTAGAAGGCCGAGCCGTAGGCCACGGCGGCGACGTAGGGCCGCGAGAAACCGTCGGCGGCCCCGCCCGCGATCCTCGTCAGCAGGTCGGCGGCGGCGTAGAACGGGCTCCACAGGAGCGCGCTGCCGATGGTCGCGAAGCTCGGCCGGCGGCCGGCATCGGTGTACTGCTCGAGGAAAGTCGCGTGGAAGCCCTCGCCGCGTCCAATGTTGCGATCGAAGAAATACTGGTACTCGTTCTCGAACGACACGTCATGGTCGAACCAGAGCGAGCGCAGGTAGGAAAAGTATTGAATCTCGTCCGACGCGTAGATCCGCGGCGTCACGGCCGGCAGCGAGAGCACGAACGCGGAGACGAGCACCAGCAGCTCGCGTCTCGACAGCGTCAGCGCGCGTGAAAGGGTATCGAGCAAATGGGTTACTGCAGCGCCATGAACTTGACGAGCTGTGCCAGGTTGAAGCCGGCGTGGCTGACCATCGGCGCGATGATGCTGCGCCGGACGAGGTAGATCGTACCCCAGATGGCGCCGAGGGTTCCGACCGTGATCGCGGCGTCCCAGCCCTGGTCGACGTGGCCCAGGCCGAACAGTCCGCTGTGCACGATGACTCCGATCACGCCGCCGCCCAGATACTGCCGGAACCGGTGCAGGATGAACCCGCGCTGAATCTCCTCGCGCACGCCGCCGGCGATCATCACCACGATCCCGAAGATCGCGGCGTCCCGGGGATTCTGCATCAGATCCTGCATCGGATTCCGCTGCACGTTGTGCAGTTGCGGGGCAACCGTGAGGAGGATCGCGAGTACCAGGAGCGCGAGCATGAAGACCACCGGCAGGAGCGTCAGGCCCGCCACGACTTCCTTCCACAGTTGCCGCGGTCCAAGCAGCACGTCCCGCGCCCGCTCACCGTGGGCGCGCATGAACAGAAACACGAGCCCGACGACGAGCGCCGTGTCGAGGAAGGAGAGCGTGGCGACAAAAAGAGGTGACCACGTGCCTGACGCCGTCTGCAGGCGCATGCCGAAGCCGCTCATCAGTCCGAGGATCACGATCTGAGTCGGGAACCCCGAGCAGAGGATGACCTCGGCCAGGGCACCCAGGCGCTCGCCCGGCAGAATCCGGGGCGGCGCCTCGACCGTCATCGACACCGGATCGAGCATGACCTTTGACTGTACACGCCAAAGGCAGCCGGGCCCAGCCCAACAAAACGGACAAAACGGTCAATCTGACAATGTAAATCTTACCTAAGGGTGGTACACTCGGCCTGGTACAAAGAAGTATGGATAAGGCAATGACGATCGAAGACACCACAACCACGACCACGACCGAGAACCCCGGCGAGCGGGTGCTTATCGTCGAGGACGAC
Source organism: uncultured Acidobacteriota bacterium (assembly GCA_963847975.1). Classification (GTDB taxonomy): domain Bacteria; phylum Acidobacteriota; class Vicinamibacteria; order Vicinamibacterales; family 2-12-FULL-66-21; genus DATBJJ01. The sequence continues at coordinate 3,969 of CAWKBU010000035.1, read as the reverse complement.
CCGGCCACGAGGACCGGGCTCGCCGAACTGGTCCAGGCCTGGGGCTTCCAGACCGATGAGGCCTCCGATGGTGAGGAAGGGTTCCGCAAGGTCACCAGCTTCCGACCGGCCATCATCGTCAGCGACCTGGTCATGCCGCGGATGGGGGGGCATGACCTGCTCCGCACGCTGAAGGATCAGCTGTCGGACATCACGTTCATCCTGCTGACCGCGCAGGGGACGATCGAAAGTGCCGTCGATGCGATCAAGGACGGCGCCTACGATTACCTGAGCAAGCCGGTCGACCCGCAGCGGCTGCGGATTCTGCTGAACAAGGCCGTCGAGCGGCAGGAGACGCTGCGCGAGGTCAAGCTCCTGCGGCGCCAGCTGCGCGAGCAGGGCAGCTTCGGCCGCATCGTCGGCAACAGCCCCGGGATTCGTTCGCTCTATCGCGTGATCGAGCAGGCGGCGCCGACGTCGGCGTCGGTGCTCGTGTGGGGCGAGTCGGGGACGGGCAAGGAGCTCGTGGCCCAGACCGTCCACGAGCTGAGCCCGCGCGCCTCGTTCCCGTTTGTCGCCATCAACTGCGCCGCGATTCCCGAGACGCTGCTCGAGAGCGAGATCTTCGGGCACGAGAAGGGTGCGTTCACCGGCGCGCACGATCGGCGGACCGGCGTCTTCGAGCTGGCGCATCGCGGCACGCTCTTCCTCGACGAGATCGCCGAGATGGTGCCGGGGACGCAGGTGAAGCTGTTGCGCGTGCTGCAGGAGCAGAAGTTCCGGCGTCTGGGCGGCCGCCAGGAGCAGACCGTCGATGTCCGCGTGATTGCGGCCACCAACCGCGATCCCTCGGAAGCGGTCCGCGACGGCCGCCTGCGCGAGGACTTGTACTACCGGCTGAACGTGTTCACGATCGAGCTGCCGCCGCTGCGCGACCGGCGCGCCGACATCCCGCTCCTCGTGCAGACGTTCCTCAACGAGTTCAACACCCGCAACAACAAAGCCGTGCGGGCCGTGGACCAGGAGGCGATGTATCTGCTCGAGCGCTACCCCTGGCCCGGCAACATCCGCGAGCTGCGAAACGTGATCGAGCGCGCGACGATTCTCGCCGAGGGCGATTTCATCGAGGCCAAGCACCTGCCGCCGCCGGTGGTCACCCGCAGCGAGCAGACGCTGCCGACCGTCACGCTCTCGCCCGGCACGACCGTCGACGAGGCCGAGCGCCGGCTCATCGTGCTGACGCTCGAGCACACGCGCAACAACAAGACGCGCGCCGCCGAGATCCTGGGCATCAGCTTGAAGACCCTGCACAACAAGTTGAACCGGATGAAGGCGGAGACGAGGGGATAGGCCGCGGGACCGACACGAATTGAGCATCAAAGCTAAACAGGTCGCCGGCGTCACCGCGCTCGTGGTGTTGGTCGTAGCGGGGATGATCGCGGTGCAGATTGCCGCGCTCACCCGGCTGCGGATCGAGGAGACTGCCTCGCGGGCGAAGACGCTCAAGGAGAGCATGCTGCACCGCGCGGCCGTCGTCGTGCGCGAGGCCGGCACCGGCGATCCGTACGTGGCTCTGCGCAACGACGGCGGGCTGCGCTCGACGCTCGAATCGGCGGTGACCAGCCAGCCGGAGACCAACACCATCCTCTATGCGGCGATCGTCGACACCCAGGGCATTGCGATTGCGCATAGCACGCCGTCGCTCGAAGGCCAGCCAGCCCCGCAACTCGAGGACCTGACGAACATCGTCCAGGCGTCGGCGCTCGATCAGCTCAGGTTCGTGAACCAGGAGCGCCGCTACGAGTTGCGCGAGCAGATATTGACGGGCAACACGGATTTCGGCGCCATTCGCATTGGCGTGTCGACGCTGTTCGTGCGCTCGGAGATCATCGAGGCGCTCAAGGACGTCGCCTATACGGCGGTCATCGCACTGGCCGTGTCCACGATGGTCGCCACGCTCCTGGCGCAGTGGATGCTGCGGCCGATTCACGTCATCCAGAGCGGGTTGACCCGTCTCGGCCGCGGTGAGCTCGACGTCCGGCTCGACCTGCCCGGGCAGGAGTTCGCCGACCTCGGCAGCTCGTTCGAGGCGGTCAGCGCCCAGCTCTCGGCCGTCCGCAACAACGCCCTCCCCGCGACGTCGAACTCGACCGAATTCGAGTCGGTCATGGAGAATCTCGAGGACGCGGTGGCGCTCTTCTCGCCGGAAGGCGAGTTGATGTTCAGCAACGCCGCCATGCGTGCCCTGCTGCCGGGGTTGACGCAGCAGGTGGGTTCGGTCAAGCCGTCGCTCTCGCACCTCGCCGCCAACGATCCGATCCGCCAGCTCGTCGAGCGGGCGCTCGCCGGCCGCAAGTCCGCCGGTCCGGTGGCCGTCCCGCTGGGCGCGATTGAGGCCGATCAGGAAGCCCCGGAGCACCTCCTCCTCTGTCACGCGATTGACGATGCGAAGGGGAAGTTCATCGGCGCGATGGTCGTGGCGCGGAACCTGGTGTACTTGAACCAGGTGCACACGACGCTGAACTACTCGCGCAAGCTCGCCGCGCTCGGGCGGCTGATGGCGGGCGTGGCGCACGAGGTCAAGAACCCGCTCAACGCCATGACCATTCACCTCGAGCTGCTGAAGCAGAAGGTCGGCGCGATGCGCGAGCCGATCACGGTTCCGGCCGGACCGTCGGGCGGAACGAAGACGCTCGACCTGACCAAGCACGTCAACGTCATCGGCGACGAGATCAAGCGGCTGGACCAGGTCGTGGTCGGGTTCCTGAAGTTCGCGCGGCCCGACGAGTTGAAGCTGCAGCCGGTGCACCTGTCATCGCTCGTGAGCGAAGTGCTGTCGATGACGGCGCCCGAGGCCGAGCGGCGCGGCATCGCGATCAAGACCGAGTGTCCGCCGAGCGTGCCCGAGATCAACGGCGACCCTGGCATGCTGCAGCAGGCGCTGCTCAACCTGACGATCAACGCCTGCCACGCGATGCCCGACGGGGGCACGCTCAAGATCATCTGCCGCGCGGCGCCCCGGCGGCGGGTCGAAATCTCGATCGAAGACACCGGCGTCGGGATTCCGCCGGAGAATCTCAGTCGCATCTTCGATCTCTACTTCACGACGAAGGAAAAAGGCAGCGGCATCGGCCTGTCGATGGTGTTCCGCATCGTCCAGCTGCACGACGGGGAAGTCGAGGTGCAATCGACCCCCGGTCGAGGCACACGCTTCAGGCTGCTGTTTCAACAGGCATAACGCGGAAGTATCGAAGCAAATGGTTGGTGGTTTTGAGAAGATTCGTAGAGCCCGAACAGTGAGAAGCGCCTGCGCCCTGAGCCCCGCCGAAGGGCGAGCAGTGAGAAAGGAGCTTACGGTGATTAGTCGACTCTCTACCCTGGCCGTGCTCCTGGCGATTGTCCTGACCGGCGCCGGCTGCGTGACCAGCCGCGCGCAGATCCCCGAGCAGCCGCCGACCCTCGTCGTGCCTCCTGTGCCGCCACGCGCCATCGAGCCGCCGGTCATCGTCGAGCCGCCGGTCGAGCCGCCGCCGGTTGAGCCGCCGCCGGCGCCGGTGGCTACCAGCAAGCCGCCACGTCCGCGGCCGGCGGCCGACAAGCCCGAGCCCACCAAGCCGGAGCCCCCGCCCGATTCGGGGGCGACAGTGCCGACACCGCCACCCGTGGCGCCGCTGCGGTCGGCGGCCACGCCGAGCGGTCCGGAAGCGACGCGCCAGATCCGCGAGATCGTCGATGGCACGCAGAAGATGCTGGACAAGGTGGACCCGGCATCGCTCGCGAGCGACGATCGCAAGGCGAACTTCGACCAGGCCAAGGCCTTCTTGCGACAGGCCGATGACGCCTTGAAAAAGGAAGAGCTGACGCAGGCGCGGCTTTTTGCCGAGCGGGCGCAGAATATCGCCAAGCAACTGCAGTCGGGCCGCTAGGCCCGTTGCTCGGCGGTTACACGCCGACAAAATAGGTCATTCAGAAAAACACCGCGCCTTTAGG
>CAWKBU010000034.1:0-46642 GCA_963847975.1 uncultured Acidobacteriota bacterium | reverse complement strand
ATCATCGGCAGCAGCGCCGCGGTGCCGGCGGCGTGCGCCGCGGTCTCGGGCGCGACCACGCCCTCGACCTTGCCGGTGCCGAACTGGTTGCCGTCGGGCGAGAAGCGCCGCGCCACCCCGTAGCTCATGAACGAGGCCGGCGTCGCGCCGCCCGGCACGATGCCCATGAAGCAGCCCACCGCGGAGGAGCGCAGCGAGGTCAGCCAGTAGCGCGGCAGCTCCTTCCAGGTCTCGAGCACCACGCGCACGTTGATCTTCGCCGACGCGCCACGGAAAGCGAGGCCTTCCTCCAGCGTGAGCAGGATCTCGCCGATGCCGAACAGGCCGATCACCGCCACCAGGAAATCGAAGCCGGTGAGGAGATGCGTGGAGCCGAAGGTCAGGCGCAGCGTGCCGGTCACGGTGTCGAGGCCGACCGCGGCGAGCGCGAAGCCCAGCATCATCGCGGCGATGGTCTTGAACGGCGGCTCCTTGCTGGTGCCGACGAAAGCGCAGAAGGTGAGCAGATAGACGGCGAAGAATTCCGGCGGCCCGAACTCGAGCGCGAAGCCCGCGACGACCGGCGAGAGAAAGGTGATCACCACCACGGCGACGAAGGCGCCGATGAACGACGAGGTGAAAGCCGCGGTGAGCGCGGCGCCGGCGCGCCCCTGCTGCGCGAGCGGATAGCCGTCGAAAGTGGTGGCCACCGACCACGGCTCGCCCGGGATGTTGAACAGGATCGAGGTGATGGCGCCGCCGAACAGCGCACCCCAGTAGATGCACGAGAGCAGGATGATCGCCGAGGTCGCGCCGCCCGGGGTCTGCGCCATGCCGAAGGTGAGCGGCAGCAGGATGGCGACGCCATTCGCCCCGCCCAGGCCCGGCAGCACGCCGATGATCACGCCGAGGATGACGCCGATGAACATGAGCGCGATGTTGGTCGGCGTGAGCGCCACGCCGAAGCCGTGCATCAGCGACTGGATCTCTTCCATTAGTTGAGACCCAGGAACGTTTCCAGCGGACCCTTGGGCAGCGGCACCTTGAACCAGATCTCGAAGATCACGTAGAACACCACCACCGTGACCACGCTAACGGCGATCACCTTCCACCACACGTACTTCCCCAGCCAGCGCATGAAGAAGCCGATGAACAGCACCGATGAGACGTAGATCCCGATCCAGGTCACCAGCGCGGCGTAGATCGCGGTCGGGATCAGCACCGTGAGCACCATCTTGAGCTGGCCGCGCTCGACGAACGCCTTGTTCTGCGCCGCCGGCACGCGCAGCGCGAGCACGATGTTGACCAGCGAGGCGATGCAGATGATCAGGCCGATGTAGAAGGGGAAGTAGCCTGGGCGCGGCCCGTGCACCTCCTGCCAGCCGATGCCCAGGCGCACGCTGTCGGTGATCACGATGGCGCCCAAAATGAAAAAGAGCGCGGCTACTGCGAGCTCCGCGCTCTTCCGCCGAAACGCAGGTTTGTCTGCGCTGATGCTACTGCCCCGCGATAAAGCCGGCGGCCTTCATGAGCTGCACGTGGCGCGCTTCTTCCTTCGCCACCCAGTCGGCGTACTGCTGGCCGGCGAGCGCGGTGGTGTTGAACGCGCCCTCTTCCATCAGCTTCTTCCACTCCGGCGTGGCCATCACCTTTTTGAACAGGCCCGTGTAGTAGGCGACATGCTCGGGCTTCACGCCTGGCGCCATGAAGATGCCGCGCAGCATCAGGTAGTCGACGTCGAGCCCGCCTTCCTTGCAGGTCGGGATGTCGCTCCAGCCCATGTTGCCCGCCACCTTCTCTTTGTACGGCAAGCGCTTGAGCTCGAACACGCAGAGCGGGCGCAGGTTGCCGCCGCGCCACTGCGCCACCGCCTCGATCGGGTTGTTCACCGTCGAGTCGACGTGGCCGCCGACCAGCTGCGTCGCCACCGCGCCGCCGCCCTTGAAGGGAATGTAGGTGAACTTGGCGCCGGTCTTCTGCTCGATCGCCACCGTGACGATCTGGTCTTCCTGCTTGGCGCCGGTGCCGCCCATCTTCATCTTGCCCGGACCCGCCTTCTTCGCCGCCTCCACGTATTCCTTGGCGGTCTTGTAGGGCGTCTTCGCGTTGACCCACAGCACGAAGTTGTCGAGCGCCAGCATCTGCACCGGCGTCAGGTCGCGCCAGTTGAACGGCACCCCGGTGGCGAGCGGCGTGGTGAACAGGTTGGAAAGCGTGATGATGATCTTGTGCGGATCGCCGGCGGCGTTCTTCACGTCGAGGAAGCCCTCGGCGCCGGCCCCGCCCGCCTTGTTGATCGGCAGGATCGACTGCTTCATCAGGCTGTGCTTGGCGACGATGCCCTGGATGGCGCGTGCCATCTGGTCGGCGCCGCCGCCGGTGCCGGCGGGGATGATGAACTCGACGTTCTTGGTCGGCTCCCAGGACTGCGCCTGCGCCGCGAACGGTGCGGTCAGTGCAAAGCTGAGTACCAGGGTATTGCGCAACGCGTGTTTCATGACTCCTCCTAAAGTTTTGCCCTTCGCTGCGCCGCACCATTCTCCGGGGTGCTGGTCGCACGGATTCTCATGCTCCCCCTTACGCGCCGGCCATGACCTCGGTCAAGACTTTGAGCGGTCCACCTCGACCGCCGCTTCGTGAACGGCCGCCTTCATCGCCCTGCGCTTGCCGATCAACGTTCCAGCGGCGATCACGATGACCGCGCCGACCAGGCCGCAGATGATTTCCAGGCTCAGGCCGCCGACCTTGGGCTTCTCGCCGTCGTACTCGACGCCGATGCCGGCGAGCCAGCCCTTCAGTGCCGGGTCGGTGACCAGCATCTCGCCGGCGACGAAGCCGAGCAGGCCGCCGCCGATGGTGATGATCACCGGCCAGCGCTCCATCAGGTGCAGGAGCAAGGTCGAGCCGAAGATCACGAGCGGGATGGAAATCGCCAGGCCGAGGACCAGCAGCGTCATGCTGCCCTGCGCCGCCGCGGCGACCGCGATCACGTTGTCGATGCTCATCACCAGGTCGGCGATCAGGATGGTCTTGATCGCCGAGATCAGGTTGTCGCTCGCGCTGATGTTCTCGTCGCCCTCTTCCGGCAGCAGCAGCTTGATGCCGATCCAGAACAGAAGCAGGCTGCCGACCAGCTTCAGCCACGGCAGCGTGAGCAGCGCGACGGCGAAGATGGTGAGGACGATGCGCATCGCCACCGCCGCGCCTGAGCCCCACAGCACCGCGGCCTTCTGCTGGTGCGCGGCAGCGAGCGGGCGGCGAGCGCGATGACCACCGCGTTGTCCCCCGACAGGATGAGGTTGACGCCGATGATTTTCAGCAGGCCGATCCAGAAGGCCTGCGTGTAGAGCTCCTCGAGCATCGACTTATTCTAGAACAGGCCCACGACCTTGCCATCGACAAGATCGATCTTGTTCGCGGAGGGCACCTTCGGCAGGCCGGGCATGGTCATGATGTCGCCGCAGATCATCACCACGAACTCGGCGCCGGCGGAAAGGCGCACCTCGCGAACGTTGACGACGTGGTCGCTGGGCGCGCCGCGCGTCGCCGCGTTGGTGGAGAACGACGACTGGGTCTTCGCCACACACACCGGGAAGTGCCCGTAGCCCTCGTCCTGCAGCTTCTGAATCTGCGCCCGCACCTTGCCATCGGCGGTGACGCTGCCCGCGCGGTACACCTTCTTCGCGATCTTCTCCATCTTCTGCCATAGCGGGTCCGAGTCCTCGTAGACGAAGGTCGGCTTCGACGGCTTGTCGCAGAGCTGCACCACGATCTTCGCGAGATCAGCCGCGCCCTTGCCGCCCTCGCCCCAGTGGCTTGCGAGCACCACCTCGACGCCGAGCTTTTTCATCCGCTCGGTCACCAGCCGGATTTCGGCTTCGTTGAGCACGAGCGGGCGGCGGATGACGTCTGTGAGTTTCATAGCTTTCAGCGGCCTAGGCCAGCGCCTCCTGCAGCTTCTCGAGCGCGTCCTTCGTGGCCACGACCCGGGTGGTGTCGATGACGTCACGGGCCGTCACCCGGTTGCTGGCGACGAGCGACACGCCGGCGAGGTTGCGCGCCGACACGATGAAGCCCTCTTCGAGCGTCACGTCGATCACCAGCGTCTTCCCGGTCGCGCCCAGGCGCTTGAAGAGCTCGGCGGTCGTCTTCGTCTTGCGGTCGCTCGCCTCGAGCCGGTCGACGACAATCACCGCGCCGTCGCTCAGCTTCTGCGCCAGCGCCGCCGCGAGCGCGCCGCGACGGACCTTCTTCGGCAGGTCGTAGGCGTAGCTGCGGGGCATCGGACCGAAGACCGTGCCGCCCTTGCGCCAGAGCGGGTTGCGGATCTCGCCGACGCGCGCCCGGCCGGTGCCCTTCTGCCGCCACGGCTTCTTGCCGCTGCCGCTGACGGCCGACCGGTTCTTGGTCGCATGGGTGCCGCGGCGCTCGGAGGCGTTCTCCTGCACCACCGCTTCCCAGATCATCCCGGTCTTGACGCGTCCGCCGAACAGCTCGTCGCTCAGCTCGACCGCGCCGACCTTTTCGTTCTTGCCGTTGACGACGTCAATCTTCATTACTTCTTCCCCTTGACAGCCTTCGACGGCTTCTCGATCTGCGGCTTGGGATCGGGCTTGCGCGCGATCGCCTTGCGCACGATCAGGTAGCCGCCCGGCGCGCCGGGGACGGCGCCCTTGAGCACCAGCAGGTTGTTCTCGGCATCGACCTGCACGACCTTCAGGTTGCGGGTCGTGACGCGGTCGCCGCCCATCCGTCCGGCGGCGCGCATGCCCTTGACGACGCGCGACGGGAACGACGAGGCACCGATCGATCCGGGCGCGCGGTGGAACATCGAACCGTGCGTGGCCGCGCCGCCGCGGAAGTTGTGGCGCTTCATGACGCCCTGGAAGCCCTTGCCGCGGCTGATCCCGATGACGTCAACGCGATCGCCGCTGGCGAAGAGACCGGTGATGAGGACCTGATCGCCCGGCTTCAGCGCCTCGCTGCCGGCCGCCTGCGCGACCTCGCGGCGCACGCGCGTCGGCGGCACGCCGGCCTTCTTGTAGTGGCCGGCGAGCGGCTTGCGCACGCGCGCGGGACGCTCTTCGACCAGCCCAATCTGCACCGCGGCGTAGCCGTCGGTCGCCGCCGCCTTGGCCTGCACGACGACGCACGGCCCGGCCTTGATGACGGTCCCGGGCGTGGCCGTGCCATCCTGCCCGAACACCTGGGTCATGCCCAGCTTCTTGCCGATGATGCCTGTAACCATTTTTAAGAGCTTGCGGGGCCCACCCCCGCTCGGCTCTCGCGCTTGCTCGGCAGCAGCCGCAGGCGCTGCTGATTCTGCACCTGCGCTGGGTCCTACTTTTCCCAGCACGACCACGCGTCGTGTCGGTAACGGTCTCGAGCCGACCGAATCCCCTACTTGTGTTCCTTGCCAAACGCCTTGATCTCGACGTCGACTCCCGCCGGGAGGTCGAGCTTCATCAACGCGTCCACCGTCTGCGGCGTCGGTTCGAAGATATCAATCAGCCGCTTGTGCGTGCGCAGCTCGAACTGCTCGCGCGACTTCTTGTCGACGTGCGGCGACCGCAGCACCGTCCACTTGTTCTTGTCGGTCGGGAGCGGAATCGGGCCCGCCAGCCGCGCGCCGGTGCGCCGCGCCGTGTCCACGATCTCGGTCGTCGACTGATCGAGCACCCGGCTGTCGTACGCCTTGAGCCGGATGCGGATCTTGTCGCTGAATGCTGAAGCCATCGCTGTTCCTTAGTTGAATCCCTTCGCCCTCAGCCTTGGCCCCGAGCCTACGTTTTTCCCTGCACGCGAGCGACGACTTCCTCGCTCACGTTGTTCGGCGCCGGCTCGTACCGGTCGAAGTGCATCGAGTAGGTCGCGCGGCCCTGAGTCCGCGACCGCAGGTCCGTGGCGTAGCCGAACATCTCAGCGAGCGGCACGCGCGCGTTGACGATCTGCGTCCCGCCGCGATCTTCCTGCGACTGGATGTGGCCGCGGCGGCCCGACAAGTTGCCGATGACGTCGCCCATGTGCTCCTTGGGCACGACCACCTCGACCCGCATGATGGGCTCGAGCAGCACCGGCTTCGCCTTCCTCGCGGCGTCCTGGAACGCCATCGAGCCGGCGATCTTGAACGCCATTTCCGACGAGTCGACGTCGTGATACGACCCGTCGTAGAGCTCGATCCGCACGTCGTCGATTGGGTAGCCGGCGAGGATGCCGCGCGTGAGCGCTTCCTTGATGCCCTCGTCGACCGGCTTGATGAACTCCTTCGGAATCGAGCCGCCGCTGATCTCGTTCTCGAAGATGTAGCCCGACCCGGGCTCGCCCGGATAGAGGTGAATCTTCACGTGGCCGAACTGGCCGCGCCCGCCGGTCTGCTTGGCGTACTTCATCTCACCATCGGCAGGCCGCGTCAGCGTTTCCTTGTAGGCGACCTGCGGCCGGCCGACCGTGGCCTCGACGCCGAACTCGCGCTTGAGGCGGTCGACGATGATCTCGAGGTGCAGCTCGCCCATGCCGGCGATGACGACTTCGCCGGTGGCCTGGTCGGTCTTGACCCGGAACGTCGGGTCCTCGGCCATCAGCTTCTGCATCCCCTGCGCCGAGCTTCTCCTGGTCGGCCTTGGTCTTGGGCTCGATGGCCAGCGAGATCACCGGCTCCGGGAAGTCCATCGACTCGAGGACGACCGGCTTCTTCTCGTCGCACACCGTGTCGCCGGTCGTGACGGTCTTGAGGCCGACGGCCGCGGCGATGTCCCCCGCGTAGACTTCCTTGATTTCTTCGCGCTTGTTCGCGTGCATCTTGAGCAGCCGGCCGAGCCGCTCGGTCTTCTGCTTGGTCGAGTTGTAGACCGACGACCCGGACGTCATGACGCCCGAGTAGACGCGGATGAACGTGAGCTGACCGACGAACGGGTCGGTCATGATCTTGAACGCGAGCGCCGAGAACGGCGCGTCGTCGGCCGCCGCACGCTCGACGATGACGTCGGCGCCTTTGTCCGGGTCGAAACCCTTGATCGCGGGCACTTCGACCGGCGACGGCAGGTAGTCGACGATGGCGTCGAGCAGCGGCTGCACGCCCTTGTTCTTGAACGCCGAGCCGCAGATGACCGGCACGAAGGCGGGCTCCGCCTTCTCACCCTCGGTGTGCACGGAGCTGTTGACGCGCTTGCGCAGCGCCGTCTTGATTTCGGCCTCGGTGATCTCCTCGCCGTGGAGGTACTTCTCGAGGAGCTTGTCGTCGGCCTCGCTCACCTTCTCGATGAGCTGCTCGCGGTACTTCAACGCCTCGTCCATCATGTCGGCAGGAATCTCCGACACGACGTAGTCGGCGCCCATCGTCTCGTCCTTGTAGGTGATGGCCTTCATTTGGACGAGGTCGATCACGCCGACGAACTTGTCCTCGGCGCCGATGGGGAGCTGAATCGCGACCGGGTTGCCGCCGAGCTTCGAGACGATCTGCTCGAACGTCCGCTTGAAGTCCGCACCGATGCGGTCCATCTTGTTGACGAAGCAGATGCGCGGGACGCGGTACTTGTCGGCCTGCCGCCAGACGGTCTCCGACTGCGGCTCGACGCCGGCGACCGAGTCGAACACGGCCACCGCGCCGTCGAGGACGCGCAGCGAGCGCTCGACCTCGGCGGTGAAGTCGACGTGACCCGGGGTGTCGATGATGTTGATGCGGTGCTCGCGCCAGAAGCACGTCGTCGCGGCGGACGTGATCGTGATGCCGCGCTCCTGCTCCTGCTCCATCCAGTCCATGACCGCGGTGCCGTCGTGCACTTCGCCGATCTTGTACGTGATGCCCGTGTAGAACAGGATCCGTTCAGTCGTCGTGGTCTTGCCGGCATCGATGTGCGCCATGATGCCGATGTTGCGCGTGCGAAGAAGTGGTGTTTCCCTCGGCATGGCCCGTTACCAGCGATAGTGCGCGAAGGCCTTGTTGGCCTCGGCCATGCGATGCACGTCTTCGCGCTTCTTGACGGCCCCGCCGCGGAGATTGGCCGCGTCCAGCAGCTCGTTGGCGAGCTTTTCCTTCATCGTCTTGCCGTCGCCGCGCTCGCGCGCGTAGCCGACCAGCCAGCGGATGCTGAGCGACAGGCGGCGGTTCGGGTTGACTTCAACCGGGACCTGATAGTTGGAGCCGCCGACGCGCCGCGACTTGACCTCGAGCGCGGGCTTCACGTTCTCGACCGCCTTCTTGAACACCTTCAGCGGATCGTCGCCGGTCTTCTCCTGGATCGTCGCCAGGCTGGCATACATGATCTGCTCGGCCGTGCTGCGCTTGCCGTCGCGCATCAGCGTGCTGATGAACTTGGTCACGAGCGCGCTGCTGTACAGCGGGTCGAGGGGCACTTCGCGCTTGGGTACTTCTCGTCGTCTTGGCATATCTCAGCTTCCAGCTTCCAGCTTCCTGCTTCCGCTGCTGCATCCCCCATTTGGCGCTGGGAGCTGGCAGCCGGAAGCCGGAGACTGACTAGGATTTCGGTCTCTTCGCTCCGTACTTCGAACGGCCCTGCTTCCGGCCCTGCACGCCAACGGCGTCGAGCGTGCCGCGGACGACGTGATAGCGGACGCCCGGCAGGTCCTTCACACGGCCTCCACGAATGAGCACCAGCGAGTGCTCCTGGAGGTTGTGGCCGACGCCGGGGATGTAGGTCGTCACCTCGATCTTGTTGGTCAGCCGCACGCGGGCGACCTTGCGCAGCGCCGAGTTCGGCTTCTTCGGCGTCTGCGTGAAGACGCGGACGCACACGCCGCGCTTCTGCGGGCTGTCCTGCAGCGCCGGGCTCTTGGTCTTCGTCAGGACCTTGTCGCGTCCCTTGCGCACCAGCTGGCTGATAGTCGGCACGTTTACTCCAAGCGCGCCTTCGCGCGCGCATTCCAGAACGCATGCGTTGGCATGCGTCGAAAAACGGTCACGGCCCGGAGAGACGGCTCACGCCATCTTCGCCATGGCGACCATGACGGCCACGCCACTCACTCGCGTCATCTCACGATGGGCGCGAGCCCGTGGTTTTGGTGCTCCAAGCCTAGGGAACCGCCGAAGCGGTCCGGCACTTGGAGCTGACTTACCCTATAAAGGTTGTTGATGCTGCGCCTCGCGCGTTCCCGAGGCGTCGGCGATACGGAGCCCGCGCATGCTCGCACTAACGTTCTGCGATTCGCGCATGTGGCGCCGCGTCTTGGAGTCAGGCCCTAGATAGGGTGTCCCAGGGCCGACCAGAACCTTGCAAATATAACAAAGCGGCTCTGGGGGATCAAGTCCCAACGAAAAGAAAAGATCTAACGCTTGATTTTCTCGCCAATGTCCTCGATCGCCTCACCGACTTTCCGGCGCGCTTTGCCGACGCCTTCCTGCACGTCGCCTTCGGCCTCGTCGGCCACGCCCTCATCTCTAAGCTGTTCGTCGTCAGTAAGATCGCCGATTCCCTGCTTGACCTTGCCTTTGACCTGCTTGGCTTTGCCGTCGAGTTCGTCCTGGTTGATCATGGTCTCGCTCCTTGATTAGGTTGGCTCCGCGTCCGGAGTCTCTTCAAGAAGCGGTTCCTCATCCTTAATTGAGTGGCAGCTCGGCTCTCGCGGCTGCAGACGTCGCCATGGCGTCCGAGCCAGGGTTCGAGTTAGGATTGGCCGATATGCCGAAGCTCATCGACGCCCCGGCCGTGGTCCAGGCCGCAGGCACGAAACCGAAACGAATTGAGGAGTACGCGGGACGCGTAAACTCTGGCCACGCAGGAGTTAGCGTCGCACGCATGGTCTCGCCCGAAGGTTGGCAGGAGCCCGGCCAGCGGCCGGACTTCGAAGAGATCACGGTCGTGCTTCGCGGCACGCTGCGAGTCGAGCACCGGGACGGCGCCCTCGACGTACGCGCCGGGCAGGCCGTCGTCACGGCGCCCGGCGAGTGGGTCCGCTACAGCACACCGGAAGCCGGCGGCGCAGAGTATGTCGCCGTCTGCCTTCCCGCTTTTTCGATGGAGACGGTCCACCGCGACGAGGACCCTCAACCGTGACTGTCTCCGGCCGGCTGAGAGCCACCCTGGTGGCTCTTGTCGCAACGCTGGCCGGTGTGACGGCTTCAGGCCAGCAGAGCTGGCGCGACCCCGACCGGCAAGACGAGGGGTATGACGGCCGGCTGCGCTTCGTGCGGCTGCGGTGGGATGGCGGGGGCTTCGGGTCTGGCCGCCGCGGCATGAGCAACGCCTGGAATCACGACTACCCCAGGGCCGAGATCAACCTCGCCCGGATCCTGAGCGAGCTGACGCTGATTGACATCAACCCCGAGGGCCGCATCCTTCGGCTGGACGACCCCGAGGTCTTCAATCACCCCATCCTCTATATGTGGGAGCCGGGGTTCTGGGTCATGACCGACGAGCAGGGCGCCCGCTTCCGCGAATACCTGCTGAAGGGCGGCTTCACGATCTTCGACGACTTCGAGTACGACCAGTGGGACAACCTCGAGGTCCAGATGCGGCGCGTGCTGCCGGACGCACGCTGGGTGAAGCTCGATGCCTCTCACCGCATCTTCGACGTCTTCTTCCGCATGAGGCAGATTGACTTTCCCCACCCGATGTACGGGATCAAACCGACCTACTACGGCATCTTCGAAGACAACGACCCCGCCAAGCGGCTGATGGTCATCGCCAACCACAATCATGACGTCGCCGAATACTGGGAGTTTTCCGACAGCGGGCTCTGGCCGATCGACCTCTCGAACGAAGCGTACAAGCTCGGCGTCAACTACATGGTGTACGGCCTGACGCATTGACGCGGGCCACGCTCTACGGCCGGACGACCTTGCTCCCCAGACTGAGAAGAAACGTCACCATCCAAGTCGCGACCGGCAGCCAGGCATATTGATCGGCCCGCAGCGCGAATCCGGATCGCGCGAACGGTAGTCGCTCGCCACGAGCAAGCACGCTGCGACCGCGATCGCGCTGCACCAGAGGATCGCCTGGCGCATGAATCAGAGCGGGCCGGCGGCCATTTTTGGCGCTGTCTTCTGCACTGCCACGCCGGCCTGACACAAGGGGCACTCGGTCGGAGTCCACAGGGTGAACGGGAAGGTCCCGAGGGTTTCGAGCGCGAGGTTGTTGAGGGTGGCAAATGCGGCCGCGCCGGATCCGAGGACGGCGAGGGATGCCACCGCGACCGTGTTCGCGCCGCACGACTGCAGGTCCTCGAAGGTGCCACGGACCGCCGAGCCGGCACTGATGACGTCGTTGACGATCGCCACGCGCTTGCCGTGGAGGCGCGCGCGCAGGACCGGGGGCAGCCGGTAATCCACCGGGAACAACGTCGCCCCCAAGCCATCGTCCTCGGGCACAAAGCGCTCCGTGTAGTAGAACTCGACGCCCAGGCGAGCGGCGACGAGCAACGCCACGAAGGCGCCTTCGACGAGCGGGCCGCACACCGCGTCCACCCGGTGGGGAGCGAGCCGCGCCGCGAGCTCCGCGGCGCGCTGCTGCACGAACTCCGGGCGCAGGCACAGCAGCTCGAGATCGATCCACAGGTCGCTGTGATGTCCGGACTCGAGGCGAAAGTGACCGATGCGGCCCGGCAGCTGGCTGACGAGCTCTTCCTGCTCGAGCAGCGCGCGTACGGCCGGATCGTCCGATCGGCGTGCGGCGTCCCGCACCGAGCAGGCGAAGGCGTTGACCGCGTCCCACGACGCGCCGCAGGCCGTCAAGCGCCGCGCGAGCGCCACGTTGGATTGCGCCAGGGCGGCGTGAATCGGCGTGTACCCGTCCTCGCCCGCCGCGTTCACGTCCGCGCCGGCATCGATGAGATGCCGAGCCGCCTCGTCATCGCCAATCCAGATTGCCGCGTGCAGCGGCGTGTCGCCGCTGCCGGCGCGGCTGAGGGGCGTCACCTGTCCAGCCTCGGCCCAACCGGGTTGGCTGGACAGGTGCGTGAGGAAATCCTGAAGGTTCACGAAGGGCTAATGCTTTTCAAACACGACCACATTGGAGGTCGCCTGGCCCTGTGCGTTGGTGCCCTTGGAGGTGACGGTCAATGTCTTGCCGTCTGTCGAGACGACGCGATGATAGGTCGTCATCGTCTTGCCACCCTTGCTGTCGACGCGCTCGGTCGTGTTCGCGTCAATGCGTTTCAGCGTCACCGTGTCGGCCACCGGCGACCCCTTGAGCGGATGTGGCTTGCCGTCGAAGTCGGCGGTGTACTCGGTCACGGTCTTGTCGCCGGTCGCCGATATCGTCTCGCTCGTCACCTTCTCGCCCTTGCCAGCGGCCTCGATCTTGAGCGTCTGGCTCTTGGGCGCCGGCCCCGGACTGAACTTGGACTTGGAGACGCTGAGGTGCCAGGTACCGACTCGGGGGTCGACGCCCTGCGCTGACAGGATCGAAAGGCCGGCGACGAGAACGACGCCGCTGATGAACGCCGTTTTGCATGCCCGCATGTGACGCCTCCTCTTGTCTGAGCGTGAATGAACTGAAAGTGGACGAGCTGGATAGTGCCGCCGAACCGACCGGAAGTCCAGTCCTTTACGCCGCTCGTTCCGATTGTGGCGTCCGGCTTTCGCCCGACCGTCTAATGCCCTGCCGATGGCGTCGTTCCCGCCGCGATCGGCACGCCCATCTGCCACAGCATGAACGCGTAGGTGAACGCGGCCTCACGCAGCGCGTCGTAGCGTCCGGACGCGCCGCCGTGACCCGCGCCCAGATTGGCCTTGAGGAGCAGCGGGTTCTTGTCGGTCTTGGTGACGCGCAGCTTCGCGACGAGCTTCGTGCCTTCCCAGTACGGCACCTGGCTGTCGTTGAGCGACACCTGGACGAGCATCGCCGGGTAGCTCACCGCCTTGACGTTGTCGTAGGGCGAGTACTTCATCATGTAGTCGAACGCCGGCTTCTCGTTCGGATTTCCCCACTCGAGATACTCGCTCGTCGTCAGCGGCAGCGAGGCGTCGAGCATCGTGTTGATGACGTCGACAAACGGCACTTGCGCGACCACGGCCTTGAACAGATCCGGGCGCATGTTGACCGACCGCGCCGACGAGCAGGCCGCCGGCGCTGCCGCCCTGAATGACGAGCCGATCGGTCGACGTGTAGCGGTCCTTGACGAGATAGCTCGGCGCAATCGATGAAGTCGGTGAAGGTGTTGATCTTCTTCATCATGCGGCCCTGCTCGCGCCACTCTTCGCCCATCTCGCCGCCGCCGCGGATGTAGGCGATGGCATAGATCACGCCGCGATCGAGCAGGCTCAGGCGATTCGAGGAAAACGTCGGCGCTCCCGACGCGCCGTACGAGCCGTAGGCATAGAGCAGCAGCGGCGCCTTGCCGTCGAGCGCGATGCCCTTCTTGTGCACGACCGAGATCGGCACCTTCGTCCCGTCGCGGGCGACCGCCCAGAGGCGTCTGGCCTCGTAGCGCGAGGGATCGTAGCCGCCGAGCACTTCCTGGCGCTTGAGCAGCTTGCGCTCGCGGGTCGTGAGGCCGTAGTCGTACACCGAAGGCGGCGTCACCATCGACTGATAGCTGAAGCGAAGCGTCGTGGTCTCGAACTCCGGGTTGGCGCCGAGCGACAGCGCGTAATCCGGCTCGTCGGTCGCGATGCGATGCGACTGCCTGGTCTTGGGGTCGATGACGCGGAGCTCGGTCAGCCCGCCCTCGCGCTCCGAGACGACGATGTGATTGGCGAAGAAGGTGAGGCCGCTGATCTTGACCGCCGGGTTGTGCTCGATGAAGACCTGCCAGTTCTTCTCCGCCGGATCGTTCATCGGCGCCGTCACGACCTTGAAGTTCTTCGCTCCCTTGTTGGTGGTGATGTAGAAGAGCCCGTTGTAGTGATCGACGTCGTACTCGTGGCCGGCCTCGCGCGGCAGGATGACCTTCGCCGCGGCCGCCGGCGTGTCGGCCGGCAGGTAGCGCACCTCGGTCGACGTCTTGGCGTAGCTCGCGAGGAAGATCACTTTCTTGTCGAGCGAGCGTGAGGCCGCGACGTCGAACAGCTCGCTCTTCTCCTCGTAGAGCAGATCGCTCCCGGCCGCGCCGACGGCGTGACGCCAGAACTTGTCCGACCGCTTCGAGACCGCGTCTTCGGTCGTGTAGAAGAGCGTCGGTTGTCGGTTGCCCAGACGACCGAGCCGACGCGCTCGATGTTCTCGGCGAGCACCGTGCCCGTGCGCAGATCCTTCACGTGCAGGTTGTACTGACGATAGCCGGTCGTATCGGTCGAGTAGGCCAGCCAGTAGCCGTCGTCGCTGACGGCGAATGCCCCGAGGCCCGAGGTACTTGTGGCCCGCGGCGAGCGCGTTGAGGTCGAGCAGGATTTCTTCCGGACCTTCCATACTGCCCTTGCGCCGGCAGCGATAGGGATACTGCTTCCCTTCCTCGGTCCGCGAATAGTAGAAGTACTCACCAATCCGCGACGGCACGCTGAGATCCGTCTGCTTGATGCGGCCGAGCATCTCGTTGTAGAGCGTCTCCTGCAGTCCCTTGGTCGGCTTCATCACCTCTTCGGTGTACGCATTCTCGCTCTCGAGATACTTGATGACCTCGGGATTGCTCTTCTCCCGCAGCCAGAAATAGTCGTCCTTGAGCGTGTAGCCGTGGATCTCGGTGGTATGCGGACGCCTGGCCGCCGATGGTGGCTGCGGCAGGACACTCTGCCCGGCTGGAGTGGACGTTCCGGCAAGCGCGACGGCCAGAAACAGAACGACCAGGGCGACATCGTGCTTCGTCATGTGCAACCTCGAGTTGAAGAGCTGACAGGAACCTCGATTATACGGCGTCCCCAGGCCCCGACCGGACGCGCCGGCGGGCAGCGCAGTCCCGCGTTACCCCAGCATCCGCTCGTAGTAGCGCTCGTACATCGGCACGACGCGGTTGACGCAGAACTCTTCGCTCACCCTCGCGCGGGCCGCATTCGTCACCCGCCGATGCAGCACCGGGTCGGTGAGGAGCCCGATCGCGCTCGCGGCCATGCCGTCGAGATCGGCCTGGTCGTGGAGAAATCCCGTGACGCCGTGCTCCATGACTTCTGGCAAGCCGCCGACGTTCGACGCCACGACCGCCACCTCGCACGCCATCGCCTCGAGCGCGGCGAGCCCGAAGCTCTCCTGCGCCGATGGCAGCAGAAAGACGTCGGACGCCGAGAGGAGCGGAATCACATCCTCCTGCGCGCCGAGCATCTCGACGAGCGGTGTGATGTTCAACTCCCGGCCGAGACGGTACGCCGTCCCGAGCTCGGGACCGTCGCCGACGAGCAGCAACCGGGCGGGTACGGCGCGGCTGATCCTGGCGAAGACCTCCATCACGGCGTCGATGCGCTTGACCGGCCTGAAGTTGGACACGTGGATGACGAGCTTAGTCGCCTCGTCCGGCGCGAAACGCTGCCGCAGGCCCGGGACCGATCGGCGGCGGTAGATCTCGCAGTCGAGGCAATTGGGGATGACCTCGATGTCGCGGCGCACGCCCAGCTCTTGGCGGGTGGCCGTGCGCAAGCTCTCGGACACGGCGGTCACGCCGTCCGATGTCTCGATCGAGTAGGCGACGATCTCCGAAAACGATGGATCGCTTCCGACCAGGGTGATGTCGGTGCCATGCAACGTCGTCACGACCCGGGGCACCGGATGACCGCCGGACTCCAGCACTTGTTTCGACAGCAGCGCCGCCGTGGCGTGCGGGATAGCGTAGTGCGCGTGGATGATCTGCAGCGGGAACTCGCGCGCCACCTGCACGACCTTGTTGGCCAGCGACAGGACGTACTGCGGTTCGCGAAAGAGCGGATAGCTCGGCGTGTTGACCTGGTGGAAGACGAGCCCGGCCTGATAGTCGCCGAGCCTGAACGGCGGATCCGTGCTGACCAGGTGTACCTGGTGGCCACGGTCCGCGAGCGCCTTGGCCAACTCGGTCGCGACGATCCCGCTTCCACCGACGGACGCGTAGCAGATGATGCCGATATTCACGTGGTTCAGCGAGGTTCACGGTTCAGGGTTCACGGTTCAGGGCGCGGCTGGCGCTACGGCTTCTTGAAGAGATCCGGCCGCACCATCAGGTCTTTCACGACCACGCCCTCGGCGAACGCCACGCCGGCGAGCGCGCCGAACTGGGCGTCGCGGCTTTCGACGAGTTGCTCGAAGAGCGGCGACGTCAGCCGGGTTTCCACGCCGTTGCTCACGGGAACCTTGAACTGGCTCACGTGACAGCGGAGCGCGCGCCGCTTCTGGTCGTAGTGCGCCGAGACGTCCACGACGAACGACGGCGGCGCCGCGTCGTTGATGAAGTAGTAGCAGACCCACTCGGGCCGCCACGCTTCCGCGGCAGTGCCCGCGTCATACCGCCGCAACCCGCTGTTGAAGACGCCTTCGGCGAGCACCTGGCTCGCCGCCACGTGATCCGGATGCCGGTCGGTGCCATACGGGATGGCCACGGCGCGCGGACGCGCGGCGCGGACCAAGGCGGCCGCCGCACGGACGTGCTCGGGGCTCGTACCGATGCCGCGATCCGGCCAGCGCAGGTTGACCCGCCAGGCCGCGCCGAGGACCGCTCGGGCGGCTTCAGCCTCCGCGAGGCGCTCGTCGACCGTCCCGTTACTGCCCATCTCCCCGGCCGTCAGGTCGCAGAGACCGACCCGATGCCCCGCGGCGGCGTGCTTGGCGATCGTCCCGCCAAGACCGATTTCGAGGTCGTCCGGGTGGGGACCGAAGACGAGCAGGTCAACGGGATCCATAACCGTCAGCGCGCCGTTCCCGGGAGCAATCCGAGGACCTGGCCGATGAACTCGTTGAACGCGTTCTGCCGAATCCAGCGGACGACGACGACGAGGTCGTTGTCCCAGTCGATGTAGACGATGTTGCTGCCGTTGCCCTGGAAGGTAACGGCGCTGCGGGGGGCGTTCGGAAACGCCGGCTTGGCGCCGGAGTTGAGGAACCAGTTCATGTAGCCGTAGCCGTCATTGGCCGGGCCTGGCGAGCGCGCCATGTCGATCCATTTCTGCGACACGATCTGGCGGTCCTTCCACTTGCCGTTGCGGAGGAACAGGTAGCCGAACCGCGCCATGTCACGGGCCGAGATGAACATGCCGCCGCCCCAGTGACCGCCGCCGGTCATCGACTGGACGCGGCGGCCGTCAAGCTCGATCCATGAATTCTCGTAGCCGTGCCAGCGCCACGTGCTCGACGCGCCAATCGGCTCCATGACCTCGTCGCGCAGGAACTCGGGCAGCGGCCGCCGGAGGACCTGCAGCGCCGCCAGCGCGAGCACGTTGACGCGTGCGTCGTTGTACCTGTATCGGGTGCCGGGCTCGCTCAGCTTGCGATTCGGCCAGTCAGCGGGCGTCTGACCTTCCGGCCGATCCGCCCAGTCGGGCTTGCCCCAGATCGTGCCCTGCCAGTCGCTCGTCTGTCGCAGGAGATGCTCCCACGTGATCTTCGCGTTGTGCGGGCTCTCGAAGAGCGCGGCCGCGTCCCCTGCCGGCATGTAGTCCTTCACCGGATCGGTGAGGTCGCGAATCAACCCTTTCTGCCAGATCAACCCGACCACGGTCGACAGAAAGCTTTTGGTCACGCTGAACGTCATGTCGACGCGCGTCGTGTCACCCCATTCAGCGACGACGTAGCCGTTCTTGATGATGATGCCGCTCAGCGCTCCGCGGCTCTTCACCGGGCCGATCGGCGTGTCAAAGGGCTCGCGCCCGAAGGACGTCGCCAGATCGATGGCCAGGTCCTTGTTCCCGGGGTTCTCGCTCGCCACCGAGAACTTGACTGCGGCGTCGAGCTTGGCCCCATCGAGCCGCGCCTGCTCGGCCGTCTGCTTCTGCCAGTCGAAGCGCTCGGGATAGTAAGGAGCTGGCGAACTTGGTACCGGTCGCTGACCTGGGCGCGATACCGTCGAGGCCTGCCCTGAGCTGTCAAGCTGCCTGAGCTGCGGAAGGGACCTGCGCGATCGTCACGGTCGCGGCCGCGGACGCGGCGGCCACCAGGATCAAGATCCGGTGCAGAATGGCACGTCTCGATGAGCTCATCTCGCGGATTATGCCATGGCGGGCGCGGCCGTCCCCAGCGCTCGAACAAGACCACGAGCCGTGGCCGGACGTCTTAGTCACGAACCGGATGAGCGATGCATGTCGGTACCTGACTCTGCTGCTCGGGATCCAGACGCCAGTCACCGCAGTTCAACCTGCGGAAGTCGCGCCGGCGACGTCGCTCGAGCGCATACGGCAGGGCCTCGAGCAGCCGCCAGCGACAATCATGATCCAGTCGGCGGATCCCAACCTGCCGCCGATCTTCCGGCTGGAGATTCGTGACCGTCCGCTGCCGTACGATCATCTCTGGGAGCGCGACTGGGTACCGTCCTACGTGCGGCCGACGAGAGGGCTCTATCACCACGAATTCCTCGACCAGGTCACGCCGGACTTCTTCCGCGCCACGTCCGTGTATCCGTGCTGCCCGGTCCTGCCGGTCGTCAACTTCCTTCGCGGCAAACTCGGGAAGACCTCGCCCGGCGGCGAGTCGAAAGCGAAGCTCGAGGTCAAGAAGGCACTCAAGGAATTCCTGGATCAGCGCGCGCCAGACGCCAAGTAGTCGAGCACGAGCGCGCTGAGGGTGCGAATCCCGATCGGCACCGCCTGGTCATCAGCATAGAACGTCGGCGTGTGGTGGCCACCCGACGACTTGCCTTCCGGCACCACGCCGAGCTTGTAGTAGAAGCCCGGCACGAGGTTGCTGAAAAACGAGAAATCCTCCGCGCCGGTCTCGGGCGGTACCACCGAGACGTTCTCCTTGCCGACGATGCGTTGCAGCGTGGGGACCATGCGGTCAGTCAGCGGCAGGTCGTTCTTCGTCAACGGATGGGATCGGTCGAAGGTGAGCTCGAAGGTCGCGTGCGCCGCCTTCGTCGTGCCGTCGAAGATGTCGCGCATGCGCTCTTCGAGCGTGTCCTGGACGGCCGGATCGTACGTGCGGATGGTGCCTTCGAGGTACACCTCGGCCGGGATGATGTTGTTGCGGTCGCCGCCGCGGATGATGCCGACGGTGATGACGTTGGCCGAGAGCGGCGACAGGATTCGCGAGCGCAGCGTCTGCAGCGCCAATACGATCTGCGATGCGGTCACGACCGGGTCCACGCTGAGGTGGGGCGTCGCGCCGTGCGCGGAGCGGCCGCGGACAGTCGCCGTCCATATCGTCGCCGCCGCAAACGCCGGCCCGGGCGTGTACGCGAGCCGGCCGAGCCGCTCGTGGTCCCCCTCCTCGTCCGGAGGATCACCATTCGTGTGCAGCGCGATGATGGCGTCCGGCTTCAGCTCCTTGAACACCCCCTCCTGAACCATCAGACCGGCACCACCTTTCTCGCCGGCAGGGGGACCCTCTTCGGCGGGCTGGAAGATGAACATCACCGTGCCGTTGAAGCGATCGCGGAGGCTGGCGAGGACCGACGCCGCGCCGAGCGCCGCGGCGACGTGGATGTCATGCCCGCACGCGTGCGACACGCCGACTTCGCGTCCCGCATATGTCGCCTTCACCGTCGACTTGAACGGCAGATCGGCGGTCTCGGTGACCGGCAGCGCATCCATGTCGGCGCGGACCGCGATCACCGGCCCCGGTCCCTTCCCTTGCAGAACGCCGACGACGCCAGTCTTCGCGATCCCGGTCGTGACCTTCAGACCGAGCCCGCGCAGCTGCTTGGCCACGAGCTCCGCCGTCCGGACCTCGCGGTTCGAGAGCTCGGGATGCTGATGGAGGTCTTGCCGGGTCGCGATGGCCTGCGCCGACACCTTGTCGACGAGCGCGCTGACGTCTTTGTCGAATGATTGCGCGCCGGCGTCCTGCAGCGAAGAGGCCGAGCCCAATGATCACCAACAGCGAAATCGAGGCACTGTCGCATGGAATCTCCCGCGGATCAGCCCGCCGACACCGCGCGCCGGATGCGCGCGATCTGCTGCAAGTGCAGCAGGTCGTGACCAGCATACAGCCGGCGCAGGTGCTCGACGCTTTCTTCTCCACGCTCGGCGTGGACGCCGACGCGCTTCAGGTCCTCAGGCGACGCGCGCTCGATGAGGCGCAGGTTCCCCCGGCGCAGGATGCCGAACGTCTCGAGCGACTCGGCCGGGTCGGCCTCGTCGTAGTGGAGGTTGTCGGCCCACTGGTCCTGGTCGTAGCCGGTAATGACCGGACGATCCTGCGCCAGGATGAGGCGCATGCGCCACGCCCACACCACCTCGGAGTCGGCCAGATGCCGGAGCACCTGCGCGATCGACCACTTGCCCGGCATCTCGCGCTGTTTCAACTTGCGCCGCAGGCACGCCGTCGATCGCCTGCCGCAAGGCGGCCGGCGTTTCCGCGAGGACGCTCATCGGATCCCGCGCGCCGAGAAGTTCGACGACGGCAGTGACGTAAGCGGCCGCCTGCTCCGCGGCACCGCTCGCTGGATTGGTGAATACAGACATAGGGGAATTCTACGCGCCGCTGACGGTCTCGCGAGCGGCCAGGGCGAGAATGGACGCCGCCCGCTGGCAGATGACAGAATATGCGCTCATTCAGTGCCTATTACGTCCTCACGGAGCCGAGCCACCCGCATGATTCGAGCCGCTGCACTCTTCACGATCACCGCACTCGCCATCGAGCGTCCCCACCGCCCAGACGCCGGCGCCCCAGTCGAAGCCCGATGCGCTGCAGACCCGTCCGGAGCGCTCGAACTTCGAGGAGACGAGCCGCCTCGAGGACATCACCGCGTTCCTGACGGCGCTGACCGCGAAGTCACCGCTCGTGCGGGTGCAGACCTTCGGCACGACCGAAGAGGGCCGCGCGATGCCGCTCGTCACCCTCTCGAATCCGGCCGTGAGCAAGCCGGCCGAGCGCCCCGCGGGGCGGCCGGTCGTGTTCCTCCTCGCCAACATCCACGGCGGCGAAGTCGAGGGCAAAGAGGCCGTGCAGGTCCTGATGCGCCGGCTCACGAGCGGCGACCTCCGGCCCCTCCTCGACCGCATGGTCATCGTCATCGCGCCGATCTACAACATCGACGGCAACGAAGGCATCGACGTGATGAACCGGACGGCCCAGTACGGGCCTGTCGCCGGCGTCGGCCGGCGCGAGAACATCAAGGGCCTCGACCTCAACCGCGACTACATGAAGCTCGAATCGGCCGAGGCACGCGCGCTCGCCGCGGCCTTCACCGCCTGGGATCCGCACCTCGTCGTCGACCTCCATACGACCAACGGGTCGTACCACGGCTATCACCTCACGCAGTCGATCCCGCTGAACCTCTCGCTCAGCCCGAAGATCCTCGACTACCACCGCGAGACGATGATGCCGGCGATCATGAAGTCGCTCGAGGCCACGCACAAGGTGCGCGCCTACTACTACGGCAACTTCGGCCGCGGCAACGCCGCGCCCGGCGAGCTGCGCCGATGGAACGCCTTCGACTGGCGCCCGCGCGCGGGCCAGAACTACGTCGGCTTCCGCAACCGCCTGACGATCCTCTCCGAGGCCTACTCGTACCTCTCGTTCAAGCGCCGGATCGAAGTCACCGAACAGTTCGTCGAAGAGATCCTGAAGTACGTCGACGCCCACCGCGCCGAAGATCGTCGCGCTGACGAAGTCGCTCGACGACGAGTGGATGAAGCGCGCCGCCGGGTCGGCCGAGATGCCCCTCGGCGTCGAGTACGAGCTGCGCCCGCTCCCGAAGCCGGTGCCGATCCTCGTCGGCGAGGTGAAGCAGGAGGTCAACCCGCGCAACCAGCGGCCGATGACCGTGGCGATCGAGGACAGCTACAAGCCCGAGCAGATGCAGGACTACGCCTATTTCGCCCCGACGCGCACGGTCCCGATGGCGCGCATCTACGTCCTGCCGGCCGACGCGTCGTTCCAGCCGATCGTCGACAAGATCCGGCAGCACGGCGTCGTGGTCGAGGAACTGAAGGCGCCGCTGACGGCCGAGGTCTCGAGCTTCGTGGTCGAAGCGATCACCAAGTCGCCGAAGCCCTTCCAGGGCCACAACGAAGTGAAGCTGAAGGGTCAGTACGTGACGGAGAAGACGACCCTTCCCGCCGGCACTCGCATCGTCCGCCTCGCGCAGCCGCTGGGGCTGCTCGGCGCCTATCTCCTCGAGCCGGAGAGCGACGACGGGCTGACGAACTGGAACTTCATGGACCCGTGGCTGGAGGTGGGGAAGCCAGCGCCGGTGAGGAAGATCATGAAGGGGATGTGAGAAAGTTTGAAGTCTGACGTTTGAAGTCTGAAGTGGGGAAGTGTGAAGCTGGAAGTGGGAAGTGGAAGTTAGAAGTAAGGGTGAAGTGAGAAGTTGGACGACGCCCCTTCACACTTCACTTCCGACTTCGAGACTTCCACTTCCGACTTCCCACTTCGAGCTTCCGACTTACTTCAAACTTCCACTTCCCACTTCCAACTTCACACTTCCCCACTTCAGACTTCAAACGTCAGACTTCAAACTTTCACGATCTATCTCTGCGCCTGCTCGTTCGTCGTCGTCGCCTTCTTGGGCTCGGCCTTGGGGTTCTTGACGTGCTTGTCCAGCCATCGCCGACCAGCGCGCCCACAGGTCGAGCAGCGTCTCCTTCGCCACCGGACCGTGATCCTCGAGCGGATAGAGATAGAGCGCGGTCGTCTTCCCCAGCCCGTTCAGCGCGTGATACAGGCGGATCGAGTTCTGCGGATCGGTGCCGACGTTCTGATCGGCCAGGCCGTGATACATCAGCAGCGCGCCGGTCAGGTTGTTCGCGTAGAGGAACGGCGACATCGACAGGTAGACGTTGGGCGCTTCCCAGATGTCGCGGCGCTCGCTCTGGAAGCCGAGCGGCGTCAGCGTGCGGTTGTAGGCGCCGTCGCCGGCGATCCCGGCCTTGAAGAACGGCGTGTGGACCATGGCGTTGACGGCCGAGAACGCGCCGTAGCTGTGGCCGCCGATCGCCAGCCGCGTGCGGTCGACGAGCGCGCGCCGGTCGAGCTCGTCGATGACCGCCGCCAGGTTGTTGCGCAGGTCGTGCACGTAGTTGTTGTTCATCTGCCCGGCCGGCCCGACGATCGGCGAATCGGGCTCGACGACGGCGTAGCCGAGGCGGACGAAGAACTCCATCGACCGCATCCCGAAAGCCTGGAACGTGTTCTTGTTGAACGTGCGATCGGGCCGGTCGTAGGCGTCCTGATCCTGGAACTCGCGCGGATAGAACCAGAAGATCGCCGGCAGCCGCGTTGCCTTTCTGATAGCCCTGCGGCAGCGTCACCGTCGTCGTGAACTTGAACCCGTCGGGACGCTCGATCGTGATGCGCTCGACGACGGCGTTGGTGACGTCGGGCGTGTAGTCCTGGTTCTTCGTGAGCTGCGTGCGCGTGCCGTTCTGCACCAGGTACTGCTGCGGGACCTCTTTCGGGTCCCTCGCGCGCGACGATGAAGCGGCCGGCGTCGATGTCGAGCGCCGTTGACACGCGCTCGAACACGTCCTTGTTGTCGCTCTCGTAGATCCGCTGCTTCTCGCCGGTCTTGATCGCGACCTTGTCGATGAAGGTCTTGGGACCGACCTCGTTGGGATTCTTGTCGTAGGCCGTGCCGGACAGGAACACGCTGGCGCCGTCGGCCGAGAGCTGCACCGGCCCGACGCCGCCGCCACCGCCGCCGCGACCGCCGCCGGCGCCGCGGCCACCACCGCCGCCCATCGAGCGCGTGCCGACGAGCGCTCCGGGATTCGCGTAGACGTCGTCGGCGGCGTAGCGGGCCAGCGTGTAGCGCTGCGGCCGGCTCGGCCAGGTCGACCGCGTACTCGACCGTGTTCTGGCCGGCGCGCTCGCTGAAGAAGATCATCTTCATGTCGGGCGAGAAGCGCAGCCCCGTCATCCGCGTGTTGCTCTCGAAGATCACCTTCTTGCTCGCCTCGTCGAACGGCGGCAGCCACTGATAGAGGCGATCCTTGCGCTCCGGCGCGCGCGCCGCCGCGGCCCTGTCCTGCGTCGGCTGATTCGCCGCCGTCGCCAGCGGCCTGCCCTGAGCCTGTCGAGGCGCCTGCCCCGCGCCGTCCGCGCCCGCCGCGCCCGGCGCCGGCGGCCGGCGCCGGCTCCTGCTCGAGGAAGGTCAGGCCCTGGCCATCCGGCACGCCAGGCCATGTCGCGCTTGCCCTGCTGATTCGCGCCGCCGCGGCCGCCGCCGGCCGCCGGCGGGTCCGCCGGGGGCTGCGTGTCGTCCTGCACGCCGAGGTTGATCGGCCGGTCGCTCAGCTTGGCGAGCATCTTCCCGTCGGCGTCCCACATCTCTTCGACCTGTCCGAAGCTGCTGACCGGCACGTCGTAGGAGAACGGCTTGACCATCTGCGTCACGCGCAGGTACTTGCCGTCGGGCGAGGCATCGACCGAGCGGACCATCGCCGGCTGGCCGACCTTCTTCACGACGCCCTTCTGCACGTCGATGAGCGCGACCTGCCCGGTGGCGTGCCACTCGAGGAGCTGCTTCTCGTACGTCGTCGACATCAGGCTCGGAAACGTGCGCAGCCGGTTCTTGTCCGAGTCGGCGATCTTGACCGTCGGGCCATCCGGCGCCGTCGGCGCGGGCGGCATCGCGGCGCGGCCGTCGGGGATGAGCACGGCCGCAATCTGCTTTCCGTCAGCGGTGTACTCGAAGCTCGAGACGAGCGTGGCGAGGAGCGGCGTCTTCGTGAGCTGCCTCGACTTGCCCGTCGCGACATCGGCGATCCAGATGTGCGTCGCATCGTCGGTGTGGGCGAGATACGCGACGCTGGCGCTGTCGGGCGACCAGGCGGCGTTCGACACGCGCGCGCCGGCGGGAATCTGGATGGCCTTCTTCGAGCCGTCGGCGGCGGAGATGATCTGGATCCCGACGTTGTTGCGCACCGTCAGCGCGCGCGCGCGGTTGGCCTTGTAGTCGACGAAGACGCCGCCGAGCTCGTGGAACGGCTTCGAGAAGGTCTTCATCACGACCGGGCCGTCGCCGATCTCGTCGAGGAACCACTTCTTGTCCGGGCTGAGGTTGGCGAGCGTGACGTTGAGGTGCCGTGGCGCGAGCACCGCGTCGACGAGTTCCTTGGGCGGCTGCGCGTAGCTCTCCTGCTTCAGCACGTCGTCCGCCCAGGTCGCGGCTGTCGCCTGCTGCTGGACCGGCTGCGCGGACTGTCCGGCGATGCGCAGGGGAATCAACACGAGGAGCAGGGCCGGGATGGCGCGCAACAGGCGCCGCACAGGAGTCGTCGTCATGGTGCCTCCGTAAGAACGAACCGTGGGATCGAGTCGATGGCGGAAGGGTCGTGGGCGAGCGCTCCGCACGCAATTGTTGGGACGATACACCAAGAACGGTGGCCAAACGGCCGGAGAATTCAACGTGATGGTCGCCGCTCCGGGCGCGGAGCTGCTGGACAAAAATGTCCACGTCTCCCCGTGGTCGACGCGGCTGGCGCGGAATGACGACGGCCTGGATCGGCGCTCAGTGTAGACCAGAACAGTGATCGGGCGTGCTCGACTACGCTGGGTGCTGGCGTCAGGCGCATGCGCGTGTTCGGCGCGCCGGCGCGGCGTAGAAAAGACCCGCCTCGTCCAGCCGGAGGACGTGCGGGCCGTCGAGCAGCGGCTTCGGGACCGGCCCGGTAGAACGCGGCGGCCTGCTCGCGGGCGAGCCGGCGCGCCCGCGTCGGCCACCAGGCCACCCAGACCGGACCCAGCACGAGAAAGGCGATGGCCAGCGCCGCTTCGCCGAAGAACCAGAACACCAGGCCGAAGATGGCGAAGAGAATCACGTAGCCGTAGGATCTGGCGCCGGCGAATCTCCCGCGACGCGCGGCGGAGTGCTGACTGTGATGGTCGAGGAAGGCGTCGCATGTCGCTCGTCCTCGACCCGGAATTCGAGCTCCACGTTTCCAGTACGGACTACTGTCCGCCCTTCCGCTTCCCCCACTCCGGGGACGGAGGCTCGGTCGTCATGCGGTTCGCCGGCTGCGACTTGAGCAGCTTCATCGCCTCGTCGACGGCGCGCTCGAGCTGCGGATCCTTGCCGGCAATGACGTCCTTCGGCCAGTTCTCGACGTCGATGTCCGGCGCCACGCCCTCGTTCTCGACGGCCCACTTGCCGTCGCGCGTGAAGAAGCCGCCGCGCGGCGCGATCATCGATCCGCCGTCGATGAAGCCGGGCGTGTCGGCGGTGTGCACGAGCCCGCCCCAGGTGCGCTTGCCGACGAGCGGCCCGATCTTGCGCCGCTTGAACATGTACGGCATCAGGTCGCCGCCCGAGCCCGCCATCTCGTTGATGATCATCACCTTCGGGCCCCAGATGCCGGCCGATGGGCTGGTGAACGGCATGCGATCGCCGGCGACGTTGTTGAAGTAGCCGTCGAAGTCGCGGCCGAGGACGTCGACGATGTAGTCGGCGGCCGAACCGCCGCCGTTGTAGCGCTCGTCGACGATCGCGCCCTTCTTGTCCTGCTGGGCGAAGTAGTAGCGGTTGAAGCTCTCGTATCCGCCCTGCCCGGTGTTGGGCACGTAGACGTAAGCGAGCTGACCGTTCGACAGCTTGTCGACGAGCCGGCGATTGTGCTCGACCCACGCCCGCGTGCGCAGCGCCTGCTCGGTCGCCGTCGGCACCACCGTCACCTGCCGCGCGCCTTCCATCGCCGGCTTGCTGTTGACGGTCAGGACGGTCTGCCGGTTGGCGGTGCCGTCGAGCAACCGGTAGATGTTGTCCGGCGCGCGCAGCTCGATGCCGTTGATGGCGACGATGAAGTCGCCGACCGAGACGTCGACGCCCGGCGCCGAGAGCGGCGCGCGCAGATCCGGATTCCAGCTCTCGTTGTCGTAGATGCGCGTGATCTTGTAGCGGCCCGCCTTCAACAACGAAGTCGGCGCCGAGCAGGCCGCCCGGCGATTGCGGCACGTCGGGCATGGCCCCGCCGCGCACGTACGAGTGCCCGACGGCGATCTCGGCGCCCATGTTGTCGAGCAGGTAGTTGAGATCGGCGCGGTGGTTGACGTACGGCAGCAGCTCGCCGTACATCTCCTTCATCTTCGGCCAGTTCGATCCGTGCGCGTTCGGCACGTAGAGATAGTCGCGCTGGTTGCGCCAGCCCTCGCCGAAGATCTGCTTGAACTCCTCGCGCGGCTCGAGATACATGCGGAGCGAGACGTCGAGCCGGCCCTGACCGGCTGGCGGCGGATTGCGATCCGCGTCGACGAGAAAGAGGTTGACACCGCCGGCGCCGCCGGCGCCGCCCACGCCCGCGCCCGCCGGCACCGCCGCCCGTGCGATAGAGCAGCTTGCGACCGTCGGCGCTGACGTCGTACTCGGCGACACCGGAGACGAAGGGCGCCGCGCGCCGGTCGCTGATGCGATAGCGATGCAGCGTGGCGCCGCCGCCGGCTCCGCCGCGGCCGCCGCCGCGCCGCGGCCTCGAGGTAGTACACGGTGCCGGCGGCTCCGGCCTTCAGCTGGCTGTACTGCCGTTCCGGCACGCCGGGCACGGAGATGATGCGCTGCTGCAAGCCCGTCGAACGTCGATCTGGACGGTGACCGGCGCACGCGGCGCGCGCGGCGCCGGCGCGGCGTTCTGATCGTCGGTCGCCTTCCGCTGCCGCTGCCCTCGCCGCTGCCTGCCGCGACCGCTCCTCGTCCACCGCGGCCGCCGCCTGCACGCCTGGCGCGGCGCTGCCCACACCCGCGTCCTCATCGCTCTCGGGCAGAAGCGGGCTCGGCTCACCCTTCTTCAGCACCGCGAAGTACAGCCCGAAGGTTTCCTCGCGGTCGTACGACGTCATGTCGAGCCACTGCGAGCCCGAGGCCGAAGTTGGTCGAGGCGAAGAACCACAGGTACTTGCCGTTGGCGTCCCAGGCCGGGAACATCGCGTCGGCGAGCCCATCGGTCACCTGCCGCGTCTCGCCCGTCTCGACGTTGCTCACGAAGATCGCGCGGTAGAGCGTGTTCAGCCGGCTCGCATACGCGACCCACTTCGAGTCCGGGCTCCAGACGGGATTGAGCGTCCGCTGCGGCACCATCCACGGATCGCGGCCGACGACCTTGGCCTGCCCGCTCGCGACGTCGAGCACCCAGACCTTGAGATCGGTGTCGCTGAAGAGGATCTTCTTCGAGTCGGGCGACCACGACGGCGTGTAGTAGTGCTTGGGATTGGCGATCGCGATCTCGCGCGGCGGCGCCAGGCCCTCCTGCGATTCGAGGACGAGCTTGTACTCGCCCGACTTGTCGCTGAAGTACGAGACCCACTTCCCGTCCGGCGACCACGCCGGCTCGCGCTCGGCCGACCCGCTCGAGTTCGTCAGGTTGCGGATGTCGCCCTTCTCGGCGGGGATCGTGAAGATCTCGCCGCGCGCCTCGACGACCACGCGCCGGCCGGTGGGCGACAGCGAGATGTTCGAGATCCGGCTCGTCACGTCCTCCCAGCGCGGCATCATCCACGGAAAGTCGCCGCGGGCGGTGATCTCGACGACCTGGCTCCGGCCGCGTCTTCGGATCGAGCGCGTGGATGCGGCCGCGCCTGCTCGAAGACGATCGCGCCGCCGCCCGCGTCGATCGTCTTGACGTCGAAGTCGGTGAACTTCGTCGTCTGCGTGAGCTTCTTGCGCCTTGGTGTCGAACGCCCAGACGTTCGAGACGCCGTCGCGATCCGACAGGAAGTACACCGTGTCGCCCGACCACACCGGATCCATGTCCTTCGAGTCGGTCCACGGCGGCGAGACGAGATCGTAGGTCTTGAGGTCGACGATCCAGATCGGCCGGTTCTGACCGCCGCGATAATTGCGGCGCTCTTCGTCCCAGGAGCTGTTCATGCGGTAGGCGATGTGCGTGCCGCTCGGACGAAATCTTGCCCTGATATCCGCGCGGCAGGGGCATCGGCTCCTCGACGCCGCCGGTCGCGGCCACGGTCCAGAAACGCGCGGCGGCATTGGGCGCCCAACTCGCACGTGCCCGACGCGAAGAGGATCGCCGCGCCATCGGGCGTCCAGCCCTGAACCGTGTCGGCGCCGGGATGCCAGGTGAGGCGCTTGGGATCGCCGCCTTCGGCCGGCACGACGTAGACGTCGGTGTTGCCGGCATACTCGCCGCTGAAGGCAATCGCACGCCCGTCAGGCGAAAAATGCGGGTTCGTCGTCTGGCCCTGAAAGCTCGTGAGGCGGCGCGCGAGGCCGCCGGATCGTTCGACCACCCAGATGTTGTTGGCGTAGGCAAAGGCGATCTGCGTCGCGCTGACGGTCGGCGATCGCAGCAGCCGGGTCGCCTCCCCATTGGGCGCGGCACCGAGCACAACCTGCTCGGGCCCAGCCTGGAACGCCAGCAGCAGCGCGGGAAACACGAGCCAGGGCATCGACCGAACGCAGCGAACGCACTTCAACATCTGCAATCCCTCCCCGGGCGAGATCCTAAGGGAAAACACGACTCGGCAGATAGAAAAACCGGGACATCCGCCGATTGCGGTTTTGCGCACTGATGACGATACCGGCATCCGATCGCGCAGGTCATCCGCAGAAATCCGCGAGATTCGCCGACTCCGGCTGGCACCTGGCTTGCCTCGGCCCCGCAGCCGTAGGTGGCGCGGTCGGGCACGTGTGCCGCCTGGCGGCGGCCCAACGAAACCCTGTGAGCAACGGTGTGGCAACCTCATGAGCGACCTGCTTCGACTTCTCGGTGGATGCATCTTCCTCGCCCTCGCGGCGCTGACGGCCGCCGCCGCACCCAATCAGCTGCTGTGGAGACTGAGCGTCGCGGCCACCGAGGGCGGACACTGGCTGGCCATCGGCGCGCTCGTGACCGCCATCCCCTGGGTCGGCCAGAGGCAAGCTCGGGAAGCTCGGTGGATTCATGGGCCTCGGTGCGGCGGCGCTCTTCGCCTTGCCGATCTTCCATGCGAACCAGATGAACCAGGATCTGCCGGCGATGCTCGACACCAGCTTCGGGACCACGCGAGCGCGTGCCGCGGACGCTTCGCGGAAGACCTGCGGCCGCAGCCGCTCGTCATGAACGACCTCGTCTACAGCGTCCAGTCGCGCCCGGTCCGCCTCGAAGAGCGCGTCTTCAGCACCGCCGACGGCGAGAAGCTCACGCTCGACATCTACAAGCCCGGCTACAACCACGGCCAGCCGGTGCCGGGCGTGCTCGTGATTCACGGCGGCAGCTGGCAGACCGGCGACCGCCAGCGAATCTCATGGCCCTCAACGCCTACCTCGCCGCGCGCGACTACATCGTCGTCTCCATCAACTACCGGCTCGCGCCCAAGTGGAAGTTCCCGGCGGGCCGCGACGATGTCCTGTCGGCGATCGCGTATCTCAAGGTCTACGGCCACGAGTTCGGCCTCGATCGCGACGCGGCTGGCGCTGCTCGGACGATCGGCCGGAGGCCAGCTGGCGCTGCTCGCGGCGTACACCGCTAACGAGCCGGCGATCCGCGGCGTCGTGTCGGTCTACGGTCCGACCGACCTGAAGTTCGGGTACGACCGGCCCGCCGCCAAGGGCCTGCTGGACACGCGCGGCGTGCTCGAGACGCTATCTCGGCGGACCACCCGCGAAGGCCGACGAGGCCTACTTCGCCGCCTCGCCGATCAACTTCGTGACCGCCGCCTCGCCGCCGACGCTCCTCATCCACGGGTTGCACGATGGCCACGTGTCTGCCCGAGGAGAGCGCGCGGCTCGAAGCGCGCCTGACCCAGGCCAAGGTGAAGAACCTGTTCGTGCGGCTGCCCTGGGCGACGCACGCCTGCGACTGGAGCTTCAGCGGCCCGTGCGGCCAGGTCACGACGTACTCGATCGAGCGCTTCCTCGAGCGCGTGATGTTCACGCCGGCGAAGGAGATCAAGCCGCAGGGCCGGCTGGCGATGAAGAAATAGACTCAGGGCTCAGGGCTCAAGGCTCAGGCAAGATCTTCGAGTAAAAGTCGAGGGTTTTGCCTGAGCCCTGAGCCTTGAGCCTGCTGAGCCGCATTATGCCCCATAACCGGCCGCGCGACGCGATCGTGCTAGCATCCGCCCTCGAACATGCGCGCTGCCAGCCGATCGACGACGACCCTCCTCTCAATTCTCATCTACGTCGCGTTCGTCGGCCGCTGCGGCCGGAGCGCAGCCGGTCGAACCCCTTCGCTACACGTTCCGCGTCGTCGACGCGGCCAAAGCACATCGCCGAGATCGAGGCGCGGATTCCCTCGTCGGGCGCGGCACTCGATCTGATGATGCCGACGTGGACGCCGGGGTTCTACCGCGTCGAGGACTACGCCGCGCGCGTGCAGTCGCTCGTTGCGAAGACGCCTGACGGCGCGACGCTCGATGTGACGAAACCCGCGCCGAACCGGTGGCGCGTCGCCGCCAACGGATCGCCCGCCGTCCTGCTGACCTATCGCCTCCTCTGCCAGGGACGGTCGGTCACGAGCAACTGGGTGGACGCCAACCTCGGCGTCATCAATGGCGGCGCGACCTTCATCACCGTGGCCGACCGAACGCCGCGCCCGCACGAGGTCCGCCTCGAGCTGCCGTCGACGTGGCCGGCGTCGATATCCGGACTGGAGCCGGCGCCAGGAGGACAGCCCAACCACTATCGCGCGCCGGACTTCGACACGCTCGTCGACTCGCCCATCGTCGCCGGCACGCTCGCGATTCGGCAGTTCGTGGTCGACGGCGCGACGCACGTCATCGCCGATGCCGGCGAGTATGCGGCCTGGGACGGAGCGCAGGCGGCGCAGGACATCGAGAAGATGGTGCGCGAGACCCGCCGGTTCTGGGGCTTTCTTCCCTTCAAGCGCTACGTCTTCCTGAACGTGTTCCGGCAGGGCGGCGGCGGCCTCGAGCACGCGACGTCGACGCTCCTGACGTCGAGCCCAAAGGCAACCACGCCGACCAGGGGCTGGCTCTCGTTTGTCGCGCACGAGTACTTCCACGCTTTCAACGTCAAGCGGCTGCGCCCGATCGAGCTCGGCCCGTTCGACTACGAGAACCCGCCCACCACCACGAGCCTGTGGATGTCGGAAGGCGCGACGACGTATTTCGCCAACCTGATGCTCGTGCGCGCCGGGCTGATGACAGCCGAGGAGTTTCTCGGATCGATGTCGTCGGCGATCGCCGACCTCCAGAAATCGCCCGGCCGCCTGATGCCAGTCGCTCGAGCAGTCATCGGCGGAAGTCTGGACCAACAGCAACTCCGGCGTCGGCGCGAGCCAGGCCACGGTCAGCTACTACGGCAAGGGCAACGTCGTCGCCTTCCTGCTCGACGCGCATATCCGCCGCCTCACCAACGGCGCGAAGTCGCTCGACGACGGGATTCGGCTTGCGTACTCGCGGTACGGCGGCGCCCGCGGGTTCACGGCGGCCGAACTGCGCGCGACGTTCGAAGAGGTTGCCGGGGCAAACCTGAAGCCCTGGTTCACCAAGGCCATCGGCACGGCGGGCGAGCTCGACTACGGTGAGATGCTCGCCTGGTACGGGCTGCGCTTCGCCGGCGGGGCCGGGACCACTGCCGGCGGCAGCTGGGTGCTCGAAGTCCGGCCGCGCGCGACCGCCGCCCAGCGCAAACACCTCGCCGCCCTCGTGGCGCCACCGCGCCGATCGCGCTAACGAGCTCAACGTACGCGGGATCTGCGTACCGGACCGCGACCAGACGCCGCATTTCCTGCACTCTATCCGCCTACGGATCGAGAAATCCGCGGGTTCCGACGTGGCCATCGGCTTGCATCGCCGGTGACCATGGACTGCCACTAAGGATGCCGTCGATGTTGTACAATGTACATTCTGTGAAACGTTACACTGTGGCGCAGGTGCGGGAACGGCTCGCGTCGGCCCTTGACGAAGTCGAAAGGGGGGTGCCGGTGGTCATCGAGCGGCGGGGAGTTCGGTACGTCATCTCACTGCAGCCACGGAAAGCGCGGGCCGGCCCGGCGGCCGTCGATCATCGAGACGCTCGATCCGGCGATCGCCGCGGGTCAGTGGACGTGGACGTGGACGGCTCGGGGGCTGCGGCTGAAACGGCCGCGGCGCGGCTGAGTCGAGAGCGGCACTGGCATCACACCCGTGATCCTGCTCGACACCAATGCGCTCATCTGGCTCGAGCAGGGCCACGCCGCGCAGCCGGGTCCTCCAGCGAAGCCGGCGAGCAGCTCTACGTGTCGCCGGCGACGCTTCTCGAACTGCAGTTCCTGATTGAAGTTGGGCGAATTCGTCTGCGGACCGGGACGCTCGAACGGCTGGCCGAAGACGACCGCTGGCTGCTCGACGACCCGCCCGCGGCGGCGTGGTTCACGTCAGGCCATCGACCTGTCCTGGACGCGCGACCCCTTCGACCGCCTGCTCGTCGCGCACGCCCGGCTGCGCGGCTGGCGCTTCGCCACTGCCGACGGCCCCCTCCTCAAGCGGCTGGCACCGCGAGAGCGGCTCGAGCTGTGATCTCTCACAGGAGATCAAGAGGCCAGAAATTGCACAAGAGGTCAAGAGGTCAAGAGCCCCTGGCAGAAGATCAAGAGGTCACGAGATCTTAGGTTTTTTCCAGAGTGCCTCTTGATCTCCTGCCCTCTTGTTCAAACCTTGAGATCTCTCCCGGATTGTCTCCTACCCTCCTGACCTCCTGTTCACAAACACTTCTGGAGACAGCGCCTCAAGGCGTCGTCATCCGCGCGATCTCCGCCGCCGTCACGCGCGTCGACGGGCCGTGGAAGAGCGCGTTGAACACCAGCTTGAACGTCGCGCGCGGCTGCGCGCGGAAATCCACCTGGCTTCCCATCGTCACGACATAGCCCGTTGCCGACGCGGAACGCGACGACGTTGGCCTGATCGCGGAGGAGATCCTCGCCGAGCAGCCAGCCGCTCTGGAGGATCGGGCCCTCGGCCGGATAGCGTGAGACGACCTCGCTCTGGATCGCGAAGCCGGGCTTGAGGCGGTAGGCCTGATCGGATTCGAAGAACACCGGCCACGCGGCCGGCATCCCGAACGCGACCGGGTGCGCGGAGTTGAACTCGTTCTGCAGCAGCGATCCGGGGCAGTAGAAGACCGACGCCGGATCGACGACGCGCTCGCGCAGGGCGGCGCTCGAGGCGGGCGGGACTGGAGAACGCCTCGCGCATCACGCGCGTCGCGTCGCCGGCTGGCAGTTGCGCCGCTGCCAGGCCCGCCGCCGCCGCGGCGGCCGCCTGACGCGACCGGAAGCACGGGCTCGATCGGCAGATCGAGCAGCGCGCGGGCGGTGTCGACGGCCGATCCGATCGCCACGAGCGTGCCGCCGCCGCGCACCCAGTCGGCGAGCTTCTTCCAGCCCGCATCGCCGACGCCGTAGGCCCACGTCCAACTCCTTGTCGTGCCGCTTGGGATCGAGGCCCGAGACGATGGTGCCGCGGCTGATGCCGTCGGGCAGCACGATGGCGTCGTACTGCGCGGCGAGGTCGCCGGTGAAATCGGTCGACGCGACCGTGCGGTGGTTGAAGCCGTACTGCTCGAACAGCCACTTCATCCAGCCGCCCGGCATGTTGTTCGCGCCCCGCCACAAGCCGATGCGCGTCGCCGGCTTGAGTCGATACGCGTCGACCGGCACCGGCTTGTCGGCGGCCGCGACCGGGAGTCCGCGCCGAGATGGACACGTCGGCGAGGATGCGCGTCGCCTCCGGCGACGGCGGCACGATCCACGTGCCCGGCGCGATGCGTGCGGCCGGCGTTCTCGAACCCGCGCGCCGCGCGGTAGATCGGCGATGCCGGCCGCCTGCAGGCGCGCCACCGCGATGAACGCCGCGTTCGACTCGGGTCCGACGAGATACGCCCACTTCGGCTGCGCCGGCATCGGCGTCAGCGCCGGGCGGAGCGTCCGCACCAGCTCGAGGGTCGCCTCGAACGGCTGCTCGATCTGATCGACCTCGACGCCCATCAGCAGGCCGAGCGTGTGCCCGGTCACGTCGTACGGCGGCTTCGGTGGTCCGCCGGGGAACAGCCGCAGGTCTGGATACACGCTGCCGCTCGAGCATCGTCTTGGCGAACGCGCCGTAAGGCTGCGCCAGCTTGATGACCCACGAGCCGGCGGCGTATTGGCGGCCATTGGCCGTGAACGGCGCCTTGGCCTGATGGATCTCGACCTCGCCGTGCGCAGGATGTCGAGCAGCTCGTAGGTCTCGTACGGATCGCGCTGCGCCGCCGGCAGCACGAACGCGTACGGCGCCGCTCTTCCGGTTCACCCAGTCGGCGTGGACCTGGTAGAAGTTCTCGAGCCAGGTGACGCGATTCTTCGCGACGTGGCCGATGCCGGCGAAGGTCGCCGTCACGGCGTAGTCGACGATCTGGCGCAGGCGCCACTCTCCGCTCTTGTAGGGAACCGGATAGTTCCAGCGTGCCTCCTGCGGCCCGAGCGGCACGTCCTTGCCCGCAGGATTGACGAACGGATCGGCGAGGTCGACGCTGGCGATCTCGGTCAGGATGCGCGGCTGGCCGTGGTAGACCATGTACTGGCGCGCCGGCGCCCAGAGGTCGTACCGCGCGAGGTACTCGATCCCCGTCTTCCCTTCCGCGACGAGCGCCGACGCCATGGCGTTGCCGACGCTCGTCATGCCCTGCGCCAGGATCGGGTGGACGTTCGGGTCGTACGGATCGTCGAACGGCGGCACGAAGATGCGCGACCCGGTCGTGCCCTGCTGGTGCATGTCGTGCGTGATGATCGGCTTGAACGCGCTGTGGACCTTCTCCACCGCGAGCCGCGTCTCGATCTGCGTGAACATGAACCAGTCGCGGTTGTCGTCGTGCCCGACGTACTTGTGGTAGAGGTCCGGGTACACGCGCGCGAACGGCGTGCCCTTCGTCTTGTACCAGATGATCGACGACGAGGACCTGGCCGTCGGGATTCTGTGACGGCACGACGAGCAGCACGACGTTGTCGAGCATCTGCCGGATGTCGGCGCCGTTGTCGGTCGCCAGCCGGTGCACGATCTCGGTCGAGCGCCTGCGTGTTGCCGACCTCGGTCGAGTGGATCGTCGCGTAGACCAGATAGAAGGCCCGCCCTTCCTGCGCGAGCTTCTTCGCTTCGGCCTCGGACAACCCGCGCGGATCCGCGAGCCGCTGGTTGATCGCGACGAGCCGGTCCAGCTTCGCCAGGTTCTCCGGCGCGCTGACCGTCGCCAGCACGTACGGATTCCCCATCGTCGTCTTGCCGAGCTCCTGGTACTTGATGCGGTTGGTCGTCTTCGAGAGGTGCTGGAAGTACTCGAGGATCTTCGGATAGCGCGCGAGCTCGCCGTCGGTGCCGATGCGGAAGCCGAAGAACTGCTGCGGCGTCTGCGCCTGGCCCGGCTGCGCCGCGGCGGACCGGCGGCGTCTGCGCCTGTCTGCGCGCCGATGGACGAGCTCGCCGGCAGCGTCAGAAGACCGGCGACGAGGACGATTGGAAGCGAACGGCGCATGAAGTCCCCCGTGAACCGTGTCTACCGCCCGTCGGTCTCCCGCCGCGCCGGCGTGACGCCGTTGCCGAGCTTCTCGATCTTCCGCGTCTTCATGTTGTAGACGTCGCCCTGCGAGAGGACGTAGTACGGCTTCTCCCACGGCTGATACATGTGGGTGTTGTCGTGCACGGCGACCTTCCACTTGCCGAGCACCTCGAACTTGTCGCCGGTCACGACGATCGCGGTGCCCTCCGACAGGCCGATGCCGAGCAGGTTCGGGATACTTCTGGATGACGGGAATGAGATCGTCCCAGCGATTGCGCGCGTTGATGTGCTGATCGATCGCGGACCGGCGCAGGAACTTGAAGCCCTCCTGGTGGTTCGGCTCCTGCGGTCATCATCACGTTCGGCCCCGACGTGTCGCCGCGCACCAGGTAGTGGCCCTGGATCGTCGCGCCGGCCGAGCTGCCGCCGATGACGCCGCCGCGCTCGAGCACCTTGTGGAACTCGGCAAACGTCCGGGTGTTGGCATACGAGTCGACGATGTTCCACTGCCGGCCGCCGTTGAACCACACGGCGTCGGCGTCCTTCAAGTCCTTGACGAAGGCTTCGGTGTCGGCGACCTTCGGATCGTGCGTGTGCAGCATCTTGACGTTCTTGATGCCGCGCTTCTGCCCAGGACCCGATGATCTGCGTCTCGTCGTACGGCGCGCACGCGTGCCGTCGTCGTTCTTGTTGCCGCCGGCGGTCGGCACGATGATGAACTTCTTGTCCGGGCCGCCGGCGAGCTGGATGAACTTCTCGACGATGCCGGTGCCCTCCATGCCGCCGCCGCCGACGATGACCAGGGTGCCCTTCGGCGGTCCGTACTCGGGCGGCGTCCTGATAGGCGCGCCCGGCGCCCATGCAGCGCGAGAGCACAGAGCGATGAGGGACGGGAAGAATCGTTTGCGCATCATCTTTTCTTGAGTTGGTCAACTGCCGGCGACTGCAGGCGCTTTTGCCGGCAAATTGTATCTGAAACCGGCCGATGGACCGTCCAGGCGCAGTGCCGGACGTGCAGGCCGCGTCCGGTTTGACGCCCCTCGGGCCGGCGCGTAGAATTCGACCCGTTACCACTGCTCTGCAGCTTGGGGGAGGATCGCATGCGCCAATCGCGCCGCAGTTTCTTCGACGTCCTGGCCGGAGGGCGTTCGAGACGCGGGTCATGACACCGGGCTCTGGATTGCCGCGCGCGGCCACGAGGAATACCCAGGCGGCACAGGCCGCGCCGGGCGCCAGGCCAGCGCCGGCGCTGCCTCCCGGCGTCAAAGCCATCCGCATCAGCAGCAACGAGAACCCGCTCGGCCCGGGCAAGGCGGCGCTCGACGCGATCGTGCGCAAGTTCCCCGAGGCGGGCCGCTATCCGTTCAACAGCACGCCGGCCGACAGCGCCCTCGTCGCCGCCATCGCGACGAAGTTCGGCGCCAAGCCCGAGAACGTCGTCCTCGGCGCCGGCTCGCAGGAGATCCTGAAGAGCGCGGTCCGCGCGTTCACGTCGCCGACCCGCGGCCTGGTGACCGCCGCTCCGTCGTTCGAGAACTGCCCGCAGTTCGCGAGGAAGCTCGGGCATCCGGTGACCGAGATCAAGGTCGACGCGGCGCTCCGGCTCGACCTCGACGCGCATGGCGGCCGCGGCCAAGGGCGCCGGCCTCGTGTTCCTCAACAACCCGAACAACCCGACGGCGACGGTGCACGGCAGCAAGGCGGTCGCCGACTTCGTGCAGAAGGTCCGCGCCGCGTCGCCCGACACGGTCATCCTCATCGACGAGGCCTATCACGACTACGTGACCGACCCGTCGTACGAGAGCGCGATTCCGCTGGCGATGCAGACGCCGAACGTCTTCGTCGCGCGCACGTTCTCGAAGGCCTACGGCATGGCCGGCCTGCGCATCGGCTACGCCATCGGCCATGGCGGCCACGATGAAGCCGATGGCGCAGCTGAAGATGCCCTACAACGTCAGCGTCTTCGGCGTCGCCGCGGCGATGGCGGCGTTTGCCGACACCGAAGCACATCGAGGACGGAGCGCGCGCGCAACACCGAGGTGCGCGCGTTCACGGTCAAGGCGCTCGACGACCTCGGCTGCAAGTCCAGCGACTCGCAGGGCAACTTCCTCTTCGTCGAGACCGGGCCGGCCGGCCGACGAGTTCCGCGACGCCTGCGCCAAGCAGGGGATCATGGTGGGCCGGCCGTTCCCGCCGCTCGAGAAGACGCACGCGCGCATCTCGCTCGGCACGATGGAAGAGATGAAGAAAGCCACGGCCGTGTTCCGCAACGTGCTCCGGCCGGTGACGACGACCGCCGGCAGGAGTAACGCCACGGATGACACGGACAACACGGGATTGGCAGGAGGCAGAGCATGGCGCTCTCGCGACGAGGGATTCGTCCAGGCGGTCGGCATCGGGTCGGCAGCGGCGCTGACCGGGGCATGGATTGGCGCGCGCGGCCGCGAGGCACAGCCTCTGGTCGGCGTTCGAGCCGACGCTCGAGGCGGTCGCGCCGGGCATGATCTGCCTGAGCAGCAACGAGAACCCGCTCGGGCCGGGCAAGACCGTGATGAAGGCGGTGCGCGCCGCGTTCGGCGAGGGCGGCCGCACGCCCGGGCCGCTATTCGTCGACCGGCGG
This sequence comes from uncultured Acidobacteriota bacterium, assembly GCA_963847975.1. Taxonomy (GTDB): domain Bacteria; phylum Acidobacteriota; class Vicinamibacteria; order Vicinamibacterales; family 2-12-FULL-66-21; genus DATBJJ01. The sequence goes on along the minus strand of CAWKBU010000034.1, from coordinate 7,704 downwards.
CGACCTCATCGACGCGATCGCCAAGAAGCTCGGCGTCAAGCCCGAGAACATCGTCCTCGGCTGCGGATCGACGCAGATCCTGCGGACGGCGACGCACCTCTTCACCGCCAAGGACAAGGCGCTCGTCGGCACGATCCCCACCTACGAGGAGTGCGCCGGCTACGCCGAGATGATGGGGCATCCCGTGCGCGCGGTCGCGCTCGACGCCGACTTCAAGATGGACCTCGGCAAGATCGCCGACGCCGCGAAGGGCGCCGGGCTGGTCTTCTACTGCAACCCGAACAACCCGACGGCGACCTACGTCGGCGCGAAGGCGACGCGCGACTTCCTCGCCAAGGTCAACCGCGAGTCGCCCGACACGACGATCCTCGTCGACGAGGCCTACTTCGACTACGTCACCGATCCCGATCACGACACGCACATCGCGCTCGCCGTCGACAACCCGCGCGTCGTCGTGGCGCGGACGTTCTCGAAGGCCTACGGCATGGCCGGCCTGCGCATGGGCTACGCCGTCGGCCACGCCGACACGATCAAGAAGATGCGCGAGTGGGACGCCGGCACCGGCACGAGCTCGCTCAACGTGCTCGCCCTGCACGCCGGGATCGCCGCCATCGAGCAGGACGCGTCGTTCATCACCGCCGAGCGCGCGCGCAACACCGCCGCGCGCGACTTCACGATGAAGTGGTTCGCCGATCGCGGCATGAAGCCGACCGACTCGCAGGCGAACTTCATGTTCGTCAACATCGGCCGGCCGGTGAAGGAGTTCCGCGACGCCTGCCGCGCCAAGGGCGTGCTCGTCGCGCGCGACTTCCCGCCGTTCGAGAAGACCCACTGCCGCCTCTCGTTCGGCACGATGGACGAGATGAAGAAGGCGGTCGCGGTCTTCGGCGAAGTGCTGGGGAAGAAGGTCGCGACCGCCGCATAGGGAGCCGCATCGTCGAATCTCCTTAACCGACCGGCCCACATAACGCGACGCTCAACCATCCGGACATCGGCGCGATCGACAACATCCGCCGGTGACGCACTCGGTCCGGACCGAGTCTTCCCTGACGCACGGTCAGCTCTCGATCTTCTCCGCCACGTTGTTCCACTTCACCAGGTGCCCCGCGCGCAGGGCTGCGTTGGCGAGGTGCGAGGTCCGCGCCGCCTGATGCGCGACGCGGATATGGGCGTTCGGCGTCTTGCGGCTGCGGATGCAGTCGAGCCAGTTCTGCATGTGCGTCAGCGTGCCGTCGCCACTTGACCGAACGAAGGTCTCCGGTTCTGGTGCAAGGGTCCCCGGCACGTTGGCGGCATCATCCTTGTAGAAGGCGAGCCGCGTCCGGTCGATCTTGAGCGTGCCGCGGTCGCCGCGGAACTCGAGCCCGCCGTCGTCGACCTTGCTGACGTAAGTGCCGACGTAGGACGCCATGAAGTTCTTTGGGAACTCGAGCGTCGCCGTGACCGTATCCGGTGCCTCCCATAGCGTGATGTTGTAGTTGCGGCCGGTGGCTGCCGCCGACAGCGGCGCATCGACGTCCATGTACCAATGGACGACGTCGATCCAATGGGTCATGAGGTCGGTCAGACAGCCGCCGCCGAAATCCCAGTAGTGCCGCCACTGATAGAAGCGCTCCGGCCGGAAGGGCTGGTCAGCCGCGGGGCCAAGCCAACGCTTCCAATCGAGCTTGTCCATGGCAACCGGCATGTAATTGCCGGCCCTGGCGTGTTGATACCAATACGTCTGGACGAAGGTAATCTGGCCCAGCCGGCCCGAGTCGATGATCTCTTTGCCCAGCACCCAGTGCTCCCAGCTGCGCTGCTGGGTGCCGGTCTGCACGATCTGCTTCGAGGCCTCGATGACCTTGACCATCTCCGCGCCCTCGGCAATCGTGTGCGAGACCGGCTTCTCGACGTAGACATCCTTGCCGGCGGCAACGGCGTCGAGCGTGATGGTCTTGTGCCAGTGATCGGGCGTGCCGATCACCACCGCGTCGATCTCGCGATCGTCGAGGATTCGGCGGTAGTCTACGACCTTGGTGGCGGTGGCACCGGCGATCTCGGCGGCCTGGAGCATGCGCGGCTCATAAACGTCGCAGATCGCCACCATCTCGTTGCCGGACAGTCGCTTCAGATGGTTCATGAGGCCGCGTGCCCGGCCGCCTGTGCCAATCACCCCGATGCGGATTCGGTTGTTCGCGCCCTGGGCGCTCGCCGTGGCCATGCGCGTCCCGAGCGCGAGCCCGGAGGCGGCGGCAAAGAATGTGCGGCGGTTGCAGATCATGTGAGCCTCCCCTGTCCGGGCGCATGGTAGCACTCCGGCAGCCAACGCGGCCGAGCTCCGGCGCTGCCCTGCATGGGCATCCCCAGCGTTATCGTCACCCTCACACTCACCGGCCGGCAGTTGCGCGACTGTTTCAATTGGTGCCGGCCTTGGCCCGCCACGTGAGCTTCAAGTTCAGCACACCACGAGCTTCAATTATCTCGGACGGGATCTCCTGCAACACGGCCCTTCCGTCGTCCACGATGGCGAAGCCGACGGCCGACACGAATCGGCCGTCGGTCAGCACGAGGCGATAGCGTTCCAGATCCTCGAGCAGCGCCGTCACCGGTGACTCGTGTTCCGGGCCAGGATCGTGCAGGCTGGCGAGGTCGAGTGCAACCGACAGCGTCGTCTCCGGCCCGGAGACCGTCAAGGTCGCTTCTCCCCGTAGCCCCAACTCCTCGAACAACCGTGCGATTACCCGATCCACGCGCGGGAAACGCGCGTCGGTCAGCGCCATGTACGGGCGCGCCGGCCGAAGCAGGGTTGTGGAGGTCTCGTCCGCGCCCAGCCGGCGCAGTCCCTCGGCGACGGGGTGTGTGTCCGTCGCGATCGCGGCGAGCCAGGCCTGCTCTTCGCTGATGCGTTTCGACAGGTCGTTTTCGGTCGACCTCACGCTCTCCTCGAGCACCGCCCAAGCGACCGCACCCGACGGCGAGAGATACAGCCGGTGGGTCGTTTCCTTGACCAGACAGCCCGCCGCCCCGACCGCCGCCACCAGAGCCACGGCCGCCAGACCATTCCGATGCATCCCGTCCCCCTTTGATTACGGGCGTTCACTCCGCCCTGTATGAAAGAGACGGCATTGCCAACCGCAACCGAACGAACCCTCTCCTGAACCCTGAACCGTGAACCCTGTCTACCTCCTCCACCCCTTGTGCTACCTTGTCCGCCGATGGACGGCGGGAACACGACCGATGTCGTTCGAGCGGCCCTGGCGGGTGGGCGTGCCGATCTGGCCTCGAATCAGGCGCTCGACCGGTTGTACGAGCGGTGCACGCCGAGGCTGCTGTCCTACATCCGGCTGAAGCTCGGGCGGGCGCTGCGCGAGCGGCTGGAGTCGCGCGACATCCTGCAGGCCACGCTGCTCAAGTCGTTTCAGCATCTGGACGAGTTCCGCGGGTCCGATGGCCAGTCGCTGATGGCGTGGCTGGCGCGCATCGCCGACCGCGAGATTGTCGATCGCGCCGACTATCACCACCGCCAGCGGCGCGATGCGGGACGAGAGGCCCCGCTCGACGACCACCCCGAGCTGACGGCGCGCGTGCGATCGGTGCTCTCGCAGGTCATCCTCGACGAGCAGGCGAACGCGCGCACCACCGAGCTCGAAGCAGCGCTCGACTCGCTCAGCGACGCGCACCGCCAGATCATCCTGCTCCGCAAGTTCGAGGAGTTGTCGTTTCGCGACATCTCGGACCGGCTGGGAAAGTCGGAGGACGCCTGCCGCATGCTGCTGGCGCGCGCGATGACCGCCCTGACGCTGAAGCTCGCGGGGCCGGAGCGGCGTATGAGCGATCCGGCGAGCGACCTCGAGCCGCTGTTCGCGCGCTACGTGGAAGAGCACGTGCTCCACGGGCGGGTGCTCGCCGCCGCGGAGCTCTGCGGCCCGCGCGTCGACCTCATCGCGCCGCTCGATCGCCTCATCGAGCGCTATCAGTCGATCACCTCGTTGCTCGACACGAATCAACGCCGGGCTCGACGGCGGACTGGCCGCAACGGGCGGCGACCTGTCACCGGCCCGGTCTCCCGACGCCCCCCTGCCCGCAGTTTGCGGGCTTTCAGACGATCGAACGGCTCGGCGCGGGCGGCATGGGCGAGGTCTTCAAGCTGCGGGACCTGACGCTCGACCGGATCGTCGCCGGCAAGGTCATCCGGCGCGATCCGCGCGCGCCGGCCGGCGTCGGCGAGTTCCTGCGCGAGGCGCGCTCGATGGCGCTCTTTGCCGATCGCCGGATCGTCCGCATCTTCGAGTTCCGGCCCGACGCCGATCCGCCGGTCATCATCATGGAGCACGTCGAGGGGTTCGAGCTCGGACGGATCGGTCCGTCGCTCGAGTTCGCGCAGCGCGCCCGCATCCTCATCGACATCTGCGGCGCCCTCGAGCACGCCCACGCGCTCGGACTCCAGCATCGCGATCTGAAGCCGTCGAACATCATGCTCGACGCCCAGCTCGCGCCGCGAATCCTCGACTTCGGCCTGAGCTCGGGACATCCATTCCGCGGCCACCTGAAGGGCACGCTGCACTACGTCGCGCCCGAACAGCTCGATCCGTCGCAGCCGATCGATCGGCGCACGGACGTCTACGCGCTCGGCGTGGTGCTCTACGAGCTGCTCTGCGGCCGGCCCGCCGTACGCCGCGTCGAGCGACGAAGGCGTCGATCGCCGCCATCCGGGCGGGCCAGCCCAGGCTGCCGGTCGAGATCGATCCGCGCGTGCCCGAACCGCTGCAGGCGATCGCGCTCAAGGCCATGGAGCGCGACCCGGCGCTGCGCTACCAGTCGGCGCTCGACCTCGGCGCCGACCTGCAGCGCTATCTCGACGGACGGCCGGTGCCTGGCCCGGCCGTCGGTCTACGCCTCCACGCTCGGCATGCGCGTCGCGCCGCACGTGCAGCAGATCGGCGAGTGGCTGCGCCTGCGGCTGATCTACCCGCACGAGGCCGAACGCCTGCGCTCGGCGTATCGCGCCCTCGACGCGCGCGAGGACGACTGGATCGTCGAGAGCCGCGCGCTCTCCTACTCGCAGATCGCGCTCTATCTCGGCGCCTTCCTGCTCGTGTGCGGCAGCCTCTTCTACTTCGCGGCCCACCGGTGGTACGACGCGGTCAGGGGCGTCGCCGCGCCGCTGCTGGTGCTCGGGCTGCCGTTCGCCGGACTGAACGCCGCCGCGCATCACCTCTACCGCCGCGATCACAAGGCCGTCGCGGTCGCGTTCTTCCTCGCCGCCGTCGGGCCTGCTGCCGCTGCTGCTCATCATCCTGTTCCACGAAACCGGCTTCCTCGTGGTCGCTCCGGACACCCCGGGCCAGCTCTTTCTGGATGGATCGATCTCGAACCGCCAGCTGCAGGTCACGTCGCTCCTCGCCTGCCTGTGGTGCGGCGTGCTGGCGCTCCGCACGCGCACCGCGGCGCTCAGCACGGTGTGCGCGATCCTCGTCTTCTTCTTTGGCCTGTCTCGGTGCTCTCGGATCTCGGCCTGCGGTCCTGGCTCGAGGACGGCCGCTGGGATCTGCTGGCGCTCAACGCGCTCCCGCTGGTCGCCGTTTACGCCGGGCTCGGCAGCGCTGACGGAGCGCGGGCAGCGGCCGTGGTTCGCGAGGCCGGCCTATGTGGCAGGCGCGCTGCTGCTCATCGTCGTGCTGGAGCTGCTGGCGCTCGACGGCCGGACCTTTCACTACCTCGGGTTCTCGCTCCAGTCGATGCAATCGCCCGAGCGTCACCGATCCGCCTGCTCCTCGACACGCTCGCGGCGATGACGCTCAACGGCATCGGCTTCTACGCGCTCGCGTCGGCGCTCGATCGCCACGGCACCGAGCTCCAGGCGACGGCGGCCCGGCTGCTCTTCACGCTCTCGCCGTTCGCCATCCTGCAGCCGCTCGGCTATCTGGTGCGAACCGCCGAGTACTCGCCGCGCTACGACTGGATCTATCTGGCCTCGCGCTCGTCATCGCGCTCCTCAGCCAGACGCGGCAGCGCCGCGCGTTCTACTATGCCGGCGTGCTGAACACCGGCGCGGCGCTCTACCTGATCGCCGATCACCGGGACTGGTTCGATCAGCCGACTATGGGCGCATCGCGGTGATCGTCGGCCGGGTTGATCGTGCTCGCGGCGGGATTCGTCTTCGATGGAACGGAGAGGAGACAAAACCCGAGCACGACAGCGAGCGCGAGTTACCGCGAGTCGGTGATCAGGAGGCAACTGAAGTTGCCGCTCTGTGGAGGGTGACTGTCGCGCGCTTACGGCAAGAATACTCTACGCCGGCGCGAACGTGAACGGCCAGCCAATCGATCTCACCGGCGTACGGCGCGACGTCGTACTCCACGTCGAACAGGTTCTCGACGCCGAGAAAGAGGTGCACGCGCGCGGGTCAGCGGCCGCGACGCCGACGCGTCGACGACCACGTAGTCCTCGAGCGCGAGCGTGTTGAGATCGTCCTCGAACTGCGAGCCGACGAATCGGGCCTGGACCGAGAACGTCGCCACCCGCGGCGTCTCGGCGATGACGCCGGCGCCGATCGAGTATCTCGGCACCTGCGGCACGCGGTTGTCCTGGATCGCCGGCTGCTTCGGCGTGTCGGTGTAGTGCGCCGAGGTGAACGCGCCGAAAGCGACAGCGTCACCCGCGGGTGCGGCCGCACATCCCCTTCCACCTCGACGCCCGACGACCCGAGCTGGTCGGCGTTCTGCCGCTCTCTCGTAATCAGCGCCGGCGTGGTCGAGAGCGTGATGTTCGAGATCGCCTCGTCGAGCACGTTGTGGAAGGCCGTGACCCGGACCGACGCGCGGCCGTGGCCGACGAGCACGCCGCCCTCGACGCTCGTCAGCCGTTCGGGCTCGAGCAGCGGGTTGGCGTTGGTGACGATGTTGCCGACGCGGAAGCCGCGATAGAGCTCGTTGAGCGTCGGCGTGCGATACGAGCGCGCGACCGAGAACTGCAGCGACGCCATGTCGTTCGCGCGCCAGGTCAGCGACGCGCGCGGGCTGAAGAAGCTCTTCGAGTCCGTGGACTCCCAATGATCGCCGCGCGCACCGAGACGAGCGAGACATCGGGATGCAAGCGTGAACCGCACGCGTCCGTAGACGGACGCGGTCTGCTCCTCGACCTCAGGAGCGACGTAGACACCGGCGGCCCCGCCCACGGGGTACCGCGTCTCGTTGATGTCGGCGGTCGTCTGGCGGCCCTCGGCGCCGACCAGGACGTCGGCGGCTCTTCCAGGTGCGCATCCACTGGCCACCGCCGGTCACGAAGTCGCCGGGCACGGTTTGATCGTTCGTCAGCCGTTCGCGTCTGGCGATCGGCGGCGATGGCCGAGAACGTCTGGAAATAGTCCTGGCTGCCGCCGGTGATGCGCGCCGTCCAGAAGCCGCCCGCCAGGGCGCCACTCACCTCGCCCGAGAACTGGCGCCAGTCGGTATCGTTGACCTGCACCGGCGTGCCATTGCCGCGATCTTCGTTGGCGACGTTGGCGCGGAGCGTTGCGCGCCAGGTGCCGCCGCCATAGCTGGCGGCGCCAAACCCCGACCCGTAGTCGCTGTCGGCGCGGACGTCCACCGCGCCCCGGGCCTCTTCCGCCACGATGTAAGCGCCGTCGGTGTTCTGTCCTTCGATGCCGCCCGACAGCGACCAGTTGCCGAAGCGCCGCCCGCCGAAACCCGACGCCGCGGTACGTCTCGTGCGACCCGG
>CAWKBU010000033.1:0-143335 GCA_963847975.1 uncultured Acidobacteriota bacterium | reverse complement strand
CGGCCGTTCCTTGTGCCGCTTCGAGTCCTCCGGAGACGGCGTGTTCGACGAGGCCGCGACCTTCAAATCCTCGAGCGGCTCGCCCGCCACCATGCGGCGGACCTGCTCGGCGTCGAGCACTTCGCGCACGAGGAGCGCGTCGGCGATCCGGCCGAGCGCGACCTTGTGCTCTTCGATGACCGTCTTGGCGCGGAAGTAGTTGTCGGTGATGATCCGCTTGATTTCCTTGTCGATCTTGATCGCGGTCTCTTCGCTGTAGTCCTGGTGCTGCGCGATCTCGCGGCCGAGGAAGATCTGCTCTTCCTTCTTGCCGAAGGTCAGCGGGCCCATCGCCTCGCTCATGCCGTACTCGCAGACCATCTTGCGCGCCATCTCGGTCGAGCGCTCGAGGTCGTTGCCGGCACCGGTCGTCATGCTGTTGAAGGTGAGCTCTTCGGCGAGGCGGCCGCCAAGCAGGATCGCGATCCAGTCGTTCAGGTACTCGCGCGTGTAGTTGTGCTTGTCCTCGATCGGCAGCTGCATCGTCACGCCGAGCGCCATCCCGCGCGGGATGATCGTGACCTTGTGGACCGGGTCGGCGTTCGGCAGCAGCACGGCGAGGAGGGCGTGGCCGGCCTCGTGCACGGCCGTCACCTTCTTCTCCTCGTCGTTGATGATCATGGAGCGGCGCTCCGAGCCCATCATGACCTTGTCCTTGGCGAACTCGAAGTCCACCATGCGGACGACCTTCTGGTTGTAGCGGGCGGCGTTGAGCGCCGCCTCGTTCACCAGGTTGGCCAGGTCGGCGCCGGAGAAGCCAGAGGTGCCGCGCGCCAGGACGTTGATGTTGACGTCGTCGGAGAGCGGAATCTTCTTCGTGTGGACGGCGAGGATGCCCTCGCGGCCCTTCACGTCCGGACGGTTGACGACGATCCGGCGGTCGAAGCGGCCGGGCCGGAGGAGCGCCGGGTCGAGGACGTCGGGGCGGTTCGTCGCCGCGACGAGGATGACGCCCTCGTTCGACTCGAAGCCGTCCATCTCGACGAGGAGCTGGTTGAGGGTCTGCTCGCGCTCGTCGTGCCCGCCGCCGAGGCCGGCGCCGCGATGGCGGCCGACGGCGTCGATTTCGTCGATGAAGACGATGCAGGGGGCGTTCTTCTTGCCCTGTTCGAACAGGTCGCGGACGCGCGAGGCGCCGACGCCGACGAACATCTCGACGAAGTCAGAGCCGCTGATCGAGAAGAAGGGAACGTTGGCCTCGCCGGCGACCGCGCGGGCGAGCAGCGTCTTGCCGGTTCCCGGGGGGCCCATGAGGAGCACGCCCTTGGGGATGCGTCCGCCCAGCTTCTGAAACTTCTGCGGTTCCTTGAGGAACTCGATGATTTCCTGGAGCTCTTCCTTGGCCTCGTCGACGCCCGAGACGTCCTTGAACGTGACCTTCTTCTGGGAGCTGGAGGAGAGCTTCGCGCGGCTCTTGCCGAACGAGAGGGCCTTGTTCCCCCCGCTCTGCATCTGCCGCATGATGAAGATCCAGAAGCCGATCATCAGGAGGATGGGGGCCCAGTAATAGAGGACGTTCGCCCAGGGGCTGGCGGAGGCGTCCCGGCCGTTGATGATGACGCCCTTTTCGGTCAGCAGATTGCCGAGGCCTTCGTACTGCGAGACGGCGTAGGTCCGGAAGGCGCATTGCCGTCGGGCGTCCCGGTCTGGAACTTGCCGTTGATGTCGTTGCCGGTGATCGTCGACTTCGGCAACTTTTCCATCGGCGACTTCCTTCAAGAAGGTCGTGAACGGGATCTGCTGGGGACCCCGGTTGAAATTCGCGGAGAAATTCCAGATCAGGACCGCGACAACGACGAGGACCATCCAGAAGAGCAAGCTCTTGAGGGTCGAATTCAACCTTGGCCTCCTAACCGCCTTGCTTTCAAGAGTATCACGGCTTGTGAGGGCTCAGTGACCCGAAAATCCTCGGCCACGACTCGCCCACAACCCACACGATTTTATCGGCGCTATCTACGACGAGGGGCAGGGAATCCCGCTCCTCCCGCGCCACTTTTCGATCGACCAGGACGTCCTGGAGCTTCTTCTCCCGCCCGCCCATCCCGAGCGGCCTGACCCGGTCGCCCCGCTGCCGGGACCTGACCGTCAGCGGCAGCGTCAGCCCATCCGCCGCCACCGTCTGCTCCAGGCGGGGACACTCAACCTGAGTGTCCCGGTGACTGTCCCCGGGGACATCCAACCTGGGTGTCCCGGGACGTCCCAGTTGAGTGTCCCGCGGTGGCAGAAATTGCCCACCCCTGGGCGGCGAGGACGACCTCTCCTGGTATAGACAGCGAAACGCGGAAAGAGTTCGAAAATGGCTCAGGCGGGTCCGGCCGGCGGCCGAGCACGATTGTCTCGCCCCGGCGTTCGGCGTGCTGCCCTGGCAAGCTCAGCGCCCCGTGCCCGCGCGGGTCCCGCGCGAGCTCGAGCAGGCGCTCGACGTGATCGAATCCCACGAACCGGCCGGGCGCCACCTGCTCCAGCACCATCCGCACGACGCGGACGGCGAGCGCCGGATGCAGAGCGCTCAAGGCCCCGCAGTCGACCTCTACGGCGTCGACCTCTCCCGAATTCCTCTTCTCATTTCTTAAGACGATCAAACCGAGCAAATCGATTGCTTCATGTTGCAGACGGTCCTCGTCCTGCCGCGCAATCTCGGCCTCGCGGGCGAGCACATCGGTCATCGGCCGGCGAAAAATCGCGGGCCAGAAACGGCAACAGCTCGTGGCGGACGCGATTCCTCGGAATGCTCAGGTCGCGGTTGCTCTCGTCCTCTCGAAACGGCTGACCGAGCGCAGCCAGATACGCCCGGAGCTCGTCGCGGCCGACATCGAGCAGCGGCCGCACGACCCGGCCCGACCGCGGGTGAATCCCGGCGAGGCCGCGCGGGCCGGCGCCGCGGAGCAGTCGCAGCAGAAACGTCTCGGCCTGATCGTCACGCGTATGACCGGTGGCGATGACGTCGGCGCCGAGCTCGTTCGCAACGCGCTCGAAGAGCTCGTATCGCGCCTGCCTCCCGGCATCCTCGAGCGACGTGCCCAGTCGCGCGGCACGAGCGCGCACGTCGACCAGATCGCTCCGGAACGCCAGAGCCAGCTCCGCCGCCAGCGCCCGGCAGAACTGCTCGTCGTCAGCGCCGCGTCGCGCAGGCCGTGATTGAGATGGGCGATGCCCGCAACCGACAGCTCCCCGGCAGCCTCGAGCTCCCGCAGCACGCGCAGGAGCGCGACCGAATCCGACCCGCCGGACAGCGCGACGAGCACACGATCGCCCCGGCGCAGCAACGCGTGGCGCCGAATCGTGTCGAGGACGCGCTGCGCCAGTGCCATGACTGCCCCGGAAAGGCGACAGACGAGGAAAGGAGCAGCGCCTCTCCTCGTGCCTGTCGCCTGTGCCGTCTGAGCGCTAGGAAAATTGGTGCCGGTGCAGGGACTTGAACCCCGGACAACGCGGATATGAGCCGCGTGCTCTAACCAACTGAGCTACACCGGCAGGAACTCACGATTATAGCAGGCTCAGGGCTCAGGGCTCAAGGCTCAGGCTCAGTCAAAACCCTTCGACCACTGGCTCGAAGGTTTTGCCTGAGCCTCCTGAGCCCTGAGCCCTGAGCCCTGAGCCTCCAGAGCCTACGTCACCAACATCGCATCCCCGTAGCTGTAGAACCGGTAGCGCTCGCCTGACGGCCTCCGCGTAGGCCTCCAGCACGCGCTCGCGCCCGGCGAAGGCGCACACCAGCATCAGTAAAGACGACTTCGGCAGGTGGAAGTTCGTGAGCAGGCCGTCGATCACCTGAAACTCGAATCCCGGGTAGATGAAGATCTCGGCCGACGGCCGCGCCCGGGCCGCACCACGCCACCGCCGCGCCGGGCCGCATCCTCGAGCGCCCGCGTCGTCGTCGTGCCGACGGCAATCACGCGACGGCCCTCCGCGCGCGCGCGATTGACTGCCGCGGCTGCGTCCTCGCTGATCGAATACGGCTCCGGATCGACGACGTGATCCTCGACGCGATCGACTTTGATCGGCTTGAACGTGCCATAGCCGACGTGGAGCGTGATCTCGGCGCGCTCGACGCCGCGCGCCGTCAGCGTCTCGAGCAGCGCGGTCGTGAAATGCAGTCCCGCGGTCGGCGCGGCAACCGACCCGCGCGCGCGCGCGAACACAGTCTGATACCGCTCGCGATCCGCAGCCGTGTCCTCGCGCCGGATGTAGGGCGGCAGCGGCACGTGCCCCAGCGCATCGATCATCGTCGTCACGTCCCCGCCCGACTCGGACCACAGGCGGATCGTGCGGCGCCCCTGGAAATGACGCTCGAGCACTTCGCCCATCAGCACGCCGCCTCGCCCTCGAACCTGACCACGGCGCCCGGCTTGAGCTTCTGGCCCGGATGCATGAGGGCCTCCCACTCGCCACCCGCCAGGCTCGCCGGCGGCTGCGACCGCGGCGGGACTCTGGAAGCTCTGCGCGTTCAGCAGTAGGCACTCCACCGCCCCACCGCTAGGCACTCGATGACCCAGCAGGCGCGCGGCGAAGACCCGGGTGTTGTTGACGACGAGGATGTCGCCGGCCGAAGAAGGCCGGGAAGATCGGCGATCGAACGATGGCGACGGCGCCCGTCGCCCGATCGAGCGCGAGCAGGCGGGATTGACCGCGGGGAGCCGCGGTCTGGGCGATCAGGTCATCGGGCAGCGAGAAGTCGAAGTCTGAGACCAGCATTGGGCGCGTGCCGCGGGCACGATTCGTGCTGCCCTACGGCCGAGATGGAAGAGCGTGTCACGCCAGACGACGAAAAGAAAGCGACGGGCCAGCCCGACGGCAACGGCGCCGGCTCGACCGAACCGCTCGTCATCCGGATGCCGGTCAGACGTCCGGAGCCTGTCGCTCTCGATCCTCGCCGGGCTCGCGGCCATCATCGCGCTGCAGTACGCGCAGTCGGTGCTCATCCCGGTCGTCCTCGGGATTCTTCTGAGCTACGCCCTCAGCCCGATCGTGACGTCGCTCGCGCGGCTGCCACGTCCCGCGCGCGATCGGCGCGGCGCTCGCGGTCGCGCTGCTCGTCAGCAGCATCGGCGTCGGCGTCTACACGCTCAGCGACGAAGCCGTCGCGATCGTCGCCAAGGTGCCCGAAGCGGCCCAGCGCATCCGCCAGCGCGTCGCGGCCCAGCGGAGCCAGCGCGGCACGGCAATGCTCCAGCAGGTGCAGGACGCGGCCAAAGAGATCGAGAAAACAGCCGACGCCGCGACGAAACCCGACGAGGACACACGAGCCTCACGGACGGGACGCGACCAGCTCCAGCGCGTGGAGGTCGTCGAGCCTGCGTTCCGAGCCTCTGATTACATCTGGATCGGCGGCGTCGGCCTCTTCGGCTTCCTCGGGCAATTCGCCGTGATCCTCTTCCTTGTCTATTTCCTGCTGGTCACCGGCGATCTCTACAAGCGCAAGCTCGTGAAGATCGCCGGGCCGACGCTGGCCAAGAAGCGCGTGACGGTGCAGATCCTCGACGAGATCAACCAGCAGATCGAAAGCTTCATCAAGGTGCAGCTCGTCACCAGCCTGGTCGTGGCGCTCGCGACGGGCGCCGTCTTGTGGGGGTTCGGGGTCGAGAACTTCGCGATGTGGGGTCTGCTGGCCGGCCTCTTCAACTCGATTCCATACCTTGGACCGATCCTCGTCACCGGCGGCCTGGCGATCGTGGCGTTCATGCAGTTCAACGACGTCGCCAAGACTCTGTACGTGAGCGGCGCGGCGTTCGCGATCACCAGCCTCGAGGGGTTCCTCCTGACGCCGATGATGATGGGACGCGCGGCGCAGATGAATCCAGTCGCGATCTTCGTCGGCCTCCTCTTCTGGTCGTGGGTCTGGGGCGTGTGGGGTACGGTGCTCGCGGTGCCGATGCTGATGATGATCAAGTCGATCTGCGATCACGTCGAGGATCTGCAGCCGATTGGGGAGTTGCTGGGCGAATAGGCGTGCCTACACTGGCTGCTGTGCTGCTGGCGTCAGACTACCAGATGACGCGCACGGCGCCGGACGCGCGGATGTCGGCGTCGCGCGTCAGGAGCGGCAGCGCCAGCGTGCGCGCGGCCGCGACGATGAGCGCATCGAACGGATCGCGCGTGAAGCGCAAGTCGTCGGCTTGATAGACCTGTTCGGACGTCAGGTCGACGGGTGATACGCCGGGTTGCTGAAGAGATCGCTGAAAAAGTCTCGAATCGGACGCCGCAGGTTGATCCGGCTGGCACGCGCCAGGAGACTCACCTCCCAGATCACGGCCACCGGCACGTAACACGAGCGCCTGCTGGCGCTCGCAGGCCTCGAAGTGCGCCGCCGCACGGCGTCCCAACGCCCGGCTGGCGGACGCGTGGAAGAGCAGAGCGTGGGTGTCGGCGACGGCGGCGGGGAGATCAGCCACGACGGCGTGAGCGCTTGACGGGCTGAACGGGCTCGAACGGCGCGCGCGTTTCGGAAACCTGAAGCGGCCGCGCCAGAGACGCCGCGAAGAGGTCGCGCACGACACTATCCGCGCGCTCGAGCCGCCGGGTCGTCGGCCGCGAGATCGATGGTGCCGACGACGCTCCGAACGGCCGCCGGCACGCCGAACCGGCCCGCGCGCGCGGCGGTAATCAGGTCGTCAACCGCCGCACTGAGATTCCCGTGGCCATGACCCTGACCCTTCAGCCAGAGGAGGTTGGCCTCGTCAAGGGTGAGCGATACCGCCCGTTTGGACATAAAGGAACTATATCATATTTAAATAATATGAAACGGCTCTAGGCTTTGCGGCTTGGGCCTCAGGGAGGCACAGCCGACCGTCAGACCAGCGAAAACTGCGACAGCAGCCAGACGAGGATGAGGAACGGCACCAGAGCGATGACGACGACCGCGCCGATGCAGCCGAGCACGAACCAGTAGTCGCCGCGGGTCGGCGGCACGCCCGGCCGCGCGTGGCGCTCGAGCAGCGCCATGTTGCGCAGGTCGGCCTTCCAGAAGACGTCGCCGATGTCGCCGGCGATCGGCACCAGGCCGAGCACCATGTCGATGCCGGCGTTGAGCACCATGCGCGCCAGCACCACCGCCGGCACGCGCATCTTGAGCGCCGTCCCGAGCAGGATCACCGTAAAGACCGGCGCGACGAGATCGCCCAGCCCCGGCACGATCCCGATGATCGCGTCGAGCCCGAAGCGGACATTCGTGCCCGGCACCTTGAAGGCGCTGTCGAGCAGCACCGCCCAGCGGCGGAGCGCGTCCATCGTGGCGGCGGAAGTCGGGCGCACGCACGGATCCTACCAGCGAATTCGGAGCGATCTCACGAGTCCACGCGTCTCGCTTCACCCGGCGTGTCCACTGTCCGAGAGCTTCTCACCGCACGAGCACGCGGAATGACGCAGAGAAGAACCACGATGGCTCTGCGTGCTCGGCGACCTCCGCGGTGAAATGCTTCTTGGCGCTTCTCGTGAACAGCTCTGTGCAGAACGTCACGATAGCCATCCAGCCACGAACGTGGTATCTATCGTGACTTGTGCCCAAGAGCAGCCTCCGTGTCTGGCCGGGCGCGCCGCACCCGCTAGGGGCGACGTGGGACGGCGTCGGCGTCAACTTCGCGATCTTCTCCGAGCACGCCACGCGCGTCGAGCTCTGCCTGTTCGATTCGGTCGATGCGGAGATGGAGTCGCTGACGATTTCGCTGCCCGAGCACACCGACATGGTGTGGCACGGCTACCTCCCCGACGTCCACCCGGGTCAGCTCTACGGCTTACCGCGTCCACGGCCCGTACGCGCCGCAGCACGGGCACCGCTTCAACCCGCACAAGCTGGTCATGGATCCGTACGCGAAGGTCATCGGGCGCGCGACGCGGTGGCACGACTCGCTCTTCGGCGTTCCGCATGGGCTCTCCCGACGACCCGACGCCCGACGATCGCGACAGCGCCCCGTACGCGCCGCTCGCCGCGGTCGTGGACGATGCGTTTACGTGGGGCAACGATCGCGCGCCGAAGACGCCGTGGCACGAGACGGTGATCTACGAGCTGCACGTCAAGGGCTACACCGCAGCTGCACCCGCACGTGCCCGAGGCGCTGCGCGGGACCTATCTCGGGCTCGCCTCCGAGGCGGCCATCCGCCACCTCACCTCGCTCGGCGTCACCGCCGTCGAGCTGATGCCGGTCCACCACCACAACGACGAGTGGCACCTCGTCCAGCGCGGCCTGAACAACTACTGGGGCTACAACACGCTCTCGTACTTCGCGCCCGACGTGCGCTTCGCGCTCTCGCCGCTGCCGCTCGAAGCCGTGCGCGAGTTCAAGGTCATGGTCCGCGCGCTCCACGCCGCCAACCTCGAAGTCATCCTCGACGTCGTCTACAACCACACCGCCGAGGGCAACCACCTCGGGCCGACGCTGTCGCTGCGCGGCATCGACAACAGCTCCTACTACCGGCTGCTGCCGAACAACCCGCGCTACTACCAGGACTTCACCGGCACCGGCAACACGCTCAACATGCGCAGCCCGCGCGTCCTGCAGCTCATCATGGACAGCCTGCGCTACTGGGTCCTCGAGATGCACGTCGACGGGTTCCGCTTCGACCTCGCGAGCGCGCTCGCGCGCGAGCTGCACGCGGTCGACAAGCTCGGCGCGTTCTTCGACATCATTCACCAGGACCCGGTGCTGTCGCAGGTCAAGCTCATCGCCGAGCCCTGGGATCTCGGCGAAGGCGGCTATCAGGTCGGCAACTTCCCCACCAAGTGGACCGAGTGGAACGGCAAGTACCGCGACGCCGTCCGCCGCTTCTGGCGCGGCGACGACGGCGGCGTGTCGGAGCTGGCGACGCGGCTGTCGGGCAGCAGCGACCTCTACGAGCAGAGCGGACGGCGGCCGTACGCGAGCATCAACTTCGTGACCGCGCACGACGGCTTCACGATGGCCGACCTGGTCAGCTACAACGTCAAGCACAACGACGCCAACGGCGAGCACAACCAGGACGGCGAGAACCACAACCTGAGCTGGAACTGCGGCGTCGAAGGCCCGACCGACGATCGCCGCATCCTGGACCTGCGCGATCGGCAGCGCCGCAACCTCATGGCGACGCTGATGCTCTCGGTCGGCGTCCCGATGATGAGCGGCGGCGACGAAGTCGGGCGCACGCAGAAGGGCAACAACAACGCCTACTGCCAGGACAACGAGATCAGCTGGACCGCACTGGGATCTGACCACGTCGCAGCGCGACTTCCTGATCTTCGTCCGCCGCCTCATCAAGATCCGCAAGGACCACGCCGTGCTGCGGCGGCGGAAGTTCTTTCAGGGCCGGCGCATTCGCGGCAAGGACGTCCTCGACATCACCTGGCTCGACGCCTCAGGGCGCGAGATGGCCGACGACACCTGGAACTCGCCCGGCGTGCGCTGCCTCGGCGTCCGCCTCAACGGCGACGCCATCGACGAAATCGACGAGCGCGGCGAGCGCATCGTCGGCGCCACGCTGGTGATGCTGCTCAACGCCGGCGACGAGGCGATCCCGTTCGTGCTGCCGGCCACGACCGCGGCCGAACGCTGGGAGACGCTCCTCGACACGGCCGACCCGTGGCAGCCGCCGCGCACGCTGCGCGGGCGCGAGCGCTATCAGCTCCAGTCGCGCTCGATGGCCGTCCTCAGGCTCGAGGGCAGCAAGCAGCGATCAGGACTGGGGACCGATGGGGGTCTACTGAGAGAAAGTTTGAAGTCTGACGTTTGAAGTCTGAAGTGGGGAAGTTCGAAGTGGGAAGTCTGAAGTGGAAGTGGGAAGTGAAGTTAGAAGTTAGAAGTTCGACAGGGGCTGCCGCGGTCACAGGTTCTTCTTGAAGCACCGAATCTGCTCCGTCTCCTCGAACCCCAGCGCCAGATGAGCGGCCTCGCTTATCTTGTTGTCGAGTAGCGCGTCCGAACGCAAACTCCGTGCAGCCCTGCGTCCGGGCCCAGGCTTCGGCGGCAACGACGAGCGCCCGTCCAACGCCTCGCCGCCGCCACTCCGCATCGACGTACCAGCCTTCGAGATACGCGACCCGATCGGTCTCGCAATCCTCGGCGTAGTTGCGGATCGACAACTCGGCAAACCCGATCGTCTTCCCGGCCTCGTCCACGGCCAGCAACACCTCGAGCGGGTTCTTGAGCGTGCCGGCGAAGAACTGATCGATCTCGTTAGCGTGCTCGCTCGATGCTGCCTTCCGGCCACAAAGCGACCCGCATCCTCAGCCAGTCAGCGGTGTCACTCGGCCTTGCCGGACGGACGTGAATCGGGTGCATCGCCTGATTACCACCGGCGCGCGCGGTGCCTACGCCAGCCGCGCGTTCAGCCCGAAGTCGGCCTGCACGCGCGCGTACCACGCATCGTCGTCGAGCGCGCCCCAGGCGACCCACTCCTCGTCGCTCATCGAGTTGCGCCAGGCGAGAAACGGCTCGGCGTCTGGGCCGACCGGATGCCGCAGCTTCCAGGTGTCGCTCGTAAAGATCTCGAGCATCTTGTCGGCCACGAGCGACGGCGGAACCGGGTTCGTCAACACGGTTCGGAAGAGCGCCGAGAATCGCGCCTGCTGGGGATACGGCGACGCGCCGAGAGCGACACCGATGTGCCGCGCCATCGGCGTATCGATGATGCCAGGTTTGACGATGGCGACGCGGACGTTGAAGGGCTTGGCTTCCTGCGCCAATGACTCGCTGAGAGCCTCGAGCGCGAACTTCGATGCCGAGTAGGGAGCCAGCGGCGCCGAGGAAATGTGGCCGGCGACCGAGGACACGTTGATGATGCAGCCGCTCCGGCGCTGCCGCATCGCCGGCAGCACCGCCTGGATGCAGCGGATGACGCCGAAGTAGTTCGTCTCCATCACGGCGCGAAATCCGCCAGTGGCAGCTCCTCGACCGAACCGCTCCGATCGATCCCGGCGTTGTTGACGAGAACATCGATCGGCCCAATCTCGCCGACGATGCGACGGATCCCGTCGCTGACCGAGCGGTCGTCGTCGACGTCCATCGTCGACACCGCGATCGGCAGTTTCTCGCGCGCGGCAGTATCCGCGAGCTCGGGGGCCCGCTGCGGATTCCGCATCGTCGCAGCGACGGTGTGGCCCGCGCGGCCGAACGCGAGCGCGGTCGCGAGGCCGATGCCGGTGCTGGTGCCGGTGATGAGAACAGTTGCCATGACTCTCCCTGCTGAAGGATGAACGGAAACATGCGAGAGCGGCCGCATGTCGTAGACATCTCCCGCGACGACGTTGCCGAGGCGCGGACTGCGACAGCATGAAAGGACATCGAGGCCACCTGCCAGCACTTCCGCGCACTGCGGAGGCGACTCGGCGTCAGTTGGTCGACAGCCGTGGCAACATGCGCCGCTGCACCGGGATGAGGCGCCTGCACCGCGCGCTTCTAAAGAAAGGTGCCCTTCCAGACCGAACCTCCATCGGAGGGATCAGGAATGGAGACGACGGAACCACGACCGGCGACCGAGCTCGGGGCCAGGCGACCGAGTAGACCGAACTATCAGAACGGCGCGGCCTCATCGCCGCGGCGTGGGCCGCGGTGCTGGGGCTGGTGCTCAAGCACACGACGCAGCCTGTCCAGGCCCTGGCCAGCCAGCAGTTCCAGGACGTCGCGACGGTGAACATCGCGCAGAACGCCGCCCTCGGAGCCACCGCCATACATGCGGGCGCCGGGTACGCCTCGACTCTCCCGATCTTCACAGGCCTGGCGACCAATGCGTCGGTGCCCGGCGGGTTGGCCGGCGGAATCTCGTCGGTCTTCTGGCCGCCGTCGATGCGCTGCGGCGTCCACGGCTACTACACGGCCAGTGCCCCCGCCGCTGGCGTCCTTGGCGAGGATTACCAGGCCACCGGCGCGGGCGTTCTCGGCCGAAGCGGCAGCACAGGCACGGGTCCAGGTGTCGGGGTTCAGGGAGAGGCCGGCGGCGGCATCGGCGTGCGCGGCGTCATCTCCTCTGGCGTCGCGACCAACGGGATCGGCGTCTACGGGTTGAACAATTCGCAATACGATGGGCCCGGTCCCGGTGCGGGCGGCTTCGGCGTGTACGGGCTCTCGGCCAGGGGCCACGGGCTCGTCGGCGCCACATCGGCCGCCGGCGCGGCCGCGGTCGTCGGCGCGACCAACGGCGTGCAGGGCGCGTACGCCGGCGGCGTTCTATGGACCGGTGGCCGTGAGCGGCGCGTTGACCGTGTTCGGCGCCAAGAGCGCCGCGGTGCCGCATCCCGACGGCTCGCATCGGCTGCTCTACTGCGTCGAGAGTCCCGAGAGCTGGTTCGAGGACTTCGGCACGGGCACGCTCGAGTGTGGGCGCGCCGAGGTCACGATCGATCCAGACTTTGCCGCCGTCGCCGACCTCAGCGACTATCACGTCTTCCTCACCGCCTACGACATCGACTTCCCGCTCTCAGTGAAGAAGCGGACGACGACGGGCTTTGCGGTTCGCGCCAATCCCGCGCTCGCACGTGCGGCCGGCGTGAGCGAGAACGATCTCTCCGGAACGTTCAGCTGGCGCATCGTCGCGAAGCGGAAGGACATCGACGCCAAGCGGCTGGCACCGGTCACGATTCCGCCGGAGCCTGAACGGCCGAACCTACCCGTCATGCGCGCCGAGTAGCGTTGTCTCAGCATCCGTACCGCGACACATCTGCCGGAGGAGTAGCTCATGAGCGCGACCGAATCGAGCGAGCAGCGGGACACCGAAGACGTCACCAGACCGATCAAGCGGCGGGGGCTGATCGCGGCGGCGTGGACCGCGGTCCTGGGATTCGTATTGAAGCAGACGACGCAACCCGTACAGGCTGCGGCAAGTCTGCAGTTCGCGGATACCGCGGCTTTGACGAGCAACGTTGCGGGCGCTCCAACCTGACATTTCCTCCAACAGCACCTTCGGCTTCGTCGCAGGCGGTCTTCACAGGGCTGTCCAACCAGGGATCCGCGCTGGCGGGCCTCGCAGGCGGGACGGGCAATACCGTCTGGTTTGCCGCCGATGCGGTGTGGTGTCTATGGATTTCAGACCGTCAATAGTATCCCCGTCTGCCGGCGTCGTCGGAGATGACTTCACCAGCGCAGGGGCCGGCGTCCTCGGCCGAAGTGGCAGCACCGGACTCGGCACCGGCGTTGGCGTTCAGGGAGAGAGCGGCGGCGGCATCGGCGTCCGAGGGCTGATCCCGGCGACCAGCTCTTCCAACGCGATCGCCGTCTACGGCCTCAACAACTCGTCGTACGCCGGGCCCGGTCCCGGCGCCGGCGGGTTCGGTGTCTATGGCCTCTCAGCCAAGGGCCACGGTCTCGTCGGGGCCACGGCTGCTGCAGGCGGCGCGGCCGTCGTCGGCGCGACCAACGGCGTGGCTGGTGCGTTCGCGGGCGCGTTCTACGGGCCAGTGATCATCGGCGGCGACTTCACCGTCTTCGGCGCCAAGAGCGCCGCGGTGCCGCATCCCGACGGATCACATCGTCTGTTGTATTGCGTCGAGAGCCCGGAGAGCTGGTTCGAAGATTTCGGCAAAGGCACGCTCGAGTGCGGACGCGCCGAAGTGGCGCTCGATCCCGATTTCGCTGCGATCGTCGACCTGAGCGACTATCACGTGTTTCTGACCGCATACGACCACGAGCATGCCCTGCACGTCAGGAACCAGACGCCGTCGGGCTTTACCGTCGAAGCTGATGCGGCGCTGGCTCGCTTGAAGGGACAGAAGGAGAGCGACCTGACTGGCCGCTTCAGCTGGCGCGTCGTCGCGAAACGCAAGGACATCGAGGCGAAGCGGCTGGCGCCGGCGACTGATGCCGCCGGAACCCACGCTGCCCGACTTGCCGGCGCAGACGGCCGTTTAGCGCACTCGTGTCCTCTCACGACTGCTTGAGCCACGCACGAATGGAGTTCCCGAGGCTGCTGCCCACGCCGGGCAGCTTGACCCAGCGGCCATCCACGAGCAGGATGGCCGTCGGTGCACCCTTCGATTCTTCCACTCTCGCAATCTCCGCCGCCGGATAACTGCGCCGCCCCCACAGGTTGGTGACGATTAACGCGTCATCACTGATCTGAACTCGCACCACCAGGCTCTCGACGATGCCAGCCAGGCCGACTACCGTCGCACACGCCAGCCCGATCGACACCCAGTTCCATCCCTGAAGGCGGTAGGTCATCACGGCGACCGCCGCGAAGAGCAGCGCCGCGAGCACGGACATGATGACCATCGCGCGGCCCGCGCGGAAGTCTCGACGGCCTCGATACACGTTCAGGCTTCAGACCTCAGACGTCCCACTTCAGACTTCCACCGCGGCACCTTGTCACCGCGTCGTCTTCCCCGTCTTCTGCTCCTCGCGGTTGAGCTCGACGATGTCGACGCTCTCCGACGAGGTGCCGAGCAGGTAGCGCGAGAAGTAGTCGCCGCGCAGCCAGTTGACGTAGCCCGACGCGTCGCCGAACGCGTGGCGCGCGCCGGGGACGATGAACATGTCGAAGCGCTTGTTGGCCTTGATGAGCGCGTCGGCGAGCCGGTAGGTGTTCGCCGGGTGGACGTTGTTGTCGATCTCGCCGTGCACGAGCATCAGGTGGCCCTTCAGGTTCTTGGCCAGCTCGGAGTTCTTCTCGATGTCGAACTCGAAGGTCACCTTGCCGTCCTTCTCGACCTCCTTGATGCCGTGGTTCTTCTCGCTCCAGGTGTTGTTGTAGATGTTGTTCTCGTGGTTGCCCGACTCCGAGAACGCCACCTTGAAGAAGTCGGGATAGACGAGCATCGCCGCGGCCGACATGAAGCCGCCGCCCGAGTGGCCCCAGATGCCGACGCGGTTGATGTCGATGTAGGCATGGCGCCGCGCCAGCTGCTCGATCGCCGCCTTCTTGTCGGCGAGGCCGTAGTCGCGCAGGTTGCCGTAGCCGTAGTTGTGGTACCACTTCGAGCGCGTCGGGTGCCCGCCGCGGTTGCCCACCTCGATCACGATGAAGCCGAACTGCGCCAGCGAGATGTTGTTGCTGCGCGGGTTGAACGTCTTGGTGACGCTCTCGGTCTGCGGCCCGGGATAGACGTAGGCGATGATCGGATACTTCCTCTTCTCGTCGAAGTCGAACGGCTTGTACATCACCCCGTAGAGGTCGGTCACGCCATCGTCGGCCTTCACCGTGAACGGCTCGGGGAACTTGAAGCCCATCTCCTTGAGCGCGCTCAGGTCCGGCGTCTCGAGCTTGGTGACGACGTTGCCGAGCGTGTCGTAGAGGATGGACTCCGGCGCCGCTGTCGACGCGCGAGGAGTTGGTGACGAAGTAGCGGTTCGACTCGGAGACGATCGCCGACTGCGACGCATCTCCCGGCGTTGAGGAGCTTCATGCCCGGTGCCGTCGAGGCCGACGCGATAGAGGTGCGTGTAGTACGGGTCCTCGCCCTTCTCGCGGCCGGCGGCGGTGATGTAGAGCGACGCGCGCCTTGTCGTCGACGCTCTCGAGCGAGGTGGTGACGAACTCGCCTTCGGTGATGCGGTTCTTCAGCGCGCCGGTGGCGGCGTCATAGAGATAGAAGTGCCCCCAGCCGTCGCGCTCCGACCAGAAGATCAGCTCCGAGCCGTTGCCGGCGAGGCGGAGCGGCTTCGACTCGATGTAGGTGTTCAGCCGTTCCTCGATGAGCGGCTTGACCTCGCCCGTGGCGGTGTCGGCGACGCAGACGTCGAGGCGATGCATGTCGCGGCTGAGGCGCGTGAAGTAGATCTTGTCCGAGCCGTCGTGCAGCCACTCCTGCGGCCGCGGCGGCGTCTGCGGTCCGCCGCGCTCCTCCGCCGCCGCCGCGTCCGGCGCCGGCGACGGGGCGCTGCGGCTTGGTCGCGATGCTGACCGTCTGATCCTGGAAGCGCTCGGCCTTGACCTTGACGCGGCTCTTGGACTTGACGTCGAAGACGAAGATCTCCGACTGCGGCGTGTTCTCCTCGCCGGGCATCGCGTAGCGATAGGTCTCGAGCGTCGGACGCGGATTGGCCAGCGGGTTGATGACCCAGAGGTCCTTGACCTTGCGCACGTCGCGGCGGACGAGCGAGAACTTGCTCGAGTCGCGCGACCACTGTCACCTGCGACCGCCGCCACGCGCGCGTTCTTCGCGTCGGCGTCCTCGCGCTGCTCCTGCTGCTGCTCGTCTTCCTGCTGCTGCTGTTGCTGCTGCTGTTGCTGCTGGTCGTCCTGGTTCGCCGCGGCCGCCGCTGCGGCTCGAGTAGCCGTAGAAATCCTCGCCGTCGGTCGTCAGCTGGACCTCGACGATCGTCGTGTCGTTCGGCGTTCTTGAGCGCCTTGGCGTAGTTCTCCGCGTCCATCATGTAGAGGTTGTGGTTGCGCGCGAAGAGGACGGTCTTGTTGTCGGGCGAGAACGACGCCCAGCGCAGCGGCCGCGGCTCGGGCTTGTAGTCCTCGAGCAGCGTCACCCTGCGCGGTGGCCATGTCGTACTCGAAGTAGAGCGTCTTGTTGCGCGGCGGCGCCGGGGCTGCGGCCGCCGCGTCCGCCACGCCCGCCCTGCCGGCCGGTCTGCGTCTGCACGCCCTGCTGCGAACGGGTCGACGACGTCTTCATCGTCGTCGCCGCCCTTGGTCGCGCCCTGCTGCGACTGCTCGGTCGTCGTCTCGCGCGGCTTGGTCGAGGGGATGACGGCGGTGGCCGGCACCTGGAAGTTGAACTCGAACGCCGTGTCCTTCTTGACGAACCGGACGGTGCTGAACGGCAGGTTCTGCGCGTCGTAGGGAATGCGCGTGATCGTCGTCAGCGCGGCCGCCATCTTCGCGTGATCGAAGAGCGGCGCCTTGGCCTTCTTCACCGGATCGACGAGGTAGAAGCGGCGGCCTTCGCGGGTCTGGTAGGTGTACCAGAAGCGATCGCCGGTGTCGAGCCAGCGCGGCGTCACGCTGGTGTCGAACACCAGCCGGTTGACCTTCTGCGTGGTCCACTGCGCCGCGAGGTCGTAGTTGGGCGTGGCCGGCACGTCGGCGCCTGCGGCGCCGCCGTCTGGCCGTTCTGCGCGCGCAGCGCGGGCACCGAGACGAAGACAAGCGCGAACGTGCAGACACATCCCAGCAGCGCACGGCGCGCATGGCAGCGGCTGGCAACATAGACTTCTCCTCCTGCAGAGCTTTCAGATGGCTGGCATTCTACCCTTGAGCTGCCCAGCTCACGGCTCGCTCGGCTCGGGCGCACGAGCTCACGGATCACGAGACTCATCGATGACTCGCGAAGCTCAGCGACGCTCACGAAGCCTTGAGCCGAGCCGAGCCGACAGCCGTGACCTATTTCAGCGGCACCAGCTTCGGCGGCCGGACGCCGTGGCGGACGGCGCCGGCGACGGGAATGTAGCGCAGTTCCTCGGCCGCCGTGACCGATCGCAGCATGAGGCCGCCGCGGCTCATGTCGCCGCGGCCGACGAAATCGGCGGGAAACAGCAGGCGGGCGCCGAAGATGCCCTGCAGGACGTCGACGTACTTGGGCGAGGCGATGCTGCCGAGGAGCACGACGCGCGCAGTCCGGCCCGATGTCCTCGGCAATGGCGCGGGCGCTCGCTTCGAGCGGCCGCCGGTACTTCGGGTTGGCGGCGTCGATGTCGACGCGGGCGAAGGTCCGGAGCGCGCCGAGCGTCACGGGCGTGTCGACCGAGCGGAGCCCGGCGTTCGGCGTGATGACGAAGGCGCCGGCGCCCGAGATCGGCGACGCCGGATCGGGCGGGCGCGCGAACGCGCGCGCGTACGCCAGCTTGCCGCGGAAGTAGAGGCCGCTCAGAAAGGCGAACACCTCGCCGATGCGGCGCGCCGTCAGCCGTGCGCAGCCGCGTCGCGAGGTCGAACGTCGCGCGCTCCGACATCACCATCGTCGCGCGCCGGCCGCCGCAGTTCGCAGGGGAGAGAAGAAAGATCTGTGAGGTCACGTTGCCGCGTTAGAAGTCCAGGTCCAAGGTCCAGTGTTGTCCGTGTGATCCGTGGCTCGAATTCCCTGACCCAGTGGTTCTACTTGACCGGCCAGCGCGCCGACTCGGTCCGCGCGGTCTTCGAGGTACTTTTCGATCTTCGCGACGACCTCCGGGTTGGCCGCCGGCGACGTCGTGCTGCTCGGTGGGGTCGTTCGGGCAGATCGTAGAGCTCGAGCGGGGCGTCCTTCTTGAGCCGCACCGCCTTCCAGTGGCCCATGCGCACGGCCTGCTGGAAGCCGCGCTCGTGGAACTCCCAGTACATGAACTCGTGCGTCGGCTGCTGCTGGCCCTTGAGCGCGCGCGCCATCGACATGCCGTCGATCCCGGTGGGCGTCTTCGCGCCGGCGAGCTCGGTCAGCGTCGGCAGCATGTCCCAGTGCGCCCACTCGTGATAGCTGACGCGGCCCGGCGGGAATCGTCCCGACCCAGCGCGCGACCATCGGCACGCGGATGCCGCCCTCGTAGAGGTCGCGCTTGATGCCGCGCAGGCCGCCGGCGCTCTTGAAGAAGTCGGGGTCGCCGCCGCCCTCGCGGTGCGGACCGTTGTCGCTCACGAACATGATGAGCGTGTCGCTGATCGATCTTGCGCTCGCCGAGGAGGTCGGTCAGCCGCGCGATGTCGCGATCCATGCGCGTGATCATCGCCACGAACGCCGCGTGCGGCGTCGGCTGCGACCGGTAGCCGAGCGAGGCGCCGTCGGGCGTCGCGCCGGCCTGCCGGCCGTCGGCGGCCGCGTTGACGAACGGCGTCTCGGGCAGGAAGCGGCCCTTGAGCGGCGCCAGCGAATCTTCCGGCGCCCGCAGCTCGGCGTGCGGCACGGTGTAGTTGAGGTAGAGGAAGAACGGCTTCGGAGTCGTCGCGCGTGATGAACGACTCGGCCTCGCGCGTGAACAGGTCGTTGACGTAGTCGCGGTTGAGATCGACCGCGACGCGCTCGGCGTTGCGGTAGAGGTGATCGGTGTACTGCCGGTGCGCGTGGCGGTGGTCGAGGAAGCCGAAGGAGTAGTCGAAGCCCTTCTTGTCCGGCTGCCCGGTCGTGCCCGCCATCCCGAGGCCCCACTTGCCGATGACGGCCGTACGGTAGCCGGCGTCTCGCAGCAGCATCGCCACGGTCACATCGTTCGGCCGCAGCGGAATCTCGCCGTTGCCTCGAATCCACGCGTGACCGGTGTGCATGCCGGTCATGAGCGCCGCCCGCGACGGCGCGCACACGGTGCTGCCCGAGTAGTAATTGGTGAAGCGGATCCCCTCGCGCGCCAGGCGATCGATGCCCGGGGTCTGGAACTTGCGACTGGCCGTAGGCGCTCAGATCGCCGTACCCGAGGTCATCGGCCTGGATCAGGATGATGTTGGGCCGGGTCTGCCCCTGCGAGAGCGCCGGGCGCGCGAAGTGCCCCGACGCCGCAGCCGCCACGACCGCCAGCACACACATCGCGGCGTATCTGGACTGTCGGTCTCATGGGGGCTATGGTAACTCCAGGCTCGGACGATGCATGGGCTTCCGCCTGCAAGCCGGAAGCTACGCTGTCTGCCCGCTCGCGATAGAACGTGATCATGTCGCAGCTCTTCGCCGGCGCCGCCCCCAGCTGCCGCAGCATCGTCGTCACCTGCCCGCGATGATAGCTCGCGTGATTGACGACGTGCTGGAGCATCTGCCAGAAGGGCGAGGCCGACGACACGCCGCTGAAGAGCGTGTAGGGCATGACGCGCGCGACGCCGGCCTCGCCGAGCTCGTCGAGGAGCGCGCGGACGTTCCGCTCGTGCTCGGCCCACGCCCGGCGAATCGTCGCGACGTCGGGAAACTGGTCGGCGGACAGCAGCGCCGTCGGCGCAGTTCCCCCGCCAGCGCTCGTACCATACCCATTCCGCGGCAGTAGATGTGCGCGACCGTGTCGCGAACCGAGCGAAAGCTGTTGCCGAGATCGCTGGGTCAACTGCTCGGGCGTCAGCGGCTCGATTGCGTCGAGCATGCGGTCGCGGGCCCAGTAGTGGAAGTCGAGGAGCGTGCGCAGGTCGGCGTGTGTCACTGAGGTGGCCTCCGTCTCGGAATGCTATCGAAGTTCGGCCACCGGTGTCTTGTTGGCTGGGTTAGTGGTCACGAAACGATAACAAGAGATCACGAGGTCAGGAGCCAACATTGTCATGAAACACAACAAGGTCTCTTGGCCTCCTGAACTCGTGTTCACCTTAGGCGTTCACCGCTGATTCTTGCAGGAGGCCAAAAGGTTAGGAGCCATCAATTCACTTCCTGGTACCAGAGGCGTCTCCTGGTCTCCTTAACTCCTGTTCAACCGAGCGGCTTCGGTTACAGCCCCCAGCGCAGCAGCACGGCACCGACGGTGAAGCCGGCGCCGACGGAGGTCAGCAGGACGAGGTTGTCCTTCTTGATGCGCTTGTCGGCGACAGCGTCGGCGAGCGCGAGGGGAATCGTCGCCGCGGTCGTGTTGCCGAAGCGTTCGAGGTTGATGACGACCTTGCACTCGGGCAGGCCGAGGCGGTCGGCGGCCGCCTGGATGATGCGGCGGTTGGCCTGATGGGACACGAACAGATCGACCTCCGAGGGGTCCACGCCGTACTTGTGCAGCACGCGCTGGCAGATCTCTTCGGTCTTCCGCACCGCGAACTTGAAGACGGCCTGGCCGTCCTGCTTGACGTAGTGGAGGCGCTTGTCGACGGTCTCGTGCGAGGCGGGCATGCGGCTGCCGCCAGCGGGCATGCACAGCGCCGGGCCGCCGCTGCCGTCAATCTCGTGCGAGAAGCCGACGATCGCCGCCTCGCCGGGCTGCGCCACCGACAGGACCACGGCGCCGGCGCCGTCGCCGAAGAGCACGCACGTCGCGCGATCGGTGTAGTCGATGATGCTCGACATCACGTCGGCGCCGACGACGAGCGCGTGGTCGGTCGAGCCGCTCGCCACCATCTGCATGCCGGTCGTCAGCGCGTAGGTGAAGCCCGAGCATGCCGCACCGAGGTCGAAGCCCCAGGCCTTCGTCGCCCCGATCTTGTGCTGCAAGCACACACGCGGTACTCGGAAAGATCGTATCCGGCGTCGTCGTGCCGACGACGATGAAGCCGATGTCGGTCGGGGCGACGCCCGCCTGCCGCATGGCGCCGATGGCGGCTTCCTTCGCGAGGTCCGACGTCGCCACGCCGGGATCGACGATGTGGCGCTCGCGGATGCCGGTGCGCTGGAGAATCCATTCGTTCGAGGTTTCGACCAGCTTTTCGAGATCGAGGTTGGTCAAGACGTGCGGCGGCACGTAGGTCGACAAGCCGGCGATCTTGACGGGTCTGAGAGTGCCGCCGGGCGGCGCCACGGGTGTCTGTCGGGGAGTCTCTACCACAAGCGATCCTTTGCTGGAGCGTTCAAGCCGAAGTAGTCGTAGGCGCGGGCGGTAGCCACGCGGCCGCGAGGCGTCCGGTCGAGAAAGCCGATTTGAATCAGGAAGGGTTCGTAGATCTCTTCGATCGTGTCTTTTTCTTCACTCATCGCGGCGGCGAGCGTGCCGACGCCGACCGGGCCGCCGCCGAACTTGTCGATGATGGTGCGGAGCAACCGCCGGTCGATCTCGTCGAAGCCGCGGGCGTCCACTTCGAGCAGCCGGAGCGCATCGTCGGCCACCGTGCTGGTGATGTGCCCGTCGGCGCGCACCTGCGCGAAGTCGCGGACGCGCCGCAGCAGCCGGTTCGCCACCCGCGGGGTCCCGCGCGAGCGCTTGGCGATCTCGATCGCGGCATCGTCATCGATCGGCACGCCGAGGATGCGGGCCGAGCGGCGCACGATCTCCTCGATGTCGCGCTCGCTGTAGTAGTCGAGGCGATGCACGATGCCGAAGCGGGCGCGGAGGGGCGACGTCAGGAGGCCCGTCCGCGTCGTCGCGCCGACGAGGGTGTAGGGCTGGAGCGGCATCTTGACCGAGCGCGCGCCGGGGCCCTGGCCGATCATGATGTCGAGGACGTAGTCCTCCATCGCCGGATAGAGCGTCTCTTCGATCGCCGGCTGCATGCGGTGCACTTCGTCGATGAAGAGCACGTCGCGCTCCTGCAGGTTGGTGAGGATGGCGGCCAGGTCGCCGGCCTTTTCGATCACCGGTCCGGCGGTCGAGCGGATGGCGACGCCGAGCTCGGTGGCGATGACGTAGGCGAGCGTCGTCTTGCCGAGGCCCGGCGGGCCGTACAGGAGGACGTGATCGAGGGCCTCGCCGCGCTGCTTCGCCGCCGCGATCGACACCTGCAGGTTCTCGCGCACGCGATCCTGGCCGATGTAGTCGTCGAGCGTGCGGGGCCGCAGCCCCGCCTCGGTACTGCGCGTCATCCTCGGCCCGGGCCGGGGTCACGAGACGGTTGTCGGTCATTGCCCTTTCATCATCGATCTGAGCGCGTCGCGCAGCGCCTGCTCGAAGCCCGCGTCCGGTGACGCCTTGATGACGCGGTCGATGGCCTTCTCGGCGGAAGCAGACTGGTAGCCGAGGTTGACCAGCGCCGACAGCAAGTCGTCGCGCAGTTGATCTTCCGGCCGCCCGGTCCCCGGCGCCGGTTCGGCGGCCTGAATCGCCACCTGCGGCAGCCGGTCTTTCAGCTCGAGCCCGATCCGCTCGGCGGTCTTCTTGCCAACGCCGGGTATCTTCGTCAGCCGCGCGACGTCCTGCGTGCGAATCGCCCGGATGAGATCCGCCGGCTCGATGCCCGAGAGCACCGCCAGCCCGAGCTTCGGACCGATGCCGCTAATCGCGATCAGCCGCTCGAAGAGATCCTGCTCGAGCGGCGTGCTGAAGCCGTAGAGCGCAATCAGATCCTCGCGCACGTGGGTGTGGATCCGCAGCACGACCGTCGCGCCCGGCTCCCCGAGCCCGTAGAAGGTCGAGAGCGGCACCTGCACATCGTAGCCGACGCCACCGACGTCGATCACGACGCGGCTCGGATGTTTCTCGATCAGCGAACCTCTGAGTAACGCGATCACGGTCGGTAGTCGCGCCACGACCGCAGCGACGATTGCGGCTTGACGGCGCCCGTGCGCAGACGCTGATCGTTCTCTCGCATCTCGTCGGGAATGGCTCCGATTGACGACTGCAGGTGGCAGAGGGCAATGGCGAGCGCATCGGCAACGTCGTGCGGCGTCGGCGGCTCGGCCAGGCCGAGGAGCAGCTTGACCATCTGCTGCACCTGGTGCTTCTCGGCCCGCCCGTAGCCGACGACCGCGCGCTTGACGGCGGCGGGCGCGTACGAGACGACCGGCACGCCGGCCTCCGCCGCGGCGAGCAGCGCGACGCCGCGCGCCTCGCCGAGCCTGCAACGCGCTGCGCACGTTGCGCGCGTGGAAGATGTCCTCGACCGCGACGCAGTCGGGCCGATGGCGCATGATGAGCGTCCTCAGCCCGTCGTGAATCGCGTTCAGCCTGTCGGGGAATGTCGCGCGCGGAGGACCCGAGAGCGAGCCGCAAATGACGAGCACGTGGCGGCTGCCGGCGCGCTCGACGCACCCGTAGCCGGTGCGCCGCGAGCCTGGATCGATCCCGAAGATTCTCACGCCAACGAGGCCTCGATCTCCTTTTCCTCGATGTCGGCGTTCGACCAGACCTTCTTCGAATCCTCGTGGTCCTCGAGGATGTCCATCAGCTTGACCATCTGCTGCGCGGGCTTGCCTTCGAGCTTGACGTAGTTCTGCGGCAGCATCGCGATTTCGGCGGCCGCGGGCTCGATCCCGAGCGCCTTGATGGCGTCGAGCACGGGCTGGAAGACCTCGGGCGGCGTCACCACTTCCCAGCTGTCCCCGTCGTCGCGCAGATCGTCGGCGCCGGCGTCGAGCGCGGCGGCCAGGAGCGTGTCCTCGCTCGCCTTGGCCTTCTCGATGACGATGTAGCCCTTCTTGTGGAACATCCAGGCGACGCTGTTCGTCTCGCCGAGGTTGCCGCCGTACTTCGTCAGCGTGTGGCGCAGCTCGCCGACGGTCCGGTTCCGGTTGTCGGTGAGGACCTCGATGATGAGCGCCGCGCCGCCGGGGCCGTAGGCTTCGTACGTGACTTCCTCGTACGACACGCCCGGCAGCTCACCGGTGCCGCGCTGGATGGCGCGCTTGATGTTGTCGGCCGGCATGTTCACCGCCTTGGCCTCGGCGATGATCGTGCGCAGCCGCGGGTTCATGTCCGGATCGCCACCGCCGCCGCGGGCGGCGACGCTCAATTCCTTGATGATCCGCGTGAACACCTTGCCCCGCTTGGCATCAGCGGCGCCCTTCTTGTGCTTGATTGTGTGCCACTTGGAATGGCCAGACATGGTCGGAAACTCCAGAAACTGTTGAGAAAAAGACGCACGATCCTACCATGAACCACGGACGGCCAGACGGCCCGTAAAACGCGGAAAACATTGGCAAAAGGCCTCTCGGGCCTGCGAGTTCGCCGCGTCATCCGGCCGCGGGCACCAAAGCTCGCGACTGCTCCAGCACATCCACGGCGGCCGCGAGCACCCGGCGACGGCTGTCCGGGAGGTTGAGCCTGACAACGGGAACGTGCGAAACGAGCGTCGAGAGGCTGCGGAACATGTGCAGCAACTGGCGCCGGTCTTCGACGTCCATCAGATGAGTGTAGGGGGCAAGCGCCATGAGGCGATCGCGGGCGCCGAGCCCGCGCGATCGCGTCGGCGCGCCCGGGCGGCGCCGGCGGCCGAGGACGAAGAGCAGTGCCAGCCGGCTCGGCTGCGATCGAAATCGCACGGCGTCCCCGCCCAGCCGACGCTTCGCGGTGTAGTGGGCCACGCGCGCCCCGGGGTCATTCGAGAGCCCCAGTCCCCTGGCCGCGTCACGCCAGAGGCGCAGCCCCGGATAACCGGGGACAGCCAGGCTGCCCGCCGAATCGGCCTCGACGACGAGGCAGTCGTCGGTCAGGACGGAACACCCGCGCAGCCCGAGCGCCGCGGCCAGCGTCGACTTGCCGCTGCCGGTCGGCCCCACGATGGCCACGCACCCTAGCCGTGGGACGTGGACAGCGCTCGCGTGGAGCACGAGGCGTCCGGATCGGCTGAGCGCCAGCGGGAGCACCTGATCGAGCAGCAGATGCTGCAGCGTCGAACCGGCGAGGCGCGGGGACGGCCGGCACACGATGCGATCGCCCGCGGCGGAAACGTCGAAGTCGGCGAGACCCGGGAACCGGAGCAGGTACGCTCCCGCGCGCCGTCCGATCGACAGCCACGGCCGCCCGCGCGTGCCCTTGATGCGCCAGGAGTGAAAGAAGTCGATGTCCTCGTCGACGGGCACAGCCGATCGGACAACGAGATATGGATCGCCGCACGCCCCCGAGCCGCCGATCCCGCATCGCGAGCTCGCTCGCCACCGTCACCCCGTGGAGTTTGTAGTCATCCGGCGGGGACACTCAATCGGGACAGTCACGGTTGAGTGTCCCCCGCGGACAGGACCGCTGGAGAGCGCTGTGTATACTTCACGACGCTGCAAGCCGGTTCGACGGCGGCGCCTCCAGTTGGACCACCAAGTTGCGTTTTCTGCATGACGGCAAGTCATAACCGGCGCGGGACTGTCCCTGACTGTCCCGGTTGAGTGTCCCCGCACTTCTTACCGCCCATAGCGGGTCACGACTTCGGCGACAAACATCGCGGCTTCATCGGGCGAGGCGAAGAGATCCGTGTGCCCCTCGTACACGGCCCGTTCGATGTCAGACAGCGCGTGATCGCCATCGCACAGGCGCAGCACGGTCAGGCGCGCGACGCCGGGGGGCGTGAGACGCGGCCGGTGCGCGGGGTTCGTGTGCACGAGGTCTTCGCGCGCGAGGAGCATGCCGCGGAGCGTCGTGTGACGGAACGCCGCGGGCGGACCGGACACGGGCTCGACGCGCACGTCCCACGCATACATCGTGTCGGCAGGCAGGATACGCATCGCGACCTCGATCGTCGATCCCGTCTGGATCGGCACGGGGTCGGCGATCGGAAAGAAGACCTGACGCCGGTAGATGCGCTCGGGCGACAACGGCGAGTTGGTCATCGTGACGTGCGGCGACAAGCGCGCCACGAACCACCCGGCGATCCCGTGCAGCACGCCGTCGCGGGTTGCGCGTAGCGTGGCGCTCAGCTGCAGCGGCAACGGGGTCTCGACCGACAGGTCGAGCGTCGCGGCTTGAACCGGCGCCGCGAGGAGATGCTCAGGCCGCAACCGCGCCGGATATCCAGTGTTGGCCGCGACCTCGACGGCCGCAGAGCAGTCGAAGTCCGCCGGACGCCCCTTCCAGAAGCGCAGGCGCCCGTTCAACCGCGTGTGCTCGACCGGCGCGACCACGAGCTCGACCGCATTTGGGACGAGGGTCCCACCCGGACGCAGGAACCGCTGGCGCACGTCCTTCGCGAGCTCGAAGATGCCGGCCTCGAGACCGAACCCGCCAATCTGATCGCACACCACGACATCGGCGCGCTCCGGGAGCGTCACCTGACGGGAATTACCGCGCACGCTGGTGATGCGGTCCTCGAACCCGTTGGCGCGCGCGATCTGCCGCGCCAGGCCGGCGATGCCGCCCTCTTCGATCGCATAGACCCGCCGCGCGCCGGCGCGGCACGCGAGCATCCCGAGAATGCCCGTACCGGACGCCAGATCGACGACGATGTCGCCGGGCCGGACGACCTCGCGCAGGGCGCGTTCGTATGCCGACACGCGATGACGGTCGCGCAGGTAGAGGCGGTGCTCGTCGATTACCCGGGACACGAGGAGACAACCGGGGAAGAGGACGCCGGGGGCGTTGGGCTGAGGAGCGGCGCAAAGCCCCGGGCCTCGGCACCGCCGTGCACGATGGCTCCCTCGCATTCCACCCACGCGTGCGCGCGCAGTGCGGGCGGGGTGCGGCTCACGCCGAGGACGAGCTGTGCGGGAACACCGTCGAGCGTGAGGAGCATGACGAGCGCCAGGCCCTGTTCGAGACAGGTCGCGGACAAGGGTGCGCTGGCCGATCGCGGATATTGCGGTGCTGAGATCGCTGACTGCTTCCACGGGACGCGGATCACGCGGATCGCTCAGAAGAAAAGCCCTGGAAGGCACGAAACCCAATCCGCGAGATCCGCGTCCCGTGAGAAATCCGCGTGCCGTGGGAACAATCCGCGATCGGTGCTCTCCAGTTACCGATCCGCGATCCCCACCGTATGGCACGTCCTGGCGCGAAGTCCAACCACGCTTTCGCGAACAGCAACGCGCCGGCGGCCGCGCACAAAGCACGGCACCGCCGATAACTCAGAGGCACGTCATTATTCTCATCATGCTGCCAAAGTCCATGACCAGTGAGGTGCCGCCGCTCTGCGTCAGCTTGGCGACCGTGCCGTACTCGACCAGTTCGGGCGGCACATAGGGACGCCGCGCGCCGCGCGAATCATTCACCGACGGGACGATTGCCGTCTCGCTCGAGTCTGTCACGCTCATCGGTCAAGGAAATGCCCCTGTCTTCGGGTCCGCGGACTCACCGAGGGCTGCCGGTTGTCGCCAGCTCGCACGCGTCGAGCCACAGCTCGAGCGCCACCACGGCCCACAGCGGCTCAGTGAGAGCAATGTACGCATCACCGCCGCGCCTGTAAAGCTGAATCATGTCCTCGTACATCCGGCGGATGACGGCAGCCGTCGACCCAACCCGCGTCCTCCGAGCGCAGGCGCGCAAAGGCCTGACGGCCGCCAAGCGCCTCGAGTGCCTCGACAGACGTCGACGAGAACTCGGCCTTGTCGGCGAGCGACGTCCGGGAGGCCACACTAGGGCGGCAGATAGGCGCTGAGCGCACGGCGGACGACAATCTTGATACTCGCCACCACCGCCGCGCTGCGAGCGGGCAAGGCGAGACCGAACTCGGCGACGCGGCGGTCGTAGAACGGATGACGTTGCGCGATGCCGGCGGCGTGCGCCGCCCGATCCTCCATCTCGTCGCCGAGAATCTGCGCCAGGCTGGCCGCCGACCGGTAGCTGGCCCGCTGCTCGCGCGTCGGAAACGGGAGCGCCGGGCGCGGCCGCAACCGGTCTGCGAGCGCGGTGTCGGTCGCGAACGCCGGCCGAATCCACGGCCGGCGAATCGGACGCGCGCCGAACATCGGTCGCAGCAGGCGTCGCGCGCGATCGGACAGCACCGGGCTGACCAGCGTCCGCCCCCATGCCAGCACCCGGCCCGCGCGCAGCAGATCCGCCGGGGAGGAGCGTTTCGCCGGTGTAGAAATCGTCGCCGCCGTAGCCCGTCAGCACCACGCGTACGCCGATCGATGCGGCGCGCGCACGGAGCGGATCGGCCACCAGGCTGGTCGGCGAGGCGGAGATGTCGAGGTAACGCGCCGCCGCCAGCGCCAGCGCCGCTCTCGTCGGTGGCAGCGCATCGACGCGCGTCGCCGCTAGCCCCCACTTATCGACGACGGCCTGACTGTACATCGGTTTCGTCGCACGGCCGGCCGGGAAACGCGACCGTGAACGCGTGGATCGGTTCGCGTCCCGACGCTTCCTGGATCGATTGCGCGACGCCGGCAACCGACGAGGAATCGATGCCGCCGCTCAGGAACACGCCAGCGCGCGCACTGTCGCGTACGCGGCATTCGACCGCGCGGGTGAAAATCTCGCGGAAGTGCTCGGCGTACTCGTCGGCGCGCGCGTACTCCACCCGCGCTTCGGGATCGAAGTCCCAGTATCGCCGCGCCGTCGTGCCACTGGCGGTCACCTCGAGCGTATGGGCCGGCGGCAGGCGATACACGCCGCGCCACAGTGTCTCGGCGACGGTCTCGGGTTCACCGGTCAGGTACTCGGCGATCATGCCGTCGTTCGGCACCGGTCGAACGGCGTCAGGACCCACGGCGAGCTGGCGCACCACCTGGTGCGCCTCCGATCCAAACACGATGCGGTGGGCACTGGCGCCATGGAACAACGGGCGCTGCCCCATCGGATCGCGGATGCAGACGACCCGCCGCGCCGCCTCGTCGCTCACGACCACTACGAAGTCGCCGAGGAGATGCGACGCCGCAGTCGAGGCCCCAGCGGCGCCAGGCCGCGAGGACGACCGCCTGCGCCGACGGTTCGACGGCCGAGCGCATCCGCCAGCTCGGTGAGGTTGTCGATGCGGCCGTCGACTACGAGGGTTGTTCGGGAAGACGCGTCGTGAAACGGCTGGCAGGAATCGGTCACGTCGGCGGCATACGCCAGCGCGACCGGACCCGCGCACCGAACGCGAACGGGGCCGCGCGCGCGATGCCGCGCCGCCTCAGCGGCGACGCGTATATCGTCGATGCTGGCGGGCCGCTCGTCGAACCAGCAGCAACCCGAGACCGCGCTCACGGGGCATCAGTCTCGGCGACCGCCACGATGAGGCGGCGGGTGCGCAGGTCGTCGATGAGACGCGTGACGTCCCGGGCGATCGTCTCGCGATCGGCTTGGTATTCCGGTGGCGACGACTCGACGATCTGCGACGCGTCGCGGCCCTCGTCAACCAGCCGCCAGATCCGCGTCCCGACTTCGTTCAAGCCGAAGTACGTGCCCGAGACGAGGTCGAGGATGACCGCCTCGCCGTCGAGGTCGCGAAAGACGACGTCCGGACTCAGCTTCCACATGACTGGTGGCTCTTCCTTGAGCCCTGAGCCTTGAGCCCTGAGCCCTCCCTCTCACATTACTTCTTCCGCGCCAGGATCACCCAGACGTCGGCGCGCTCGTCCCAGGGCCCGCCCTGATAGTCGCCGAGGATCGCCTGGATGACGAAGCCCGCATCTTCGAGACGGCGGGCCATCTGCGGCACCGAGAGCGTCCGGAACGTCAGCGCGAAGCGGTGGACCTTGCGCTCGCGGCCGCGCCGCTCGACGTACTCCTGGTCGAAGATGGTCAGCTTGCGCCGCCGGTCCTGACGCACCGACTCGACCAGCGTCACCGTCGTCTTCGCGTCTTTGCGGCCGGTCAGGCTGGTGCGGCGCCGGTATTCGCTCCAGCGCGGAAGGTCGGGTACGAGGTCGAGCCCGAAGAGGCCGCCGCGCTTGAGCACGCGCGCCACCGAGGCGAGCGTGGCCGCGAGATCCTGCTCGCGCGTCAGCGACTGCAGGATGCCGTACGGCGCCATCACCAGCCCGAAGCCCTTGCGCGACCTGAACGGCAGGTGACGGATGTCGCCGCGGACGAGGAGCGCACGCTCGGCGAGCCGTGCGCGCGTCAGGCGCGCCCGCGCGCGCGCCAGCATTGGTGCCGAGAGAGTCGATCCCAACGAGTTGCACCCCCGCCTTGACGACCGGGAGCGCGACCCGTCCCGTGCCGCAGCCAAGTTCGAGGACGGGTCCGTCGTTGGCGACCGCCAGCCGCTGCCAGAAGGCGATGTCGCGCCGCGCGACGGTCTGGGCATTCTCCCAGTCGTAGAAAGGCGCGTACTGGTCCCAGCCTTCCGAGCCGGGCTGCACCTTCTTCAATGCCCGCGGGGCCCCACCCCCGCTCGACCTGCGAGAAGCTGCCGTCACTCCCCCCGCTGCCCCACCGTCGCAAATAGCATCGTGTTCTGGATCTCGACAAACGCCGATCCAGCGGTGTTGGCGTCCTTGGCGTACTGGTCGATGGCCTTGAGGAAATCGGCGCCGAGACGCCGGAGTCCTTCATCGGGCGCCTTGGCGATCACGGCGCGCACCGACGCGCGGCGCGAGTCCCAGAACGCCGGCGGCGGCACGCCCAGGTGCGACACCGACACGGGGAACAAACGAACCGACACCGGCTCGACCCCGGTCGCCGCAAACAGACCCGGGACGAGCGGCCCGACGGCCGCGGCCGGTGATTCACCGCGCACCGAGAGCAGCCCACCGAAGAAGCGGCGGCTGATCTCGAACGCCTCCATGCCGCTCGGCACGGAGCTGAACCAGTACCGCGCGGCGTTATCGGGTTCGACGACGAGGATGCGCCCGCCAGGCCGGGTCACGCGCGCTATCTCGACCAGCGCGCCCGAGAGATCGCGGATGTGCTGGAGCACGGCGACGCAGTACGTCGAGTCGAACGAGTCGGCGGCAAACGGGAGCCGGCACGCGTCCGCGGCGGCATAGCCGACCCGCGCGTTGATGCCGCGCGTCGCCGCGTGGGCGTCGCGGAGTCGGTCGGTCACGAGGTCGACGCCGAAAAGGTGCATCTGCGACAGGCGGAGGCGAGCCAGGCTGATCTCGGCAGTCCCGGTGCCGCAGCCGACGTCGAGGATCCGCTTTCCTGGACGCGGCTTCAGCGTCTCTTCGAGAAACGCCGTGAAGGCATCGTCCCACCAGTGCTCGCGGAGGTGCTTGAGGGTCGAGGAAGTCAGCGCGTCGAGGTCACGGCTCATGAGGGGAATGCAGTGCGGAAATTCTGTGCATTGTCGGTCGAGGGCCGCCGTCCATGGCGTCCGGGAGCGAGGGATTCTACCACGCGAAATGTGATCGACTGCTCCGTCTCGGAACAGATCCGCGTGCCGATTCCGCACCCGGGTCATATGCCCGCGTCCGCCGCACAGGAGGCGGCGAGCTCCTTGCTATATAGAACGGATGCAGGGTTGTCCCGGCTGACGTCCTGGTCTACATTACGAAGTTGAAATCCCTCGAGAGCCTCGGGACAGGTCCCGACAGCCCTTCGGGACAGCTCTGGGAGTATCCATGCGCCGCGCTCGAGCGTCTCGCGCGATGATCGTCGTCGCCCTGCTGCTGGCCGTTTCCGGCCTGCCGCGCGCGGCCGCGCAGACCCCGGCCCGCCCGCCATCGGCCGTAGCTCCCGCGACATCTGGTTCAGTAATCGGCACCGCCTGGAAAGGCGATACAACACCCTACCCGCAGGCTCGGATCCGGCTGCGCAACGTCGAGACGGGACGTGCAGTGGCGCGCACCGTCAGCGACGCCGACGGACGCTTCCGCTTCGAGCGTGTCGATCCGGGCGCGTTCGTCGTCGAACTGGCCTCGAACGAGGACAAGGTGCTGGCCATCGGTGATCTCTTCAGCGTGTCGGCGGGAGGTCAGGCGACGACGCTAGTCCGGCTGAGCTCGAAGGCGCCCTGGGTTGCTGGCTTCTTCGGAAATGCGGCGGCCGCAGCGATCGCGGCGGCCTCGACACTCGGCGTGACGGCCGTCGGGTCGAACGGGAGTCCGGCGAGTGGCCAGTAGTCCCTAAACGCCCACCATGTTCGACGTCCAGGATCTTCAACCGACCGCCGGCACGACCCAAACCTCTTCGAGTCCACGGCAGTCATCGAGCGGCCAGCAGATTCATCTGCTGGATCGGCTGACCGCCGTCTTCCGCCATCGCAAGGTCGCCGGCACGGCGTTCGTGATCGTCGTCGGTCTGATGATGCTCCAGACCTACTCGAAGATCCCCCTCTATCGCGCCAGCGCGCGCGTGCAGATTCAAGACGAGCGGACGACCGCGGTCGGCAACCTGAACTCGAACGATCCGATGTTCTGGCAGGACTCGGAGCAGTACTACAACACGCAGTACAGCATCCTGCGCAGCCGCGGGCTGGCGCGGCGCGTCGTGCACAAGCTGCAGTTGCAGAACCACCCGCTCTTCAACGGCAGCGCGCCGCAGAGCCGGGGACCGCTCAGCGCCGTGCGCGAAGCGCGGAAAACGCTCGGCACCTCCGTGCGAGGGCTGTTCTCCGGCCCCAAGACGACGACCGCGGGGGCAACGACGGCGTCGATCGAGAAGCCCGCCGCTGACGAGAGCGCGGCCGAAAGCTCGCTCATCAGCCAGTTCCTCGGCGGCGTCGAAATCATCCCGGAGAAGGCCACGCGCCTGGTCGAGGTCGCCTACGTCTCGTCGAACCCCGAGTTCGCGGCGTTCGCGGCGACCACGCTCGCGGAAGAGTACACGCAGCAGAACATCGACCTGCGCCTCGAGACCATCAACAAGAACCTGCTGTGGCTCGGCGATGAGGTGGCCAAGCAGGAAAAGAAGGTGACCGAAGCCGAGACGGCGATGTCGAGCTATCGGGAGCAGCAGAACGCGCTCTCGCTCGACGATCGCCAGAACATCGTCGGGTCGCGCCTGAACACGCTGAACGATACGGCGACACGGGCGCGCACGACGCGCCTGCAGAAGGAAGCCAGTTACAACCAGGTGAAGGCGGTCGATCCCAAGAGCGACGCGGCCGATTCCTTCCCGGTCATCGCGGCCAACCCGGGGGTGATGGAAGCCAAGACGCGGGTGAACGACCTGACGGCCGAGAAGGCGCGGCTGTCGTCGCGCTACCTGCCCGGGCACCCCGACATCATCAAGGTCGATGGGCAGATCGAGAGCGCGCGGGCGGCGCTCGTCGCCCAACGCACGCGCGTGATCGAGTCGGCGCGCAACGAGTACGAAGCGGCCGTGATCGAGGAGCGGAGCTACGCCGGCCAGCTCGAATCGCAGAAGGGCGCGGCGATGGACCTCGATCGCAAGGCTGGCGGCTATCTCGTGCTGCAGCGCCAGGCCGAGACGAACCGGCTCGTCTACCAGTCCCTGCTGCAGCAGCAGAAGGAACTGCGGGTCGTGAGCAACAGCCGCACGAACAACGTGCAGGTCATGGATCGCGCCGAACCGCCCGGGGCGCCGTTCTCGCCCAACGCGCGGCGCGACTGGTTCACCGCGTTCATGGCGGGCACGCTCGTCGCCCTTGTCCTCGCCTTCGGCCTCGAGTATCTCGACGACACGGTGAAGACGCCCGACGATGTGACCGGGCGGCTGCGGCTGCCGCTGCTCGGCCTCGTGCCGTCGGTGCGCGACAAACGGGTGCCGCTTCTCTCCGAGGCCGTGCCGCACGACTTCGGCGAGGCGTTCCGGTCGCTCAGGACGTCGCTCGTCTTCACGAGCGGCGCGGAGGGTCCGCGCGTCATCGCCGTCACGAGCAGCCAGCCGCTCGAGGGCAAGACCACGACCGCCTGCAACCTCGGCATGGTGCTGGCGCTCGGCGGGTCGCGCGTGCTCCTCGTCGACGCCGACATGCGCCGGCCGGGCCTGCACACCGTCATCGGCGCGCAGAACGAGATCGGCCTGTCGCATCTGCTCGTCGGCCAGGCGCGCGTGCGCGACGCGGTGCAGAAGACGACCGAGCCGAACCTGTTCGTCATCTCGGCGGGCCGCATCCCGCCCAACCCGTCGGAGCTCTTGTCCTCGGAGCGGATGAACGCGCTTCTGGCCAACCTGCGGTCAGGTCCGTTCGACTGGGTGATCATCGACACCCCGCCGGTGCTCGCGGTCACCGACGCGGTGATCGTGGCGCGCGCGGTGTCGGGTGTGGTGTTCGTGATTGGTTCCGAGATGACGCGCCGCGTCCACGCCGAACGGGCCATCGAGACGCTCAGTGCCGGCGGAACGAAGTCGATCGGCGCGGTGCTCAACCGCGTAGACTTCGACCGCAACCGCTACTACTACTCGCGCTACTACGGCTATCACTACCAGAATTACTACGGCACCAGCAGCAAGAAATCCGCCTGACGTGAGCGGCGACCGCCGGCGCACGCCGCTCCTCTACCTCCTCATCGCGCTCCTTGTCTGGCCGCTCGTCGCCTTCGGCGGACGCTCGGCGGCGACGGCGATCGCGTTTGGCATCAGCTGCCTCGTGCTGGTCGCGTTCGTCCGAGGACGAAGTAAGTACGCAGGACCTCTCCTCGACCGCCGGCTGGAGCGGACGCTGCTGGCGCTCGTGATGATCGTTGCGCTGACGCGCGTTCCGCTCCCCTCGTCGATCGTCGCGATCGTGTCTCCGCATGCGGCGGCGGTGCGGAGCGCGCTCTCGCTCGGCGACGGGGCGCCGGGCGGCTTTCTGCCGCTGACCATCGATTCGTCCGATACGACCTGGGCCTGGATGGTGCTCCTGGGCGCGACCGCGTTCTTCTTCGTCGCGTGCGCGCTCTTCCGGCGCGGCGGCGTGCGCGAGGCGGTCCGGGCGGTATCGGCGGTGGGCTTTGCCGTGTCGCTCCTCGCGATCGCGCAGGCCGCCACGGCCGGGAGGGATATCTACTGGCGCTTCCGGACCGAGTTCGAGGGCCCGCTGCCCTTCGGGCCGTTCGTCAACCGCAACCATTTCGCGACCTGGGCGATCATGGCGCTGCCGCTCTGCCTCGGATACATCGCGGCCCGCTCCGGGTCGAGGGACGCCGCGCCGGATCACGTCTCGAGCCGAACCCGGCTGGCGCACGCGATCGATCCGCGCACGGCCTGGCTGATGGCGGCCTCCGTCACGATGCTCGTGGCGCTGCTGCTCTCGCTGTCGCGCTCGGGCGCGCTCGCGCTGGGCCTCTCCGCCATCGTCACCGTCGACCGTCTGCCGGCAGCGGCTCGATGCCTCACGCCGCCGGCGGCTGCTGGCCGCGGCCGCCGTCGTGGTCGTGTGCGGGCTCGCCTGGGCCGACATCCCGGCTCTGCGCGCGCGCGTGGCCGGCGCGCCCTCAGGCGTCGCGAACCGCCTCACCATCTGGCGCGAGACGATGCCGATCGTCCGTGATTTCTGGCTGACGGGCACGGGTGCCGGGACCTATCAGCACGCGATGTTCGTCTACCAGCGATCGTCGCGGGCGGTGTACTTCAACCAGGCGCACAACCACTACCTGCAGGTCGCCGCCGAGGGCGGCGTGCTGCTCGCAGGCGCGGTGATCCTGGCGCTGGCGGCATTCCTGCGCGCGGCGCGCGCGCGGCTGACCAGCGACCGGTCGGGCCTTTTCTGGATCCGCGCCGGCGCGGCCTGCGGCCTCGGCGCCGTCGCACTGCAGAGCGTCTGGGAAACCGGCCTCGTCATGCCCGCCAACGCCGCGCTGGCGGCCCTCCTCGCGGCCATGTCGTTTTCGAACGGCCGACCGACAACGGCGAACCGGAACGATGAACGAAGAACCGCGAACCGGAACGCCGAACCCTGAACCCCGAACGACCCCGACTCCCCGGACTTACGTATTGTCTCCCTGATGTCGCTGCGCCTCGGGTTCGATGTCGACGGCGTCCTGGCTGATTTCCGCAGCGCGTTCCGAGCCACGGCGCGCGAGTGCCTCGGGCACAAGGCGGCTGGCGACGGGACGGACGGCCACACGCCGGCGCCGATCTCCCAGCCCGACGTCGCCAAGGTGTGGGCCCACATCGCGCGCACTCCGAACTGGTGGATGCGGGTACCTCCCCACGAGCCGGCCGAGATCGCCCGCCTCTATGCCATGGCGCGCGCCTCGCGCTGGGAAGTGTTCTTCCTGACCAAGCGGCCCGCGAGCGCCGGCGATCCCGTCCAGTTCCAGACGCAGTGGTGGCTCGAGCAACAGGGCTACTATCTCCCGGCCGTGCTCACCGTGCCCGGATCGCGGGGCGAGCTCGCCAACTCGCTGCGCCTCGATCTCGTCGTCGACGATCAGAT
Source organism: uncultured Acidobacteriota bacterium (assembly GCA_963847975.1). GTDB lineage: Bacteria > Acidobacteriota > Vicinamibacteria > Vicinamibacterales > 2-12-FULL-66-21 > DATBJJ01. The sequence continues at coordinate 107,104 of CAWKBU010000033.1, read as the reverse complement.
CGTCAACTGCGCCGAAGTCATCAGCGCGGGACCGACGCGCACGCTGCTGATGCTGCGCGATTCGGATCCGACGCTGGCCGGCCACGCCACCGACCGCGGCATCGGCGTCGTGAGCAGCCTGGCCGAAACGCTGCCGGCCGTGGAGCGGCTCCACGAGGTCCTCCCGACGCGCGTCGGAAAACCGGTCCGCTTGATGGACTGGTTCTTCAAGAAGCCCGACGAGACGCTCCCCCTCAATCCCAGGGCCGAAAGGCCGCTGCCGGAATAAGTCGGTTCAGGGTTCAAGGTTCAGGGTTCAGGGGTTCCCGAACTACTTCAGCCACTTCACAGCCCCCGTCACCGCCCGATGCAGGTAAAGGAGTGGCAGCGCGGCAGGTGCCGAGATGCCGTAGCGGTGGCGCATGTAGCTGGCGGGGGGAAACAGATGCTCCCGGAGGAACCGCACGCGTGCGCGCGCGCCGGTGATTCGGCGCCAGTCGGAGATCGCGACCTGCATCTGTGGCGGCGTGCCGCGGAGGAACACGAGCACGTCGGGCTCGGTTGCGGCGGCGCCGGCGTCCAGCCGTTCGCGCACCGATGGTGGAATGGGCGTGCCGAGCCGGGTGGTCGCGTGCTCCAGCCCGGCGAGGACGACTGGTGCGAGTCCGGATGACAGGGTGTGCTCCACGACCACGTCCCAGTCCCGCTCCGACAGCGCCGCCGCCAGCAGGTGAATGTCGTAGAGCCAGAGGAGTCGCGTGCTCGTCCCGTGATGCGCGGTGCGGTGCAGACACGCGACGACGAGCGCGAGCGGCGGCGATGGCGCGAGCGCATGGGGACCGAGCCGAGGCACGGCGACCGCCTCGCGCCGCAGATCGTCATACGTGATGCGCTCGGCGAAGACCTTCGGGATGGCGATCCGCCAGTGGATGTCGAGCGTGTGGCTCGCGCCGCTCTCGTCGGCGCGGCAATATTGGAACTGCGTGAACGCCACCTCGCCCGTCACGAACGGCGCCTGCCCATAGCCGAGCGCCGTCAGGCACGCCTTGACCGCGCCGCGCTCGCCCTCCCTGATTAGCAAGTCGGTGTCCAGACGAGGACGGCGGTCGGGCGAGGGATAGAGCGTGAAGGCGAGGTGAGCGCCCTTGAGGAGGAGCGGCGTCACGCCCGCGGCCGCGAGCGAGGACAGCACGCGCCGCAGTTCGCGTTCGCGCAGCATCGCCAGTGCCGTCTCTGCGGCAACCGACGGCCGCATCGCGGCGACGAGATCGACATCCCAGTGCGCCGCGGCCGCAGCGTCGGCCAGCAGCGGAAGCACACCGTGATCGCCGGCCGAGGCGAGAAGCGCCGGCCACTCGGCGCGCGGCGGCGTCGGGAGCCGTCCACCGCGCAGTGCCGAGGCCAGGAACGCGTCGGTCAGGCTGTCGATCGCTTCCGGCATACGAACCACACCTGGCTGTTCATCCAGGCACCCGAGGAGCGGCAACGGCGAGAACAATCGCCGCTCGACCTCGAAGCGACGCTCGATCGTTTTCTGCAGCCGCCGCCAGTTGAACCCCTTGTGCCCAGTGAAGCGCGAGCCGGCCTCGCCCTGGTACTCGTCCCGCGGGAATCGCCGTGTCCGCGCCCGCAAACAGCATGCGCGACAAGCTCTGCCGGCCGATAGCGCTCGCGCGTGGCGTACTCCGACAAGCCCCCGAGCGCCACGAGCGCACGCGCGCCTTGCTTGGCCACAAGCGGCGGACCGATCTCGATCGGCACGCTGATCACCACCGTCCCGCCCGGCGACGTCACTGCCAGAATCTGGTCGAGAACGGCCACCTGGATGTCGTCGGGGCAGTGCTCGAGCACTTCCATGCAGACGACGATCTCGTAGCGATTGTGGTGGCGAGGATCGTTCAGGCTGCGTCGGTGGGGAGGAAGGCGATGCCCGGCGAGCCGGCGAACCGGCTGGCGCAGTCGGCGATCTGATCAGCCGCGACGTCGACGCCAAGGGCCTCGGGAAACAGATCCTGCACGAGCGCGAGGAAGGTGCCGTCGCCGCAGCCGTAGTCGAGCAGCCGCCGACCCGCAAACGGCGCGACCAGCTCACGCGCCAGGCGGAACCGGCTGCCGTGACTCCAGCGCACGAGGCCGCTCGGACTGAGCAGCTGCTTCTGCGCGTAGTGGCCGGGGGAGTCACGTTCAGGTTCAGGTTCACGGTTCGGTTCAGATTCGTTCAGGTCAACTGAACCGCAGAACGCCTGAACCGTGAACCGCTGAACCTACTACAGTCCACATCGACTTCATGACGATGCGGCGGAACTCGGCGTGCCGCAGGAGGGCGCGGGCGGCGGTGTGGTGCCAGTTGAAGTCGGCGGTCTGCTTCAGCAGGGGCACGATGCCGTCGACGCGCGCGAGCTCCATCAGGCGGTCGACGGCGACGTCGTTCAGCCGCGCGGCGACGGCGCGAAAGGCGAGGCCGGCGCGGATTTCCGGGCCGAGGCGCGCGCGCCAGCGCCGCTCGTACTCCCTGAGGCGCCGCGCGCCGAGTCGATTCCTCGCGAGCGCCTCGGCCAGGACGTCGGCCGCCAGGTGGCCGGTCAGCAGGCCGTAGTAGATGCCACCGCCGGTCGTCGGCTTGACGAGCCCGGCAGCATCGCCGACGGCGAGGATGCGATCGGTCCACGTCCGCGACACCGGGCCGAGCGGCAGCACGCGCAGGCGCGGCGCGGGCCAGGGCTCGCGACAGCCCGTGCGCGGCGCGGATCGCCTCGGCGAAGCGCTGGAACCGAGCGCCCGCGTCGCGCTCGCAGAGCAGGCCGACGCTCGCACACGTGGTCCCCTCGCGCTCGAACGGAACGACCCACGCGAATCCTCCGGGCGCGATCTCGCGGCCGAAATGCACCTGCACCTCGTCGAGCGGGGGAAACGGCACTTCGAGCTGGGCGCTATGCACGAGCACGCTCGGCACGCCGAGCCCGAGCGCGCGATTGAAGCGGTAGCTGGCGCCGCAGGCGAGGATCGCCGCGCGCGCCTCGATCGTGCCCGGGCCGCCGTCCGCCGTGCGAACGGTGACCGACTCGCGGGCCGCACGTGACGCTGGCGACGCGAACGCCAGTCTGGACGATGGCGCCGGCGGCGATGGCCGACGTCGGCGAGATCGCGGTCGAAGATCGCGCGATCGACGACGGCCGCGCGCACGCGCTCGGCGTCGATGACGACGGTCGTGCCGTTGGGGGAGACGAAGCGCGCGGCATCGGCGGCGCCGACAATCGCGCGACGCGACAGGCTGAGCTCGTCGAAGGCGTCGAGGCCGAGGACGCCCGTGCAGTGGACCGGCGCGCCGATGACGTCGTGCTCTTCGAGCACGCGGACGCGAGTACCTGCGGCGGCAAGCTCGCGCGCGGCGATGAGTCCTGCCGGGCCGCCGCCGACGACGACGACGTCACAATCGACAGCGTGTTTGCTGTGGCCGCGATCGGTCGTCAGTACTTGCGGCCCCTGGACTCCCATGTGCCAAGGAAGCTAATCCAAAACGACAGCAGAATCAAACGCAGATCGAGCGACATCGACTGCCGTCGCACGTAGAGACGGTCGTAGCGGAACTTCTGGCGGCGCGGAACATCGCGCGGCGCGTAGATCTGCGCGATGCCGGTCAGGCCCGGGCGCACCGCGGTGCGCGCCGCGTAGCCGGGAATCTGATCGATCGGCACGACGAGCCGCGCCGGCCCGAGGCCTCGACTTCGCCCGGCCGCAGCGCGCGCGGCCCGACGAAGCTCATGTCGCCGCGAAAGATGTTCCAGAGCTGCGGCAGCTCGTCCATGGCCGTCTTGCGCATGAAGCGACCGATGCGCGTCACGCGCGGATCGTCCTCGACCGCCTGCACCGCGCCGACGCCCGACTCGGCGTCGGTGCGCATCGACCGAAACTTCAACGCCTCGAAGTACTGGCCGCCGAAGCCGACGCGCTCCTGCGAGTAGAAGATCGGACCGCCGTCCTCGAGCTTGATCGCCAGCGCCGAAGAGCAGCCAGAGCGGCGACGAGATCAGCAGCCCGATGCCGGAGAGCGCCATGTCAAACGCACGTTTCATGTCTGTGCCAACCCACAGCAGGTATCTCACAGACGGAAACCCTCACGACTGCCTCGAAGCTCACGAGGCTCGCGAGGTTCGGTTCAGCCGAACCCTCGACGCCAGCCAGCTCGCGGCACACGGCGACGAGGCGGTCGGCCATCGCCGACATCGAGAACTCGGAGCGCGCGCGCGCCTCGCCGAGCGCGCCCAGGCGCGACGCGAGCGCCGGGATCGGCCGCGAGGCGCGCGATCGCGGCGCGCAGCGCCTCGACGTCGCCGACGGGCACGACGAGCCCGGACTCGTTGACCCAGGGCACGCCGGTCGGGAGCGCCGTGCTGATCACCGGCTTGCCGCACGCCATCGCCTCGAGCTGCACGTAGCCGAACGTCTCGGCGCGCGTCACCGAGGGCAGCACGAACATGTCGCACGCGACGAGCAGCGCGCGCAGCTCGTGGTCGTCGACCTCGCCGGGAAAGCTGAAGCGCGCCGGCCCGGGCTGGCGCGCTGGCGAGCGCGCTCCAACTCTGCCCGCATCGGACCATCGCCGGCAATCACCACCGCCACGTCGAGAGGCGCGGCGGCCTCGATCAGCACCGGCACGCCCTTGTAGGGCACGTGCCGGCCGGCGAAGAGCACGATCGGGCCGGCCGGCCGCGCGCCGAATCGCGTCCGCGCGCCGCCGCACGCCGTCGCTCGGACGCCACGCGTCCACGTCGATGCCGAAGGGGATGACCGTCACGCGATCGCGAAACGGCTGCAGGGCCGCGGCGTGCTCGGCCGAGCGCCGGCGAGGACACGAGGAAGCGGCGTGCGCCGCGCGATAGGCCGGGCGCGCGATCGGTGCGTAGAACAGCTGGTACTGCAGCGCTGGACGCACGACGTCGCTGTGAAACCAGATCGCCAGCGGCAGCCGGGGCCTCGACGGCCGCATACGACAGCAGCGCCCACGGATTGGGCTCGTGCAGGATCAGGACGTCGGCGTCGATCCTGCGAGAGGTGCATCGGAAACGCCGGCGCCACGGCGACCGACCCGGCCGAACCCCAGGTGCCGACGCGGGTGACCGGCACGCCGTCGACCTCGTCGATCACCGTCCGGCCTGCCGATGTTGAACGCCAGCACGCGGCTGTCGAGACGTCCCTCTGTCGACCGTCGCAGAGCGACTGCACGACGCGCTCCATGCCGCCGGCGACCGGCGGATAGAACTTGCCGACGTGCACGACCCTCACGAGACGATTGTCAGGCAACGTCGTCGGGTCACTCTCACGGCGGCGCCGACGCCGCCGCGACGCGCGCGTAGATGGTCGCGACGTCGCTCGCGTAGCGCGACCAGCTGAACGCCGCGGCGCGGCGGATGCCCGCCTCACGCCGCAGCGTCCACTGCGCCGGCTGCTGCGCCCGCTCGTCGAGCAGCCGCGTCACCGTGCCGATGCCACGCCTCGATGTCGTCGAGCGGGCAGTACACGGCGGCGATAGCCGCCGACCTCGCGCAGCGCCGCGACGTCGCTCGCCACGACCGGCGTCCCGCACGCCAGCGCCTCGAGCACGGGCAGGCCGAAGCCCTCGCGCTCGGACGGCATCAGGAGCAGCGCGCTGCGGCGATAGACCGACGCCAGCGTCGAGCGATCGAGCGCCGGCAGGACCACGACCGCGTCGCCGAGCCCGAGCTCGCGCACGAGCGCTTGCTGCGCGGCGGTGAAGGGCCCGCCGACCCGCATCAGCCGCAGCTGCCGGTGGGCCGAGCGCAGCGAGTCGAACACGCGCAGCAGCACGTCGATGCGCTTGCGCGCGATCGTGCTGCCGACGTGCAGCAGATCGACGAATCCCCCGCGCGGCCCGAGCAGCCGCGCGGCGTCGATGTCGGCCGACGGCTCGGCCATCGGGCGTGCAGCTCGGATGCGGACCGTTCGGCACGACGGTCGTGCGCTCCGCGGCGATCCCGGCTTTGGCGACGAGCGCGTCGCGCGTCGCGTGGCTGTCGCACGCGACGTGGCCGGCCTTGCGCAGCCCGCCGAGGATGTGGCGGGTCATGGCGCGAAACATCGCCGACCGCGGCTCGAGCTCGGGATCGAGCACGCTGCGAAACGTGTCCAGATCGTGGCACGTGACGATCGTCCGCCCGGGCGGCAGCCGGTGAACGAGCTGCGCGTAGCTGTGATCGACGATGTGGAAGAGATCGAAGCGGTCGGCGAGGCCGGCGACGAGCCGCGGATAGTCCCACAGACGATTCGCGATCGCGATCGGCGCCCCTCCCCCACGTCGTCCTCGCCCGCGCCCGGCAAGCGCCCGGCGCGCCGCCGCATCGCGCGGCCGGATGAGCGAGGGCGCGATCGTGGCGCGCATGCTCGCGCTGCAGGCGATCGAAGAGCATGTCGGCGACGAGATCCATGCTCGGCCACCCCTCTTCGAGGTAGTCGGCGATGATGGCGACACGCAGAGGGGGCATGATTGGGTATCCGGTGATGACGGAGGGGAAGGAGACAACGGGCTCAACACGAAGAAACGAAGCCGAACGGAGACGCACGAAGAAGATACCGGGCTCTCACGAACGCTGCGACGGTCGCGTCGCGGCATCGCGCGAGTCGTGGTGAGAGCGGGCCGGGATCTCGAGCACGACACCGTCCGTGCTCGAGTCCGGCGCGCTCCACCACGCCCGCGCGCAGCGCGGCGCGACCGTCTGCGCATGCGAACAGGGTACGCCTTCGTGCGGCTCCGTTGGCCTTCGTTTCTTCGTGTTGAAACCGTTGCCTCCGCACCCTTCGTCAGCACGGTCACAGCAACTCCTCGAAAAACGCCAGTGCGCGCGGGCGACGACGGGCCAGGCGTACTTCTCGTGCGCACGCGCGAGGCCGCGCGCCGACAGGTCGCGGCGCAGCGCCGCGTCCGCCAGCAGCCGGTCGATGGCGGCCGTCCACACGGCCGACGTCGGCCTCGTCGACGACCAGGCCCGCGTCGCCGACGACGTGCGGGATCTCGCCGCTGCGGCTGGCGACGACCGGCACGCCGCACGCCATCGCCTCGATCAGCATCCGGCCGAACTGCTCGCGCCACCGCGTCGTCGTCTGGCTCGGCGCGCACAGCAGATCCATCGCGTTCAGATGCTCGGGCACGTCGTCGTGCGCCACGCCAGTCAGGACGCGCACGCGGCCGGGATGGGCGTTGCGCAAACGCCGACAGGTCGTCGGCCATCGGTCCGCCGCCGACGAAGAGGGCGCGCCACGGTTCGCCGAACGCCGCTCGAGCGCCTGCATCAGCACGCGCAGCCCCTTGGCCGCGACGAACCGCCCGAGGAATCCCGACGACCGGCGTGTCGTCGCCCCATCCGAGCCGCGATAGCACGGCCGCGCGCGCGGCGGCGTCGGGCCGGAAGCGCACGACGTCGACGCCCGGCGAGAATCACGCGCGACGGCCGCGCCGCATACAGGGGCTTCGTCGCCTGCGCCTCGTGCACGGTCTCGCCGAAGGCAATCCAACCCGACGCCCGGCGCATCACGCTGCGCTCGTAGTAGCCGAGCGGCGGCGGATAGGACTTGACGATGTTCTGGAACGTGGCCGGCACGACGCGCGCGTTCTTGGGCGCGGCTGAAGCGACCTGCGCGCACGCGGCCACGTACGGCTCCTCCCAGATGTGGACGACATCCCACGGACCGGCGAGCAGCGTGCGCAGCCGCCGCTCGTAGCGGCGCAGGTGCGGGACGCGGCCGAGCCGGACTCGCAACCCCTCGGTCGTGCACGCCTCGCCCGCAATTGGTTCGAGCGCCACCTCGCGGAGATCGCCGACGAGCCGTTCGGGCGCGAGGGCCGTGACCTCCCAGCGCCCGCGCCCCTGCACCGCCATCTCGTGCGCGAGGCGACGATTGTTGGCGACGACGTAGGAGTGGGAGATGGTAACCAGGCGGTTCACGGTTCAGGGTTCAGGGTTCAGGGTTCAGGGTTCAGGGTTCACGTCAGTTTCGGGGCCGCTTGTAGGCTTCTGGCTCTTCGCGCAGCCGCTTCCACGTCCCGCACGGTCTCGACGGGACACCGGCTTGCGGTCCCTGGAACACAGACCCCGCGTTGCGCAACAGCTCGCGCAGAATCCACGCCCAGCCCCACGGGTCGTCAACCTTCCAGGCGCGGCGCATGCGGAAGTAGATCGCCAGTCGCGCCGGAAGGATCCACACGAGCCGGCTGAGCGGGTCGTTGTAGAGCGCGGTCAGGCAATCGTTGCTCGTCACGTAGCGCAGATACCGCTGCTTGCTCCGGCCGGCCTGGTCGGGTTCGTGAATCACGAGCGCGTCAGGCAGATAGACCGTTCGGAAGCCGGCATCGATCAGACGACAGGCAGTAGTCCTTCTCTTCGCCGTAGAACTCGAACGACTCCCGATACCCGCCGAGCGCGACGAAGGTCGTCGCGGCGAACGAGATGCGCAAAGCCGATGAACGACGGCACGTAGCACGCCGTGCGACCTGGTGCCGGCTGCATCGCCTCGTCCCACCTGGCGCCATGCGCGATCGCACTGGGCGAACGCTACGGCCGCGACCCGAGGGTCGGCCTGGAGCACGTCAACGCCGAGCCCAACCGCCTCGCCGTCCACGCAGCGCGGCATCGTCGTCCATGAGCAACACGAGCGATGCGGCCGCCTCGCGCACCAGCCGGTTGCGGCCGGCGATATAGCCCGGTGCGCGGTCGTCGCGCAGGACGCGCACGGTCAAGGGCAAGACTCCAGCCCGCCACCTGATCGTGTACCGGCACCGACGAGGCATCGTCGAACACGAGTACCTCGGGCGACAGGTGCGAGACGAACGCCAGCGACCTGAGACAGCCCTCGAGCGCTTCGGGCCGATTGCGGGTCGTGACGCCGATCGTGAGGCGGGTCGCATTCATGCCGCCGCGCCTTCGACCGCTCCTCGAAGCGCGCGAATCGTATGGTCGAGCGCGAAGCGCTCGCGATAGGTCTTCTCGCCGCGTACCGCGAGTGCGGCGCGGTCATCGTCTTTGGCGAGCAACGCACGCACGGTGGCGACGACCGATTCGATGTCTGTCGCCGGCGCCAGGCCCACAGCTCCGGTCTCCGCCCAGACCGGTTCCGTCAAGTGTCCCGTCGTCGTGACAACCGCGCGGCTGTTGAGGAGACCGGCCATGACCGACGTCCGTCGCGTCGTCACGCCATCGGGATACGGCTGCACCAGGAGATCGCAGGCACTCAGCGTGAGTGCGGCGTCGGAGCGAGAGACGCGGCCGGCGCCGTGGATGCGGTCGCGAACCATCGGCACGCTGGCGACGAGCGCGCGCACGAACTCGTCCGTGCCTGTCCCGAGGCAGACAGCTGACACGTTTGGATCGGTCGGTCAGCAGATGGTATCAGCGTGGCCTCGAGCATTGGCGCGACGTGCGGGCCGACTGTTCCGAAGTGGCCGACCAGCTGGTGCGTCGACGCTCCCAGTAGCTGCCGGCGGCGCTCTGCGATGTCGGCGATGCGATCGCAGCCTGGAATCGTGGATGGAACGGGCAAGGTGACAAAGTCTTGCGGTCGGCCACCCGGCGCGTACGGCGCCAGATATCGGCGCCAGGCGTCGGTTGACAAGTAGACGTGCGAAGCAGCGCGCAGGAGCATCGCCGCCATGACGCGCTCGGCGAGGGCGAGTGCGTTCTGGCGAAGAGGCCGCCAGCGTAAATTCGAAGTAGGGCTCGTGGAACATCACGCGGACGTCGTTGCCGTGGCGGCGCGCGCGATCGAGGAGCCAGCGGCACCAGGGAATATTGGCGCCACGAAGACCAAACCCCGTCGGCACGTACTGCACGAGAATGGTCGTGGGCGGACCGCTGGTCAAGACGCTCGTCGATCGCCCGCCGGCCGAGCCGGCCATAGGTATCGTCGAGCATCACGAGCTCGACGCCGTCGGCTTCGGCCGCCGCCTGACTCGCCTCGCGCGCGCCGGACACGGGCTTGCGGCGGACAGACGACCGTGACGCTGTCGCCCGCGGCGGCGAGGGCGGCGGCGACCTGCGCGGTGTAGTCGCCCACGCCGCCGCAACCGGGCGGATACTCGCAGGTGAGAATCGTCCAGTGCGCCATCGTTACGTCGCCGCGATGCGGCTGAGGACGGCTTCGAGGCGCTCGACGTGCACCGCGAGCGACATCCGGCGCGAGACATCGAGCGCGCTTCGACCCATCCGCTCGCGCTCTCCTGCATTGCCGAAGCAACGACGCGAGTGCACTCGCCAGACCTTGCTCGCCGGCAGCCGGTTCGACCAGCCTCCCATTCACACCATCGGTCAGCCATTCGCGGATCCCGCCGACGTCGAACGCGATTGCGGGCCGGCCGAGCGCGGCGGCGTCGAGGCCAACGAGCCCGAAGGGCTCCGGCCACAGGCTGGGCACGGCCACGAGCACTGCCCGGCCGTACACGCGCGCGCGATCTTCGTGCGCGATCCAGCCCGTCATCTCGAGCTCGACGCGAAGCGACTTGGCGAGGCTGCGCCAGGCATCCTTCTGCGGCCCATCGCCAGCCATGAGGAGCCGGACCGGGCGGCCGAGCAGGCGCGAGGCCCGCGCGGCCGCCCGGATGAGGACGTCGCCGCCCTTGAGTGTCGTCATCCGTCCGGCAAAGAGCACCGTATCGGGTTCACCGCTTGCGGCGATCGCATCGGCCTTCACCGTGGACTCGGTTTTAACCGTGGAGAAGAGCGGAAGCACTCGCAGGTGGTCGTGTGGCACGCCGTTACGCAGCCATCTCGCGGCTCATGTGCTCGCTCGCCACGACCACGGCCGCGTAGCGGGAAAAGAGCGCCTGCTGCTGACTCGCCCAGCGATAGCCCCGCATCATCGCGCCGGGAGCGAGCTGGCCGCACCGGCGGGGAACGTAGAGCGCGAGACAGGCGGGCCCGAACGTCCGGCCGCACGCCTGGGCCGACGGGAACGCGTGCATCTTCAGGCCGCTCACGCACGTGCCGAAGTAGCCGTGCAGCATCTTGACGACGGGCCAACGCTCGATCAATCCGCGATCGACGTCGAGATGCGACATGTTGTGCGAGAAGCCGACGTCGGGCCGCCACGCGTGCAGGTCGGTCAGGGCCGCGTCGAGGCCTCGCTCCTCCACGCCCACGGCGAGGTGCGCGCTCGAGCCGAGCGCCCCCGGTGCCGCACTCCGCCGGTCATACAAGAGCGCGATCTGATGACCGCGGCTGCGGAGCGCCTGGATCACCGAGAGCAGGTATGTCTCCACTCCCCCTTCGGTCCCGACGGAGTCGTGGGCGACGACGATCCTCATGCGCGGCGCAGCCGCAGGCAGACGCCTTCGGTCTGCCACACATCTGTGCCGCGGCTGCCGTCCAGCCGTTCGGCCACCAGGTTCTGCGCCTCGCACTCGCGGCGCACCTCGTCGACCGAGATGCCGAGTGCGGTCCAGAGGTGCGGATGCATTTCGACGAAGAGCTGCAGACCGGGTCCGGCGGCCGCCACCGTGGACCGCGCACCGCGCAGGACCGCAAGCTCGGCGCCCTCGACGTCGATCTTGATGACTTGTGGCGTGAGTCCGCGGTCTCCGCAGAACTGATCGATCGATACGACGCTGACCTCGCGCGCTCGCCAGGTCCGTCTCGCCTGGCGGCAGCAGGCGGCTGATGCCAGACGATTCACCGAGCGCCAGCCGCAACGTCGGGGCACTGCCATCAGCCACGGCGGCGGCGACCGCCGTCACGCGATCGGCCACGGCGTTGCGCACGATGTGCTGCTGCAGACCGGCATACGCGGCGGGATCGGGCTCGAACGCGAACACGCGTCCGGCAGGGCCGACCCACTGCGCAAACAGCATCGTGTACGCGCCGACGTTGGCGCCGGCCTCGAGCACGACACCGCCGGGCCGAACCGCGGCGCGGAACGCGGTGTACTCCTCAGGGTTCCAGGTGAGGTGACGGAACGCTGGCGCCACCAACACGACCTCGCCACCAGGCAACACCGACCGCAGACCCGTACCGCCCGCACCCAGCCAGCGCGCGAAGAGCGGTTTGAGCCGCCGGCGCACGGCCGCGAACGCACCGCCGGACGGCAGTGACGCCGCCACCCGCTCCGACAGCGACTTGGTCCGATAGCTGTCGCCGGGCGCGCTCATGCGGCTGACCCTCGCGACGAGCTCCAGGCTCAGCACGGCGTGCGTGTCGCGGGCGAAGAGAGCCTCGCCATCGACGAGCGGCCGCGCCGTCAGGCCCAGCTCGGCCAGCGTGTCCCGTGCGTCCTCGGCCGTGACGCCGAACGCCGGCCAGCACTGCGGGTGCATCTCGACCACGAGCGACAGCCGGGAGGCGCCGCGGATCGTCGCGCGCGCGCCACGCAGCGCGTGAATCTCCGCGCCCTGCACGTCCATGCGAATGACCGACGGCACAATCTCCAGCTCGCGGCAGACCTCATCGATCGTCACGACGTCGACTTGCTGCGTCACCGCCGGCGCATCGGTGTCGACGGCGGCGACCAGGCTGTTCACGTAGGGCATCGCGCTGTCGTCGTACTGGTGGAGAGTCGCCCGTGCCGCCCGATCCGACACGGCCGCCTCGATGAGCGAGACCCGGTTGGGCCCAAGGCCGTTGTACGCCAGGTGCCGGCGGGCCAGCGCGGCGCTCGACGGCGTCGGCTCGAACGCCACGACGCGACCGCGGGGACCGCTCCAGCGGGCAGCGAGGACAGCGTAGACGCCCACGAACGCGCCGACGTCGAGGACGATGTCGCCGGGTCGAATCGTGTGGGCGAGAAAGTCGAAGAGCGCGGGCTCGCCGCTCGTGCGGCACGAGGTGCCTCGCCCGCGGATCGATGCGGATGACCTGGTCGTGAACCGTCCACGGCAGGCCGGTGCGCGAGTAGAGCATCCGCAGTACCCGGCCGTAGGCAGGAGCGAGGAGCGAACGCACAAGGGATTGCGGCACGGTCACTCAAACAGCAGATTCGGAATGCCGCCGGGGATCGCATCGAGCGTCGACACGCGGTAGCCGCGGTCACGCAGCATCCGCACGGCGGCGCTCTCGAGCGGCGTCTCGCAGATGATCCGGGCCGGCCGGAGAGTCTCGAACGCCGCCGACATTCCGGCGAGCACCTGCGCCTCTGCACCCTCGACGTCGATCTTCATCACATCGATGCGCGCTGGACGGGCCGACTGCGCCCAGGTGTCGAACCTCCTGACGTTCACCGGAATCGAGGCGTCCGCGCGCAGGCCGCCGCGGGCCAGCGTCTCCGCCGCGGGCGTCAGCGACGCGATGCCATCGTTCTCCGGCCAGCATGACACGAACAGCCGCACGTCATCCTTGTCTTCGCCGGCGAGCGCGAGGCCGGACACCGTGACGCGATCCGCGATCTGGTTGAGCTCGACGTGGCGCTCGAGCTGACGGCGAACCGCCGGGTTGGGTTCGAACGCATACACCCGGCCGCTGGCGCCAACCCGGAGCGCCGCAAGCACGCTGAAGTAGCCGCTGTTGGCGCCGATGTCCACAAACACGTCGCCCTCGCGGAGGTCGTTCAGCACCGCCCCGGTGGCGCCCGGTTCGTAGGCGACGTGGGCGAAGTACTGCCCCTTGACAGTGAAGCTGCTCACGTCGAACACCGGCGACACCGGACCGATGCGCAGTCGCCGCAGGGCACGGTTCCCATTCACCAGACGGGCGACGAGCCGGTCGGTGGTTTCGCGGAAGAGCGTGTGCACGCCGGGCACGCCGAGCGCGGCATGGGCGGCATAGGCGTAAGGCGCCTCGAGCGCCGGGGCGCGATAGAGCGTCCAGGCGGCGGCGGATGCGGCGGCGTTGCGCACGGCTTTCAACATCGCGCAGGCGCTCTCACGACGAGCGCGTCACCGCCCGGCCGGCGGCGGTCCGCAGCGCCCGGATCCAGCCCAGGGACGTCGTTTGCCTGAGCCATGTGCGCCTCGTCCGCGCATGCTCTCGAGCGATGACCGCGCCCCACCGCTCATGAAACAACAGGCCGTTCTTGAGCACGCGCGCTTTGTAGGCATCGCTCAAGTCGCCGAGCGTGCTGCTGCCAAGATGCTCGTAGCCGCCGAGCCGTTCGTAGCCGCACGTCGCCACTCTCCACCCGGCTTCGCGGATGCGGTAGCCGAGGTCGGCCTCGTCCCACTCCGTCGGCACGAACGCCTCGTCGAGCACGCCGACGCGCTCGAGGCACGCGCGGCGGACGATCCACGGCCGGATGACGGCATCGACTTCCTGCAGCCGAAACCAATTGCCCGGCGCGGGGCCGATGGTGCTGCGCAGGCGGCGCCAGTCGACCAGGTCTTCCCACGTAGCGATGGGCTCGTCGAGCGGGTAGTGGTCGAGGCCGCGACTGAGGCTCATCATGCCGATGTCCTCGTGCACGCGGAACGTGGACAGCAGCTCGGCGATCAGCCAGTCGCTCGTCACGAACATGTCGTCCTGCCACGCCATGACGAGCGGCGCCCGCGCCGCCGCCAGCCCGGCGTTCGTACACCGCAGCTCGTGGGCATCGTCCAGGTGGATCCAGCGGAGATGCCGCTGGCCCCAGACCGATTGACTCTCGGATTCGAGGAACGCGCGCGTGCCGTCGCGGCAGCCGTCCTCGATGACGATGATCTCGACGCCGCACGTCGCCGCGCTCAACTGCCAGCTGGTGAGGCAGCGACGCAGGACATCCTCGTTGTTGAAGGTCGGGATCACGACCGACACCTTCGGCAGACGGCTGGTCATGGCCGGAGCGGGTTCCCCGAGCGCGGCGCCGCGCGTGCGAACGCCTGGAGATGGAGGGCGATCGGCGTGTGAACTCCACCGGGGACGCGCCGGCCAAGATGGTAGAGCGCCAGGCGGACCAGGGCCGACGCGCGCGCACCAGGCGGGCACTCGGGCGCGGCAATCTCCACCGTGATGTTGTCGAATCCGGCACGGGTGAGCGCCATTCTGAGCGCGCGGGGCGAGAAGTGGTTGATGTGGACGAGGTTGTCCGCGAGCGTGGCGCGGTAGCCCGACGTCAGGCGGGCGCGCCAGGTTTCCTTCAGGAGTTGCGCCGGGCCGCACGGCACCTTGACGGCCACCCAGCCCTCGTCCGCCACGACGCGCCGAACGCTCGCGAGGATCGACACGGGCTCGGGAATGTGCTCGAGCACGTCAGTCAGGGTCACCGCGTTGTACTGCCGGCCGAGCTCGGCCAGACGATCGGCACCGAGCCTGTGCACGGGGACGCCGGTGTGTTCCGAGGCATAGGTCGCCGTACGCTCGTTGATCTCCGTGCCTTCGGCGAGCCAGCCCGCCTTGCTGGCGAGCTGGAGAAAGCGTCCGGCATGGGACCCGACGTCGAGCAGCGTCCGCGGCGTCGCTCGCACGCGCTCGCCGAGCGTCGCGAGAATGCGGTGAAAAATCAAATCCTTGTAGGTGGCGTCGAATTCCTGCGCCACCCACTCCGGAGACCAACGCTGGTCGTACATCCGCGCGAAGTATTGGGGCAGCGCCGGCATGCGATCCGGTTGCGCAAACCCACATGCTTTGCACCGCCAGAGCCAGATCTTCTCGCCCGTATAGGCCGCGAGCTCAGGATCCTGTTCGCGCCACGCCGAGAACTCGAGCACGGCCTGGTGAAAGCGGATCCGTGAGCGGCCGCCACAGACCCAGCACGGGCCGGTTGATTGGAAAGTTGGGTGTGACGAAGGGGACGGAGGCAACGGGTTCAACACGAAGAAACGAAGAACAACGAAGGCGACCGGAGAAGAGACATGGCTGGCAGCCGGCGATTCCGCGCGACGGTCGCGTCGCCAGACGCGAGAACGAGGTTACGCCTCCGTTCGTCTCCGTTGCGCTTCGTTTCTTCGTGTTGAGTCCGTTGTCTTCGCATTTCTTCGTCAGCCTATGTCAGCTCGTACCCAGCTCAGCGATCTCGTGCGCCATGTGATCCCAGGTGCGCGCCCGCAGGCGAGCGCCGAATTCTGCGACGCGACCGGCGATGGTCTCGTCCGCGCGCCAGCTGGCGAGGCGCTCGGTCAGTTCGCTCACGCTCTCGGGATCCTGCAGCAGGAGATTACCGAGATCGGCCGGATACCGCTCGGCAACGCCGGCCGTGGCGGAGACGATCGCCGGCAGGCCGCGGCAAAGTGCCTCGTGGACGCCGAGGCCGTACGCCTCATACCTCGCGGGATGAATCAGCACGTCACAAGCCGCGAACACGGCCGGCATGTCCCGCCGGAAGCCCAGGAACTGCATCCGGCCCTCGGGCAGCTCGCGCGCGGCGCGTGCCTTCCACGCCTCGAGCTCGGCACCTGTACCGGCGACAACCAAATCGACGTCCCAGTCCGTGCGGCGGCAGAGCTCCTGCCACGCGCCGAACACCGTGTCGAAGCCCTTGCGCCGATCGCCGAGCGCACCGACAAAGAGCGCCAGACGCCGATCGCCCGGCAGGCCAATGTCGCGCCGCGCGGACGCGCGCGCCTCGGGGTCGACCACCGCGAAAGCCGCCTGATCGATTCCGTAGTAAACGACCCTGGTCCGGTCCCGCGCCACGCCGGCCAGCCGCACGACATCGTCGGCCGTTCGATTGCTGTTGCAGATGACCAACCGCGCGCGGGCGAGCGCCTGGCGTTCTTCGGCGACGTATCGCCGGTGTTTCCATGCGACCTTCAGCCGGTTCGACAAGCCGGCGACCACCGGCTCGAACGCCGCGTGCACGTAGTGAACCCAGTTGAGATCACCCAGATCGGCATTGCCGCCGTTGGCCACGGTGCGAAGATTATCCGCCGCCAGGCTGCGTTGCACGCGGCCCGCCGTCGACCGCAGGATCGGCTCGCCGAACCGATGGACGCCGAACGGGCGCGGGACGGCGTGCACGTGCACGTTCGCGAGCGCGGTGAGCTCGGGCGAGACGTGGTGAGCCACGAGATGAGTCTGCTCCACCCGGGCCAGATGACGGGCGAGCGCGAAGTTCGCCATGTCCATCCCGCCATAGGGCGTGAAATCCCCCGCCACGAGCAGCCACGTGTGCGTCACGTGTCGGTGCGCGTGGCTATTGCCTGCACCGCGCCCGCGAGAAACCAGAACTGCAGGCCGATCTGGGTCACAAACGGCGTGAAGCTGAAGATGAGTGCCGCCGTGCCCAGGTTCGCGGCCAGCACGACCGCGGCGCACGCGCGCACTTTCGCGTCGGGATCGGTGAGCGCCAGCCGGCGCTCGCCCAGCAACACGACGACCAGCGCCGCGACACTGACGAGGACGAGCGGGATGCCGCCGTCGATGGCCCAGCCGGCGACTTGGATCTCCGCCCAGAGCGTCCGCTCGGGGCCGCCGCCGAAATAGCCCGCGATCATGCCCCACCGGCCCAGGCCTGCCCCGAGCGGATAACTGTTGATGAGGTCGTCGAACGTGTACACGAGCTGTCCGCCCCGCGACGCCGAGTACAGGCTCACCGGGTCCTGGGCGAACAGGGTCAGCGTGCGCTCGGCGATGCTCTGACCGCCCAGACCGATCGCAAACGAGAACGTCACGACGACCAGCGCGGCCGCGACCGCGGCAAAGACGAGGGCGCGCTGCTTGCGCTGCTGGAAGAGGAGCAGCCCGGCATAGGTTGCGAGCATGATGACAAGGACGACCAGCGAGACGCGGACCTGGCTCAGATAGATCGCCGCCACACCGGCAAACGACCCGAGCAGCGCGAGCGCCCGCTGCCAGAGCGGCGACGCGCTCGTCACGAACACGAGACCGAGGAGCGCCGCGTACATGCCGGGACCGGCGACCGCACCCGGATTGTCGAAGAGCCCCGGCGGCCGGACGATCAGGCCGTTGGGCCCCTGATACGTGACCGCGCCGAGCCCGAACTCGGACTCGGTGACCAGGCGCGACATCTCCTGCGGCATCCACCGCCCGGGGTCGTACACCTGCAGGACGCCGACGCACGCGTTGACGCCGTTGCAAATCAGCAGCAGCGTCATCAGGCGCGCCAGGTGCTCGGGGCCGCGCACAACGGCCGGCGCCCAGAAGAGCGGCGCCATCACCGACACGTACAACACCAGCTGCGCGACGCCCGCAAGCGTCGAGCTCGTGAACGGATGGAACACCATCGCGGCGATGTAGATGATCGCCACGAGCAGCCACGTCTGCGCCGGGTGGACCTTGCTGTGCTTGGCGTTGCCAAATCCCCACCACGCCAGCAGCGCCATCGAGATCGCGAACGACGCCACACGGACGTAGAAGCGGATGCCCTGCGTCCCGGGCAGAAAGAGGAGCGCCGGAATCGCGGTCTGGCTGATGATGAAGAACTCCGCAATCCCCCACTGCGACGGCGCCGGCGGCAGGTTAACGGTTAATCGCTTCATACACCGCAATCACTTCGCGCGTGAGCCGGTCGGCATCGAAGCGCCGGCACGCCGACGCCCGCGCGCGGCTGCCGAGCTCGCGCCGGGCAACTGGATCGCGTGCCAGACGGACCATGCACGCCGAGAGGCTGGACGGGTCTCCCGGCGAATGCGTCACCGCGTCCACCCCGTCGTCGATGATCTCCGCCGCGCCGCCGGCGGCGCTCGTAATCACGGCGCGACCGCAGGCCATCGCCTCGGCGATCACCAGTCCGAACGGCTCGGGCTGCGTGCTCGCGTGCACGACGACGTCGAGGGCGCGCATGGCCGGGGCCGGCGGCAGATAGCCGGTGAAGCCGACACGCCCGTCGAGGCCGAGGCCGGCGGCGAGCGCCTGAAGTTCCTCCATCGTGTGCTGGCTGCCCGCCGTGTCATACACCGGCCCGCCAATGATGTAGCCGCGCACCGGCTCGTCCTTCGGCATCGCGGCAAGGGCGCGCAGAAAGACTTCGTGTCCCTTCCAGCGCGCGAACGTTGCCACGAGACCGATGCGCACGACTGGACGATCCGGCGGCATCAGGCCGGCGCGCCGGTCGAGATTCTCGATCGGCCCCTCCGGGGCGAAGGTGTTCAAATCCACCGCGTTGTGTACCACCTGCACCGGAACCTGCGGGCGGAGCGCCGCGCGCACGTCGTCAGCCACGCTTCGGGAGTTCGCCAGCACGGCGCTGACGCGGTGCTGGTGCCGCGCGAGCAGCGAGCGCGTGAGGCGCCGGCCACCGACATACTCGTGCATGTGCCACACGACCGCCGCTTCGCCGGACGCACGCGCGCCTGCGATGTGCGCCTTGAACCCGTTGGTATGAAGGATGGCGGGACGGCCGGCCCTGATAACGGCGTGCAGGCGGCGGAGGTAGGCAGGAAGCGCGAGCGCCACGGGCACCAGGCGGGCGGCGAGCGCGACGGGGCCGGCACCGGACTCGCCCAGGCGAGCGAGTGAGGCTGGCATCGGCAGCACGACGCAGTCCGCTCCAGCCGCTTCAGCGTCGTCGAGCAAGGGCCCACGGCCGGGGAGGATCACCTGCAGTGTCCAGGTTGGGCGCTGCCGCCGAATGCCCTTGATCATCTCGAGCAGGACGATCTCGGAGCCGCCCAACTGATCCGACACGCTCAGGTATGCGATCCGCATTCACGCCGGCAGGGCCTCGCCGGGAGCCACCCACAGGAGGTGCGGCCAATCGTCGGACGCGAGGACGCGTTCATCGATGGGTGCAAGCAGGTCGCCCAAGGGCACGGCACCTGACGCCGCCCGGCGGTGCATCTCCGGCGAGTGATCGATGTGCCAGCCGCGATACCCCGCGGTGCGGAACGGCGACAGGCACGCGGCCAGGGATGTGCCCATACGCGCGAGCTCGTGCGGGTGACATTCGACGAGCGCGTAGCGGTAGCGATGACGCGCCAGGCCGTCTGTCATCCCGCGAATCGCGTCCCCTTCAGCTCCCTCGATGTCGATCTTGATGAGATCGACGCGGCCGACATTGCACTCGTCGAGGAAGGCATCGATCGCGACCGTCGGCGACTCGAAGTCCGCCGCCTCGGCGTCCTGCGCGGCCCGCGACACACCCCAGTTGCCGTCGCGCTCGTCGAAGCCGACAAACGCCGCCGTTGCGGCGCGCGCACCGGCCGCGACGCGATGAACAGCCACCTGCGGCAGCCGGTTCTCGCGCACGTTATCCGCCAGCATCGCGGCGAGCCGCGGATGCGGCTCGAGCGCAATCACCCGCCCGCGGTCAGCGACGAGATGCGCGCACACGAGCGTGAAATAGCCCCAGTTGGCGCCGACATCGACGACGACCATGCCGGGACCGAGCAGCCCCTGGGCGAGCTGGGTTTCCTGCGGTTCGTAGCGGCCGGTAAAGCACACCTCGCGCGCGATGGTGTCGCGAAGATCGCAGACGAAGCTGAGCCGCCCGAGGTCGCCTGGCAGTTGCGCGCGGAAGGGCGGGCCCGCGAACCGGGCAAGCGCGTTCGCGAGCTGATACCGGCCGAAGGGCAGCCTGCGAATCGCCGACGACGAGCACGACACCCAGAGGGGCTGCTCACGCATGCTTGCGCGCGACGAGCAACACGTTGTCCGACAACGCCTGGGGAAACATCTGCGACAGCGTCGGTGGGTAATGCGCTCCGGTCAACGGAATCCGGCCGGCACACGAGAACCCGAGCGCGATCTCGGCCAGCCCGAACTCCCCCGCTATCCGCTCCAGATCGACCGGCAGGAGCGCGGTGCGGTGGACGGGATAGTAGGCGTCCTGGAAGGCGACGAATCGGCCCCTGACAATCAGGCAGAGCAGGCTGAGGACGCTGAGCTGGTTCGGCGTACTCATGACCAGCCAGCCACCCGGCTTGAGAATCCGCACCAGCTCGCCGAAAAACAGCCGCGGGCTCTCGAGGTGCTCGATGGTCTCCAGCGTCGCGACGATGTCGGCCGACGCCGGCGGCACGGGGATCGACTCGCGGTCGAGGTCGGCGCGATAGAAGGCGGCGTCCTCGGACAACCCAGGATGTCGCACGACGTCGACGCCGATGTAGTTCTCGGTCAGGTCGCCGGCGTACTCGAGGAACCGGCCGATGCCGCATCCGACGTCGACGAGCACGCCATGCGCGCGGCGGGCGCGCAGCAGGGCCGCAGCGGCGCGATAGATGGGCGCGTCGCTTTCGCCGTGACTCTTCAACCCGCGTTCCACGGCCGGGTCGATCGCCATGCCTGCCTCCATCGTCATGCCGAATGCCTCCGAGCGACCGGCGCGAGCTCGGCGGCCAGGCGCGGCAGGACGATCGCCGGTGACGAACGTGCCGCCGCATGCGCCGGTCCGCAGGCGGCCAGCCGGCCGCGCAGCGCGGCATCGTCGATGAGCTCGCCGAGTACGCGCGTCAAAGCGTCGAGGTCGCCGGGCGGCACGAGCCGCCCGCATTGGTCCGAAACGATCTCCGGCGCGCCGCCACTCGCGGTGGTCACGACCGGTACGCCTGAGAGCAGCGCCTCGGCAAAGACCACGCCGAACGGCTCGGGGCCTTCATTCGGTTGGCACAGAAGATCGGCGGCGCGCATCAGCATCGGCACGTCTCGGCGTTCGCCGAGAAACCGGACGCGGGCTTCGAGTCCGAGTCGTGCCACTTCCTGTTGCAGCTCAGCCAGATACTGCATGCTCGTGCGGCCGCTGAGGCGCGCCCGCAATCCA
The DNA here is from genome assembly GCA_963847975.1 of uncultured Acidobacteriota bacterium. Lineage (GTDB taxonomy): Bacteria > Acidobacteriota > Vicinamibacteria > Vicinamibacterales > 2-12-FULL-66-21 > DATBJJ01. The sequence goes on along the minus strand of CAWKBU010000033.1, from coordinate 85,567 downwards.
GAGTCTCCATGGGTTCGCAGGCCGACCGCGGCCGAGCGCGCGTACGAGATTCAGGTGTCCTTTCCACGGTTCGAGACGGCTCGCGCAGAGCAGCACGACGTCGGCCGGATCGGCGCCGAGATCACGCCGCAGGTTCGTGCGCGTGCCGCTCGGACACTCGGGCACGATCACCGGAGGATAAACGACTGTCACCGGGACGCCCGGCTGCAATGCGCCCGTCGTCAGTGACGTCCACCGGCTGTTGCAGATCACGAGATCGGCGCGCGTCCGCGCGGCCCAGCGCTCGACGAGCGAGCGTCCTTCGGCGCGATCGTGTTGCCAGAGCAGCACGGGCATCCCGGCGCGGCGCACCACCGGCGCAAAAATCGCGTACGACCATGGCGCATGACAGATGACGGCATCGGCCGGCTCGGCGGCCAGCACGCGACGGAGGCGAGACCGGGCTCTGATTATCGATGCCGGCCGGCTCAGGCGGACATCGCCGAGCGCGTGCACCGTTGCCCCACTGGCGTCGAGCTCCTGGCAGAGACGATTGAGCCGTGCCGGCGCGGCCACCACGAAGGCGACCGAGACGTCCGGCGTCACCCGCCGCTCCCGCGCCATCGTCACGAGCATCTGCTCGATGCCGCCGAAGAGCCGGCCGCTCGCGACGTGCACGAGGCGCATGCGTTCTGGTCTGAGGATGTCGGATTGGGTCGGCGGCCCGCCTACCAGAGCCTGGACATGATTTCGATGGAGTCCCCCGGCAGGACCGGGTCGTCGGGCTTCACGTCCTTGATGACCACTTGCTTCCCTTCGACCAGGCGCGTGATGCGGATACGGCTGCGCGAGCCTTTCTCGGTCACGCCACCGGCCATCGAAATGGCCTTGGCTACCGTCATGGCCCCGTCGTGCAGGAATGGCCCGCCGTTCTTGACGTAGCCGGTGACGAAGAAGGTCTCCGCCTTGGGCACGAAGATGGTATCGCCGTCGCTGAGGATGATGGCCTGCGCCCGGCCGCTCTGCAGCTCGGTCATGCTGATGCGTTCGGGCGCCGGCTTGGCCACGGCCGCCGGGTCGGTTCCCGGCGCGACCGCCGCAGGTCGCCGATTGATCTCGATGTACGAGCCCGCGTCAGGCGTCGGCGATCCGGCCTTCGCGAGCGCCTCGGTCAAGTTCATGTTGCCCATGAGCGTGACCGCCCCGGGCGCGCGAACCTGGCCCCACACGTACACGACCTGGCTGCGATACGTCTCGACCTCGATCGATACCTGCGGGTTGCGCAGGTACTTCTCCATCAGGCGCGTCGTGATGTCGAGTTGGATCGCGCGCAGCGACACGCCAGCGGCCTTGACGAGTCCGATGTAGGGGTACTCGAACGTGCCGTCACTGCTGACGGTCACCACCCGGGTCAGCGTCGGCTCGTCGACGACGGTGATCGCGAGACGATCCTGGGGTCCGACGGTGTACTCGGCGGGCGCCGGCGGCACCGGGCGAGGGGCTTGGAGAATCAGAGACAGCAGACCAATCAAGAGCGCCATGGGTCAGAATCCGTAGGTCAGCGACGCAAACACTCGCGTGCGATCGTATTCGCGATTGGGCACTTCGCTCGTACGCTCGGCGAATTCGATGTCGAGCCCGGTGCGAAGGTTGGTCTGAAACCGGTAGCCGACGCCGGCACCGAGCACGCTGGCGCGGTCCACGCGCGTGTCGTTTGGTATCCCCGACGTCGCTTCCTCGCGATAGTCGAGGCGATCCCGGCCAACTGTAGCCCGCACGTCGAACGAGTCGCCAAGCTGCTGCGTCAGGACCACCCGGAAGCCCGTCGTCAAATAGTAGGGCTCGGTTTCCTCGAACGAGTATTGCACGTCGCGCGACAGCTGAAGATCCACCTTCGTCCGCTCGCCGAACGTGTGCGTCAGCGACCCCTGCATGACGAGCCCGCTGTAGTCGGGGGTCTCGGGGTCAACCGCCGAGAACCGGCGATAGCCGATCGCCAGCGAGCCCTGGATGATCGCCGGCGACTCCATGCGAATCGTCGGCAGAATCCGGAACGTGTCGGCATCCTTCTCCGGCGAGTGGTCGAAGCGATCGGTCTGGTACGACGTGGTGACAGCAAACGTCGTCAGAGGGGTCAGATAGAACTCCAGGCCGCCCTCGAGGGTCTGGGTCGTGGAGTTGAGCGACTGGCTCAGCGGGACGCCCTCGAAGGTCGTCCCCTCGGCGAAGTCCAGCCCGGCCCTGCGCACGTCGAACACCAGGCCCGTCTTCGGTGAGAGCAGCGCCTTCGCACCGGCGGCGAGCGTTGTCTGCGTCCGGGGGGCGCGCACATCCAGCTCGGCATTGAGCCGCTCGCGCGTATCGAGCAGCGACGCCAATGCGTAGGGCTGAAACCACCCGAGGTCGAAGTCGACGCGGCCATCGGTCGCGTAGTCGATCGATCGTTCGTCGTCGGTACTTCTGGTAATAGACGAGCCCGGTCGCAAACGCCCCCGAGAGCAACATCTTCCCGCTCCTCATCCGGGCCTGAAGCCGGGGTGTAACGGTCATCGTGAAGTCGCGCTTCGGCGCGGTCGCATCGTTGAAGATGTTGTCATCGACGCCGAAGTTCGTAATCGCGAGGGTCGGGCTGATGCCGATGGGGCCGAAGCGAAAGGGCATCGATTCGAGCGGATCGGCAGAGCTCGACGTCTGCGCATACGAAACTGTCGTACTGATGCACAGAATCGTCAGAACACCGATGCACGTAAGTGCGCGCAATTGCAGCTCCGCCCCCTGAGTCCCATGCCAAAACGGCAAACGGACCCCAATTCCCCTTAGTTTCGGCGTTTGGGAACGTTGGCGATAACTCGGGGATCAGGGATCAGGGGTCAGGGGGGTCGAGAATAGCCGGGCGCCGATGTATCCCGGGTCCCCTGATCCCTGATCCCTGATCCCTGCGTGATTCACGCCAACCCGTCACGCCGCGCTTTCACGTCAACCCACGAATGAGGCGCTCGAAAACACCCCCGGCGGTCGCGAGGGTGTCCCAGGTTCCCTGCTCCACGATCCGGCCCCGGTCGAGCACGATCAGGCGATCGGCGTCCCGAATCGTCGAGAGACGGTGGGCGATGACGATGGTGGTTCGGCCGCGTGAGGCGTTCTGGAGGGCCTGCTGGACCAGCCGTTCGGAGACGGCGTCGAGGTGTGAGGTCGCCTCGTCCAGGATGAGGACGCTCGGGTTGCGTATGACGGCGCGCGCGATGGCGATCCGCTGCCGCTGACCGCCGGACACCATCGCTCCGCGCTCGCCCACGAGCGTGTCCAGCCCATCCGGAAGCGACGAGACGACGTCGGTCAGGTGGGCGGCAGTGAGAGCCCGATCGAGCGCCGCGTCACCGACAGGCTCGCAGCCGTAGAGGATGTTCTCCCGGAGGGTGCCGTGGAAGAGGAAGGCGTCCTGTTCGACGAGGGCCGTGGCGCGATGCCAGCTCTCGGACGAGAACTCCCAGCAGTCGCGGCCATCGACCGTCACGCGGCCGCCCGATGGCGCGCGGAGACGCAGCAGGATGTTCGCGAGCGTCGACTTGCCGGCACCCGAGGGACCGACGATCGCGATGGTCTGGCCGACGGGCACGACGAAGTCGATGTCCTCGAGCGCGGTCTTGCCGTTCGGATACTTGTAGGTGACGTGCTCGAAGGCGAGCGCCTGCTCGAGGCCGGTGAAAGGCACGGTGCCGAATGGCCGCTCGGGGAAATGCGGCGTGTCGAGCCACGTCTTCACTTCGTGGATGCCGCCAGCCAGATAGGCGAGGTGGCCGTGCAATCCGTAGAGCTGATTGAGGAGCGGCAGCAGCCGCAGGAGGACGAAGCCGTAGGCGAGCAGGTAGCTGCTCAGCATGTAGCCCGGCCGCACGAGAAAGATGTAAGCGCAGGTGACGATCACCATCGCGCCCGCGACAGCGAGCGTTTCGGTGATGGGAAAGAGCAGCGAGAGCGCTTCCGCGCTGCGCTGCTCGGCGTCGGCCTGGGCCTGGTTCAGCGCGTGGAACTGCTCGAGCTCGCGGTCCTGCGAGTGCGTCGCGCGCACGATTCGTACGCCCGAGAACGATTGGCCAAGCATGCTGGCCATGCGGTGATTGAGGTCGGTCAGCTCCACGCCGACGCTCTTCAGCCGGCCATAGACAAACGACAGCGCGCCGCCGAGCGCGACCGCCAGCAAGACGACGAGCGACGTCAGGGACCACGAGAGAAAGAACAGGGCGGCGACGTAGAAGAACGCGATGCTCGTGCGCTGGATGAGCGCCAGCATCGCGTCGATGGCGATCGTCGTGCGGTAGGTCTCGACGAGAAAGACGTTGGCGAGGTCCCCGCCCGGCAGGCGATCGAAGAGATCCAGGTCAGCCCGGTGCAGGCGCCGGAAGAGATCGTCGCGCAGCCTGACGGCGATGCGCCGCTTCAGTCGGGCCGCGAGCACGAGCGAGGTGTAGAAGGCGGCGTTCTTGAGCGCGACCGACAGGATGATGGCGACCGCGATCGCCCCAATGTAGAAGGCCGGTGAATGCCCGGGGAGCGTGCGCTCGAGCCACTGAAGCGGGCGCATGGGCGTCGCCCGATCGCCACCAAGCAGGAGGTTCAGCAGCGGCACGAGGAGGCCGACGCCGAACCCCTCGAAGAGCATGACGAAGAGGGCGCTGCCGAGGACGGCCGCGAGCAGCAGCGGCTGGCGCACGAGGTACGGGCGCAGGAACGCGAGGATCTTCCGGAGTTCAGCGAGCTGCTGCAGCCAAGCGTTCACAGGTTGACGTGTAGTATCAACCCGCGACCGCGAAAGGCGCAAACCCTGTCGCCGACGACGCGACTCGAGGTCATCGGTAACCGGCACTCGTTGCCGGCCGCTTCGTGTCTATTGAACGTTGACGCGCACCACCTTCGCCGGCACGAAGTCCCCCGCCTCGGTGCTCCACGCGAAGACGGCCAGGTCGTAGCCGCCCGGGCAAGGCCCTGCACCGAACAAGTCCGTAGCCCGCGTCGATGAACCGGTCGCCATGCAAGGCGGCCACATCTGATCGGGGGCCGTGGGCCGCCGTCCCGACAAATGTCGGCGCCCCGCCTCGCTATCGGGTACGCCCGACACATGTACGGCCGCGATCCCAGTGCCCGACGCGGCATTCAGTCGACGGCCCAGCCCCCGACCATGAACGGCTGGCTCACGGCAACCTGTGACCGATGGAACGTCGATGACGACCTGCGGTCCAACCCACCCGGTGCCCTTGGGCGCAAGGATCACGCCGGACCTCGGCATACGAGGTCGGGCGATTGTCGGTCGATGCGCACGAAGACGAGATCGTAGGCGCCGCACGAACCCGACCCCCAGCTGCCAGATGAATCGCCCGCGAGCGGCATCCAACGATGAGCCCGATCGGTAGAGGCGTCAACTCGCCGGCGACGCGGAGATATCCGGCGTACTGATCCGACGGACCGGCATCGAATTGCAGCTCGATGCGATCGACCTCTTCGCCCCGGACGATGGTGCGGCCGGTCCCGCCGGGCCGGTGCGCTTGCCACGGTGCATTCGCGTCCAGGCCGCGGCGTCCCCAGATCGGTGACCGGTCCATCGCCAGCCACGTGAGCGAAGACGAGGACATCGTTCGTGCCGCCGCTGTTGCCGCGACACTGCCGAAGCCAGCTCCGTTGACTACGTTGAAGTACCGGCTGCCGATGCCCTGAGCCGCGCCGGCGTCGTCGCTGACCACCCAGACGATGGTGTGCAGACCGTTGGTGAGCGTCGAGGTATCGATCGCCTTGAAGCCCACGGCGCCGGCGCTATTGTTCAGCCCCGGGAACAGGTCGGCGATGTCCTGTCGCGCGTTGTTGTACGTCGCCTGGCCGACGCTCACGCCGTCGATCAACACGGTGATCGTCGAACCATCGGTCGGAATCGTCTTCGGCATCGGCGTCAGCGCCCAGCCAAAGTTGATGTAATTCGATCCCGACTGCCGTGCCGCCCTGTGCCGGCGTGTCGATGGCGCCGAAGGGCCTCAACGAGGTGGCGTTCGCCATGGTAATCGTGCGCGTCCCGAGGAAGCTGCTCCGGCCCTCTCTGTCGATCGCGTAGACGTGGAAGGTGTAGACGCCGTTGCCCCCGCCCGGCAACATGTTCGTCAGGACCATGAACCCCCAGCCGCCGCGGCTGTTGCGCGGAACGTGCGGGAAAGCCGCCTGGATGTCCGGACGTGCCCCCTCGATGAAAACCGCATCACCGAGGTAAGATATGCGCGGCACCGCCGCAATTGGCATTCGCGCCCGGCGCTTCTCGCCTGCGGTGGCGCCGCGGCAGATCATCACGCGCGCGACTTCGACGTCGTCGATCGCCCACCCGGTCACCAGCATCGACCCGGCGACTCCGGTCGTGTTATCGAGCGGCGTGTCGACGAACCCGGAGGGAGGCGTCGAGGCCGATGCCGTCGTCGTCGACAACGTGACGGCAATCGGACACGGGCGTGCTCGTCGATGTTCCCGAGCGTGAAGGTGATGCTGCCCGTCGCCTCTCCCGTCGCAGGCGCGCCGGTAGAGCGGACGGTAATTGACAGCGTGGCCGATCCGGTACCAGAGGCCAGCGAGACGCTCAGCCAGGCTGGTTCGACGTGGCGGTCCACGGCACGTGGCCGTGCCCCGATTCCACGAGCTGCACAGTCTGAGCCGAGGTCTGCGAGAGGAACGTGAAGCCGTCCGTCACGGCGCCGAACCGAAGAGCGGTCTTGTCGAGCGACACCGTCGAGGGAGCCTCGACACTCGCGACAAACGCTTCCAGCAGGCCGGCGCCATAGGCCACTGCGGTGGCGTAGAGCACGTCGCCATAGATCCGCAGCTGTGCCTTGCCAGTGTGCGGGACCGGAGCCAACGGATCCTGGTGGTTGACGTGATCGCCGTAGAGGCGCGCGAAGAACGGCTTCGAGCGCGCGGTCACGGTGCCGTGCGGGTCCCCGCAGAGCTCGCTGTCGGCGGCCGTGCAGCCATAGCGCAGCGGGATGAAGGGCGCCGCGGCATCGCCGCCAGAGTTCTCGAGGTAGGCGAAGCCCACGACCTGTATGGGCCCCGGCTGGTGCCTCACGCACCCCCGGTCCGCCGAGCCACCATTCTTCGCGCAGGTCCCCGGTGCCCTCAGAACGGTAGCACTGCCCAAACGTTCCGCCGATTGCCTGTGCGTTCCGCTCATCGTCCACCCGTCGACTACTTCGCACAGGCCGTTGTCGGTCACGCCGAGCCACAGTCGTTGATCGTGCTGCCGCGCAGCATGCGGCGCAGCTCGCTGTCGGGCTGTGCGTCTGGTAGCTCGTCGAATCGACCAGGTCCGCACGGTAGAAGGTGAAGGTGCACGTGAAGTCCCTGACGTGGCGGACAAACGAGTAGGCCACGTTGCGGTGGTCGGTGAGCTCGTGGGCCGTCGGCACCACCCCGGATCCTACTAGATCCGGCCGAACCGGCGGGGCGTCCGCCATAGAGCCTCTCTCGAGGGCCCACCAGAGGCGGCAGGTGATCGTCGGGTGTATGGGGTCGCCCACGACGGGTCCCGTTCACGGGCGCACGGTCGATGCGCCGATCCATCGATCACGTAGTCGCTGATGCGATCGAACTGGCCGTCACAGTGCCCCCAGCTCTCGAAGTCGTCGGCGTCGCTGCGCAACCGACCAGGATCCAGCCGTGCGGGTCGTCATGCACGTGTGCCGGCGAGGTCATGTCCTCCAGCAGGTGCATCACGCGTCCCAGGATGCGGTATGCCGACTGGCGCTTACCCGCCAGGTAATCCTCCCTCGCCATAGCCCACAGGCTGTGGGCGCGCGTCGCCGCGTCGGTGGCGGTCAGCTTGTCGATGCTGCATCCCGCGGTCGCAATCGGACTCACGCCGGTCAGCGTCGGCAGAAAGTGGCTGAAGTAATTGGGGTGAAACTGCCAGTTCCCGCCCAGGGAGATGCCGATGCAGTTGTCTTCGTCGATGGCGCCTTGCGCGATCTGGCTGATGATGAATTCTTCGCCGTCGGCGTGGTTGCGAAAGAAATCGCTATTCAGGAGCCGGAATGCCGCGGCCGTCAGCTTGCGGTGCGTGTGGATGTGCTCGTGGGCTTTCGGCGTGTCCCCGTCGATCAGCAGCACAGCCAGGACGGCGAGGATCGCGACGCGACGCGCAGATGGCGCCCGGAAGCCAGGCAGGTCATGGAGATCCCTCGGGTGCCGGGCGCCACGGAACTGCGGCGCGGCTTAGGCGCGAACGCTATATCTTCCGAGCTCCACAGTAAATGCAGGGTGCGTAATTGATGCGTTACAGTAAATAGCTGAAAAATAAGCATTTGTTGTTCAGTGCGTCTTGCACGAACCCGCATGATGGCGACCGCCAGTGTGGTAGATTACGGCTAACCCATCAGTATCGGTTGCCATGCCACAGCCACCGAACGCGCCTCGAGTCCAATTCGGCCTGTTCGAGCTGGACCTCCACTCCGGCGATCTCCGGAAGGCCGGGGCACGCGTCCGCATATCCGGGCAGCCACTCGCCATCCTGGGGCGGCTCGTCAGCAATCCAGGGAAGCTCGTGTCGCGGGAGGAGCTCCGTCGGGAGCTCTCGTCGAAGACACGTTCGTCGACTTCGAACGCAACCTGAATTCGGCGGTCAAGCGACTTCGGGCGGCGCTTGGCGATTCGGCGGACGCCCCCCGATTCATCGAAACGATTCCCAAGCGCGGTTACCGCTTTCTCGCGCCGCTGCAGGGCCCCTCGGGCCCAGCGGCGGTCCCGGCCAAGTCGAGCAGCCCGCACCTTCCGGAGTGAACACGGCCGCGCCTGAGCCGAGCGCGCCCCGACGCTGGCGCCGCCGAGTCCCGGCGTGGATTCTCGTCGGCGGCGCCGCCCTCATCCCACTCGTCGCAGCGGGCGGGGTGGCCTACCGAGGCTCCCGAACGGCGACCACGCCGGTCCGCGCCCTCGTCGTGCTTCCCTTCGGGGCGACGGCAGCGGACGGCCGCAATGACGACTACCTGTCGTTCGGGATGACGACGCGATTACGACCGAAGTGTCGAGGCTGAACGGCCTCGCCGTGATCTCGCAAACCACCGCCATGCAATATGCCGAGGCAGGAAAATCACTGCCGCAGATCGCTCGAGAGCTCGGCGTCGATGCCGTCGTGGAAGGCTCGGTGATGCGCAACGGCAGTCGTGTGCGCGTCACGGCGCAACTGATTGACGCGCGAAGCGACGGCCACCTCTGGACAGGGACGTACAAGCGCGAGATCGAAGTCGGGTTTCCGATTTTTCGTGACGTCGCTGGCGCGGTAGCGCGCGAGATCCACCGAACGATTGGGCTGCCGACACCGGTTCGGGCGTCCGACAGCGCTTCGCTCGACCAGCGCGTCCACGAACTCGGTACTTGCGCGGCCGCTATCACCTGGCCAAGGGCACCGAGGCGGAGTTATCGAAAGCACGCCAGTACTTCGAAGAGGCCGTCGCCGCCGATTCCGGCCTACGCGCCGGCACACTCAGGACTCGCGGACTACTACTTAACCTCACGGAGGCGTTGCCGCCACGGGTCGCCTTTCCGAAGGCCCGCATCCATGCCGGCCACGCGCTGGCCCTCGACCAAACGCTGGCCGACGCCTATGTCTCCCTGGCGTTCGTGCACTACTACGGCGATTGGCATGGGACGCCGCCGAGCGAGAATTCACGCGCGCCCTGGAACTCGACCCGAATCACGCACGGGGACTGCGCCAGTTCGAGCTCCTCCTGGCCGCGCTCGGCCGTCACCAGGAGGCCAAGGTACACCTCGACCGCGCGCTGGCCGTCGGACCGATGCAGGCGGTCAGCCACGATGCTGCCGCGCAAGCCATGTTCAACGCCCGGGCCTACGACGACGTGCTCGTCCACGCGCAGGCGCTGCTGAAGCTCGACCCCGAGGATCCGCGCGGCTACGAGCATCAGGGGCTCGGCCTGATTCAGAAAGGCATGGACGGGCGCGCTCGCCGCCGTCGATCGGGGCCTGGCGTTCGATGCGAACAACAGCGCGCTCCGCAGCGTCAGGGCCATCAGCCTCGCGCGGCTCGGACGCGTCGCGGACGCAACCGAGATCCTGAACGTGCTCGACGAGCAACGAGCCCGCGACTACGTCCCGCCGATATTCATCGCCGCCGTCGCCACGGCGCTCGGACAGAACGAACGCGCCCTCGATCGGCTTGAACGCGGGTACGCCATGCGCGATCCCTACATGGTGTTGCTGAAGGAGAGCCCGCTCTTCGACGCGCTCCGTCCGTCGCCCAGGTTCCAAAGCATCGCGAACCGGATGAAATTCCCCCACTGATGATCGCGGCTGACGCGCAGCGGGACCTGCAACCGGCGCCATCACCCGATCGTGAAATACGTGTTGTAACGCTCGGTGTCGATCGTGAAGTACGGCACGAACACCAGGTCGCGTCCCGCAATCTCGGTGCGGTAGGTCTGGCGCGATGCGGACAGCGGCGACAGCGAACCGGGCAGGTTGATGGGTTGTTCCTCGATCCCGGCCCACGGATTGAGGCCGACATACATCACCGCGCCGCGCATCAGTGCCGCGAGCTTCGGGGTTTCGGGGTCGATGGCCAGAGTCCGCAGTGGTTGCGGCACGACCAAGTCGATCGCATCGCCGGCCTTCCAACGATTCCTCACCGTGGCGAGCTCACCGGGTGCGGCGTCTTCCGCCTTGCCATTGACCCGCAGCGTCGCGCCGCGCGCCCACGCCGGGATGCGCAGCTTGATCGCAAACCGGCCGTCGCCCGGCTCTCGCACGGTCAAGCGCACGGCGTCGTGGCCGGGTAATCGGTCTCCTGAACGACCGCGACCGCGCCGCCCGCACGCTTCCAGATCACTTCCGAGGGCACGAACAAATTGACCAGCAGCGCATCGTCGTCGTGGAAATACGCGTTCAACACGTAGTCGGCGACGCCCTGCACCAACGTGCCCGAACAGCAGGGCCACTTGCGGTGGTAATACTTTTTCTCCGCGCCGGCGCTGTAATCCGAATAGTACGGATACTCGCCGTCGCTTGTCGGCAGGCGCGTCGCCAGCATCGTGTTGTAGAGCGTGCGCTCCAGCCCGTCGCCATACTCCGGGCGGCCGGTGAAACGAATCAGGTATCGCGCCAGTTTCAAGTCGGCAAAGCTGCCGCAGGGCGTCTCGAAATGAGCTTTGGAACTCTTCAGACTCTCGGCGAGCTTGCCCTGTCCGAGGTGAACGAACTGCTCCTCTGGCGCCCAACCTCCGGAGGCGAAGCGCTGCGGCTCGAGGAAGCGCCAGGCGTTAGTAAGCGCTTTCAGGTACTTCGCGTCACCGAGGTTGAGATAGGCCTGCGCGCCGGAACTGAGGCCGATCGTGTGGCTGTAGGCATGCTTCTCCGGCAAGACGTCGATTCCGGCGGCCAACGGGTCGAACCACTCTTTGTTGAGGAGGTAGTGCACCGCCAACTTGTGGAACCGGTCGTCGCCGGTGATCTTCGCAACGTGGAATAGATTCTCCGAGATGACGTAGGTCTCGTCGTAGGGCGGATTCCTCTTGCCGATACGGTCGCGCGACACCGGAGAAATGTGCGGCAGACATTTATCGATCGTGAGGGGCAGCAGGTGCTTCGCTTCCTCGACCCCGCTCAGCTGAAAAGCGTCGACGAGCCCGACGACGTACTTGTCCATGACGTAGGCGGCCCACTGCGCCTGCGCATTGGGCCCGGCGTACGGACTGTCGGCGCGCCGGATGAACTCGCCGAACCCTGAGACCAGCCTCGCGACTTTCGCGTGCGCCGCCCGATCGCCCGTCGCCGCACCAAACCTCGCCAGCCCGGAAATGTATTGTCCAAGCGTCAGGCCGGGCACGAAGCCGTCCGTGTCGTACCACCCGCCCATGTCGGGCCCGGGCGCCGGCAAGCCGGCGCGTTGGCGAAACACCTTGAGCAGGCGATCGTTGTCGAGTGCGAGGAAGTGCGCGTGGATGCGATCGAAGTGCTGCTTGAGGGGGCCGCCGGTCAGCTGCACGGCCCCGTAGGGGAATTCGCGCATGACTTCCAGGCTGCCGCGAGGCCCCTGGCCAAAGGCGACAGCGCTGGCGACGCCGGCGAGAGTGGTTCCCGCTGCGGCACATACCGCGCGCTCGATGAACCCGCGTCGTGAGAGTTCGTTCATATGCTCAACACGCTTCCGGTTGGTTAGACAGGCAGGAATGTCGCGCAGAGCGGCGGCGGGTGTCAACTCCGGGACGGACATCAGCCGTTCCTGCCCGGGCCAAGGCGACTTGTCTTACACTGCTCTCGTATGGGACCGACACGCCGTCGGTTGGTGCGCATCGCGCTGCTCGTGACGGCGTGCGCGATCCTGCTGGTCTCCGCCGCCGACGCGCAGCGGGGATATGGGCAGCGCTCGTTCCGCGAGGGAAGCTTCCCACCGCAATTCCCGCCGGAAGACTTTGTCGATGGCGGCCTCACCATCTGCAAGCTCATGTACACGCAAGTGCGGCGCGAGGCGATGGGCATCGGCTGGCTCACCGACTATCCCTACGCCGCGGTCAACTTGCTGACCCGCGCGTCGGAGCTGACGAAAATCCCCGTCAGCTGGGACGCCAACCACAATCCGCACCCCTGGGTCGTGCGGCTGACTGACGCGGCGCTGTTCGACTGCCCGGTGATCGTGGCCTCAGACGTCGGCACGATGGGCATCAGTGACGCGGAGGCCGCGCGGCTGCGCGAATACCTCCTCAAAGGCGGCTTCTTGTGGGTCGACGATTTCTGGGGCACGAACGCTTGGGATCAATGGGTCAGCCAGATCCGCAAGGTCTTCGACGCTGGTGAATACCCGATCGTCGATCTGCCGCCGACGCATCCGATCTTCCGCACCTACGCCCCCATGGAACGAGTGCCGCAGATCACCAACATCCAGTTCTGGCGGGGATCCGGCGGCACCGAGACGTCGGAGCGCGGTGCAGACAGCATCGACGTCCACACGCGCGCGATCAATGACGCACACGGCCGAATCATGGTGCTGATGACGCACAACACCGATCTCGGCGATTCCTGGGAACGCGAAGGAGAAGATCCCGGGTATTTCTATCAGTTCTCCCCGCCCGGCTATGCCGTCGGCCTCAACGTGCTCGTGTACCTTCTGACCCACTGAGCAGGACCGCGGCGGCGATGCCCATCGGCAGCGGCAAACGACGCTGAATCGGTCCAGATGTCACGCGCGCGTGCACTGCGACATCCGGCGAGTCGCAGCAGCCGCTCCGTGCGGCGCTGCCTCCCCTCGATCGCGTGCCGTCACGAGTCGCGGTGGCGGGCGAGACGAATCAGACGGTCGGCGAGATCGGTGACGGCAGCGGCTTCGCGGTAATGAAGCGCGACGTCGCCAGCGGCCTCCCCCAGGCGCTCCCGCAGTCCATCGTCGGCGAGCAAGCGCTCGACCTCGCCGGCAATGGCCTGCGCGTGCCTGGTCGGGATGATGAGGGCGCTTTCGCCGTCGGTCAGCGCGTCGGCCGCGACGCCCACGCGCGTCGTCACAATCGGCAGTCTCGCCGCCATGGCCTCGACGAGCGCCACACCGAACCCCTCGTACAGGCTCGGCGCGATCATGATGTCGGCCTGGCGATAGAGCTCGACGAGGTCGAGGCGTGCGAGGCGCGGGATGACGGTGACGCGCGGGCGCACGACGGGCGCGAAGCCGGCCAGAACGGCATCCGCGGACGCCAGCGTGCCGGCGCAGACCAACCGCACGTCGGGATGGCGATGAGCGACTTCGGTGAAAGCCTCGCGCAGATACGCGACACCCTTCATCGGCAGCCACTGCCCGACAAAGAGCAGCGTCCGCGCCCGACGCGCCGGCCGCTCAGGGAGATAGAACTCCGGAGGCACGCCGTGAAAGACGAGGTCGACGCGATCTTCGGTGACCCAGCCCCGGCGGACCAACTCGTCACGTTCGATGGAGTTGAGGCACGTCACGCGCGCGGCGTTTTTGCACGCCGAGCGCAACATCCACGGCATCAGCCATTCCTGCAGCAGACGGTAACGCCAACTCAGCCCGCCCGCGTCCGCCGATTCCTCCCGCAACGCCTGGTGATAGAGCGGCTCGAGGCCGTGGAACGCGATCACCGCCGGCACGCCGCGAGCGGCAGCGGTTGAAACCGCGCGCCAGCCGGCATAGCTATGGAATACGACGACGTCGCATTCGACGCCGTGCTGACGCATCCAGCCCTGCACGACGAACGGGTAGACGAGCGGCGTCAAACGTCCGGCGGCACGGCGCGAGGCCGGGAAATCGTCCGGCGTCACGATCGTCACGAGGTGCCCGCGGCGCGCAAGCTCGTTCGCGAGGTCCTGATACGTCAACAGGACCGAAGACTGCTGGTCCCTCGGGGTCTGGAGGACGATGGCGACCTTTTTGGCGATCAAAGGGTGCCAGCTGGTTCAGTAGGCGACCAGCAGCCGCGCCGCACGCTCGATCTCGTCGTCTGATGGCAGGAACGCGTCCTCGAGCGAAGGCGAATAGGGCACCGGCGTGTCGAGCGCGGCGAGGATGCGGACCGGGGCGTCGAGCGATTCGAACGCCTCCTCCTGGATGATGGCCGCCAGGCTCTCGCCGATGCCGCCGGTGCGTGAGTCTTCGTGCACGATGAGGACGCGGCTGCAGTGGCGCGCGCAGGCGAGCACGGCGTCGCGATCGAGCGGGGCAAGCGAGCGGAGGTCGAGCACGCTGGCCTGAATTCCATCGGCCGCGAGGCGCTCGGCGACACGGAGCGCGGCATGAACGTAGGCGCCGTACGAAATGATGACGAGATCGTCGCCTTCGCGCCGGAGCGCAGCGCGGCCGATGGCGATCGCTTCCGGCGGCTCGGTAGCGAGAACCTGCTTGATCCGGGGATCGCGGTAGAGCGCGATGTGCTCGTAATAGAGGACCGGATCAGGATCGGCGACGGCGCTCGCCATCAGCGCGCGGGCATCGGCCGGCGTCGAGGGGACGACGATCTTCAGTCCGGGTGTGCGGTAGAACCAGGGCTCGGTGTTCTGGCTATGGTAAGGACCGGCATGACGCAGGCCGCCCCACGGCATGCGCACGACCATCGGCACCGAGCCGCCCCAGCGGTACCGGATCTTGGCGGCGTTGTTCACGAGCTGGTTGAACCCGGTGGCGACGAAGTCGTTGAACTGCATCTCGCCAATCGGCCGCTGGCCGGCGAGCGCGGCGCCGACGCACGCGCCGAGCACGGCCCCTTCGGCGAGCGGCGCGTTGAGAATGCGATCGCCGAATTCCTCCAGCAGCGGCCGGAGGAGCAGGAACGCGTTGCCGTACGAGCCGCCGACGTCCTCGCCGAAGACGAACACCGACGGGTCGGCGCGGAGCGCATCGCCCACGCCGAGCATCACCGCATCGAGAAAGGTGCTGCCGCTGCGCTCGAGCGCCCCGCCGGCATCGAGCCGCTCGAGTGGCGGCAGCGGCGGATCGGTGTCGAGGTGCAGGCGGATCTGCGGATCGAGGACCTCGGCCCGCTGGCGCGGCGCCTCGCCGGCAAACACGCCTTCGCCGGCCTGCCGCGCTGGTGGCCAGCCCGCCGCGATCACCTCCTGCGCCTCGAATTCGACGATGGCCTCGCATTCCGACTTGAGGCGGTCGAGCTCCTCGCCGTCGATGAGCTCTTCGGCCTGCAGACGCGCCGCGTAGGCCGGAATCGGATCGCGCGCCGACCAGAACGCATAGAGATCGGGATTCGCGTAGCCCGTCTCGTGGAGCGGCGGATACTCCCAGCCCGGCTGCGGGTCCTTGCCGAGATAGAGCATGTCGTCGTGGTGCGCGTGCCCGCACATGCGCATCGACACGAGTTCGATGAGGGCCGGGCCCCGCCCGGCGCGCGCGCGCTCGACGGCCCACGCGAACGCCGCGGCGATCTCGTCGGCGTCGGTGCCGTCGATCGTGATGCCCGGAATGCCGTAGCCCGCGGCCTTGTCGGCGAAGACGCGCGCCGCGGACTGTTCGCGCACAGGCGTCGAGAGCGCGGTTTGATTGTTCTCGACCGCGAACACCGCCGGCAGCCGGCGCGCGGCGCACAAGTTGATGGCCTCGTGCCATTCGCCGAGCGAGGAGCCGCCCTCGCCGATGAAGGAAAGAGCGACGCGGCCGCTGCCGTCGCGGGCGAAGGCGAGCGCCATCCCGGCCACGGTCAACGACCCGATGGCCAGCGGCGCGGCGGCGGGCAGAATGCCCCACGAGAAATCGCCGACGTGCAAGTCCTTGCCGTGCATCGGCGGTCCGGCTTTCCCCATCTGCGCGGAGAGGACCTGGCGCACGGTCTCGGCCGCCGGCCGCATCGCGAGCGTCACACCGAGATCGCGAATCACCGGCGCGATCACGTCGCCCGTCCAGCCGCCGTCCTTGTGGTACGTCTCGCCACGACGGAGCCGAATGCCCGCCGCGTAGATCGCTTCCTGCCCGAGCGATCGAAACCCCTTGCCCTGGAACGACGTCTCGCCGTAGCGGACTTCCCCGCCGGTGAAGAGCGACTTCAGCCGCGAGTCGGTCGCGCGGGTGAGGACCATGCCGCGCAGAATTTCGCGGCGCTCGTCGGGCGTGAGCGAGGCGCGGATCGCGGCCCGGTGGAGAAAGCCGTCGCACGCCTCCACGAGCTCATCCGTAGCCAGTTGAAAACGGGCGGGCGCTTCGACGCCGGGCGTCGTCTCCAGCCGTTCGGTAGGGGCGACGTTCTCCAGCCGGCCCCGGAGGGCGGCTTCGAAGGTCGTGCGCAGCGTGTCGAGCGACGCCTCGTCGGCGCGGACCGCGCCCTTACACGCGTCGAACGCGGCGCGCACCGGTGCCGCCGCAAAGGGATATCGTTCGATGACGAACGCTTCGAGGCGCCGCGCAAGTTCGGTCGCAGGATGAACCGCAGGTGCCCGGGCCATCAGAAATGCTAACACTTAAGGGCGGGCTCTCGGCTCTGGGCTCTAGGCTCTAGGCAAAACCTTCGACCAACTATCTCGAAGATTCTGCTAGAGCCCTAAGCCTAAAGCCTAGAGCCTCTCAGCGTTAGCGGCCGACAGCCTGCGCGACGAACGCCTCGATGTCGGCGGCGGGCCGGGCGCCTGATGTTCGCGCGCGTTCGCGGCCGGCGGCGAAGACCGCCATGGTGGGAATCGAACGGATGCCGAAGCGATCGCCGAGCTCGGGAACGGCGTCGGTGTTCACCTTGACCACGAGATAGCGGCCGGCGTTGTTTGCGGCGACGCGGGCCAGCTCTGGCGCCACCATGCGGCACGGGCCGCACCACGGCGCCCAGAAGTCCACGACCACCGGCAGCGTGGAGGACGACACCAACGCGTCGAAGATCTCCGCGTTCGGGACCTCGACCGGTTCAGCAGTCGCCGGCAGGATCGTGCCGCACTTCTTGCACTTGGCCGCCTCGGCCGCCTCGTGACCGAACGGCACGCGGTTGCGCTGCTGGCAGGACGGGCAACTGACGATGAGGCCACGGTCGTCGATCTGCGCCATGGGTCGATCCTACAATACGGCTCTCGGCTCAGGGCTCTAGGGCTCTAGGCAAAACCTTCGAGATTTGGTCGAAGCTGTTGCCTGAGCCCAGAGCCCTGAGCCCAGAGCCTGCTCGCCTCAGTCCGAGACCGCGAGCTCGCCAGGAACGATCGGCCTCGTGCGCGGCAGCAGGCCGCGTCGCGCGAGGTTGCCGACGTACGCCAGGATGCCGACAAAGACGACGAGCTTGAGGACGTCTGACGGGAGGTTCTGCGGCAGGACCTTCCAGAGCACGCCCAGAATCGGCTGCGCGATCGCGACCGCCCAGACCGATCCATAGAAATAGCGGCGCTCGTGGCCCTCGCCCTCGGTCGACGGCTTCACGCGCGGCAGCAGGCCGAAGGCGCCGAGCACCCAGACCACCCCGACAATCGGGAAATACGCCATCTCGTAGATCTGCCGCAGCCGCCACGTGCCGGTGACGATGGCGTCGACCAGCCCGGCGATGTTCAGGAGCGCGAACGCGATGACCTCGCTCCAGGCGACGGTGTAGCAGACGCGGCGATAGATCGGGTTGGGACGGTCCTCGGTGAAGCGGATGATGTAGGGCCTGGGCTCGACGCCCTGGCAGGCTGCCGCGGATGCCGGCGATGCCGGTCGCGACGAGCACGACGGTCAGCCACAGCGCCATCCGCGTGTCGAAACCGCTCGCGAACAGATCAAAGGTGAGCGGGCCGGGCGCGATGAAGAACACCCAGATCCAGATCGGCCAGTGCGCCAACCGGTAGTTGATTTTGTTCCGTTCCCGGATGCGCCGATCGCCCGCGAGCTCGATGCGCTCGGCGTGACCGTGCTGACGCTCGTAGGAAGGGGGGAGTAGCGGCCAGGACAAGGGTTTGACTGTACCACAGGCTCTTGGCTTTAGGCTCTGGGCTGGCAAAACCTTCGAACTCGTGATAGAGGCTCGCTAGAGCCCTGACACTTGCCGGGCTCGGCGTGGGCCTGCTGCTCCGTGGGGCGTGGCACGGTTGATCGGCGGCCTGCTCTACGAAGTCAGCGCCCTCGACCCGCTGGTCTTATTGTGGCGCCGGCCATCCTGGCTGTGGCCGCGATGGCTGCCTCGTATCTCCCGGCCCGACGTGCGACATGCGTCCTGCCGCTGACGGCGCTCAGAACCGAGTAAGTCCTGAACGTTTCAGCCGCCGACTGCTCGGGACTTCGCTGACCTGAGGTGCCTGCGATATCGTCTCGGGGTCTATGCTGCGTCGGACGGCGTCGGTAGTCTTCATGCTGGCGCTCGCGCTCGGCCCCCGATCGGTGCTCGCTCAGGACACGCGCGACGCGGTACTGGCAGAGCAGCGCGCCGAGAAGGCCAAGACGCTCGCGCCCTACGAGGGCGGGCGGCTCGAGCGGGCGTTGCTGCGGTTCGAGACCGCCGACCCGCTCCGCGGATCGCGCCGCACGACGGTTTCTTCTCCAGTACGGCTATCCGGTGGAAGCCGGTCGGCGGCGGCATCGGGCATCGGCGGCGGCTGGCGGCACGACCTGTTCAATCGCAACGCGCGGGTGATCGTCGGCGCCGGCATCTCGACGCGCAACTACCAGATGCTGCAAGCGGACTTCTCGCTGCCCTACCTGGCCAGCAATCGCGTCGAGCTCGGCGTGCATGCCGTCTATCGGCACAACCCGCAGGAAGACTTCTGGGGCGTCGGCCTCGACTCGTCGAGGACGACCGGCGTCAACTTCCTCGTCGACTACACCGACTACGAGGGCCGCGCCATCGTCCGGCCGTGAGCTGGCTCGAGGCCGGCACGCGCTTCGGGCTGGCTCGGCGGATCGGTCGGCCGTGGCACCGACTCGCGCTTCCCGTCGATCGAAGAGCTCTTCGATGACGCACGGCTCCCGGACTCGCCGAGCAACCCGACTTCTCGTTCGCCGAGTTGTTTGGCGCGGTCGACTATCGCGACCAGGACGACAACGCCCGCGCCGGGGCTTCTACTCGCTCAGCTGGCGCGAGTACTCCGACCTCGACTTCGATCGCTACAGCTTCCGCGCCGTCGATCTCGCTGCGCAGCAGTTCGTCCCCATCTTCGACAAGAAGCGCGTCTTCGCCGTGCAGGGGCGCCTGCAGTCGGCGGCAACCGACGACGGCGCCGGCCAGATCGTGCCGTTCTACTTCAAGCCGACGCTCGGCGGCAGCACCAGCCACCGCGGCTTCAACGACTTCCGCTTCCGCGACGACGCGGTCGTCAACGTCAACGTCGAGTATCGCTGGGAGGCCTTCTCCGGCCTCGACATGGCGCTGTTCTCGGACTGGGGCACCGTCGCGCCGAACATCGGGCAGCTCAAGCTGGTCCGAGCTCGAGAACGCCTACGGCATCGGGTTCCGCTTCAACACCTACAAGTCGGTCTTGTACCGCATCGACATCGGATTCGGCGGCGAAGGCGTCCAGCCGTTCTTCAAGTTCAGCAAGGCGTTCTGAACGCATGCGCCCGGACGACTGCATGTATGCGCGCACCGGCTCGGTCGCGACCGCGTCGCGAGTGGCAGCTCGCTGTCGGCGGGCGTCGACGTCGGGATTCGCGACCGGGCCGAAGTTCTTTCGCGACGATCCGATCGCGCGCGACCCCGAGACCGAGGACGCCAGCAGGCGTGCGGCCAGCCGAGCTCAGCGAGTTGTACGACTTCGCCGAGAACTCGTTTCTCGGTGCCGGCGAAGAGTCCGACCCCGCGCCGTCAACATCAACACGATCGACGAGGTGCCCGACTCGAGCTGGTTCACCAACCGTCTTGGGCGCGAGGTCGTGGACAACCGATCGGCGGTCAAAGGGCCGGACACGAGCACCGGCCCACGGGGACGTGGACCATCGTGTCGGGGAAGATGGAAGGTGTGCCCGGGATTCACGATTCGTGACGCCACCGGCCAGCTCTACTTCATCAAGTTCGATCCGCCTCGAACCCCGAGATGGCGAGCGGCGCCGAAGTCATCTCGACCAAGTTCTTCCATGCCTTCGGCTACCACGTGCCCGAGAACTACCTCGCCACGATCCGCCGCGAGTCGCTCGTCATCGGCGAAAGCACACTCATCGAAGACGACAACGGCCGGCGGCGCCAGATGGACAGCCGCGACCTCGACAGCTGCTGAAGCGCGGCGCGCGCGCAGCACGACGGCAGCTACCGCGTCCTGGCCAGCAAGGCGCTCGAGGGCAAGCCCGTCGGGCCGTTCCGCTACTACGGCACGCGACCGGACGACCCGAACGACATCTTCCCGCACGAGCATCGCCGCGAGCTGCGTGGGCTGCTCGTCTTCTGCGCCTGGCTGAACCACGACGACTCGCGCAGCATCAACACCTCGACACCCTCGTCAGCCGGCGGGTGGCCGCACCATTGTGCGCCATCACCTGCTCGACTTCGGATCGACGCTCGGCAGCGGCACGACCCAGGCGCAGAGCACGCGCGCCGGCAACGAGTTCCTGTGGGAGTCGCGGCCGACGATCATCACGATGCTCACGCTCGGCTTCTACGTGCGGCCGTGGATCAAGGTGGCACTATCCCGACATCCCGTCGCTCGGGCGGATCGAGTCCACGTACTTCAGGCCCGAGGACTGGAAACCGGAATACCCCAACCCGGCGTTCACCAACGCGCGCCCGGAGGATCGCTTCTGGGCCGCCCGCATCCTCGCCGGCCTCTCCGACGATGGCGTGCGCGCCGTCGTCGGGACGGCGCAGTTCAGCGACAGCAAGGCCACCGAATACCTGACCGACACGCTCCTGGCCCGCAAACGAAGGTGATCAAGAGCTGGTTGAACGCCACCAACCCGCTCGTCAATCTGGCGCTCAGCCCGGCCGGCGAGCTGACGTTCGAGAACGCGGCGCAGAAGGCCGGCGTCGGGCCGGCGGCCGAACGCTACACGATTCAGTGGTCGATCTTCGACAACGCCTCGAGCACGCACAAGGACGTCGGAAGCCGAGCAGACGCGTGACGGGCCCGCTGCGCAGGCGCCTGCGGCGCTGCTGACGGACCGACCTGAGTACATCGGCGCGCTCGTGCGCGCGTTTCACCGCGACCAACCTGCGTGGTCGCGTCCGCTGATGGTCTACTTCCGCCGGAGCGGCGAAGGCTGGTCGCTCGTCGGCCTCGAACGCAACTGAACGGGAATGTGAGCGTGATTTCCTGGCACCGTGACGCGAAGCAGGCTGGCGCTCGTGGGCTTCTGGATCGCGCTCGCGTTGTGGGTGTTCGTCTACAAGGCGGGCGCCCAAGATGCCGGACTTCGAGGTCTACTGGCGGGCGGCGGCGCGAGCCGCCCAGGCCGAACCGCTCTACCGCGAGAGCGACGGGCACTTCGTCTTCAAGTACCTCCCGGCATTTGCCGTGCTGGCGATCCCGATCGGACTGCTTCCGCTCCTCGCGGCCAAGTTCGTCTGGTTCTTTGGCTCCATCGCGCTGCTGGTCGCCCTCGTGTGGATGGCCGTCACGCTTCCTGTCGAGCGGCGAAAACCCCTGCGCTGGCTGGTCATCGTCACCGTCGTCAGCTTGCTGAAGTTCTACGCGCACGAGCTCGTGCTCGGTCAAGTCAACATCCTCTTTGCCGTTATCGCCACGGGTGCGTTCCTGGCGATGAAGGCGCAGCGCGAGGTCACGGCCGGAGCGCTGGTCGTTCTGGCGATCGTCATCAAGCCTTACGCGGTGCTCTTCGTGCCCTGGTTGATCGCCCGTCGGCAGCTGCCGTCGATTGCCTCGGCGTGCGCGGGGCTCGCCGTCGTCCTCCTTCTCCCGGCAACGATCTACGGCTGGAACGGCAACATCGACCTTCACCGCGAGTGGTGGCGAACCGTGACGGAAACGACCGCGCCCAACCTCTCGATTTACGACAATGTGTCGGTCGCCGGCATGTTCTACCGCTGGGTGGGACCGGGCGACCTGTCGGCGCGCCTGGCATACGGGACCGGCCTGGTCCTGCTCGGCGTGGCCGCGCTCGTCTTTTTCCTTCGCCGCGGCATCGCGTTCCCCGAAGGCGTCGAGGGCGCCCTGCTCCTGACGTTGATGCCGCTGCTGTCGCCGCAGGGTTGGGACTACGTCTTCCTGATTGCGACGCCGGCGATCGTGTATCTGGCGAATTACCTCGATCTCCTGCCGCGTCCCATGCGCGTCCTCACGGTTATCGCGGTGTCGGTGATCGCCTTCGTCGTGTTCGATCTCGTGGGACGGACGGTGTACTACACCTTCATGCGGCTGTCGTTCATCAGCCTCTGTTTCTTCGTCGTCATCGCCGCGCTCACGACCCTGCGCCTGCGAAAGATCGCCTGAAAAGATCCCATATGATGCGGCCATGATCCGTGGCCTCGGCCTGTTGACGATGGTCGCGACGGCCGCGACCGCCGCGCTTGCGGCCTTCACTATGCAGCCGCGTCAACGCACCGATACGCCTCCGGGACCGGGAATCCCACTGCCCCTCGCCGAAGAGCGCGCGCGGCGTATCAGCGACCTGCGCTACGACCTGCATTTCTCGATCGCCCCCGAACCCGGCGCAGCCATTACCGGACGCGTCACGATCACGTTCACGTTGAAGGATGCCGGGCGGCCGCTCGCGCTCGACTTCACGCCGCCGAAAGGCGTGCGCAGCGTCCGCACCCCGGCCAAGCCGATTCCGTACACGATCGTTCCCGATCACATCGTCCTGCCAGCGGAGTCCCTGCTGGAAGGCCGTAACGAAATCCTCATCGACTTCGTCGCCGGCGACGAGGCGCTCAATCGCAACCCGGAGTTCCTCTACACGCTGTTCGTGCCGGCGCGCGCTCACCTGACGTTCCCGGTTTTCGATCAGCCCGACCTGAAGGCGCGCTGGACGCTGGGGCTGGAAGTGCCGGCCGGCTGGCAGGCGATCGCCAACGGCGCCGAGACGGCGCGGCGCGAGGAAGCCGGGAAGGTCCACCTCACGTTTGCTGAAACCGAACCGCTCTCGACGTATCTCTTCGCGTTTGCGGCGGGCCGCTTCTCGGTCGAGACTGCCGCACGCGGCGGCCGCACCTTCCGCATGCTGCACCGCGAGACAGACGCCGCCAAGGTCGCGCGCAATCGCGAGGCGATCTTCGACCTGCATGCTTCGGCGCTCGCCTGGCTCGAGAGCTACACCGCGATCCCGTATCCCTGGGGCAAGTTCGACTTCCTTCTCGTCCCGTCGTTTCAATTCGGCGGCATGGAACATCCGGGGGCGATCTTCTACAACGCGGCGACGCTGCTGCTCGACCCGTCGGCCACCCAGAATCAGAAGCTCGGACGCGCCAGCCTCATCGCGCACGAAACCGCCCACATGTGGTTCGGCGATCTCGTCACGATGCGCTGGTTCAACGACGTATGGATGAAGGAGGTCTTCGCCAACTTCATGGCGGCGAAGATCGTCAATCCGTCCTTCCCCGAGATCAATCACGAGCTGCGCTTCCTGCTCGCGCACTATCCGTCGGCCTACGATGTCGACCGCACGCCTGGCACCAACGCGATTCGACAAGCGCTCGACAACCTGAGCGAGGCCGGGTCGCTTTACGGCGCGATCATCTATCAGAAGGCACCGATCGTCATGCGCCAGCTCGAGGGGATCCTGGGCGAGACGGCGTTCCGCGACGGACTCCAGCAGTACCTGCGCACGCACCGTTTCGGCAACGCGACGTGGCCGGACTTGATCGCGCTGCTCGACGAACGCACCCCCGAGGATCTCGCCGCGTGGAGCCGCGCCTGGGTCGAAGAAGCCGGGCGTCCCATCGTCACCACCGAGCTTCGCCTCGAGGGCGGACGCATCGCGAGCCTCGCCTTCGTCCAGCGCGATCCCTACCCACGGCGAGGGCTGGTCTGGAATCAGCAGCTGCAGGTGACGCTCGGACTCCCCGATGGCCTGCGCACGCTCCCCGTCCGCCTCGCCGAAGGCCGCGCCGACGTGCCTGGCGCCCAGGGACTGCCGGCGCCGCGCTTCGTGCTGCCGTCGGGCGGCGGCCTTGGGTACGGCGGGTTCGAGCTCGATCCGGCCAGCGCGGCCTACCTCGCGACGAGCCTGCCTGAGATAAACGACCCGCTGACGCGCGGGACCGCGTGGATCACGTTGTGGGAGCAGATGCTCGATGGCCGGACGCCAGCCTCGGACGTCGTCAACCTGGCCCTCCGTGCTTTGCCGCTCGAGACCGACGAGCAGAACATCCAGCGAATCCTGAGCTATGCCCGCCAGGCTTATTGGGGATTCATCCCGTCCGACGCGCGCAGGCAGATCGCGCCGCGGTTCGAGCAAGTCCTGCGGGACGGCCTGGCGGCGGCGCCGACCTCCAGCCTGAAGTCGGCCTGGTTCTCGGCGCTGCGCGACATCGCGCAGACCGAGGCAACGCTCGCGTGGCTCGAACGGGTGTGGAGGAAGACCGAGAGCGTGCCGGGCCTGACGCTGGCCGAGCCCGACTACATCGCGCTGGCGCTCGAACTGGCAGTGCGGGAGCGGGCCGCGTGGCAGGCGATTCTAGACGAGCAGTTCGCGCGCATCGAAAACCCCGACCGCAAGGAGCGGTTCGCTTACGTGCGGCCAGCGTTATCAGCCGACCAGGGGGTGAGGGACAGCTTCTTCGAACGCCTCAACGAGATCGCGTTCCGGCGGCGCGAGGCCTGGGTCCTCGAGGGTCTGAGCTACTTGCACCATCCACTGCGAGCCGCCTCGTCGGAGAAGTACATCCCCCGCAGCCTCGCCCTGGTGCGCGAGATACAGCGGACGGGGGACATCTTCTTCCCGAAGCGATGGATGGATGCGACGCTTGGTGGGCACCGCTCCGCGACCTCGGCGCAGATGGTCGCGCGCTTCCTCGCGGATCTGCCGCCGGACTATCCCGATCGCCTCCGGCGCGTCATCCTGTCGTCGTCGGACAACGTCTTCCGGGCGAGCGGCGCCGCACGGTGACGAGTGCCGGCGAGCCGCGTCGAATGCTGATCGAGCTGATCCCGTCGAGACGGTTGATCCGCGCGATCCGCGTCCCGTCGAATGAGTTGATCCGCGTGATCCGCGTCCCGTCGAACGAGTTGATCCGCGCGATCCGCGTCCCGTCAGACGGATCCGTGATCCGCGTCCCGTAGAACGAGAACGCGGAATCCGCGCTAGGCGCTCCGCTTGCGCGCGCTGCGACGACGGACGTAGAAGATACCGAGAACGCCGATCAGAATTGCAGATACTGCGAACAACATTGTTGTGACCTCCAGTCGGCTGCGAGGCAAGGGGGGTGCCGCAATCGCCAAGGCGAGCCGGAGGTCGACTGTAAGCTACTGACACGTCTAATCTTGTGTCTTGGCGGAGGATGGAGCCTTGCCGCCGATGGTCTCGCAGCGAGCGCGGACCAGTTGGACAGAATGGACACGACGATTTCAGATTCGTGGGCTCATCGGCCGAGTCCGGCCCGCTTGACCGCTCGGCCGCCCCGCGTGAAGACATGGGCAGAAGTGGAAACTCATGCGCATACGTATCCTGGTGACCGGCGGCACGTTCGACAAGCAGTATGACGAGCTGACCGGCCGGCTGTTCTTTCGCGACACGCACGTGCCGGAGATGCTCGGGCGGGGCCGGTGCCGGCTCGACGTCGAGCTCGACACGGTCATGATGGTGGACAGCCTCGACCTCGACGAGGGTGGGCGCGCGGCGATCGTCGCGCGGTGCCGGACGTCGAGCGAGTCGGCGCTGGTCATCACGCACGGGACCGACACGATGGTCGAAACGGCGCGGGCGATTGCCGCCGCCGACCTGCGCGACCGGACCATCGTGCTGACCGGCGCGATGGTCCCCTATGCGTTCGGGAGCTCGGACGGCCTCTTCAATCTCGGCAGCGCCTTGTCGTTTGCGCAGGTACTGCCGCCCGGCGTGTACATCGCGATGAACGGGCAGTACTTCGCGTGGAACCGCGTGCGCAAGAACCGCGAGAGCGGTATCTTCGAGGCCACGGCATGATGCGGCAACCAGACGACGCGAGCCACCGAGGCGAAGGCGCAGCCAAGCGAGGCGAAGGTGTCATCTCGATCGACTCGAAGCTGCCGGCGGTGGGGACGACGATCTTTACGGTGATGTCGCGTCTTGCGGCCGAGCTGGATGCGATCAACCTCTCGCAGGGCTTCCCCGACTTCGACTGCGACCCCGCGCTCGTCGACGCCGTCGCCGCGCACATGCACAGCGGGAAGAATCAGTACGCGCCGATGCAGGGCGTCCTGCGGCTGCGCGAGGCGATCGCCGCCAAGTACGAATGGTTCTCCGGCCGGCGCTACGACCCCGAGACCGAAGTCACCGTCACGTCGGGCGGCACGGAGGGGATCTTCGACGCGATCGCGGCCACGGTCGGTCCGGGCGACGAGGTCGTGGTGCTCGAGCCGTGCTACGACTCATATGTGCCGGCGATCGTGTTGAGCGGCGGGACGCCGGTGTTCGTGCCGCTTCGGTTCCCCGACTACACGATCGACTGGGACGCGATGCGGGCCGCCGTCACGCCGCGGACGCGGATGATCATGCTCAACTCGCCCCACAATCCCGCCGGGAGCGTGCTCACGCCGCTCGACATGCGTGCGCTCGTCGCGCTCGTGGAGGGCACGCGGATCCTGATTCTCAGCGACGAAGTCTACGAGCACATCATCTTCGACGGGCTGCGCCACGAAAGCTGCGCGCGGTATGACGAGCTGGCCGCGCGCGCGTTCGTCATCGGTTCGTTCGGCAAGACCTATCACACGACCGGGTGGAAGGTGGGGTACGCCGTCGCCCCGGCAGCGCTGACCGCGGAATTCCGCAAGGTGCACCAGTTCGTCACGTTCTCGACCAACACGCCTGTCCAGCACGCGATTGCCGATTTCCTGGAGACCCGGCGCGGGCTCGCCGAGCTCGGCCCGTTCTTCCAGGCCAAGCGCGACCTGTTCCTCCGCCTGATGGAGGGCTCCAGCTTCCGGCCGCTTGCCTGCCACGGGAGCTACTTCCAGCTCATGGATTATTCGGCCATCACCGACGAGGCCGACGCGGACTTCGCCATCCGCCTGACGAGGGAGCACGGGGTCGCGTCGATTCCGACGTCCCCCTTCCTGCGCCCCGGCACCGCCGCCCCGCGGGTGCTGCGGTTCTGCTTCGCGAAACGGGACGAGACCCTCGAGCGCGCCGCCGCCCGTCTGGTTGGGGTCAGGCCGTGAATCGTGAATCTTTCGCACCGTGATTTTTCACGATTCACGGCCTGACCCCAACCGTCGCGGACCCCGGCCATGACCGTGCTAAACTCCCCGGCCATATGGCCGAACTCGACCTGTGGTCGATGCTGTTCGTGTTCATGCTGGCGACGTTCGTCGGATTTCAGGTTATTCAGAACGTTTCGCGCCTGCTGCACACGCCCTTGATGTCGCTCACCAACGCGATCTCGGCGATCGCGATTGTGGGGGCCATCCTGGTCGCCGGTGAGGAAGAATCCACCGCCACGACCATCCTCGGCGCGGTCGCCGTGGCGGCGTCGATGACCAACATCGTGAGCGGATTCCTCATCACCGACCGCATGCTCAAGATGTTCCGCGAGCGGGAGCGTAAGCCGTGATTCACGGCCTCACCCAGCTCACCTATCTCGCCGCGGCGGCCCTCTTCATCCTCTCGCTCCGGTGGCTGAGCCACCCGAAGACCGCGCGACGGGGTGTCGCCGCCGGCGTCGGTGGCATGGCCCTCGCGATCATCGGCACGCTGCTGGCGCCCGAGATCATCAACTTCACGTGGATCACGCTCGCGGCCCTCGTCGGCGTCGTCATCGGCGTGCCCCTGTCCTGGGTACCGCTGACCGCGGTGCCGCAACGAACCGCGCTGTCGCATGCGTTCGGCGGTCTCGCGGCCGGCCTCGTCGGCACCGCCAAGTACATGATCTGGTTCCAGCACGGCGAGCTGACCAAGTTCCGCATGGGGGCGATCGCGCTCGAGATCATCCTCGGCTACCTGACCTTCACGGGCAGCCTGATGGCCGCGGGGAAACTGCAGGAGATCGTCCCGACGCGCCCGATCACCTATCCGAACCAGAACTTCATCAACCTGGGACTGCTGGCGATCGCCATTGGCGCCGGCGTGTACCTGACGATCGATCCCTACCAGCCGTGGGCGTTCGGCCTCATCATCCTGCTCTCGCTCGCTCTTCGGCGTGCTCCTCATCCTGCCGATTGGCGGCGCGGACATGCCGACGGTCATCTCGCTGCTCAATCTCGTACGCGGGGCTGGCGGCGGTGGCGATGGGCTTCGTGCTCGAGAACAAGCTGCTCATCACCGCCGGGGCGCTCGACGGATCGTCAGGCCTCATCCTGTCGATCATCATGTGCCGGGCGATGAACCGGTCGTTCACCAACGTGCTCTTCGGGGCGTTCGGCCAGGTCCAGGCCGTGACCGCCGCCGGCGAGGCCAAGACCGCCAAGTCCGCGACGCCACAGGATGTGGCGGAACTGCTCGTCAACGCCGACCGCGTGGTGGTCGTTCCCGGCTACGGCATGGCCGTCGCGCAGGCACAGCACAAGGTGCGCGAGCTCTACGATCTCCTCACCAAGCGCGGCGTCGAGGTGCGCTTCGCGATACATCCGGTCGCCGGCCGCATGCCCGGTCACATGAACGTGCTCCTCGCCGAGTCGGAGATTCCGTATGACGCGCTCGTCGAGATGGACGACATCAATCCCGATCTCGCGCAGACCGACGTCGCCCTCGTCGTTGGTGCCAACGACGTCGTGAATCCGGCGGCGCGGCACGACAAGAACAGCCCGATCTTCGGCATGCCGATCATCGACGTCGACAAGGCCAAGAGCGTCATCGCCATCAAGCGCTCGATGAACCCGGGCTTTGCCGGCATCGACAACGAGCTCTACTACCTCGATCACACGCTGATGGCGTTCGGCGACGCCAAGCAGGTGCTGAGCGACGTCGTCAAGGCGGTCTCAGGCGAGGGCGGCTCCGGTCATTAATCATCCGAGGGGCTTCGCCCCTCGGACTCCCCTACTGGCTCGCTCGCGGGGACCCCTTCGCCCCGCGCCGCTCGCCAGGCTCACTTCCGCCTTCGCTAAAGCTCCGGCGAGACCTCGCCGAAGCGCCTACGGCGCGAAGGCGGGCGCTGCCGCTCGTTCGCGGCGTTTTGTGGATAGCTTCTAGTCACTCGGCCGGCGGCTACCGCCGGCAGCGCCACACGTCGAACCACTGGCCGGACGTCTCGAGCGCATAGCGCTCCGCGAATGTCTTCCGGAAGCTGTCCGGAAACACGTCGCCCGCAATCGGGTAGTAGTTGGGCAAGATAAACGGCGGCGCGCCCGACGGAATCACCCACACATCGACCGCGCAGTCACGCAAGGCGGTCAGCGCCGCCGCCGGGAACGGCCGGCCGCTCCAGCGCCAGTCCATCATCGACGCACCGTCGAGGGCGTACGGCTGGCCGTCGAACACGAGCTCCGGACGAAAGAACGTCAGCCGGTAGTTCGCGCTGTAGCCCATCGCGACGACGCCGGTGTGCGCGGCGTCGATCTGTTTCAGTTCCGAGATCATCTGACGTGCCGGCAGCGACGTCGAGGTGGTCAGCCACACTGGTACCTGCAGAGCAGCGATGAGCACGAACGTCGCGAGCATGGCTGGGGCGAGCGTCCGCGGGCCCGGCTTCCGAGCGGCGCACGCCGCGAACATGATCGAAGGCACGAACGGCAGGAAGTGATAGACGCCGGTGCCATGCTTGATGGCCAGCGGAATCGAGACGGCCATCGAGGCGATCACGAGCACGCGAAACATGCCGGCGTCGAAATCGGCGCGCGCGACCTCGGAGCGGCCCATCGCGAACATCGGTACTGACCAGAACGAGCATCCACTCGAGCGCGGCCGGCAGCGCCCCGAACCTGACGCCCTGTCCGGCTGCGGCCTGGAGCCAGGTGAGATACCCGGCCAACGAGATGTTCGAGAAGAAGAGGTATGGAACGGCGGCCACAACCGCGGCGGTCGCGGTAGCTGCGACGGACGCACCCAATCCATGCTTCTTCCAGACGAGAGCGAACGCGGGGAACAAATAGATGATGGCGCTGGCTTTCAAATTCACGCCCACGCCAATCGCGATGCCGAGGAGAAGCCAGGAAGGCACGCGCGGAAGCGTGAGGCTCAGCACCGCGAGGCCGGAGGAGACGAGCAGCAACGGCTCGGCGCGGGCCCACGTGCTGGCCGCACCGAACATCAGATACACGATCGCCATCCAGCACACGGCCCTCGGCCACTCGCCTCGAGCACGGCCAACAGCCACGTCCGACCAGCACCAAGCTGGCAATCGCCCCGCACGCGCCCGCAATCTTCGAAGTAATGATGCTGGCGCCGAACAACTTCATCGTGAGGCCGTTGAGGAGGAAGAGCATCGGACCGTACGGCAAACCGTACAACCCGGCACTCTCCGGGTCAGGATAGGCCGGCTGCCCTCGCATCACCATCCAGCTCACCGATGCCACCGACGGCTCGACGTGATCGAAATAGGCTGGCGTGGCGGCGTAGACGATCACAATCGCCACATACGCCATGACGATCAGAGAGGTCGCCGGCAGCCACGCCCAGCCGGCACCTGCGCGCGGGCGCGGACGGCGAGAGACGATCGCGGATCGGACTGAACCGGTTCCCGGCTTTCTCGATCAGGGCGAAGGTCGCGACGAGGATCGCGAACAGCAACAACGGATGACTGAGCGCGTGGGCCCGGAGCGTGACGAACAACGATCGTCAACCGGTGATGCGGAAGCGGATCAACTCGCGTGCGGTGCCGGCGTCGCTGCGGGCAGCGACTTCGATCGAGTACTCACCGGGTGCGAACGGCGCCAGCGGGAGATCGAACTGGATGAGCGTTCGCCCTGCCTCTGTGGGCATCGGCGCGAGATCGATGAGCACTTTGCCGACGCGGTTGACGAGTTTCGCCGAGACCTGGACGGCGTTGCCCGCCGGCTCGAACGTCGGGACGCGCAGCAACAGGCGCTCCGTGCGCCGGAACTCGCGACCGGGAAGCGGAGCGGCGTTGGCATCGGCTTCGATGTCCCGGAACTCGCGCGCCGAGCCGGCGCTCAGCAACTGGGGCGGAAGGATCACCGGGTTCGCACCCCGTGACGGTCGGCACGTCGAAATCTATGGCCCCCACGTCGAGCTTGCTGCCGTCGGCCTGCAGGATCGTCAGATCGAACTGCAAACGGCCGGACGTCGCTTGAAAGACTGCGCTATCGGGCCGGAGGGTGGAAGTGTTGCCCGCTCGCGCGGACGCGACCTCGCCATCGAACAGCACCGCCCCCGCCGGCGTCGTGACCTTGAGCGCGACGACGTCGGGCCGGGCTGGCGCTTTGCCGCGCGCGGGCGTGCGCGGAGGCGAAGGCGTCCAGGTGAAGATGATGCGCCGGCCGCCGCCAGGCTCGACCGTGAGGCCGAACCACGACTCGATGAACGGGCTGCGGCGCAGGGCGCGCGTCGGTAAGATCGGCGGCGGATTGAGGCGGGCCATCGCCGCTCGGAGTTCGCTCTGCAGCGGCGCCCAGTAGCCGGATCGCACGCGCACCTGTGCGTCGCGCCGGCTCACCGTGACCTGAACGGGATGAAAGCGGCCATCGTTCCCGTGCGGCGCGGTGAAAGTCAGCACGTAGTACGAATCGAGATCGCGCGAGACCCGGCGCAGCGCGGGTCCCAGGTCCTGACCCGGCGGCAGCGAATCGCCGCCCGTCTGTCGAGCCAGGTTCTGGAGCAACGCCGACGATTCGACTGCGGGGTCGGCTTCTGTCGTGCCGGAATCCGCGTCCGCGGGCACGGGCGGCGGCGCGACGGCCCCCGGATCGAACGCGTACAACAGGACGCGGAACCGGCCCGCCGCGCGGACGAGTCCCTGCAGATCTGGCAGCCGCCGCTCACGCGCGCGCGGCACGTCCGTCGTGAAGCCTTCACTGAGCAGCACGATCCCGCCGAGACCGACGTTGAGGTCGCCCATCCTGGTTGCCAGGGCGCGGAGTCCAGACATCACAATCTGGGCACGCGCCGCGCGCACCGCACTTGGCGATCGGCCAAGATGCTGATCCTCGAACGCCGAGCGCGGCGTGTAGTCGTTGCGACGCCCGGTGAAGCTGCTGACGGCGGACCGCGCGGCCGTGCGATCGCGGGTAAAGCGGATGTTCGTCAGGTGGTCGAGCGGCCGCATCACCACCACGAGGTCGCTCGGGCGCAGTTCGTCGTCGAGGAAGCGCGATACGGCGTTCCTGACGCGCTCGGTATTCTCGCCCGCCGAGACGTGATACTCGTCGAGATAGATCCCCACGACGCGCGTGCCCGGCTCCCGCGCGGCGCGCGCCTCGTCACCGTCATCCTTGATCTCGTCCGGAGGCGCCATCGGCCCGACCGCGGGCGGCGCGTTCGAACGCGCCTCGACGCCGTCCAGCTTCTGCGCCACGCCGTCGACGAGGACGCTGAAGTCTTCGGCCCGAAGATTGGTAATGGGCGCGCCGAGCTTGTCAGTGGTGATGGCTTCGAGGCGGATCGTTCGCGGTGCGGGATCTGGAGCTGCTGCGGCAGTCGATGCCGGAGCTGGAGCCGGTTCCTGTTGCGCCCGCAGGCCGTGACCGTCCCGCAGCATGCCGAGCATGCTGAGGATGGCGACGAAGACGGGAGCCGCGGTCCTGGCCAGACAACCTCCGGATCAACCGCAGTTTACATCGCCCGTCCGACTAAAGGTGGCTGGCACCTTCCCGCGGAAGGTGCCAGCCACCTTTTGCCTTCTTATCGGGGCAACGACTCGGCGGGGATGCCCAGGTACGGGGCGACCTCGCGCAGTTTGGCCTGAATCAGGCGGACATTGCGCGAGCCCATGCGCAGGAACTGCCGCTGGGCGGACGAGAGGGATTGCAGCCGGGGGTCCGCGAATTCGTACGCGACGCTCTTCGACGCGAGCGCGATGTCACCGTCGATGACCGGCGTCTTCAGCAGCTCGATGACTGCCCGCTCGAATGCCTGGTCGAAATTGCCATCCGGGTGGCCCAGCTCGCGGTAGCCGTCGACGAGGCGCGGTCTGAGCGTCGCATAGAGCCTCGCGGCGCCGCGGGCATCGAGGGCGGCGACGGCGTCGGCGTACCTGTCGTAGCGGCGGAACGAACGGGCGTCGATCCAGAGACTGCCGCGCTCCTCGCGAACCTGGAAACCACCTGCCGGACGGACTTTCCCAAGATGGCCGGATGGGGTCAGGCCGTTCGCGATGTTGTCCACGACGGCCGTGAAGTTGCGAATGAGGTGATCGGTCGTGAGCCAGGCGGCAATCGTCGGGTGGGACGAAAGCCTGGCGACCAGCTCACGGACGATGGCGTCGGTCTGGTCAATCGGCGGGAGGTCGATCGTTTCGCCCGCCTCCGGCAGGGGCCGGACAGGGGCAGCGGGAGCGACCGCTTGATCGGTCGCGTTCCGGACCTCGGCTGGTACCGGCATGGTCCGGGTCCGCATGAAGTAGTAGCCGCCGGCACCAAGCGCGAGGACGGCCAGGACAACGATCGCGTAGATCCATCCCTTCCGACTGGGTTCCGGTTCGAGCGATCCCTGCCACTTATCGAGCCTGAGGTCATTGAGATCGGTCATAAAGGCAGTCTACACCTGCGGTTTAGACGGCTGAAGGGGCTGGGGGGACGGGCTTGAGGTTACTGGTCGGAAGTCTGGACTGGGGCGAGAGACCCAAAAAGAAAGCCGGCCGGGAACGGCGAGTTGGGAACCGTCCCGGCTCGGCTTGGGAGGAGAGGCTGACACCCATACAAACGACGGATTTGATCAAAGCGAACAAACAAAATATCGGGGCCGGTTGAACCCCCGCCGCTCGGCTGGTACGTGGTCTGCAATAATCTGGGATATGCGGTTTTGCTCAGCGATTTTCTGTCTTCTGGCGATGACGGCGTGTTCTGACAAGAGTCCATCGACGCCGTCGCCGGTCTCGAGAGAGGTAGTCCTCGCCCCCGGCCAGACCGCGGCGGTGGCAGAGGCGGGGCTCACCTTGCGGTTCGAAGGTGTCTCGGGTGATTCCCGGTGCCCGGGGGACGCGATCTGCATCACCGGCGGGGACGCTCAGGTGCGCATTGCCGTCATCCCCACCCGCGGCGGCGAGCGGGCCTACGCGCTGCACACAGGGGACATGCGCCCCGTCGCCCACGACGATGTGACGATCGCCCTCGTCGAGTTGTCCCCGTACCCGTTCTCAAGCCGCCCAATCCAGCCCGCCGACTACCGCGCCACCCTCCGTGTCAGCCGCTAGGCGGGGACACTCAAGGTTGAATGTCCCGGGGGACTGTCCCGGTTGAGTGTCCCCGGATCACTCGTCCCGAAGGGCGACCATCGGGTCGAGGCGGGCGGCGCGGAGCGCTGGGACGCCGCAGGCGATCGCGGCGATGAGCAGGAATCCGAGCGCCATCGCGCCGAACGTCGCCGGGTCGGTTGGCTCCACGCCCACGAGCATGGACTGGATGACGTTCGTGAGGATGAGCGCCGCGGCGACCCCGCAGGCGAGGCCGGCGGCGCTCAGCTTGAGGCCCTGCAGCACCATCATGCGGAAGATCCGGCCGTGCTCGGCGCCGAAGGCCATGCGCACGCCGATCTCCGCCTGGCGCTGGCGGACGGTCGTGGACAGCACGCTGTAGAGGCCAACCGCCGCCAGGACGAGCGCGATACCGGCAAAGACGCCAATCAACACGAGCGCGAACCTCGTCTGCGCCTGAGCGCGCCCGACAAACGCGAGCAGGGGCTGGACGTCGATGACGCCGACGCGCGGATTCGCCGCGGTGACGGCGGCTCTGACCGAGGCCGAGAGCGTCGCCGGATCGGCGTTCGTGCGCACGACCCATCGATTCGCCGCGCCAAATCCGACATATCCCTCAGGCAGAAATACCGCCTCACGCCCGTCGCGCGCGAGCGAGGCGTGACGCTGGTGCTCGACGACACCGATGACCTTGAAGCGCTCGGGCTCTGGCGTCCTGACCCGCAGGAGCACCGTCCGACCGAGCGCCGACTGCGCCGGAAAGAGCTTCGCCGCCAGCACCCGATCGATGACGACCTCGTGCATCTCGGCGCGGTTGTCGGCCTCGGTAAACGTGCGGCCCTCGACCGTTCGCGTGCGCATCACGTCGAAGTACCCGGGCTGGACGAAGTGCACCGTGGCCTGACCGAACTTCGTCGGATCGACGAGCGCCTCCTCGGGTCCGTAACGCGCGAGGCTCTCGCGCGGGTCGAGTGGCAACGGGTTGGCTGCCGTCACGCCGGTGACGCCGGGCAGCGCCTGCGAGCCGTCCGCGCAAGTCCCGCACGAACGCCTGACGCGCCTGATTGTCGGGAATCGGCAAGTTCGGAACGAGGAATGTGAGCACACCGTTCGGGTCGTACCCGGGCTGAGCCCGCTGCAGCGCGATGAAGCTCCGGACCATCAGCCCCGAGCCGACGAGCAGGACGAAGGCGAGCGCGACTTCGAGCACGACGATAGCGTTCCGGAACCAGTGACCAGACGCGAGGTTCGTCGTCCGGCCGGCGCGCCGCAGGAGATCCATCACATCGGGACGCGACGCCCGGAGCGCGGGCACGAGGCCGAAGATCACGGCCGACACCAGCGCGGCCGCGGCGGTAAAGGCAATCACCGTCGGGTCGATGATCACGCGGTCCATGAGCGGCAGGTTGTCGGGGCCGAGCGCGACGAGCAGATCGATTCCGAACCTGGCGAGGAGGATACCAGCTGACGCGGCAAGGCCGGCGAGCAGCAGGCTCTCGGCGAGCAACTGTCGAATCAGCCGCAGGCGGCTGCCGCCGAGCGCCGCCCGCACTGCCAGCTCGCGTTCGCGCGCCGACGCCCGCACGAGCAGCAGGTTCGCGACGTTCGCGCACGCGATCAGCATCACGAAGCAGACGGCACCCATCAGCGTCAGGATCACGGGCTGTACATCGGCGACGAGATCCTGGTGCATCGGCTCGACGCGCAGGTGGAAGCCGGCCGTCTGCTTGATCGCAAATCGCCGCCGCAGATCGGCGGCGATCGCATCGACCTCTTCCTGAGCCTGCTCGATCGTCACCCCATCGCGTAGCCGGCCGATGACGCGCGACGCGACGTTCACGCGCGAGCCCGCCGCAAAGTCGACGCGGATCGGCGTCCACACATCCGGCGCACGCTCGATGTTGACCCCGGGCGGAAACAGCATCTCGAACCCTGGCGCGAGAACGCCCACGACTTCGATCCGCTGCTGACCGAGCGCGACGACGGTCCCGACGACCGCTGGATTCGCGCCGAACTTGCGCTGCCAGAACTCGTGACTGAGAATCGCCCGCGGCGGTGGCGGAGGCGGGTTCGCAGCCTGCGCCTGACCTTCTCCGTCGCCGGCCGGCCCCGGGAGCGGCGTGCCGTCCGCATCGGTGAAATCGCTGCCCTGCACGATCCGGGCGCCGAGCAACCGGAAGATGTTGGGGGTCGCGTTCCCGGTGCGAACGACCTCGGCCTCCCCTGCCCCACCCTCGGGCACGAGCACCTGACGGCCGGTCGTCAACGCCGCCAGCTCGGAGAACATCGTGGCTTGCGTGCGCAGATCGTGAAAATCGGCCGGGGCCCAGGGAAACCGGGTGACGTTGCGGGTCCGCAAGTCGTGCCAGACGTGCACCAGCCGGTCTGGCGCGGAATACGGCAAGGGCTCGAGCAGCACCGCGTTCACGACACTGAATATCGCGGTGGTGGAGCCAATGCCCAGCGCGAGCGTGGCAATCGCCGTGATCGCAAAGGCCGGCTTCTTCCGGAACGTCCTCGCGGCGAAAACCAGGTCAGTGACAAACGCGCGCATGCAACCTCCTCGGGGTCAGACCAGGGTCAGACCAGGGTCAGACCAGGGTCAGACCAGGGTCAGACCCCAACGACAGAAACCAGAGCGGACTACGTCCGCTGGCAATCAAAAGCTGGTGGGTCAGTGCCAAAGGCATGCCCAAAAGGACCACCAAGAGTGGAGGAATTTGAACGCACGGCACCGACTTAGTGCGCGGGCTGTTCCGGCGCCGGGACAGAGATGACCGGATTCGGGACGGGGATGAACCCGCCGCGGGTGGGGAGGAGACCACCCGCAGCGGGCGCCCCTCAGCCGGCGGGAGGAGGGTGCCGGCTGAAGCTCGTAGTTTAGAACCTTCGCGGCGTCTGGCCCATCAACGGGTTGCTGGTCGGCGACCTCGGCGCTGCCGTCGCGGCCGCCGCACCCGGCATCGTCACGCGCATGGCGAGCGTCGTGCCTTCCCGCACATCACCGGTGACGATCTCCGTGAATGACCCGTCGGTCGCTCCGATTGTCACGTCAACAGCCTCGATGTGGTCGGCCTCGTAGATCCAGACGGTGCCGTGGTCGGCCTTCGGGGCAGCGCGGCCCGCGGTACCGGTCGGCTTGACGATGCTCTCCCGACTGCTCGAGTCAGCCACCGGCTGGCCTGGCGCCGAGTCGGCCAGCGGTTGACCGAGCGCCGCCAGAACAGCTTGTGACGGCTTGAAACGCAGCGCGGCGCTTGGCACGCGCAAGACGTTGTCCCGGCGCGTGACCTCAACGGTGAGCGTCGCCGTCATGCCCGGCTTCAACTTCAACTGTGCGTTCGGCGCCGACACGATCGCGGCATACGTCACCACGTTCGACTCGATGACGGGATTGAGCCGCACCTGCTGCACCGTGCCGCTGAACACGTCGTTCGGATACGCGTCCACTCGGAACGTCACCGGCTGACGCTCCTTGATGTTGCCGAGATCCGATTCATCGATGCTCGCCTTGAGCTGCATTTCTCTCAGGTCGGCGGCAATCGTGAAGAGTGTCGGCGCCTGGAGGCTGGCGGCGACGGTCTGGCCGACATCGACCGACCGTGAGATCACGATGCCGTCGATCGGCGAGCTGATGACGGTCTTCTGCAGGTTCACCTGCGACTGCGACAGCGCCGCACGCGCCTGCGTCACTTGTGCGGACGCCGACTTGATCTGGGCCTCAGTCGTCCGCTTGGTCAGCTGCGCGGCCTCGAGATCGCTCGTCGAGATCAGTTCGCGCGCGGCCAGCGCCTGGGCCCGGTTCAGCTTGGTGTCCGCATCCGTGAGCTGCACGGTGAGGCGCTCGACGTCGGCTTCGGCGCCGAGAAGGTTGGCCTTCGCCCGCTCGATCTCCGCCTGGATGACGGAGGGGTCCAGCCGCGCCAGCACCTGCCCCTTCTTGACGATCGAGTTGAAGTCGGCGCCGAGCGATTGAATCGAGCCCGACACTTGAGTGCCAACCTGGACCGTGTCGACGGCTTCGAGCGTGCCGTTGGCCGTCACGGTCGTGAGGATGGTGCCGCGCGAGACGACGTCGGTCGCGACGGCCGGCGCGTCGTTGCCGCGGCGCGCGAACATCGCGGCGGCACTGAGGCCGGTCACGGTGACGAGGGCGATGGCGAGGAGTAGTTTGCGCTTCATTCTGCTTCAACTCAATGCGTAGGTCGCGCTTCAGCTCAGTGCGTTGAATCGCGTTCTCAGCTCTGTGCGTTAAGACGAGGATCCCGTGGCGGGCCTGTGACCGGGCTGTGAAGAATTGATGACACCCCGCCGGCCGCCGGCAGAGGCGGCGCACGCGGGCTACACTGGGTGCATGGAATCGGACGAGCGCGGACCCGCGACTGCGGGAGCGCGGGTGCTGGTCGTCGAGGACGAACCCCACATCCGCGACCTGATTGCGCTCCACCTCTCGCTCGAGGGATTGATCCCGGTCGCGGTTGGCGACGGCGACGAGGGCCTGCGTCTCGCACGCGCCGAGCCCTTCGACCTCGTCATCCTCGATCTGATGCTGCCGGGACTCGACGGCGTCACCGTCTGTCGCGCCATCAGGCGTGACACGACCAACAGCGACGTTCCGATCCTCATGCTCACGGCGCGACGGGAGGAATCCGACAAGGTGCTCGGCCTCGAGAGCGGCGCCGACGACTACCTGACCAAACCGTTCGGCGTCCGCGAGCTCGTCGCCCGCGTCCGCGCGCTCCTGCGCCGCCCGCGCCCCTCGCGGCTAGGACCGGCGATTGGCGACGATGCACGGCCGGTGGCAGTGAAGGGGCTGACCGTCGATCCCGCGCGCCGCCACGCGCGCATCGACGGGAAGGAAATCGAGCTCACCAGTCACGAGTTCGACATGCTCTACCTGCTCGCGAGCCATCCCGGGATCGTCTTCAGCCGGGAAGCGCTCGTCAAACGCGTCTGGGGCGACGACACGTATGTCACCGAGCGCAGCGTCGACACGCTCATCAAGCGGCTGCGGCGGAAGATCGAAGCCGAAGCCAATGACCCGCAACTCATCCTGACCGTCTGGGGTACGGGCTACAAGTTCTCCGATGCCTGATCCTGTCTGGTACAAGAGCCTCTACTGGCGCATCGCCTTCGGCTTCGTGGCGATGCTGGGCGCCCTGCTGGTCGCGCAGGTCCTGGTCTTTGTCTGGCTGACCGATCGCGTCGTCGGCTGGGCGGCACAGTCGCCGGAAGAGCTCGTGTCGTCGGTTGCGTCGGATCTGTCGACAGCACTGACCAGGAATCCAGGTCTCCCGCTCGAAACCTACGTCCGGGACGAGTTCAGTCACATCTATCGGCCGTTCGTGGTCGTCATGGTCGATGGCCGGGCGGCGTCGAATCGACCGAATGGGCTGCCACCCGGATACCTGCGCGCCGTGCAGCAGCGGCTGCGGCGCGGAGAGTCCGTGAACAATGTCGACCCGCGCGACGGTGGCCGCGGTGGGCGCGGCGGCCGCGACCGCGGAATCGACCGGCGGCGCGAGCCCTTCGACTCGGCTCAGGGCAGGCCCTTCGACCCGGCTCAGGGCAGGCCCCTCGACCCGGCTCGCGGTGGCCCCACCGAGTCGGCTCGCGGCGGCTTCCCCGACTCGGGTCGGGGCGGACTCAATGGCAGGGCCGGTGGGCCACCAGACGTGAGGCCGGACGGAGCGCCAGAAATTCGATCGGTAGACGGAGCTGAACCGCCGCGAGGCTCAGCCAGTGCCCCGATTCGTTCTCGCCGCGGGGGCCGGCGCGGCCGCTGCGCCGGTCGGATTCGTCGTCATCCCGATCAACCCGCCGCCGGTGTTCGTGGCCATTCGAGAGCTTGGACCGACGCTGACGTGGGTCGGCTTGATCCTGCTGGCGATTGGCGCCTCGAGCGCGGCGCTCCTCATCTTCAGCCCGGCACACCGGCGCCTGCGGACGCTCGAGCAGGCGGCCCGAGCGCTCGGCGAAGGCCGGACCGATGTCCGCGCGGTCGAGGGCGGCGGCGACGAGGTCAGCACGCTGGCGCACGCCTTCAACCGCATGGCCGACGACCTCGGCGTGCGCGCCGAGGCATTGGCGGCCTCGGACCGCGCACGGCGGCAGTTGCTCGCCGACGTGTCGCACGAATTGATGACGCCGCTGGCTGCGGTGCGCGGCTACACCGAAACGCTCGCGATGCCCGAGCTCAGCCTCGACGCATCCACGCGCGGCCGCTATCTCGGGATCATCGGCGACGAAACCCAGAAACTCGAGTCGTTGATTGGGGATCTGCTCGACCTCGCGCGCCTCGAGGGTGGAGGCGGCTCGCTGACGTTCGAGGAAGTGCCGGTCAAGGAGCTCTTCAGCCGCATCGCCGATCGCCACGGCCCGGCGATCCGCGACCGGCGCATCACGATCGACGTCAGTGTGACGCCACCGGACCTGACGATCCTCGGCGACGGGCAGCGGCTGGAGCAGGCACTGCAGAATCTGGCCGCCAACGCGTTGCGACACACGCCTGAGGGTGGACGGCTGTCGCTCGCGGCCGAGGACGGGCCGGACGGGACGCGGATCACCGTGCGGGATTCAGGGCCCGGAATTCCTCCCGAGCACCTGCCCCACATCTTCGAGCGGTTCTACAAGGCGGACGCGGCCCGAAGCGCCACCCGGATGTCGGGAAGCGGCCTCGGGCTCTCAATCGTTCAGGCGATCGTCGAGCGCCACGGCGGGACCGTGGCGGCGGCGAACGCGCCGGGCGGCGGCGCTGTTTTCGAGATCAGAATCCCCCGGCCAGACCACCCGCCGTCAGACTGACGTTCAGCCGGACGGTTTCCCCACGCCGGACACGCACGGTCGTCGCGTACACCTGGAAGCCGTCCTTGCGCACCTCGATCCGATGCGGCCCGTCGGAGAGCTCGATCACGAATTGATCTTCGCCGGGAGGCGCCGTCCACAGTTCGCCGTCGACGATGACGTCGGCGTCTGCCGGCCGCACGCGCAGCAGGAGCGATCCGAACTCGGATGGCCGTGCCCCACGCGGCGGCGGTCCCTGCCGCTCGACGGCGGTGCCTTCGGCCGTCCGGGCGCGAAGCGACTCGTCCGGCTTCGGCGGCGGCCCTGATGACTCACCCGGACCGAGTGGCTGCATCGTGTGGGTCACCCTCAGTGTCCCACCGCGCGGGAAGAGGACCTTCTGCGTGAACGTCCGGTGCCCCTCGAGGTACAGCTGCAGCTCGTGCTCGCCCGCCTCGACGTGCAGCCGCTGCAAGTTGCCGTCGAAGCTGTCCACGACGCCGACGAAGTAGCCGTCGATGTAGACCTGTGTGTTCCGCGGCGCGACCTGCAGCCGGGCGGAGCCATTGTTGTCGTAGTACGCCCCGTAGTAGTACGGCGGGTACGGATACTGGCCGTAAGCGTAGGGATACCCGTAGCCGTAGCCAGAAAGCCGTAGCTGCCCCAGAAGTACGGGCTGTAGAACCCGGCGTAAAACCCGGGATAGCCGTAGTAGTACGGATACCCGTAGTACCCGCGATAGCCGTAGTAACCGCGATAACCGTAGCTCGGGTAGTAATAGCGGGAGTTGTAGTGCCGGTAGCTCGACGGCGGACGGGGCACTGCCGTTCCGCTACGCGATGGGCCCGGGGCGGCACCCGATCCCTGGCCGCCTGACGGCCGAGGATTCGACCCCGAGCCCTGGCCACCTCCCGATGAACGGGGATTCGACCGGCCCTGAGCGGACGTTCCCGCAGGCCATAGAAACGCGGTGACGACCGCAGCCAGAATGACGAATCGAATGTGCCGAGTCACGTGAGGGCCTCCGGAAGCAGGTGCACTCTGTAGAGAGCAATGCCGGTGCCAGCTCAGCTCCCGGCAGGGCGATCGAAAATGCGTTTAAACGGACTCGAAATGCACAGTCGCGCCGAGCGGCCCGTCCTCGACCGGTCACAGGACTGTATAGGACTGAGGACAAGCCGGGGCGGGGATCAGGGATCAGGGATCAGGGATCGGGAAAACCTCGAGCTCTTAGCCGTTGGATTGGGCCCCGATCCCTGATCCCTGATCCCTGATCCCCCGATATCAATCCAGTTTCACCGGCTCCATTCGTGGCACGAGCACATGGATGACGGCGAGCGCCATCAGATAGGCGAATGCGGCGATGAAGAAAATCCGGCATGTAGCTGCCAGTCGTTTCGAGGATGTACCCGGTGATCTTGGCGATCAGCATCCCACCGACGGCGCCGGCAAAACCGCCGAGGCCGACGACCGAGCCGACGGCGTGGCGCGGGAACATGTCCGATGTGAGCGTGAAGAGATTCGCGGACCAGCCCTGGTGGGCAGAGGCAGCGAGGCTGACGAGCGCGACCGCGACCCACAAGTCGGCGGCGTTCGAGGCGAACACCATCGGCAGCACGGCCAACGCGCACACGAGCATCGCCGTCTTCCGACCCGCATTGACGCTCCATCCGCGTTTGAGCAAAGTCGACGACAGCCAGCCGCCACCGATGCTGCCGACGTCGGCGATGAGGTAGATCGCGACGAGCGGCGGTCCGATGGTACGGAGGTCGATGCCGTGGTTGCGGTTGAGAAAATCCGGAAT
This sequence comes from uncultured Acidobacteriota bacterium, assembly GCA_963847975.1. Taxonomy (GTDB): domain Bacteria; phylum Acidobacteriota; class Vicinamibacteria; order Vicinamibacterales; family 2-12-FULL-66-21; genus DATBJJ01. Next base: position 42,256 of record CAWKBU010000033.1, on the reverse strand, counting down.
CCAGAAGAGGTAGAGCCACCACACCGGGTCGGTCAGAAATTTGCCGAGCGCAAACGCCCACGTCTGCCGATACCGCAACAGCCTGACCCACGGGATGTGCGCCGGCGGGTCGGGCGGATCGCTGCGGATGTGCGCCAGCTCGGCAGCGCCGACCGACGGGTGGTCCTCGGGCGAGCGGTAGAGCGGAATCCAGAAGAACAACCAGATGAAGCCGAGGGCCCCGGTGATGACGAACGCCCAGTACCAGCCCCAGTACAAGGTGATCCAGGGCACGACGAGCGGGGTCACGAGTGCGCCGATGTTGGTCCCGGAGTTGAAAATGCCGGTGGCGAGAGCCCGCTCTTTCTTCGGGAACCATTCGGCCGTGACTTTAATCGCGGCCGGAAAATTACCTGCCTCGCCGAACCCGAGCGCGAGCCGCGCGAAGATGAATCCGGCCACCGACGCCGTGTAGGTGAGCCCGACGAGCTGGAGGATGGCGGCGGCGGTCGGGCCAAAGACCGTCGCTTCGGCGTGGGCCATCGCGGCCAGGCTCCACACGACGAGGGCGACGATGAAGCCCTTCTTCGTCCCGAGCCAGTCGATCATCCGTCCGGCGAGCAGGAACCCGATCGCATAGGCGAGCTGGAACGCAAAAATGATGTCGGCGTAGTCGATTTCGCTCCAGCCGAACTCCTGCTGGAGCGTCGGCTTGAGGATGCCGATGACCTGCCGGTCGACATAGTTGATCGTCGCGGCGAAGAAGAGCAGCGCGCAGATCACCCAGCGGTAGCGGCCGATGGGCCCCGGCGACAGACGGGGAGGTGGCTGGCAGAGCGGCATTCTGCATCGGGCTCAAACCCTCAAATGGTGGGGTTACGACGATGAATCGCGAACTCGCGGTGGCCGAGCCTTTCAGCCGAGGTCTGCTGACCGGAGGCGACGGCGAGCACCTCGGCAAAGAGCCGATCCGCCGCCGCGTCGAGCGTCTCGGAATCGTCCATGATCCCGCTGACGTCGAGGTCGATGTTATCGGCCATCTGCCGCGCCGTGCGGGCGTTGCCCGTTACCTTGATGACCGGCGCGATCGGATTGCCGGTCGGCGTACCGAGCCCGGTCGTAAAGACGACGACCTGCGCGCCGCCGCCGACCATACCCGTCACGGATTCGACGTCGAGGCCGGGCGTGTCCATCACCGTCAGGCCTTTCTGCGTGATGGGCGCCGAGTACGCGACGACGTCCGAGAGCGGCGCGACTTCGCCGCCCTTGTGCGTGGCGCCGAGCGATTTCTCTTCGATGGTGGTCAGCCCGCCGCGGATGTTGCCGGGCGAAGGCTGCGTGCCGCGGATGTCGAGACCGAGCGCGCGGGCTTCGGTCTCGACGCGAGTGATGATCTGAATCAGCTTGGTGGCTGTCGCGGGCCGGGTCGCGCGCGACGCCAGCAGGTGCTCGGCGCCCATGATCTCGGCAATCTCACCGAGCACGGCCGTCCCACCGAGGGCGACGAGGCGATCGGTGACGCGCCCGAGCGTCGGATTCGACGCCAGCCCCGAGGTGTAGTCCGAGCCGCCGCACTTGAGCGAGAGCACGAGCTCGGAGGCATCGCACCACTCCCGCGGCTCGGCGGCGAGCGCATCGGCGAACCGCTGCGCGATTGCGATCGCCTTGGCCGTCGTGCGCACCGTGCCCCCCTCGGACTGAATCGCCACGATCTCGACCGGCTTGCCGTGCCGTCGCGCGGCCTCGGCGAGGGTCTGGGCCACGACCTGCTCGCAGCCGAGCGCGATGACGACCACCGCCCCGACGTTGGGATGCCCGCAGTAGGCCGCGAGGGTGTCGTGGGTGACGCGCATGTCCGGCCCGAGCTGCCCGCAACCGGCGAGGTGCGGAACGGCGGTGCCGATGGGCTGGGTCGCGGCCGCGACGCGCTCGGCGACGACCGACGAGCAGATCACCGTCGGCACGACCAGCACGTGGTTGCGCGTGCCGATGCGGCCGTCAGGCCGGCGATACCCGAGGAACCCTGGGCGTTCGGTCATGATTTGCCCGCGCCATTGCGCTCGCTGCCGTTGCCGTTGCGCTCGTCGGGCTGGCTCGGCCAGGCGGGCCGGTCGGCGGCGCCTCGAGATCGCCGCGCCCGCGCGTGCTCGCCAGGTTGTGCGTGTGCACGTGCGCGCCGGCGGGAATCTCGGCCGTCGCCAGCCCGATGGGGCTGCCGTACTTGATGACCGCTTCCCCGGCGTGGATCACGCACAGCGCAATCTTGTGCCCCGACGGCACCGCGTCGAGCACCGCGACGTGGCCGCGCGCGATCGTCAGGTCGCGGCCCGGCTCGAGCGCCTGGAGCGCCGTCGCGACGTTGTCGCGCTCGCTGATCACGAGAACGGGCTTCACTGGTTGACTCCGCTCGCCAGAAAGCCGCCGTCGACGGCCAGCATGTGACCGGTCACGAACGACGCCGCCTCGGAGGACAGGAACACCGCCGCGCCGACCAGCTCGTCGGTGCGCCCGAACCGCTTCATCGGCGTCCGCATCAGGAACTCCTGTCCGCGCGGCGAATCGAGCAGGGCGGCGTTGAGATCGGTCCGGAAGAGACCTGGCACGAGCGCATTCACGGTGACGTTGTAGGGCGCCCATTCGACCGCGAGCGCGCGCGTCAGGCCGACGACCCCGGCCTTGCTCGCCACGTATGCCGCTACCTCGAACAGGCCGACAAACGACGACAGCGAGCCGATGGTGATGATGCGGCCGTACTTCTGAGCCACCATCGTCTTGCCGAACACCTGACACGCGCGCAGCGTGCCGGTGAGGTTGGTCTCGATGACGCGATGCCAGTCGGCCTCGTCCATCTCGAGGGTCGGGGTCTTCTTCGTCGTGCCCGCGACCGCCAGGAGGATGTCGACCTTGCCGAAGGCTTCGATGCACTCGTCACGCAGGCGATCGAGCGAGGCGATGTCGGCGACGTCGGAGGCGATCGGCAGCGTGCGGCGGCCGCGCTGCTGAATCTCGGCGGCCACGGTCTTGACGAGCTCCATGCGGCGGCCGCTCGCGACGACGTCGGCGCCGGCGTCGGCCAGACCGAGCGCGAGCGTGCGGCCGATTCCGCTCGTACCTCCGACAACGACGGCCGTGCGGCCGGACAAATCAAAAAGCTTCATGAGGTGTGATCAGACAGACGAAGGTCGCCGGACGCGCGCGCTGACGACGTGGAGAAGGCAGCGACGCCGGGGCCCCGCCCGGGGTTGCCGAACGGCCCGGCGCGCCGGCAGGTCGGCATCGGCCGCCGGCTCCTGAGACTGGTGCCGGCTCGCCTGGAGCAGGTGATCGTGCATCGCGCGCCGCGCCGTGTCGGCGTCGCGGGCGCGGATGGCCTGATAGATGCGGCGGTGCATCTCGGCGGCGTCGCGGAGATCGCGTTCGCTCGCGGCCGCGGCCGTCTCGCGCCGGCGCTCGTAGTAGAGCGCCGAGACCATCTCGACGAGCGACGCCACAATCGGGTTGCCCGACGCCGCCGCCACGCCGCGATGAAAATTGATGTCGTGCACGAGGAAGACGCGCGGCTCCTGCATCGCGGCAAACAGGCTCGCGACTTCCTCGGCGAGCGTGGCGACCTGCTCGGCGGTGGCGCGTTCGGCGGCGAGCCCGGCCGCGCCGACCTCGAGGATCCGGCGCGCCTCGTACATCTCTTCCCGGGTGAAACCGTGGAGCGCGGCGAGAAAGCTCAGCGCATCGGTATTGAGCGCGGGCGGGCCCTCGGGAATGTAGGTGCCCGAGCCGTGCCGCGATCGCACGACGCCCATGGCCGCGAGCGTCCGCAGGCCGGCGCGAATCGTTGGCCGGCTGACGCCGACCTGGGTGGCGAGATCCCGTTCGGCTGGGAGGCGATCGCCGGGCTTGAGCGCGCCGCGCTCGATGAGCTCGCGGACGTGGGCCACCACCTGTCCGGTCCCGCCTTCGGCGCGCTGACCAGATCCGGCCGCGCGGAGCGGCAACTCCCCGCTCGCAGATCTGGCTCGGACGGCGCCGGTAGTCATGGTGTCGGCAGATCTCACGCTGGCCCCCCTGACGGGACGGCAGCCCTGACGGTAACGCTCGATGCTGGCCCGAGTATAGACTCGGTACCGCCGGGCTCGGTCGAGAGCACGTTACCTTGTTCGCGACCCGAACGTACGCCGGTACCAAGAGGTCTTACCACTCGAGATCCGACACTGTCAACACCAGCCAGACAACCGCCTGATTTTTCACGCGGTCTCATCTGCGGCCCGGACCAGCGCCCGCGCACGGGCGATCGGCCTCCGGCTGTACTATTGGTCTGTCCACTTCGCGCGGCCGTGGCGCCGGCCTCTGGGCGGGTCGGGAAAGACGGCCGGATGTATGCCGCCGCCGGCCGCGCCACCACCACTGCCCGGCATAATGGAACGACGTTGACCATGCGCCACCGCCCCGATCGACCGCTTCATGTCTGAGACTGCGCCGACAGCAGCGCCGCCGCGAGCGTCCGGAGGCCTGTGGGGATTGCTCGCGCCCTACCGCGGCGCCATCGCCGGCCTCGTCGTGCTGACGATTGCCGGCAACGCCCTCAACCTGCTCATCCCGCGCCTCGTCGCCGCACGCCATCGACGGCTACGGCCGCAACGCATCGGTGCCTCCGGGCGTCGCGCCCACACTCCTGCTCGCCGCCCTCGGCATCTTCGTCTTCGCCTACCTCCAGAGCGTCGTCCAGACCTACGCCTCGGAGCGCGTCGCGCGCGATCTGCGGACGCGGCTCATCGGCCAAGATCGCGGCGCAGGATCACGCCTACATCCAGCAGGTGACGCCGGCGGCGCTGCTGACCCACCTGACCTCGGACGTCGACGCGGTGAAGATGTTCGTCGTCGCAGGCGATCGCCTCGCTCATCTCGTCGGTGTTCCTGATCCTCGGCGCCAGCGTGCTGCTCATCGCCATCGACTGGCGGCTGGCGCTGGCCGTGCTGGCGGTGCTGCCGTTCGTCGGCGGCACCTTCTTCGTCGTCCTGCGGCCGCGTCCGGACGCTGTTCAAGCGCGGACAGGAGGCCATCGACTGGCTGAACAAGGTCATCAACGAGAGCATCCTCGGCGCGGCGCTCATCCGGCTGGTGAACTCGCAGCAGGTCGAGTACGACAAGTTCGTCGCGGCCAACACCGAGGCGCGCGACATCAGCCTGAGCATCCTGCGGCTGTTCGCGTCGCTCATCCCGGTGATCATGCTTCGCCACCAACCTGGCGACGCTCGTCATCCTGACGCTCGGCGGCCGGTTCGTCATCAACGGGTCGATGACGCTCGGCGAGTTCACCGCGTTCAACAGCTACCTGGTCATCCTGATCTTCCCGGTCATCATGATCGGCTTCATGAGCACGATGATGGCGCAGGCGAGCGCGTCGTACGCGCGGATCGCGAGCGTGCTCGACGCGCCCGGACCGCGTGCCCACCGGCACGATCACGTCGCCGCTCCGCGGCGACATCGCGCTCCGCCACGTGGACGTCACGCTCGGCGGCAAGGCGCGTGCTGAAGGACGTCTCGTTCGCGGCCGCGCGCCGGCACGCGCACGGCGGTCATCGGCCCGACCGCCGCCGGCAAGACGCAGCTGCTCTACCTGCTCACCGGGCTGCTCGACGCCGAGCGCCGGACGCGTCGAGTACGACGGCCGGCCGATCGCGGAGTACGACGAGGAGACGCTGCACCGGCAGGTCGGCTTCGTCTTCCAGGACAGCATCATCTTCAACCTGACGCTGCGCGAGAACATCGCGTTCAGCCACGACCGTGACGCGACGCCGACCTCGAGAAGGCGATCGCCACCGCCGAGCTGCACGACTTCGTCGCCACGCTGCCGGCCGGACTCGACACCGTCGTCTCCGAGCGCGGCAGCAGCCTGTCGGGCGGCCAGAAGCAGCGCATCATGCTGGCCCGCGCGCTGGCGCTCAACCCGCGCGTCCTGCTGCTCGACGACTTCACGGCGCGCGTCGATGCCACGACCGAGCGCACGATCCTCGAGAACGTGCACCGGAACTATCCCGGGCATCACGCTGCTGTCGGTCACGCAGCAGATCGCGCCGGTCGCCGACTACGACCAGATCATCCTGCTGATGGAAGGCGAGGTGCTGGCCTCCGGCACGCACGACGAGCTGCTCCAGACCTCGCCCGAGTACGCCCAGATCTATGACTCCCAACGCAGCACCAGCCACTACGAAGTCGTACGCGCTCAGTAGTGCGCCGCCCGATGCGCACCCGCCGGGGATTCTGGCGTCGCTCGGGCGGCTGCTGCCGCTCATGGCGACCGAGCAGCAGAGCGTCGCCATCGCCTTCGTCGCCGTCGTCGTCTCGTCGCTGGCGGGGCTGCTCGGGCCGCTCATCATCGCGCACACGATCGATACCTACATCCGGACCGGCGACTTCGGCGGCGTGCTGCGCTGCGCGGCGCTGCTGCTGGTGATCTACCTGGCGGCGTTCGTGGCGACCTACGTGCAGACGCAGACGATGGGCAGCGTCGGCCGGCGCGTGCTGTTCGCGCTTCGCAACACGCTCTTCACCAAGCTGCAGGAGCTGCCGCTCGACTTCTTCAACCAGAACAAGGCCGGCGACCTCATCTCGCGCATCAACAACGATACCGACAAGCTGAACCAGTTCTTCGCGCAGAGCCTGGTGCAGCTGGCCGCCAATCTGTTCATGATGGCCGGCGCGGCCATCTTTCTCGTCGCGCTCAACGTCGCGGCTTGGCCTCGCGGCGCTGGCGCCCGGCCCTCGGCGTGTTCCTCCTGACGCGCATGACCGGCCCGTGGGTCAAGCGAAAGAACGTCAAGAGCCTGCAGTCGCTCGGCGGCCTGAGCGCCGAGATCCAGGAGAGCCTGGCCAACTTCAAGGTCATCGTCGCCTTCAACCGCCGCGACTACTTCCGGCAGAAGTTCGACGAGGCCAACGCGCGCACCTTCTCCGCGTCGGTCGCCTCGGGGCTGGCGAGCGACGTCTTCCTGCCGGTCTACGGGCTCGCGTTCAACCTGGCGCAGGTCGTCGTCCTGCTCTACGGTGTGCATCTCGATCGCGGCGGGCTCGGTGACGATCGGCCTGCTCATCGGCTTCCTGCTCTACGTCAACAGCTTCTACCTGCCGCTGCGGCAGCTGGCGGCGGTGTGGGCCTCGTTCCAGCTCGCGCTCGCCGGCCTCGACCGCATCTCCTGCGGTGCTGGCGCTCGAATCGAACATGCCGGTGCGGGCGCGCGACGCCGCACGAGAGAGCAGCGCGCTGCTGGCCTTCGAGCACGTCGGCTTCAGCTACCCGGGCGAGCGGCGAGGTGCTGCACGACGCGTCGTTCGCGCTCGAGCGCGGCAAGACCTACGCGCTCGTCGGCCCGACCGGCGGCGGCAAGACGACGACCGCCGCGCTGATGGCGCGGCTCTACGATCCGACGCGCGGGCGGGTGCTGCTCGACGGCCGCGACATCCGCTCCTACGAGCCCGAGGAACGGGCGCAGGCGGATCGGCTTCATCCTGCAGGAGCCGTTCCTCTTCACCGGCACCATCCGCGACAACATCCTCTACGGACATCGGCAGTATGCCGACTACTCCGACGACCAACTGCTGCGCCTCCTGGCCGAGCACAACCTCGGCGACCTGCGTCGCGCGCTTCGACCAGGGACTCGACACGAAGGTGACGTCGAGCGGCGAGGCCATCAGCCTGGGACAGAAGCAGCTCATCGCCTTCATGCGCGCCGTGCTGCGCGATCCCGAGATTCTCATCCTCGACGAAGCCACCGCCAACGTCGACACCGTGACCGAGCAGCTGCTCGAGCAGATCCTCGCCAAGCTGCCGGCGTCGACGACGAAGGTCATCATCGCGCATCGCCTCAACACGATCGCCAACGCCGACGAGATCTTCTTCATCAACGCCGGCACGATCACGCCCGCCGGCTCGATGGACCACGCGCTCGAGATGCTGCTGCACGGCAAGCGCGAGAGCTGAACCGGATGCTGAAAGGGACGAGGGCTCCTTCAGGACGTTCGCTACGCGGTCAGGGTCCTGGTCAACGCGCCAGACTTCACGCTCACGGCCGTCTCACGCTCGCGAGCGACCCGCATCGATCCGATTCGCGCTTGACGGGCTGAATAGAGTCGCAGAGAGACCTTGTCGCGGGTCATGGCTGTTTTTCACCGCGACGCGCATCGCGGATTAATGTCACATTTCACGGGATCTCGCGGATAACTGTCTGGTCTGACGGGACGCGGATTCTGCGGATCACGTCAGGTTCACGAGACGCAGATTTTCGCAGATCACGTACGTTTCACGAGAGGCAATTCCGCGGATGTCCTGTGTCCATCTGGACAGGGAACGATGGCTGGGACGTTTCCGCGCTCCGGTCCAACCATGCGGCGATCCGCGTTATCCGCGTCCCGTCGAGCCTGACAGCGATCCGCGCAATCCGCGTCCCGTCAAACCTGACAGCGATCCGCGTAATCCGCGTCCCGTGAACCTGACGTGATCCGCGATCCGCGTCCCGTTGAGATGTTCGTGTGATCCGTGTTCCGTGATCAGCGCTGCTGACCCGATCGCGGCAGCATGGCGACCGCCACGGCGCCGATCGCCGCCAGGACGACGAGCACCAGGAAGCCCGACGTGTAGCTCCCGGTCGCAGTCGCGCATCGACGCGACGAGCATCGGGACGAGCGACTCCGACACGCTGTCGGCGGTGAGGACGATACCCATGACGCGGCCGAGGATGGCGACGCCATAGAGCTCGGCGGCCATCAGGGGAATGATCATGTAGTCCCCGCCGAGGCCGATGCCGAACAGGAACGCGCAGATCTTGAGCGTCGTCGTGGTCGGCGCGTACACCAACAACGGAATCGACAGCGCCACGATGACGTAGACCAGGAACATCACGTGCTTCTTCGGCCAGCGGTCCGCGAGCCAGCCCATCGTCAGGCGGCCGATGACGCTGCCCGCGAGGATGATCGAGAGCGTCGTGTCGATCTCGACCTGGGGCAGCTTGCGATCGAGGCTCAGATAGAGCGCCAGATTCTGAATCGTCCCGCCGACGGCGCCGATCGACGCCATGCTGCCGAGCATCAGGAAGTAGAACGCCGGCCGGGTGAGGATGTTCTTGAGCGACGGCAGCGAGATCGCCGACGCGACGGTGCTCGCGGCCCGTGCCGGCTCGCGGACGAAGTACGCCATGGGCAGGGCGATCGCAATCATCAGAAAACCGAGGACGCGAAGCGCGCCGCGCCAGCCCCACGCCTGTGTCAACGTGAACGCGAGGAGCGGAACGAGCGCCCCCCCGACGCCGATGCCAAGATAGGCGATCCCCATCGCCTTACCGCGGCCCTTGTCGAACCAGCGCGAGAGCAGGACTTGATTCGGCAGCGGCCCGCCGAACACGTAGCCGAGCGCGTTGAAGGTGTAGAAGAAATAGAAGGCGCCGAGGCTGGTCACATACGACAGGCCGACGAGCGCACCTCCGGCCATGACGATGCCGCCGAGCATGAGCCGGCGCGGGCCGAACCGGTCCACCAGCCGCCCGGCGAGAAACCCGAACGCCAGCGCGACGAAGATCTTGCTGTAGGCGTTCCCCGACGTCACCTGTTGCCGCGTCCAGCCGAGCTCCTGCACGAAATATGGATAGAAGCGCGGAAGGCCGTACAAGGCGAAGCCGACGACGGCAAAGAGCGAGAGAAAGGCCGTCAGGACGGCGACGATCTGCCTGGAACGCTCGTCGGGATGGCGGTTCATGGCCGAACGGGCGCTTTCGTTTCTTTGCTTGGCGGGGCCTCGGCCCCTTGGCTTGTCGGGGCCTCAGCCCCTTTGTTTGCCGGGGTCTTCGATCCTTTGAGGGCCGCCGCGTGCGGATGCGCGACGTAAAGCGGGTCGAGCGGGTAACAGCCCGAGACGAGACCGAGCCGCGGGCCCGTCGTGCAGTCGCTGAACGTCCGGCACACGAGCTTGCGCGTGAGGGGCTTGCCTTCGAGCACGTCGGCCGCGAGCTCGGGATACGAGAGCATCATGCGGCCGAGGCCGACGAAGTCGGTCATGCCATGGCGCAGCGTGTACTGGCCCACGTTCGGCAGCCACTCCTGTAAATAGGTGTACGCGGATCCGACGAAGACCAGGTCGGGGAACTCCGACTTGAGCATCGCCGTAACGCGAATCTGCCGCGCCACGCCGCGCAGCGGATCCTCGGGTGGCTCGTAACCGTCGGCGGGCGGAAAGAGCGCGGGCCGGACGACGTGCGGGCAATAGTACGGACTGCCGGCGGTCAGGCACACCCAGCGGATGCCGCGGGATTGCAGGACCCGGAGGAACTCGCGTCCCTCAGTCAGCGACCGGTCGAGCACCGCTCGATCGAGCTCGGCATTCTCCACGACCCCGAAGCCGTGGCGATAACCGTCGGCGTTGGTCTCGGGCTCGCCCGGGCCGTCGGCCGTCTTGCGATAGGGCACGCTGTCGATGACCGACAGTCGAACGCCGATGCCGAGCCCCGGCACCGCCGCGCGAATGCCGTCGGCGACCGAGGTGAGGAATCTGGTGCGGTTCTCGAGGCTGCCACCGTACCGGCCGTCGCGGGCGCGCGCGCTCAGCAGCTCGTGCCCGAAGTAGCCGTGGCAGTGCTTGATGTCGACGAACTGAAAGCCGATGTCGTAGGCGCGCCGGGCGGCATCGATGAAGTCGTCGATCAGGCGATCGATCTCGTCGTCTGTCATCAGCGGGACGCCGCCGGGAAAGCGCTTGTCGAGGACTGGATTGACGTGCGCCGCGAGCGGCTCGGGCCGGTTCCACACGTTCGGACGCGAGAAGCGGCCCGAGTGCGTCAGCTGCAGGCCGAGATAGAGGTCGCTGTCGGCGTTGGCGCCGAAGCGGGCGCGATGCGCGGTCACGAGCTCGTCGCGGAGTGACGCCAGCGCCGGCTGGTTGCGCTCCGACATCAGAAGCTGATTCGGATTGGCGCGGCCATCGTGACGGACGGCGACGGCTTCCCCGCCCCAGATCAGTTTGGCGCCGCTCGCGCCGAAACGCTGCCAGCGCCGGCGCGTCAGGTCGCTCGGTTCGCCGGCGGTCGTGCCGTCCCAACCTTCCATCGGCAGGACGCAGAACCGGTTGCCGACGCGCACGGATCCGTCGACGAACGGTTGCCCGAACGGCGACTCGGCTGCCGGCACGAGCGCATCGTCGAAGCCGAGATCGATGCCGCCCGACTCGAGGTGACGCCTGAGGAGAGCGGCGTTCTTGAGCGCCGCGACGCGAACATATCGCGCCATCACTCACGCGGGACGCTCCCGCTTCTTGTCGTGATCGACGACGCCTTCGAGATGAGCCATGTAGGCGGCGAGCGCCCCGCGGTTGTGGTTGCGGATGGTTTCCTCGAGCGCGGGAATCTCGTGGGCTTGCATCTGGACGAGCATAGCGCGGTGCTCGGCCTGGGCGAGCCGGGTCCGGTGGATGAGCACGTCGCGGAAATAGAAGCGGCGCACGCGATCCCAGTAGTCGACCGCGCGCTGCATCATGTCATGCAGGATGGGCATGTCGGCCAGACGACTGATCGCCAGATGGAAGCGCGTGTTGATCTCGGCCCAGTGAAGCGGCGACCCGGCTTCGAGGGCGCGATCCATTTCGGTGACGAACCCGGCCAGCGTCTCGAAATCGGCCGGGGTCGCCCGCTCGGCCGCCACGCGCGCCGCGACGACCTCGAGGCCTTCGAGCAGGGTGAACACCTCGACCACCGAAGCGCGCGAGATCGGCGCCACGGTCGCGCCGACGTGAGCGACGCTCAGGACAAGCCCTTCCGACTGCAGGAAGCGGAGCGCCTCACGCACCGGGATGATGCTGACCTTGAACTGCCGCGCCAGGTCGTCGATGACGAGACGCGTGCCCGGACCGAGCTCGCAGCGAATGATCGACTCGCGCAGCGTCGTGTAGACGAACTGCTGCTTGGTCAGGTGGCCGGCCTTGCCCGCGGCCGCGAGCGACGAGGCGAGCTTGAGTGCGTTGGGGGTCATATCGTCAACCGCGCCTTCTGTTTGATGGCCTCGTTGGCGCGGATGCAGGCCCGGGCGGAATCGAACGCCTTGTCGGCGCCGCACGAGAGCGGCGTGCCGACGCGGACGGCCGAACAGAAGCGCTGAATCATGATGCGCGAGCCGCGCACGCGCACGTTCGGCTGCCCGGCCACGCCTTGCGCCGCCGCCGGCGCCGACGCCTGCCGCGTATTGCCGCTCATCGTCTCGGACGACTGCGCCGCGGGGCCCGCCGTCCGTGGCGTCGTCTCGACCGCCGTCGCCCGGCTTGCGGCGCTGCCCTCCTCGAAGAGGAGCGCGTCCTGCTCGCGGTTCATGATGAGCGTCCCCTTGGTGCCCATGTACATCTCGTAGTAGTCGTCGAACGCGTTCGACTCGATCGACGAGAACATGGCCGTCCGGCCACCGGGATAGTCGAAGGTCGCGTACACGTGATCGAAGACCTCGCGATTGCCTTCAGGAAAGCGATACACGCCGCCGGAGGCGATGACCGCGTCCGGGGCGGCGCCGAGAAACCAGTTGGCGGCGTTGATCTGGTGGCTGCAGAGCTCGGCCATCAGCCCCTGCGAGTACTTCCAGTACAAGCGCCAGTTCAGAAGGTGATCCCAGTCGGGATATCCCCACTTCGAGGGATTGTAGTCGGGAGCGGGCGCGTCGCCCTTGCGCCGCCACGAGCCGTTGCGGTGCCACGCCAGTCGGACGTGATAGATGTCGCCGAGGACGCCGGTCTGGAGGATGCCGTCGTAGGCCGCCTGATACATCGGGCTCGACAGGCGCTGGTAACCGATCTCGAGCACTTTGTTGTTCTTGCGCGCCGCGTCGCGCATGCGCTCGCAGCTCGGCACGTCCCACGCCATCATCTTCTCGCACAGCACGTGCTTGCCCGCGTCGAGGCAGCCCACCGCGATATCGGCGTGCGCCCAGAGCGGCGGCGCCATGATGACCGCCTCGAGATCTTCCTTCTGCAGCATGTCCTGCCAGTCGGCGTAGTGCCGGGCCGGCGGCCACGAGTTGCGGCTCATGACCTCGTCGGCGGCCTTGAGGCTGTTGGGGTTGATGTCGCAGAGGGCCCGTACTTCGGCAAACGCCGGATCGACGTTGCCGAGGAGCGATCGGCCCTGGCTGCCGACGCCGACAAATCCCACACGGATGGGGCCGCCAGGCACGGGTCCTTTGAGCGCCGCGGAAACGCCGAGCGCCGCGAGCGCTGGCGTGCCGGCGAGCACCTTCAGAAAATTGCGACGTCCCTGCTCGACTTGTTCGGGCGTCAGGTTCATAGAGCCCTCGTTGGGGTCAGATCGTGATTCTCTGCGGGCGCGGGAGACGCCCGCCGATCCGATCCGGCACGGCGCAACGCCCAATAAGAATCGAGCCCGGCGATGCGGCCGGTGCGAAACGCTGCCAGCACGACCACTCCCGCAGCCTCGATGAGGTTCTTGTTGACGATGAGGTACGTGCCCTCGGCCCTCGCCTCGGGGAGGCCCATGGGAATCGCCGACAGGTAGAACATCGCCAGCAGGCCGAGCGCACCGGCGCAGCCGGCCTGCGTGAAGAAGCCGAGCATCAAGCTGAGGCCGACGGCCACGAGCAACGCCGCGACGATGAGGTCGAGCGTGCCGATCCAGGACGCATTCCCAAGCGAGTGAAAGACGTCCGCAAGCGGCCCCGTCGCGGCCTTCAAGTAACCCGCCGACGACCATGCCGCCACCGGAGCACCGGCACGGCCCCACGCCGGCTGCAGCAGTTTCGTGTAGCCCTCGTAGAGGAAGTGCCACCCAATCAGGGTGCGGAGCACGACGAGCGCCATCTGTTGGAGGCCGGTCATTCGCTCGACCGCACGATCCCGCCGTCACATTGTCCGAATACCAGCGTCTCTGAACCGTCATCCGGCGTCACGAGTGCCATCACGCCTTGATGCGTGGCGCAATAGCGTTCGGCTAACTCGGGGCCGCCAACCAGAAATGCTGTCGATAACGCGTCGGCGACGGCGGCGCTTGCTGTGATGACGCTGGCGCTCAGCACGCCCGAGGCGGGCCAGCCGGTGCGAGGGTCGATCACATGCCCGTAGCGGGTGCCATCGGCGATGACGAACTGTTCGCCGGCGCCACTCGTGCCGAGCGCGGCGTCGCGCAGCCAGACGTCAGCGAGGAGACGGTCGGCGCCTCCCGCGGTCTGTCCCGGCGAGACGACGGTAACGTGCCAGCCGGCATCACGGCCACCGATCGCCAACAGGCTGCTGCAGCCCGCCGAGAGCAGCGCGTGGGCGACGCCGGACCTGCGCATGTCGCGGGCGACGCGATCGAGGGCGTACCCTTTGCCAACCGCGCCGAGGTTCAATTCGATTCCCGGGCGCTCGAAGCGCACGGTCGGTCGCGCCCCGTCGAGAGCCGCCAGGTTGACGGCGTCAAACCCCACGCAGCGCGCGGGCCTTTTCGATCGCTTCTCGCGAAGGCACGCGCCCGTCGCGGGCGAGGAACCCCCAGCACCGGCTGAGCGGTGTCGACGTGACGTCGAACGCGCCACCGGTGGCGCGCGCAAGCTCGCGACACTCGACCAGCAGGTCGAGCAGATCGCCGTCGACCTCGACCGCCTCGTGGGCGGCACACCGGTTGAGGTGGCTGAGGACGCTCGCCTCGCGAAACACGCTCAGCTGGTCCTCGATGCGGTCGATCTCGTTCAGCGCTGCGCGGGCCGCTGGCACCGACGCCGCGTCTCCGCTCGCCAACGTAATCTCGAACCGGCACGCCATCGCCCGCCGGTGCACCCTGATCCAATAGTCGTCGTCGGGGAGGGGGCGGCCGGGAATGCCGGTCAGGAAGTCGCGCCGGCTGCGCAACGAGGCCGGGTCGCGCCGCGGGCCTTCCGCTGAAGCCCCCGCGGCCGCAGGCGGAAGCCCGGAACACGAAGCCGAAACGGGGGTGAGGGAGTCGGGTTGGGGCATGGGGCCCGGGGAGAGAGTATTGGCCGCATGGCGGCCGATGTCAACGGATCATATATGATATGCCCCCGCTGGGTGACGGTCACCCCAAGAGGCCTGCCGACCACATGATTCGCATCGATCGCACGCGCACTCCGACGGACCTCGTGCCGAAAATCGACCGGCTGTTTGCCCTGTCGGCCGGCAAGATCCGCTCGATCGAACAGTCGTCGCGGCCGGGCGACGGCGCCCCTGTCTTCACGGTCGAGGGCCGATACACCGCTCGTGGGTGGACGGAATGGACCGAAGGGTTTCAGTACGGCTCCTCGCTCCTCCAGTTCGACGCCACCGGTGAGCGGGAATTTCTCGAGCTCGGCCGCGAGCGCACCCTGACGCGGATGGCGCCGCACCTCACCCACGTCGGCGTCCACGATCACGGCTTCAACAACGTCAGTACCTACGGCGCGTTGTGGCGCATGGCGGTCGAGGGACGCATCGACGCCAGCGAGTGGGAGCGGCGGTTCTACGCCCTCGCGCTCAAGGTCAGCGGGGCCGTGCAGGCGCGCCGCTGGACGACGCTGCCCGACGGCGGCTACATCTATTCGTTCAACGGCGCGCACTCGCTCTTCGTCGACACCATCCGATCGCTGCGCGCGCTCGCGCTTTCGCACCTGCTCGGCCACCGCCTGGTGGAGGAACAGGACGCGCAGGTCAACCTCCTCGCGCGGCTCGTGCAGCACGCGCAGGCGACTGCGCAGCACAACGTGTTCTACGCGCGCAGTGGCGGACCGTACGACGTGCGCGGGCGCGTGGCGCACGAGAGCCTCTTCAACGTCGCCAACGGCACGTATCGGGGCCCGAGCACACAGCAGGGCTACTCGCCCTTCAGCACCTGGACGCGCGGACTCGCGTGGGCCATGCTGGGCTTTGCCGAGCAGCTCGAGTTCCTCTCGACGCTCACCGCCGACGACGCCCAGTCGTCGGGAGCCGCGAGCGCCGGGCCGGCGCTCCTCGACGCGGCGCGCGCCACGTGCGACTTCTATATCGATTCGGCCGCCTGCGCCGATGGCATCCCCTACTGGGACACCGGCGCGCCCGGGCTGTCGGCACTCGGCGACTGGGGCAGCCGCGCGTCCGATCCCTTCAACGATCGCGAGCCCGTCGACAGCTCGGCCGCGGCCATTGGAGCGCAGGGCCTGCTTCGCTTCGGCCGTCTCCTCACCGAGCGCGGCGAGGACGGATCGCGTTACACGCAGGCCGGACTGCGCGTGCTCGACACGCTCTTCGACGAGGCCGGCCCGTACCTGAGCCAGGACGCCAGCCATCAGGGGCTGCTGCTCCACTCGGTGTATCACTGGCCAAACGGCTGGGATCACGTTCCGGCCGGCGCCCGCGTTGCCGCGTGGCGAGTCGAGCCAGTGGGGCGACTACCACGCGCGCGAGGCCGCGTTGTACGTGAAGCGGCTCGCCGAGAACGGGACGTATCTAGCGTTTTACGGGCCGGGCCGCAGGGCTCAGAGGCTCAGGGCTCAGGCAAAACCTCGGAGTAAGATCTCGAAGCTCTTGCTCTGAGCCGCTGAGCCATCGAGCCCTGAGCCTTACGCCATCACCCGCCCCGTCGCCCTAATCACCGGCGGCACCCGAGGGATCGGACTCGGTATCGCGCGCGCGCTCGTCCGCGAGGGATGGGATCTGGTACTGAGCGGACTCAGACCCGCCGCCGAGGTCGCGCCGGTCGTCGCCGAACTCCAGACGTCGGGCAGCAGCGTCACTTACGTCGCCGCCGACGTCTCGAGCCGCGAGGCGCGCGGCGCGCTCGTCGAAGCGGTGCGTGCACGGCACGGAGCGCTGAACGCCCTCATCAACAACGCCGGCCGCGCGCCGCGAGTCCGCGCCGATCTGCTCGAAGCGACCGAAGAGAGCTTCGAGGAGTTGATACGCACGAACCTGCAGGGCCCGTACTTCCTGACCCAGGCGGTGGCGCGCGACATGATTGCCCGGCGCAAGAGCGACCCGGCGTTCCGCGCCGCGATCGTCTTCGTCACATCGGTCTCGGCCGAAATGGCCTCGCCCAACCGAGGCGAGTACTGCGTGAGCAAGGCTGGCCTCGCCATGACCGCCCAGCTCTTCGCCGTGCGGCTCGCGCCTCACAATCTTCCCGTCTTCGAGATCCGGCCGGGGATCATCAGCACCGACATGACCGCCGGCGTGCGTGCAGATGTACGACCAGCGCATCGCCGACGGCCTCGTACCCGAGCAACGGTGGGGTCAACCCGACGATGTCGGCCGCGCGGTCGCGACCCTCGTCCGCGGCGACCTGCCGTATGCGACCGGCAGCGTGATACACGTTGATGGAGGGTTGTCGCTGCCGCGGCTGTGACGAGGTTCAGGGTTCAGTGGTTCAGGGTTCAGGGTTCAGGGAATCCGGTGCTCGCCCGATTCCTGAGAACCCGAACCCTGAACCACTGATCCCTGATCCTCTGAACCCGGAAGACCGTCCCGCACGGCAAAACACGAGCAAAACGGGTAACAGGCCGGCCTGAGCCGGCAAAATGCGAATACTGGCCTTATTTGGCCGTTTTGCAACCCGCATCGCCGTCATGCTATGCTTCGAAACGTTTCGCAATGAGGAACGCGGAACGTGCTCGAGGTATGTCCATGAAGCCGAAGCCGCCGTCGCGCGACCCCTACCTCGTGAAGTCGGTCATGCACTCGTCCGAGGTGCTGGCCGCATTCCGTTCGTCCGGGGAAGCGCTCCCGCTTCGTGAAGTCGTTGCCCGCAGCGGGCTCCCCAAGAGCATGGCCTTCCGTCTCCTCTACACCCTCGAGCGCTGCGGGATGATCGAGAAGGTCGGCGAGAACCTGTATCGATCGTACGTGCGGCCGTTTCGCCAGAAGCCCTATCGGCTGGGCTACGCGGCGCAGGGCACCGACTACCAGTTCTCGAAGGAAATCTCCGACGGCTTGCAGCGCGCCGCGGCCGCTCAGGGCATCGAGCTCATCTCGGTCGACAACCGCTACAGCCCCAAGATCGCGCAGCGCAATGCCGACGTCCTCGTACGCGAGAAGGTCGATCTGGTGATCGAGTTCCAGACCGACGAGCACGTGGCGCCGATTGTCGCCGCCAAGTACCGCGAAGCGAACATCCCGCTCATCGCGATCGAGATTCCGCATCCGGGCGCGACCTACTTCGGCGCCAACAACTACGAGGCCGGCCTCATCGGCGGGCGGTACCTGGGGCGATGGTCGAAGCAACATTGGCCGGGCGAAGTGGACGAGATTGCGATGATCGCATTGCAACGCGCCGGCAGCCTCCCGAAGATGCGCCTGACGGGCATGCTCGTGGGCATGAAAGAGGTCTACCCGCAGCTCGAGAACTGCCGCGTCACCTACCTCGACGGCGACGGCAACCTCGGCCCGAGCTTCGAGGCGATGCGTAAGCACCTGCGCACGTCCAAGTCGCGCCGGCTGCTGGTGGGGGCGATCAACGATCCGAGCGCGCTCGGCGCGCTGCGCGCATTTCAGGAGGCCGGACGGGCCGAGAGCTGCGCCGTCATGGGGCAGAACGCGTCACCAGAAGGACGCGCCGAACTGCGCGAGGTGGGCACCCGCCTCATCGGCTCGGTGGCGTATTTTCCCGAGAAGTACGGCACCGAAATCGTGGCCGTCGCGCTCGACATCCTGCACCGGCGGCCGGTTCCGCCGGCCGTCTTCGTCAAGCACCAGCTCGTCACGCCGGAAACCGTCGACCACATCTACCCGAACGATCGGTTGATGCAGGTGGCGGCGCGGTAGAGGAACTCGGCCTGCTGCGTCAGACGCCAGATTCACGATGACCACGATGGTACGATGCGCACGATGAGATCTTTCAGGAAGAATCATCGTGTCCATCGTTTCTTCGTGCCCATCGTGATGTGATCGTGGCACTCGTGATCGTGACCTGACCTCAATCCAGGCTCAGCGCAGGAACGCCTCCGGCAATCCCGCCATCCACCGGGATCACGTGCCCTGTCGTCTTGGCGCTCTGGTCGCCGGCCAGCCAGCAGATCGCGTTGGCGCAATCCACCGGCAGGATCGGCCGGCGCGTGATCGTGCGCCGGGCGTAGAACTCGGCGAGCTTCGATCTGAGGCTTTCGACCGACTCTGATTCGTCGAACGCGATCTCGTACTTCTTGAGCGACACCATCACCCGATCTTTCGGGAACATCGCCGACCCGGCGACGACCGTCGCCGGCGCGATGCCGTTGACGCGGACGAGCGGGCCAAGGCCCATCGCCAGCTCGCGGATCAGGTGGTTGATGGCCGCCTTGCTGACGTCGTAGGGTTCGCTGCCGAACTTGGGCACGACGGCGTTCGCCGAGCTCGTGAGCACGATCGACGCGGCGAGCCCCTGATCCTTGAGGATCTTCGCGGCCTCGTCGGCGAGCACGTAGTTGCTGGTGACGTTGACGTGCATCGCCTTGGCCCATGTCTCCTCCGGCGGCGTGCCCGGCGCCGGCGTCGGATAGATGGCCGCGGTGTTGACGATCGCGTCGATGCCGCCGAAGCGATCGACCGTGGCGCGGAACGCGGCCGCGATGCTGTCCCGCGACGTCAGGTCGAGCGCGGTCGCGAGGACCATCTCCTTCGACGAGAGCCCTGCCGCTTCTTTCGCGGCCTCCTCGGCGCTCGCGACGTTCATGTCGGCGACCACGACGTGACCGCCGCGCTTGGCGATCTGCAGCGCCACTTCCCTGCCGATGCCGCTCGCGCCGCCGACGACCACGACGATCTTCCGGCTGAACTCGCGCTCGGGCGGCATGCGCTGGAGCTTGGCTTCCTCGAGCGCCCAGGTACTCGATCTTGAAGGCCTCGGACCGCGGCAGCGCGACGTAGTTCTCGAAGCTCTTGAAGTCGGCCGCCTGTCCGGGATGCCGCGCCTGGGGAGGCGCACCCTTCGCCTTGTCCGCCGCCGCGGCGCCGAGCGCGTTCGCGCCCGACATGACGTGAATCGCGTTGACGAAGAACTCCGAGGTGATCCGCGCTTCCCGCTTGTCCTTGCCGAAGCCGAAGAGGCCGAGCCCGGGAATCACGACGACCGAGGGATTCGAATCGCGCAGCGCCGGCGAATCCGGGAGCGCATGCGCTTTGTAGTAGGTGGCGTAGTCCTGACGATACTGCACCAGCCGCTCGGCGATGCGCGCCTTGAGCGCCGGCAGCGCGTCGGTCGCGGCGTCAAACGGCACGTACAGCGGCGAGATGCGGGTGCGCAGGAAATGATCGGGACAGCTCGTGCCCATCTGGCAGAGCGACTCCGCCCACTTGGCGTTGGCGAACGCGATCGCGTCCTCGCCGCCATCGTAGTGCGCGATCACGCGCCGGTTCGACGACACCGCCCCGCGCAGATACGGCAGGATGCCGTTGACGAGCGCCGCGCGGTTCGCGGCCGTCTTGGCCGTCGCGCCGCCGAAGAGCGGACTGCCCGCGCGCTGGCCGTGATCCTGCACGAACTCGCCCATCTGATCGATGGTCTTGATGCTGCTGAGATACGCCTCTTCCTGCGTCTCGCCCCACGTGAACAGGCCGTGTCCGCCGAGCACGATCCCATCGCACCCCGGGTTTGCCTCGACCGCCTTCCGCAGCATCAGCGCGAGCTCGAATCCGGGCCGCTGCCAGGGCACCCACGCGATGCGGCGCCCGTACTTCTTGTTGAACTCGTCGAGCTTCTGCTGCCCGTTGGCGCTCGCGGCGAGGGCGATCGCCCAGTCGGGGTGAAGGTGATCGACGTGCGGGAACGGGAGAAAGGCGTGGAGCGCGGTGTCGATCGAGGCGGCGACGCGGTTCTCGCCGAAGGCGCAGAGCGGGTAATAGCCCACCATCTCGTCCTCGTGCGCCTCGCCCCGATACCGCCCGACGAGATCGTTCAGCTTGTCCATGTAGAGCACGGCGAACCCGGAGGCGCCAATCGACGCCAGATCGCCGCCGCTGCCCTTGACCGCCATCACGCGCCGCGGCTCGCCCGTCAGCGGATCGGGCAGGTCGAACTTCGAGCTCGTGTTCCCGCCGCCGAAGTTCGTGATCCTGAGGTCCGCGCCGAGCAGGTTCGAACGATAGCGAAGGAGCTCCAGCGGCTTGGCGGCGAGGGCAGCCGCCTCGCGGGCGTCCCAGAGGTTCTTGAGGAAAGTGGTTTCGAGGGTCGGGGTCTCAGACACAGGTCGGCTCCAGGTATTCCGAAAAACGTCGATAGTGTGCGTTCCACGCGTCCGGCGCGACAGGCTCGAAGCGCTCGACCGGGAACGAATGTTCGATAATCCGCCGCGCCTCGGCGAGCGACGACACGGCTTCGGTGGCCACCATCTGCATGGCGATGTTGCCGAGCGCGCTCGCTTCGACCGGCCCGGCCACGACCGACCGTCCGGTCGCGTCCGCCGTGAACTGGTTCAGCAGCCGGTTGCGCGAGCCGCCGCCGACGATGCGAATCTCGGTGATCGCGGTGCCGGTCAGCTCTTCCATCGATTCGAGGACGATGCGGTACTTGAACGCCAGGCTTTCGAGGATGGCACGCGCGTACGCGGCCGGCCCCTCAGGCTCCGGCTGACCGGTCTCGCGGCAGTAGTCGCCGATGGCCGACACCATGCTCCGCGGGTGCAGGAACGTCGGATGGTCGGGATCGAAGAGCGATCGGAAGGCTGGCCGCGACTCGGCGGCCAGACCGAGCAACTCGTCGTAGGCGAAGTGGTGGCCCTGCTCCGCCCAGTTGCGCCGGCAGGCCTGCAGCAGCCACAGGCCGGCGATGTTCTTGAGCAGCCGCGTCGTGCCGCAGACGCCGCCCTCGTTCGTGAAGTTGAGCTCGCGGGCGCGCGGCGTGATCACCGGCGCGTGGAGCTCGGTGCCGAGCAGCGACCACGTCCCCGAGCTCAGGAACGCGCGGTGGCCATCCGCGCGCACGGCGGCCACGGCGGAACCGGTGTCGTGGCAGGCGGGCGCGACGACCCGCGTGCCGCGGAGCGAGGGATGCGCGTCGGCGCCGACGTAGCCGACGAGCGTTCCGGCCTCGACCACCCGCGGGAGAATCCGCGTCGGCACGTCCAGCACCTGCAGCAGGTCGGTCGCCCACTGCCGCGTCCGCGCGTCGATGAACTGCGTCGTCGTGGCGTTGGTGAACTCGGCGGTCATCTCGCCGGTGAGCCAGTAGTTCACGAGGTCGGGGATGGTGCCGAAGGAAATGGCGGCGTCGATGAGACGCGGCGTGGCGCGGCAGGCGGCGTACAGCTGATACAGGGTGTTGAACGGCAGGAACTGGATGCCGGTGACGGCATAAATCTCGTCGGCCGTGACGCGTTCGAACACGGCCTCCATGATGCCGTCCGTGCGCTTGTCGCGGTAGTGATACGGGTTCTGCAGGAGGACGCCCTGCTCGCCGACGAGCGCGTAGTCGCAGCCCCAGGCGTCGACGCCGATGCTGTCGACGGGCGCGGCGGCGGCGCGCTCCATCCCCTGCTTGAGCTCGAGCCAGATGCGGAGGACGTCCCAGTGGAGCGATCCGTTCTGGCGGACGGGTTCGTTGACGAACCGGTGCACCTCGCTGACGTCGAGCACGCCCGAGCGGAGCCGGCCGAGCATGGCACGGCCGCTCTCGGCTCCGAGATCGAACGCCAGAAAATGAGCGCCTGCAGACATCGTGGGTTCTACGGTGCGGCCACAGGATACGCTGTCCGTTGACGCCCACAAAACGAGTTTCGGGGGCGGCCGTCCTGTTTCGCAAACCGGAACGGGCGGGCCGTCCGGACGTAGGCGTCCCGGGCCTCCTTGCCCGGGATAATCACGCCGGTTGGGGCGGTTGACCGCCGGAAATGGCCCGGTGGACGTCGCCTGGGACGGCGCCCGGTGCCAGGGCCGTATTTCGACCCGCAAAACACATGCGGCGGCGTCAGGCACGCGCCGCAAAGTGGTCAGACCAGATCAAGGCTCAAAGCTCGGCTCGGACCAGAATCTGGCGAGCAGCTCCGAGCCCGAGCCTGAGCCCTGAGCTTACTTGGTGAGGCCTCGTCCTCGGAGCCAGTTCGTCAGCAGTGTGGACCAGGCGGCGAGGGCCGGATCGCCCAACGCCAGGCCGACGCCGTGCGGGCCGTTTTCGAAGATGTGGAGCTCGGCCGGCACCTTGGCGCGCCGCAGCGCCAGATAGAAGCGGACGCTGTTCTCGGCGACCACGCCGGTGTCGGCGTTGGTGTGGAAGAGAAACGTCGGCGGCGTGTCCTTGGTGACGCGCAGGTCGTTTGACAGATCTTCGATGAGTTTCGGGTCCGGATTCTCGCCGAGCAGGTTCCTCACCGACCCGCTGTGGGTGATCGCGGGGTCGAACGAGACGACCGGGTAGGCCAGGATCAGGAAGTCGGGCCGGCTGCCAGCGCGTTCGATCGGATCGGTGGCGTCGGCCTTGCCGGCATCGAAGTGGGTGCCGGCGGTGGCCGCCAGGTGTCCGCCCGCCGAGAAGCCCATCAACCCGATGCGATCCGCCGCAATCCCGAACTCCGCCGCGCGCGCACGCACGAGGCGGATCGGCCCGCTGTGCGTCCCCGAGCTCGATCGGGTGACGGTACTTCGGCCCGAGCCGGTACTTGAGGACGAACGCCGTCACGCCGGCGGCGTTCAGCAGGTTCGCGACCTGCCGTCCCTCGTGATTCGCGGCCAGCGCCCCATAGCCGCCGCCCGGCGCGACGATGACGGAGGCGCCGGAAGGCTGGCGGGCGCGGAAGATCGTGAGCGTTGGCCGATCGGCATCCTCTTTCCCCAGCGCACCGGGAGCGCCGTCGGGCCAGAGGAGCATCGTCTCGGGCTCGGCGTTGGGATTGGGCTTGGCCTGCGGGACGGGCGGCGGCGGAGCCTGCGCATGAATCACTCCGGTGCCGAAGGTCGTAGTGATCGTCACGGCCATAATAAGGAGAGCGCACACGAACCTCATCGAACCCCCTGAACCCTGAACCAGAACCCTGAACCCCGTGAACGTGGAGTGAGCGCATGAGAGCACAGCCCGCTTGGATGAGGCAAGCTGTTGGGCTTATAAGATCCATGGATGGCACGGATCGATCGCGGTTGCGTTAAGATCGCGAGCCGTCGAACCGGTTCCACACATCACCCTGGTACTCGAGGAAGGCACTGCTGATGCGATTCGTGACTCGTGCACCGCGATCACTCTTTCTGTTGGTCGCTGGCGCGATGGCCCTGTGGCTGGCCACGCTGTCTCCCCGCGTGCCCGGGCTGCCGATCGCCGACGCCGCGAGCCTGTCGCAGACGGTCCCGCAACCCGCCGCGTCGCCCGGACGTCCGCTCAAAGTGCTGTTTCTCGGCCAGGATCAGACGGCGCATCCCGCCGCCGGCCTCTACCAGTCGATCGGCGCGCCGCTCGCGCGCAAGGGCATCCAGCTGACGGCGGTGCTCTCGCCAGCGGCGCTCACCGCCGAGCGGCTGGCGTACTACGACGCCATCATCATCTACGGCAACCACACGACGCTCGCGCCCGACCAGGAAAAGGCGCTCCTCGACTTCGTCGAGAGCGGCAAGGGCCTCGTCGCGCTGCACTCGGCGTCAGAGATGTTCGCCGGGTCCGAGCGCTACACCATGCTCATCGGCGCGCAGTCGCAGCGCCAGGGAACCGGCGGCGAGTTCACGGCCGAGATCGTCCAGTCGTCGCACCCCGCGGTGCAGGGTGTGCAGCCGTTTGCGACCTGGGATGAGACCGTCGTCTTCACGAAGCAGAACGCGGCCGGCCGCACGGTGCTGATGGAGCGCGTCGACGGCACCGGGCGCACGCCGTGGACGTGGGTGCGCGATCAGGGCAAGGGCAAGGTGTTCTATACCGCCTACGGCCACGATCAGCGGACCTGGAACAACCCCGGCTTCCAGACGCTCGTCGAGCGCGCGGTCGTCTGGAGCGTGCCCGAGCCGGCGCGGCAGGCGTTCCAGCAGCTCAAGATGCCGCCGGTCAACTACGTCGACGGCATGAGCGTGCCGAACTACGAGAACCGCGACCCGGCGCCGAAGTATCAGCTGCCGTTCGCCGGTCGACAGACGCGATGAAGTTCGTGCAGGTTCCGGCCGAGTTCTCGCTCGACCTCTTCGCCACCGAACCCGACATCGTCAAGCCGATCACGTTTGCCTTCGACGAGCGCGGCCGGATGTGGATTGCCGAAACCGTCGACTACCCGAACGAGGCGCTCGGTGGCAATCCCGGCGACGACCGGATCCGCATCCTCGAGGACACCAACGGCGACGGCCGCGCCGACAAGTTCACGGTCTTCGCCGATCACCTCAACATCCCGACGAGCCTGGTGTTCGCCAACGGCGGCGTGATCGTGGCGCAGCCGCCGCACATCCTCTTCCTCAAGGACACGAACGGCGACGACAAGGCCGACGAGCGGAAGATCCTGAGCACGGGCTGGGGCCAGCGCGATACGCACGCCGTGCTCTCGAACCTGCAGTACGGCCTCGACAACTACATCTGGGGCGTGGTCGGGTACTCCGGCTTCGACGGCGAGATCAACGGCAAGAAGTTCCAGTTCGCGCAGGCCGCCTTCCGCTTCCGGCCCGATGGCAGCGACTTCGAGGTCATGACCGGCTCGACCAACAACACGTGGGGCCTCGGCTTCAGCGAAACGTTCGACGTCTTCGGCTCGACGGCGAACAACGATCCGAGCTTCCACATGGCGATTCCCAACCGCTTCTTCGACGGCGTCGAAGGATTGCCGACGCCCGGCCAGCGCGGCGTCGGCTCGGGGTATCAGAGCATCGCCGGCTTCTATGCCGTGCATCCGTTGACGCCCTACATCCGGCAGGTGGACGTGTTCAGCGGCTACACCGCCGGCGCCGGTCACTACCTCTACACCGCGCGCGCGTTCCCGCGCGAGTACTGGAACCGCATCGCCTTCATCAACGAGCCGACGGCGCACGTGATCGGCCAGGGCATCATCGAGAAGCAGGGCGCCGGCTTCGTGACGCGTGACGGGTGGAACCTGGCGGCGGGCGCCGAAGAGTGGTTCGCGCCCGTGCACACGCAGGTCGGGCCGGACGGTGCGGTCTGGTTCTCCGACTGGTACAACTTCATCATCCAGCACAACCCGACGCCGCAGGGCTTTTCGAACGGCACCGGCAACGCCTACGAATCGTCGTTGCGCGACCATCAGCGCGGCCGCATCTACCGCGTCGCCTACAAGGGCGCGCCGGCGGCGCCGAAGCGGTCGCTCTCCGCGACGAACACCGCGGGCCTCCTCGAGGCGCTCGCGTCGGACAACATGTTGTGGCGGCTGACGGCGCAGCGGCTGATCGTCGAGCGCGGCCAGAAGGATCTCGTGCCGCAGCTGCAGGCGCTCGTCAAGAACACGTCGCTCGACGCCATCGGGATCAACGGCGGCGCGATGCACGCGCTCTGGACGCTCAAGGGACTCGGCGAGCTCGACGCGGCCAGCAGCAGCTCATACCCGGTGGCCGTCGCGGCGCTGAAGCATCCCGCGGCGGGCGTGCGCAAGGCGGCGGCGATGGTGCTGCCGAAAACCGCGGCGGCGGCGACGCGCGATGCTGGCGGCCAACGTGCTCCAGGATGCGGATCTCCATACGCGGCTGGCAGCGACGCTCGTCATCGCCGAGATGCCGGAAGCCGCCGACATCTCGCAGGCGCTCTATCGCGAGAGCCAGAAGACCGACAACTACACGGACAAGTGGCTGAGCCGCGCGTTCTACATCGCGGCGCTGCGGCACAAGACCGCCTTCACGACGGCCTACAAGGCGGACAAGGCGGCGCTGCCCTTCGACTCGCTGCCGGTCGCGCTGCGGCTCGGCGCGCTCAAGCCTGACTGGCGCCTGCCCAACGCCAAGGACATCGCGGCGGACTGGAAGGACATGCAGGTGCCCGGCAACTGGGAGTCGCGCGGCCTGCCGGACTTCGACGGCGTCGTCTGGTTCACGCGTACGATCGACGTGCCGGCGGCGGCCGCGACTGGCACGCCGACGCTCTCGTTGGGCGCGATGCGCAACACCGGCGAGGTCTGGGTGAACGGCCTCGCGATGGCGCCTCCTGCCGGCGGCCGCGGCGCCGGCGGCGGCGGACGCGGCGGCATGCCGCCGTCGTTCGCCCTCCCGGCCGGCACCATCAAGCCGGGCGCGAACCAGATCACGGTGCGCATCCAGAATGCGCCGCAACGACGGTGGCTTCATGGGCACGCCGGAGCAGATGTTCCTCGAGGGCGGCGGCAGCAAGATGGCAATCGCCGGACCGTGGAAGTACCGCGTCGAGCGGCAGAGCAATGTCGGCACGCTCTACTCCAAGCCGGGTGAGCTCGCAGCGCACGTAGCGTTCACCGCCGGCGGTGGACTCGCCGGCGCCGCGGGTGCGGCGCTCAAGCCGGTCGCGCCGGCGGCTCCCGATGTCGTGCTTCGCCTGACCGCCGTTCCCGGCCAGCTGAAGTTCGACCTGACGGAGCTCACGGTCGCGCCCGGACAGCTGGTCGAGATCGTGTTCACGAACCCCGACGCGATGCAGCACAACTTCGTGCTCGGGGCCACCGGGGCCCTCGAAGCCGTCGGGACCGCCGCCGACAAGCTGGCGCAATCGCCGTCGGGACTGGCGCAGCAGTACGTGCCGGACATGCCGCAGGTGCTCTTCTCGACCAAGCTCGTCGAGCCGGGCGAGACCGCGAGATTCCAGTTCCGCGCGCCCACGGCCGCGGGCGACTATCCCTACCTCTGCACGTTCCCGGCGCACTGGCGCGTGATGAACGGCATCCTGCACGTCGTCCAGCCGCAAGGGCGCGGAGGACGGGGGGCGCACTAAACGTTCGGCTCTCGGCTTTAGGCTCTCGGCTCTAGGCAAGAGCCTTGAGCTCTCGATCGATCGATTGGGAGGGGAAGGCTCTTCCCAGAGCCCTGAGCCTTGAGCCCGAGAGCCAGACAGAGACAACCGCTATGCCCACTGACAAAAAAATCCGCGTCGCCATCATCGGCCTCGGGTTCGGTGCCGAGTTCATTCCCATCTATCAGCGCCACCCGAACGCCGAGATGTATGCGATCTGCCGGCGCGACCAGAAGGAGCTCGATGCCGTCGGCGATCGCTTCGGCATCAAGACGCGCTACAGGAGCTACGAAGAGCTGCTGAAGGATCCCAACGTCGACGCCGTGCACATCAACTCGCCGATTGCGGACCATGCGCCGCAGTCGATCGCGGCGCTCAAGGCGGGCAAGCACGTCGCCAGCACGGTGCCGGCGGCGACGACGATCGAGGAGTGCCAGCAGCTCGTCGAGTGGCAGCGCAAGAGCGGCAAGGTCTACATGATGATGGAGACCGTCGTCTACAGCCGCGAGTACCTGTTCGCGAAGGAGCTCTACGACAAGGGCGAGCTCGGACGGATCCAGTTCATGCGCGGCAGCCATCAGCAGGACATGGACGGCTGGCCCGGCTACTGGGAAGGCTTTCCGCCGATGCACTACGCGACGCACTGTGTCAGCCCATGCCTCGCGATCCTCGGCAAGCACGCCGAGCACGTGGTCTGCCACGGCTCGGGCCGCATCGACGAGCACCTGATCCCCAAGTACGGCAGCCCGTTCGCCATCGAGACGGCGACGTTCAAGCTGCGCGACTCGGACGTCGCGGCCGAAGTCACGCGCAGTCTGTTCGCGACCGCGCGGCAGTACCGCGAGAGCTTCGACGTCTACGGCTCGAAGAAATCATTCGAGTGGCAGCAGGTCGAGAACGAAGAGCCGGTCATCCACACCAAGAGCACCGCGGCGAAGCCGCTGACCGAAGCGCAGATTCCCGAGCGGGTGAAGGTGCCGGACTACGCGCACCTGCTGCCGGAGCCGATCCAGCGCTTCACGCAGCCGGCGGCGATCCAGGACGCCGATCACCTGTCGTTCCTTCAGGGCGGCGGCCACGGCGGCTCGCACCCGCACCTCGTCCACAACTTCCTGCTGGCCTGCGTCGGCGAGAAGGCCGCCGATGCCCGACGCCGAGACCTCGGTCAACTGGACGATGGTCGGCATCTGCGCGCACCAGTCGGCGCTCAAGAACGGCGAGAAGATCGTGATTCCGCGGTTCTGAGCCTGGATGCGACGTCCTGACGGGTCTCACGATGGCTCGAGACACGTGGCACGAGGTTCTGGCAGAATTCATCGTGCCTTCGTGACATCGTGGTCATCGTGCAGCATTCGTAGCCCGTAACAGCGATCCTGACTGAGCCCAGTAGAGTATCCCCACCATGAACCCCATCGGCATCACCAGCTGGATCTGGACGTCCCCGCTCACCACCGACCGCTTCCCCGAGATCGCGCAGCACGTGGCGCGGCTCGGCTTCGATCTGCTCGAGGTGCCGATCGAAGGGACGGGCGATCTCGACTACAAGAAGGCCGCGGGCATCGTGAAGGACCTCGGGCTGAGCACGAGCGTCTGTGCCGCGATGAGCCCGGACCGTGACCTCATGCACGCCGACGCCAGCGTGCGCGCGAACGGCGATCGCCTACGTGAAGCACTGCATCGACGCCGCGCAGACGATCGGTGCGACCAACGTGGTCGGACCGCTCTATAGCGCGGTCGGCCGCACGTGGCAGGCGACGGCCGACGAACGCAAGAAGGACCTCGACCTGCTCGTCGGCGAGCTCAAGGATCTCGCGCGCTATGCCGGCGAACGCGGCGTCGTCATCTGCGTCGAGCCGCTCAATCGCTTCGAGACGAGCTTCCTCAACCTCGCGTCGCAGGCGATCGAGGTCGTCGACCGCGTCGATCATCCGGCGTGCGGCCTTCTTCTCGACACGTTCCACATGAATATCGAGGAACAGTCGATTGGCGACGCGATCCGGTCGGCCGGCTCGCGGCTGAAGCACCTGCACGCGTGCGAGAACGACCGCGGCGCCCCGGGATCGGGCCACATCGCCGTGGGACGAAGTCGTCGAGGCGTGCCGCGCCATCAACTATCAGGGCCCGGCGGTCATCGAGTCGTTCACGCTCGCCGTGAAATCGATCGCGCGCGCCGCCGCGATCTGGCGCCCGCTGGCGCCGACCCAGGACGGCCTGGCGCAGGACGGGCTCAAGTTTCTTCGCAGCAAGTTTTGATTGGTATCAGATCACGATTTCTGGTCGGTAACCCATTTCGCGATAAGAAAACTCGGGATTTCGCCCCCGGCGTCGTTTTGAATCCTGAATCCTGAATTCTGAATGACTCCGGCAGCCGTCCGCTCATAACGTTTCGTCAGGCGAAACGGCTGTTGACGTCCGCCCGCCTGATGCACAATTCCCCTCCCTGTAATCCGTTACACGACATTACGCTTCGAAACACCGAGTACTCGCCGCGCAGCGGAACGAGTCTTGGAAGCGAGGATTGCGCAATGGTGGTCGAGGATTGGGGCACGCAGCGGCGTCTGGGCGCTCGGGGTTGCTGATCTACGCCACCGAGTTTCCCGCCCGTCGTCGAAACACACACAGACACAGGCGCAGCAGCCGGCACAGGCGCCCGCGGGGCAGCCCGGACACGGGCCAGCAGAGTCAAGAAGCAGGACGCGGCGGTCGGGGCGGGCGCGGTGGCCAGGGAGGACCCGGCGCTACTGACCCCGCCAACGTCGACGCCGACTTCACCAAGCAGCCCCCCGTCCTTCCCGTCCCCGCCGCCGAACAGCAGAAACACTTCCTCCTCCAGCCCGGCTACCGCATCGCTCCCGTCCTCTCAGACCCCGACATCAAAGAGCCCGGCGCCATTGCCTTCGACGGCAACGGCCGGATGTTCGTGCTCGAGTTGCGCGGGTACATGCAGGACGCCGATGCCACGGGCGAGCTCGATCCCGTCGGCCGCATCTCGCGCCACGAGGACGCCGACAACGACGGCGTCTACGAACGCCACACGGTCTTCGTCGACAAGCTCGTCTTCCCGCGCTTCGTCATGCCCTTCGGCCCCAACAGCGTCTTGACGATGGAGTCGAACGCCGACGAGGTGTGGCAGTTCACCGACACGAATAACGACGGCGTGAGCGACAAGAAGGAGCTCTTCACCTCCAACTTCGGACGCTCCGGCAACGTCGAGCACCAGCAGGCGTTCCTCTATTGGGGAATGGACAACTGGCTTTACAGCACCGTCAATGCGTTCCGCGTCCGCTGGACGCCGAACGGCATCGTCCGCGAGCCGACCGCGCCAAACGGCGCGCAGTGGGGCGCCACGCAGGACAACGACGGCAAGATGTGGTTCCAGGGCGGCGCGAGCGGACTGCCCTCCTACTTCCAGTTCCCGGTCCATTACGGCAGCTTCTCGGTTCCCGATCAGTTCGAGAAGGATTTCAACATCCCGTGGGGCGCGCCCGTGCGTGTCGCCGACATGCAGCCGGGCATGCGGGCGGTTCGCATGCCGGACGGATCGCTCAACCAGGTCACCGGCTCGGCCGGCAACGACATCTACCGCGGCGATCGCCTGCCCGCCGATCTCGTCGGCGACCTGATCTACGGCGAGCCGATCGGCCGCATCGTGCGCCGCGTGCGCCCGGTGGTCACCGAAGGCCTGACGCAGCTGCGCAACGCCTACCTCTGGAACGAGTTCATCAAGTCGACCGACCCGCTCTTCCGCCCGGTGGACATGACGACGGCCCCGGACGGCACGCTCTACGTCACCGACATGTATCGCGGGATCATCCAGCAGGCGACGTGGTCGGGCCCCGGCACCTACCTGCGCGCGCGCATCGATCAGTACGCGCTCGACAAGGTGTTCGGTCACGGCCGGATCTGGCGGGTGAGCTACGACGGCATGGAGCGTAACCGCACGCAGCCGCGCATGCTGAACGAGACGCCGGCGCAGCTCGTGGCGCACCTCAGCCATCCGAACGGCTGGTGGCGGGACAGCGCGCAGCAGCTGCTCGTGCTGAAGCAGGACAAGTCGGTCGTGCCCGCGCTCCAGCAGATCGTCAAATCGTCGAATAACCTGCTAGCACGCTTCCACGCACTTTGGACGCTCGAGGGCCTCGGTGCGCTCGATGCGGCGACCGCCCGCGCGCAGATGAAGGACGCGAACCCGCGCATGCGGATTCAGGCAATCCGCGCCAGCGAAACGCTTTATAAGGCCGGCGATCGCACGTTCGACGCCGACTACCGCGCGTTGGCCCTGGCCAAGGATCGACAAGGACGTCAACGTCGCCATCCAGGCGCTGCTGACGCTCAACTACCTCAAGGCGCCGAACGTCGCCGAGACCGTGCGCGCGGCGCAGGCCGCCAGCACCGCCCGCGGCGTGCAGGAGATCGGCAACCAGATTCTCAAGCCGCCGACGAGCGCCTTCGGGCGCGGCGGCCGTGGCGGACCGCCGCCGTTTACGCCCGCCGAACTCGCAGTTATGGAGCGAGGAGAGGCGATTTACAAGGAAGTGTGCTTCGCCTGCCACGGCGACGACGGCCGTGGCACCGCGCAACCGGGAGCGGCGCCGGGAACCACGATGGCGCCGTCGCTCGCCAACTCGGTGCGCCTGCAGGGCCATCGGGATTACGTGATCAAAACGCTGCTGCACGGCATGGACGGGCCGATCGAGGGCCGGTCGTACGCCGCCGGCGTCATGGCGCCCATGGGGACGAACCGCGATGAGTGGGTCGCGGCGATCGCGTCCTACACGCGCAACTCGTTCGGCAACGTCGGCACCTTCGTCTCACCGGCGGACGTCGCCCGGGTGCGGGCGGCGACGGCGGATCGGAAGTCGTTCTGGAAAGTTGACGAGCTCGTGGCGTCGCTGCCGGCGCCGCTCGAGGTGCTGCCGACGTGGAAGGCGAGCGCGAGCCACAACACTGCCACAGCGCTCGGCGCGCTCAACTTCGCGTCGTGGACGAGCGGCGCACCTCAGCAGCCAGGCATGTGGTTCCAGATCGAGCTGCCCGAAGCCGTGACCGTCACCGAGTTGCAGTTCAACTCGGCCGGGGGCGGATTCGGGGGTGGCGGACGCGGACGGGGCGCAGTCCCGCTGCGCCGGCGCCGCTGGTGCGCCGCCAGCTCCGGTGGTGCCGGCTGGGCCTTATCCACGCAAGTTCAAGGTTGAAGTCTCGACGAACGGCACGAGCTGGACCGGCGTTGCCGAAGGGGATGGCACACCCGGTTCGACGACCATCACGTTCGCGCCGACGGCGGCGAAATACGTCCGTATCACGCAAACGGGAACGGTTGAGGATGCGTCCGTTTGGTCCATGCAGAGGCTCCGGTTATACCGGCCAGGGGTAGGAGGTGGTACGCGCTAAAATGCGCAGTTTTCGCTGGAAAATGAGGGGTTCGTATCGCATTGCGAACTCGCGTTGCGCAATGCGAAGTGACGATTGACCCTTCGTACAGGACGTGTTACACCAGTGTCTCTTGTAACCCATTACATGTCGGACTTTGCAAGTCGAGCGGTAATTTGCACCCTTTGAGGGGGAGGAGCTCAATGATCGTCAGATCGACTCGCAGTGTGGTCTGCGCGTGTCTCGTCGCGTTGCTATTTGGCGCGATGCCAGCCACGGCTCAGATCACGACCGGAACCATTCTCGGTAACGTCAAAGACAGCACGGGCGGGGTCGTCCCCGGCGCGACTGTCGTACTCGTCAGCGAATCGCGCGGCACGAAGTCCGTGCCGGCGGTTACCAACGCCACCGGCGACTACGTCTTCCCGAACGTCACCGCTGACATCTACACCGTGGAAGTCACGATGGACGGCTTCCGCACCGTGAAGCGCGCGGGCATCAGGGCCAGCGGCGGCGACCGCGTCACCGTTCCGGCACTGACGCTCGAACCGGGCGGCGCTGAAGAAACGGTCAACGTCACCTCCGAGGCGCCCCTCATCCAGGCGTCGAGCGGCGAGCGGTCGTTCGCGATCTCCACGACGCAGATCGAGAACCTGCCGGTGGCTCACCTCAGCGGCTTCACCGCGTTTCACCTCGCTGACGCCCGGCGTCATCGCCGGCGGCGCGTCGGCCGGCGGCACCCGCCTCGGCGGCGTGGGCCAGAACAACATCATGATGGACGGCATCTCGGCCATGGACACGGGCAACAACGGCCATCATGCTCAACATGAACGTCGAGTCGATCGCCGAAGTCAAGGTGCTGACCCAGGGCTACCAGGCGGAGTACGGACGGTCGAGCGGCATTCAGATCACGGCCGTCACGAAGTCCGGCACGAACCGCTTCCGCGGATCGGCCTACGACTACAAGATCAACTCCGACTGGAACGAGAACAGCTGGGTCAACGCGAAGAACGGCGACCCCAAACCGGTCAACAAGCAGCGACATCTACGGCTACTCGGTGGGCGGTCCGGTCGGCAAGCCCGGCGGCAACAACAAGCTGTTCTTCTACTACTCGCACGAATACCGCCCGACCAACGCGGCGATCAACAACGGCAACCCGATCCGGCTGCGCGTCCCGACCGCGCTCGAGCGCGCCGGCGACTTCTCGCAGACGCGCGACAACAACGGCAACCTGTTCACCACCATCCGGGACTACACGACGGGGCAGAACTTCGCCGACGGCGGCGTCCAGGGCAAGATCCCGGCGAACCGGCTGTATCAGCCACCGGCATCGCCCTGCTCAACCGCTACCCGCTGCCGAACATCCAGCAGGCCCAGGGGACGAACTACAACTACCAGGTGAACGCCCCCTCGGTTGAACAGCTCACGCAGCAGCCGGCGATCCGGCTCGACTACCAGCTCTCGTCCAAGCTGCGGTTCACCGGCAAGTACTCCGGCCAGCGCGCGCGCCGGCTGACGACGCCCGGGCTGATTCAGGGCTTCACCGACGTCTTCAATCCCAACCCGTTCATCACCAACTACGCGGTGACCGTCAACTACGCGCTCACCCCGACGACCTTCCTGGAAGGCACGTACGGGTTCATCCGCAACGAGCTGGTGGGCGGCAACGAGGGCGGCGTCCTGGTCAACGAGTCGGCGAACCGGCTGGACCCGGCGTATCGGCCTCCAGAACTTCCCGCTGATCTATCCGGACGCCGGCGATGTCGATTCCCGGTACTACGCGAACGAAGTGCTGAACGACGTCAACCCGGCGTTCTGGGATGGCACGCAGGCTCAACCTGCCGCCGATCTTCAACTGGGGCGGCCGCATCGGCGCCGCGCCGCCGAACCAGCGCTATCCCGGCTGGCTCAACATCAACCGCACGCAGGACGTCGCGATCAGCTTGACGAAGATCGCGGGCCGCCACACGCTCAAGGGCGGCTTCTACAACAACCACAGCTACAAGGCGCAGAACGTCGGCGCCGGCGGCGGCCTGAGCTTCCAGGGCACGGTCAATTTCGGCAACGACAACAACAACCCGCTCGACACCGGCTTCGGCTACGCCAATGCGGCGACGGGCATCTTCACGCAGTACCAGCAGGCCGAGAAGTTCGTCGAGGGCAGCATGATCTACAACAACACGGAGTTCTACATCCAGGACAACTGGAAGGTGAACAACCGGTTGACCCTCGACTACGGCATGCGGTTCACGCGCCAGCAGCCGCAGTACGACCAGTTCCAGCAGATGTCGAACTTCTTCCCCGACCAGTGGAATGCGGCCCAGGCGCAGGCCCTCTATGTCCCGGGCTGCAGCAACGGCGCGGCCACCTGCTCGGGCAATACGCTCAACGCGATGGACCCGAGAAACGGGCAGGTCATCCTCCCGCCCGCCGGCGCGAACAACACGCAGGTGTTGATCGGCACGCCAGTCCCCGGCAGCGGAAACTCCGCTCAACGGCATCAAGCAGGCCGGTGACGGCATCTCCGAGTACGGCTACACCTGGCCGGCGCTCGTCTTCGGTCCGCGCTTCGGCGCGGCCTACGACGTCTCCGGCGATCAGAGCCTGATCATCCGGGGCGGAGCGGGACTCTTCTACGATCGTCCGGACGGGAACACCGTGTTCTCGATCCCGGGCAACCCGCCCATCGCCACCTCGGCGGACCTGCGCAACGGCACCTTGACGTCACTCGGCCGGCGGACTCAGCCC
This sequence comes from uncultured Acidobacteriota bacterium, assembly GCA_963847975.1. Taxonomy (GTDB): domain Bacteria; phylum Acidobacteriota; class Vicinamibacteria; order Vicinamibacterales; family 2-12-FULL-66-21; genus DATBJJ01. The sequence goes on along the minus strand of CAWKBU010000033.1, from coordinate 6,399 downwards.
CGGCGCGGTGCCGCAGCTCGTCACGTTCCAGTACGACGCGAAAGTCCCGGCGTCCTGGCAGTGGCAGGCCGGCGTCCAGATGTCGCTCCCGTGGGCCTCGTCGCTCGACGTGTCCTACGTCGGCAACCGCGGCGTCAACCGCCTGGGCGGCCTGCAGGGCGGCAACGTCGTCAACCTCAACGCCGTTGACATCGGCGCGGCGTACCTGCCGGCGAATCAGAACACGACGATTCCCAGCCCCAGCACGGTGCCAGGGGCGAACGCCTACACGCAGAACCTGCTTCGAGGGTACAGGGGCTCGCGGCCATCAACCAGAACACGACGGAGTTCTGGGACCTGTACCACTCGATCCAGACGACGTTCCAGCGCCGGTTCCAGAACGGCTTCTCGTTCGGCGCCAACTACACCCTCGGCCTGGTGCTCGACGGGAACACAGGGCTCACGCAGCGCCTGCAGCATGCGCCGTCACCGGCACGATGTCGGTGCGCTCGGATCAGGCGCAGTACCGAGGAGCTGTTCAAGCAGCTGAACCTCCAGCGGCACCTCGTGAAGCTGAACGCCGTGTGGGACATGCCCGACATGAATATGTCGGGCGCGGGTGCCGCCAAGAAGACGGTGGGCTACATCGTCAACGACTGGCAGCTGTCGGGGATCTTCACCGGCAACTCCGGCAACCGGTACGACCTCGGCTACAGCTTCCAGAACAACGGCGCGAACGTGAACATGACGGGCTCGCAGGACTTCGGCGCCCGGATCGTCTACGTCGGCGATCCAGGTTCCGGCTGCTCCGACGACCAGTACCGCCAGTTCAACGTCACGGCCGTGACGGCGCCGACCTATGGCAGCGTCGGCCTCGAATCGGGTCGCAACATCATGATCGGGTGCCCGAACAAGATCCTGGACCTCTCCCTGGCGCGCACGATCCGCCTGGGCGGCAGCCGCCAGCTCCAGTTCCGGATCGACGCGTTCAACGCGCTCAACACCGTCATCTACACCGGCCGCAGCACCACGATCAACTGGGAGACGCCGACGAACCTGACGGTCCGGAATTCGCAGACCCTTCCGGACGGCTCGCTCAACCCGGCGCGTTTGCTGCCTCGGAACGCCGGCTTCGGCGCGGCGACCGGCGCGGCGGCCATGCGGAACTTCCAGGGGATGATTCGCTTCCAGTTCTAGCGCGCGCCGTCACCGTTCGAACATTGCCGGGCGGGCAGGGGAGGGGATGTCTCCTCCTTTGCCCACCGGATCAGACGCGGGCTGTCTCATCAGCAGGGCGGGATTGATCGTTCGGCCGGAGTCGATTACCTCCCGAGAACGACGCCGTCGACAAGATTGAGAAGGCCCGAGTATTCCAGGACGAACAGTACGAGGAACATCAGTCCGACCACAAACGCGATCGGCCAGAGAGACTCCGTGGAGGTGTTCTCCGAACTCATTCCTGGGCGAGGGCCACGAGTCTGATAGCGGTCCAACGGACCGAGGTCTTTCGCGTGTTTCATGCGCCATCTACTCCAGACCTGCCGTCCGCCACACTTCCTACCCGAAGGTCAAACCGAATCGCGCGCAAATGCGGGCGGTCTGCCGGAAGTCGAACTCGAGGCCGTACTCGGCGGCCAGGGCATCGACCGCGGACGGTTCTGGGGAACCGGCAGCCGTCAGCAGGCGCGACAGCGCGCGAAAGTACCCTTCCAGCCCGCCGGGGACCAGAGCTCGATGAACCTCAGGTCGGTGTCGCCCGCGTTCCAGAACGTGTGCCATTGTCCCCGTGGTTTCCAGAGATAGGACCCGGCGTCGGCAACGACTTCCTGCTCGTCCAGCAGTGCGCCGAGCGTTCCGGCGATCACGATGGACAACTCGTCCTCTCGCCAATGCCGGTGCATGGGTACGCCGAGGTGCCGGGGCGCAAGCCCGTGTTCGATCACGGCAAGTCGCCCGGTGGTGACGGTACTCGAGATCTTGTGGATCGTCCCGAGCGCTGCCAGGGGCGCCGCAAGGCCGCCTCCCGGATGCACCACGTAGGGACGCATCGATCGGGTGGGCGACATCCTGGGATGCGTCTCTGGAGGATGGCTCATGAGGGGTGCTCGAATCGCATTAGTCGCTGTGTGCTGGTGCTCGCGGGAGTCGGCGATCTTAGTCCGCCGGCCCGAGCGAGCCGATACGTGTCCACGCGAAAGGCATGTAGAGCCACGGGCGCGGTGGACGGATGACCTCACGGGGAAGAGCCGCTGATGATGCCCGTGTATTCCAGAACGTAGAGCACGCAGAACGCGACGATGACAACGTAAGCGAGGCTTGCGAGGCGGTCCGCAATCGCGGCTGTCGATTTCGCCATGTGTGTTCCCCCCAGACGATGTGGCGTGTCGAACCGTGCCGCACAACCTGTGAGCACTTGTAGGCAGTATAGCTACCGCAGCGCAGGATGCTATCCGGTCGAGGCGGTATCCATCGACCCAAGACCCCACAGAAGGGTCAACGGCGGGTGACAACCATTCGCCTGACGGCACACACCAATCGCCGAGCAAGGACGACCGAGCCTCCTGTCTCTCCCAGCCATCCGTCAGGTCTCTGCGGCCGTTTTTTCACGGTTCGGACGGATTGTTCGCATCTATGTGCGCCTGTAGCATCCGGCGATTCCCGGGTGCGCGGGATGAACGGTCGAAAAGTCGACGCAAGTCGGCTCGGCCGTGACGGCATGGCGACGCCAGAGGCCTTTCGGACAATCGGTCGTCATCAAGGAGGGGATGATGAGGCGACGCATCGGCGAGAGCCTGCTTCTAGCAGGCTTGCTCACGTTCATAGCCACGTCGGCCATGCGCAAGGCGCGGCTCGATCTTCGGCAAGGTCACGGATGCGTCCGGCGCCGTGATGCCGGGCGTCACCGTCACGGTGACGGGCACGGGCCTGCAGCTGCCGCGCGTGGCGGTCACCACCGAGACCGGCGCCTACCAGTTCCCGAACATCCCGATCGGCACCTACGCGGTGACGTTCGAGCTGCAGGGCTTCAAGAAGGCCACCCGCGCCGAACATCCTGATCGTCGCCGGCTTCAACGCCGCCATCGACCAGGCGCTCGAAGTCGGCGCGATGACGGAAGAAGTGACGGTCTCGGGCGCCTCGCCGGTCGTCGACACCAAGCGGACGACGACCGGCGCGACGTTCGACGTGCAGACGCTCGAGAAGATCCCGACCGCGCGCGACCCGTGGATGATCATCTACATGGCGCCGGGCGTGCAGTTAGCGGCACCAACGTCGGCGGCTCCGGCTCCGGGCGGCCAGCCGACGATCTCGTCGCGCGGCACCAGCGCCAACGTGCAGTGGAACCTCGAAGGCGGCGCGACCACCGACCTGCGCAGCAACACCTCGGCGTCGTACTACAACTTCGACTCGCTCGAGCAGATCCAGGTCATCAACGGCGGCGGCGACGTCTCGGTCCAGTCGAGCGGGTCTCATCAACCTGATCACCAAGAGCGGCAGCAACGTGTTCAAGGGCTCGGCGGTCGGCACGCTGACCAACGACGCGATGCAGTTCCAGAACGTCAGCGAGGAGCTGTTCAAGACCGGCACCGGCGGCTTCCTGTCGGGCGCGCCGCTCAACCGCGTCACAACGTCACGTTCGAGTACGGCGGCCCGATCATCAAGAACAAGCTGTGGTTCTGGGGCAACGCCGATCACCAGGACATCAACACCGGCGTCCTGAACTACTACGACGCCAGCAAGAGCCCGCAGTGCGCCGCCTACGCCGACGCGCAGCGCCTCGGCACGCTGGCCGGCACGATCACCTACGACGACCTCGACAGGTGCGCGACTGCCTGAACAACGACAAGACGGTCATCTACCACGTCGGCGGCAAGCTGAACTACACGCTCAACCCGGCGCACAAGTTCCAGTACCTGCTCCAGGGTGACGACAAGATCCAGAACAGCCGCGGCGCCAGCGCGACGACCGCCGAAGGAAGCGACCAACCGCCAGTTCAGCGACTACTGGCACGGCATTCCCGCAGCCGACGCACTCGCTGACCCACACCTACATCGCCAGCGACAAGCTGGTGTTCAACAACATCTACACCTACGTCTACGGCGGTCTGGACCAACGACTTCCAGGACTACGACACCTGCGGCAAGATCCGCTACAACGGCAGCGACAGCGCAGCGATCTGCCGACGCCGCGCGACGCCGAACTGCCTCTGGAACCAGCAGCAGCTGTCCCTGCGGACGACCGGCTTCCGCAGCCGCTCGCTGATCGCGCGCTCCAGCGCCTGCGGCCGACGCACGAACTGAAGACCGACGGCACCTACTTCGTGTCCAACAAGCTCGGCGGCGACCACTCGCTGAAGTTCGGCCTCGGCTATCGCCGCGCCCGACCACGACCTTCTCGCACTACGCCGGCGGCGCGCGCGCCCACCTGCAGTGCAACGGCAACCTCGTCGCCAACTGCGACCGACAACCGGATCGCCCCCGGCGCGGCCGGCCCGGGCATGGTGCCCTACCGCGCCGAGCTCTACCGCGACCAGCTGCGCAACAGCGTCTGGTGGAGCTACAACGGCTACATCCAGGACTCGTTCAGCCGCGGCAAGTGGCGCGTCAACGGCGGCCTGCGCTACGACTGGCAGCACTCGAAGTACAACGGCGGCTGCGTGCCGGAGAACGTGCATCCGCCCGACCTGCTGCCGGCCCAGTGCGAAGAGGCCACGCAGTCGGGGATCAACCCGAACACCGGCCAGATGGAGAGATCCAGCCGTTCGGCAACTTGTCGCCGCGCGTCTCGGTGACCTACGATCTGTTCGGCAACGGCAAGACGGCGCTGAAGGCCGGCGGTCGCTACTACTACAAGACGCGCGAGACGCTGGCCGACAACCTCAGCGGCCTGTTCCAGTGACGAGGCTGACGTTCGGCATCGAACAGCGAACGGCAACGTGCACCTGCGCCGGCACCTCCTGCTGGACCGACGCCAACATGGACGGCTCGTCCAGGCCAACGAGCTGACCGGCGCGCCGACCTCGAGCAGCGCGCGGTTCAACACCACGACCGGCGTGCTTGCGCCGGCCGGCAACTCGGTCGATCCGACACCCAGATCGCCCGGACGCGCGAAGCCGTCGTCGGCATGCAGCACGAGCTGTCCCCAACCTCGCGGTCGGCGTGGACTACATCTATCGCAAGTACGATCGCGGCCTGGCGACCTACACGCTCGGCTATCAGCCGGGCGCGCCGGGCTATCCGCTGTCGCAGATCTACACCGGCCCGCTGACCCACACCGATCCGATCAGCGGCAAGACCGGCGAGTACTACGTCGTCAAGCCGGGGCGATGCGGCCGTCGGGCGCCGGCAGCATCACCATGACGAACCCGAACTACCAGGTCTACAACGGCGTCGACATCACCGTGACCAAGCGCTACAGCAACAAGTGGCAGTTGCAGGCGGCGCTGACGATCCAGGACAACCCGCAATACTTCCCGGAAGGCGCGGTGGACGCTCATCAATCCGACCGAGCGGTCATTCCGCGACGGCGTCAGCACGATCGCCAGAACGTGATCTTAAGCTGAAGGGCAGCTACGACCTGCCGTGGGGCATCATGGCGGCCGGCAACTTCAACATGTTCCAGGGCGCCACGCGGACGCTGACGATCAACGGCCCGGGCAACGTCTACGGCGGCGTCAACGCGGCCAGGGGCGGCGACGACGATCAGCTACACGACGCTGGAGTTCCAGCCGCGCGACGGCTTCCGCTTCGACGACAAGATGCTCGACCTGGCGTGCAGAAGGGCTTCGGTCGACGGAGGACGCCAGCGCATCAAGCTGATGGTGGACCTGTTCAACGTGTTCAACGTCAACACGGTCCCGGCCTACTCGAGCGGCAACATCAGCCTGCCGGCGCGACGCAGCGGCGGATCATCGTCCCGCCGCGCGTGTTCCGCGTCGGCACCCAGATTGTGTTCTAGCCCACACGTTCGTTCCCGTTCGGGCACAAAAAGGACCCGGCATGACCTGCCGGGCCCTCAGAGCGACACGGTCGCAAGGGGCCGAAGCATGGAACCGGCGCTGTCGTTCTCTCGGGCTCTCGCTGGCCAGGCAAGGGCTCTCCTACGTGCTCGGGGTGTCCGCGCCAGTAGCCACGATCATCGCGGTTGTGGCCAGCGGCGCTTCCTCCGTGTTTGCCAGCGAGGAGGCGCCGGCGACGAACAGCACGAGACGCTGTCAACCATCGATGCCCTCGGTAAACCGTGCCCGCGGAATGACGCTCGAGCCTGCCGCGATTGCCGCAACCGTGACTGCCACGATGCTTCACATGAGCAGGCGGAGTCGACCGATTACTTCGTTCCTCCCAGTGCGAGGCCCCCCCATGCCTCTTGGGCGACGTTGGTCACGGTGCTTGCCCGCAGCGTCAGGACTGGACACGGCGCCT
>CAWKBU010000032.1:0-14588 GCA_963847975.1 uncultured Acidobacteriota bacterium | reverse complement strand
GAAGGCCGATGCTCTATCCACTGAGCTACGGGCGCGCATGGGGTGCAACGTTTAGTGTAGCAAGTCCTTAGCGACCTCGTTCGGTTGCCCGTGGCCGAGCGGCCGATTCTGCTCGCCCCTCACGCCGCTGGAAGTGTCGCGACGTCGTAAGCCTCGAACATCGGGTCCGAAGTCAGGATCGTCAACTCCTCGAGCTGCGCCTGCGCGATGAGCAGTCGATCGAACGGATCGCGATGGTCGCCTCAGTGCCCGAAAGCTCTGAGGATGGAGTCTGGCAAGTCACCGTCGAAGTCGGCAGCAATTACCACCCGGCCGGCATCCATCCCGAGCTGTCTCTTGCCGGGCTGGACGATGGGAATGAGGCGCGCCAGAACTGCGCCTTCGCCTCGTGGACGTCGATGCGAGCCGTCGGGCGCTCAGTCTTCACACGGGTATTATGGACCCAGTTACCATGCCTGGCCGTACTCGCTTTCAGCCCAGTGTCAGCTGGCCTGCAACGCCAGCCGCCGCGCTGCGTAAGCTTGACTGAGAGGACCTCACCATCCCGATCGATCTGGAAACCGTAGGCGAGGCCCGGATCGTGACCCAGGCCCTGGCCGGCTCGCAGTCTGCCTTCGAGCAGATCGTGCGCCGGTATCAGCGCCCGATCATCGCCCTCATCGCCCGGATGACCGGCGACTGGGCGCTTGCCGAGGACCTCGCCCAGGAGACCTTCGTCAAGGCCTTCCGCAGCCTCGCGGCCTTCGACACGACGCGCCGCCTATCGAGCTGGCTCTTCCGCATCGCCCACAACACGGCCATCGACGCCATGCGCCGCAACCGGCCGGCGCAGGCAGCGCTCGCCCCGGGCGCCTTGGCCTTTGTCGATGCCGCCCCCGAACCGGCGACGACGCCGGAACCTGACCCGATCGAGCAGCGCGAGCTCGGCAACGCGCTCGAGGCGGCCATGGCCGAACTGCGGCCCGATCAACGCGCGGCGATCGTCATGCGCTACGAGAACGGGCTGTCGTTCGACGAGATCGGCACCGTCCTCGGCGTGCCAGAAGTGACGGCGAGGTCGCACGTCCACCGCGCCCGAAAAGAGCTCGCACGCCTGCTGACCGCCTCGGGATGGGCCCCGCCCCAGTGACTGCAACGGAAACCGCCACAGCCCGTATGCCTCGGTAGGAGTCATGACCGACCCCAGGACCAACTACCACCGCTGGCGCGCCGCCGACGACGACGAGCGCGAAGACGATGCCGACGAGGCGTTCCAGGCGGTGTTTCAGGCGGTTGTGCCGGAGACACCGATTGCGCCGGAGTTCACGGCGCGCACGATGGCGGCCGTCGCGGAGGCAGCGGCGAAAGATGCGCGGCGCGCGCGCCAGGTGCGGACGGCCGTGGCCGCCGGGACGGTCGCAGCCACCGCCGTGGGGTTGTATGCCGGTGCCGGCTGGGCAGTCGGGCTCGTGTCGGCGGCGCTGCTCCGCCTGCTGGATCTGGTCATCGCGCTGGTCGTGCGGACGGCCGAAGCCTCGCAGTCAGGAGGCGGCGCCTGGGGCGTGCTGTCGAGCCTCGGCCGCGCCACGTCAGCGTTGGCCGCGGACACGAGCGTGACCATCGCCTTGATCGCCATCTCTGCGGTTGCCATCGCCGGACTCGTGGCGTTGCAACGCCTTCTCGGTTCAGATGAGGAGTCATTCCCATGAAACGCGGGTTCATCCCTACGGCGCTGGCGGCGGCAATCCTCATCGTGTCGGCGTCGGAGCACGGCGCGGCCAGACAAGCCTCGAACGACGACCAGCAGGCGCTTCGCACCCGTATCGAACAGCGCTTCGACATCGTCCCGCTGTCGGGCGGCGTGGCGCTGACGCCGAAATCTCCGCGCGGTGACGTTCGGCTGGTCGAGATCTCCGACACGATTGCCATCAACGGCGTGCAGGTGAGCGGACGCGAGTTGCGCGAGCGCCTCGGCGCCGACGCGGACGCGGTGCTGCGGCTCTCGTACCTCGATCGAGACGACCTGCGCCGGCTCTTCGCTCGACAGGCGCCCGAGGCCGAGCCGCGTCCAGCGCCAGACGCCGCGGTCGAACGCACGACGCCCGCGGCCCCAACACCGCCGGAGCCGCCCGCCAGGCGGTCCGGCCGTTCGAACGGCGACCGGGTGCGCGTATTCGGCGACGTGGCCGTCAACGAGGGCGAGGAGGTGACCGGTCAAGTGGTGGCCGTTCTCGGCTCGGTCCGCATCAACGGCGAGGTTGGCGATCAGGTCGTCGCGGTGCTCGGAACCGTGGAGCTCGGGCCGAAGGCGGTCGTGCACGGCGATGTGGTGACGGTCGGCGGGCGCTTGCGCCGAGCCGCGGGCGCGCGCGTTGATGGCAGCGTGACCGAAGTGGCGCTCGGCGACATGTCGGCAAGCGTCAGCCTGCCGTGGCTGAACGGGCGCGAGCCTTTCCGCTTCGGCGGGTTCGGACCCGTGACGCGCCTCATCGGCACGACCTTCCGCATCGTGCTGCTCGCGCTCGCCGCCTGCCTCGCGCTCGTGGTCGCGCGCCGGGCGGTCGAGGGGGCCGCGCAGCGGGTGAGCGATGAACCGGTCAAGGCGACGCTCGTCGGTTTCGCCGCCTGGGTGCTCTTCGTGCCGATGCTCACGCTGACCGCCATCGTGCTGTCCATCTCAATCGTCGGCATTCCGCTGCTGATCCTCCTGCCGTTTGCAGTGCTGATCCTGCTGCTGATGGCGCTCGTTGGCTTCAGCGGCACCGTCAGCGCCATCGGCCAGTGGGCGCGACGCCGATTCGGGCTGGGGACGTCATCGGGGTTTGTCGACGTCTGCCTTGGGATTCTCATCGTCGTGCTGCCGCTTGTCGTCGCGCGCTTCGTGGCGTTTGGCGGGTGGACGCTCAGCCCGATCGTGTTCCTGCTGGTCGCCACGGGGCTGGCGGTGGAGTTCCTGGTGTGGTCGAGCGGCTTCGGCGCGGTCCTGACCAATGTGTTCTCACGCTGGCAGGCCAAGCGGTCGGCGCGTTCGGCGCCGCACACCGTGCCAACCACACCTTGAGGAACGAGCCCCAGGCAGAGGCGCTCACATCAGTGGGCGATGACTTGCTCGAGGGGCCGGCGGCGGGAGCGCGGCATCTCGGGGCCACGTCCGAACCGCACGACGAGGTCCGGGCGCCGCTCGCCGGCGTTCAGCCACGCGCCAAGCTGCGCGCGCAGGGGTGCGACCTCGACCGCCTGATTCATGAACGCGTTGCGGATGCCGAGCGCCGTCGCCTGGAGCGCGAAACGCTCGTACGCGCGGCCGACCTCGATCCAGTGCTCGGGGTCGTTCCTGTCCGAGAAGAAGATCACGACCGCGGTTGAGCTCCGCAGGTGGCGCGCGTTCTTTTCGTTCTCCGAGCGCGGGGTCAGCAGGCCGCGAAAGAGGATGCGGCCGAGCCAGCGCGGGGCCGAGGGCGCGCCGGTTGCCGCCGTCGACAGCCCGTCTCCGGTGCGCGCCGCTTCCGCCTCGTTGAACCGAATCCACGTCGCGAGCTCCTCGACGAACTTCGGGTCGCGGATCTGAGCGGCCGTGCCCTGGGCGACACACTCGATCACGGTCTCGATGTCCGATCGATCGGTCAGGACGACTGGGTGGATGCCCGGTCCCCGTGCCGCGCGTTCGAGCAACTGCAGGTCGGCGGCCGAGATCGGCTGGCCGTCGTAGGTCGAGCGCGTGCACTGCCGCTCGGGCAGCGCGTCGTAAAGCGGCGAGCGAACCGGCAACGTGTCCTCGAACGCGACCTCGACGCGATCGGCCCGGCCGTCGACGTGGGCGTAGAGGCCGTTGGCGAGCGCGCCACAGACGAGGTTCTCGGTCGCGCATCCCAGGCTGACGAAGAGGTGGTGATCGTCGGGATCGACGACCGGACACCGCCGCGTCAGATCGGGAAAGATGCCGATTGACCGCTGGCCCAGCTTGAACTTCCACGGCTGAGTGTTATGGCTGGAGGCGGCGAGCGTTGCCTCGTGCACCAGGCCACGAAATCGCGTGGAACTGCTGGTCGCCGGCGGCGCAATGGAACGCGCCATGTTGGTCATTGGCAACCTCATCTGACGGTAACCCCAAGATGGAACGGGCGCGTGACAAAGACGTGACGAGTCCTCTCTCGAAACACACGCCCTCTATAAGGTAGTAACGTCAGAGGCAGACGATCCGTACCCTGGTACCCGCCCAGGCGAGGCGTGGGCACTCGTCACCGGGCGCCGGCGCTCGTCACAAAGCCGCGCGATCGGGCCTGAAACCGCCTAGAATCCAGCCTCAGGAGGCACCATGATGTCAGTTCGTTCGATCGGGGCGCTCGCGCTCGCGGCCGCGGTGATTGCATCTGCCGGAGTGTCAGCCCAGCCGCCGGCCGCCGAGAAGGAAGGCGTCCGTCAGGCCGCGCTCGACTACCTCGAGGCGATCTACAACGTCCAGCCCGAGCGCATCGAGCGAAGCGTCCACCCGACGCTCAACAAGCGCGGGTTCTACAAGAAGGACGCCGCCTCGCCGTACGTCGAGTCACCGATGAGTTACGAGCAGCTCCTCAAGCTCGCAGCGAGCTGGAACAAGGACGGCAAGCGCGACACCAAGCTCCGCGACATCGCCATCCTCGACATCCTGGATCAGACCGCGGTCGTCAAGCTCACGGCCTCGTGGGGCATCGACTACATGTTCCTCGGCAAGTTCGACGGCAAGTGGAAGATCACGCAGATCCTCTGGCAGTCCCATCCGCCGAAAACGTAGTCCGCTCAGAGGATTTGTCACGGCCGACGGCGCTCCACGATGGCCACGATGGCACGATGGACACGAAAAAACTGGCGTTTTCATCGTGACCATCGTGCATCGTCATCGTGAGTTGACCGTGATCCCTCCTTTTCTCGACGCCTTCAGACCGATTCCGGCTAGGATCTCCGCGGAGGTCACTCTTGCTTCTCAGTCACCTGCGTCAGCCGCTCCGCGCGGTCGCGGCCGCTTCGGTCATCGTCTCGCTCGCGCAGCTCTCGGCTTCGGGGCAGGGCGCCGCACTTGGCCAGTTCGAGGGGCATGGCGATATCGGCGCGCCGAAGATTGCCGGCACCGCCGTTTACAACGCCGTGACGCAGGAGTACAGCCTGTCGGCGGGCGGCGTGAACATGTGGGCGCAGAAAGACGAGTTCCACTTCGTCTGGAAGCGTATGACCGGCGACTTCATCCTCCAGGCGCGCGTCGAGCTCATCGGCAAGGGCGTCGACCCGCACCGCAAGGTCGGCCTGATGGTGCGGCCCAGCCAGGACGCCGACGCGCCCTACGTCGACGGCATGGTGCACGGCGATGGCCTGACGTCACTCCAGTTCCGCCGCACCAAGGGCGCCATCACCGAGCAGGTCGAGTCGCCCGTCAAGGGCGCCGACATCATCCAGATCGAGCGCAAGGGGCAGACCTACATCTTCTCGGCCGCCAAGTTCGGCGATCCCTTCACCACCTCCCAGGTCTCCGACGTCAGCCTCGGCGACGACGTGCTCGTGGGGCTCGCGCTGTGCTCGCACAACGGCGACGTCACCGAGCGCGCGATTTTCAAGGATGTCCGGCTCGTCCGGCCGATGAAGGACGGCTTCAAGCCGTATGCCGAGTACATCGGCAGCGTGCTCGAGATCCTCGACGTGCCGAGCGGGAGGAAGCAGGTCATCTACAAGTCCGAGCAGCCGTTCGAGGCGCCCAACTGGACGACCGACGGCTGGGCACTCATCTACAACACCAGCGGGCGGGTCGAGGGCCGCGGCCGTCTCCATCGCTTCGACCTCCTGACCCGCCAGTCAACGGTCATCGACACCGGCACCAACAATCGCAACAACAACGACCACGTGCTCTCGTTCGACGGCACGATGCTCGGCATCAGCGACCAGAGCATCCAGGGCACCGGGTCGACGATCTACACCGTGCCCGTCGGCGGCGGGACGCCCAAGCGCATCACGCAGCTCGCGCCGTCGTACCTGCACGGGTGGTCGCCGGACGCGAAGTGGCTGATCTACACGGGCGGCCGGGGCGGCGAGTTCGACATCTACCGCATCGCGTCGGACGGCAGCGGCACCGAGGTCAACCTGACCAAGTCGAAGGGGCTCGACGATGGCCCGGAGTATTCGCCCGACGGCAAGTACATCTACTTCAACTCGGTGCGTAGCGGGTTGATGCAGATCTGGCGGATGCAGCCTGACGGTTCGAACCAGGAACAGGTCACGAATGACGAGTTCAACAACTGGTTCCCGCACATCTCCCCTGATGGGCAGTGGATCGCCTTCATCAGCTTCCCGAAGGACATCGATCCGAACGACCATCCGTACTACAAGCGCGTCTACCTGCGGCTGATGCCCGCCGCCGGTGGGCCAGCCAGGGTCATCGCCTACGTCTACGGCGGGCAAGGCACGATCAACGTGCCCTCGTGGTCGCCCGACAGCCGCATGGTGGCCTTCGTCAGCAACACCGACGTCATCAAGTAAACCCTTGCCCGGTTCCGCCCCGGCGGCTCCCGTAACAAGCACCGGACGGGTGTCCGCTCAGTTGCGCCCAGTCGTCAGTCCATCGAGCAAGACGATGTCGGAATCGCCCTCGCCGACCGCGGCCAGGATCGAGCGGCCGTCAGAGGACCAGGACACGCGCCGGGCGATGAACGTGGTGCGGTCGCCGAAGTCGGTAATCTGACGCCATTCGCCGGTCGTGGTCGAGAGCGCCCACACGTTGGTGGTAAACCCGTCGGTCAGTGCCTGGGCCAGCCATTTCCCGTCGGGGGAGAGCGCGGGATTGACGATCTGCCAGAGCGGCACACGCGAGGCTGGAATCCGCGCGAGCACGCGGAACGGCGCGTTCTCGGGCGTCGCGGCCCGGATTTCGAATTCCGGCCGGCCATCGTTGAGCGGCCGCTCGAAGGAATAGTACAGAGTCGTGCCATCCGCGCCGATGACGTTGCGCAACCGCTCGGTCGTCACGGTGACGTCCGGCCCGCCGTCGACGGGCACCTTTTTCAGTACCACGTCCGTGGTGGCGGCGCCGCCCCGCGTCGAGTAGTACACCCAGCGACCGTCCGGCGACCATGCGGGGCCGAGGCCCGGGTTGGCGATGTTCCGCAGGTTGCTGCCATCCGGATCCACCAGCCAGACGCCAAACGTCCACCCCTGGTTGCCGCGCGAGGAGACGAACGCGATGGCGCGGCCATCGGGTGACCACACCGGGACACCCATGGCCACGTTCGGATCGCGCTCGTGAGTGATCTGGCGCATCACACCACTCTCGGTGTTCACGACCCAGAGGTTGGCGTGACCGCCGCTGTCGGAGAGAAACGCGACTTCTGTGTCGCGGGGGCTGGCGGTGGGTGTGAGGACCTGCCCGGTTTGCCGGGTCACACGAACGCCGCTGCGGACGTTCTCGGCGGGCAGACCGTCGATCGGGAACTTCCAAATGTCGGTCTGCAACCTCATGCGGCTGACCAATATTGCGCCACCCTTGGAGATGTCCGGAGTGGCGTACGACGCCTCGCCCGAGGTCAGCCGGCGTACTTGTTGATCACGTAACGTCACTTGCCAGAGGCCTAGCGCCGGCAAATAGGGCATCGTGCCGCCGCGGCTCGAGCTGTAGACGATGCCCGTGCTGTCGGGCAGCCAGGCAAAACCGCTCATCATGTTGTTGTCGTGCGTCAACTGGCGCGGTTCGCCGCCAGCTGCTGGCGCGACGAACACATCGAATCTGACGCTGTCTCCGCGCTGAAAGGCAATCCATCGTCCGTCCGGCGACCAGCGGGGATACAAGTAGTACGTGTCGGACGCGAACTCGGCGACCACGTCGAAGCGGGAACCGTCCATCGGCGCGGTCACGAGCTCGATGCCTTTCTCCGCGATCCGGAAGAGTGCGAGCCGTCCATCCGTCGGGTTGACGTCGGCACTTCCCACGCTGTTGACGATCCGGCGTGGCGGGCCACCGAGCGCCGGGATTTCCCAGAGGTTCCCCTGCACGGCTCCTGCAACTGCCGGGGAGAAGTAGACGATCGAGGTCGAGTCCGGTGACCAGCGCGGCCCCTCGTGATCGACAGGATCACGCGTGATCTGGACCGGTGGCGCGCCACCCGCAACCAGCCGGACGAAGAGCTGCCGCTTGCCGTTTACGCCGGCTGTAAACACCACCGACCTGCCGTCGGGTGAGATGGCCGGAGACTCTTCGAGGCCGGGAAGATCCGTGAGACGTACGACGCGTGTTTCCGGCAGCGACGTCTCCGCCGGCGTTCCGAACCTGCCGCTCACCGCCCACAGGAGGACGCCGGCCGCGGCAACTCCGAGCCACAGTGCGGACCGAGCAACGCCGGACCACCGTCGCGGCGCCACCGGTGCCGGCTCCGCAGGCGCCGCCATCGCGTCTTCGAGCTCGATCCGCGCGTCGGCGATGTCGTGAAGCCGTCGTCTGGCATCCTTCTCGAGACAATGCGCCAGCAGCCGCCGGATGTTGGCCGGCGTTTCGCCCGGCAGCGACGTCCACCGTGGATCACCGCTGACGACGGCCGCCATCGTGTCGGTAGCGGTCTCGCGCGCGAACGCAGGAGAGCCCGACAACATCTCGAACAGCACGCACCCGAAGGCCCAGATGTCCGTGCGCTTGTCGACTGGCAGACCTCTCGCCTGCTCCGGGCTCATGTATGCGGCGGTGCCGAGAATCACGCCTTCCACGGTCTCGAGCGACGTGACGGTGGACATGGCTAGCTTCGGATCGGGGCGTTCGGCCTCGCGGGCTTTCCCGAGACCGAAGTCGAGGACCTTGACGACCCCATCGGGCGTGATTTTGATGTTGGAGGGCTTGAGGTCGCGATGGATGATGGCGGCCCCGTGAGCCGCGTCGAGGGCGTCGGCGATCTGCAGCGCGATGCCCAGCGCCTCCCTGACGGGTATTGGGTTCCGGCGCACGCGCGTGTCCAGCGTGTCGCCCTCGACCAGCTCGAGCACCAGGGCCGGCACGCTGCCCGTGTCTTCGAAGCCGTAAATCGCCCCGATGTGTTGATGATTGAGCGCGGCGAGGAGCCGGGCTTCGCGTCCGAAGCGCGTCACGCGATCGGCGTCCGCCGAAAACGGCGGCAGCAGGATCTTCAGCGCGACGTCGCGCCCCAGTTTGGTGTCGCGCGCCCGATAGACTTCGCCCATCCCGCCGGCGCCCAGCAGGCCGACGATTTCATACACGCCGATCCTGGTTCCGCTCGATAGCGGCATAGCGATGCGTTCATTCTAGGCCAGTCGGGTTGGGGTCGCACGCGTCCCAAGCAATCAGCAGGATTCTCTTGAGAGCGATTCGCCTCCAGGCGGCGCGGCGAGCCAGGGCTGACTACCGTTACTCGATCCGGATCCAGTCGATGGCGGCCGACAGGGGCCGTTTGTCCGCGCCGGTTCCTGGCAGCGCGTAGGTGAACGACAGATCGAGCACGTTGAAGCCGTAGCGCCAATCGCGCGCGCGGCTGTGAAACGTGATCTCCTGCCAGCCGCCGGCGAGCGTGGCCGCGCCCAGCGCCCGGCCGTTCACGGCCGCCGAGACGCGTTGGACGAGTCCCGTGCCGGCCTGGGCGGGGTGGGGTCGCATCGCGATCCGAATCGTCGCGCCGTTCCAGCCCGCGCGCGGGACGCGCACCCGCGCGGTTTCGCCCTCGATCCACACGACGCGCCGGCCCTCGTCATCGACGGCGAGGTCTTGACCGAACCCTCCGCCTGTGTAGCCCGTGGCCGACGGGGCACCGATGTCGAGCAAGTAGCTCGCGCCCGGACGCACCGCCGCGGCCGTGAGAACGAGAGCCAGGCACGCGGCCGCGATGGCCGTGACGCGACGGACGACCTGCCGTTCCGTGAGCGTGGCAAACCCGTCGTACGCCAGAAGCCCGGACGCGAGCAGAATCCAGACGTCGAAGTAGAGATAGCCGACCGGCCAGAGCGTCGTCATGCTGAAGACGAGGAGAGCGACGGCCATCCACGGCTCCGGCCGGCCGCCGTGGCGAAGCGAACGCCAGCTGAGGCCGTATGTCACCACGAGCGCCGCAACCTGGGTGATCTCGACGTAGCGTTCGAGGCCGCGCTCGAGGAGGCGGCCGGTGATGCCGTAGGTGTTCTGCGTCCACGTGGTCGAATACCACACGAAGCCTTTCATCACCTTCAGGTACACGCCGAACATCGCGTAGTAGACGGAGCCGGGATCGGCGGCGACGAACGGGACGAACGGAAGCGCGGCGGCGAGCGCGAACGCCAGGAAGTGGCGAGGCGTCAGGACGCGCTCGGACCACAGGTGCAGAAAAAATACCGGCACGAGCGCGATCATCGTCGTGCGCGCGGCGACGAGCAGGCCGAGACAGATCGCGGCGGCGATCCAGCGCCGGCCGGCGAGTGAAGCCGCGAAGACGAGCAGCAGCGGCCAGTAGATCTGCGTGTGGCCGATCGGATGAAAGCGGAGGAGATCGGGGTTGAGCGCGAGGGCCGCGGCCAGGCACGCGAGGGCTGCCGCGCGCGCCATGTCTCCGCGTCCGGCGCGCAGGCTCGCGGCCGCGACGAGACAGGCCGGAACGACGAGCTGTGCCGCCAGGGTCACGATCCGGAGATCGATCGCGAGCGCGTACGGCACGACGAACGGCAGCCACAGAACCGGCCCATACGAGAGCGGCGCGTCCCACGGCACGTGATGGATGGCGTACGGGTTGCCACGCGCCAGAAACTGCGCGATGGCGTGCTCGATGATGACGAGCATGTCGCCGCGGTTCGGATCGAGGGGGCCGGCGAAGACTGCTGGCAGCAGTCGCAGGGACACCCAGTAGAGCAGCGCAATGCCGGCCATGGCGACTGGCGCAGCCAGGAATACGTTCGGCTTGCTTGTCGGACGATCGACCGAACGCGGCCAGATCGCCGGGAGCGAGCGCCGCGAGCACGAGCATGAGCACGGTTCCGAGCGCGTACGCCCGGCCTGGCCCGGCCGCTGCCAGGAGACCATGCGAGGCGGGAACGAGGCTGAGGAGGATGACTATGGCCGCGCTCGAAATCCAACGCATGGAGGGGGAGAGTTTAGACCAGGAGGCGGAAGAAGGATTAGCCGAGGCAGACGCCGATAGAAAGTGCTAGCATTCCGCCGTGTTCCAACTACCCAGTTCCCGAGTCCTTGTCGGTCGCGTCACTTGTCGCCCTCGTCACGGTCCCAGGCGTATTGACGCTGGCGAGCCAATCGGCGGCCGTTCGGCAGTTGCCGCGCGACGTGAAGCTCAGCCCCGCGGACGCGGCGCGGCAGGCGGCCGAGGCGCGGAAGGGCGTCAATGTCGAGCTGCCGCCCAATCTCGAGCTCACGCTGTGGGCGTCCGACGAGCTCATCGTCGATCCCGTCGCGCTCGAGTTCGACAGCCGCGGCACGCTCTACGCAACCAGTACGAGCCGCAATAACATGCCGCTCGACATCCGCGAACATCCGACGTGGGTGCCTCCGGTCCACACGTTGAAGACCGTCGCCGACCTGCGCGCGTTCTACGAGAAGGAGCTCGCCCCCGAACGCAGCGCCAGCAACAAGTGGCTGCCCGATCTCAACCAGGACGGCTCGAACGATATTCGCGACCTCGCCGAGCTGAAGGAACGGCTCTACCGCATCCAGGATACGGACGGCGACGGCGTCGCCGATACGTCGAAGATCATGATCGAGGGCTTCAATGCCGATCCGACCTACGACATCGCGGGCGCGCTGCTCTATAACGACGGCGATCTGCTGATTGGGACGGCTCCCGGGGTCTGGCGGCTCAAGGACGACAACAACGACGGCACGATCGATCGCCAGATCGTCATCAGCGAGGGCTACAGCATCCACCCCGCGTTTGGCGGGCACGGCGTTTCCGGCCTGATACGCGGCCCCGACGGCCGGATCTATTGGGAGGTCGGAGACATCGGTCTTGACGTAACGGACAAGTCCGGCAAGCGATGGTCGTATCCGAACCAGGGCGCGGTCATGCGCTCGGAGCCCGACGGCTCGAACTTCGAGGTCTTTGCGACCGGGATCCGCAACCTGCAGGAGTTCTCCTTCGACGAGTACGGCAACCTGATCAGCGTCGACAACGACGGCGATCACCAGGGTGAGACCGAGCGTCTCGTCTACATCCCGAACGGATCCGACAGCGGCTGGCGCTCCAACTGGCAGTACGGCAAGTACACCGACGCGAAGAACAATCGCTACAACGTCTGGATGGACGAGCAGATGTTCAAGCCGCGGTTCGCCGGCCAGGCGGCGCACATCGTGCCGCCGGTGGCGGCGTACCACAGCGGCCCATCGGGCATGGTCTACAACCCGGGTACCGCGCTCTCCGACGAGTGGAAGAACTACTTCTTCGTCTCGAGCTTTCCCGGTGCCGCTGCCGGCGCCCGCGTCTACGGGTTCAAGCTGAAAGAAGATGGCGCCGGGTTTGCGCTCGAGGACGACAAGGTCGTCCTCCGCGGCATCCTCACCGTCGGCATGAAAGTCGGTCCCGACGGCGCGCTCTACCTCGCCGACTGGATCACCGGCTGGGACTCGAAGAACAAAGGACGCATCTGGAAGCTCGATTCGCCGGCTGCGGCCGCGAGCCCGATGCGGACCGAAGTCCGCACGCTCATCGCGGCGGCCTTCGACACGCGCTCGACAGCCGACGTGTCGGCGCTCTTGCGGCATGTCGACATGCGGATCCGTCAGAAGGCGCAGTTCGAGCTCGTGCGGCGAGACGACGTCAAGTCGCTCCTCGCCGCGGCGAAAGATCCGGCGCACAAACTGGCGCGCATCCATGGCATCTGGGGTGTGGCACAGCTCGCGCGGACGGGGAAGGACGGGGCCAGGCACGCGGCTCTCCTGACCCCGCTCCTGACCGATGCCGATGCTGAGATTCGCGCGCAGGCGGCGAAGATGATCGGCGACCTGCGCTACGCGCCGGCGGCAGCGAACCTCGTGCCGCTCCTCGCCGACAGCGCTCCCCGCGCCCGTTTCTTCGCGGCCGAGGCGCTCGGACGGATCGCGCACAAACCGGCCGCCGCGCCGATCGTCGCGATGCTCGCCGCCAACGACGACAAGGACGTCTACCTGCGGCACGCCGGCAGCCTCGCGCTGTCGCGCATCGGTGACTCGGCAGCGATCGGCGCGCTCTCGCAGCACCAGTCGCGCGGCGTGCGCCTTGCCGCCGTCATCGCGCTGCGCCGGCTGCGCAGCGCGGAGGTGGCGCGGTTCGTCGCCGACAGCGACGACGCGATCGTGCTCGAGGCCGCACGGGCCATCAACGACGATGGGTCGATCGAGGCGGCGCTGCCGGCGCTGGCGAGGCTACTCGATACCAAAGCCGCCGGAAGCGAGCCTCTCCTGCGGCGTGCGATCAGCGCCAACTTGAAGGTCGGGTCGGCCGAGGCGCTCGAGCGTCTCGCGTCGTTCGCCGGCTCCGCTACGGCTCCCCAGTCGATGCGCGTCGAGGCCGTTGCGGCCATGGGCGTCTGGCCAGACCCGTCGCCGATGGATCGCGTCGACGGCATTTATCTCGGCCAGCCGCAAACGCGCGACGCTGCCGCCGCTCAGGCGGCTGTGCTTCGTCTCCTGCAGGCGTCAGCGCTCGAGAACGCGCCGGCGATGAAGATCGCCCTGGCCGAAGCCGCGGGGCGCCTCGGCGTCCAGGGTGCAGCGCCGACGCTGCTGGCCCAGCTCAAGAGCGACCCGTCGTTCAACGTCCGTGTGGCCGCGCTGCGCGCGCTCCAGGCGCTCAAGGTCTCGAACATGGACGAGGTGATGAAGGTCGCCGTCGCCGACGCCGACGCGAATGTCAGGCGCGCGGCGCTCGGGGTCCTGCCGTCCCTCGCGCTGAGTGACGCCGCCAAGGTGCAGAGCCTCACGACGGTGATCCGCAGCGGGACGGTCGCCGATCAACAGGCCGGCTTCGACGTGCTGGGAACGCTCAAGAGCGGCGAAGCGGAGAAGGCCCTCTCGGCGTTCTTCGACGAGCTCGCCGCCGGCAAGATGTCGCCGGCCGTCCAGCTCGATCTCGTCAACGCGATGCAGGCCAACGGGGCGCCGGCACTCGAGGCGCAGCTCGAGGCGTATCGCAAGACGAAGGCGGTCGATACCGTGACGCTCGCGTTTCGCGACGCGCTCCTGCAGGGGGGGAGCGTGGCGCGTGGCCGCGACCTGTTTGTCGAGCATCCGGCGGCCCAGTGCACCCGCTGCCACACGGTCCGCAACGCCGGCTCTGATGTCGGCCCGAACCTCACGGGTGTCGCGACCCGCCTGACGCGCGAGCAGATCCTCGAGTCCCTGCTCGAGCCGAGCGCCCGCATCGCGGCGGGCTACGGCACGGTAGGGATCACGCTCAAGAACGGCAAGCGCGTGGACGGCACGCTGAAGGAGGAGTCGGCCACCGACGTCGTCATCGTCGCGGGCACGCCGCCAGCGGAGCAGCGGATCGCCAAGACAGAGATTGCCGAGCGCACGAACCCCGTCTCGGCGATGCCGCCGATCGGCGTGATCGTCAAGCCGCGTGACGTGCGGGACCTGGTGGCGTATCTCGGTACCTTGAGGTAGTGAAGGGCTGTCCAAGAGCCTCTCACCGCGGAGGACGCCG
>CAWKBU010000031.1:0-344446 GCA_963847975.1 uncultured Acidobacteriota bacterium | reverse complement strand
CGACCCATCACGCGAGCTACTTTCACGCGAAGTCTGTCCCGCCGAAGTCGCGCAGCGGCGGAGGCGGACCCACACCGCACATCTTGCGCACCGCAGTCCTTTTGGCCCTGCAAAATACTTGAAATCCGGTTCCGGCCGCGCGTTCGCCAAGCGGCACTTCTGAAACGAGTGGCTGTCTTGACCTGTCTAGTTCAGCTTGATCCGGATGTTCGAGTAGGCAGTCACGCTGTACGTATCGTGTGACTGAAACGCGATCGTACCGGGAGCGATCTTGCGGCTGGCTGTGTCGTAGTTGCTTTGCCAGTCGGCCGGCTGCGTCCAGCGCACGACTTCCTGCCCCTTCACCGTGATCGTAATCGTGTTCCCCTGAGCCTTGATCTCCATTGGTATCCACTCGTCGTCTTTGCCCGGGATGTTCGATAGATCGACGATGTGGTACAGGCTGCCAGTGCGGATGCGATCGCTGTGGCTGTTGTTGACTTGGATCTCGAAGCCCTTCCCGGGGAACCCCTGCGGCTGGAACTCGGTCATGACGTAGACGCCGCCGTTCGATCGATAACGTGTGAGCACGTCGAGCCGCAAATCGAAGTTCGTGAATGAATGGTTGCCGACGGCCCCGTCGTAGAACAGGTGCGAGGCCTGACCCGCGGCGTTGGCGATGATGGCGCCGTTCTCGACCTTGAATGAATCGGGATTCGCGCTCGCCTTCCAGCCCGTCAGATCCTTGCCGTTGAAGAGACTCGTGTAGCCCGATTCGACCGGGCGGCTTGGCGGAGCCGGCATCGGCACCGGCGTGTACTTCACGTACGTCGCGGTCCGCACCTGGCTCATCGAGCCATCGGGAAGCGAGTTGCTCGCCTCGAGTGTCAGGGTGTCGCCGGTCAGAGAGTAGACCTGCTTCGCGGAGCTGGTGGCGCCGCCGGGTCCGCCGGTGATCGTCGTCGTCACCACCAGCTTCGCCCCTTCCCAGGCGGCGTTCGAAACCGCCGTGGCGGTGGAGCCGCCCCGGCCACTGATCGGCGTGCGTGTCTCGGCGTTCAGTTTGAGCGTCACCGACTCGGGATTGCTGAGCGGCGTGCGGATGGTCACGCTGTCGGCCGCCTGCGTGATGGTGAACTCGAACGGGTTCGCCTGTCCGCTATTCGGATTCTGTGGACGCCACGTGCCCGATAGGTTTGGAGGCGCCTGCGACGCCCGCCCGATCACTACCACTGCAGCCACCAGCACCATCGTCAACACCGTGCGCTTCATGTCGGGCTCCTTCGGTGCGGCAATGCTACATCGAATCAGCGCGGTGAGGTCGTCGTGTGGGGTTGCAGCGGCTGCACGCCATGACAGCCCAGGGACGGGCTCTGTTACCATCCCAGCATGGCTCCAGACATTCGCTGCGGTGCCGCCGCGCTCTTCGTTGGGTGCTTGTTGTCGATGTCAGTCGGCCGCGCCCAGCCGCCGCCAACTACTCGCCACCACACTATCGTCGCAGCCGCGGCCGTTCAGTGGAAAGCACTCCGGCCAGGCGCAGAGATGGCCGTCATCTCTGGTGATCCGGCCGTGGCGGGATCGCCCTTCGTGATCCGCTTTCGCTACTCGACCAAGTCTCGCATCCCGCCACACTGGCATCCCGTCGACGAACACCTGACGGTGCTCAGTGGTACGTTCCGGATCGGTATCGGCGAAGACGGCGCCGAGCGTCGGCCACCGCCCTCGGTGGCGGCGCGTACGCGCTGCTGCCGGCAAGGATGGTGCACCACGCGTGGGCCGATGGGAACACCGTCGTTCAAGCGCATGCATCGGGCCATTCGCGATCAATTACGTCAATCCGGCAGACGATCCCGCAAAGAAACCCCGGTGAAGCTGTTGCCTGTTCCTGCATCGCCAGGTGGAACGACAGCTTGTCGTGAAGGTCCTCCTCAACCTTGGTCGACCACAGAGGGCGCGAAGCTACGCGCGCAGTGCATGACCACGTCAGCCAGGACGGCGGCCACGCAATCTTTCGTTGGACATGGACTGGCACGAACACCGGCCTGGGAGGCACTGGCAAGTCCGTTCGAATCAACGGCTACGAAGATGGACGATTGGTGCCGACGGGCGGAGTCGAAGGGGCACTTCGATGAGGCGGGGTCCAACGCCAGTTGAAGTCAGGCGCGCCACCGGCCCGCTGATAGCGTACGGAGATCGTCCCGAACACCCAGCCACTAGCGTTTTCAAGTCATAACACCGCCTGCGCACGCAGCCCGAGGTCAGTGTGCGCTCAGCAGCGCGGCATCCATGTCCAGTGTGTGCGTCGAGATTGGCGCGTACCCATGCGGGCGTAGATCGGACGCCCAGCATCAGTGGCATGCAGCACCGTCGGACATTCGCCGTGCGCCGATGCCGCCACGCCGCTGGACGTTCGACGCATCCGCGGGCGGTGTGGCTGTTCGGCACCGATCATTCGTGTATCCCGCGCGTGCGGCCAACGGCAGAGAGGCGTCATGGCCCTTCAGGGCCACGCAATCTATTCGCTCCAAGGCGCTCGTGGCTTGCCGTCAACGCGACATGGTCCGCAGCGGCGTGACCGTGTCGATGGCGTGCTGAACCCTGAGATTCTTCCAGCGCAATCCGCTACGGCGCCGCGCTGTCGATCCCGATCGTCAGCAGTAAAATCAGGAGTTTCGCCTACAGCACGGGCACAACGACACGGCGAGGGTTCGGATTTCGACACATTCAACGCGACATGGCAGCTGGTAATGTTCTGATCGATACTCGCTGCTCATGCTGGGGACCCGCCTCTCTGTCTTGGCTCCCCGCCTCCTTGCAACCAAATCGAGTGGCGCCTTTCGTCTAAGCAGCGTCTCTCAGTCAGAGCTGCGAGTCGATGCAAACCATCCTGTCCCTCGTCGAGACGCTGGTGCGCGATCTGCGATATGCCGTGCGAACCTTGCGGCGCGACGCCGCGTTGACGACGTTCGCCATCCTGATCATTGGGGTTGGCGTTGGCGCCAGCACGATCGTCTTCAGCGTCGTCAACGCGCTGTGGCTTCGGCCGCTGCCGTTCGATGACCCGGGACGCCTGGTCTGGGTCGCGAACGGACCGTCGGAGAACCTGTCGAGGCAGGCCGTTCAAGTCGGACATCTCGTCGATCTGCGGCAGCAGAGCCAGTCGCTGGTTGGCCTCGCAGGGTTCTCGCCGTTCTATGGCGTCGGCGACATCAGGCTGACCGGCACCGGCGAAGCGGAGCGCGTCACCGGTGTGCCTGTGACGGAGGGCTTCTTTCCGCTGCTGGGCGTACGTCCCTGGCTGGGACGAGACTTCACCGCCGAGGAATGCCTCTGGGGCGCACCGAGAACAGCGATCCTGAGCTACGCGTTCTGGCAGCGCCGCTTGGACGCGAAGGCCGATGTGATCGGCGCGTCGATTACCCTCGATGGCGCACCGGTGACGATTGTCGGCGTGCTGCCACCGTCGTTCGACTTCGGCGGCACGTTTTCACCCGGACGCCCCGCCGATCTGTTCCTGCCATTTCCGCTGAGTCCCGAGACGAATCGAAGGGGTAACACGCTGGCCGTGATCGGCCGATTGAAACCAGGGATCGATCTGAGGACCGCCGCCACCGAAACGGCCATGGCCGTCGACCACATCAGCAGGACCGCACCCGACGTCGAACCCGGTCGGCGCCGAAACGTGTTCCGTCCGAACCTGAGTCCGCTGCAGGACCGCATCAGCGGGCGGTTTCACGGCACGCTTGCGGTGCTGGCGGCCGCGGTCGGGTTCCTGATGCTCCTGGTCTCGGCGAACATCTCGAACCTGCTGCTGGCACGGGCGTCGGCGCGGCACAAGGAAATGGCGCTCCGGATGGCGCTCGGCGCCGGGCGCAAGCGTTTGGTCCGTCAGCTGCTCGTCGAAAGCCTGGCGCTCTCCTGCGGTGGCGCGGCGTTGGGATTGGCATTGGCGTTCGGCGGCACGAGCCTGATCGCGCATCTCGAGGGCGCCAGCATTCCACTTCTCCGGGACGTCCGTGTGGATGGACTGGTGATGGTGTTCGTCGCATCCGTGGCGATGCTGACAGGGATCTGTTTCGGCGTGCTGCCGGCGCTTCAAGCCTCGGGATCCGCGCCGCAGGACGCGCTGAAGGGCAGCGGCCGCGGCGCGACCGGCGGAGGCGGCTGGATGCGCCGCGCGATCGTCGTGACGGAAATCGTGCTGGTCTCGGTCCTCCTGACCGGCGCCGGCCTGCTCACGCGGAGTCTCAGTCGCGTCCTCGACGTCGATCCGGGATTCACGTCCGAGAACGTGATCTCGTTGCGGGTGGACCCGTCACGCCTCGAGCATCCGACGCGCGAGGCGCGAAACGCCTATTTCGATGCGGTCCTTCAACACGTTCGCTCGGTGCCAGGCATCGAAACCGTTGGCCTGACCGACGCGCTGCCGCTCGGCGACAACTTCGGGTGGCGCGGATGGACCGTCTCAGCCACAGATCGCCGACCGATCCTGACGCGCGCGCGAACCCGCTCGTTCGCATGATCGACGACCGGTATTTCTCCGCGATGCGTATCGCCATGAAAGCCGGCCGCGGCTTCACCGCCGATGATCACTCGTCGTCCGAACGGGTCGTCGTCATCAACGAAGCGTTGGGGCGCGCCTTGTGGCCGGATGAGAACCCGCTGGGTCGCGTGCTTCGCGCCTCCGGCCGGGACTATCGCGTAGTCGGCATCGTCAACGACGTTCGCTATTTCGCGCTCGAACGGGACACCGGTCAGGAAATGTACATGCTGCTCCGACAGACCGGCGACTACCAGACGGTTGATCTCGTGGTGAGGAGCGTGGTCCCTCCAGCGAGCCTGATCCCCGGCATACGGGCGGCGTTGAAGCGTGCCGATCCGGGGCTGCCGGCAGTCGAGTTCCGAACAATGGAGCAACTCGTGGATCGCTCGGTATTCACCAGGCGAAGCATCGTGCGGTTACTTGCCGGATTCGCCGGCTTCGGACTGCTTGTGGCGGCGCTGGGACTCTATGCCGTCATCTGTACTCGGTGAGCTTGCGAACGCGGGAAATCGGCATTCGCGTGGCACTTGGCGCCGCCCCACTGGCCATGCAACGTCGGATTCTGACGCAGACGATGACCCTCGCGGCGATCGGCCTGGCCATCGGCCTTCCTGCTGCATGGATGGGCGCGAAGGCGATCCAGGGCTTGCTCTTCGGTGTTGTCTCGTCGGACCCAGTGACGTTCGGCGGGGTCGCCGCGGTTGTCGCGATTGTCGCCGGGCTTGCCGGCTATGTGCCCGCGATGCGGGCGTCGCGCATCGACCCCGTGATGGCGCTGCGATCGGAATGAGCGTCTGCGCCCGTTGTCGAGCACGCTCCAGCCGTTGACATTGCCAGTCGATCCTGTCTATTGTCTGTAGACATCATACAATGAGACCAGCGGTCGTCATTCGCATCGATCTCGCCTCCTCGGTGCCGGCGTATCGGCAAATCGCCAATGCTATTCGGGCGCTGTTGGTAGACGGCGCGTTTCCGGTCGGCGATCCGCTCCTACGGTACGGCGCCTGGCCATCGATCTCGGCGTTCACCACAACACCGTTGCGGAGGCGTACCGTGTGCTCTCGGAGGAAGGGTGGCTCGACCTGCGTCGCCGACACGGAGCCATCGTCCTGGATTGATTGCGGCCGCGGCCCACACGAAAGGCGCAGCCATCGCTGGTGCAGCGTCTGCGTGAGTTGACGGCCGAGGCTCAGGCAGCTGGGCTCGCGCCCGGAGTCATCGCCGAATCCATGCGGGTCGTCGCGACAGAACTGACGGCACGCAAACTCAAGAAGGCGTAACGCATGAGCACGATGCTCGCCTTCATCGCGCTCGTCGCTGTGTCATTGCACCTCGCCCCGCACATGACACGGCGCGACATCTTCTTCGGTGTCACGGTCTCCGGGGCCTTCCGCGAGGGCATCGTAGCGCGAAGGGTCTCGCGCCGCTACGCAGCTGAGATTCGGCTTCTCGCGCTGGCTGCCGCGGCGTTCGTGATGACGTCACCGATGCCGTCGGTGTCGGGCTGGATGTTGCTGGGCCAAACGGTCGGTGCCACCGTCGCCTTTGCAAGGGCATGGGACACTGTTCGTCCTCACGCGGTCGTGCCTACGACGATTCGCGAGGCAGCGATTGGTCCGCGAGATGGTCTTCCCGGGGGAGTGCTCGGTCAGCTTGGTCCGTTTCTGATCCTGTTGGCCGCCACCGTGTACGTGGCCCTGAATTGGGAGGACGTCCCCGCGCGGTTTCCCACACACTGGAATCTCGCGGGCAAGGCGGACGGCTGGACGGCGAAGTCTGTTCCGGGAGTCTTTCGCGGCTTCGCGATCGGTTGTGTCGCTTGTGCGGCGTCGCTGTTCACGTCCTACGCAGTCCTGCACTGGACACGTCTTCCTCGAGTCGTGGGGCAGGATGGCCGGCAGTATCGCCGCGTCCGCCGGGTCAACCTGGTCGCTCAGCTCGCGTGGTCCTACTTGATAGCTCTCTTGCTGTCATGGACGACCGTTGTCGCGATGTTCGCCGAGGACGCGCGGGAGTTGCGCCTGCCGCTCGTGATTCGAGTCGCTCCTTTTGCGCTTCTCATCGTCGGGACGATCGCCATACGCGTGATGCGACGAACAGCCGTTCTCGAAGCGCCGCCGCTTGGGGATACCACGCCAGACTCGTCCTGGATCCTGGGCCGTCTCTATTTCAATCGAGCCGATCCCACCCTCTTCGTTGAACGACGGATGGGGTTGGGCTACACCCTGAACCTCGGCAATCCGTGGTCGTGGCTGGTCATGATCGTGTTCGCCACCGGGATCGCGGTTCCGTTGCTGCTCGTGCCTTAGATTGGTGAGTGGTTGTACCCGTCACGCTTGTCGCAGTGCCACAACAGGATCGAGCATGCTCGCGCGTCGGGCCGGCAGATAGCTCGCGACGAGGGCCAGCAGAACGAGCAGCAAGCACGCGACGAGGAGAACGCCTGGCTCGAATCCAGAGAAACCGTACCAGCAGGCTCGACACCAGGGGCGTGGCCCCGAGAGCGCAGACCGAGCCAAATCTCTGGTCGGACCGGTGCGTCGAGCCCCATCTGCCGGACGTCACGCACGACCCCGACGACGGTGAGCCACGGGACAGCGTTGGGTCGGTCGTCAGTGGTTTTTATCCGCTTGCCGAACACGTCTCTACTTGGTTGTCAAGTGGACCAAATGCAGCGCGGCCGCCGGTGCTGGGCCGCCGTTGTAAGATTGCGGGTACGTTCCGGCGCCCGTCACAGGACTGCCGGCCCCGGCTTATCCGTGAGTACCAGCAATCACCGACGTCATTTCTGAGGACCTCAATGACCAAGCGCACGCTCGCCAGTTCACTGCTGTTCGCCTTGGCTCTGGCGCCACTCGGGGCGCAGCCCGATCCGAGCAAGGAGGAGTTGAAGCTCAAGCTCCCCAAGCCCATGTTCATCGGCACCCCCACCAACATCCGCAGTGCCAACCTCGAGGTGACCGGCAAGTCGCGCGGCCCGTTCTACGTGCCGAAGGGCACGGTCCTGCTGTCGGCCAAGAAGAAAGTGACCTCGAGCGACATGCAGCCGGTCATCGGCGAGCTCGACATGATCACCGACGGCGAGAAGGCGGGAGGCGACGGCTACTTCATCGAGCTCGGGCCGTCCCCGCAGTGGGTGCAGATCGACCTCGGCGCCTCGCACCCGCTCTACGCCATCCTCGCCTGGCACTATCACAGCCAGGCGCGCGTCTACCGCGACGTCATCGTCCAGGTCTCCGACGACCCGGCCTTCAAGACCGGCGTAGCGACGGTCTTCAACAACGACCACGACAACACGGCGAAGCTCGGGGTCGGGAAGGACAAGGAGTACATCGAGGTCGCCGAGGGCAAGCTGTTCGACCCGAAGGGCGCGAAGGGGCGCTACGTTCGCCTCTATTCGAACGGCAACACCACGAACGATCTGACCCACTACGTCGAAGTCGAGGTCTACGGCTCGCCGAAATGACGCGCGCGGGCGCGGCCGCGCTCGTCGCGATCGCACTGACGGCCGGGCTGGCGCTGCGCCTGGCCCGGCTCGACGTGCGGCCGATGCACAACGACGAAGCCAACCAGGCGATCAAGTTCGGCGCGCTGCTCGAGCGCGGCGAGTACCGCTACGACGCCTACGACCATCACGGCCCGACGCTCTATTACCTGTCGCTGCCGGCGGCGAGGCTGCGCGGCCAAACGACACTCGCGTCGCTTGACGAACGCACGATACGCGGCGTGACCGCCGTCGCCGGCGTGGCAACGATTCTGCTGCTGCCGCTCTTGTCCGCCGGTATCGGCCGCACGGCGGTCGCTGCCGGCGCGGCCTTGATGGCGCTGTCGCCGGCGATGGTTTTCTATTCCCGGATGTACATCCAGGAATCGATGTTTGCCTGCTTCACGCTGGCGTTCGTGATCGCCATCGGACGCGTGGCGACGGGCGGCGGCCTCGCCTGGTCGACGCTGGCGGGCGTTGCCGCGGGCCTGGCCGTCGCGACCAAGGAGACATCGGTCATCGTCCTGCCTGCTGCGCTCGCCGCCTGCGCGATCTCCAGGTGGTCGCTGGGACCCGAACGGTCGCGGATCCCGGTGGCCGGTGGGCAATGGGGAAGTCGGCCGTCGTGGCTCTGACCGTGGCAATGGCGGTCGCGGCAGTCTTCTACTCGTCGTTTCTCGCCGATCCCGGCGGCGTCCTCGGGCCGCTCCGTGCGGCCGGCACCTACCTCGACCGCGGCGTGGACGCCGGGACGCACGCGCACCCGTGGCATTTCTACCTCGGCATCCTCGCCTACTCGTCGTCCGGGGGCCTGACGTGGACCGAGGGGGTGGTGCTCGCGCTTGCTGCCGTCGGCGCGGTGTCGGCATGGGCCCCGCCGCGAGCGAGGGACCTGTCCCGAGCCCCGTCGAGGAGCTTCTGGACCCGCTTCCTCACCTGCAACGCTGTTATCGCCACGGCAATCTTCTCCGCCATCCCGTACAAGACTCCCTGGAATCTGCTGCCCTTCTACGCCGGGGTGATCGTGGTGGCCGGCATCGGGTTCTCGACGATCCTCCAGGCGATGTCGTCCCGCGTGGCGCGTGGGGCACTGACGGCAGCGCTCGTGATCGCGTCCGGCCACCTCGGGTGGCAGGCATGGCGCGCGTCGGTGACCTACGCCTCGGACCCGCGCAATCCCTACGTCTACGCGCAGACCGTCCCCGACGCCGTCCGCATGGCCACGCGCATCCGCGAGTTGGCCGCCCTGCATCCCGATGGTGCCCGCATGCAGGTGTCGGTCATCGCGCCGCCGCACGAGCAGTGGCCGCTGCCCTGGTATCTCCGGACGATGCCGCACGTCGGTTACTGGACGGCAGCGGGGGATGCGCTGGCCCTGCAGGCGCCCGTCATCGTTGCCTCGACGGAGCAGACCGACGTCCTCGACCGCGCCCTCGGCGACGGCTACGTGTCGGAATTTTTCGGCCTCAGGCCCGAGGTGCTCCTGACGCTCTACATCGAGCGCGGGCTGTGGGAGCGCTTCCTGGCACGCGTCGCGAGGGGTGTCCCGGCCACGCCTCGCCGAGCTGAAGCCCCAGCTGAAGCAGACTGGCGCGCCGCGAGCCTGCGGTAACCTCGTCAGGGCTGACAGACCGGGGTCCGAGCGCGCATGATTCTGTGCACGCGACGGCGAGGTCGGATACATTGGCGTGAGAGCGCGTCTCGGTCCCGCCCTCCCGCCGGCACGCCTTTGCCAGCGCGAGTTGGAATCCTGATGCGGGCATTTTTTCGCCAACGGTAACTGTGACCATCCAGCCGCCCCGACGGGCCGGCCTGGCGCAGGAGAGCAGACCATGAGCAACGACAAGCAGAAACCCACCGAGGTCTCACGGCGGAAGTTCGTGGGCACCGTGGCCACCGCGGCCGGCTTCACGATCGTGCCGCGCCACGTGCTCGGCGGCGTCGGGTTCCAGGCGCCGAGCGACACCGTCAACGTCGGCGTCGTCGGCTACGCGCACGGCATGGGCACGACCAACCTGCTCAACATGGCGAAGAGCGACAACATCGTCGCGCTCTGCGACTGCGACGAGAGCACCGCCGCGAAGGAGGCCCGCAAGCGGCGCAACACGAGCAGCGACAAGTTCCCGAAGGCGACCGAGTACAAAGACTTCCGCGTGATGCTCGAGAAGCAGAAGGACATCGACGCGGTGCTCGTCGCGACGCCGGATCACACGCACGCCGTGGTCGCCATGGCGGCGATGCAGCTCGGCAAGCACGTCTACGTGCAGAAGCCGCTGACGCGCACCGTCAGCGAGGCCCGGGCGCTGACCGAGGCCGCGCGCAAGTACAAGGTCGTGACGCAGATGGGCAACCAGGGCCACTCGGAAGAGGGCCTGCGCCTGATGCAGGAGTGGCTCGAGGCCGGCGCGATCGGCCAGGTGCATGAGGTGTACTGCTGGACCAACCGCCCGATCTGGCCGCAGGGCATGCCCCGGCCGACCGAAACGGTGGCGGTGCCTGACGGCATGGATTGGGATCTGTGGATCGGGCCCGCGCCGATGCGCCCCATCCAGAAGACATACCATCCGTTCGGCTGGCGCGCGTGGCAGGACTTCGGCGCCGGCGCGATGGGCGACATGGGCTGCCACGTCATGGACGCGGCGTTCACGATCCTCAAGCTGGGCGCGCCGACGAGCGTCCTCGCGACCCTGGCCTACAACTTCCTGCCGCCGGCGCCGGGCGCGCGCGGGTACGGGCAGCGCGTCGAATACAACGACAGCTATCCGCCGTCCTCGGTCATCCACCTGTCGTTCCCGGCGCGCGGCAACATGGCGCCGGTGAAGATGCACTGGTACGACGGCGGCCTCCTCCCCGAGCTGCCCGACGATCTGGAGCCGAATCGGAAGCTGCCGGAGTCGGGCACGATCTTCGTCGGCGAAAAGGGCAAGATGTGGTGCGAGACCTACTCGGAGAGCCCGCGCCTCATCCCGGAGACGTTCATGCAGGCCTTCCAGCGCCCGGCGCGGACGCTGCCGCGCGTGCCGGACGGGCGCTCGGGGCACGAGAAGAACTGGCTGGATGCGATTCGGCAGAAGGGGCAGGCGGTGTCGAGCTTCGACTACGCCGGGCCGTTCACTGAGTCGGTGCTCCTCGGCAACGTCGCCCTGCGGTACCCGGGAGTCCGGCTCCTGTGGGACGCGCCGAACATGAAGGTCACCAACATGCCGGACGCGGACCAGTTCGTCAATCACAACTACCGCGCGGGATGGTCGCTGTCGACCTAGGGGCAGGGGATTCTCTTTCCGGACCTGACCCTTCATGCGCGCAGGTGGGCCGGACATCGACGGCGGACTCGGGATCGCGGGACCAGGCGAGCTTGGCGACGTCCGCCGTTTTTCGCACGAGGCGATGGCCACCGTCTTCGAGGTGTACGCCGTGCATCCCGACGAGCGGTATGCGGCGCAGGCGGCGCAGGCGGCCTTCGACCTCGTGGATCGCCTCGAGCGGGAGTTGAGCCGCTTCCGCTCCAACAGCGACATCGCGCGGGTCAACCATCTGGCGGCGGGCGAGACCGCACGCCTCGGATCGTCGGCGATGGAGTGCCTGCTCATCGCGCGCCATGTGTACGAACTGACGGGCGGCGCGTTCGACATCGCCATCGGCACCGGGCTGACGTCGCTCGAACTGGATGCCGACGACTCCTCGGTCCGCGCGACACGGGATGGCGTGCGGTTGGACCTCGGCGGCATCGGCAAGGGCTACGCCGTCGATCTGGTGGCGGAGTTGCTGGAGGACTGGGGCATCGAGCGGGCGCTCGTTCACGGCGGCTTCAGCTCGGTCCTCGCCCTCGAGCCACGCGGCGGCGACGGCTGGCCGCTGACGCTCAGCGATCCGGCGGCGCCGTCACGGGTGCTCGCTCGGCTCTCGGTACGCCAGACGGCCCTCGGAGCCTCCGGCGTGCGCAAGGGCGATCACATCCTGGACCCGCGCACCGGCGAGCCCGTTCGCGGCCGGCGGGCGGCCTGGGTCGCGCTGCCGCGGCCGGACCGGACCGGAGACGACGCCGCTGCCGACGAGGGGCCGCGGATCGCGGCCGGTGCCGTGACCGACGCGCTGACGACCGCGTTCATGCTGCTCGGCAGCGAGGAGATTGCGGCCTTGTGCGAGCGCAGTCCAGGACTGGAGGCGTGGGTCCTGCCGGAGTCCGCGGAGGACAGCCGGACGAGGCGGAGCTCCTCCACTTCGGCCGACCCGCAGGCGTAGAAGCGATCGCATACAGAGCGAACGAGCGAGAGCGTCCCGCCTTCGCGCCGAGCGCGCCGGCGAGATCTCGCGTAGCTTTAGCGGAGGCGGAAGTGAGCCACGCGAACGGAACGCGCGACGAAGCGGCGCGCGAGAGAGCGTGAGGGGAGTCCGAGGGGCGAAGCCCCGTCGGATGTGAGAGCAGGAGACGAGCGATGGCTGGCGAGGACGACAAGAGCAAAGGCAAGCCGCAGTCTGCAGCCGACGGCCCGAGAAAGCTCGATCGGCGTGATCTGCTCATGGGCCTGTCCACGGTCCCGGCGCTGGGGCTTTTCGGCTACGCGTGGAACAGACAGCGCCGCTACCAGCAGGGACGGGCGGAGGCGGCGTCCGCGCCGCCGGTGGCGCCAGCCGACCTGCAGGAGATCAACGTCGCTCTTCTCGGCGCCGGGGCGCAGGGCCAGGTGCTGACGGAAGCGATGTTGCGCATCCCCGGACTGCGCTTCCGGGCGGTGTGCGACATCTGGACGGAGTACAACCAGCGGCGCGCCGTCAACACCCTCAAGCGGTTCAAGCACGAGGTCAACGGCTACGACGACTACCG
Source organism: uncultured Acidobacteriota bacterium (assembly GCA_963847975.1). Classification (GTDB taxonomy): domain Bacteria; phylum Acidobacteriota; class Vicinamibacteria; order Vicinamibacterales; family 2-12-FULL-66-21; genus DATBJJ01. The sequence continues at coordinate 331,612 of CAWKBU010000031.1, read as the reverse complement.
CGAGATGCTCGACAAGGAGAAGGCACTCGACGCCGTCATCATCGCCACGCCCGACTTCTGGCACGCGCGGCACACGATCGACTGCCTCAAGGCCGGCAAGCACGTGTACTGCGAGAAAGAGATGTCGAATACGCTCGAGGGCGCGCGCAGCATGGTGGCTGCCGCCCGCGAGACCGGCAAGCTCCTGCAGATCGGCCACCAGCGCCGCTCGAACCCGCGCTACATCCACTGCTACGAGAAGCTGCTCGGCGAGGCGAAGCTGCTCGGCCGGATCGTCACCGTCAACGGGCAGTGGAACCGCGCGGTGTCGCCCGATCTCGGCGCGCCCGAACGCTACGCGATTCCGGCGGCGCAGCTGAAACAGTACCGGCTTCAAGGACATGCCCCAGTTCCGCAACTGGCGCTGGTACAAGGGCCTCGGCGGCGGGCCGATCGTCGATCTTGGCTCCCATCAGATCGACATCTACAACTGGTTCCTCGGCGCGAACCCCTCCCACGTGATGGCGAGCGGCGGATTGCTCTACCACGATCCGAAGACGCACGAGTGGTACGACACGGTCATGGTCGTCTACGACTACGACACCGCGCTCGGCCCGGCGAAGGCGTACTACCAGACGCAGACGACCAACGGCAGCCAGGGCTACTTCGAAACCTTCATGGGCGACCAGGGGACGCTGCTCATCTCCGAGTCAGAACTGAACTACGCCGGCCAGCTGTACCGCGACCCGAACGCGCCCGCCTGGGACGAGTGGATCCAGAAGGGGTACGTGAGCGCTCCCAAAGAGCAGGAGGCCAAGGCCAAGAGCGAATCTGGCGCCGTGGCGGACGTGCGCGAGTCGGTCGCTCCCGATCAGCACACGGTGCCGGTCGTCCTGCGCGACCCCTATCACCAGCCGCATCTGCAGAACTTCTTCGACGCCGTGCGCGGCAAGGCGAAACTCAACTGCCCGGCGGAAATCGGCTACGAGAGCGCGGTCAGCGTCCTCAAGGTCAACGAGGCGATCGAGGCGAAGTGCCGCGTGTCGTTCAAGCCTGAAGACTTCAAAGTCTAGAGGAGAGTGAGATGGATGACATGAAGCTCTCCCGCGGGGCGATGATCGCCATCACGGCACTGCGGGTGTTTGTCGGGTGGCATTTCCTCTACGAGGGCATCGCCAAGCTGACGTCGCCCTCATGGTCGGCCGCCGGCTACTTGAAGCAGGCGCGCGGACCGCTGGCGGATCTGTTCAGGGACCTGGCCAGTCGGCCGAACCTGCTCGCCAACGCCGACCTCATCACGATGTGGGGGCTCACGATCGTCGGCGTGTGCCTGGTCCTCGGGCTCCTCACGCGGCTCGCGAGCCTCGGCGGCATCGCCTTCATCCTGCTCTTCTACCTGTGCAACCCGCCCTTCATCGGTTACTTCTACTCGATCCCCACCGAGGGCAGTTACCTGATCGTGAACAAGAACCTGGTGGAACTGTGCGCGCTCATCGTCATCTTCGCGACGGGCAGCGGCCGCTTCGCCGGGCTCGACCGCATCCTGCACGGCCTGTTCGCCCGCCGGCCGCGGCTCGCGGCGGCATGACGCGTCGCCGGACGTTCCCCAGCGCTCCACGCCGCGTGATGCGCGCGCACGTCGCCCGTGCACGACCCAGCGCTCGGCACGGGTCATGAAACGCAGCATCTTCTTCTGGTCGATCACCTCCGCGCTCGCGGGTTTTCTGTTCGGGTTCGATACCGTCGTCATCTCCGGCGCCGAGCAGACGATTCAGGCGTTGTGGTCGCTCAGCCCGACGATGCACGGCGTGGCGATGGCCTCGGCGCTTTACGGCACCGTGCTCGGCTCACTCGTTGGCGGCTGGCCGACCGACCGGCTCGGACGGCGCCCAACCCTTGTCTGGATCGGCATCTTGTATTTCGTTTCGGCCGTCTGGTCGGGCCTCGCCACGGGCGTCTATACCTTCATCGTCGCGCGCTTCATCGGCGGACTCGGCGTCGGCATGTCAACGGTCGCGGCGCCGCTCTACATCGCGGAGATCGCGCCGCCGGCATGGCGCGGCCGGCTCGCGGGCCTGTTCCAGTTCAATATCGTGTTCGGCATCCTCGCCGCGTTCGTGTCGAACGCTCTGCTCGCGGGCATCGGCGAGCACGCCTGGCGCTGGATGCTCGGCGTGGAGGCGGTCCCCGCGCTGATTTACACCGTCCTTTGCTTTGCCATTCCCGAGAGTCCTCGCTGGCTGATTGCGCGGAAGGGCGACCGCGCCTCCGGCGTCGCAGGTGCTGCGCCGGATCGAGCCCGGAGGCGTCCACGGCCGAGATCGAGGCTGACCGCGAACGTGATTCGAGCTTCGGCCAGCGACCGGGAGGTGGCGGCGAAGTTCTGGACGCGCCGGCTCCGGGTGCCGATACTGCTCGCCTTCCTCGTGGCGTTCTTCAACCAGCTCTCGGGTATCAATGCCGTGCTGTATTTTGCGCCGCGTATCTTCGAGATGGCTGGGCTCGGCGCCCAGGCCGCGCTGCTGCAGTCGATCGGCATCGGCGTCACGAACCTGATCTTCACGTTCGTCGGGCTGTGGTTGATCGATCGGCTCGGCCGGCGCACGCTGCTTCAGATCGGCTCGTTCGGTTACATCGCCTCGCTCGGCCTGACCTCCTGGGCGTTCTTCACCGGGCACTACGCGATCGTCCCGGCTTGTATCTTCGCCTTCATCGCCGCCCATGCGGTCGGGCAGGGCGCGGTGATCTGGGTGCTCATCTCCGAGATCTTCCCGACCCGCTATCGCGCCGAGGGGCAGGCTCTTGGCAGCTTCACGCACTGGATCTTCGCGGCGCTGCTGACGACGTTCTTCCCGATTATGGTGACCGCGTTCGCCCCTGGGCTGGTGTTCCTCTTCTTTACGGTGATGATGGCGATCCAGCTGCTGTGGGTGGCGCTGATGGTGCCCGAGACGAAAGGCGTGCCTCTCGAGGAGATGCAGAAGAGACTCGGGCTAGATGCCGCCTGACCCGTCGCCCGGCCTGTTCAGCCCCGCCGGGCCGCCTCGATGGTGGCGACGTCGATCTTCTTCATCTGCATCATCGCCTCGAAGGCACGCTTTGCCTCACCGCCACCAGCCGCAAGCGCCTCGGTTAGCGTGCGCGGGGTGATCTGCCAGGAGAGGCCCCAGCGGTCCTTGCACCAACCGCACTCGCTTTCCTTACCGCCATTGCCGACGATCGCGTTCCAGTAGCGGTCCGTCTCTTCCTGATCGTCGGTCGCGATCTGGAAGGAGAAGGCCTCGCTGTGCTTGAAGGTCGGGCCGCCGTTGAGGCCGAGACAGGGAGTGCCCAGGACGGTGAACTCTACCGTCAGCACATCGCCCTTCTTACCGCTTGGGTAGTCACTGGGCGCCTCGTGAACAGCGGTCACTTTGCTATCCGGAAAGGTGGCGGCGTAGAAGCGCGCCGCCTCGTGGGCATCTTTGTCGAACCACAGGCAGATGGTGTTCTTTGGCGTCATCTTTGTTGTCCTCTTTCGTGTTCGGTTGCAAATCCTGCGCCCGCTAAGCGCAACCTGTGCCGGCCGCTGGCCTTTCGAGTACGCTGAAAGCTGATCGATAGCCAAGGTGACTGACGGCCTGAACAGTATGCGGATGCTAAGCGTGATGCTGATACTCCTCGCGGCTGCGAACGCCGCACAACCGGCGCCAACGCTCGTCAGCGTGACGCGTATCTGGGACGGCGGGGCCCACAATGCTTTCACCGACCTGATCCGCTGGCGCAACCGGTGGTATTGCACGTTCCGGGAGGGCGACGACCATGTCGGTGGCAATGGCCGCATCCGCGTGCTGAGCTCTGCCGATGGCGAGACCTGGACGTCGACCGCGCTCGTCGCTGAGGCCGGCATCGACCTGCGCGATCCCAAGCTCTCGATTACACCGGACGGCGGCTTGATGATGGTGGCTGGCGGTTCGGTCTACGAAGGCAAGCGCTACGTGGGCCGACAGCCGCGGGTGATGTTCTCATCGGACGGCAGCACCTGGAGTGGCCCGCAGCGCATTCTTGCCGAAGGCGACTGGCTGTGGCGGGTCACCTGGCACGAAGGCCGGGCGTACGGTGTGACATACAAGGCGGCAGCAGGCGACGCGGCCGAATGGACGGCGACGCTGATGTCGTCGAAAGACGGACGGGCGTTCGATGAGGTGACGACCTTCGCGGTCCCCGGCCGGCCGAACGAGACGACGCTGCGGGTCATGCCGGACGGGGAGATGTTGGCACTGGTGCGGCGCGAGGCCGGCAATCGCTTCGCCTGGATGGGGCGCAGCCGTGCACCCTACACGACCTGGACGTGGCGCGAGACGCAGCAGCCGATCGGCGGTCCGAATTTCATCCGACTGCCTGACGGTGAGCTGTGGGCGTCCGGGCGCAGCTCTTCCGACGGTCCGAAGACGGCCGTCGGACGACTGACTCTCGACGGCCGCTACGAGCCCGCGCTCACGCTGCCATCAGGCGGCGATACCAGCTATCCCGGGATGGTGTGGCACGACGGTCTGCTCTGGATGAGTTATTACGCCTCGCACGAGGGCAAGACCGCGATCTACCTGGCGCGTGTGAAAGTCCGCTGACGTACGACGGACGCGTTCGCCGCTACTACTTCGGCGGTGTCGGCAGCAGGCTCGGCACGGCGCCCTTCGATTCGACCAGGTTGCGCGCCAGGTAGTTGACCAGCGCTGACTCATCGCTTCAGCAGCGTCATCAGCCCGTCGGCGAGCATCGCACGCCAGTGGACATAGTCATGGTTGCCGCCGACCTCGCGATAGGTGACGTCGTAACCCTTCGCGCGAAGGACGTCGCGGAGATGGCGGTTGCCCATCAGGTTGGTTTCGTCGAGCACCATTTTGTACAGCGGGAGGTCGGCACCAGGCACGTTGTCGTAGAGTCCGGTTTCGAGATAGAAACGGATCGGCTGGCGCGGCGCTGCGAGGTACTTCCGCGCCGTGGCGTTCGGTTCCTCGTCGCCCGGGTCCCGGCCGCGAAACGCGCCGGACTGTGACAGCACGTTGCCGAACACGTCCGAATGTAACAGCGCAATCTGGGCAGCGGCGGTTCCTCCGGCGCTGTAGCCCCCAATCACCGTGTCGGCCGGGTTCGTGCTGATGGGATAGGACGCGCGCAGCATCGGCATGAGCTCCCGGACGAGCGCTTCGCCGTAGCCGGCGTGGCCCGCAGGTCCTCCGGGGCGATTGCCGGGATCGAAGAGAACGATGGCGGGCCGGATCCGCCCATCGTTGATGAGGTTGTCGAGCGTCGCCGGCGCGTTGCCGAAACCGATTGCTGACATACGCGGCTCCGTCCAGGAGCACGAGCAACGGATACGGACCCGCAGTTGGGTCGTAGCCCGGCGGCGTGTAGATCCAGATCGGCCGGTCGTCCTGAACACCGGATTCTTGAGCAGCGCCGATTTGACCGTCCGCTCCTCGATGTGACCGCGTCGAACCGGCGTCCGCATCGCCCACTGCTCGTCGGGAGCACCGGGCATGTCAAGCACCGATTGGCTGATAAATCGATAGGTCGGATCGTCAGGAAACTTGCGCGGGTTCAGCGGATCGAGTTGTGCCGTCGCCCACCGGGTCGCCGGTCGATCGTTCGGTGAGATGCCGTATGACAAACGCGTCCCCCGGCGCAGCCGCACAGTCTTGTACCAGACATCCGTCCCGGACAAGTGCGACATGTAGTCTCCATATGGGGCCCCCATCAACCGGACGTTTCGAGTGTCGTAGGTTTCACGCCAGAGAAACGTCACGTCAGCATCGCGATCGTTGCCGGCGATGTCCTCCACCAGGGGCCCTTTGCCGGCGACCTCGTGCCAGAACGCCTGCACCGCATCGGCGCGCCCTGCTTTGACGTCCTCGGCCAGTCGCTTCAAACGCGGGCTCGAATAGTCCTCTCGAACGGGCGGCTCCGGGCCCTGCATGCGAGCCGAGACCGACGCCGTTTCCAGCCGGAGTGTGTAGCGGCCGGCCGCCGTTCCGGTGACCGGCACGGGTTCCCCCGGAGTGATTTGGCCACCACCGTCAAAGCGATCGAACGCCTTGATCCGCAGACGATAGACGCCAGCCGCAGGTGCGACGAATCCCAGACGCTGCGGATCGCTCGTCGTCTTCGAAACGATAGGTCGTCCGAATGATCTGGCCGGTGTTGCCGACGACTTCGACAAGCGCAGCCAATCCGGGCAAGGTGAGTGTGCCGGAAATCAAATCACCGGCACCGACCGTGAATCCGTATTCGTGAACCTCACCCGAACGCACGGCCCGCTCGATCGGGACCCCGAAGGAGAGCGGTGACCGGCGCCTGACCGGTGAGGCTGCATGGCCTGGGCGTGCACGAGTAGCCAGATCGGCAGCAGGAACGCCAGACGGGGCACGAGCTTCATGAACGAGTGAAACAACCGCCGGACCGAAACCGCACATGCCGGCGGTAGAATCGGCTCACGTGGCTGCACCGCAACCGGCCTGGCCCTCGACGCTGACCCTGCTCACCAGGGCGCGCGAAGGCGACAGGTCCGCCCTCGACGAGCTGTTCGCGCGATACCTGCCCAGCCTCCGTCGCTGGGCGCGCGGGCGCCTGCCGGCGTGGGCGCGGGATCTCGCCGACACGCAGGATCTCGTGCAGGACACGCTGCTCGAGACGTTCAAACATGTCGACGGATTCGAACATCGCGGCCATGGCGCGCTGCAGGCGTATCTGCGCCAGTCGATCCTCAACCGCATCCGGAACGAGCTGAAGCGCGCGGGCCGCCGGCCGGCCGCCACGGAACTGGATCCGGAGCTGGCTGATTCGAACCAGTCGCCGCTCGAGGCGGCGATCGGCGCGGAAGCGATCGAACGCTACGATGCCGCGCTCGCACGGCTGTCCGAGGACGATCGCGAGCTCGTCGTGGCGCGGCTGGAGCTGGATCTCAGCTACGCGGACGTGGCCGAGGCGACAGGACGACCCACGGCCAACGCCGCGCGCATGGCCGTCTCGCGCGCGCTGGTCCGGCTCGCGGAGGCGATGAAGAATGAGCGACGACTGGCGCGCTGACGTCGCGCGAGCGATTGCCGATCGCGCGGCCGTCGATTGGGACCGCGCTCGGGCGGAAGCTCGCCTGCATCGACGGACCCGGCGCTCGTCGACGAGCTGCGGGTTCTCGAGCAGGTGGCGCGCGTTCACAGCGGCGCCACCCACTGACGCGACCGAGCGTGTCGCGAGCCCGTCGCTTGATGTCCTGCCGGCCGAATGGGGCCCCTTGACCGTCCTCGAACACATCGGTCGAGGCACCTTCGGCGACGTCTATCGGGCACACGACCCTCGGCTCGATCGGACGGTCGCGCTGAAGATCCTGCGGCGCCAGCAGCCCGCCGAAGCCACCGCCGTCATCGCGGAAGCGCGCCTGCTGGCTCGCGTCAGCCATCCGAATGTCGTGACGGTCTACGGCGCCGAGCGGATCGGCGGCCAGGTCGGCGTGTGGATGAGCCTCATCGACGGCCCGACGCTCGAGGACGAGCTCGTGCCGAAAGGCCCGTTCGATCCGTCAGACTGTCGCGAGCATCGGTCTGGACTTGTGCGCCGCGCTCGACGCCGTGCATCGCGCCGGCGTCGTGCACCACGATGTGAAGGCGGCAGAACGTCATGCGCGCCGCCGATGGTCGCATCGTGCTCGCGGATTTCGGCGCCGGGAGCGACGCGTCGGAACTCGGTGCGGCCACGGCCGGCGACCTCGCCGGCACGCCGCTCTATCTGGCGCCGGAAGTGCTCGCGAAGCATCCGGCATCGCCGCAGAGCGACATCTACAGCCTCGGCGTGGTGCTGTTCCATCTGCTCACCGGATCGTTCCCGCTCGTCGGCCGCACGATCGACGACTTGCGCCAGGCCCACGCCGCCGGCGAGCGCCGCCGCCGTGCGAGAACTGCGGCCGGACGTCCCTGCGCGCCTGTCGCGGATCGTCGATCGATGCCTGGCGCCCAATCCAGCCGACCGATTTCAGGACGTCGCCGCCGTCGCCCAGGCGCTGCAGGGCGCCAGCGGGCGCGCATGGACGGCGCGGCGCGCGCTGACGACGGCCGCGGTCGTGCTGACCGTCGTGGCGGTGTCGTTCGCGCTCTGGCGATACGGCCGAAGTCACGCTGGCGCCGCCTGCCGGCCCGGCGTCCACGTCTGCCGATATTCTGTCGCTGCGGAGGATCCTGAATCGGGGCTCCACGAGTGTCTCGGAGGATGGCCGCTACCTCGTCGGCGGTGCCTTCGTCCAGGACCTGGCTTCAGGCGCGCAGCGGCGGTGGCACCCGGCAGAGCGAAACCGGCGGGCTGGGACTCGGTCCGCGGCAATTTCGCGGGACGGGACACAGGTTGCCTACGAGTGGTGCGCCGCGTTCCAGCAGTGCGAGCTGCGAGTCAGGCCGCTGAACTCCGGAAGCACCGGGGCATCGCGCCCGCTGTCTGCGTCATCCAGATCCCGACGTTCGGCTGCGGCCGGCGGATTGGTCGCCCGATGGACAATCGGATCCTCGTTGAGAGGTCGCGTGCCGACGGAACTGGCGAGATCGGCCTCGTCGCCGTGCAGGATGGATCCTTTCGCGTCCTGACACCCATCGACTGGCGCGGTTCGACGGCCTTTTTCTCACCGGACGGACGAGCCTTCGCGTTCGACGTCCCTGCAAGCGACACGGAGTCGCAGCGAGACATCTTCGTGATGGCCCTTGATGGCGGCGAACGCATTCCAGCCGTCGTCAGCGCGGCGAATGACGTGTTGATGGGATGGTCGCCGGATGGCAGCCATCTCTTGTTCGCGAGCAACAGGAGCGGCACGACGGATCTCTGGGCAGCGCCAGTGTCGAGCCGGTGGGCCGCCTGGCATCCCGGAGCGGTTGAAAGCTGGTATCGGCAACGTCCGATCCGTCGGCATGACGAAGGCCGGCTCGCTGTATTTCAGGACGCCAGCGAACGAAGTCGACATCGAGCTCGTCTCGCATCGATTTGAGCTCGGGCAGGCGCGTCGGCGCGCCGGCTCGACCGCCCCAGTCGGTTCCCGGCACGAACCTCGAGCCGGCATGGTCGCCCGATGGCACAGCAGCTCGCCTACGTATCCAGGCGCGCTGGAGACGATCTCGCGGGAACCATCGCGATCTACTCGGTCGTCACGACCGAGAACTTCGGGAGCTGCCGCCATTGAAGCTGGCCTGGGCCCAGGGACTGAGCTGGGCGCCTGACGGTCGATCGCTGGCGTTCACCGCCGTCGACTTGAAGGGGCGTTGCGGCCTCTTTCGCGTCGATGTCAACACCGGCGACGTTTCGCCGATCGCCTATCCAATCCCGCTCACGTTTCAAGGCCCGTTCTGGTCGCCTGATGGGAAACGGCTCTACTTTCAGTCCGAATGACGGGGCCATTCACGAATGGGACACGACGCTCGGCAGGCAGCGAACGATCAGCCCGGCGCCAGACGCGCCTGGCGCAATCTGGGACCCATCAGCGTGTCCCCTGATGGACGATGGATCGCTTCCTACGAGCGTCCGGCGGACTTGCTCCAGTCCGTCGTGATCCGCGCCGTCGATGGCGGCGAATCTCGCGAGATATTCCGGCTGTCAGACGGCGAATTCGATGTCATACCGATGCCCTGGACGCCGACCAGCGACGCCGTCATCGTCCGCAAGTTCGCCACGCCGCGCAGCCGCGCCCACTCGCGGCGGGGAGCTGTGGCTGATACCTCTGAACGGCGAGCGCACCGAGGAAACTCGACGTCGACCTGAGCGCCGCCGTCGATGGCCAGCTGGGAAAGATTCGGTTGAGCCCGGATGGCAAGCAGTTGGCGTACGTCGTCGGCAAGTCATACCAGACGGAAACCTGGGTGCTCGAGAATTTCCTGCCGCCGGGTGCCGGAGCCAGGAAGTGATGCTGACGGATAGCAGACCAACAGGTCGAGATTGGAGAGGTCCGACATGAATCTGGGAGTCCCTGCTTCGGCAGCCACCCCGGTCGGTCGATTCCGCATCGTGGCCTTCTGGGAAGGCATCTCGTTCCTGCTACTCCTGTTCGTGGCCATGCCACTGAAGTACGGACTCGGCATCGACGTTGCCGTCAGAATCGTGGGCATGGCCCACGGCGTTCTGTTCCTCGGGTATTGCGTGACGCTCGCCTTCGCGGGGCGCCGCCTGGGCGCGCGTCGCAGCCTACTCGCGTTCGTGATCGCGTTCGTTCCCGGCGGGACTTTCTGGCTCGAGGCCCGGTTGCGGCAAGACGAGCACGAGCTCGAACCGCGAGCCGCGTAGCTCTCGACCTTCGATCGGCCTAACGGCGAGTCCGCGTTAAGCCTGGCCTGGAGGACGGCCCGAGGTGTGAGGGACTGCGACCAATTGTGAGAATTGTCAGATCAGTGCTGGGCCTACCAAGAAGGCGGTGCGTCGTGCCGAATCACTCGATGGGGCGAATCGACAGGCACCGAAAACGCATAGGCCGAGTGACTACTTCGGCGGTGTCGGCAGCAGGCTCGGCACGGCGCCCTTCGATTCGACCAGGGTGCGCGCCAGGTAGTTGACCACCGTGGCGTCGGTGCGTGCGGCCGTGAGGTAGGCCGCGCGCAGCAGTTGCTCCCGGCGCGAGCGAAGCGTCTGGGTAATCTGGTCCTTGACTCCAGGCGTCGACAGGTCGCGTTGTCCGGCCTGTTCGTGAGCGACGACCAGGACGAGCGTGTACGCACCGCCGGCGCTGGCGACGTTCACCGATCCTGGCGACTTCCCGAGCACCGCATTGCGTAGTTGCGGCGGGGCCTGCTTCAACTTCGACACCGGCACCAGGCCAAGGTCGCCGCCGCGCGGCGCCGATTCTGGATCCTCCGAGTAGCCGACCGCGAGATCGCGAAACGACCCGCCGGCCTTGAGACGCTCCATCAGCATCCGCACCTTCGCCACGGCAGCCTCAGGCGTCGCTGCATCGTCGCCCGCCTGGTTGGCTACCTGTGCCTCGCGGACCGGCGTGATCACGATCTGCGCCAGGTGGTAGGCCTCCTCCGCCACGTTGAACTGGGCGCGGTTGGCCTCGAAAAATCCGGTGACGTCCTGATCCGTGACCGCGACCTTCGACCCGACCTCCTGTTCGATGACTTTCTGCGTCAGCATCTCGCGCCGGAGTCCTTCCCGCATATCCTCCGGCGTCAGCCCACGGCGCGTGAGCTCCTGCTTGAAGGCATCGTCGGTGATGTTCTTCCGGGCGTTGGCGTAGGCGGTGTCGAGCTCGGTTGCGGGCACCTCGAGCTTCAGCGCCTGTGCCTTGTCGAGCAGGATCTGCTGCGTGATGAGGTCGTTGAGGAGGCTCAGCTTGGCCGTCAGCATTTCCTCTTCGGACACCGTTTGCGACGGATCTTGCGCCCGCCGGTATGCTTTGTCGACGTCCGCGCGCATGATGGTATGGCTATCGACGACAGCCCACGTGTCGGCCGATACCCGGACGGCCGGGGGCGCCGCCGCTTGCCGGCACGCCGGGCCACCGAAGGTGACCGCCAGCGCACCGAGCGTTACCGCGAGGGACGAATACCAGCGCCGGGGCATGGGTCTGCAATTAGACATACAGTTGAGCGTACTGCGGGAGCCGACAGCGCACAATAGCCGGATTGCACGGAAGTGAAGTTGTCGGTCAGAATTCGGCTGGCTTGAGTCGATAACACGGTGTCTCTACCGGCAGAAACAGGAGCGGGCATGATGAGCCTCACCAGATGGCGCGTGGCGGTCTTCGTTGGCGGGGTCTTGGTGGCGAGTGCGGCGCTCGCCGAAAGTCAGGGCGTCCCGCAGGGTGTGCCGCCGCCTGCGGCGCCGCCCGCGACGCAAGCCCCCCGGCCACCGACGCCCACTCGCGATCCCCGCACGCCCGGATACGTCACCGCGACAAGCGCGACGGAGTTACCCGACGGCGCGGTGCCGCCCGTCGATAAGAACGGAAACTTCATCCTCGGTCCGACGCATCCTCCAGCTCCCGAGATGACCGTTAAAGACGACGTACCCCACGGCGTCGTGCACACGTTCACCATGGAGTCGACCGAGAGCAAGATCTATCCCGGGATCGCGCGCACGCCAGGCACCCGCTCGACGGTCGATCCGGCCGATCCCGCCAAACGCATCGTCAGCAGCGGTCCCGCTCCCTACACGCGCCGTGTCGCCGTCTATGTCCCGCAGCAGTACGTGCCCGGCACGGTTGCCCCATTCATCGTCGGAGCCGACGGACCCGATCAGCTTCTGTTTACGGCCCTGGACAATCTGATCGCGCAGAAGCGCGTGCCCGTGATGATTGCGATCTCCATCGCGAACGGGAGCGGTGATGCGCAAGGAAGCCAGCGTGGGCTCGAGTACGACACGATGTCTGGCCTCTACGCGCAGTTTGTCGAAACCGAGGTGCTGCCGCTCGTCGAGAAGCAGTACAACGTGCGGCTGACCAAGGATCCCGACGCCCGCGCGACGATGGGCTGCAGTTCAGGAGGGTCGGCGGCGCTGGCGATGGCCTGGTACCGCACCGATCTCTACCATCGCGTGCTCACCTACTCGGGCACGTATGTGAATCAGCAGTGGCCGTACAACCCCGAGTCTCCCGGTGGCGCCTGGGAGTTTCACCGCAGCCTGATTCCGAAGAGCCCGGTGAAGCCGATCCGCCTCTGGATGCACGTCAGCGACCGCGACAACTTCAGCGAGAGCGACGGCATGCACGACTGGGTGCTCGCCAATCAGCTCATGGCCAAGGTGCTGGCCGAAAAGGGCTACAAGTATCAGTTCGTCTTCGCGCAGAACGCCGGGCACTGCGATCGCGCGGTGAAGCAGCAGACGCTGCCGCAGGCGCTCGAATGGCTGTGGAAGGACTATCCGGTTGCTGCCGGGAAGAGCGGGCAGTAGCGCCCGGGGCGGCCGATCCGAGGCACAATCCGTCGCATGAGCAGTGAAACAGCCCCGTCGCCTGGCAAGCGGACGGTCGGTTCGGCGCTGGGCGTGTACGCCGAGCGCCCGGCGCTGGTCATGGTCGCGCTGGGATTCTCCGCCGGCCTGCCCTACTTCCTGATCTTCGACACCCTCTCGGCGTGGTTCCGTGCTTCGGGCCTCTCGCTCGAGGTGATCGGTTTCTTCAGCCTGGTCACACTGGTCTCGACCTTCAAGTTCCTCTGGGCGCCGTTCGTCGACCGCGCGCGGGTACCGGTCCTCACCGGTTGGCTCGGCCATCGCCGTTCGTGGATGCTCGTCTGCCAGGCGCTCATCATGCTGGGACTCTGGCTCGTGGCGGGTTCCGATCCCTCCCGCAGCCTGGGAACCATCGCGGTCTTTGCGGTTCTCGTCGGCTTGGCCTCGGCCACGCAGGACATCGCCATCGACGCCTGGCGGATCGAAGCGGCGGAGACGACGAAGCAGGGCGCCATGGCGGCCGCGTATCAATGGGGCTACCGCGTGGCGATCATCGTCGCGGGCGCCGTCCCGCTGCTCCTCGCCCAGGCCTACGGCTGGAATTTTTCCTATGCCGTGATGGCTGCGTTGATGACGATCGGCGTGCTGGCGGTGCTCGCGGCTCCGCGCGAGCAGCGTCACGCCATCCGTCCGATCCAAACAGGAGACATTCAACCCGCTCCGGCACGTGAGGCGATCGAATGGGTTGCCCGCCTCGCGATCCTCGCGGCCGGCGCGCTCGTGCTGGGCTCAGGCCTCGCCGCCAATGCCGGCGTGCTCGCGGGAGTGCTCGGCGCCGCGGGTGCTGACGGCGCGCGCCAGGCGGTTCTATCGGCCTGGGCGTCGCCCGCGCGCGTGTGGGTGCATCTCTCCGCCGTGGCGGTCGGGTTCGGCTTGATTGCTCTTGCCGCCCTTCCGCTTCCCGGTGCCCGCACGCGGCCCGGCGTCTACCTCTCCTCGGCCCTCGCCGATCCGTTGCGCGATTTCTTCGCGCGTCACCGCTCGGCGGGAGGGCTGATCCTCGCGCTGATCTGCCTCTACCGTGTCCCGGACTTCGTGCTGAACATCATGAATCCGTTCTATCTCGACCTTGGCTACAGCCTGGTCGAGATCGCCGAAGTGCGGAAGATCTTCGGCGTCGGCATGACGATGTTCGGCGTGTTCGCGGGCGGCGTGGCCGTGGCGCGCTACGGCCTCCTGCGCGCGATGGTGATTGGAGCGCTCGCAGGGCCGTTGAGCAATCTCCTGTTCATCTGGCTCGCCCTGCAGCACCACAATCTGTGGGCGCTCTTTGCCGCGATCGGGCTCGACAACGTCGCCGGCGGCTTCGCGGGTACGTGCCTGATCGCGTACATGTCGAGCCTGACGTCGGCCGGATTCACCGCCACCCAATACGCGCTCTTCTCGTCCCTCTATGCCATTCCCGGCCGTCTAATCGCGTCGCAGTCGGGCCGCATCGTCGAGGGTGCGGCGCGATTCGCTGATGCGGGCGGGGTGTTCTCCGGCCTGAAGGGCGTCGTGGCGGCACAGGCGCCGGAGAATTTTGCCAATGCCGTCGCTCGATCGGGTGTCAGCCCGGCCGCACTTGGCACTGGCTACATGGTGTTCTTTGCGTACTCTGCGCTCATCGGGGTGTTCGCGCTGGTGCTCGCCATTGTCGTGCAGCGCCGAACGGCTCCCTGATCCTGTTCTGCGTGCAGGGGCCTGCGCTATCGGGCCCTGGATGCTCTTGATTGAGTCCGCTCCGTTGGCGGCGGCATCGCCTTCCAGCCCCACAATCGCATCCTGTCGTCGCCACTGAAGGAGTGGCCGAGGTCGTTCGCCAGCGTGCAGATCTGGCCGCGGTGGTGCGCGTCGTGCTGCATCAGGTAGGTGAGCATGTCGATAACACGCCGTGGCATCCCCTTGACCCGGGCGTGACCTGAGGTGATGGCCGCTTCGAAGAGGCGTGCGAGGTCGTCGGTCGACTGCTGAAAGGCCGCTGCGCCTGGGTCGGTGTTACCGACCGCCTATCGAGCGAGGGTGGACCAGGTTGCGCCCCGCCCATCCGCGCAAACGTGCGCCGGACACCTTGCATGTGCGCCACGATCGCCGCGATCGTGCGGCCGCGGCCCGCTGGCGGTGCCGCCCTGCCAGATGGCGGCCGGTAACCGGGTCACGAGGTACACACTCACGGCCCCGCTGCGTTTGAACGCTTCGAGCAGTTCCAGCTCCACTTCGAGTGGGCGACCCCTTGGCATGTCGCTCTCCTGTCCGAGAGGGGGTCCCGACCCCTTTTTGGTTCTCCAGCGCTAGGCCGCCGCGAGCGCGTAACTGGTGCTGCGGCCGCCCGCTGCATTGCGAATCAAGACGCCCCGCTCCACGAGCTGCTGGATGTCCCTCAGCGCCGTGTCCTGCGAGCTCTTCGTCAGCGCCGCCCACTTCGACGTCGTCAACTTACCCTCGAAGCCCTCGAGAAGCCGGTTGATGACGAGCCGCTGGCGTTCGTTCAACGGTACGTCGCGCAGCTTTTCCCAGTAGCGCGCCTTGGCGATCACGCCGCCGAGCGCGGTTTGCGCGCCATCGATGGCGCGCGTCAGGCAGGCGAGGAACCACTCCATCCACGCCGTGATGTTCAGCGTTCCCTGCTGTGTCTGCTCGAGGATGCGGTAGTAATCACTGCGTTGCTGGCGGATCTCCGCCGACATGCTGTAGAACCGCTGCGAGCTCTTCTCCGACCGCGCCAGGGCCATGTCGGCAATCGCCCGTGCGATTCTGCCGTTGCCATCGTCGAACGGGTGAATCGTCACGAACCACAGGTGCGCCTCCGCCGCCTTGAGCACCGGTTCGACCACTGTGTCGCCGTTGAACCAGTCGAGGAATTGACGCATCTCGTCGTCCAGCCGATCCGCGGCCGGGGCTTCGAAGTGCACGCGCTCGCGCCCGATCGGGCCGGAGACGACGCGCATCGGCGATGTCCTGTCGTCACGCCACGCACCCACCCTGATCGGGTGCATCCCGCTGCGCCCGGTTGGGAAGAGCGCCGCGTGCCAGCCAAAGAGCCGTTCTTGCGCAAGGGGCTGATCGTAGCGTTGGGTGGCGTCGAGCATCATTTCCACCACCCCCTCGACGTTGCGGTCGGCCGGCGTCAAACCGCCGATGTCCACGCCGAGACGACGAGCGAGAGATGACCGGACCTGGTCAGGCTCGAGCTTCTCGCCTTCGATCTCGCTCGTCTTGAGAACATCGTCGGTAAGTGTCCGGAGAACAGCCTCTTCCCGGACCTTGAAGCCGAGCGACTCCATCTGCCCCCCCAGACGTCCCTGCCTGTGCCTGGCCTCGGCCAACGGCACAGCCAGGCGGTCGGCGTCCCAAGTGAACCGAGGCCAGCCGCTAAGCTCATGTATATATGGCACTATTCACCGCAATATGTGCGGCTATTATAGCACCCAATCGCCGGCCGTTTCGCTATTGGCCGCATCAGATGCGGTGATTAAAGCTCATATTCGCCGCAAACCCGGTTCTGATGGCCGGACTGGTACAATGGAGGCTGCAATCGGATCTGATTCACAGGCCCGCCCGAGAACCCTCAACGCGATCGTCATTACATGCTCAGAGCTGGAATCGTTGGACTCCCCAACGTGGGCAAATCCACGTTGTTCAACGCCGTCACGCGAACCCGCAACGCCGCGGCGGCGAACTACCCCTTCTGCACCATCGACCCGAACGTCGGCATCGTGACCGTGCCCGACTCGCGGCTGTACGAGCTGCAGCGCATTGCCAAGACCGGCGTCGTAATCCCGGCGGCGATTGAGTTCGTGGACATTGCCGGACTGGTGAAGGGAGCGAGTCAGGGCGAGGGCCTGGGCAACAAGTTCCTCACCCACATCCGCGAAGTCGACGCCATCATCCAGGTCGTGCGCTGCTTCGAAGATGCGGACGTGCATCACGTCGGCGGCCACGTCGATCCGGTGAGCGACATCGAGGTCATCAACACCGAGCTGATGCTGTCCGACCTCGACTCGGTGAAGAAACGCCGCGAGCGCCTGGGCAAGGACATCAAGCGCGGCGACAAGACCGCCGCGGCGGAAGACGCCGTGCTCGAGAAGATCGAGGCCGCACTCGACGACGGCAAGCCTGTGCTCACGGTGGAGCTGACCGACGAGGAACGTGCGCTGTCCGCGCCTCTCTTCCTCCTGAGCGACAAGCCGACGATCTTCGCCTGCAACGTCCTCGACTCCGAGCTGGCGACGGCCGACGCCAATCCTTTCGTCCGCAAGGTCCGTGACTACGTCGGGACCCACATGTCTTGCGAGGCCGTCGTCATCAGCGCTCAGATCGAGAGCGACCTCGTTGACCTGGCGCCCGACGAAGCCCAGGCATTCCTCGCCGATCTCGGCGTCAAGGAAAGCGGTCTCGATGCCTTGATTCGCTCGACCTACCACCTCCTGGGCCTGCAGACCTACTTCACGGCGGGCGAGAAGGAAGTACGGGCGTGGACGATTCACGCCGGCGACACGGCGCCGAAGGCCGCGGGCGTCATCCATTCGGACTTCGAGCGCGGCTTCATCAAAGCCGAAACCGTATCCTACGAGGATCTGGTGCGCTGCGGCTCGGTCGCCGCCGCGCGCGAGAACGGTGTCTACCGCATGGAGGGCAAGGAATACGTCGTCGCGGACGGCGACGTGCTGCTCTTCAAGTTCAACGTGTAGGGGCCGGCGATCCCGCGAGGTAGCCCGCCAGGTGCTCGACCACATCCCGGGCATCGTCTTCCGCGCCATGGATGAACGTCGACTTGCGGCGGCGGAGGACAGGCAGTCCGATGGCATAGAGTCCCGGCGACTCGACTACGCCGCCATCGTGGCGCAGGTGGCCCTTGTGGTCGACGACGGGCACGTCGAGCCAGCTGTAGTCGGGGCGGAATCCGGTCGCCCAGATGACGGTGCGGATCGCGCCGTTGCCGAGATCGAGTGAGAGGGGCGAGGCCGCCGGCACGCGCGTCGGCTCGAAGCGCTCCGGCGGGCCGACGTCGGCATCGCGTCCATTGCTGCGTGCCCAGTCGTCGAACGTATCCAGCAGACGCTCGAGCTTGAGGTCGGCCAGCGCGAACTGGTTGCGCAGCCCACCCGAAAAGAGCGCCTGGCCGTCGCGAATGGCGGCCAGGCGGCCAACAATCGCGACGCCGGCCGCGCTCAGCGTGTTGAGATCGAGCGTGATGCGCTCGGGCGTCCCGACGAGCTGCGGGGATGGCAGCCGCCGCGCGCGCGTCAGGTCGTCGATCTCGTCGTAGCGTTGATTCCACACCCCCGAGGCGTCCATCCACCAGAGCACGTCGCGGCCGCGATACGTCCGCGGCAGCCGCACGTGCTCGCCGACCGCGATCGTTACCTGCCGCCCAGAGCGTTGGATTTCATCGGCTAACTGCACGCCGGTGGCCGACGCGCCCACGATGAGCACACCGCCATCGGAGAGCTGATTCGGGTTGCGGTACTCGAGCGCGGTGAGGGAGGCGATCGCTCTCGGCAGTCCCGCGCGCAGGGCGGGCACGCTCGCGACGTTGCAGGCGCCGCTTGCCACCACCACCGTGCGACAGCGCAGGCCGCCGGTGGCGGTGGCGACGTGGTAGCCCTCGTCGGTTCGCTTCACCGACGTGACCGTCGTGTGCGTGCGCACCGGCGCACCGGCCACGAGGGCAAAGCGCGCGACGAACTCGACGACCTCGGCCATGGTCATGAAGCCGTCGGGGTCCGCGCCTTCGTATCGATAGCCGGGCAGCCGGCTCTGCCAGTTCGGCGTCAGCAGGCGCAGGGAGTCCCAGCGCTCACACCGCCAGGAGTTGGCAACCTCGCCGCGCTCGAGCACCACGTGATCGATCGAGCGCTCGCTGAGGCAGCGGCTCGTCGCCAGCCCGGCGTGCCCGGCTCCGATGACGACGGTCGTAACGTGTTCGATGGTGTGCTCCCGACCCGACTATCGAGCTCCCGGCCTAGGCGACCTGGACCGTCACGTTGGTCGGGTTGGTGATGATGTCGTACACCGCCGAGCGCTTCTGCGACTGGGCGACGATGGCCTCGATCTCCTTTTTCGACGCGTCGGCGTCGATGTTGAAGGTGACCTTGATGTCGTCGTAGCCATTGCGCACGTCGCTGTCGATGCCAAGGATGCCCTGGATGTCCATCGATCCTTCGAGCTTGGCCTCGACCGACCGCAGCTGGATGCCGCGATTCTGGGCGACCGCGGCGACGCCGGCCGTCAGGCAGCTCGCCAACCCCACCAGAACGTACTCGACCGGGGTTGCGCCGAGATCCTCGGAGGCGAAAATTTCCGGATGATCGGCCTCGAACGAGAACTCGGTCTTGTGCTTCTGTTCTTCACCCAGTCCGTGGAACCCCTGGACCTTGGTCTGACTATAAGTGCCGTTCTGCCATTTGCAGGACGCCCGCCATGTGAACTTGGCCGCTTGCGGAGCGCCCTTGAGCGCTTCCCGCGCCGCCAGGAGTGCCCCGACATTGACCCCGTTGTTGACGCTCGACTGAGCCATCGCAACCCCCTCGATGTTGATTTCAGGTTGGCGCGAACCGATGCGCGCAAGCTTCGAATCATACAACGGCCATCGGCGTGTCAAGCGAACGTGACCGCCTGGCGGACGAGCTAGCCTGACCGAGTGAATCTAGCCCGTCCGGCGGGCCAAGCCTCGCCGAAGCGCCGGCAGGCGCGAGAGCGAAGGATATGATCGCCTGCATGTCCACGCCTACGCCGCCGAAGAGCGCCGCCGGCTCGGTCGGCACGGTCGAGACCCAGTTCATCGACCTTGCGGAGCCGCTTCGGCTGGACTGCGGCCGCGACCTGCCGGCCATCCGGATCGCCTACGAGACTTACGGCACGCTGTCGCCGGCGCGCGACAACGTGATCCTCGTCTGCCACGCGCTGAGCGGGGATGCGCATGCCGCCGGCTACTCCCCGGTCCCCACGGCCGCAAGTACCCGGGACGGCTTCCGCGCCGACGAGCGCGACGCCGGCAAGGGCCACGGCCTCGGATGGTGGGACGGCATGATTGGCCCGGGCAAGGCGTTCGACACCGATCGCTTCTTCGTCGTCAGCTCGAACCTGCTCGGCGGCTGCCGCGGCACCACGGGGCCCTCCTCGACGAATCCCGCGACCGGCCGCCCCTACGGATCCGATTTTCCGGTCATCACCGTTGCCGACATGGTGCGCGTGGAACGTGCGCTCCTCGGCGAGCTCGGCATCACGCGGCTGGCGGCGGTCGCCGGCGGATTGCTCGGCGGCATGCAGGCGCTCGAGTGGGCGGTGCAGTTCGGCGATGAGGTCGGCGCCATCATCCCCATCGCCAGCACGCACGCGCTCCATCCGCAGGGTGTCGCCTGGAATGCGATTGCGCGCAGCGCCATCACCGCCGATCCGGATTGGCAGAATGGTCACTACTACGGCACCGGGCGCGCGCCCACGGCAGGCATGGGTGTCGCGCGGATGGTCGGACACATCACCTATCTGTCGGCTTCCTCGCTCAACGACAAGTTCGGACGCCGGCTGCAGTTCGCCGATGACATCCGCTACACGCTGACCGAGCCCGAGTTCGAGGTCGAGAGCTACCTGCGCCACCAGGCGGATTCGTTCGTCAAGCGCTTCGACGCCAACACCTACCTCTACACGTCGCGCGCGCTGTCCTACTTCGACCTCGCGCGACAGTACGGCGGCGGGCAGCTGGCGCACGCGGTCCGCGGCATCTCAGCGAGGACGCTGCTCATCGCGTTCAGCTCCGACTGGCTTTATCCGCCGGCGGGTTCGGAGGAACTGGCGGCCGCGCTGCGGGCCGCCGGCAAGGACGTCGATCTCCACGTGATCGACGCGCCCTACGGCCACGACTGTTTTCTTTTGGAGGAGTCGCGTCAGACTCCTATGATTCAAGGGTTTCTCGCGCCTAAGGTAGTGGACAGTCCGCCTCGAGGCCGATCGCGCGCTCCGCGACGGAGCGGCGCGGGGCAATGGGCCTCGACGCCGAGCCGGTCGGTCGGAGACGTTATCATGGAAGAGTCGCATCGCTTCGGCTTCGAGACCCGGCAGGTTCATGCCGGACAACGGCCGGACCCGAATACCGGCGCCCGTGCGGTGCCGATCTTTCAAACGACGAGCTACGTCTTCGAAGATCCGGAGTCGGCGGCCGCGTACTTCAACCTGCAGGAGTACGGCAACACCTACTCGCGCATCATGAACCCGACGGTGGCGGTCTTCGAGGAGCGCATGGCGAATCTCGAGGGCGGATGCGGCGCGGTCGCCTTCGCGAGCGGGATCGCCGCCCAGGCGGCCGCTCTGTTCACGTTGCTGACGCCCGGCGACCACATCGTGTCCTCCTCGGCCCTCTATGGCGGGACGGTCAACCAGCTCAAGCACCTCCTGCGCAAGATGAACGTGGAGTTGACGTGGGTGGACCCCGACGATCCCGGCGCCTGGAAGGCGGCGGTCCGCGACAACACCAAGGCGTTCTACGGCGAGACGATCGGCAATCCCGGCGGCAACGTGCTCGACATCGAAGCCGTCGCCACCGTCGCGCACGCGCACAACCTCCCGCTCATCGTCGACAACACGTTTGCGACGCCGTTTCTCTGCCGCCCGATCGAATGGGGCGCGGACATCGTGCTGCACTCGGCGACCAAGTTCATCGGCGGCCACGGGACGAGCATCGGCGGCGTGGTCGTCGACTCGGGCGAGTTCAACTGGTCGAACGGCCGCTATCCGGTGATCGCCGATCCGTCACCGGCCTACCACGGACTGCAGTTCCACGAGACCTTCGGCACCTACGGCTACCTGATGAAGCTGCGGGCCGAGACCCTGCGCGATCTCGGCGCCTGCCTCAGTCCGTTCAACGCGTTCATGTTCCTGCAGGGGCTCGAGACGCTGTCGCTGCGGATGGCGCGTCACGTCGAGAATGCCGCCACGGTCGCACGCTACCTCGCGGCGCACGAGCTCGTCTCGAACGTGACCTACCCAGGCCTGGGCACGAGCCGCTACCGGCCGCTCGTCGACAAGTACATGCCCGCGGGTGCCGGGGCGGTCTTTTCCTTCGACTTGCGCGGCGGCCGCGCCGCCGGCCAGGACTTCATCCGCGGCGTGACGTTGTGGTCGCACCTCGCCAACGTCGGGGACGCGAAGAGCCTCATCATCCACCCCGCGAGCACGACCCACCGTCAGCTGAGCGAGGACGAGCTCAAGGCCGCCGGGGTCGGCCCGGGGACGATTCGCCTCTCGGTCGGGATCGAGGCGGCCGCCGACCTCATCTGGGACCTCGAACAAGGCTTCGCGCGCGTGGTCGCGCCGGACTCGACCGAGGTGGCCTCACGATGACGCCATTCAACCCGGTCGGCTATCAAGATCCGCTCACGATCCAGCGCGCGATTCACGGCGCCAGGACGGTCGCCATCGTCGGGCTGTCGAACAATCACCTGCGCGCCAGCTACTTCGTCGGCTTTTATCTCAAGCGTCACGGTTATCGCATCGTCCCGGTCAACCCGCGTGAGTCCGAGATCCTCGGCGAGAAGAGCTTCAACTCCCTGGCCGATGTCCCGGTTCCCGTCGACATCGTCAATGTGTTCCGCGCGCCAGATGCGTTGCCGGGGATTGCCCGCGACGCGGTCGCCATCGGCGCCAAGAATCTCTGGTGCCAGTTCACGGTGATCAACGAAGAAGGCGGCCGCATCGCCGAAGCGGGAGGCCTCTCGGTCGTGATGGATCGCTGCATCAAGGTCGAGCACGCGCGCTACGTGGGGCGGATGCACTGGCTCGGCTTCAACACGCAGCGCATCACCTCGGTTCGCGGCGGATTGCAGTAGCGGCCGGAGGTCAGACGCCTCCGCATCTGACGAGCTGGCCTAAAGATGCGCTAAGCGGGCCTGTTTGCTCCTTGGCGGTGTTCACTGTCTTCTTGCTTCTTAACAAGAGGCAGGAGGTCAGGAGACAACCAGGATCTTAGTGTTTTGATCCGGACGTCTTGATCTCTTGACCTCCTGAACTCCTTCAAACACTCCTGGCCTCTTGACCTCCTGCGTATGCGGTTGTTTGCAGGAGAACGGGCGCGTTACTCATCCCCCGGTTGTTCCAGGTTGGTCAGCACCGTCGTCAAGAGCACCGCCATGACGGCGAGTGCGATCTCGAGCGCCGCTGAGCGGGTGAAAGTCTCGCGGTGGCCGGTCAGCTCGAGTCGCGGCGTTACGTGCCGCCAGTTCACGTAACCGGCGCCGGCCGCGGACATGAAGACCGCGATCTTGAGTACGAGCACGACGCCGTACTCCGTTGATAGCAGGTGGCTGAGATTTCCCACGTGCAAGAAGTACGTCGCGGTCCCGGCCAGCGCCAGCACGGCTGCCGACGTGAGGGCCACGGGCGAGAATGCGCGGACTACGGCGGCGAGACCGGCAGCCGACGGCAGCCGGCGGCAGGTGAGCCAGAGGACGGTCAGCGTACCCAGCCAGGCGCCGACGGCGAGGACGTGGGTTGACTGCGCCGCGACAGCGACCGGTCCGGCGTGTCCGATCGCGTGTCCAGTCAGGGGAACGCACACCGCCGCCAGAATCGCGGTTCCCGTCATCAGCCAGGGCACCGCTCCGCGTGCGCGCCGCGTCGCCATCAGCACTCCCACCAGGCTCGCGCTGATGACGAGCTGCGCCAGGATGCCTCGTCCCCACGCCCGGGTCGAGAAGAACAGCTGTCCGAGCATCTCTGTCGTCGGCACGGCGACGAGAAAGCTGTCGATGACCTGAATGTAGAGTCGTGCGAGGTGGCTCAACAGCAACACCCACGCGGCGATGTACCCGATCGTTCTGGCGCGCGTTCGAGCGTAGGCGCGCTCATCGGCGCTCATCGCCGACGCCCGCTGCAGGACCAATGTCTGAAAGACCGCAGCACCGACCACGAGGGCCGAAGCCCCGTACACCGCGGCGCGCGTCGTGCTCTTGATGGCGGTGATGAACGCGGGATCGAGCGTCACTGCGCAGGCGGTGTTCGGGCTTTCACCGAGAAGTCCACGGTGCCGCTCGTCGTGTGGCCGTCGTCGCCAGCGCTCTTCCACGCGATGCGATAGGCGCCGGGCTCGAGCTTGGTGCCGACCGATACGATGAGCGAACGATCGCCGCCGGCCCGCGGCGCCTCGAGTTTGACCGCCCCCGCGGGTCCCGTCAGGGTGACGCCGCTCATCAGCAACAGCGGTTCCTCGCTGAACCACAGCTGCAGCGCGGCCGGCGAGGACTCGAGCACGGCGTCGGCCTGTGGCGAGCTGCGCGTGAGCTTGAGGTGTGCCGACAAGAGGATGGGGCACAGGCAGAGCGCCGCTGCGCACAGAAACCAGAGCGTCGACGTCTTCCTCATTGCTTCTTCGGGAGAGGTTCGGGCGCGGACATCGCTTCAGCGCACCTTTGGCACACGCAGCTGACGCCGCGCTGATCGTCAGGCACGCGGGCAAGCACCTCAGGGGCGATGGCTACCGAGTAGCACCAGCACGCGGGTTTTCCCTGGGCAGTCCCGCAATCGTTCGCGCCGCCGCACAGCGGGCATGTTGTCGCGCCGGCCATCACCCCTACCAGTTCAGAACGCGCGCGAAGACGAGCGGTGCGACGATCGTCGCGTCCGACTCGATGATGAACTTGGGTGTGCTCACGTCGAGCTTGCCCCACGTGATCTTCTCGTTTGGATCCGCCCCCGAATACGATCCGTAGCTCGTCGTCGAGTCGCTGATCTGGCAGAAGTAGCCCCACAGCCGGATGTTCTCGATGCGGAGATCCTGACTGAGCATCGGGACGACGCAGATGGGGAAGTCGCCGGCGATGCCGCCGCCGATCTGGAAGAGGCCGATCGACGTGCGCGGGCTCGTCGTGCGATACCACTCGGCGAGGCGGATCATGTATTCGATGCCCGACCGCACCGTGTGCACGTTCTTGAAGGTGCCCTGGATGCAGTGGGCAGCGTAGATGTTGCCGAGCGTCGAATCTTCCCACCCGGGCACGAAGATGGGGAGGTCCGCCTGCGCCGCGGCGAGCAGCCAGCTGTCGGCCGGATCGATCTCGACGTGCGAGTTCAGGCGGCCCGACAAGAGCACGCGATAGAGGAACTCGTGCGGAAACAGGCGCTCGCCGGACGCGTCCGAGCGCTTCCATTCCTCGAGGACGACGGTTTCGATCCGGCGCATCGCCTCGTGTTCGGGGATGCAGGTGTCGGTGACGCGGTTGAGGTGACGGTCGAGGAGCTTCTGCTCGTCGTCGGGCGTGAGATCGCGATAACGCGGCAGCCGTTCGTAGTGCGAGTGGGCGACCAGGTTGAAGACGTCTTCCTCGAGGTTTGCGCCGGTGCAGCACACGGCATGGACCTTCCCCCGGCGGATCATCTCGGCGAGCGAGACGCCCAGCTCCGCCGTGCTCATCGCTCCCGCGAGCGCCATCATCATCGAGCCCCCGGATTCGAGGTGCGCGATGTAGGCGAGCGCGGCGTCGTTGAGGGCCGCGGCGTTGAAGTGGCGGTAGTGGCGTTCGATGAACTCGGAGACGGGACCGAGACGAGTCCGTCGTTCCGTAGCCGCGGGAGATTCTGCTGTACGAGGAAGGCTGCTCATGTCGCGATGCCTCGGCGACCGTTGTCTCGCGAGATCGGCCCCGACGTCGCAACAGAGCCGTCCCGGGCGCGTCCTACGGCTAGGCGGTAGCCAAGCCGCCATCGGAACGCGGGTGGCTTCAGGGAGAGATTACCACGTCCCCCCGCTCGCGAGAGCGGTGCTTGCGAGAACCGCGCCAGCGGGCGGGGCCGGCGAACAATAAGGATAAGATCAAGGCCATGCGCAGAGCGTTTGCCGTAGTCGTGTCGATGAGCGTGTTGGCCGGGGTGGCATCCGCACAGCCCGCGCCATCTTCGCCGGAACAGACGGTTGAAGTCCAGGCCGCCCTGGCCAAGGTCGCGCCCAGTCTCGTTCGCATCCATGTCGTCGCGGTCGACTTTCAGGACGGCCGGGAGCTCAAGCGCGAGGCCTCTGGCAGCGGCACGATCATCGCGCCGGAAGGGTTGGTGATTACCAACCATCACGTCGCGGGACGCACGCGCGCGATCACCTGCACCCTCGCCAACCGCGAAGAGATCCCCGCCGAGCTCGTGGGGACCGACCCGCTCTCGGACATCGCCGTCCTCAGGCTGCGGCCGGCGACGCCGCGCCGATTTCCCGTCGCCTCCTTCGGCGACGTCGCCACGCTCAAGGTCGGCGACCGCGTGCTCGCCCTCGGCAGTCCTCTCGCCCTCTCGCAGTCGGTCACGATGGGCATCGTCAGCAACACCGAGATGATCATGCCGGGCATGTTCTGGCCGTTCAACCGGATGACGCTCGACGGCGAGGACGTCGGGTCGATCGTGCGCTGGATCGGGCACGATGCCGCCATCTTTGGCGGCAACTCCGGCGGTCCGCTCATCAACCTGCAGGGGCAGATCGTCGGCATCAACGAGATCAGCCTCGGCCTGGCGGGTGCGATTCCCGCCGATCTCGCGCGCGAGGTCGCCAACGCGATCATTCGCGACGGTCACGTGAAGCGCGGGTGGATCGGCCTCGAGATACAGCCGCTGCTCGCGTCGAGCAAGGCCACGCGCGGGGCGCTCGTGGGCGGCACCATCGACGGGTCGCCCGCCGCCGCCGCCGGCTTTGCCTCTGGCGACATCCTGGTGAAGCTCGCCGGCCGCGACGTCCTCGTCCGCTTCGCGGAGGAAGTCCCGGTCTTCAACCAGATGGTCATGCGCCTGCCGATCGGCACGCCCGTCGAGGCGACGGTGCTCCGCGACGGCGCCGAGAAGACACTGCGGGTGACGCCCTCGGAGCGCGAGAGCGTCGATGCCCGGACGCGCGAGCTGCCGCTCGCCGGCATCGCGGCTTCCAACCTGACGGGATGGGCGGCCAAGGAGCTCAAGCGCGCAAGCCGCGACGGGGTGCGGGTGCGAGGCGTCAGGCCGGGTGGCCCGGCCGACGAAGCCAAGCCGGCGCTGCGCGACGACGACGTGATTGTGGCGATCGACGACCGCCCGACGGCGTCGTTCGAGGCGCTCGAGAGCGCGGTCGAGACGCTGACGCGCGGGAAGGACACGCGGGTGTCTTCGCTCGTGGCGTTCGAGCGCGCGGGCGAGCGATTGCTGACCGTGATCGAGCTCGGCCGGCCCGGGCTCGAGGATCCGGGTCTCGAAGCGAGGAAGGCCTGGGTGCCGATCGCGGTGCAGGTGCTGACGCGCGAGCTCGCCGAACGGCTCAATTTGTCTGGCCGGACTGGCGTGCGCATCACCCGCGTCTACGGCGGTGGCGCCGAAGCGGCGGGTCTGAAGGTGGGCGACGTCATCACCGCGCTCGACGGCAACGCCCTCGAGGCCTCCCAGACCTCCGACGCGGATCTGTTCGCCACGCTCATCCGCCAGTACAAGATCGGATCGACCGCGACGCTGACGCTCGTCAGGAACGGCAAGCCCGTGGACGTCGCCGTGAAGCTCGATACTTCGCCACGGCTGCCGCGCGAGATGAAAAATACCGAGGACCCGAGCTTCGAGTTCCGCGTGCGCGACATCGCCGCCGCCGACCGCGTGTCGTCACGCCTGCCCGCGGATCAATCCGGCGTGCTCGTGGACGCCGTCCGGGAAGGCGGCTGGGCGGCGCTCGGCCACCTCGCCGACGGAGACATGCTGCTCACGATCGACGGCGAGAGCGTCGCCGACGTCGAGGCCGTCCAGCGCAAGATGGCCCGCGTCGCGGAGGCGAAGCCCGGTTCCGTGGTGTTCAAGGTCCGGCGCGGGATCCGCACGTTCTTTGTCGAGCTGGAGACGGGATGGCGATAGGGCAATGGCCAATGAAAGTGTGAAGTCTGACGTGGGAAGTCTGAAGTGAGGAAGTGAGAAGCGGGAAGTTGGAAGTTGAAGTGCGAAGTTCGGCACGTTCCAGCTTTCCGCTTTCCTCGGGCCGTCCGACTTCAGACTTTCCACTTCCAACGACTTAACTTCAGACTTCCACTTGAGACTTCACAGTTCAGACTTCATAACTTCAGACTTCCCACGTCAGACTTCAGACTTTCACAGACTACCCACTATGAGAACCCCACTGGCTGCTCTGGCCGCCTTGCTGCTCGCTCCCGCCCTGCTGTCGATGCCCCTTGCCGCCCAGGACAATCGGTCGGCCGCCAGGGACGTCGTCAAGAAGTGGCAGGAAGCCGTCGTCAACGTGCGCGTGGTGCTCAAGATGCGCATGTCGATGGGCGGGCGGGAAATGCAGGCGTCAGACGACCCCGTCGATACCGTCGGCACGGTTATTGATCCATCGGGCCTGACGGTGCTGTCGCTCGGCTCGCTCAACCCGGGCGCGATGATGAGCAAGCTCATGGGTTCGGGCGGAGGCGGCGGCAACGGTCAGCCCGCAGTCGAAATCACGACCGAGCCGACGGAAGTGAAGATCCGTCTGTCCAACGGGCGCGAGCTGCCGGCCAAGATTGTGTTGCGCGACGAGGATCTCGACCTCGCGTTTCTGCGTCCCACGACGAGGCCGGAGACGCCGCTCGTCGCGCTCGATCTGACGGACGCGGCCAAGCCCGCTCTGCTCGATCAAGTGCTCGTGCTCTCGCGGCTCGGGCGGGTCGGTGGGTGGACGGCCGGCGCGGCACTCTACGACGTCGGCGCCATCATCGAGAAGCCGCGGACGTTCTACGTGCTCGCGGGCGCCTCGTCGGGCATGGGGACGCCCGCGTTCCTCACCAACGGGCGGGTGGTCGGCCTCCTCACGCTGCGGCAGATCGAGGCAGGCCGCGCCAGCATGGCGTCGATGATGGGCGGAAGCGAGAGCATGGGGCTGCTCGGCGTCATCCTTCCGGCCGCCGACGTGCTCGAGATCGCCAAGCAAGCGCCGGAGAAGTGACACATCAGGGATCAGGGCTCAGGGCCAACACCCACGAACAGGGGTCAGGGTTTCAGATCCCTGATCCCGGATCCCGGAAACAGGTATGCCCATGAAACTCAAAACCGCGGCGTGGGTGGCGGCCGCGGTCGTGGGCACGCTGGTCGTCCTGACCATCGCCGCTGCCGCCGGCTCGCGCACCGAGCCGCTGCGCAAACTCGTCGTCGCGACGCTCGAAGATCGGCTCAACAGCCACGTCGAGCTGAAGGCCTTCAGCGTCGATCTCTTTCCGGCGGTCACCGTCCAGGGATCGGGTCTGACGCTCCGGCTCCGAAACGTGACGGACCCGTCGGTTCCTCCGCTCATCGAGATCGAAAGCTTCACCGTCCACTGCGGCATCGTCGACCTGCTGCGTCGCCCACGCCGTTTCAAGCACGTGACGCTCGAGAAGCTGGTCGTCAACATCCCACCGGGCGGATTGAAGAAGAACGGCAATCCGATCGGCGAGGCCACCAAAGCCCGCGACGCGGCGGAAACGGCGCCCCCAGCGGAGCCCACCCAGGCAGCGGGCGATCGTCGCGAATCACCGATCATCGTCGACGAGCTCGTCGCCGACGGCGCGCTCCTGCGGATCATCCCGCGGCGCGAGGGTAAGCTGCCGAAGGAGTTCGCGATCCAGGCCCTGACGATGCGGTCGCTCGGGCATTGCCGAGAAGATGCCGTTTACCGCCATCCTGACCAACCCGCTGCCGAAAGGTCAGATTGAGACGGCCGGCACGTTTGGACCGTGGCAGAAGGGGAGTCCGGGTGCGACCCCACTCGCGGGGTACTACAACTTCCAGAAGGCCGATCTCGATACCATCAAGGGCATCGGCGGGACGCTCGATTCGAAGGGATCGTTCCAGGGCGAGCTGGCGCGCATCGCCGTCAAGGGCGAGACGCACGTGCCCGACTTCCACCTCGACATCAGCCGTCAGCCGGTGGCGCTCAGCACGAGCTTCGAGGCCGTCGTCGATGGCACCGACGGCGACACCTACCTGAATGAAGTCAACGCGCAGTTTCTGCAGACGTCGCTGACCGCGAAAGGCGCGGTGACCGGCACGAAGGGCGTCAAGGGCCGCACGGTCAAATTGAACGTGCACATCCAGGAAGGGCGGATCGAGGATGTGCTGCGCCTGGCGGTCAAGGGCGACAAGCCGCTGCTCGTGGGCCGCCTCGGCCTGAAGACGGACTTCGAGTTGCCGCCCGGGGATCGCGACGTGGTCGAGAAGCTGCTGCTCGCCGGCGTCTTCGATGTGGATGCCGCGAAGTTCACCGACGCGGGGGTGCAGAAGAAACTGTCGGGGATGAGCCACCGCGCGCGCGGCCGCGATCCGCAACAGGCGGCCGAGAATGTCGTGTCAGACTTGAGCGGTCGGTTCGCGCTCAAGGACGGGTCGCTCTCGTTCTCGGATCTGTCGTTTGGCTTGCCAGGAGCGCTTGTGCGGCTGCATGGCTCGTACGGACTGCGCAGCGAAGCGATCGCCTTCGAGGGCACGCTGCGGATGGACGCGACGATTTCGGAGGCGGCCGGCGGCGGCTTGAAGGGGTTCTTTCTGAAGGCCGTGGATCCCGTCTTCCGCAAGAAGGGCGCGGGCGCGCTCGTGCCGCTCAAGATTGGCGGCACCCGCGACAAGCCGCAGTTCGGTCTTGATGTCGGTAAAGTATTCAAGCAGTAGGAAGGCGAGCAATGGCCGAGACAACCAAAGCGTTCGAAGTCGTGAAGACTGACGAAGAGTGGCGGAAGATCCTGACGCCGGAGCAGTATCAGGTGCTGCGCCGTCACGGCACGGAGCGCCCGGGGTCGTGCGCGCTCCTCAAAGAGCATCGTGCGGGCGCGTTTTCGTGTGCTGCCTGCGGAAACCCGCTCTTTGTGGCCGATCGCAAGTTCGAGAGCGGCACCGGCTGGCCGAGCTTCTTCGCGCCGCTCCCGGGCGCGGTCGGAACCGACCGACGACGACAGTCTGTTCATGCGGCGCACCGAGGTCCACTGCAACCGCTGCGGCGGACATCTTGGCCACGTCTTCGAGGACGGTCCACCGCCGACGGGTCTCCGCTACTGCATCAACGGTGTCGCGCTGAACTTCGTACCGGCGGCTGAGGCTAAGTAAGGGCGTCGCTGATCAGGTCGATCAGGCTGCCGAGATCCGTCGCGCCTTCGGCCGCCACGTCCCAGGGCGACCCGCCATCGGAACGCCGGTTGAGCGCGGCCTTTCGTTCCAGCGCCTGCAGCCGCCGCTCGCCTTCGCGCAACTCCTCGAGCTTCTGCGCCCGTGCGCGGTCGAGTCCGCCATCCTGGATGAACGTGACGATCTGATGGAGCTCGCCCACGTCGAGGAAGGTGCCGTGCCCGCGGCAGACGTCGATCACCGCTCCGGATAGCTTCCCGAAGTTGACGCGGTTCATCATCGTGCCGCAGCGGAGGCACCGCCGGTACCGCAGCGTCCCGCGCAGGTCACCTGTGGGTCGCGGCACGAGGCGCGCAAGCACAGCGGTCTGCGATTCCCGTTGCGCGCAGAGCCGCTCGAACACTTCCGCATCGACCCAGACCCCATCGCACCTGACGCACTCCAGAAACGGTGTCGCGCCGACGTCCACCCGCCGCAGCCCGCCCCCGCACCCCGGGCACGTCGCGGCCGCATCGTCCTCCTGGCTCCGGACTCTCGCCGCGCCGCATTTGTGGCAGTACGCGGCTCCATCGAAGCCGAGCGCGAAACACGACGGACAGCTGACAGTCGCCAGCCGTGCCTGGCAATACCGGCAGCGCCCGGCCTCCGGCTCGGTCGCCGCGCCACAATTGGGGCAATGTAATCCGGAGGCGTCTGGGGCCATGGATGGCTTAGAATAGCGCTGAATCGGAGAGTGGCACGACACCAACTTCAGACTTAACTTCCAACTTCCAACTTCCACTTCCCGCTTCAAACGTCAGACTTAGATACGTCAGACTTCAAACGTCAGACTTCCCACTTACCAGAGGTTGCTATGGGCCTGATGGATTTCATCAAGGGTGAGCTGATCGACATCATCGAGTGGACCGATGATTCGCGAGACACGCTCTCGTTCCGGTTCCCCGACGATGACAAGGCGATCAAGAACGGGGCGCAGCTCATCGTCCGCGAATCGCAGCAGGTGCAGTTCATCTACGTGGGTGAGTTCGGCGATACGTTCGGGCCGGGCAAGCACACGCTGACGACCGACAATATTCCGGTCCTCACCAAGCTCAAGTCGTGGAAGTACGGCTTCAACTCGCCGTTCAAGGCCGACGTCTACTTCCTCAACACCCGCCTCTTCACCGGCAACAAGTGGGGCACGGCCAATCCCATCATGATGCGGGACAACGATCTTGGGATCGTGCGCGTGCGGGCCTTCGGGACCTACGATTTCCGGATCATCGACCCGAAGCTCTTCCTCAAGGAGGTCGCCGGGTCCGATCAGAATTTCCGCCTCGACGAGTTCGCCGACACCATGCGTTCGCGCATCGTGAGCGTATTCGCCGACGCGCAGGCCTCGGCGCAGATCCCGGTGTTCGACGTCGCCAGCCGCTACACCGAGCTCGGTGAGGCGCTCCTGCCGCTCATCAACCCCGTTATCGCCGCGAAGTACGGCCTCGAGATCGCCAGCTTCATCGTCGAGAACGTATCCGTGCCACCCGAGGTCGAGACGGCGATCGACAAGCGTTCGTCGATGGCTGCGGTGGGCAACCTCAACGACTACGTCAAGTTCCAGATGGCGCAGGGGATGGAGAAGGGCGGCGGCTCGGGCGGCGCCGCCACCGAGCTCGCCGTCGGGCTGTCGATCGCGCAGCAGATCATGCAGCAACAGGGCATGCCGGGCGCCGCGGCCGCGACCGCGGCCACGAGCGCCGTGGCGCTGCCCGATCTCCTGTCGCCCGCTGACGCCGCCAAGGCCCTTGGCGTGCCCGAGACCGACGTGATGGCGATCATCGAATCCGGCGAGCTCGCCGCCAAGAAGATCGGCGCCTCTTACCGCATCAAGCGCAGCGCGCTCGACGAGTACTTGGCGAAATAGGGTCGAAGAGGCTCAAGGCTCAGGGCTCAAGGCTCAAGCAAGACCTTGGATCAAGCACTCGAAGCTCTTGCCTGAGCCCTAAGCCTTGAGCCCTGAGCCCGCAAGACTCTAATGCCCGACATTTCTGCTCTCGACAAGTTTCCATGCGCGGCCTGTGGTGCGCAGGCGCAATGGAACCCGGCAAAGCAGCTGCTCGTGTGCCCGTTCTGCGGCTCGGCGGCGCCGTTCACCGTCGACGCCGCGACCGGTGCGATCGAAGAGCTCGATCTCGCCAAGGCGCTGCGCGAGATTCCCGATCAGGATCGCGGCTGGCAGGCCGAAAAGCGGACCGTCCAGTGCCAGAGCTGCAAGGCCGTCTCGGTCTTCGACCCGGCGCGCGTCGGGCAGAACTGCGACTTCTGCGGCTCGCCGGCGCTCGTCGACTATCAGGAGATCAAGGCGCCGATCCGGCCGCAGAGCCTGCTGCCGTTCATCGTCACGGACGCCAGCGTCCGCGAGCAGATCCGCAAGCGGTACGCCAGCAAGTGGCTCGCGCCCGGCAAGCTCAAGAGCCGGGCCCTGGTCGACCGCGTGCACGGCGTCTACATTCCCTACTGGACGTTTGACGCGCAGGTCGTGTGCCCATGGGACGCCGAGGCCGGCCACTACTACTACACGACCGAGACCTATCGCGAAGGCGGACGAACGCGTACGCGGCAGGTCCGGCACGTGCGCTGGGTTCCGGCCTCAGGTCAGATCGAGCACTTCTTCGACGATGAACCGGTCCCCGGGACGCGCGGCGTGTCGCACGCCCTGCTGGCACAGGTCGAGCCGTTCCCGACCAAGGATCTCAAGCCGTACGACACGGCGTTTCTCTCCGGCTTCGTCGTCGAGCACTACCAGATCGTCCTCTTCGACGCCGCCAAGCGGTCCCAGGATGCGATGTACGCCAAGCTGACCGCGATGTGCGCCGCCCAGGTGCCGGGCGATACCCATCGCAACCTGCAGATTCACCCGGTCTATTCCGGGCAGACGTTCAAGCACATCCTCGTCCCCGTCTGGCTCCTGACCTACAATTTCGGTGCGAAGTCCTTTCAGGTGGTCGTCAACGGCGTCACCGGACGGATGGCCGGCGACTATCCGAAGAGCCCGTGGAAGATCGCTTTGCTGGTGCTCGCCGCGATCATCATCTTCTTCATCATCGTAATGCTCGGCCAGGACTGATCGGATGTCATCCGAATGACGCATGTGCTCGTGACGGGTGGCGCCGGATTCATCGGCTCCCACGTCGCCGACGCGCTCCTCGCGCGCGGCCACCAGGTCACCGTGTTCGACGATCTCAGCGGTGGATTCGCCGACAACGTGCCCGGCGGCGCCCGCTTCATCGCCGGCAGCGTCACCGATCACGTGGCCGTCGATCGCATCTTCGCGGAGGGGCGCTTCGATTACGTCTATCACCTCGCCGCGTACGCCGCCGAGGGTTTGAGCCACTTCATCAAGCGGTTCAACTACACCAACAACGTCATCGGCAGCGTCAACCTGATCAACGCCGCCGTCAACACCGGCGTCAAGGGCTTCGTCTTCACCTCGTCGATCGCTGTCTACGGCCAGAGCTCGCTCGTGCCGATGTCCGAGGATACGGTCCCGGAGCCCGAGGATCCGTATGGCATCGCCAAGTACGCGGTCGAACGCGAGCTGGCCGCGAGCCACGCGATGTTCGGCCTCGACTACATGATCTTCCGGCCGCACAATGTCTATGGGCCGCGCCAGAACCTCGCCGACCGCTACCGCAACGTCGTCGGCATCTTCATGAACCAGATCCTGCAGGGCCAGCCGATGACCATCTTCGGCGACGGCACGCAAACGCGCGCGTTCAGCTACATCGACGACGTCGCACCGGTGATGGCGGCGGCGATCGACGAGCCGCGCGCCTGGAATCAGGTGTTCAACGTCGGCGCCGACCAGCCGTGGCCGTTGAGCGAGCTCGCCGCGCGCGTCGCCGTCGCGATGGGCGTCGAGCCGCGCATCACCCACCTCGCGGCACGGCGGGAGGTCCACAACGCGCACTCGAACCACGACAAGATCGCGCGCGTGTTCGGGCCTCGGGCCACGACCGCGCTCGACGAGGGGTTGCGCGTGATGGCGGCTTGGGCCAAAGTGCAGGGCGCACGTTCGAGCCAGCCGTTCAACGGAATAGAGATCACGAAAAACCTGCCCCCGAGCTGGCAGCCCAAGCCCTGACATGCACGGATCCAAGACCGTCACCGTCGTGCTGCCGGCATACAACGAAGAGGGCTACATCCGGCCCGCGGTCGAGGACTTCTTCGTCCCGAACGTGGTCGACGAGGTCATCGTCGTCGACAACAACTCGCGCGACCGCACCGCGGACGAAGCGCGGCAGACGCGCGCGCGGGTCGTGCATGAGAGCCGCCAGGGGTACGGCAATGCGCTCCAGCGCGGCATCCGCGAGGCCACCGGCGACATCGTCATCCTCGCCGAGCCAGACGGCACCTTCATCGGCCGCGACGTGCTGAAGCTCCTGGCCTACGCCGACGATTTCGACATGGTGTGCGGCACCCGCACGACGCGCGAGCTCGTCTGGGACCAGGCGAACATGGGGTGGTTCCTCAGGATCGGGAACTGGACCGTCGCCAAGATGATTCAGTTCCTGTACGGGGGCCCGTCGCTCAGCGACTGCGGCTGCACGCTGCGCCTGACGCACCGCGCCGCGCTCGACCAGATTCGCGGCGATCTCACCGTCGGCGGTTCGCACTTCCTGCCCGAGATGGTGATCCTGGCCCTGAAACGGCGCCTGAAGGTGATTGAGGTGCCGGTCAACTATCGCGGCCGTGTCGGCGAGTCGAAGATTACCGGCAACCTGAAAGGCACGTTGCAGACGGGCTTTCGGATGATCGGCATCATCATCAGGTACCGATTCTCCGGCGGGAGCCGTTCTTGAATGCCCGTCCGGTGGCTGGCAGGTCCGAAGCGTTCACGACTGGTCTGACTCCCTGGCTGATCGTCGGCCTGGCCGCGATTGTGCCCTACCTCCCGACGATCAACGACTACTTCGTGCGCGACGATTTCGGCGTCGTGCAACTCCTCGCGCAGAAGCCCTTCTCGTACTTTCCGCGCTGGTTCGCAAGCTCGTGGATGGACGACATCTGGGGCTATCTCCCCGACGAAGTGCGGCCGTTCCCGGCGCTGTCATACCAGCTGACCGCCCTCGGCGGCCCGGTCTCTCCGTTCCTCCATCACGCGTTGAACATCCTCATTCACGCGGCCAACGGCCTCCTGGTGATGGCCATCGCGCTCCGCGCCGCGGGGCTCGGCGTGCCAGCCGCAACGACGGCCGCGCTCGTCTTCGTGCTGCTGCCGGTGCACGCCGAAAGCGTGGCCTGGATCACCGGCCGCGTCGACTCGATGCCGGCCTTCTTCTATCTCGCGTCGTTCCTGGCGTATGTGCGCTACCGGCAGGAATCGAGGCCGGCTCTCTATGGCTGGGCCGATACTGCTCTTCTTCGTCGCGCTCTTCACCAAGCAGAACACCATCACGATGGTGGCGACGCTTGCCGGCTATGACGTCATCGTCGGACGCCGTCGGATCCTGCCGCTGTTGGCGTTCATTCGTCCGTACGTCCCGTTTGCCGCGATGACGGCCGCGTATCTCTGGCTGCGCTACCTCCTCTTCGGCCAGGTAGCGCGCGAGGGGGCACTCAACGCACGAGCCCTCGAGGACTTTGGCGTCCTGCTCGGCCGGCACACCAGGCATGTCGTCGCCGGGGATATGAACGCGCCGGCGATCGTCGTGTGGCTCGCGCTGACGGCGGTCGTCGCCGTGTGGCTGGCCACGCGTGCCCGCGCTCGACCGCAGATGGCATCCGCACCCGTTGGTTGGGGAAGACGGCTGCTGTATTTCGGGCCTGTCTGGTGGGCGATTGGCGTGCTGCCGATCGCGGTGGCTGGCTATCACTCGCCGCGGCACGTGTATCTTGCCGCGGTTGGATGGGCGATCGTCCTTGGCCTCGCGTTCGAGGCCGCGTGGTCGGCGCGGGCTAGTGCGACGTGGCGGCGCGCGGTTGCGGCGAGCGCCGCGCTCCTGCTGCTGGGCTACATCGTGCCGCTCTATCGGTCGGTCGTCGACTGGCGCGAGATGGCCGACGTCTCGCACACCGTTCAGCGCGACGTCAGGGATGCCGCGCTGTCGGCGCCGCCGGGAAGCCTGATCGTCGTCGGTGCCCCGGGACGCAGTTGGGAGTGGGCGCTGCCGTTCGCCGTGCGCCCCCCATACCAGCGCACCGACCTCCGCGACCGCGTCTTCATCATCTCGCCGCGCGCGCTCAGCTGCTGTACCGGGCCATGGTACGAAGAAACCCGCCAGACGATTCGCGCCTGGTCGTCGGGAGGCAGCCGGGATTCCGTCGTCGCATTGCGGTGGGATTCGCACACGGGAACGCTGTCTCGAGCGACAGGCGAGGATACCCCCCAGCTCGTGGCCTTGATCCGCTCGCTGGCCGAGATGCGCGCGGACGACCTCGACAGCAACCTTCACAGGTTGCTCGACATCCTAACGGTGGGGGTCAAGAGGTAGGAAGCGGGAGGGCGACCAGAAGCCTCCCGCGCTGGAACCCAGCACCGCCCTCCCGGCGTCGAAACTGTGGGAGACTGGGGAAATCATGTTCAGCAAGCTCCGAATGCCGACGAAAGAGCAGGCTCTGGTTGGGCGCGCCGAAGCGATGGAAGTGCCTGCGGCCCATCACGTTAACGGCGCACGACTGTCGCCGCCGTTTCCCGCAGGCCTCGAGCGCGCGCTTTTCGGGATGGGGTGCTTCTGGGGAGCCGAGAAGAAGTTCTGGCAGGTGCCGGGCGTGTACTCCACGGCTGTCGGCTATGCCGCCGGGCTCACGCCCAATCCCACCTATCGCGAGGTCTGCAGCGGCATGACCGGCCACAACGAGGTCGTGCTCGTCGTGTTCGACCCGAAGAAAGTGTCGTACGACACGCTGCTCAAGACTTTCTGGGAGAATCACAACCCGACTCAGGGCATGCGCCAGGGCAACGACACCGGTACGCAGTATCGCTCGGGGATCTACGTGTTCGACGACACGCAGCGCGACGCCGCGCTTCGATCACGTGAGGTCTTTCAGGACGAGCTGACCAGACGCGGGTTCGGCGCCATCACGACCGAAATTCTTCCCGCGCCGGAGTTCTACTACGCAGAGGACTATCACCAGCAGTACCTATCGAAGAACCCTGACGGGTACTGCGGCCTTGGAGGGACGGGCGTCACCTGCCCGGTGGGGGTCGCAACTCACTGAGCCTTGTCGCTGTTGGTGGTCTTGACCACCCGCGTCACGTCGAACCCGTTACCGAGCGCGATCTCGAGCGCGCGCTCGTAGCTCGTTGCGCTCATCGCCGGTGTCCTCGACAGGATCCACAGGTACTCGCGGCTCGGCGTGCCCACGACCGCCCAGGTGTACTCCGGTCCGAGTCCGATAATCCAGTAGTCGCCCCAAACCGACGACAGAAACGACAGGATCGCCGGCGCGAAGCGCACCTCGAGCCTGGCCGAGCTCTGCTGGTCGCCGGCTTTGCGGCCAACCCCGCGCGCCTCGTCCACCTTGCCTGCGGCGGTCCGGCACCGGTTCACCACGTCGATCCGTCCATCCGTCCTGAGCGCGTAGTGCACGACCACGTCGCCCGTACACTGGTCCTGAAACCTGTTGGGTAACCGTGCCGCTTCGTACCAGCGGCCCGCGTAGCGAGTCAAATCGACCGATTCGACGACGCGCAGCGGTGGGTTGCTCGTTTGCGCGGCCAACGGGAGGCACAAGGCGAGCGCCGCCATCAGACCGAGGGGAAGTCTCATGGCTTCAGCATGAGCCATCGGCTGGGCGCTCCGCAAGCCCGGACAGACGCGTGGCACGCGTCGATGCTTGCTACAATTGCCCGGACATCGCGCAGCTGTTGGGAGGAACACCGTGTCGTCCCTGATTCGCTGCTGGAGTACATGGCCAAGTTCAAACAGGCGGGCGCCATCGTCGTGCGAGCGGGCAAGACCGGGCCGCGGATTCTGCTCGTCACCGCGCGTCGCAATCCTCGCAACTGGATCTTTCCGAAGGGTCACGTCGAGTCGGGCGAGACACTCAAGGTGGCGGCCCTGCGTGAAGCGCGCGAGGAAGCTGGCGTCGATGGCAAGGTGGTCGGCCCCGCGGCCGGCAAGATGTCCTTCGAGTTTGGCGACAACAGCTATCGCGTGACGTACTTCGTCGTCAGAACGGCCGATCCCGGAAAAGAGCGGGAAGGGCGTCAGCTGCGATGGTTGAAGTACAAGCAGGCCCTCCGGCGGCTGACCTACGACGAAACCCGTGAGCTGCTGCGCGAAGCCTGGCCACGGATCAAGGCGGCCGTGGCCGCGAGGTCGCGAGGCGGACGGAAGAAGAAGTAGCGGCCGGCTGCGCGCAGTGACTGTACGGCTTCTGATACGCTTTCCGGCATGAGCCTCAAGCGTTCGTTCGGCGTCGTCGTGGTCGCGTGTGCCGTTGCGGCGTTCGTTTCCCAGATAGGGGCGCAGCCCAGCCAGCAAGCCGGAGCCGATTACCTGCGCCGCGCCTACGAGACGTACCGGTCGATGGTGCAGTCGTCCCCGTATCGCGCCATCGCCTGGCAGCCACTCGGCCCCACCAACATCACCGGGCGCGCGACCGACGTCGCAGTGGCCGAGAAGAACGGCACGCGGCGGATCTACGCGGCGTTTGCCACGAGCGGCGTGTGGAAGACCGACGACAACGGCGCGTCGTGGCAGGCGATCTTCGAGCACCAGGCGTCGACGAGCATCGGCGACATCGCGGTTGCGCCTTCGAACCCGGACATCGTCTGGGTCGGCACCGGCGAGGCGAATCTCTTCCGCGCGTCCATGGCCGGCGTCGGCGTCTACAAGTCGACCGACGGCGCCAGGACCTTCACGCACTCCGGCCTCACCGATTCGCAGACGATCGCCCGCATCGTCGTGCATCCATCGGATCCTGACACTGTTTACGTCGCTGCCTCGGGGCACGAGTGGACCGACAACGAGATGCGGGGCGTGTTCAAGACGACCGATGGCGGCCGCACCTGGCAGAAGGTGTTTTACCGCAGCCAGCGGACCGGCGCCGTCGATCTCGTCATGGACCCCGCCGACCCGAACACCCTCTATGCGGCGATGTGGCAGCGTGTCCGGCGGAAGTGGAGCGATCCGCGGACCGAGCCCGGCTACTCCGAAGGCGGGATCTGGAAAACGACCGACGCCGGCAAGACGTGGACGGAAGCGAACAACGGGTTGCCCGCGCCGCAGTTCCGCGGCCGCATCGGTGTCGACGTTGCGCGTTCGAACCCGAACGTGGTCTACGCCTTTGTCGACAACTACGAGCCCGGCCGACCGCCGCGCGAAGGCGAGCGCGACGCGTATACCCGTCCGATCTTCGAGGCCCGCATCAAGTCCGCCGAAGTGTACCGCTCCGACAACAAGGGTGCGACCTGGCGGAAGGTCACCGAGAACAACGACTTCATGACCGGCCATTCCGGCACCTACGGCTGGGTGTTCGGGCAGATTCGCGTTGATCCGACCGATGAGAACTCGATTTACACCCTTGGCCTCGGGCTCAACGTGTCGCGTGACGCCGGCAAGTCGTTCACGACGCTGCGCGGCATGCACGGCGACCATCACGGGCTCTGGATCGATCCCGCCAACCCCGCCGTGCTCTATAACGCCAACGATGGTGGCTTCTATCGCTCGACGGACGCGGGCAAGACCTGGGCGTACGATACCGCCGCGGGCGGTATCCAGTTCTACAACGTCACGCTTGATGACAGCTCCCCGCTCTGGGCTTACGGCTCCATTCAGGACTACGGCAGCCGCCGGGGCGTCGTCGATCTGAGCAAGGGGCGTGACAAGATTCCCGCGGTCGCGTGGTCGAACGCGCCGGGTGGCGAAGGGTCACATCACGCCATCGAGCGCTCCAACAACGACATCGTGTACTCGCACGGCTTCTACGGCAATTTCACGCGGGAGGACGTCGCTGCCGCAGCGGCGGCGGCCGCGGGCCGGGGCGCCGCTCAGGCCGGAGGACAAGGTCAGGGCCGCGGGCGGGGCCGGACCGGAGTTACCAACATCCGCCCGCCGGCCAAGGACGGAGAGCCCGAGTTGCGGGCGCAGTGGATGGCACCGGTCATCACCTCTGTGCACGACCCGGCGACGGTGTATCTCGGGTTCCAGTTCGTGTTCCGATCCACCAATCGCGGGGAGACGTGGGAGCGTATCAGCCCGGATCTGAGCGCGAACGACCCGTCGCAGATGCTGCTGAAGAGCTCGAGCGCCATCCCGTACCAGACGATCGTCGCGCTCGCCGAATCGCCGACCAAGGCCGGCGTGCTCTACGCCGGCACCGACGACGGGCGGTTGCACGTGACGATGGATGGCGGCAAGACCTGGACCGACCTGACCTCGTCGCTGCCGGTGCGGAAGTGGGTGTCGCGCATCGTGCCGTCGCGTCACACCGAAGGCACCGTCTTCGTAACGCTACGTGGCCGCGAAGACGACGACTTTGCGCCCTACATGTATAAGTCGATCGACAACGGCAAGACGTTCGCGAGCCTGGCCGCGAACATTCCCGCCGGACCGGTCAACGTCGTCCGCGAGGATCCGACCAGCGCGAACATCCTCTATGCCGGCACCGACTTCGGCGCGTTCGTGACCTCGAACGGCGGACGTCAGTGGCAGGTGCTCGGCGGCAACCTGCCGTCGACGCAAGTGTCCGATCTGCAGGTGCATCCACGGGACCACGTCATCGTGATCTCGACCTACGGGCGCGGGATGTGGGCGATGGACGCTCGGGGGGCCAGGGAAGAAAGTTTGAAGTCTGACGTTCGAAGTCTGAAGTGAGGAAGTGGGAAGTTTGAAGTCGGAAGTAGAAGTCGGAAGTAAGTGGGAAGTCGGAAGTGCGGAAGGGGGAACCTTCGCCCTTCAATCCTACCGAACTTACATCCCACTTCTACTTCCCACTTCTACTTCCCACTTCTACTTCCGACTTCTACTTCCCACTTCAAACTTCCCACTTCCTCACTTCAGACTTCAAACGTCAGACTTCACACTTTCTGTCGGTGCACTTCCCTAGCTCGTGCAGCCTGGCGATCAGCCGACGCAGCGCCGGCCCCTGGACCGGATCGCAAACGGTGACGGAATGCTGCCGTCCCCGATCCTCAATCGTGATCTGACAGGTCGTGTTCCTGGCGTCACGAAAGCTCGGGATCCGGGCCGGCAAGTCGAAGAAGCGCGCCTCGTGCACCATCTGTTCGAGCGACTGGCGGTCATCTTCTTCGAGCGTTCCAGCGTCGATCGTCACCGGTGGCCCCTGCCGGTCGTGGAAAATCAGGCCCTCGGTCTTCTGAAATCTGACACGCACGTTCGCCTCCCCCCCAGCACGGGGAGGGTCTCGAATCTCTGACTGACAGCAGAAATATCGAGACCTCTCCCGATCATGGGTTCTAACGACGGGGAATGCGCAACCGAACAGCGGCTGCAAGTAGCTCGTTATTCGTGCCTTAGCGCCACCAGCGGGTCGATGCTGGCGGCCCGGAACGCCGGGACGGCGCTCGCGAGGAGCCCGGCTGCCGCCAGGGTCCCGAGGGCGAGCCCATAGACCGCAAGGTTGGTCGGCTCGACCTGGAAAAGGAACGTCTGCACCTGCAGGAGCGAGCTCAGCGGCCAGGCGGCGCCCGCTCCAATTGCCAGGCCGGCCGCCATCAACACGGTCGCCCTCAGGAGCATCATCGCCACCACGTTCTGTCTCGTTGCCTCCCCTCGGTCCGCAGGCGGAACGATCCGCCGCCGACCGCCGCGAGCCCGTCGAACGATTCCTGCATCGTTCGCCAGTCGAGATACATCTGGGGCGTAGTCTGTACCGCCGCCGAACGTGATCGGCCGCCGCGTATCGTGCTCGAGGACGACCGCCAGCCGGTCGTGCTCGTCAAACGGGAGTCCCCGCAGGACGACGGCGTCGACGACCGAGAAGATGGCCGTGCCGGCGCCGATGCCGAGGGCCAATACTGTGAGGGCGACGAGCGTGAAAGTGGGCGAGTTGCGGAGTGAGCGCAGCGCGGCCCTGAAGTCGTCAATCATGGCGTCTCGCGCGTTAGACGGTCGACCGGCCGAAAGCGTTGGCCGTAGTATCATTTTGCCCATGCTCGCCGGGCTCTCCGGTCGTTTGTTGATTCCGGGCCTGGTCGCTCTCGTCTCGACCGTCGGGCTCGGCGCCGTCAAGACCCCGCAGACCGAGCCGTTTCGCGCCGCTGTCGACCTGGTCAGGCTCGATTTCCTTGCGCTCGCGCAGGACGGACAGCCCGTGGCCGATCTGAGCGCCGCCGACGTCACGCTCAAGGTCGATGGCCGGCCGCGCGACATCCGTTCGTTCCAGTATGTCCGCCTCGGCCCGTCGTCCGCGTCGTCTCCGGCGCCCGCGCGCGTGCCCGCGAAGCTGCTGCCCACGCCATTCGGCACGAATGCCCTGGACGACTCGGGGCGCATGGTCGTCATCATTCTCGAAACCGACTCGATCCGCGCCAACGTGGCGCAGCAGGCGACGAGCGCGGCGGCGGAGTTCGTCGCCGGGTTGTCGCCGCGCGACTGGGTCGGCCTCGTGACCATGCCCTACGGCGGCGTGCTCGTCGAGCCGACGCGCGCCCACGAGCGCGTGCTGAAGGTTCTCCCCACGATTACCGGCCAGGCGTCGCAACAGACGACTGATTCGGCCAAGGGATGCCGCACGCGTGACACCCTCACGGCGCTCGCCGATCACCTGACCGGGCTCGCCCACATCGAGGGACCCAAGACCATCATCTTCGTGTCGTCGGGCATGCTGTTACCGCGGCGCGACGCGCCCATGACCGGCGCGCCCGGCCCGTGCGAAATCCGGTCGGTGCACTACGACGCGGTCGGGACCGCAGCCAGCCTGGCGCGCGCGAACGTGTATGTGGTCAAGCCCGACGACTTCGTGATCGATTCGGCAAAGAACGCGTTCGCCGATCCCACGGCGAGCCGGTTCCGCAGCTCCGACGAAGAGCTGGCCGGGATCGAAAGCCTTGCCGGCGTGACCAACGGCGTGCTGCTGCGTCTGACGCCCTCGGACCGCAGCGCCTTTGTCCGCATTGCGCGCGAGAGCGCCGGCTACTATCTCATCGGCTTCGAACCGAGGCCGAACGAGCGCAATGGCGCGTATCACCGCGTCGAGTTCGATGTCGCGCGGGCCGGCACGAAGGTGAAGGCGCTACC
The DNA here is from genome assembly GCA_963847975.1 of uncultured Acidobacteriota bacterium. Lineage (GTDB taxonomy): Bacteria > Acidobacteriota > Vicinamibacteria > Vicinamibacterales > 2-12-FULL-66-21 > DATBJJ01. Next base: position 287,474 of record CAWKBU010000031.1, on the reverse strand, counting down.
CAACCTGATGATTGCCAAGGCCGATGGCAAACGGCCGGCGCTGACGCCGCAGGCCATGCTGCGCGACGGCAAGGCGTATCCCGACCTGCCGCTCCGCGTGGTCGGCCTCTCGTCGCCGAATCCCGGCGACGCCAAGCTCACCGTCGTCGCGCTCGTGGAACCGCTCGATCGCGGCGTGACGTTCGAGTCCGCGGCCTTTGGCCTCATCGACGCGCGCGGCCGCCTCGTCGCGCAGTGGACCGCCAATGCGCGCGAGCTGGGATCGCTGCCGGTGATGTCCGCGGGCCTGGCATCTCCCGGCCGGTACCGGCTGAGAGTGGCAGCGATCGACACGGCCGGCCGTCGCGGCTCGGCTGACTACGATCTCGCGGCTGAGGCCGTGACCGTCAACGGCACGACGCTCAGCACGATGGTTCTCGGCGTGTCCTTCGGACGCACCTTCGTGCCCAAGCTCCAGTTTGCCGCCGAGCCGACCGCCAACGGCAACTTCGAGATCTTCGATCCCCCTCCAGCCGGGACCTTGTCGGTCGCGATGGAGCTGGCCGCGACCGAAGACGGGCCCGCCCTCGTCCGCGTCCCCGGCACAATCGCGGCGACGGGCGACGCGACCCGCCGCCGCGCGACCGGCGTCGTGCCCATCGGCCAGCTCGCGCCCGGGGACTACCTCGTTCGTGCCGTCGTCAGCCTGGACGGCCAGCCGATTGCGACGTTGACTCGCACGCTCCGGAAAGCAGCGTCGTAGGTCCACCCGATCGTTATCCACTGCCCAAGAGCTCCTCACCGCCGAGAACGCGGAGCGCGCAGAGGAAACCCTTTTGGTTTCCGCGTCCTCGGCGTCCTCGGCGGTGAATGGCTCTTGGCGAGTGAACTCAGTGGCTATCGCGCGTTGCGCCGCTTCCGCGCTGTCGTCCGGCTCGCGGCCGGCGCCTTCCGGCGCGCGCCTGACGTCGTGGTGGTTCCGCCGCTTGCGCGGAAGACCGCACTGAGCGTGGCGGCGTTCTTCTCGAGCGTGACGAACTGCTCTGTGCCCGGCGCGGCGAGCTCGCGCTGCATGAACGACCAGACCTGGCCCGCCGAGCGATACCCGCCATGCGAGGCGACGACGTCCTTGCAGTTGATCACCGTGACGTTCCTCGAGTGGTCCATGATCGCGCGCGGATCTTCAGGTCCGGAATAGCCGAGCGCCGTGTCGAAGTCGAAGAAATCGCCGACGCGGTACCAGACCCGCAGGACCGGGTCGTTCTTCGAGTGGAAGACGTAGAACTTCTGGCAGCGTTGGCACGCGCTGTAGTAGCGCTCGCCCTTTTCGACCGACTCGTTGTCGACCGCCGAGGCAAAGTTCCACGCGTAGCGCACGACGTTGGCGCTCGCGTCCCGCAGCGCCTCGAAGGTCACGTGGGCGCCGAGCGAATGTGAGTTGATGTCCACGATCGCACCGCTTCCCTGGAGCGAGGCGAGCAGCTGGCGGAGGCGCGGCGCGGCATCTTCGGCGCGCGCGCGTGCGAAGGGGAACGACACGCCCGAGGCTCCACCCGGCCACGCAAATCCGACCAGCGCGTCGTACGGCGCCGTCGGACGGCCAAGAAATCCGAGCAGCCTCATCTGTTCGTCGATGGTGCGGTAGCTGTCCAGCACGTCGCGCTGCTCGTTGTTATATCCGTGGACCAGGACGGTGACACGCTTGCCGGCCATGGCCGCCAGGAAGGTCGCGGGCGGAACCGATGCCGCCTGTCCGTTGCCGTTCAGGTCGAGGTGACGAATTTCGTCCGCCGTTGAGAAGTCGGTCGCCGACCAGAACTCGCGCCTGCAACTCACCATATACATGTTGGCCATGGGTCCTCCAATTGCTCCAGTGTTGTTCGACTCGTCCCGCCCGTACGGACGTCCGCGCTATACATAACGCGCGATCGGGCGGAGTCGAACACACCGGGTCAAGGAGACCCTCCAGCCATCGGCTCACGCCGTCGCGTCAGAGCACCTCCCGGATTGCGTCGATGACGACCTGCGGCTGGTCCAGGGGAATCCAGTGCCCGCTCTTCGAGGCGACGACGTGGCGGCCGCGGCGCCGACAGGCGGGCGAGTGCCTCCTGCTGGCGCAGCCGGTAGTCGCCGGGATCGGTGGAGGAGATGGTGACGAGCGGCAGGTCGCCGTAGCCGCCGGCGGCGGCCGCGAGCGTCTCGGCTGCGCTCGTCGAGATGGAGGCGATCTGGCTGCCGAGCGCAGCGAAGAACTTCTCTTGCGTCCAGAACTGCCGCAACGGCCTGCGCGTCTCGGGTGGCAGCTTCCAGTACCGGCGCCAGGACGCCCTCGTCCTCGCGCGACAGTCCGCCGCGACTGACGACGGTGGCGAGACCGCGGGCGACGCCGAACAGGCCGAACGTCACGAGGCCACTGACGAGTCGGGCCGCGCCGAACCGCGCCGCGGTCGCGCCGCTGCGGCACAGCTTGATGCCGCGGTCGATCCTGATCTGCTCCTTTGGCGCCGGCGTCACCCAGTCCTCGGGATGCGCGGGATCGACCAGCACGAGGCCCGAGACATCGCTCCGGTATCTGGCCGCGAAGATGCGCATGACCAGGCCGCCGAACGAATGCCCGACGAGCACGAACGGCGGGGCGACGCCGCCACGCTCGAGGAGCACACGCAGTTCGTCGGCGACCCGTCCGGCCGTGCGCGGCATCGGGCCCGCGTCGCTCCAGCCGAACCCGGCGCGGTCGTAGCTGCAGGCGCGCGTCAGCCGCGACACGTCCGGCTGGATGAGCGACCAGCTGATCGATGAGCCGGCGAGCGCCGAGTCCATCACCACTGCCGGTCGGCCCGACCCCGAGCAGTGCAAATGGAGCCGAAACCCGCCGACATCGATCAGCCGCCCAGGCATTCCTCGTTCCGCGCGGCAGCTCGGATGGCATCGTGATTCAGTAGTGAGTATTCTCCGCTGGCGTCCTCCCAGGCAAACGCTCGCCAGAGCGGAGGGTTCGGCCTCTCACTCCGCCTTTGCCGTCCGTGTTGTCCGTGTTGCTACCGTGGCTCTACTCGAGCCGGATCCTGAATCCTTTCGGCGCGATCTTGACGCGCTGACGCGGCGAGGACAGGCCGGTGAGCGATTGCAGCGCGGCGGCCGCACCCGCCGGCGCCTCTTCCTCTTCCTCGAGCTTGAACAGCACCAGGTTCTCGAGGAACGCGATGACCGCCTGCCGGTCGGATAGCGAGCGCGCCAGGTACGCGGCGCGCGCCCCGCGCGCCTCGCTGGCGGTGTCGCTGTTCGACGCCGCGTGCTCGATGATCGCCTCGGCCAGCGTCGTCGCGCGCCCATCGTGCAGATAAGGCGCCGTTGACCCGACGCCCCAGAGGTTCTCGGTCAGGAACGTGTCCGGTGTGTGCCGGTTGCGCGGGGAGATGGGGATGGGCGTCACGTCGTCTCCGGCGATTTCGTTGACCGGCTCGGCGAGGCGCGATCCCATCGCGTGGCGCTTCAAGTCGCCGTAGAGCTCCACCACGGTCCTGCCGTCGCGGTCGCGCTGGGTGAAGGAGCCGAGCCGCGCGCGGATGCCGCCGGTGGCGTTCCGGATGATGTTGTCCGGCTGGTCGCGCGTCAGATCGAAGGTGATCGGATTGCGCGGGTCGAGGACGTTGGCGGTGGGCTGCCCGGCCGGGAACGTCGTGCCGTCACGGTAGGCCGCGTTCTGGCTGGGTTCGCTGAAGACCGGCGTGTTGAGCGTCAGCTGCGGGATGTGGCAGGAGGCGCAGCCGATCTCGCCGAAGACCTGGCGTCCGCGGTTGATGCGGCTCACCTGCGCGCTGGTGAGCGCGGGCTCGAGGAGGCCGAGCGCGTTCAGCTCGAGCAGCGTCGTCGGCCGCGGCTGCGCCGCCATGTAGACGGTGAGGGCCGTGATGTCGCCGATCGTCAGCTCGTTGGCGACGCCGTCAGCGTCGCCGTCGACGTTGTCGCCGCTGACCTCGACCGCCTGCATGCCGAGCTCGTTGTGCGCCGCGCCACGGTTGAAGTCGCGGAGAAACGGCACGCTCCCTTTCCATTGGAACGGCCGGACGATGAGCACGACCGGAGCGGCTGGATTGTCGACCGAGGGCTGAAAGTCGACGCCGCGGACCGCGTCGGTGTTGTAGGTGACCTGACACGGCGTGCGACTCGTGCGCGTCGCGCTGAGCGTGCCGAAGTTCGACGCCCTTGGTCTCGAGGGTCACCGATGCGGGTGCCGCCGTTCCGGCACACGTCGTCGACCAGCCGCGTCTGATCGGCGGTGAGGCCGTCGGTCATCTCCTCGGCGAGCCGCTGGATCGCGCCGGGCGCGAAGACGTGCGGCGTGTTGCGCTCGATGAACTGGCCGACCTGCCCGTGCGGAATGGATCGCGATGGACGTTGAGCGCGGCGGTGCCGGCGCCGTCTTCGAACGGCTGTTCGTGACACTCGAAGCAGCCGCCCGCATTGGGGCCGGTGACCCTGATCGGCGTATGGGTGAACCACTCGCCCCGGCCGCGCAGGTCGGCGCGCGGCACACGCGTATAGCGCTGGCCGCGCCCGACGTTGGCGCCGCCGCCGTCGACGGCGTTGAACGCGGTGGCAAAGAGCTCGTCTCCGATCTCGAACGCTTCGATGAAGCGCTCGCTGACCGGCAGGGCATTGAGATCGTCCTGGTCGATGTGCTCACCGGCCGGGGCGTGGACGTTCGCGACGTTGGCGAGATCGGTGACGATCGCCCACGCCGAGATGCTGGCGAGGAGAACGCCGGCGGAGAGGTACGAGAGGCCGCAGCGGAACTGACCGACGATTGGGAAGGGACATACACGCCACCCTTTCCCTCGGCGGCGGGCGGGCCCGCGCGCACAACTCTCCCGTCGTGACGGATGAAAAGCATCCGCCACCAGGCGGCGAGACGGCTGCCGCTGAGAGAAATATTCGCAGGGTGGACGGACTTTAGGCGCGCGTGCCTCAGGCGTCAAGCTCGTCGGAGAAAGAAAGGGCTTCTTGCCTTTAACGACGAGCTTCCCGTAGTACATTGCTTCGGCTTGCCCATCGAAACCATTGTTGCCACGCCGGCCGAGCTCGCCCGGACCTTTGCCGCGCGTCTGGTGAGCACAGCTCGACGCGTGCAGGCGACAGGCCGTGCTCTCTCGCTCGTCCTGCCCGGCGGGTCCGTGGCTGAGATCTTCTTTCCCGTTCTGGCGCTGGCGGCGATCGACTGGACGATGGTGGAGGTCTTTTGGAGCGACGAGCGCGCCGTTCGACCCGACGATCAGGACTCCAACTATCGCGTGGCCGACGAGCTGCTGCTGCGCCGCGTGGCCATCGATCGGGCGCGCATTCACCGCATGGAGGCGGATGCCGCTGATCTGTACGCCGCGGCCCGGCAGTATCAAACCGATCTCAGGCAGGCCATCGGCACGCCTCCCCGATTCGATGTGGTGCTGCTCGGCGTCGGCCCAGACGGCCACGTGTGCTCGCTCTTTCCGGGGCATCGGGCGTTGGAGGAGAAAACGCGGCACGTCGTGGCGGTGACCGATTCGCCCAAACCGCCGCCCGCCCGCTTGACGCTGACGCTCGCCGCGCTCGCCGGTGCCGAGATTTACATCGCCGCTTTTGGTGCCGCGAAGGCCGCCGTCGTGGGCGAGGCGCTCACGAATCGGACATCGCGGCTGCCGGTGGCGCGCGCGGCGCGCGCCGGTCGGGCCGCGGTCTTCCTGCTGGACGGCGCCGCGGCAGGGCGTAAAGCCGCCATCGACTAGAATTCGCCTACGACCTCTGACTTCTTCTGGAGCCACTCTGTGCCGACCGACTGCCGAAGCCTTGCGTTGCGATTGCGAATCCGGGCCGTTCTCCTGGCCACCCTCTGCCTGATCCTCGTTCCGGCCGTGGGCGCGACCCAGGTGACGCCCCCGGCGCCAGGTGCGACGCCGCCCGCCGCGCCGCCGGTGAGCGTCAGCGTCGGCATCGAGCCGGCAAGCGAGACCGCGACCGTGATGCTCAGCAATCGGCCGATTGCCGTGCTGCGCGCCCGCGTCATGGGCCGCAGTCCGGCCGAGCGCGCCAGCGCGGCGGCACGGGCCCTCGAAGACATGGTGGATCAGCGTGTCGACGGGCCGGTGGAGGTGCGGACCGTTCGAGGCCGGCCGCATCATCAGCTTCGGCACGCGACCCGTGCTGGTGCTGACCCCGCTGGACGTCGACGAGGCCGCGGGCGAAACGCTCGACGGCGCCGCCGAGGCCACAGTCGGCCAGGATCAAGGTGGCGCTCGCCGAGGCCGTCGAAGCGCGCACGCCGACGCTCCTCGCCTGGGCCGCTCTGCAATCGCTGCTGGTGCTCGGCCTCGCCGCCATCCTGCTGCTGGCGATCATCCGCGGGCACCACCGTATTGCCCGGCGATTGATCGCCGCCGCTGAACAGCAGGTGTCGCGGGTGGGTGCGGGGCCGCTCGAGGTCCTCCGGGCGTCGCGCCTCTTCGAGTTCTGGCGCACCTTCGTCTCGATTGTCGCCCTCGCACTCAGCGTGTTCGTCGTCTACTCCGCCGTCACCTTCACGCTGCGACGGTTTCCGTACACCCGCCCGTGGGGCGAGTCGATGCGGGAGTTCATGCTGGCGCGGATATCGGGGCTCGCGCTGGACATGGTCGCACGCGGTGCCGTCGCTCTTCACGCGTCCTGCTCATTTTCCTGATCGCCCGCTTCTTCATCCGGCTGATGCGCCTGTTCTTCAAGGCGGTCGAGCAGGGCACCGTCGAAGTCCCGTGGCTGCACCCGGACACCGCGCAACCCACGCGCCGCCTGGTCGCCACGCTTCTCTGGATCTTCGCGGCTGTGATGGCCTATCCCTACCTGCCGGGGAGCGGGACCGACGCGTTCAAGGGCGCGAGCGTGTTCATCGGTCTGGTCATGTCGCTCGGATCGAGCGGGCTCGTCAACCAGATGATGAGCAGCTTCATGATCACCTACTCGCGCTCGCTGCGGCTCGGCGACTTCGTCCGCATCGGCGACGTCGAAGGCACGGTGAACCACGTCGGTGTGCTGTCGACCAAGGTCAAGACCATCCGCGGCGAGGAAGTCACCATCCCCAACGCCATCGTCGTCGGCACGACGACCACCAACTACTCACGGTTTGCCGATACCGATGGCGTCTTCACGCCGACGAGCGTGACCATCGGCTACGACACGGCCTGGCGGCAGGTGCAGTCGCTCCTCCTGATGGCCGCGGAGCGGACCTCGGACGTGCGCAAGACGCCGGCGCCGGTCGTGCGCCAGGTCGAGCTCCAGGACTTCTACGTGAAGTACACGCTGTTTGTCTGCCTCGAGCGTCCGCAACTGCGCGCGAGAGTGATGAGCGAGCTCAACGCCAACATCCTCGACTGCTTCAACGAGTACGGCGTGCAGATCATGTCCCCCAACTACGAAGCCGATCCCGAGGGGTTGAAGATCGTGCCGAAGGACAAATGGCACGCCGCACCGGCACGGGAGGAAAAATAGGGCAGTCGACAATCGGTAATCGGGAGTCGGGAGTCATCAGTCGTCAGTCACTGTCGGCGGTCCGAGTCGAGAGTCCAGTCGGCACTGCCGTGAACACCGGACGAGTGCGCTACGTCGTAATCTTCGCTCGATGCTCTGCAACGATGACGACGGACTACGATGCGACCCGACTGCGACTGACGACTCCCGATCCCCGACTACCGACTGCCGACCGTCAGCGTCGCCAGCAGTTCTTTCACCGCCGTGTCGAGTTGGCTGTCCTTGCCGGACAGGCTCTCCCCGATCGGACGCGTCACCGGAATGTCCACGGGCCGCGGGTTGAGCTCCATCGTCTTGCCGTCGATGGTCGTGATGCGTGTCGAGGGCATGCGAATGGTTGACCCGTCGACCAGCGTCTGGCTGCCGGTGTAGATGATCCAGCCTGAGGTGGGCTCGCCCACGATCTTGCCGAGCTTGAGCGTGCGGTAGCCTTCGGCGAAATCCTCGGCGTCGGACAGCGAGTGCTGGTTGGTGACGAGGATGGTCGGCAGCTCGAGCGAGCGCTGGCCGAGCATGCTGCGGGCGGGCGCGGCCGGCAACCCGCGCGGCGTCATCACCAGATAGCTGCGCCGGGCAAGCACGTCGATCGCATAGACGTTCACGAACCCGCCGTTGTTGTTGCGGACGTCGATGACGATGCCGTCCTTCATGCGGTTGTCGGCGTCGAGGTCGGTGTAGAAACGGCGTAACGCGGCCTCCGACATGTCGTTCATGTGCGCGTATCCGAGGCGCCCGCCGCTCGCCTTTTCGACGTAGGCGCGATTGGCCTCGACCCACTCGCGGTAGAGCAGGTTCTTCTCCGTGGCCTGGTTGACGGGGCGGACGATGATCTCTTTCGGATCGGTCCCGGCCGGCGATGCGGAGAGGGAGAGCGCCGTGCGCCGGTTGACCGAGTGGGCGAGGACCTCGTCCAGGCTCGTCTGGGCCTCGATCTTCACCTCGTCGACGGCGAGCAGGTAGTCGCCGACTTTTGCCTGCCGGGTGATCGCCACTGGGCCGAGCGGAACGATCTCGGTGATGCGCAGCCGCCCGGCCTGTTCGTACTCCGTCCGGTCGAAGCGCAGCCCGAGACGTCCGACGGAGGGGCCGTCACCGCCCGCGCCGCCTCGTCCGCCCGCGGCGACGCCCATGTGTGACGCGTTGAGCTCGCCGACCATGAGGTTCAACAGCCGCCGCATTTCAGCTGGCGTCTGCGCGCCAGCGATGCGGGGTGCGTACTGCGTGCGCACCGCGTCCCAGTTCACGCCGTGGAACTTGTCGTCGTAGAAGCCGTCGCGCATGTAGGTCCACGCCTGGCGGAAGACCTCCATCTTCTCCTGCGCGAAGTCGATGTCGAGCTCGGCGGTGACCGCGACCGGCCGGGCCACACGGGTTTCGACCGGCATCACCGTGATGCGTCCCTGTTCGAGGTAGAAAATCTCGCGGCTGTCGGGCGTGAACTGCGCGTCTGCCTTGGCGCCAGCCGTCGACGTCAACTGGCGCGCGACCGCCGGTTCGCGCGCCAGCTCGTCGAGCGAGTAGAGGTAGAGGTTCTGCTGGCCCTCGGCGGTCGCCGTCAGGAGCAGCGACCGCCCGTCGGGGCTGATCGTCTGCGCGGCCACATCGACGCCGACCGGCAGCAGGCTCAGGCGCCGCCGGATGTCGTCGAAGACGATGTCGACGGGCGTCGATGGATCGCGCGCCGGCTCCGCGTCACGCTCGGGTGCCGCCCCGCCTCGGCCCGGTCGCGGCCGGCGTCGGCTCGTTCCTTGAAGAGATCGCGGAAGCGGTCCTCGCGGAACTTCGGCGTCCGCAGGATGAGATCGACGCGCACGACCTGCCCCTCTTCGGTCCGCTGGCTCGTGTTGTAGAGGATGTAGGTGCCGTCGGGGCTCCACGAGATGTTGTTGGCGTTGCCGTTCGGCAGCGCGCTGACCGCGCGGCTGTCGCCGCCGGCGGCGGGAACGGCGTAGACGTTGCGGAACGACTCGCGCGCTGAGGCCGAGATACGCCACCCACCGGCCGTCGGGTGACCACGCGACGCCGCGATCGGCCCGGCTCAGGAAGCCGGTCGCGAGCGACCGCTCGGTCTTGGCGGCCAGATCGAGCACGCGCAGGTCCTTGCCGTCGCGCACGAACGCGACCGACTTGCCGTCGGGCGAGACGCGCGGCGCGGCGTCGCCGACGGCCCCACTGGTGAGCTGCGTTTCGCGCGACGTCGTGAAGTCGTACAGGAACACGTGCGGAACGGCATCGCGCTCCGAGACGTAGACGATGCGCCGGCTGTCGGGCGTCCACTCGATCTGTGATTCGCGCGCGTAGCTGCGCGTCACGCGTACCGCGTCGCCGCCGTCGCGCGCCGACGCCGCCCAGATTTCGCCGCGGGCGACGAACACGACCTTGCGGCCATCGGGGGAGAGCGAGAGATCCTGGAACTGGTTGTTCAACGTCACGTGCTCGGTCGCGGCCGACGAGGGCACGCCGCGCTTGGTGATGGGGATCTTGCTCGACTGGCCGTTGCCGGTATCGAGCTTCCACACTTCGAAGTCGCGCTCGAAGACGATCGTGCGGCCGTCGTAGGAGATCGTCGGCCATAGCACGCGGCCGTCAGTGAAGCGGGTCACCTGCTTCGCGGCGCCGCCGAGCGCCAGCGTCCAGATGTTCTGCGTCCCGCTGCGATCGGACATGTAGAAGAGACTGCGCCCGTCGGCGCTCCACATCGGCCACATCTGCTTGGCCCCGCGCTCGGTGAGCCGTTCGAAGCGTGGCGCGGCCGCGGGCGATCCCGCGGGTGATGACAGTGTCGAGGAGCCAGAGCTCCGATTCGTCGAGGTGGGAGTGGCCCTTGCGCCACCACTGCGCCGGAACTGTTCCCGCGGGCGCTGAACGCCACGCGCTGCCCGTCGGGTGACGGCGCCGCGAAGAACTCGCCGGTGTAGCGGTCCGCGCTCACGAGCATCGGCGTGCCGCCATCCGCGCGCACGCGATAGAGGTCGTTCATCCCGGCGATGTCGCGGCTCGTCGACGAGAAGTACAGCCACCGGCCGTCCCTCGACCAGGCGTCCAGCCGCTCCAGCCCATCGTCCATGGTGAGCTGCTTGAGCGCGCCGGTCTTGAGCGTCAGCACGTAGATGTCGCCGCCACCGGTCCGATCCGATACGAAGGCTAGCCGATCGCCCTCGGGCGAGTACAAGCGGACGCGACTCAGCCGCTTCGTGCGCCACGAGCAGGCGCGCTTCGCCGCCGGCTGCCGCCACGGTCCAGATGTCACCACCCGAGACCATGGCGATCTCGCTCTCGATCCGGCGAGATCGCCGGTTCACTGAATGACGGCAGCGGTTCGACTGGCGTCTCCACGGCTGACCGCTGCACGGCTGTAGACCCGGGGCGGGCCGCGAACGCCGCCAGCATCAGCAGCGCGATGGCCACCGCCCTGAACCCGACTCTGGGGTTGAGAGTTCGTCCCTCGGTCACGCGCATCCTCCTCGTGGAAAGCCTCGTAAATATGTTGTGAAGAAAGTGTGCCGACATCATACGACGAGGCCGACGGTTGCAGCTTTGCAGGCCGCGGGCGCATCGGCAAGGTGCACGCGGTGCCGCAGATGACATCTAAGTCCAACTTCTCGCGCTCGTTGCCGGTCAAAAGGATGTTCGCGTTTCGCAGCGGCCAGCTGTCTCCGGTGCATGACACACGCGTCCGGAGATGTGGACGTGTGTCGCACGAGCACACGGAGGACCGTGGGCGGTAAGGCGTCCGAGGCCGCACAGCATTCAGGAAATCGGAAGGAATCGGTCGGGACCTGACGTGAGTGACGGCGCTACCGTGACACATGCCGGGCTACGGGACGTCGGCAGCGGGGTTGATCATGAAACAGAAACACATCGTTCTCGCCATCGTGGCGTCGGTGCTGGTGACAATCGCCCCGCCGGTGGCGGGTCAGGACGTCCCGCTGCCGGCCGCCGTTGCCCAGCCCGAGACCAAGGAGCCCGACAAACCCGAGAAGGAGGGCGCCAACGCGGCTGAGCCGGCCGCACAGAAGGTCGAGAAGAAGGCCGAGAAGAAGGCGGAGCAGAAACGCGAACAGGACCTGGGCTTTCGCTGGACCGATCACCCGTCGCTCCGTCTCGGTCCCGGCACGCACATCGATTTTCGCGCCCGGCTCCAGGGCAACCTGCAGAGTTCGGACGTGTCGCTGTCGGAAGGACGAGTCCGACTCATCCATTGATGTCGCCCGCCGCCGCTTCGGCATCGACGGCGAGATTCTCAACCTCTTCGACTACCAGGTTGAAGCTGAGCTTGGCGTCCGCCGCGACCCCTGGCGCGACGTCTACCTGAACTACAAGCAGTACGACTTCGCCGAGGTGCTCGTCGGCAAGTTCAAGGTGCCGTTCAGCCTCGAGGAGAACACGAGCGCGACGAAGCTGGACTTCGTCCACCGTTCGCGCATTGCGACCCTGCTGGCCCCCGGACGCGATCTGGGCGTGATGGTCCACGGGCGCCTGCTCTCTCGCGGCTGGCTCCGCTACGAGCTCGGCGTTTCAACGAGGACGGCAGCAACGCGCGGACGCACGACACCGACCGCGTCCACGGCGAGCGCACGCTCGCGGGCCGCGCGCTGGTGCAGCCGTTCAGATCGACGAAGTCGCTCGCGAGCGACCTCGCCGTCGGCGTGTCGTTCACGACGAGCGAGTTGCCCGAGGGCGTCTCCGACCTGCGCGGCCGGACGGAGCTCGACGCCCCCTTCTACGTTCCGGCCGTCGTCGTCAACGGTCAGCGCCGGCGCATCGGGTTCGAGGCCCGCTGGCGCCCCGGACCGTTCTCGATGAAGTCGGAGTACATCCGGCTGAGCGACGAGCGTGTGGGCCAGAGCGTGGACAACGCCGACTTGTCGCCGTTTACCACGAGCGGTTGGTACGTGAGCGGGACGTGGGCGGTGACCGGTGAGAACAAGGCTGACGGGCTCGAATCGCCGCGGCGGCCGATCTTCCAGGGCGGTATCGGTGCCGTCGAGTTCGCGCTGCGCGTCGAGCGGATTCGCTTCGGTTCGGGTGACGCGGACCCCACGGCGTCGAATGCGCCCCGGAGCGAAGTCATCCTCGGGAACGGCGACCGCGTCTACACCATGGGCGTGAACTGGTATGCGAATCGCTGGATCAAGGTGCAGGCGAACCTCGTGCGCAACACGATTGTCTTTCCGGACCAGGGCCCGATGCCCTCGCAGTCCGGCTACTGGAGTCGCATCGTGCGGTTCCAGTTCTCGATGTGAGTGACACCATGACACGACTCAAGATCGCCAGACGTGCGTTCCTCATCGCGGGCGCGAGCCTGTGCGTCGCCCTGGCCGCTGCCGCGCCGGCGCGCGCGCAGTCTCAGGACGACCTGTTCAACCCCGACACGATCCAGGAGCTCCGCCTGACCGTCAACTCGCGGGACCTGCGGGACCTGCGCGACCAACTTCGAGAAGGACACGTACTACACGGCCGACCTGCAGTGGCGCAACCTCCGCGTGCGCAGCGCCGGCGTGCGTTCGCGCGGCAACGCAAGCCGCAACCCGACCAAACTCGGCCTGCGGATCGACTTCGACCGCTACGTCACCGGTCAGAAGTTTCTCGGGCTGAAGTCGATCGTGCTCAAGAACCTCTGGCAGGACGGGTCGATGATGCACGAGCGCATCGCGATGGCCTTCTTCGCGCGCATGGGCCAGCCGGCATCGCGCCAGTCCTTCTGTCGCCTCTACATCAACAACGAGCTGCAGGGCCTGTACGTGATCGTCGAGTCGGTCGACAACTCGTATCTCGATCGCACGCTGGGCGAGCACGCGGGTTACCTCTACTCGTACCAGTTTCAGGGGGCGTTTCACGGCGAGTACCTCGGCGAGGAGTTCGAGCCTTACAAGGAGAAGTTCCAGCCGCAGAGCCACGAGAAGGAGGGCGACTCGAAGCTGTATCTGCCGATCCACGACTGGCTGCGCGAAGTGAACGAACCGGACAGCGCCGCCTGGCGCCAGCGGGTGGCGCAGTACATCGATCTCGAGCAGTTCATGACCCACGTCGCCATCGAAGGCTTTCTTGCCGAGGACGACGGGCTTCTCGGTGTCAACGGGATGAACAACTTCTTCCTGTATCGGTTCCCGGACTCGAACCGCCACCGTTTCCTGCCGTGGGACAAGGACGGGGCGTTCCTGGTGATCGACTATTCGATCTTCCAGCGCGCGCACGAGAACCTGCTCTTCCAGCGCGCGTATGCCTATCCTGACCTCCGCGAGCTGTATTTTCAGGTGCTCGAAGCGGCCGCCCGCTCCGCCATGGAGGACGGCTGGCTCGAGGCGGAGGTCATGCGCGTGGCGGAGCTCGTCGCGCCGGCCGTCGAGCAAGACACGCGCAAGCCGTTTTCGACCGAGGCGTTCTACGAATCGGTCGAGTTCATGAAGGAGTTTGCGCAGCTACGGTCGAAACTCGTACTGGAACAAGTGGCCGAGGCGCGCCGGGCCCGCTGAGGTAGCCAGTCGCCGGGGCTGTGCGACAATACCGGCTCCCCTCGACTCGGCCGACTACCACGGTGACGACCACCCGTCTCGTTCTGCTTATCGGCGTTGCTCTGACCGCCGGCGTGGCGATCTCAGCGTGTGGCGGATTCGTCGCCGTCGTCGCCGTCTCCCACGCCTCCGCCCGTGGTCCCTGGACCGGATACGGGCAACGCTGGTCCCCCCGCGGCCCTCGTCGGCGCGGGTGACATCGGCCTGTGCGGCTCGGTCGCCGTCGGCCGCGACCGCGAAACTCATCGACGCCATCTCCGGAATCGTGTTCACGACCGGCGACAACGCGTACCCGAATGGATCGGCGGCGAATTTTCGCGACTGCTACGAGCCCCACTGGGGGCGGCACCGCGCCGCACGCGGCCGACGCCCGGCAATCACGATTACGACAGCCGGCGGCGCCGCGGCCTACTTCACCTATTTCGAGGACAACGCCGGCCCCTTCGGCCTCGGCTACTACAGCTACGCGGCCGGTTCGTGGCGGGTCATCGCGCTCAATTCGGAGATTCCCGTCGGTCCAGGGTCGGCGCAGCTCCAGTGGCTGCGGACCGAGCTGCGGCCACACGGGCGCGCTGCACGATGGTCTACTGGCACAAGCCTCTCTTCACGTCCGGCCCGAACGGCCCCAATCGCGACATGCGCGAGATCTGGCGCGTGTTGCACGAATTCGACGCTGACCTCGTCGTCAACGGCCACGATCACTTGTACGAACGCTTCGGGCCCGCAGGATCCGGACGGCCGTCCCGGATCCGGCCCGCGGTATCCGCCAGATCACCGTCGGGACCGGCGGCGGCGCGCCTTATACGCCAGTCACCTCCGCGGCGAATACCGAGGCCATCGGTATAGTCTTACGGTGTCATCAAGCTCACGCTGAGCACGGCAGCTACCAGTGGGAGTTCATCCCGATTCCGGGGACGTCGTTCTCGGATTCCGGCATGGGTCAGTGCCACTGAACTAGGGCGTTCAGGCGGGCTCAGGGTTCGCTGGTTCAGCAAGTTCGAGGTTCCGTCGCGACGCGATGTCCTGACGCGGGCCTTCGACGTGCGCCGCCAGGGCGACTCTGATGGCTGCGCGATCGCTCCCGCCACTTGGCCTGGACGCTCAGGATCTGCCGCAGCGGCCGATCGTAGGATTCCGCGGACACCAGTGCTCGTCGCGCCGGCCGTCGATCAGGCGAGCCGCAATCCGCTACTCGCCCATCAGCCCTGTGACCGATCCATCGACGATGAAGTCCACGCCGAGCGCGCGCGCGATCTCGGGGAGCGGCCGCCCATCGTTGTCGTAGAGCGCCGAAGACGTCCGCGACACGACGCGGACCTCGTCGAGGTGGGCCAGATCGGTGATGAGCGCCTCGGTCATCCCTTGCGCGAACGACGCGTCTCGCCTCCGCCGACACGTTCTGGAGCGGCAGAACCGCCAGAGCGAGTCTCGCCGGGAGTGATGAGCCGCACGGGGACGGCCGCGAGCGGAGCCACTGCGCCGGACGGCGCCGGCGCGGCCGACCGGTTCTGATACTTTGAACGAGCATCAGGCCGAGCGAAATCGTCGCGACGGCGCCCATGATCTGCGCCACGATCCTGCCGACGAACGAAATCCAGGCCGACCGGATTTGGCGCGCTTCTTCTCCAGCTTTCGTTCGAGCTCCTCGGCTCGCGTGCCTGTCGGCCGGCTCCGTCGGTCTTGCTGCTCCGACTGTGTGTTCGTCGGCCATCGCATCGTCCCTTTCACTAGCGTACTATACGAGCGCACGCGCTCGCATCCTGACGGTTGTCTTCGGGTTTTCTGAATCCCTGGCGCGTCCATAATCACGCGCCATGACTCTGACATGAGTTCAACGCCACGCTCGAGAAAAAGACCCCCCCGGCCGTGAGCGCCGCCCTCGTCGCGCTCTGGCACGACGCGAAGGGCGACTGGGACGCGGGCGCACGAAGTCGCACAGGACGTCGAGGATGCGACCGGCTCCTGGGTCCACGCGTACCTGCACCGCAAAGAGGGCGACGAAGGGAACGCGGCCTACTGGTACAGGAAAGCCGGCAAGCCTGTCGAGCGCGGCCCGCTCGATGACGAGTGGACGCGGATGGTGACCGCGCTCCTCAGCGACTGAACTCGATCGTCACCGTCGGCTCGGTGACGACTTTCAAGCCGGGCACGGCGGCCAGGCTCTTGATATCTTTCGCGCTCTGCAGCTTCGGCAGCGCCGCATCGTCGCTAGCAGCTTGTCGAAGTCGAGCTGCATGAGCGTGACGCGAGAACCCTCGACATAGGGCGCGTTGCTCTTGATGATGCGGCCGTTCACCGTCAGCGCGACGTCGACGAAGAGACCTCGCATCATCATCTTCATCATCGCTCATGGCCTGCGCCGCCTGGGCCTTCTCGGCGTCCGTTCCGCCGGCGCCAGGCATCGGCAGCTGGGAGGCGCCCGGCGACTGGTCGGGCATCTGGATCGTCAGCACGGAGGCGGCCGCGCCGCGCTTGAACATGAAGGCGAACGGCGGCTTCTTCGTCTCGGATCCGGGTGCGAGGTTGTCGGTTTGATCCATCTTGACCGACACCTTGGAGATGTCGGCGAAGGCGTAACGGGCGCGGTAACCCTCGAGGTCGCCGGTCTTGATCGTCTCGCCCGAGACGAACGTCACGCCCATCGTCGCCGCCGCCTTGCGCGCCTGTTCCTCGCCGAAGAGCTGCGGCGGCTTCTCGCCCGTCTGGTTGGCGCCCGCCAGCCCCTGGATCATTCCCAGCGCCTGCGCCGAAACGGCCGTCTCCTGGACGATGGTGCCGCTGCCGTCCGACTTCAGATCAATCGTCGTCGTCGAGCGCAGACACCCAACTGAACCGAGCGCGATCGCGAGCGCAAGTGAGCACCGGCGGAGGAGCATGGCAGCGTGTCTCATGGTGTAGATCCGTGTTGTCCGTGTTGTCCGTGGCCCTGAAGATCCGTGCTATCCGCGGCCCGACGATCTTCGGTGGCCCGTGAATAGCCGTGGTTCAAGTCTACCGCTGGACGCGCCCTGATGCATCGCCGCCCGCGAGCCGGTCGACTTCGGCGACGCTGACGCGGTTGAAGTCCCCCGGGATCGTCTGCTTGAGCGCGCTCGCCGCGACGGCAAAGCGCAGCGACTCGAGCGGCGTTCGGCCGGTCACGAGGCCATAGATCAGCCCGCCGGCGAAACTGTCGCCGCCGCCGATGCGATCGACGAGCCGCACGTCGTAGTGCTGGCTCTGGTGCATGCTGCCCGTCGCCGCGTCCCAGAGCGCCGCGCTCCAGCCGTTGTCGCTCGCCGAGATGCTCTCGCGCAGCGTGATGGCGACCATCGGCGGTCCGAAGTCGCGCGTCACGCGTTCGGCGGCTTCCTGGAAGCCCGCGAGGTTCAACTGACCGCTCGTCACGTCGGTGCCGGGCACGTGCACGCCGAGAACCGACTGCAGGTCCTCCTCGTTGGCGATGACGACGTCGACGTCGCGCATGAGGGGGCCCATGATTTCTTGTGCTTTCTTCTCGGTCCAGAGCTTCTTGCGGAAGTTCAGGTCAACGCTGATGCGCACGCCGGCGGCGCGCGCCGCCTTGAGCGAGCGCGCCGTGGCGGCCACGCCCTTTTCGCCGAGCGCCGGCGTGATGCCGGTCACGTGATACCACTGCGCCCCCGCGAACACCGTTGCCCAGTCAACCGCGTCGGCCTCCATCTCCGCAATCGCCGAACGGGCCCGGTCGTAAATCACCGTCGAGGCGCGCTGGCTGGCGCCGGCCTCGGCGTAATAGACGCCGATGCGGTCGCCGCCACGCACGATGTAGTCGGTCCGCACGCCTTCGGCGCGCAGGGCCTTGACCGCGGCTTCGCCGATCTCGTGCTTGGGGAGGCGCGTCACGTAGTAGCTGTCGATGCCGAACGCCGCGAGGCACACGGCGACGTTCGCCTCGCCGCCGCCAAAGGTGGCGACAAATTGCGGCGTCTGCAGGAACCGTTCGAATCCGGGCGGGCTCAGCCGCAGCATGAGCTCGCCGAAGGTGACGACTTTGGGCATGGCTGGAATCAACTACTCCCGTGCGGCGCGGACGCTCTTGACGATGCGCTCGGCGTTCGAGCGCAGCACGGCGAAATTGCCGGCCTCGATCGCTTTGGCGTCGGTCAGCGCGCTGCCGACACCAACCGCCACGGCGCCGGCCCTGATCCAGTCGCCGGCGTTGTCGAGGGTGACGCCGCCCGTCGGCATCAGCTTCACCTGTGGCAGCGGCGCGCGCACATCCTTGATGTACCCCGGGCCAAGGGCGGTGGCAGGGAAGACCTTGACGATGTCGGCCCCGGCGTCCCAGGCGTCGAGAATCTCGGTCGGCGTGAAGCACCCCGGGGTGACGGCCACGTCCCGGCTGTGACAGGCGTCGATGACCTCACGCCGGAAGACGGGGCTGACGATGAACTGCGCGCCGGCATCGATCACCTTGAGTGCCGTCGCGGCGTCGAGCACCGTGCCGGCGCCGAGGAGAAAGCCCGGCGGCATCTTCGGCGCCAGCCCGGCAATCAGCTCGATCGCGCCCGGCACCGTCATGGTGACCTCGAGCGCGCGGATGCCGCCCTCGGAGATGGCGTCGACGACCCCCTGCAGCTTCGCGGGATCCTTGATCCGGATGACGGCGACGATCCCTGCGGCTTCGATCGCCGCGGTGGCGGCGTGGCGCTTTGTGCTCATGAAGACTGGAAACGCTGACAATGAAATCGGATCGCTGTCACAAAACCTCACTCAGGAGACGAGGAGTTCAGGAGTTCAAAAAGGATCTCCTGAATCATCCTGACAGGTCCCGTGACAGGCGCCGGGGAACTACAGCTTCGCCTCGTGGATCCACTTGTGCGCGGGATCCTCGTGCAGCGCGAGCTTGCGCTGCTCGCCGGCCATGCCCCAGAGGTAGCAGAGGCGGTACCCGGGAGGCGCCGACACGGGGTGATAGCCGTACGGCAGCAGCACGGCGTCGCCGTCACGAACCGAGTGGGTGGCCGACTCCCCGTCGTTGGTGTAGAGAATCTGCTGACCGAAGCCTTGCGGCGGGTCGATGGTGAAGTAGTAGACCTCTTCGAGCGTGGGCTCCCCGTCCTTGCCGTCGTGCTTGTGCGGCGGATAGCTGCTCCAGTTGCCCGGCGGGTTGAAGGTCTCGCCAATCATCAGGCGTTTCACGTGCGGGTCGGTGACGAAGATGTCGTGGACCTCGCGCGAGTAGTTGGCGCGGCCGCGGGCGTTGACCTTGACGTCGCTGGGGCCGATGAGGGCGACCGTGCCGCCGGCCGGCGCGGGCGTCGAGATGAGCACCGCTTCGAGCACGGTCTCGGCCGTCGCCGTGAGCTCCACGCCCGCCGGCAGGTACAGCGCCGTTGCCCGCTCGGTAAAGACGCCCGATCGGCTCACCGGCCACTGCTCGCCACCCGCCGCGAACGTGCCGCGGCCCTGTTGCAGGATGACGACGGTTTCCTCGTCGGCGAGGCGGAAGGTGGCGCTCGTGCCGGCGTCGAGCCGCAGCCGGCGCGTGCTGAGCTCGCGCGATCCCGCGTCGCCGCGCTTCTGCAGCATCTGGACGCCGAACTGCCGCGGCTGTCTGAAGAGTGTGTCAGTGAGCATATGTCTCTCGTAAGGTGAGCGTACTGCGAGGCGGCAGGGCGTCAAGCCGGGGGCCGTTACCGGGTCCGGCGCGCCTCAGTGGTTGCCCACAATCTTATCCCGCCCTCATCCCGCTTCGATATGGAAGACGTCGCGCAGCTCCCGGGCGACGGGGCTGTCGTCGGCATTGGCGGGCATGACCTCGCGCATGTAACGCCACCAGCGCCGGCAGACATCGGTCCCGGCGATGGCCGCCCATCGCGCCTCGTCCTCGACCTCGACGTAAGCGAACAAGTCGCGGGTGTCGGGATCGAGAAAGATCGAGTAGGTCCGCACGCCGTGGGCCAGCAGCGTGCGCTCGAGCTCCTCCCAGATCGGCTGGTGGCGGCGCTCGTACTCGGCCTCGTGGCCGGGGTGTACCGCCATGCGAAACGCCTTGCGAACCACGGCAGGATCATAACGTGGCGCGGTAGAATCGTGCTGCCAAAGTGGATAGTCCACTTGGCGCGGCCGACAGGCGGTCGACAGCAGGAGGAGTGATGGCGAACCACGACGGCGTCACGCGCAGGGAGTTTGTCACCTCGGCCACGGGAGCAGCGGTCGGCGCGCTGGTTGCCGGCCAGGCCGTCGGCGCGGCGGTCCAGGCCAAGCGCCGCTACGCCATCGTCGGTACTGGCGTCCGGGCGATCGGCATGTGGGGCCGCCCGATTCTGCGCGACTACCCCGATCTCGTCGAGCTCGTCGGCCTGTGCGACATCAACCCGCTGCGGGTCGAGGTCGCCAAGCGCCAGATGGGGGCGACATGCCCGACCTACACGAACTTCGACGAGATGCTCACCAAGGCCAAGCCCGACCTGCTGATGGTGACGACCGTCGACGCCTTCCACAGCGAGTATCTCGTCCGCGCGATGGAGCGCGGCGTCGACGTGATGACCGAGAAGCCGATGGTCATCGACGAGGCGCAGTGCCGCGCCGTGCTCGACGCCGAGAAGAAGACCGGCCGCAAGATCGTCGTCACCCACAACTACCGCTACGCGCCCAAGCACCAGAAGATCAAGGAACTGCTGATGGGCGGCGAGATCGGCAAGATCACGTCGGTCGACTTCAACTGGTTCCTCGACACGACGCACGGCGCCGACTACTTCCGCCGCTGGCACCGGCTCCGCTCCAAGAGCGGGTCGCTCTGGGTGCACAAGGCCTCGCACCACTTCGATCTCATCAACTGGTGGATCGACGGCGAGCCGGTCGAGGTCTCGGCGCTCGGCAGCCTCGCGAACTACGGCAAGAGCGGGCCCTTCCGCCACACGAACTGCCGTACGTGTCCGCACAAGGACAAGTGCTCGTACTACTGGGACATCAACAAGAGCCGGAACCTCGTCGCCCTCTACAACGACTGCGAATCGGCGGACGGCTATCAGCGCGACGGCTGCGTCTTCAAGGAAGACATCGACATCTTCGACACCATGAACGCGGTCGTGAAGTACACGAACGGCGTCAACATGAGCTATTCGGTCAACACGTTCATGCCGATCGAGGGCTACTACCTCGCGTTCAACGGCACGCAAGGGCCGGCTCGAGGTGCGCGACTACGAGCGCCAGCCGTGGGATCCCGGCGAGGAAACCGGGATGTACGTGATGAAGAACTTCGGCAAGCGCGTGAAGATCGAAGTGCCGAGCGAGACCGAGGGACACGGTGGCGGCGACCAGCGGCTGCGCGACCTGATCTTCAAGAAGATCGACGCCCCCGCGCACATGCGCCTGCCCGACTCGCGCGCCGGCGCGATGTCGTGCCTGACCGGGATCGCGGCGCGCAAGAGCATCGACGAGCGGCAAGCCGATCAAGATCGCGGATTTGGTGAAGTTCGCGTAGCCAGCGCTGGTGCGGACGCTGGATCGATGGGTCACGGAGGACGCGGATCACGCGGATCACGAACGGGACGCGGATCACGCGGATTCACAAAGGTTCGGCGATCGGCACCACGTGCGCGAGTCGCGTGACCGCTCCCGTCAGACGATCCGCGTGATCCGCGTCCCGTCAAGTCGTGATGCCGTGATCCGCGTCCCGTGGAATCCGCGACCCGCATCACTCCGTGATCCGCGCCCCGACACGCCGCAGCGCGCGCCACACCGACTGTCCGGCGCCCGCCAGCCGATCGGGGGCGTTGTTGGTGACCTCGCCCGCGACCTGTTGCCCCGCGGCGACGGCGCGCGCCGTCTCAAAGGCGCCGTCGGCGAGTCGGTGCGCCATGCCCTCCTTGGCCAGCGCTTTCAGATCCACGCCGTCCAGCTGTTCGATCAAGTGTTCGAACTCGTGCGCGAGGAGCTCGGTCAGGTCGGGCGCGCTGCGAATCTCGATCTCGGCGGCGAGGGCGCCAAACTGGTCCTGCCGGAACGACGTGCGGGCGCGGGTGGTCGCCGACGCCGCGGCGGTACGCGATGCTCACGGTCGCGCGCAGCCGCGGCGCGGCCGCGAGCGCCCGGCACTGCTGGCGGAACTTCGGCGAGTGTTCGAGCGCCGATCGCACGATCGGCTGCAGGCCGTCTTCGAGCCCGATCGAGGGCGGGCAGTGTGAGCGTGGGGGCTTCGCAGGCGGCGACCTGCGCGGCGCGCGCGATGTCGGCCGGCGAGACGCGGTGCGTGAGCGTCGCCTCCGACGGTGCGAGGAAAATCAACGAGGCCCAGGCCCCGAGAGCGGCGAGAGATTCTGGCGAATACAACATGTCTCGCCAGAGAGCAAAGCCGGCTCCGCGCGTGCTCCTGTGGAGTGTCGCGACGAAACCGCCTCTAATCAGTAGAGTTACGTGAGTTGAGTCGGCATCGTCAGCGTCCGCGCCGCGAACATCGTGTACATCGGCCCCTCCGGGCGAGACCAGGATGTGCGCATCGTCATTCCGCCGTTACGCCCCCTCCGCATCCTGGTAGCGGCGCCAGTCGATGTCGTACTGCTTGATCTTGTAATTCACGATGCGGCGCGTCGCCTGCAGCAGGCGGGCGGCGCGCGCGCGGTTGCCGCGCGCCATCTTGAGCGCGTCTTCGATCATGTCGCGCTCGAAGCCCGCGACGGCGTCGCCGAGCGACTGGCTGATCGCCGTGCCCGACCCTTCGGCCGTCTGCAGCGTCGGCGGCAGGTGGTGCAGGTGGATGACCTGGCCGTCGCACACGAGCACCGCGCGCTCGATGACGTTCTGCAGCTCGCGCACGTTGCCGGGCCAGTGATAGCCGACGAGCGCGTCGATCGCCGGGGTCGAGATGCGCTTCACCTGCTTGCCGTGATCGGTCGCCAGCTTCTCGACGAAGTGATCGGCGAGCAGGAGGACGTCCGACTTCCGCTCCCGGAGCGGCGGCACGAAGATGGTGAAGACGTTGAGGCGGTAGAGCAGATCCTGACGCAGCGACCCGTCGGCGACCGCGGCCTCCATGTCCTTGTTGGTAGCGGCGATCAGCCGCACGTCGACTTTCACCGACTCGGTGCCGCCGAGCCGCTCGAACTCCCGCTCCTGCAGCACGCGCAGCAGCTTGACCTGCGTCGCGAGGTTGACGTCGCCGATCTCGTCGAGCAGGAGCGTCCCGCCGTCGGCGAGCTCGAACCGGCCCTTCTTGCGCTGCTCGGCGCCGGTGAAGGCGCCCTTCTCGTAGCCGAAGAGCTCGGATTCGATCAGCGTTTCCGGCAGCGCACCGCAACTGACCTTGACGAACGACTTGCGCGCCCGCAGCGAGTTGTAGTGGATGGCCTGGGCGATGAGCTCCTTGCCGGTGCCCGACTCGCCGCGGATGAGGACCGTGGTGTTGGTGCGGGCCACCTGCACCACCTGCTCGCACACCTGCCGCATCGCGCCGCTCGTGCCCAGGATGTGGGAGAAGTCGTAGCGCTCGCGCAGTTCGTCGCGCAGCCGGACGTTCTCGTTCACGAGGCGCTGCCGATCCGACTCGATGAGCGACTGCATCTTCAGCGCCTGCGCCAGCATCGACCCGACCACGCCGTAGAACTTCATCGTCCGGTCGTAGTTGCGATCGGGACGGAACGCCAGTTCGACCTCGAGCACGCCGCGGCACTGCCGCGACTGCTGCACCGGCACGCAGATGTAGGTCAGGTCGTCGTCTTCGACCAGCCGCCGCGAGTGTCTCGGATGTGCGCGGCGCGGCATCGGACCGGCCGCCCATGGCCGTCAGCGCCGGCTCCTGGCTGACCCGCGGCACGACCACCGGACGGCCGCTGTCGAACACCTGCTGCGCGAGCCCGCCGCCGATCGGCGCATCGGTGTGCGGCGCGCGGATGCCCACCGAGGCGTGCAGGTAAAGCCGCCGCCCATCGTCACGCGGCAGCGCGATGACGCTGCGGGTCGTGCCGTGATAGCGCTCGAGAATCTCGAGGACGCGATGGAACGCCGACTTGAGGTTCGGCGGGCTGGCGAGCGCCTGGCTGACCTCGAGCAGACGACGTCAGCTTACGGATCTCGCCGCTCTGGCGCCGGGTCCGGTCGTCGGCGTCTCGGTCGGCGACGGGCGAAGGCGGGCCCGGTCGGTCGCCGGAGTCGGGGCAGGGTCGAGGACAGTTGACATGGATGTTGGCGCCTTTTCAGAAAACGACATTTTTGTAGTGATTCAAAAATGCCTCCAGTAACGACAAAGGCCGTCACCTAGTGGGGTGACGGCCTGTCGTAAGTCCTTTGGAATTCGACAGTTCCGTCAGCTGTTGCAGCGCTGCTGCTGCCTGCCGGCAAGACACTGCTGGAGTGCCAGGACAGCGACGGGAGCGGCGTGCAGAGCGACGACGAAAACCATCGAATCCATAGTAGGGGCCGCTCGAAACAGAGTCAAGCGCTTATACATTCTCATTTCATAAGCGCCGTCTATGTGCGAGCGACCCTCGGTGCGTGACTGCGTGGTGACGTCTCCGTGCCGTCGTGTTGTCCTCGATCAGAAGAGGAACTTCACCGACACCTGCGTGCGCCGCGCGTAATTGAGCTGCGTCGACGCGCTGATGGTTCCGAATGCCACCGCCGTCGGGGTGGTGTTCGGCCCCGGGAAGTACGGGTGGTTGAGTGCGTTCAGCGAGTCGAACCTGAGCTCGATGGTCTTGCCGCCCACCTGCGTGTTCTTGATGAGCGACAGATCGACGTTGCTGACGTTGTCGGTGCGGACGTTCTCGAGCCGCAGCGGGAACGTCCGGACGTTCGATCCGAGCTGCTGCGTCGACACCTTGTTGAAGCCGGCGTCGGTGTTGAACCAGCGCGCAACCGTCTGCTCGCTGGCCGGCAGCGCGATGTCATCGAGATCGCCGGTGAAGATGATGTTGCCGAAGCCGATCGGGAAGCCGCTCTGGTAGGTGTAGATCCCCGAGAACTGCCAGCCGCTGATGAAGGCCGAGACCACGCCGTTGACGTCGGTGCCGAACCGGCGGCCGCGGCCCACCGGCACTTCCCAGATGCCGTTGACCGTCAGGCGGTGCGGCGAGTCGACGCTCGAGATGCCCTTCCACGGCTCGGGGTCCCCCGCATTGAGGAACTCCGTGGCTTCCGTCGAAGTGCGAGTAGGTATAGCTGGAGGACAGCGTGTACCCGCCGGCGAACCGCCGCTGCAGCGTGACCTGGAGGGCGTTGTACCAGGATTCGCCCTCGTTGGTCGTCGTGTTGACCGCGTCGAACTGCGGGTAGGGGCGGAGCAGTCGCTCGCGTGCGATGTTCGCGCCCTGCAGCGCCGCCGCCGCCGTCGTCGGCAGCAAGCCGGCGAACGGATTGGGGACGTTGGCGCTCAGATACGCGATGCGGTCGGCGTCGCGGACCGGGAGGGTGCTGAGGTACTCGTTGGGCGTGGCGTTGATGTTCCGCGACGTCTGCAGCTGCGAGCCGTAGTTGCCGACATAGCTGGCTTCCGCGACCCAGCGCCCGCCGATCTCGCGCTGAATGCCGATCTGCCACCGCTGCGTGCGCGGCGACTTCGGGTTGGGATCGAAGAAGGTGATGCCCTGGCCGAGGAACGTCTGCACGCCGAGCGAGTTGCCGACCGGCTCGGTGATGCCGTTCGGGAACGGGTTCGACAGCGTGGCGATGAACGTCAGGCCGTTGTCGAGCGACGGGATGATGTTGGTGTTCTGGCTGAAGCCGCTCTGCACGACGTCGCCGCGGCGCTGGCCGAGGAAGCCGTAGAACATCCCGTAGCCGGCGCGGAGCACGGTCTTGGCCTCGTCGAGCTTGTAGGCGAGGCCGATGCGCGGCATGAAGTTGTTCTTGGGCGTCTCGTAGAGGCCGCTCGGCTGGCCGTCGACGCCGGCAAACGTCAGGCCGCCGCGCACGTTGAATTCGCTGACCGGCACTTCCGGCGTCGGGTTGAGCGCGTACTTGGCGCGCGCCGCCGCCTCGATCGACTGCACCACGCTCGTGTCGAAGCCGCGGACGCTCTGGTTGTTGACTTCCGACAGCGGCGTCTCGTATTCGTAGCGCAGGCCGAGGTTGACCGTCAGCCGCGAGCTGACGCGCCAGTCGTCCTGCACGAAGAAGCCCCAGTTCTGCGACTTCTCGTCATAGCTCGCCACCCGGCTGACCGAACCGGAGCTCGGGATCCCGAGCAGGAACGAGGCGAAGGACTGGCCGAGGCTGCCGGGGGCGGCGGTGGAGTTGTCGAGCGGGCCGCGCGTCCAGGTCGAGTCGAAGTTGAACTGCCCGGTCTGGTTGTTGGCGAAGAAGTTGCTCGTCTCGCGATACTGCCGGAGCTCGATCCCGGTCTTGAGGGAGTGCGCGCCGGCGGACTTGTTCAGGGTGGCGATGAACGAATGCGTCTCGTTCGGCCGCTCTTCGCCGCCGATGCCCGTGCCCTGATAGCCGGTGATGTCGAAGCGCGGGAACCGCCGGATGTCGTCGGGGATCGACGCGTTGTACGACGCCGGGAAGCCCAGGCTGGTCAAATCGAACCCGTGGTTCGCCGGATTCGAGTTCGTGCCGCGCACGAACCAGTTGTAGCCGTAGCGGAAGTTCAGGACCGTGCTCGGCGTCATCACGTAGACGTGGTCGAGCGCGAACTGGCGCGAGACGAACTTGAACCATTCGCCGGTGGCGAGGTTGTCGAAGTAGTTGTTGTAGTTGCTGTTGCGATCGTACCAGCTGAAGCGGCCGTACATGCGCTGCTTGTCGGTGAGGTTGTGATCGATGCGGATGGTGTTGTTCGCGTACTTGATGTCCTCGGGCAGCGACGGGTTCTGGAAGTTGCTCGTGCCGTCGGCGTTGCCCGCGGTCAGGGGATGCGCGAAGTATTCGAGCGACGCGCGCGCGACCGGATTGATCAAGTTCTGCGGGATGATGTTGCCGGGGAACGGATCCTGCTGGAAGCGGCCGCCGGCAATCGCCCGGCGCGTGAAGGGGTTGTAGATCTGATACTGCGATCCGAGCGCCAGCAGCTCCGAGAAGTCGCCGTTGCGCATCTTCTCGGTCGGCACCGTCGGCGTGCCGTTGTTGCGCGGCCGCGACTCGTGGATCCCCTCGAAGCCGTACATGAAGAAGGTTCGGCCGCGGCCGTCGTAGCCGGGCAGCACCATCGGCCCGCCGGCCATGCCGCCATAGCGGTTGTAGTCGAAGTCCGACAGCGGGATGTTGTTGGCGTTGGCGAAGAAGTCGTTGGCGAAGAGCCCCTTCGGCGTCTTGCCGATGTAGGCCGTGCCGCGCAGCCGGTTGGTGCCCGACTTGATCATCAGGTTCGTGACGCCGCCCTCGGTGTTGCCGGTCGCGGCGTCGAACGTCGCGGTCTGGACCTTGAATTCCTGCACGATGTCGGCTGGCGGCACGTAGGACGCGATCACCTCGCCCGCATTCGCGGTCGCCGTGCTCGGCACGCCGTCGATCGTCAGGTCGCTGCGGTTGCCGCGCGTCCCGTCCATCGAGTAGCCGACGATGTGCGTGGGCTCGAATGGCCGATCGAGCCGGGCCGACCCGGTGTAGGTGACGCCGGCGGCGAGGCCGATGAGCGCGTACGGATCGCCGTGGGGCGTCGGCAGCTGCGCAATCCGCCGCGAGTCGACGACGTTGCCGAGCGAGGCGTTCGAGGTCTCGAGGAGCGGCGTGTCGGCCGTGACCGTGACCGACTCCACGGTTTCGCCGACCGCGAGGGCGAGGTCCACCTCGAGCCGATCGGCGATGCGGACTTCGACTTCGCGCGCGGCCTTCTTGAAGCCTTGCAGCTCGGCCGCCACTTGATAAGTGCCGGGGATGAGATAAGGAACCTGGTAGAAGCCGACTTCGTTGGTCACGACGCTGACGGTCGTGCCCATTTCCTTGTTGGCGATGGTGACGGTGGCGCCGGGGATGACGCTGCCGCTCCCGTCGCGGATCGTGCCGGCAATCGTGCCGCGCGCTTCCTGCGCCCCCGCGGGCGTGGACAGGGCGAGGGCGACGACGGCCAGGATGGTGGTCAGGAAAACAGTCGTGCGGGTCCAGCGGTCACTGCTGCACTGTCGCGTCAGCCGTGTCATAGCCTTCCTCCTCTTATAGCGAGCGTGTTCATGGCGAACTAGGCGGATGTTTGCTCGGTCCAGACGGCCAGGCGAACGTCCGTGGGAGTGGTCTTAATCGACGGGCACTATATGATATATGATTGTGGAAATACCAGACCAATTCAACAATCGAAGTGGTCACACCACTAGCCTGCGACCTCCTTCCGGCCCAATCGACCGCGCTCTATTTCGTATAGCAAAACATCCCCGCGCGGCCTTCTGAGCGCCGGCTGGATCTTGCACAAGACACGGCTCTTGTCTTACCGGCTGGGAACGGGCGCGGCCGCCGGTATGACCGCAACCCCATCCGTTCCTCATGGCGATACATTCGCGCGGGCGGGCGGGCCTTGCCGTGCCGATGGCGGGAGTTGTATCGTCGCCGCTGCAGATTCCCGCCATGCTCCTGTCCGCTGCGGCCATGACCAAGTCCTTCGCCGGCGTGCGCGCGCTCAAAGGCGTGTCGTTCGACGTCCGTCCTGGTGAGGTCCACGCCCTCGTCGGCGAGAACGGCGCCGGCAAGTCAACCCTCATCAAGATCATCACCGGCGCCGAGACGCCCGATAGCGGCGAGATCACCGTGCACGGCCAGGTCGTCACCGCGATGGACCCCAGCCGCTCCCGTGCGCTCGGCATCGCCGCCATCTACCAGCAGCCGTCGCTCTTCCCGGACTTGACCGTGGCTGAGAACATCGCCCTGGCGCTCGAGGCGGGCGGCCCGTGGCGGCGGCTCGACTGGTCGCGGCGCGCCAGCCAGGCCGCCGAGCTCCTGCAGCGGATCGGCGCCACGATCGACCCGATGCGCCTGGTCGAGACGCTCAGCATGCCCGAGCAGCAGATCGTCGAGATCGCCAAGGCGATCGGCGCCGACGCGAAGATCGTCATCATGGACGAGCCGACGGCGTCGCTGACCGAGCGCGAGGTCGAGAGCCTGTTCCGCGTCATCGCGCTCCTCAAAACCCACGGCGTCGGCATCGTCTACATCTCGCACCGCCTGGAGGAAGTCTTTGCCATCGCCGATCGCATCACCGTGCTGCGCGATGGCGAGACCGTCGGGACGACCGCGCGCGCCGGGATCGACCGAGCCGGTCTCATCACCCTGATGGTGGGCCGGGAGCTCTCGGCCGTCTTCCCGAAACGGACGATCCCGCTCGGCGAGGTCGCGCTGGAGGTCCGGCAGCTGTCGCACCGGGCGACCGGCGTCGCCGACGTGTCGCTGTCGGTCCGCCGGGGCGAGATCCTCGGCCTCGCCGGCCTCGTGGGATCGGGACGCACGCAGCTGGCGGAAATCCTCTTCGGGTTGACGCCCGCCGACGCCGGCGAGATCCTCGTCCACGGCAAGACCGTCCGCCTCGACTCGCCGCGTCAGGCGATCGACGCCGGCATCGCCTATGTGCCCGAGGATCGCCGTCAGCATGGGGTCGTGCTCGAGATGTCGGTCGCCTCGAACGCGAGCCTGGCCAGCCTCGAGGCGGTGTCGAGCCGCGGCCTCATCGACCGCGGGCGCGAACGGGCCGCCGCCGAGCGCTACGTCGATCGGTTCCGCATCAAGACGCCGTCGGTGGCCGCCGACGTCGGGACACTCTCGGGCGGCAATCAACAGAAGGTCGCCCTGGCGCGGTGGTTGTCGACCGAGCCCACGATCCTCATCCTCGACGAGCCGACGCAGGGCGTCGATGTCGGATCGAAGGCCGAGATCCACGGTCTGATGCAGACCCTCGCGGAAGCGGGCCTGGCGATCATCATGATCTCGTCCGAGCTGCCCGAGATCCTGGGCATGAGCGACCGCATCGCCGTGATGCGCGCCGGCCGAATCCGCGGCGTCCTCGATCGCGCCGAGGCCACCCAGGCGTCGGTATTGGCGCTGGCGTTGGATGAATAGGGCTGTGGCTCAAGGCTCAGGGCTCAAGGCTCAGGCAAGAGCTTGCTGTCTCTCTTGCCTCAGCCGGGCAGTATGCTTTTCCCTGAGCCCTGAGCCCTGAGCCCTGAGCGCCTGCCCCTGTCCATGTCCATGCGTCGCGAAGCCTCCGTCGCCCTCGCCATCGTGGCGCTCGGGCTCGCGCTCGCCCTGGCCGCGCCGGGCTTCTTCGCGCGCGACAACCTGAACGACCTCTTTCTCGCCAACTTGCCGGTGCTCATCGTCGCGCTCGGGATGACCCTCATCATCCTGACCGGAGAGATCGACATCGCGGTCGGTTCGGTCTTCGCCATCGCCGGCGTGATCGCGGGCCTGCTGGCCAAGACGGGCCTCCCGATGCCGCTCGTGGCCGTGGCCGCTTGCCTCGTGGGCGCCACGCTCGGTGGCCTCAACGGGGCGCTCGTCTCCTACGTGCGGATTCCCTCGATCGTCGTGACGCTGGCGACCATGGTGGCGCTGCGCGACGGATTGCGCTGGGCGACCGATGGCGCGTGGATTCAGGATCTGCCGGCGAGCTTTCAGTGGCTCGGCCTGACGCAGGCGTCGTATCCTGTCGTGGCGTTCGGCACGGCGATCGCCCTGACCCTCGGGCTCGCCTGGGGCCTGCGCCATCTCGCTGCCGGCCGCGCGATCTACGCGACCGGCTCGAACCGAGAAGCGGCACGCCTGGCCGGCCTGCACACGGCATTCGTGACCTTCGCCGTCTTCGCGCTCGCCGGCGGGCTCACCGGTCTCGCCGCCGTCCTCAACTCGGTACGCTTCAACCAGATCCCGAGCAACGCCGGCCTGGGCCTCGAGCTCAAGGTCATTGCCGCCGTCGTGGTCGGTGGCACCGCGATCACCGGCGGGCGGGGAAGCATCGCCGGTACCGTCCTCGGCGTGGTGCTGCTCGGAGCCATCGGTCCAGCGCTCACGTTCCTCGGCGTGAGCGCGTACCTGGGAGCGCGCCATCCAGGGCGCCATCATCCTCACCGCCGTCGCGTTCGACGCGCTGCGCGCTCGGCCCGTGACGCACGCCGTCGCTCTTCCTGCCGCGAGGCCGGCGCATTGAGCCCGGCACTTTTCGCGCGCCAAAAGCCTCTTCACCGCGGAGGGCGCTGAGGCCGCAGAGCCAGATTCTGGTTTCTCTGCGAGCTCGGCGTCCTCTGCGGTGAGAGGCTCTTGGCACTTGGACCACTCTACGTGGTCGCCAGTACCATGATGTGGCCCCACCGGTTGCGCACCGGCGACACCATCCTCCTCGTCGCGCTGGCGGCCGAGATCGTGCTCTTTGCGCTCCTCGCGCCCAACTTCGCCACGGCCGGGAACTTCTTCGAGATCACGCGCCTCAGCGTCGAGCTCGGGCTCCTCGCCATCGCGCTGACCCCGGTCATCGTCACTGGCGGGATCGACCTGTCGGTCGGCGCGATGATGGGGCTGTCCGCGGTGGTGTTCGGCGCCGCGTGCCGCGATTGGGGACTTCACCCTGCGGCCGCGGCGATCGTTGCCTTGGTCGTGGGTGGCGCGGGGGGCGCGCTCAATGCCGTCCTCGTCGCCCGTTTGCGCATCCCGCCGCTCATCGTGACGCTCGGCACGTTCTCGCTCTTTCGCGGCATCGCGGAGGGGATCACGCAAGCCGCGGTCAACTACAGCGGCTTCCCCAGCGGGTTTCTCTTCCTCGGTCAGGGATACCTGTGGGGCGTCATCCCCGCGCAGCTCCCGATCTTCCTCCTGGTCTTTGCCGCCTACGCCGTCTTGTTGCATCGTTCGGTCATCGGCCGCGCGCTCTACGCGATTGGCTTCACGCCGGCCGGGGCGCGCTACGCCGGGATCCCGGTCGCGCGCCGGGTCGGCCTGGTCTATGTGCTCTCGGGGCTGGTCTCGAGCCTCGCGGCGATCATCTACGTCGCCCACCTCGGACAGGCCCGGTCCGATGCCGGCAACGGCTACGAGCTCGACGCCATTACGGCCGTTGTCCTCGGCGGGACGTCGGTGTTTGGCGGGCGCGGCACGCTCTGGGGCACCCTCCTCGGCCTCTTCTCGCTCGCGGTTCTTCGCAACGGCCTCCGCCTGGCGGCGCTGCCGTCGGAGCTGGCCGGCGTGCTGACCGGGATCCTTCTCCTCGCCACGATCGCGATTGACGTATATTCGAGGCGCGCGCGGGGCGCCAGCGGCCCGAGCCGTGGAGCTCAGCTCCCGGCATTCCCCTACGGAGACTTTGAGGTGAAGAACAGTCAGGTAGCCGTCGTCTGCGCGACGATCATCGCCGCCGCGCTCATCGTGTCGAGCACCAACGTGTGGCTCGTGCGCTCGGTCGTGCCCGTCGCGGCGCCGGCGGCGCGCGCGTCGGCAGGCACGGCGTCAGGTCCCGCGCTGCCCGCGGGCCCGCGCCGGGTGATCGCGATGATGCCGAAGGCGAAAGGCGATCCCGTACTTCGTCAGCTGCCGGGCGGGCGCGGAGGAGGCAGCACAGGAGCTCGGCGTCGAGCTCATCTGGGACGGACCGACTGGGCTCGATGCCGCGAAGCAGAACGAGGTCGTCGAAAACTGGATCACGCGCAAGGTGGACGTCATTGCCGTCGCGGTGGAGAATCGCGCCGGGATTTCGACCGTGCTCCGCAAGGCGCGCGCGCGCGGCATCAAGGTTCTCACGTGGGATGCCGACGCGGAGCCCGACGCGCGGGACTACTTCGTCAATCAGGCGACGCCCGAAGGCATCGGCAACACGCTGACCGACGAAGCCTCGCGCCTGCTCGGCGGCAAGGGCGAGTTCGCGATCATCACCGGCGCCTTGAGTGCCGCCAACCAGAACGAGTGGATCGCGTTCATCAAGAAGCGTGTCGCCGAGAAACATCCGGGTCTGACGCTCGCGACCATCCGTCCAAGCGACGACGACCGCGACAAGGCGTTCGCCGAGACGCAGACGATATTGCGCGTCCATCCGAACGTGAAGCTCGTCATGGCGATCTCCGCGCCAGCCGTGCCGGGGGCGGCCGAAGCCGTGCGACAGGCCGGCCGCAAGGATGTCAACGTGATCGGCCTGTCGCTGCCGAACATCAACAAGCCTTACGTGCACGGCGGTTACGTGCAGACGGTCGTCCTGTGGAACACGCGCGATCTCGGCTATCTCACGATCCACGCCGGCATGCAGCTCCTGCAGGGAACGCTCGCCGCCGGCGCCCAGACGATGACTGGCGGACGGCTGGGCGCGATCCAGATCCGCGGCAGCGAGATCATCCTCGGGCCGCCGTTGATGTTCACGAAGGCCAATATCGACAAGTTTGATTTCTAGCCACGGACAACACGGACAACACCGGGACTGTCACGTTGGCCCACTGTCCCGTCTAAACAGGAGGTAAGGAGATCAGGAGGAGCTCTGGTTTGAGAAAATACTCATGAACTCCTGACCTCCTCCTCTCCTGTGAAAGAACTTGCTGGGGTGATATGTCAACGGATCTACAAGGTTGCACGGCACTCGTCACGGGCTCCGATCGGGGCATCGGCAAGGGCATCGCGCTCGAGCTCGCGGCCGCCGGCTGTCGCGTCGCGATCAACTACCACATCGATCCCTACCTCGCCGAGGAGACCGTGGCGGAGTTGCGGTCGCTTGGCGCCGACGCGTTCGCCGTCCAGGGCGATGTCAGCGTCGCGTCGAGCGTGCGGCAGATGTTCGCGACCGTGATCGAGCGGTTCGGACGCTTGAACATCCACGTCAACAATGCCGGCGTCCAGACGTGGAAGCGGCTGCTCGATGTCACCGAAGAAGAATGGGACCTGGTCATCGATACCAACCTGAAGGGCTGCTTCCTGTGCACGCAGGCGGCGGCGCGCCACATGAAGGATCAGGGCGGCGGGGCGATCGTGAACATCGGGTCCGGCTGCAACAAGCTGGCGTTTCCGGATCTCGTGGCCTACACCGCCAGCAAGGGCGGGATCGAGATGTTCACCAAGGTTGCGGCGGTGGAGCTCGGGCCGCATGGCATCCGCGTCAATTGCGTCGCGCCCGGTGCGGTTGAAGTCGAGCGCACCAAGCTCGAAGATCCGGACTACGCCGGCACCTGGGGCCGGATCACACCGCTCGGTCGCGTCGGCACGCCCGCCGACATCGGCCGCGCCGTCACCTACATGGTCGAGCCCCGCAGCCGAGTTCGTCACCGGCCAGACCATCTGGGTGGACGGCGGCATGTACGCGCGAGCGCCCTGGGCCTATAAGTCCTAGGCTTTAGGCTCTCGGCTTTAGGCTCTCGGAAATGCCTTGAGCACCCCGCCGGGCGATTGTGATCTGAAGGATCTTCCCAAAGCCAAGAGCCGAGAGCCCAAAGCCTACTTACTTGATCGCGAGTCCCCAGGGGCTGCCGCCGGTGGCGATCCGCCGCTCGACGGTGCCGGTCGCGAGGTCGACGATCGACACGTCGGCTGATGGTCCGTTCGCGGTGTAGGCCTTCCTTCCATCCGCGCTGACTTCGATCCCCCACGGCCGATCGCCGACGTCCTCGATCGTCCTCGTCAGCGCGCGCGTGGCGACGTCGATGACCGCGATCGCCTTCGCCCGGCCGAGCGACACATACACGTGCTGACCGTCTGGCGAGAGCACGGCGCCCATCGGCCGCGGCGGTGTCGGGCCCTTCTGCGTCTTCGGGATGACGATGGACGACGAGACCGTGTGCTTGGCGGTGTCGATGACCGTGACGGTGGCGGCATTCTCGTCGGTGACGAATGCCGTTGCCCCGTCCTTGGTGAACACGACCGACCGCGGCCGCGCCGCCGTCTTCATCCGGCCCACGACCTTCAGCGTCGTCGTATCGACGGCCACGACCTCGTTGTCGCCTTCGCACGTCACATAGACTTCGCGGCCGTCGGGCCGGACGGTGACCCCTTCGGGCTCCTCGCCGACTTTCACGCGCTCGCGAATCGTGCCCGTCGTGATGTCGAGCACGGACATCTCGGCCGTCTCCTCGTTCGATACGTACAACGTCTTGCCGTCGGGCGAGAGATCGAACGCCTCCGGGTCCTGGCCGCTCGTCAGCGTGCGCACGACCTTCCGTGTGGCGAGGTCGACGACACCAATGCCGTCGGCGGCGCGATCGGCCGGCGGCAGCTTCGACTCGTCAACGCCAGGACCGGCTATCGGCGATCCCGACAACGCGACCAGCAGCACCGTCCCATCGGGTCCGATTCGGATGCCGCGCGGGCGCTTGCCAACCGCGATCCTGTCGATCACTTGTCCTGACGTCGTGTCGATGACGACGACGGCCCCGCCGGTCTCGTCGGAGACGTAGAGCTTGGGGCCTGGAGGGACGGCAGGAGCCGGCGCTGGTGCGGCCGGCGTCGAGGCTGCCGGCGGAGGCGCTTCGCTGGAGCACGCGGCCGCCAGAAGCAAGCCGGCGGCAACGACGAGGGTTCCAGGCCGGGCGCGACGAGTGAAGAGGGTCATCGTTGAGTTCAGCTCCTTGGATATCTTGACACGAGAGCAGCCGAGCGCGCAGACTCGCGAGCGCGCCTGAAACCCCCTGATCCAGGTGCGGGAAGCAAGGAGTCTGTGATGGTGATTCGTCGCGCATTGCTCATGACGGCACTACTGGTTCTCGTCTCGTTGGTGGCCATCCGCGCCGCGGACATCACCGGCAAGTGGACCGCGTCGTTCGACACGCAGATCGGCAAGCAGGAATACACCTACGACTTCGTGGTGAAGGACTCGAAGCTCACCGGCAAGATGAAGTCGAACCTCGGCGAGTCGGACGTCCTCGACGGCAAGGTGGACGGCGACAAGGTGACCTTCGGCGAGCTCCTGAAGTTCGAGGGCATGGAGGTCAAGATCACTTACACCGGGACGGTGGTCTCGGCCGACGAGATCAAGTTCACGCGCAACGTCGCGGACTTCGCCACCGAAGAGCTGGTGGCAAAGCGCGTGAAGTAGGCCACCCTACTTCCGGCCGATGGCGAGCAGTTCCTTGTCGGTGCGCCAGTACCATGTCCCATCGACGAGGGCAGGCGACGCGAGCACCTGGGCGTTCAGCTCGTTGACGTGCAGGAGCTTGAACGTCGAGCCCGCCTGCACGACGAACGTCTGGCCGCGATCGTTGGTGAAGAACAGCTTGTCGCCGACCGCCACTGGCGACGACGAGAACCCTTCGCGAGTCGGTTCGCCGAGCCGGTCCTGATAGACGGAGGTTCCGGTCTTGGCGTCGAAGACGGTCAGGATGCTCTGCATGTCGTTGATCAGGTAGAGGAGATCGCCGTGCACGAGTGCCGACGGCACGAACGGTGATCCCCGCGGCGACGACCACGCGACGTGCGTCGCCGTGACGTCCCCCTTCCCGCCTGGCTTGATGGCGAGCGTCGGGCCGGCGCGTCCCGACGAGCAGAACACCAGGCCGTGCCCCACGACCGGCGTCGGGATCACCTCGCGCGTGTTGCCGCGAACCGTCCACAGCTCGGCTCCAGTGTCCGGATCGTACGCGAACACGCGCTGCTGGCTGCTGACGACGAGCTCGTCGTGATCGCCGGCATCGATGACGATGGGCGTTCCCCAGCCCACGCCAGCTGACCGCTCTTTCTTCCAGATCACCTCGCCCGTTGTGGCGCTGAACGCGGCGACGAACGAGCCGATCGGTCCGCCGTGATCCTGAAAGATGAAGAGGCGGTCCTTGTAGAGGACCGGCGAGCCCGCGCTGCCGTGGTAGTTGTTGAGGTCGCCGAGCTTCTGGTGCCACACCAGCTTGCCGGAGAAGTCGAACGCCGCGAGGCCGTGCGTTCCGAACGACGCGTAAATGCGCTGGCCGTCGGTCATCGGCGTCGCCGACGCATGGCTGTTCTTATGGTAGGTGTGCTCGACGCCCGTCGACGGCACCGTCGTGTTCCAGAGCAGCGTGCCGTCGGTCGTCCGATAGGCGAGCATCGACACTTTCGCGCCACCCTCGGTCGCGGTGGTAAGAAAGAGGTGGTCCTTCCAGACGATTGGTGACGAATGCCCTCGTCCGGCCACCGGCACTTTCCATTTCACGTTCGTGGTGTCCGACCAGGCGTCGACGTAGTTGGTGCCCGTCACTGCGCCCTGCCCCGACGGTCCGCGCCAGCGGCTCCAGTACTTGGAGCCTTCGCCGTCGATCGGGATGAGCACCACCGGTTCGAGCGCCGACACGCCGAGCGACGCGAGCGCTCCGGCACTCAGAAGCACTGCGAAGACAGAGCCGACGACGCGGATTCTCATAGGCCGATCATAATCTGATCCCACTTCCGACTTCCCGCGTCCACTTCCCACTTCCGACTTCACCCACTTCCGACTTCCACTTCAAGCTTCCGCCTTCAAACTTCCCAACTTCAGACTTCCAACGTCAGACTTCAAACTTTCTTCCGCTACGGCAACACCCTGACGTACCACAGCCGTACTCCGATGCGCTCCGCCGGGTCGAGCCACGCGAATCTCGGGCCGGCTGACGCGGCGGGCATGACGGACGCCGGAACGATGATGAGCTCGTTGCTGCCGGCGGTGACGATGTCCTGTCTCAGGTGCAGGCGGTAGGAGCCGACGCGCTCGGGGTTCCAGGTAAGCCGGAGGCGTCCGACGAGGTGGCGGTTGAACAGCACGTCGACCTGTTCGGGCGCCGTCGGCGTGACGGGATCGATCCGCAGCACCATATCGTAGGCGCGGCGCTCGGGCAGTGGCAGGCGGACGACGGCGCGAAGATCACGCGACACGCGCACCGTGATGTTCTCGAGGTGCGGGGGCGACCAGCCGCGCCGGTAGAAAATGCGGTCGCGGTCGCCGGTCTCGATGCTCGTCGATTCCCCGTGGGCGATCGCCTCGCGGGTCACGTACCAAGGCAGCCCCAGGTACCACGTGGCTCCGAGAAGGGCGACCGCGGCGATGGCCGCCGTGCGCCACACGAGGGGCAGGAGCGCGGCTCGCGTCACGACCGCGGGATCTCGTGCGATCGCCGACAACGCCCGCCACGCGCCGACGACGGCGATGCCGACTGCGACGAAGAAGAACGGGTAGGCGTGCATGGTGAAGCGCCACGCGCCGCCGCCGCCGACGTTCCACGTGAAGATGTAGGGCAGGAGCGATCCGAGGAGCGCGACCAGCACCAGTCGTCCGGCTGGGAAGAACGGGAGCGCGGCCAGTCCCACGACCGAGATGGCGCGGACGAAGCTGCCAAATCCAGACATCCACTCGTTGAAGCCGTGCCACTTGGTGATGAACGGTTGCACGAAGAGGCCGTTCAGCCCGGTGTCGAGGGTTCTAATCGGCCGCTCGACGAACTTGCCGCGGAGGTAGTCGGCCGCGCTCATGGGCGTGTCGATCGGCTGGGCTTCGGCGAAGCGGTAGTAGCTGGTGTGATAGTTGATGGCGAGGAGCGGATCGCCGGTCGCGATCGCGCAGCTCACGAGATAAGGCGCGACCACGATCGTGAGCATTGCCGCGGCGATGCCGACCGCCTTGGCGCGTTCGCGGCGGGACCAGCCTTCGCTAAAGCTACGGCGGTCCGACGGAGCCTTGGCGACGGCGGAGGTCGAGGCGTGCTCGATCACCAGCCACAGGAACGCCGGCACGACGAAGGTGATCGCGGTGATTCTCGTCAGGCACGAGATGCCACACAGCGCGCCGGCGACGAGGGCATTCGCGAGCGACGGCCGTGCGCGCAGCCTGAGCAACGCCCATACCGAGAAAAGAATGGTGGCGGTGAAGGTATCGTCGCGCCACCCGTCGACGCCCCACGTCACCATCTCGAGCTCGGTCGCCGTCAGGAGCGCCGCCAGGAGGCCCGCGGCGGGCGAGAACAGTGCGGCGCCCACCAGGTAAGTCGCGAAGATGGCGAGCATCGAGCCCACGGCTGACGCCAGGCTGACCCCGAAGTCCTGGTCGTCGAGTGCCCACAGTCCGGCGTGCACCATGGCGAGAAACACCGGCTCGCGCACGTGCGGCTGGTAGAAGGACTGCATCTCCCGGCCGTACTGGATGTAGGTGATGGGGTCGCCGCCGACGTAGGGATTGGGCTCGTGCGTCCAGTGCACGCTCTGCGGCCGGATGGCCGGGACGAGCGGCGCGATGTTCCGGGTCGCGATGCGGGCCCACGCGGGATGGTCGAGCGTGCCGTACTTGCCGACGAACGAGTCGAGCCGCAGCAGGCCGCCGTACAGCGTGATGACGACCGCCAGCGCGTGGGCGATGGCCGCACGACTCCGCAATCCCGCCCACAACCGAGTTCCTCTCGTCATCGTCCCGGCACGCGTACCTCGATTGCCGTCCGCTCGCCCACGTGATCGCTCTCGTCGAGCGTCAGGACCGGCCAGCCGGATGGCCTGCCCCGGTCAGCACCC
Organism: uncultured Acidobacteriota bacterium; assembly: GCA_963847975.1. GTDB lineage: Bacteria > Acidobacteriota > Vicinamibacteria > Vicinamibacterales > 2-12-FULL-66-21 > DATBJJ01. The sequence goes on along the minus strand of CAWKBU010000031.1, from coordinate 248,172 downwards.
GACAGGAGAGGCGAAGCCGGCAATTGTACACGGGCCGCCGGGACGTGCGACACTACGGCATGCTGCGCCAACCTCTTCACACGCGCCTTTCCATCCCCGCGTTCCTGCTCGCCAGCGCGCTGGTTTCCTGCCCCGCCGCGGCGCAGGACGCGCCCAAGATCAAGCCGAGTCAGCACGGCACGGTCTCGCAGCGGATCGCGGATACCACGATCACGCTCGAGTACAACCGTCCCGTCGCCCGCGGCCGCGAGCTCTTCGGGGCCCTCGTGCCGTACGGCAAGATCTGGTGCCCGTGCGCCGACGATGCGACGACGATCGAGCTGACCGCCGCGGTGAAGATTGACGGGCACGAGCTGCCGGCGGGGAAGTACTGGTCTGGACCCTGCCGAACGACGGCAAGTGGACGATCATCTTCAACCGCCGGGCGGCGACCTGGCACACCAAGTATCCGGAAGGCCAGGACGCGCTCCGTCTCGAAGTCACCCCGCGTGCCGGCGCGCACATGGAGACGCTCGCGTTCTATTTCCCGATGGTCGAGGGGAAGAAGGCCGAGCTGGTGCTGCATTGGGGGACGACGGTCGTGCCGGTCCTCATCGAGGTCCCCTGAGCGGCGCCCGAGAACGCACGGCGTGAGCTGAAGGCTTGATCCGGGGTCGCGCTTCGCGTCACTTCACGATGATCGTCTTCGTCTCGACGCGGAACATCCGGAAGTTCGAGTACGTCGCCCGCCCATCCATCACCACGCCCCCAGGAAAGACGTAGCGTTCGACCATCGCCGCCGGCAGCCACAGCTTCAACGCCGGCTGCTCCGCGTACTCGACCGTGAACGTGCCGCTGACCCGTCTGCTGGGCAGCGTGAACTCGGTGCGGAGCACCCGGCCCGACTCGGGGTCGAGCGTGAAGGATCCGCGAGCAGCGGCACCGTCTTCGGACGCGATCAGCCGTGGCGATGCGGTTTCCTTGAACCCGACGACCACGCCCGTTGCGTCGCGGCGATCGATCTGAAATGTCGATCGGCTCTGGTTGGGCCGGCGCAGGAAGCGCAGCGCCGTCAGCGGCACGTTGAGCGTGCGGTTGAACGCGTAGCGCTGGGGGCTGAGGTTGAAGCGGGCGCTCTCGCCCGCGATGCGCTTCGCCTGTTGCAGGGCACTGGGATTGGGCTTCAGGAAGAGATCGGCGGCGCGGTTGTCGCGATCGCGAACGGGCCGCTCGTCGACCTCGAACGTGTCGCGGAACTCGACCCAGCCGACGTGTGCCTCCGCGACGATGAGCAGATCCGACCGGAGCCGGCGGAACTTCGCTTCGACCGGGACGCGCTGGAGATAGTCCTCCTGGGCGATCACCGCCGTGACGTCGCGCTCGTACTGTTCGAGGTAGCGCTCCGGCCGCGACGAGCACGGGGTCGAGATCAGGCCCGTTCGGCGTCCGCTGAAGGGCTGGAGGCTGTTGCGCGCTGAGCACCGCCGAGATACCGATGGCGCCGATTCCGAGAACGACTGCGGCTCGTCGAAGTCTCATGCTCACTTGACCTGGCGGCTCTGGCGTCCCTAGGCTACCGCACAAACACTGTGCGGTTTGCCTCCTCCCAACGTTAGATTCGGGAGAGGGAGGCCGCGATGAAAATTGTCGGGCTTCGGACCTACTCGGTCACCACGGCCGAGCTTCCGCTCGAGATCGAAGTGACGGCATTCCGACTGCCCGTCAACCGGGCCATCGTCGGCCATCCCCGCGTATCGAGAAGCGGCGTGCTGCTCGAGCGGCTTGTACCCGAGATCGTGGACGACCTGGCCAACGTCGCCATTCGCTACCAGATCCCGCTGCCGGCGGCCACTCCTGCGCCCTTCGACATCACCCAGACGATCGATTGCTGGTTCGCCGACAACTGTCCGGCCGATGCGAGATATCAGATTCTGATCCGATCGAAGAACGGCGATCGAGGCGTCGACCAACGTGCGGGTGCCGACGCTCAATCCCGGTGCCGCGAACCTCGCGTTCCGCGTGGGATAGGAGCACAGCCGTGAAAGTGTCGCTGATCCTGCTGTGCCTGACGCTCTCGCCTGTCGCCGCGCGCGCCCAGCAGTTGTCCGTCCTCTCGATCCAGATCGGGCAGCTCGCGCGGTCCCCCGATGTCGATCCCGAGCTCATCGTCGAGATCCGCGACAACTTGTGGAAGCTCGTTTATCTGTCCGCGGGGCAGGCCGAGGTCGCCGAGATCATGTCGTTCCGGCGCGCCGATATTCAGGCTGGCGCGGGAAGTGGCGCTTCGGGCACGACCTCGGCGGTTCTCAACCCGCTTCTGCCCGCGATCTTCGGCGTCGCGTTCGAGGACGGCGCGATCACGCGGTCGGTCTCTGGCTCGACGATCTCGCTCAAGGTTGCGCCGGCCGGCCTCATCTGTGCCGCGAAGCCGCTCGCGGCGGCGGCTGTGGCGCGCCGCGACGAGGAGGCGTGCCGCACGTTCTGGCGCCGCGTCGGCATCTCGGCCGCGTTCGACACCAAGCGTGGCGAGAAGAGTCACCAAGCTCGAGGACCTGCAGACGCTGAACAACCAGTTCGCGGGTGTCACCGTACGGGCAGAAGTTCTGAACCGGCGCACCGCTACCGGGCAGCGGTACGTGCAGACGTTTCAGAACGAGTTCATGTCGTGGAAGGAGAAGGCGACCGCGTTCGCCAACATCGAGCGCGACACGCCCGAGATCGTCCAGGCAAGGACCGTCGTGGAAGAACGGCTGCTGGCCATGATGAAGGCGCCAGACTGGAAGGGGAAGCCGGTCGACAAGCGGACCGAGGAGATCAAGGCCGTCTTGAAAGCCGCTGTGGCGCAGGTGACCGTGCCGGACACGCAGGCCACCGAGGTGCGCGACGCCTGGCTTGACGCGCTGCGAGCCGACCGCGCGCTCCAGAACGCGGTCGCCAATGCGCCGGTGCTGACCGCCGAGTACGCGTTCGAACGTCCCGACCTTGCGACCGAGCCGCTTGGCGATGTCGTGGCCGAAGGCGTCCGTCCCCCGAGCCTTCATACCGCGCGCGCCATCTACGCGCAGGGCTTGACGACAACGAGCCTCGACTTCACCGCCAACGCGTCGCTCTCGTGGTTCGATGACGTGCGGCCCGGCATGTCAGGCAGCTTTCGCGACTTCAAGCTGGGCGTCGCGGGGACGTTCCGCTTGCGCGACCTCGCCAACTACGGCGCGCCCGCGCTCAGCTTCGCCGCGCTCTACGTCTACCTGCACCAGGAACCGCTCGGCCTCGGCCTGACGGCCTTCAACGACGCGGCGATCAACAAGCCCGGCCACATCGGCGTGTTCCAGGCCAAGCTCGAACTGCCAACCGCCAAGAACGCCATGCGCATCCCGCTGTCGTTCACCTACTCCAACCGCACCGAGCTCATCAACGAAACCGACGTGCGCGGCCAGATCGGCATCTCATTCAACCTCGACGCCCTGTTCGTTGACGGGAAATAAGCCTGAGAATGATGCCTCCACGGTTTTCAGGAGGCGTGAAGGTCAAGAGAACCAATAGCAAACCCAAGATTGCTCCTGTCCTCTTGATCTCCTGTTATGAGAGGGACACGCGTGAAGCGCCCGACGTTACCTGCCCCCGGATTGCCACGCCAGGAACAGGTCGTAGGCGGAGTTGTCGTGCTCGCGCTGGTAGCGGTAGCCCAGGCCGTCGAGGAACGACTGAAAGGCGCCGGCGTCCGCGGGCGGGACTTCGAAGCCCGCGAGCACGCGGCCGAAGTCGGCGCCGTGATTGCGGTAGTGGAAAAGGCTGATGTTCCAGCGGCCACCGAGTTTGTCGAGGAACGTCATCAACGCGCCCGGCCGCTCGGGGAACTCGAACCGGCAGATGAGCTCGTTGGCGACCTCCGGGCTCCGTCCGCCGACCATATGGCGCACGTGCAGCTTGGCGACTTCGTTGTCGGTGAACTCGATGGTGTCGTAGCCCGCTTTGGTCAGCGTCGCGGCGAGGTCGGCCGCGTCCTGGCGTGACTGCGTCGCGATGCCGACGAAGATGTGCGCGCGATCCCTGGTGCTCAGCCGGTAGTTGAACTCGGTCACGACGCGCCGCCCGATGGTCGAGCAGAACTCGCGGAAGGCGCCGGCGCGCTCGGGAATGGTCACGCCGAAGATGCCCTCGCGTGCTTCGCCCACCTCGGCTCGCTCGGCGACGAAGCGGAGGCGATCGAAATTCATGTTCGCGCCGCTCAGGATCGCGACGAGCCGTGCATCGCGGCTGCCGGTGCGTTCGACCCAGGACCGCAGGCCCGCCACCGCGAGCGCACCCGCCGGCTCCATGATCGAACGGGTGTCGTCGAAGACGTCCTTGATGGCGGCGCAAATCTGATCGTTCGACACCCGGACGATCTCCTCGACCGTCGCCTGCACGATGGGGAAGGTGATCTCCCCGACTTCACGAACGGCGACGCCATCGGCGAAGATGCCGACGCGATCGAGCGCGATCCGTCGTCCTGCCTCGAGCGACTGGTACATCGCGTCGGCTTCGTACGGTTCGACGCCGATGACCCGGATGCTCGGGCGCAACGCCTTGACGTAGCTGGCGATGCCGGCGATGAGGCCGCCGCCCCCGACGGGGACGAAGATCGCGGAGACGTCCCCGCAGCTTGTGCCGCAGGATCTCGTTGGCGATCGTTCCCTGTCCGGCGATGACGAGCGGATCGTCGAAGGGATGCACCAGGGTGAGGCCGGTCTCGCGAATGAGCTCATCGCAGCGGGTTTGTGCGTCAGCGTAGCTGTCGCCGGCGAGGACGACTTCCGCCCCGAGCGCGCGCACGGCCTCGACCTTGATCTCGGGCGTGGTCTGAGGCATGACGATGAGCGCCCGCAGGCCGAGATGGCGGGCGGCGAAGGCCACGCCCTGGGCGTGGTTACCGGCGCTCGCCGCGATGACGCCACGCGCGCGCTCGGCATCCGACAAGTGCGCGATCCGGTTGTACGCCCCGCGCAGTTTGTAGCTGAAGACCGGCTGCAGGTCCTCGCGCTTGAGGAGCACCTCGTTCTGCAGCCGGCGCGACAAGTGGACCGCCGGCTCGAGCGGGGTCTCGTGGGCGACGTCATACACCCGGCTGGTCAGGATCAGCCGGAGCATCGCGTCGGCAGAGGTGTCGGGTTTAGACATACAAATGGTTGTTCACGGGAAGTTCACTACGTCGGGAGTGAGTCCCTCTGTCACGGCGCGCCGGAGGTCACCGTGCCCCGAGCGAGTAGATGTCGTTCAAGATGCCCGCGGCCGTCACCGCGGCGCCGGCGCCGGGACCGCTGATGACCAGCGGCTCTTTGCTGTAGCGCCGGGTCGTGAACGCCACGAGGTTGCGCGTCCCCTGCAGGGCACCAATCGGGCTCGACACGGGTACGGCCGTCAGCTTCGCGGACACGGCGGTCGGCGTGGCTGTCACGACATAACGCAGCACGCGGCCGCGCTCCGCCTCGCGCGCGACGCGCGCCTTCCAGTCCGCGTCCACCTCGGACAGGCGCGCCAGAAACCGGTCGAGCGGCAGCTTCTTGAGCGCGCGCGGCACGAGATCAGCCGGTACCGGCGCAGCGCCGTGGTATCCCATCAGCCGCGCGAGGATGAGCGCCTTGCGCGCCGCATCGGCGCCCGAGAGATCGTCGCGCGGATCGGGTTCCGCGTATCCGAGGTCCACCGCTTCACGCACGGCTTGCGAGAACGGCCGCCCTTCCGATACGGCCGAGACGACGTACATCAGCGTGCCGCTGACGCAGCCATCGATGCGCAGCACGCGATCGCCGGTCTCGACGAGCTTGTGGTAGGTGTCGATGATTGGCAGGCCGGCGCCGACTGTCGCCTCGTACTTCACTTGCCGGCTGCCCAGAGCCGGGGCCGAGACGAGGGCGGCGTAGCTCTCCCACGAGCCGGCGAGCGGCTTCTTGTTGGCGAGGACGACGTCGAAGCCGTTGCCGAGGGCGGCGCGCAGCAGGTCGCCGGTTTCCTCGCTGGTGACGTCGACGACCACCGGACGCGAGACCGCGTGGCCGGCCATCACCGCCAGGGCCTCGGCGGCCGGGGCTGGACGCCCGCCGAGCGCCGCCAGTAGTTCGCCGCCGTCCTTCTCGCGCGCCAGTTCCGTCAGCCGCCGGCGCGAGATGCCGCGCGGCTCGAAGATGTAGCCCGAGCGATCGAGCAGTCCCACGACCCGCACCTGCCCGCCGCCGTTCGCCGCGCCAATCTGATCCGCGAGCGCGCGGCCGACCCGGCCGAAGCCGAGGAGCACGACGTCAGTGCGCGGCGCGGCTGGCGCGCGTCCGCCCCCGATCTTCGACAACTGAAACGCGGTGTGGACGCGTCGCGCGGCTTCCGTCGCCTGGTCGGTCGTGACGGCGAACGAGATGTTGCGCTCCGACGATCCCTGCGCGATCGCGACGACGTTGATGCCGCCCGACGAGAGCGCCGAGAAGACGCGCGCGGCGATGCCCGGCGCGCCGGCCATGCCGTCGCCGACGACGGCCACCACCGCCATGCCCGGGCGCGCGGTGACGTTGTCGATGAGGCCGAGCTCGAGCTCGTCGCGGAACGCCGCCCGCAAGCTCTTGACTGCGCGGTCGGCCTCGCCCTCAGGCAGCGTGAAGCCGATCGAGCTTTCGGACGAGGCCTGAAAGATCGTCGACACCGACAGCCGCTCGGAGTCGACGGCCACGAAGGTGCGGGCCGCGATGCCGTGGACGCCGACCATGCCCTTGCCGGCGACGGTCACGATCGCCTGGCCGCGCACGATGGCGATCGCCTTGACGGGGTAGGTGGTGTCCGAGCGTTTTGCCGATACTTCCGTCCCCGGTTGGTCGGGGTGGATGAACGAGCGCACGTCGAGCGTGATGCGCGTGCCGGCGATCGGGATGAGCGCCCGCGGATGAAGCACCTTGGCACCGTAGTGCGCCACCTCGGCCGCCTCGCGGTGATGGAGCTGCGGGATGAGGCGCGCGTCGGTCACGAGGCGCGGATCGGCGGTCAGGATGCCTGGCACGTCCTTCCAGAGCACGACGCGCTTGGCACCGAGTGCGCGCGCGAGCAATGTTGCCGTCAGGTCGGAGCCCCCGCGGCCGAGCGTCGTCACGCTGCCGTCCGGGGCCTGGCCGATGAAGCCCGGGGCAACGGCAACCGTCCCTGCCGCCACGAGAGGTCTGATGCGCCGCCGGGCGAGACGCGCCGTGGCCGGGAGGTTGGGAGCCGCACTGCCGTGATGGCTGTCGGTGACGACGACCTCCGCGGCATCGACATAGGCCGCGCGCCGCCGCGCGCGGGTCAGCGCCGCGGCGACGATCTGCGCCGACATCCGCTCCCCCCGCGAGACGAGCAGGTCGCTCGCACGTGGGGCGAGGTGTCCGAGCACGCCGATCGCGACGCAGAGCTCGCGGTACTCGCGCGCCGCGCTCGCGATCGTCGCCAGCAGCCGTCGCCTGGCGGGGCCGGCGGGGATGAGGCCGCGGGCGACGTCCAGGTGACGGCGCAGGAAGGTGGCCGCGGCCTTGGCCGCGTCGCCGCTCCGCCCGGAGGTCGCCGCCGCCGCGCCGTCGAGGAGCAGGTCGGTGACGCCGCCGAGCGCGGACGCGACAATCACGAGGGGACCCCCGTGGAGCTGGTGGCGCTTGACGAGATCCACGGCCCGTTCGATCGCCGCGACATCGGCGAGCGAGGCTCCGCCGAACTTCCAGACTTCGAGCGCGCGCTTCTGCTTGGTCGCCACGGTTACCTGGCCCCCGATCGTGATGCCGCCACGCCGTCGATGGCGCGCCGCACGGCGTCGTAGTCGTTTGGCAGCTCGACCGGCGGATTCGCGTGCTGCGGCGTGATGCCCGCGAGCGTGCGCGTGTGGTACGCCGTCTTGAACTCCGAGAACTTCAGGCCGTTGGCGGTCGAGATGACAATCACCCGATCCGATCGGTTGATCTCGCCGCGCGCCACGATCTTCTCGAGCGCCGCCAGCGCCACGGCCGTGTGCGGGCAGTTGAACATGCCCGTCCGGTCGGCGCGCGCGGCGGCCTCCGCCAGCTCGCTCTCGCTCGCTTGCTCGACGATGCCGTCGTACTGTTTGAGGGCGCGGATCGCCTTGTTGATCGAGACCGGGTTGCCGATCTGGATTGCCGACGCCAGCGTCGGCTTCGCCTTCATCGGTGCGAAGGCCCAGTTCGAGCGATACGCCGTATAGAGCGGGTTGGCGGCCTCGGCCTGCGCGACGACGATGCGCGGCCGCTTGGCGATGACCCCGAGCTCCAGCATCATGTCGAAGCCAGCCGCGATGGCGCTGACGTTGCCCAGGTTGCCGCCCGGCAGAACGACGACGTCGGGCACTTCCCAGTCGAACTGCTGGACGATCTCGAGCGACAGCGTCTTCTGGCCTTCGAGCCGCAGGCTGTTCATCGAGTTGGCGAGGTAGACGGTGCCTTCGGCGGCGAGACGCTGCACGATCGCCATGCAGCCGTCGAAATCGGTGTCGAGCGCCAGGACGAGCGCACCGTTGGCGAGCGGCTGCACCAGCTGCGCCGGCGACACTCGCGCTCGCGGCAGGATAACGATGGCCGGAATGCCGGCGGCCGCCGCGTAGGCGGCGAGCGCCGCGGACGTGTCACCGGTCGAGGCGCAGGCGACGGCGCTGATGTCGCGGCCGTCGGCGATCATCTGCTTGACGACCGAGACGAGCACCGTCATGCCGAGATCCTTGAAGGACCCGGTGTGCGAGTTGCCGCACATCTTGACCCAGAGATCTTCGATCCCGATCGTCTTGCCGTAGCGCTCGGCCCAGAAGATGTTGGTGCCGCCCTCGTCCATCGAGACGACGTTCTCGTCGCGGATCTCGGGGCAGATCCACTCCTTCTTGCCCCACACGCCCGAGCCGTACGGCCACGCGGTGCGCTTGTAGCGATCGTCGAAGAGCCGCATCCACGCGACCGGGCTGCGGTGCCGCAGGGCGTCGATGTCGTGCGCGACCTGCAGCAGCTGCCCGCAGGTGGGGCAGTGGTAGATCGGCTGCCAGATGGAATGCTCGCCGTGACAGCCGGCGATGCAGCGGAAGACGGCGCGGTAGCTGCTCATTGGTGCTCTTCTCGAAGGTTCGTCCGGTGTGTCACGAGGTGGCTGAGGCCGGCACGGCCTGGCTGGCCTCGAAGTCGGCGAGGCTGCGGCCGATGCGGATCGGCTCGACGCCGTGACCGGTGAGCACTTCGATCGTCTTGTAGCCGTTGCCGGTGATGCAGATGACGATCGACTCGTCGCGCGGAATCGCGCCGCGCTCGATGAGTTGCCGCGTGGCGGCCACGGTCACGCCGCCGGCCGGCTCGGTGAAGATGCCTTCCGTTTCGGCCAGGAGCTGAATCCCCTGGATCACCTCGTCGTCGGTGACCATCGCCCCGGAGCCGCCGGTGGCGCGGAGCGAGCGCAGCACCTGAAAGCCGTCGGCCGGGTTGCCGATGGCGATCGACTTGGCGATCGTGTTCGGCTTGACCGGGTCGGGATATTCCATGCCGGCCTCGAGCGCGCGGATGACCGGCGCGCAGCCAGCCGCCTGCGCGGCATGGATGGACGGCAGCTCGCCCTCGACGAGCCCGACGGTACGGAGCTCTTCGAAGCCCTTGAGGATGCGCGGCAGGAGCGTGCCGCCGGCGACCGGCGAGACGACGTGCCGGGGGAACTTCCAGCCGAGCTGCTCGGCAATCTCGAAGCCGTAGGTCTTGGCGCCCTCCGCGTAGTACGCGCGCAGGTTGATGTTGGCAAAGCCCCACTTGTACTTGTCCGCCACCTGCGTACACAGTCGATTCACGTCGTCATAGTTCCCCCGCACCGCGATGATGCGCGGCCGATAGATGCTGGCGCCGGCGACCTTGCCGGCTTCGAGATCGTCGGGGATGAAGACGTAGCAGGAGAGCCCGAGGCGTGCCGCGTGCGAGGCGACGCTTCCGGCCAGGTTGCCCGTCGAGGCGCACGAGAAGACCGTGAACCCGAGCTCAATCGCACGCGTCGCGGCGATCGACACGACGCGGTCCTTGTAGGAACAGGTCGGATGGTTCACCGAATCGTCCTTGACGTAGAGCTCTTTCACGCCGAGGCGCGCCGCCAGGCGGTGTGCGCGCACGAGCGGCGTGAACCCCGAATGGAGGCCCGTGCGCGGGTCGCCTTCGATCGGCAGCAGCTCGCGGTAGCGCCAAAGGCTCTTGGGCCGGCTCTCGATGAGCGCGCGCGAGAGACCCTTGGCGATGGTCGGGTAGTCGTAGGTGACCTCGAGCGGGCCGAGGCACTTGTCGCACACCCAGAGGGCGGTGGCGGGAAAGGCAGTCTGACAAAGATGGCAGCGAAGATTGAAGTTCATAGTGACTCGAAGGGCTGATGAGCCGACAGGGTTCTGATCGGTACACGGCAATCCCAGGCGCTTGTACATATCGTCGAAGAGCGTCGTGGCCTGCACGGCCCCGTCTGTGACCAGGGCCACAATCGAGGGACCGGCACCGCTCAGGCAGACGCCGAGGATAGACGGGTCGTCGAAGGCGATCGCTTCGGCAAGGCCAGGGACGAGATCGGTGCGCGCGGGTTGATGCCAGCGGTCCTTCATTGCTTCGCGCAAGTCCTCGTAGCGGCCCGAGCGCAGCGCATGGAGCATGAGGAGCGCGCGCTGGAGGTTGAAGATCGCATCTGCGAGCGGCACCTCGGCCGGCAGCACCCGCCGGGCGTGCGCCGTGTGCAGCCCCAGTTCGGGCGTCGCGACGACGAGCTTGATGGCCTCGGGCCACCGTGACGACCGCGCGATGGGAGCTCCGACTTCGCGCTGGCAGCTGACGGTGATGCCGCCGAGGAGCGCGGCCGCCGCGTTGTCGGGATGTCCCTCGAGCTCGGTTGCCATCGCCAGCCAGTCTTCCATCGGGCGCGGCGTGGTCACGGCCTCGTAAAGCCGCAGGCCCGCGACCGCGGCCGCGGCGCTGCTCCCGAGCCCCGCCGTCTGGGGAATGTCGCTGCTGACCTGCACCCGCAGCCCAGGCGCCGCCAGGCCGACTTCCTTCCGCGCGAGACGATACCCGGACTCGATCCGGTTCTCGCCCGTCGGTCCAGCCCCGTTGAACTCGAACGCAATCGTGTCCGGCTCCGATGGCCGGACCTCGACGATCCGTGCGCGCAGGTAGACCTGCACCGCCACCGACAGCGCATCGAACCCCGGTCCGAGGTTGCTGATCGAGCCGGGGACGACGATGTCCGCGAGCCTTGTCCGTGTGCGTTCTGTCTGCATTTCTTAACGCTCGCGGGGCCCCACCCCCGCTCGCTCTCGCCCTTCGACGTCGCTCAGGGCGACACCTGAGCCGGTCGACGGGTCGTGCGGCGACTACGCGCCGCGCTCGGGCCGCAGGCGCCGTCGCGCTTCCGGCGCAAAAAAAAACCCGCCGACCCTGATGGGACCGGCGGGCTTGGCTGTGTCTGTAGTCGTCTCAGCTACTCACTGCGCAGAAGCCACCGGTCCCCGCCATCCGTCGAATGCGGATGCCGGTGCACGTGCAAATGATGGCCGTAATCAGTCTGCGCAGCACGGTCTCAACTATAAGCGACGGGAATGGCGGTAATCAAGGCATGCATGAGATTTATATCAAGATAAAACACCCCGAGCTTCGCCTCGGCAGGGAGGTAGAATTCCGCGGTTCTCGAACGAATCGCTCGATAACTGATGGAGGTGCGGGAGATGTCGGCATCGAATCACACGGGGCAGGCCCTTGTACGTGACGGAGCGAACGGTGAAGGGGTTTCGCGTCCGCGGGACCAAGCCGGACGCGTGCGGCGGCTTCTCGTGGCGTGTGGTCGCCAAGCGCAAGGACATCGTCGCCGCGCGATTTGCGCCCGTCGTGATTCCTGTCGCACCCGAGCTACCCGAGCCGCCACCCCATCAGACGCCGGTCGAAGTTCCGGCGCATTCGGGCGCGTCTGTGACACGGGTTTCTGCCTAGGGCGCAGGACGTGTTGCGCATCGAGAACTGTTCGCGAGTCGGCGCAACTGTCGAGGTCCTTTTCAGGACCACGATTTACTCGTACCGCAGGGCACGAATCGGCTCGAGGCGCGACGCGCGACGGGCCGGAACCCACGCCGCCAGCGCGCCCGCGGCGCAGAGAATAGCGACGGCAATGCCGGCGCTCAGCAGATCGCTCGCGCTGACGCCGTAGAGCAGGCTGTTGACGATGCGCCCGAGCGCCCATGCCGCCACGAGCCCGAGCGCGAGGCCGGTGCCGACGACCGCGCCGGCTTCCCGCAGCACGAGCGCGATGATGTGGCTCCTCTCCGCTCCGACGGCGATGCGCACGCCGAATTCGCGCGTCCGCTGCGTGACACCGTACGACAACACGCTGTAAAGGCCGATCGCGGCCAGCAGCAGCGCCAGACCGCCGAAGAGCGTGGTAATCGTCGCGACCAGCCGCTCGCGCAACAGCGAACGTCCGATCTGTTCCTCGGCGGTGCGGATGTCGAATACCGGCGCGTCTGGCGCGATCGCCGCCACGGTGTGCCGGACGGCCGATGTGAGCGCCTTCGCATCGCCGGCCGTTCGCAGGTGAATCGCGAAGGCGGCTCCCCACGGGCCCGGCCGGTAGGGCACGTACACCATTCGGATCCGCTCCTCCCGCAGTCCCGTGTACTTCGTGTCCTTGACGACGCCGACGATCTCGACGTCGGCTTTGTCTCGGCTCAGTCCCACCATGCGGCCGATCGGATTCTCGTCGCCGAAGTAGTGGCGCGCAAACGTCTCGTTGACGATGAACTTCATCGGCGCCTCCGCCTGCAAATCGCGATCGTCGAAATCGCGACCCAGCTGCAGCGGCACCATCATCGTCTTGAAGTAGTCAGGCGAGATGAAGCCCACCCATGGCGAGGAGCGCGGCTCATCGGCCTTGGGCGTGTATCCCGGGATGTAGATGGTCCAGCCCGTGCCGGTGCCGAGCGGACCCGAGTCGGCGGTGCTCGGCCGCCAGCACGCCCGGCACGCGGCGCAGTTGCTCGAGCAAGCGGCGGTAGGTCGGCCATCGAGTCGACTCGGCGAGCACGTCCACGGATGCCACCAGGATGTTCTGCCGTGCGAACCCGGTCTCGAGCGAGAGCAGCGCATGCAGCGACCGGAGGAAGAGCACCGCGCCGGTGACGACGACGAGCGAGACGCTCACCTGCAGCACGACCAGGCCCTTGCGAAATGGAATGCGTGGCCGACTTGGCCGGCGCCGCCGTCGCGGAGTACCGGCGCGACATCAACCGCGGTGCTCGACCATGCCGGCAGCAACCCGAAGAGCAACGCCGCGCCCGCCGTGAGCGCCAGCGTGAAGACGCAGGACAGTCGAGATCGAGCGGCGCCGACAGCGTCTGCTCCTGCGGCAAGTAGGTCAGCAGCAAGTCGCGGCCGACTCGGGCCACGACGACGCCGGCGGCTGCGCCGGCGCCGGCGAGGAGCAGGCTCTCGACCAGGAGCTGGGAGACGAGCCGCGCGCGGAGGCGCCGAGCGCCGAGACGGATGGCGATCTCCTGCCGCCGTGCCGCGGCTCGGCTGAGCGTCAGGTTGGCGACGTTGGCGCAGGCGATCGAGCAGGATGAGCCCCATCACCGTCATCAGCACGACGAGCGGCTGCGAGTAGCGCTGTCGCAGCGTTCGAGAGCCCGGCGCTGCCGTCGAGCAGCGTGACGTACTGCTGCGCCAGCGTTCCGGCGCCAGGCGTCGCCGAACTCTCGGCCTCGGGGTCGCGCAGGATCTCCTGGTTGTAGGCCTGCAGCAGCGTCGTCAGCTCCACCTCTGCCTGCCTGCGGGTCACGCCCGGCTTCAGGCGCCCGATCATCCTGCATCCAGTTGCTCCGCGGCTGAGTCAGCGACGAGCCAAGACCGGGGAGGATCGGCTGCACCATCTCATCGGGCACGAACACGTCCGGGGCCTCGCCGACCTCGGTGCCACTGAAGCCGGGCGGCGCGACGCCGACGATGGTGAATGTGCGGGCGTTGAGGAGGATGGGCGCGCCGATGACTGCCGGCTGACTGCCTAGTGCTGCACCCAATGTCGGTCGCTGAGCACCGCGACCGCACCGCGGGGGCCGCCGGCGTCCGGAATCGTGTCGTCGTCTTCTTCGATGAGCGTGCCCAGCGCCGGACGGACGCCCAGCACGGAGAAGTAGTTGCCGGAGACCAGCGTCCCGCTGATGCGCTCGGTCCGCTCCGCAGTGGTTACGCGCCAGTGCGCGCTCCGAAAGGCGAGAACGCCGTCGAGCGTCGTGCTGTGCGCCTTGTAGTGCTGGAAAAGCGGGAATCTGCTCACTGACCTGATTGCCCTGGTTGCGGGTGATGACGACGAGTCGCGCGGGATCGGTGACCGGCAGGCTACGCAGCACGAGCGCGTGGAGGATGCTGAAGATAGCGGTATTGGCGCCGATGCCGAGCGCCAACGTCGCTATCGCCGTCACCGAGAACGACGGCCGCGCGAGGAGCGAGCGCGCCGAGGTACTTGAGCTCGCGGTAGAAGTGTTCCATTCCATGGGCTTGGACGGACTCCGCGACGAAGGGGTTGGCGGCTGCCTTTCCTCGGGCTAACCGGCGGGCATGCTAGCGCAGGTCGTCGTAGCGAACCGCGACGATCTCGAGGCGCTCGGGGCCACGCGGTGCGCGCAGCGTCACGGTGTCGCCCACGTGTGCCGTCAGCAGCGCTCTGGCCAGTGGAGAGCGCCAGGACACGCGGGTGTCACCGGAATCGAGCTCGTCCACGCCCACGATGGTGACCTCGCGCTCGTCGCCCGTTTCGAAGGCGATCGTGACGGTCGCGCCGAAGTGCACGCGCTCATGCGTCTTGCCCGCGTTGTCGACCACGACGGCCCGGTCGAGACTCTTCGATAGATAGCGGATACGCCGGTCGATCTCGCGCAGCCGGCGCTTGCCGTAGATGTAATCGCCGTTTTCCGAGCGATCGCCGTTGCCCGCGGCCCAGGTTACGGTCGCGACAACCGGCGGCCGCTCCACCTTCCACAGGCGTGCGAGCTCCTCCTGGAGTCGCCGAAAGCCGCCCGGCGTGATGTAGTTCTTGACCTCGTCTGCCATAGGGACAGTCGATCAGGCCGCGGCCGCAGGCCAGTCACGATATTCACGATTCATGGCCTGCCCCCTGCCCCCGGATGAACTCGGCCATGCGCTCTTCGAGTACTGGAAGCGGCACGGAGCCGATCGCCAGAATGGCGTCGTGGAACGGACGCTGGTCGAATTTCGCGCCCAGCTTCTCCTCGGCTTCCCGGCGATGGCGGCGGATTTGGATTTCGCCCAGCTTGTACGCCAGCGCCTGCCCCGGCCACGCGATGTAGCGTTCGACCTCCGTCGTAATCTCGTGCTCGGACAGCGCCGCACGCGTGCGCAGATACTCCATCGCCTGCTCGCGCGTCCAGCCGAACTGGTGGATGCCCGTGTCGATGACGAGACGGCTCGCCCGCCACATCTCGTACGTCAGCCGCCCGAAGTCCTCGTACGGCGTTTCGTAGATGCCCATCACGGTGCCCAGCCACTCGGTGTACAGTCCCCAGCCTTCGCCGTAACCGGAGAACGACGTCGCCCTGCGGAACGGCGGACGCTCGGGTCCTTCGAGCGCGAGTGCCGCCTGGAAGCTGTGGCCGGGCGTGCACTCGTGCAGCGTCAGCGACGCCAGTGTGTAGAGCGGACGCGCCGGCAGGTTATAAGTGTTCATCAGGCACGACTCGAGCCCGCCACGACCGCCGGTGTAGATCGGCGCCAGCGCGTCCGGCACCGGCCGGATACCGTGCCGGCGCCGCGGCAGGAACCCGATCGTCTCGGCGAGTTTCCAGTCGGCCTTCTTCGACACATACGCTGAGTACGACAGCAGTTCGCGCGGCGTCTTGGCGTAGAACTGGGGATCGGTACGCAGAAAGGTGAAGAACTCCGCCATCGTGCCCTTGAAGGCGGCCTGCTGTTTCACCGCTTCCATCTCCGCCTGGATACGAGCGACTTCCTTCAGGCCGATGTCGTGGATCTGACGTGCCGTCAGGGTCAGGGTCGTGAACTTTTCGATCATCGCCTGATAGAACGCGTCGCCGTCCGGCATCGTCGAGGCGGCGAGCGTGGTTCTGGCCTTGGGCAGGTACTCGTCACGCATCATGGCCAGCAACTTGACGTAAGCGGGCGCCACAGTCTCGCGAATCACGGTGACGGCCTCGGCCCGCAGCGCCGCCTGATCGTTTGCCGGAATCGTCGCGGGCATCTGCGCGAACGGCGTGTAGAGCGGATTGGACGCGTCGCCTTTGACGTACGGCTCGATCGTCTTGTCGCGTCCGACGACGGATACCCGAGGGACGGTAAAACCGCGCGCGAGGCCGGCCCGCATGTTGGCGATCTGTTCGTCGAAGTATCGCGGCACGTCGCGAAGACGGCCGAGATACGCGCGATAGGCGGTGGCGGTGGGGAAGCCCTGGCGGGGCGTGAACTCGGTCCAGAAGAACGTGTCGCTGTTGAACGGCGCTTCGTAGGTGCGGAAGCGGACGTCGTTGGCGAGGGCGCGGATCGACGTGCGGAAGACTTGTGCGTTCACCTTCTCTTCTGCCGAGAGCTGGTCGAACGGGATGCTGTCGAGCGTCGCGAGCGCCCGCGTCCAGTACGCGAGCCGTGCCTGTTGCGACGCGGCATCCACTCTCGGAAACCGGTCGCTTGGATCCCCGGGTTGCGCGCCGCTCTGCGCCAGCTCTTTCTGCCGCCAGTTCCACTCGTCGGTATAGAGGGCGCGTAGTCTCGCATCGGCGGACGTGCTGTCACGCTGGGTCTGCGCGGCGTGTGGCGAGAGCGCCAGGAAAGTCGCAAATAGAACGGCTGACAACAAGCCAAGAGGCAGGGACGATCTCGACATGACGGACCTCGCGGACGACGAGAGTGAATATCCCGCGATGACGTGGCCCGTGCCTGGACGGCACGAGCGGCCATCGGCGCCGATTATCACACGGCGGTGCCGCCGGCTTCTGGACGAAACCGAGTCACGAAATTCACTTCCTGACCCCAGACCGGTTGCTCACCCAGCGGCGTCATAGGCCTGGCGGATCCAGCCGATGAGGGCCTTGTCCACGTCCGCGACGCCGCTCAGTTTGACCTTGTACTGACACATCTGGCCCGCCGGAAGGGCCACGAGCCGCTCGGTGGCTTCGACGCCCTTCATGTTCAGACCGACTTCGACACGGGTGTTCGTCGTCGGTCCGATCATCGCGAACTGCTTCTTGCGGCGCAGGCTGACGTAGCCCTTCTTGGGCGCGATTTCAAAGGGGCCGAACCCGTCAACCGCGCTCATGATGCGGTCGTGAACCGGCCGCAGGTGGGCCTTGGCGCCGGAGTAGATCTCGTCGAGCACATCGACCGCGGTCTTTTGAGCGGCTTCCGCCGCGCTCGCGCCATCGGACTGCAGCACGTGGTGCACGAGCGTATTGGCGTCTCCATGGCCCATGCCCAGGTCGCGCTTGAGCATGTCGCGGATCTCGCCGTGCTTGACGAAGCCGCTCTGTTTGATGAGCGTGCGCAGGGCATCGATCGACTTGCCAGAGCGTTTCTCGATGTTGGCGAGCTGGGTCGCGTAAGCCTTGTCCATGTCTGACTCCTCGAGTGGGTGGTGTTGACCCTCCTCTTACGCGCCAGGTTGAGGATTTGTACTCGGCAAGGATGCCACACCCTGTCCTGACCGCTAGCCCAGCCGAGCCCATGTTGACTACAGCTGTCGTCAATGCTATCGTTCCTGACGACAGCTGTAGTCACTGGAGCCCGGCATGGTCGAACCTTCGATTGGTGAACAGGAACTAGCCCTTCTCCGGCACATCGCCGACCAGGGCAGCGTGACCGTCGGCGAGGCGGCGGATACGTTCGGCGCCCCACGGGGCCTCGCGCGCTCGACGGTGCTGACGATGATGGAGCGCCTGCGGCTCAAGGGGCACCTTGGCCGGCGGATGGCCGACGGCGTCTACCGCTACCGCGCGCGGGCCTCGTCGGCCGACCTCCTCAAGAGCGCGGTCCAGCGGTTCGTCGAGCGCAGCCTCGACGGATCGGTTTCCCCTTTCCTCGCGTATTTATCCGAAGCGGACCGGGTCTCCGACGACGAGCTGCGTGAGCTCGAGGAGATCGTGGCGCGGCTGCACGCCGGCCGGCGAAAGGACGGGTGACGGATCATGATGTGGACGCTCGCACGCGCCTCGCTCGAAGGCGCCCTCGTCGTCGCCGCCATCTGGGCGCTCAGTCGCGCCCTGACGCTCGCGCCCGCCACCCGCACGCTGCTCTGGTGGTGCGCGGCGGCGAAGTTCGTGCTCGCGTTGGTGTGGACGGCGCCGATCGCCATCCCGATCCTGCCGACATTCGGTGAGTCTTTGTCGCCCTCGGCCGCGGTGCACGGGCCCCGGGCCGTTGACGCCAGTTCTCCGTCGAGGTCCAGCCAGGTCATCGAGCCGCAGGTCGGATCGCGGTCGGCGTCCCGTGCGCGCGCCGCGGGCGGATCGTCGCTCGTCGAACCGCTGCGCGGCCTCGCTGAATGGTCGTCGTACGCGGCGCTCGCCTGGACGGGCGGGCTGCTGCTGCTCGCGGCGGTCGGGGTTCGGCGCTGGTCCGATACGTCAGCCCTCGTCCGCACGTCCACGCCGGCCGGCGCCGACGTCGACGCGCGCGCGCGCGACCTCGCGGCGCGCCTCGCGCTGCGCCGCGTGCCCGCGGTGCGCGTCTCCGAATCGGATCGAGACGCCGCTCGTGACGGGACTCTTCCGTCCGGTGGTCCTGCTGCCCGGCGAGCGCTTCACCGCCTTGAGCGATCGGCAGCGCGAGATGGCGCTCTGCCACGAGCTCGCGCACTTGAAGCGCGCCGACCTGTGGCTCGGATGCGTGCCGGCGCTTGCCGAGCGGCTGTTCTTCTTTCACCCCCTGGCGCACTTCGTCGCGCGCGAGTATTCAGTGGCGCGAGAAGCGGCGTGTGACGCGGCCGTGGTCGAAACGCTCGACGCCGCGCCGCGCGAGTACGGATGCCTGCTCCTGGCGCTCGGCGTGTCGCGCCCGCAGGCTGGGGCGGCGGCCAACGCCGCCTGGTCGTTCGTGCATTTGAAGCGGAGGATTGCCATGCTGCAGGAGTTGTCGTCGAGCGCGCCCCGGTCGCGCGCTGTTGCCGTCGCCGCCGTCGCCGTCGCGGTGCTCGCGCTGGTACCGTTGCGCCTCGTGGCGAGGCCCGTTCCCGCCGTGCCGGCCGGAGAGGCCGCGGCCGTGCTGGAGCGCGCCACGGCGCCTGAACCGATCGACGTCGAATCGGCCGTCGGATCGATGCCACAGGAAAAGCGCGCGGGCGCGGCGCCGGTCACGAACTTCGTCCTCCTGCTCGGCGACAAACAGCGCACCGTTTCGGGCTCGGACCAGGATCTGGAGCGGGCGCTTCGCCATCAGCGGAATGGCGAGCCCATGCTGTGGGTCCGCCGCGAGGGCCGCGAGTACGTGATCCGCGACGAAGAAGTGCTGCGCCAGGCGCGGGCCGCCTGGCAGGACTTCAACGAGAAGCAACTGGGGCAACTGGTGTCCGAGCAGGTGTCCGGCCAGATCGAGGCGATGGAAAAGTTCAGCCACGACTCGCGTCTGGTCAGCGAAGCCGGGCAGCTGGGCGCCGAGATCGGCGCCTCGGCGGTAGAGATGGCGATGCGAGTGCTCGAGAACCTGAACATCGACGAGATCGACCTCGATGGTCTGAACGAACTCAAGGAGCTCAAGCAACTGAAGCACCTGAAAGGCCTGAAGGACCTCGAACAACTCAAGCATCTCGAGGAGCTGAAGGAACTCGATGGGCTCCACGAGTCGATGCGCCACCTGCACGAGGAACTGCGCGATGTCCACGAGCAGGTGCGCCACGAGGTCGATCACTCAATGCGTGAAGGGCTCGAGCGTCATCGCGAGCAGCTGCACGAGGCCAAAGAGCACCTTCGTGCGATCGAGCGGCCGATGCGCGAGCTGGCCGAACCGTTCGCCGAGATGGGCAAGCACCTGGGCGAGATGGGGCGGGAGATCGGCGAGCACGCGCAGCGCGCGATGGAGGAGATGCGCATCGTGATCGATCGCGCGATCGCCGCCGGGCTGGCGCAGCCGGTGAAGTAAGGGCGCCGTCGCCACACTCGCGGGACCGGTGGTCATTGCAAGCCGGTTCAATACGATTCAAGTCGATTTGAGTATCGCTTCGCGCCGATCTACAGTGTGAGACTTCGGAAACGAGGTCGACGCTGTAAATGACGCTGCGATGGTGGATTGGCACGGTAGTCTCTCTGGCGGTGGGTTTGGGTTGCGCCTGGCCGGCCGCGGCCCAGATTGGGCGCGGCGCCCTGGCGGGCGACGTCTCGGATCAGGCCGGATCGGCCGTGCCCGGTGCCTCGGTGACGGTGACCTCGGCAAGCACGGGGACGTCGCGCGACGCGACCACGGCCGCCGACGGCAGCTACGCCTTCCAGGGTCTCGCGCCCGGCATCTACCGGATCCGCATCCAGCTGGTCGGGTTCCGTGCGACCGTCCGCGAGGGTGTTCGCATCGTGACCGGTGAGACGGTTCGCATCGACGTCAGGCTCGAGCTCGGCGTCGCCGAGGCCGTCACCGTGACCGCTGACGCGCCGCTCCTTCGCAGCGATACGTCAAGCCTCGGTCAGGCGCTCGACCAGCGGAAGATTGCCGAGCTGCCGCTGAACGGCCGCAGCTTCATCACGCTCGCCGGGCTGGCGCCGGGCGTCGCGCTGCCCCCGGGGTCGTCGCTGCCTCGCATCAACGGCGGGCGGCCGCGGACCAATGAATACCTGTTCGACGGCATCTCCGTACTGCAGCCCGAACCTGGTCAAGTCGCCTTCTTTCCCGAATATCGACGCGATTCAGGAGTTCAAGATCGAGAGCAACAGCCCGCCGGCCGAGTTCGGCCGCTTCAACGGCGGTGTCGTCAACCTGACGACCCGGTCGGGGACGAACACGTGGCACGGCACCGCGTTCGAGTTCGTGCGTCACGAGTCGCTGAACGCACGCAACTACTTCGCGCCGACCGGCCAGAAGCCGGAGTTTCGCCGCCAGCAGTTTGGTGGCGTGACGGGCGGGCCGATCAGGAAGGACCACACGTTCTTCTTTGCTGACTACCAGGGGCAGCGGCAGACGATTGGCCGCACGGTGATCTCCACGGTGCCAACGTTGCTGCAGCGTCAGGGCGTGTTCTCCGAAGCTATCGGCGGCCGTGTGCCCATCATCTACGACCCGGCGACGACCAGCCCACTCGGTGGCGGCGGGTTCACGCGCTCGCCGTTTCCGGGCAACACGATTCCCGGCCGGGCGATTCGACACCGTCGCCCGGTCGCCCTGTTGGAGCGCTATCCGGTTCCGACCGGCCCCGGCACGGCCAACAACTACCGCCGGGTCGACAACGAGACCGTCGATCAGGATCAGTTCAGCGCGCGCATCGATCACCGATGGGACCGAGACCTCGGTCAGGTGTTTGCCCGGCTCACGCGCTTCGAGGAGACGTTCCTGCCGGTGACGCCTTTGCCCGAGGGTAGCGGCGTGACCAGCGGCACCCTCGGTCCGCAGGGCACCACGGCGTGGTCCTTCGCGTCGAGCTATCAGCGTGCGTTCTCAGAGCGCCTGCTCAACGAGCTGCGGATCGGCGACACGCGCCGGTCGGTCGGCCGAACGGCCGCCAGCCTGACGCCCCGGCATCAGACGCGCTCAATCTGCCCGGGCATTCCCGTCGACGGCGCTGTTTCCGAACACGCTGCCGACGTTCCTGATCGCTGGTTATCAGCAGCTTGGCTCGCCGCCGAACACCGCGACCGACTTCAGCACGAGCGTGACGCAGATTGCCGACACGCTGACGTGGGTGAACGGCCGCCACACCATCAAGGCCGGCGCTGACCTTCGTTGGGAACGCCTCAACGTCATCCAGCCGCCGTCGCCGACGGGCGCGTTCACCTTCAGCAACCTCTTCACCGATCTGCCCGGCACGGCGAACACCGGGACGCCCCTTGCCAGCTTTCTTCTCGGTCAGGTCCAGCAGTTCTCGATCGATCTGCAGAACAATCGCGTCCGCAACCGCGCGCATTTCCAGGAGTACTTCGTCCAGGACGACTGGCGGGTCTCGCCGCGGCTCACGGTGAACGGCGGACTGCGTTACACGCTGAACTTCCCGTCGACGGAGATCGACAACCAGGCCGCCGTCTTCAACCTCGACACGCGAGCGCTCGAGTACCTGGGACGGGACGGGCACCCGCGCGCCGCCCGTGAGCTGCACTGGCTCAACCTCGGTCCTCGGCTCGGCCTGGTCGGACGCGTGAGCGACAAGACGGTCGTGCGGACCGGCTACGCCTCGTCTTCATCGAGATGGCCGGCATCACGACGCCTTTCACGACACCGGTATTCCCGTTTCTCCAAACGGTCTCGCAGCGCACGCTCGACAACGTCGTTCCGGCGTTCACACTGGCGAGCGGGCCGTCCGTGGCGCCCATTCCGCTGACGCCTGATGCCGGACTTGGACAGGGCGTCTTCTCCGTCGATCGCGACCTGGGCTCAGGCTACGTCCAGCAGTGGAATGCCTCGGCGCAGCGTGAAATCACGCCGAACATCTCGGTGGAAGTGGCCTACGTCGGGTCGAAGATCACGCGCGTGGGCATCCCCGATACCAACCTGAATCAGCTGACGGTCGAGCAGTTGTCGCAGGGCTCGGCCCTGCTGCAACGCGTGCCGAATCCGTTCTTCGGCACCATCCCCCGCTCATCATCTCTGGGCGATCCGACGATTCCAGTGGCGCAGCTACTCAAGCCGTATCCCCAGTACACGACCGTCAGTCTCTACCGCAACAACGTCGGGACGACGATCTACAACGGCGCCTACGTCAAGGTGGAGCAGCGCTTCTCGCGCGGCTTGTCGTATCTCGTGAGCTACACGCGCTCGAAGCTGCTCGACGATGCCTCGTCCGTGTTCGACGCGTCGATTCTGACCGGGCCGGTTGCCAACTACCCGGTCGCCGACAGTTTCAATCGACGGCTCGAACGCGACTACTCGACGGGAGACATTCCGCATGTCTTTGTCGCCTCGGCGGTGTGGGATATTCCGTTCGGCGTCAATCGCTGGCGTCATCTGTCCGGCGTGCTCGGAGCCGTCGCGAACGGTTGGACGCTGACCGGGCTTATGACGCTGCAGTCGGGCGTCCCGATTGCTGTGACGCAGTCGACCAACAACAACGCGTTCGCGGGATTCGGGACGCAGCGTCCCAATATGGTTGGTAACCCCGAGCTGCACTCCGATGAGCGCACGGTGAGCCGCTGGTTCAACACCGCGGCGTTCGCCGCCGCGCCGCAATTCACGATCGGCACGAGCTCGCGCAATCCCGTTCGTGGTCCGGGCTATCGGAATCTCGACCTGGCGCTCATGCGCCGCGTGCCGCTGCGCGGCGCGACCTTGCTCGAGGTTCGCGCCGAGGTTTTCAACGCCACCAACACCCCGCCGCTCGGGCCGCCGAACGGCACGTTCGGGGCGTCGTCGTTCGGGACCATCACGACCGCCGGCGACCCGCGAGTCGTGCAGCTTGCGGTCAAGCTGTTGTTCTGAGCACGGCTCGGATGAGCGATCCCGCCAGGGGATCGGTCCGCGAATAGCGCTCAGTCTGGCCCGGAATATCAGCCCCACTTCCCATCCCAGCGGCGAATGTCTTAACATTCCGGAATCCTGGGAGTACATCTGAGATTTTCATTTCGTCGACTGATCGCGACCGGCTTGTTGGTCGCGACGGCGGTGTCCGCCGCGGGGGCGCAGTCGGGGCCTGGGCAGACAGCCGAGCCAAAAGCCCGGCCCGATCTCGTCCGGCAGCCCTACAGTCAGGCCGACGTCGATTTCATGTCGGGCATGATTCCTCACCACGCCCAGGCGGTCCTGATTGCCGGCTGGGCGGCATCGCACGGTGCGCGGTCGGACGTGCGCATTCTCTGTGAGCGCCAGGTCGTCGCCCAGCGCGACGAGATCGAGTTCATGCGCAACTGGCTGCGTGACCGCGGCGAGGTCGTGCCCGCAGCCAACGCGACCCATCACCGGATGAAGATGAACGGCGTTGAGCACGACATGCTCATGCCGGGGATGCTGAGCCCGGAGGACCTGGCTCGCCTCGACAAGGCCAGCGGCGCGGAGTGGGATCGGCTCTTCCTCAACGCGATGATCCGCCACCACGAAGGCGCCATCAAGATGGTCGACGATCTCTTCGCCTCGTTCGGCGCGCTTCAGGACGACGACGTCTACAAGTTCGCGTCGGACATCTACGCCGACCAGTCCACCGAGATCGAACGGATGCAGAAGATGCTGGAGAGTCTGGATAAACGCACGCCGCAGTGAAGTCGCCATCCTTATATTTTTGGTCCCCGAACGGAGACTCATTCATGAGATCGCTCGCCTATGTATCGCTCGCCGCCACGATGATCGTGGTAGCGTGCGCGCCGAAGTCCACTGCGCCGGCGTCACCGGCAGCGAATCCGCCGGCCAGCGCCGCCGCACCGGCTAGTACGCCCGCTCCGGCGGCCACGCCGCCGCCGGCTGCCACACCCGCGGCGCCCGCCACGACACCGCCGCCGGCCGCCACGCCGCCGGCAGACGACTTTGCACCGGCAGCGGGCCGGGGCCGTGGCGGTCGAGGCGGGCCGCCCCCGCCGCCCCCGCCTCCGCCCCCGGCCGTCATGCCCGGACCGGTGACGCCAATCGTCTCGGCGACCGCCCCGAGCCCCGACCCACGTGTCGGCCTGGCGCCGGGTCGATGGGATGCGGCCCAGGCGGCATGGAACGTCAAGCTCGTGTCGACGACCCCGCCCGACGCCAAGTTCCTCGGCGTGACGAGCTCCGACCTCGCGTTCACCGGGAAGTACGCCATTCAGGGCAACTACAACGGCTTCCAGATCTTCGACATCTCGAACGCCACCAAGCCGTCGCTCGTGCTGACGTATGTCTGCCCGGCGTCGCAGAGCGACGTGTCGGTCTACAAGAACCTGTTGTTCGTGTCGGGCGAGGGCCAGACGGGCCGCGTCGATTGTGGCATCCAGGGCGTGCCGGAGCCGGTCAGCAAGGAACGGCTGCGGGGCATCCGGATCTTCGACATCTCGAACATGGCGACCCCGAAGTACGTCACCAACGTGCAGACGTGCCGCGGGTCCCACACGCACACGGTCGTCACCGACCCGCGCGACAAGGACAACGTCTACATCTATGTTTCCGGTTCGGCCGGTGTTCGCTCGGCCGACGAGCTGCCGGGCTGCAAGGACGGCCCGGTGGATGATCCCGACAGCGCGCGCTTCCGCCTCGAAGTGATCAAGGTGCCGCTCGCGGCGCCGCAGACGGCGGCGATCGTCAGCTCGCCGCGGATCTTCTACGGTCTCGCCCCGCCGCCGCGCCGCGTCGAGCCAGGCCGTGGCGGCGCGGGACGAGGAGCTGACCCGGCGGCGGCTGCCGCCCCCGGTGCTGCAGCCCCGGCAGGTGCGCCTGCCGCGGCGGCAGCTGGTGCGCCCCCGGCCGGCAGGGCAGGTGGCCCTGGCGGTGGCCGCGGCAACAGCGGGCCGAATCAGTGCCATGACATCACTGTCTATCCCGACATCGGTCTGGCTGGCGGCGCCTGCGGCGGCTATGGGTTGCTGCTCGACATCAAGGACGTCGTGAGCCCGAAGCGCATCGACCAGGCTGCCGACATCAACATGTCGTTCTGGCACTCGGCCACCTTCAGCAACGACGGCTCGAAGATTCTGTTCTCGGATGAGTGGGGCGGCGGAACGCAGCCGCGCTGCCGCGACACCGACAAGCTCGAGTGGGGGGCCAACGCGCTCTTTACGATCGAGAACGGCAAGATGGTGTTCAAGAGCTACTACAAGATTCCGGCGGCGCAGACGTCGTTCGAGAACTGCGTCGCGCACAACGGCTCGCTCATCCCGATCCCCGGACGCGAGGTGATGGTCCAGGGGTGGTATCAGGGCGGGATTTCGATCTTCGACTGGACGGACGTCTCCAAGCCGCAGGAGATCGCCTTCTTCGATCGCGGTCCGCTCGACGGCACGCGGATGATCACGGGTGGCTCGTGGTCGGTCTACTGGTACAACGGGCTGATCGTGAGCTCCGAGATCCAGCGCGGCCTCGACATCTTCGAGCTCCTGCCGAGCGGCCTCATCACCCAGAACGAGATCGATGCCGCCAAGACCGTGCGCTTCGACTACCTGAACGCCCAGGAGCAGCGCAAACTGGTGTGGCCGGCGAGCTTCGCGAAGGCGCGCGCCTACCTCGATCAGCTCGAACGTTCGAAGGGGCTCGCCGCCGCGGCCATCGGCACGACCCGGACCGAGCTCGCGAGTGCCGAGAAGCTGTCGGGCGGCGCGCGTCAGCAGGCGTTGAAGAAGGTGGCGGCGCAGCTGAACACGGCCGCCTCGAGCGCCGGCTGATCAACCGAAGGTGCGCCTGCTGTCGGCCGCCGTCACCGAGCTGGCCGGGGTCAGGCCGTGAATCGTGAATTGGGGTCAGGCCGTGAATCGTGAAAAATTCACGATTCACGGCCTGACCCCACCGCATCAGTTCCTCAGGGCGCGCACGGGGTCGATTCTCACGGCTCGGTAGGCGGGGACGGCGTTGGCGGCCATCGCGGCCGCCAACAGTACCGCGGCAGCCGTTCCCCAGGCGATCGGGTCGGCGACGCTGACGCCGTAGAGCGCGCCGGCCACCATGCGTGTCGCCAGGGCGCCCAGCAGCGAGCCGACGATGAGGCCAGCGGCTGCCAGCCCGAGGCCCTGGCGGAGCACGAGGCGGACGACGGCCCCCGGCCGCGCGCCGATGGCCATGCGGATCCCGATCTCGCGCGTGCGCTCGGCGACCGCAAAGGCGATGATGCCGTAGAGGCCGACCGCCGCCAGCGCCAGCCCGAGGCCGCTGAACGCCGTCACGAGCGCGGCCGCGACGCGGACCGGGAAGAGCATCCCCTGCATCTGGCCCTTCATCGTCTGGCTTTCCATCAGCAGCAAATCGGGCTCGAGCCCGACGAGTGTCTCGCGCATCCGGCTCACCAACGCCCCATCGTCGCTCGACGTGCGGGCGACGATGACGTTGTAGCCGCTTGGCCGCTGGGTCGAGGCGAAGTAGATGGCTGGCTGCGGCGTCTCGCCGACGGTCTGGAGCGTGTGATTGGCGACGACGCCGACGATCTCGAACGCTCGCCCGCTGTTGAGCGTGCGCTCGTAGACGCTGCGGCCGATCGCGCTCTCGTTGGGCCAATACGTCCGGGCAAACAGTTCGCTGACGATCACCACGCGGCGATCACCAGGGACATCCGAGTCAGCGAACGCCCGGCCCTCGAGAACACCGATGCCGAGCGTCGAAAAATAGCCGGGCGAGACGCTGGCGCTGTTGATCGCCGTGCCCATCTCGTCAGCCGCCTTCTGACGGCCCGGCACGGCGATGCTGGAGCGATTGAAGTTGAGCGAAAAGGGCAGCCGGGAGGCGGTGGCGACGCCCTTCACGCCGGGGATCGCTTCGATGCGGCGCGTGACCTCGCTCCAGGTACCGCTGGCTGCGCTCTGGCGTGTAGCGCAGCATGCCGGTATCGGCGGACACAATCGCGAGGCCGTCGGTGGCGAAGCCGACGTTGGCCTTCTGCGCCGCCGACAGACTGCGGACGAGCAGGCCGGCGGTTACGAGCAGGACGATCGTGACCGCCATCTGCCCGACGACCAGGACATCGCGCATCGTCCAGCGCTGGCCGCGTAAGCGGCCGCCCGCGGTGTCGCCCTTGAGGTCCCACACAAGGTTGGCGCGCGTGGCGCGCAGCGCCGGTGCGAGGCCGGCGAGCACGCCCGTCAGGAGCGAGACCCCAGCGGTGAAGGCGAGGACGCGGGCATCGAGCCGGAGATCGATCGACAGCGCGATCGGAATCGGCAGCTGGTACGTCGTCAGGAGCCGTGTGAGCCACGACGCGAGCAGCACGCCGACCCCTGCGCCAAGAACGCCCAGGATCAGGCTTTCGGTCAGCAGCTGCCGTACGAGACGGCCGCGACCGGCGCCGACCGCGAGGCGGATGGCAATCTCGCGCTGACGCGCCGCGGCGCGCGCGAGCAGCATGCCGGCGACGTTGGCGCACGCGATGACCAGCACGAGGCCGACGGCGAGCATCGTCCCCGAGACGACCCACGCGAGCATCTTGTCCGCCTCGGGATGGAGACGCGTGTCGGCCGTCGGCCGCACCGTGACGCGACGGTCCTTGTTCGTTTGCGGGTGCTCGGTGCGCAGCCGTGCGGCGACGACGTCGACATTGGCGCGCGCCTGCTCGACCGAGGTCTCGCCTGCGAGGCGCGCTTTGACGAACAGCCATCGCTGCCCTCGCCGATCGAGCCGCGACGAACCCGTCGGTGACGGGACGCTCTCGTTAATGCCGGCCGGCTCGACTTCTTCGGCAAAGCGCACCGGCACCCAGATTTCCGGGGCGAGCATCGGCACCATGCCCGTGAACGCATCGTCGAGCACGCCGACGACGGTGAACTCCTGGCCACGAATCCGGAGCGTGCGCCCGACGGCTGACGATTCGCCGCCGAACTCGCGCCGCCAATACCGGTTCGACAGCACCACCGTGCGGGGCGCGTCGGGCGCGTCATCCTCGGCGAGGAGCGTGCGGCCGAGGCGGGCGGAGACCCCGAGCGTCGTGAAGTAGTTGCCGGTGACGACTTCGCCGAGCACCAACCGCGCGCGGCCGCCGCGGCTGACCCCGGCGAACATCGGGGAGTACCCGGCGACGTCAGCGAACGCGCCTTTCAGCTCGCGATAATCGAGGATATCGGGCAGGGAATTGGTGGAATAGGTGTCGCCGTCCGCGCCGCTCGTATAGAGGTCGACCAGCCGGGATGGCTGCCGGACGGGGAGCGGCCGCAGCAGCAGCGCGTCGACGACGGCAAAGATGGCGGTGTTGCAGCCGATCCCGACACCGAGCGACAGGATGGCGACGACGGCAAATCCCGGGCTTCGGAGGAGCCACCGCAGAGCGTAGCGGGTGTCCTGAACGAGGGCGTCGAGCATGTGGGACCCTACGTGGAGAAGCGGCGGGAAGTTCGGTTACCGCCGCCCCTGAAAGTTTGAAGTCTGACGTCTGAAGTCTGAAGTAGCGAAGTGGGAAGTGGGAAGTGGGAAGTAGGAAGTGAAGCAGGAGTTCCTACTTCCACTTCCGGCTTCACATTTCCCGCTTCCCTACTTCAGACTTCGAACGTCAGACTTCACACTTTCTTTAGCGCCAGAGTCGCGCCGCGAACTCATTGAGGCTGCGGCGCCAGGTCTGCCACTCGTGCGACGTCCCGGTCGAGACGAAGGCGACGTGCTTGATGCCGGCAGCCTCGAGCGCCTTGTCGAGTTGCGATGCGGCCTCGTGGATGGCAGTTTCGCCGGTTCCCGAGCCGATCCAGAACAGCCGGACCTTCTTGTTGAACGCCGCTGGATCGGTAAGCACCCCGTTCATCGACGTCTTGATGTCGAAGTTGCGCAGCGGGGCGCTGAACGAGCCAATCCAGGCGAACGTGCCGAGGTTCTTGGACGTGATCTGGAGCGTCTGCCCGCCGCCCATGGACAGCCCCGCCATGGCGCGATTGTCCCGGTCGGCGAGCGTGCGGTAGCTGGCGTCGATCATGGGGATCAGATCGTTGATGACGACATCCTCGAACGCGTTGGGGATCTGGGGCGTGCCGGTCGCACCCTGCACCGGTGTCGCGCCCGGCCGGGTCGCATAGCCCGTGTCCATGACTACGATCATGGGCTTGGCCTTGCCGGCGGCGATCAGGTTGTCGAGGATGATGTGCGCGCGGCCCTGCTTGGTCCAGCTGGTCGCGTTCTCGCCCGCGCCATGCTGTAGATAGAGGACGGGGTATCGGGTTTTGGTGTTGGCGTCGTAGTCGGGCGGTGTGTAGACATAGGCCTGCCGCCAGGCACCCGTGACCTTGGACTCGTACAGCCGCAGCCGGACCTGGCCATGCGGGACGTTGCGCAGGTCGTAGTAGTCGGCGCCCGGCTCAGGCACCTCGATGCCGCTCGTCTGCCGGCCCCACCCGAAGTACGTCTCGCTGCCAGGATCGTTGACATTGAGGCCATCGACGACGAACCAGTAATAGTGGAATCCCGGGACCGCGGACGGGAGGGTGATGGACCACAGCCCCTTCTCGTCGCGGGTCATGTCGATCGGCCCCTTCCCGAGGCCGTTGTCCGCGCCGCCCGGCTGCAGCTGGACTTTCTGGGCGTTGGGCGCCGTCAGCCTGAAGGTGAGCCGGTTGTCGGCATGCACGCGCGGATATTGGGCGTTGAGTACGTTCGACGATGCCGGCCGGGAATCGTCGGCCGGCGCCTGCGCCATGGAGGCGCCAAGCGCGAGAGCAATGATCAGCGTGCGCATGATTCGGACCTCTATTCTCGGCTCGGGGGAGATGACGAAGAGCACGAAGAATTTATCACCACAGAGTTAGCAGAGTCAGCCTGCGTTCCCGTCGTCGCCTCTCGCGCCTGTCCACCCATTGATGATCGTCTCCCGCAGATCGAACCCGAACGCCCGCTCCGAGACGGCGACGATGGGCGGACCCTGGAGTCGCTTGTAGACGGACCGGCGCAGCCGTCCGGCGGTGTCGTCGAGCACGGCCTTGAACGTCGCGGACGTGTGTTTGTCGTACACCGTCCGGCCGTCGGCATCGGGCGGGAAGCGATTCGGATCGAGCGCGCGCCGTTCGAAGAGCTCGAGGAGATCCGCGGCGCTCAAGCGCCGCTCGACCATCTCGCCGACGAGCGGTGCGACGACGGCGTAGTCGAAGGGGTCGAACTGGTTCGCGGCGAGCTCGGCGGACGGGACGATCTGGAACGTCGCCTCGGGGATCTTCTCCGCGCCGTGCCGCTCGTTGACGTGTCGCGCCAGCCGGTAAACGTCGATTTTCGACAGGTCGCCGATGAGCGAAATGCCGCCGCACATGTCGCCGTAGAGCGTGGCGTAGCCGAGCGCGATCTCGGTTTCGTTGCCGCACGAGATGAGCAGCGCCCCGGTATCGTTCGACTCGGCCATCATCAGGATGCCGCGGATGCGCGCCTGCAGGTTCTCGCGCGTGAAGCCGCGCGCAATCGGGTGGGCGTGCGCTTCGAACTCCTGCTGGATGTGGTCGGCGAGGGCCTGAATCGGTATGACTCCGTAAGCTACGCCCAGCGCACCCGCTACCTGCGCCGCGATCGACTTCGTCGTCTCGGTGTTGAATCGCGACGGCATGTTGAATGCCGACACGTTGTCCGGGCCGAGCGCGTCGACCGCAATCGCGAGGGCGAGCGCCGAGTCGATGCCGCCCGACACCGCAACCACGGCGCGCGTGAACCCGGTCTTGGACATGTAGTCGCGAAGCGCCATGACGAGCGCGTCGTACATCTCGCGCTCACGCTCGAGCGGGCGCAGCGTGATTGGAGGCGCTGCCTTGTTCGGGTCCAGATCGACGATGAGCAGCTCTTCGCCGAATTGGCGGCCAGCGGCGAGCAGCCGGCCGTCGGCGGCGTAGACGAGGCTCTCGCCGTCGAACGGGATGATGTTCTTTCCGTTGTCGGCGGCGCCGGAAGTATTCACATACACGAACGGCTTGCCGAGCCGCGCGATGTGGCGGCGGATGAGCGCGTCGCGCTCCTGCCGCTTGCCGGGGTAGAAAGGCGAGGCGTTGATGTTGACGAGGAGGTCCGCACCCCCTGCCGCCAGCTCAGGCAGCGGCTTGACGGCGTAGTACTCGTCCCACATGTCCTCGCAGATCGATACGCCCAGCCTGACCGAGCGCCCGCCGAGGGTGACGTCGACCGTTTCGCGCGCGCGCGCGGGCGCGAAGTAGCGCTTGTCGTCGAAGTAGCGGTAGTTCGGCAGCAGCGACTTGTGGGCGCGCTGGAGCACACGCCCCTGCGACACGACCGCCGCGGCGTTGTACTTCAGAATCGTGCCGTTGTCGTTGCGCTCCGACGGATGGTGATCGATGAAGCCGACGATGGCGGTGAGCGACGAGGCAGCGGCGGCGACACGCTGCAGCGCGCGCTCGTTGGCGGCGAGGAACCCGGCGTCCTCGACCAGGTCGCCGATGCAGTAGCCCGGGATGGCCATCTCCGGGGTGACGAGCAGATCGGCGCCGCGGGCGGAGGCATCGGCGATGGCGTCGATGACTTTCCGGGTGTTCCCGTCGATGTCGCCGCTCGTGGGATTCAGTTGGGCCAGGGCGATGCGCATGGGCGATGCGGCATGTTACCGCACCGGCCCCCACCGGCCGGAGAGAACGCGACGGGATCGAACGATTGGCACTATAGGCTTGACCGACAGCCCGCCGGTGGACCACCCTTTCCACTCTGACTTCGGCGTCGGATCGGGGGGAACAGGCGTGGATCTTCGTCAACTCGAGATTCTGCGGGCAGTGGCGCAGTCCGGTTCGTTCACGAGCGCGGGCGAGCAGCTCCACCTGTCGCAGTCGGCGGTGAGCCGCCAGATCCTCCTCCTCGAAGAGGAGCTCAACGAGCAGCTGTTCCTGCGCCTCGGGCGCAAGATCCGTATCACACCGGCGGGAACGACCCTCCTCGGGCTCAGCCAGCGGATGTTTGACGACCTCGAGCAGACGCGCGCGGCCATCCTCGACACGCAGCAGTCGGTCAAGGGCACGCTCCGGCTGGTCGGCGGGATGACGGTCTGCCTGTACGTATTTCCCCCGCTCCTCAAAGCGTTCCGGAAAGAGCATCCGAACGTCGAGGTGAAGCTGATGCCGGGCGCCACGCCGCGCCTCATCCGGCAGTTGCGGTCGGGCACGGCCGACCTCGGGTTGCTGACGCTGCCGGTCGACGATCCGGCGCTGACGAGCGTGCCGGTGATGCGCGAAGAGCTGCTGCTCGTGACCGCGCCGCAACACCCGCTGGCGCGCAAGAAGCAGATCACCCCCCAGGACCTGGCGCGTCAGCCGTTCGTGCTCTTCGAGGCCGGGTCGGGCACGCGCAAGGCGATCGAGGAGTTCTTTCTCGCCGAACACATCACGCCGACGGTCGTGACGGAAACCGAGAACGTCGAGATCATCAAGGCGCTCGTGCGCATCGGGATGGGCATCACGATCATCCCGTATCAGGCGGTCGCGCGCGAAGTGCGGCAGGGACACTTGTTCTGCGCCCGCATCGCCGGGCAGCAGCTGGTGCGCGAGACCGGGTGGGTCCACCTCAAGCTGAACCGCGTGCCACGGCCGGTGCAGGAGATGATGAAGACCTTCGAGCGCATCCGGTCCGGGCTGAAGCTGTCGCCTGGCGTGCCGGCCAGACGAGCCGCGCGCCCAGCGGCGGCCGTTCCGCCGGGCGAACCGGCCGGCTAGTCAATCGGACAGTCCTACAAATACGTAGTAAACGCACTTAAGGCATACGCCTCTGTCGTACGAGCCACTCGCCGCCATGGCAGTGGTCGAGCGGCCATCGGCCGATCCTGCCGCAAACTCCAAGCAAAACCTCGATCAGGTCAGTAGCAGCGATCCTGGCGTGCCTCTTGCTCCTTCCCGTCATAGGAAGCGCCGACGGTGAACGTCGACTGAGGCTGTCGACTGAAACCGTCGTCTGAGACCAACGCCTGAGAGTCCCGACTGAAAGACTGTCGACTGAAGACTGCACCATGGAGAACCATCCCCTCGTCGATCGCGTTCGCAGTGAGTTCATCGAAATGCCGGGTCTGCGCCTGACCCCCGCCCAGGCGGCGCGGTTGTGGGGCATGGATGACGCCGCGTGCCACCGCGTGATCGCCGCGCTCGTGCGCGCAGCATTCCTGCGCTGGACGCCGGGCGGGATGGTCGTGCGGTCGGATCGGTAGGGGGCCCCGAGCAGCGCGTCAGTGCCGGTCATACTGAATTGTCACATCTCGGCCCTGCCACGACGTTAATGTAGGGCTGTTCTGTGGCAATCCGTCAGCTTTCGCTGACGCGCCACTCACCTCTGGGCTAGGGCCGGAATCTGCCGTGCGGTTCTGCCGGGTTAGGTCATCGCAATCGGGCAGCCGGGCGAACCCGTGGCGCCCTTGATCGGCACGGGGACGAACACGTACATGAACTGGTACTTCCGATCGGCCAGCAGCGCGTCGAAGATCAGGTTCTCGTGGTTGAAGATGCCGTGCTTGGTGAGGAGCTCCGCGTGCACGGGGTAGGCGAGCGTGGGGTCCGGATTCGGGATGACCTCGACCGACCACGAGTCGGCGCCCGTCAAGCACAGACCGCGGTCCGCGACCCAGCGCGCCACTTCGAGGCCGATGCCCGGCTCGCTGGCGCTGTACTTGGCGTTGTCCTTCATCCAGAGCTGACCCCATCCGGTGTGAAAGAGGATCGCGTCTCCCTGCCGGACGTCCGCCTCTCGCAAGCCCTGTCGTGAGAGGGCGGCCCGGATGTCGGCAACGGTGATCTCTTCTCCAGCCGTCAACGTGCGTCCCTTGAGCCCGGCGACGTCCACCAGGTGGCCGCGCGTGACGATCGGCTTCACCTGCTCGATCCCGAGCTTCAGCAGCCCGTCAGACGAGGCGATCTCCTGCTCGGTGAACCCGTTGTAGTAGCGCATCTCGCTGCGGTCGCCGTCGCGTCCGCGCTGGATGCCGATGTGTCCGAAGCCGTCGAACTGCGTGCCGACCTGGCCGATCTGTCCGGCGACGAACTCGTCGTGGTAGACCAGCTTGTTGGCACCGAACGGCCCGCCGGTCGGACCGCCGGGGATAGTCACCGAGAAGGTTCGAGTGCCAAAGAGCGGCATCCCGGCCTCGTAGGTGCGGCCGAGCCGGTAGATCTTCCCGTCGCGAATCAACTTCGCGGCATCCAGTACTTTCTCCGGGGTGATCCAGTTCGACGCTCCGGCCTGGTCGCCCTGACCCCATCGCGATGGCCACCACGGCGCGGCGGGTGCCGCTGCCGGAGCTGGGATTTGAGCGGAGGCCTGCGCGCGCGGCCTCCAGGCCGTCAACAAGCCGCCGAGGCCGAGGGCACCGAGGAAGCGTCGGCGAGAGGCGGAATCATCGAACGGCATCGCAGGCTCCAGTCATGACGACTGGATTCTACTCCGGCGTTCTCGCTCATCCCTCCGACTGGATGTGAATCCCGCATTCGAGCTTCTGGCCCTGCCAGCGGCCCGAGCGATCGTTGCCGGGATCGACTGGCAGCGTCGTGCAAGGCTCGCAACCGACGCTCGTGTACCCGAGATCGTAGAGGGGCAGGAGCGGGATGTCGTGGGCCTTGGCGTACGCCCAGACATCCTTCGTCGACCATCCGGCGAGCGGGCTGACCTTGCGCAAGACCGTGCCGTTCGGCAGCCGGAACGGCTCGACTTCTTCGAGCCCGGCGCGCGACGCCGACTGCCCGCGCCGCAGGCCCGTGAACCACACGTCGTAGTTCGCCAGCGCCCCGAAGAGGGGTTCGACCTTGTGCTTGCCGCAGCACGCCTTGGTGTCCTGCTGCCACAGTCCCGGCGCCGGTTCGGCCGCCCGCAGCGTCACGAGGTTCAGGCCCCACCGCGACGCCAGCTCGTCGCGATACGCAATCGTTTGCGGAAAGTGATGCACGGTGTCGAGAAAGAGCACCGGGATGTCCGGCCTCACCTCCCGCAGCATGTGCACGAGCACGACGCACTCTGCCTGGAAGCTCGAGGTGACGCACGGTGTCGTCGCGTCAGCGAGTTGAGTGGCGACGAGTTCTGTGGCGGCGCTCATACCAGCACCTCTTCGAGCAACCGGCGGACGGCTTCGATCGCCTCGGCATCCGTCGCCGCGGCGCGCGCGGTCAGGGCCAGCCGCTCGGCGGCCGATCCGACCCCGACGCCAGACTCGTCCCGGAGCGGGCGCAGGATCATCCCGGCGCCGGCAGTAAAGTTGGTCGCCGGATCGATCAGCACGAAGCTGCCGGTCGTCCGGTTCTCGACGTAAGGGTCGAAGACGAACGGCTGCGACGCGGTCACCGTCAGCGTCCCGATCTCGTTGAGCGCCAGCGGGCGGTCGACTTCGGCCGTCGCCATGCGCGTGTTGTGCTTCACGAGGTAGACGCGCCCGGGATCGAGCGGCCGCTCGTCCATCCACACGATATTGGCGGAGAACCGGCGATGGACCTGAATCGGTCCGACGGCCAGCAGGTCGCCGCGGCTGATGTCGAGCTCGTCCTCGAGCACCAGCGTCACCGACATCGGCGCGTGCGCGAGGTCGAGGTCGCCGTCCCAGGTGACGATCCGCGCCACCTTGCTCGTCCAGCCCGATGGCCAGGCGGTAATGCTGTCGCCGGGGCGAATCGTGCCCGAGGCGATCTGTCCGGCGTAGCCGCGGAACTCCTGATCCGGCCGGAGCACGAGCTGCACCGGCATGCGGAACGGCGCCGCCGCGTGCTGGCGCTCGACGTCCACCGTTTCGAGAAAGTCGAGCAGGCTCTGCCCCTTGAACCAGGGCGTGCGATCGCTCGGCGCGGTCACGTTGTCCCCGTGGAGCGCGCTCATCGGAATGGGCGTGACCGTCGCCTCGCCCGCGAGGCCCGCGAAGTCGTCGCAGATCGTGTCGTACACACCGCGATCGAAATCGAGCAGGTCCATCTTGTTGATGGCCAGGATGAAGCTCGAGATGCCGAGCAGGTGCGCGATGCGCGCGTGGCGCCGCGTCTGCTCCTTGACCCCGTGTCGCGCATCGACCAGGAGGATGGCGACGTCCGCCGTCGAGGCGCCGGTCGCCATGTTGCGCGTGTACTGCTCGTGGCCGGGGGTGTCCGCGAGGATGAACTTCCGGCGCGCGGTCGCAAAGTAGCGATAGGCGACGTCGATGGTGATGCCCTGCTCGCGCTCGGCGCGCAGGCCGTCGGTGAACAGGGAAAAGTCGATCGGCCCGGCGGTCTTGTTGCGCGTCGCGGCCTGGACGGACTTGACCTGATCCTCGTACACCGCCTGCGAGTCGTACAGCAGCCGCCCGATGAGCGTGCTCTTCCCATCGTCGACGCTGCCTGCGGTGCAGATGCGGAGAAGGCCCGGCATCAGAAGTAGCCCTCGCGCTTCTTCATCTCCATCGAGCCGTCCTGATCGTGGTCGATGACGCGCAGCTGACGCTCGGACTGGCGGACGGAGATGAGCTCTTCGATGATCTTGGGCACGGTGTCGGCCGTCGAGCGGACGGCGCCGGTGCACGGCGAGCAGCCGAGCGATCGCATGCGGCACATCACGCGCTCGGTGCGTTCGCCGGGG
Organism: uncultured Acidobacteriota bacterium; assembly: GCA_963847975.1. Taxonomy (GTDB): domain Bacteria; phylum Acidobacteriota; class Vicinamibacteria; order Vicinamibacterales; family 2-12-FULL-66-21; genus DATBJJ01. Next base: position 210,961 of record CAWKBU010000031.1, on the reverse strand, counting down.
AGGAGCGGCACGAACTCCTGCTCGCGCAGCATCAGCGAGTTGCCGCGCACGACGACGTCGCGTTCCTGCGCGAAGTAGAGCGGGACGACCGGGATCTGCTCGACCTGGATGTAGTGCCAGACGTCGAGCTCGGTCCAGTTCGAGAGCGGGAAGACGCGGATGCTCTCGCCCGGCCGGATGCGGCTGTTGAGGAGATGCCAGAGCTCGGGGCGCTGCCGCTTCGGATCCCACTGTCCCTTGGGGTCGCGCAGCGAGAAGATGCGCTCCTTGGCGCGCGAGCGCTCCTCGTCGCGCCGGGCGCCGCCAAACGCCGCGTCGAAGCCGCCGGCCTCGAGCGCGTCGAGGAGCGACTTGGTCTTGAGCAGGCCGCAACAGCGCTGCGTGCCGACGGCGAAGGGCTGCGTGCCCTCGGCGATCGCCTCTTTGTTCGTGTGGACGATGAGTCGCGCCCCGACCTGCCGCGCGTAGCGGTCGCGGAAGGTGATCATCTCCCGGAACTTGTACATCGTGTCGACGTGGAGGAGCGGGAACGGAATCGGCGCGGGGTAGAACGCCTTCTGCGCCAGGCGCAGCATGACCGACGAGTCCTTGCCGATGGAGTAGAGCATCACCGGCCGCGCGAACTCCGCCACGACCTCACGGATGATGTGCAGGCTCTCGGCTTCGAGCGCCCGGAGATGGTCCAGCCGCTGCGCCTCGGACGAGCCATCCACGGGGACGTCGGACGCCGCGTGGTCGCGTTCCCGTCCGGCCAGGGGCGCCGGAACTCCTGGCGATTCAGGCGTATGCGGCAGTTGAGTCACGTCCGGTGGCGTGGTCGCCGGGTAATCCGTTGGTGTCAGCATTCAGGAAACTCCCGCGCACGGCGCGGAACACACAAATCGACGCTACTAGTGGCTGAGGGATTGCGGAAAGGCCAGCGCCGAGCGGGAGAAACCTGGGAGCGAAGAACTTACGGGGATTGCGCAGGTCTCACCGGCCGGTCGCCGGCACCGTACAGGTGCAGCGACACGTGGAGAGCGAGCGCCGACAGCAGCAAGCGGGAACGAACATCATGCCGTCAGCAGTCACCGTAGCATGTCCGCCCCCCGACCTGTCAACCCGCCGGGGTCAGACCGGGGTCAGACCGGGTCAGACCGGGTCAGACCCCCGTCTGACCCCACGGATCAGCCGCGCTCGCGCGGGAAAACGCGCAGACGGCGGGGGCGGACGTAAAGCCGGTCCCCCTGGTTGACCGCGAGCGCGTCGAATTGCTCGCGGCCGACCTCGACGTGCAGGAGCTTGCCGTCGGGATCGGTCAGGTCGACCTTGACGAATGCTCCGGCCGGGCTTGCGTGTCGCAGCGTGGCCCACAGCCCCCCGCCGACATCCTCGCGCGTCACGTCGAGCTCATGCGGCCGAGCGTAGCCCTCGGCGTGCGTCGCGCCGTCGGCCGGGGTCGGATGATCCACGACCACCGGCCCGAACAGGGCCTTGCCTGACTCGAGCCGCCCGTGGAACACATTGACCCGCCCGACGAAGTTGGCGACAAACGGCGTCGCGGGATGATCGACGACGTCTTCCGGCGTGCCGTCCTGCTCGATCACGCCATGGTTGAAGATGACCACGCGATCGGCGAGCTCGAGCGCCTCTTCCTGATCGTGGGTCACAAAGACGCTGGTCAGCCCGATCTCGTCGTGCAGGCGCCGCAGCCAGCTGCGCAGCTCCTGGCGAACCTTCGCATCGAGCGCCCCGAACGGCTCGTCGAGGAGGAGCACCGCCGGTTGCACTGCCAGCGCGCGCGCGAGCGCGACGCGTTGACGCTGGCCGCCCGAGAGCTCCGACGGCAGCCGATGCGCGAGGAAGTCGAGCTGCACCAGCGCGAGCAGCTCGTTCACGCGCGACCGGATCTGCTCCTCCGACGGCCGCCGATCCCGCGGCCGCACGCGCAAGCCGAACGCGACATTCTCGAACACGCTCATGTGCCGGAAGAGCGCGTAGTGCTGGAACACGAAACCGACGTTGCGGCCGCGGGCGCCTTGCGCGGTCGCGTCCTGGCCGTCGATGAACACCGCGCCCTCGTCGGCGCGGTCGAGCCCGGCGATGATGCGCAGCAGCGTCGTCTTGCCCGAGCCCGAGGGACCGAGAAGCGCGAGGAACTGGCCCGTGGGCACGGTCAGGTTGATCCCGCGCAGGGCTTGAAACGAGCCGAACGCCCGGGTGGCGTTGCGAACCTCGATGCTCATGTGTGACTTTGGACCTGTTCTGCCGGAACGACGGCGTCGAGCGCCCGCCGGTTGCGCTGCTCGACGACCGTCTGCAGCACCAGCGTGACGACCGCCACGACGGCGAGGAGCGACGCCACGGCAAACGACGCCTGGAACGCGTACTCGTTGTAAAGAATTTCGACGTGGATCGGCACCGTGGTGGTCTCGCCGCGGATGCGGCCCGAAACGACTGACACGGCGCCGAACTCGCCCATCGCGCGCGCGGTGCACAGGATGACGCCGCTGATGAGCGCCCACTTGACGTTCGGCAGCGTCACGCGCCGGAACATCTGCCACCCGTTCGCCCCGAGCAGACTCGCGGCCTCTTCCTCTTCCCGTCCCGAGGCCTCCATGACCGCGATGAGCTCGCGCGCCACGAATGGGAACGACACGAAGACCGTGGCCAGGACGATGCCCGGGACGGCGAAGATGATCCTGATGTCGCGCTCGAACAGCCACGGGCCGAACCAGCCCTGACGGCCGAACAACTGGACGAAGATCAGCCCGGCGACGACCGGCGACACCGCAAACGGCAGATCGATCAGCGTCGTGAGGAGGCGCTTGCCGCGGAAGTCGAAGCGAGTGATCGCCCACGCGGCGGCGATGCCGAAGACGGCGTTCGCCGGTACCGTCAAGGCCGCGACGAGGAGCGTCAGCCAGATCGCCGACAAAGCCTCCGGCGCCCGGATGGCGCCGACGTACGCCTGCCACCCGTTGCGCAGCGCCTCGACGAAGATGAAGACGAACGGAACGAACAAGAACACGAACAGAAAACCGAGCGCCAGCGTCGTCAGCGCAAGGCGGACGAGCACGGGTTCGGTCAATCCCGGGCGGGCCGGACGCGCGGGTTGGTTAGTGGCCACTGATGTCAGTAACCCAGCCGTTTCGTGCTCCAGCCCTGGAGCGCGTTGAGGATGAGCAGGAGCGAGAAGGAGAGGAGCAGGAGCACGAACGCAATCGCCGCCGCGCCCGCGTAGTCGTACTGCGTCAGCTTCGTGATGATGAGGAGCGAGGCGATCTCGGTCTTCATCGGCATGTTACCGGCGATGAAGACGACCGATCCGTACTCGCCGATGGCGCGCGCGAACGCCATGCCGAACCCGATGAGCCACGCCGGATAGAGGTAGGGCAGGATCACTCGGAACACCACCTGCACGCGGTTGGCACCGAGGCTGGTCGCGACCTCCTCGAGCTCGACGTCGAGATCCGCGATCACCGGCTGCAGCGTGCGCACGACGAACGGCAGCCCGATGAAGATGAGCGCGATCGTGATCCCGAGCGGGCTGAACACCCCTTGAATCCCGAAGGGCGCCAGGAACTGCCCGAACCATCCGTTCGGAGCATACAGGCTCGTCAGGGTGATGCCTGCCACCGCCGTCGGCAGCGCGAACGGGAGGTCGATCATCGCGTCGACAATACGGCGGCCTGGGAAGTCGTAGCGCACGAGCACCCACGCGACAACGATCCCGAGCACGCCGTTGACACACGCGGCCACGAACGACGCCCCGAGCGTCAGCCGGTAGGATGCGATGACCCGCGGATCGCGGATGGTGTCCCAGAAAAAGCTCCAGCCCTCGCTGAAGGATTTGACCGGCAGCGTGAGGAGCGGCACGAGAACGATCACCAGCAGATAGAGCACGGTGAACGCCATCGTGGTCCGGAAACCCGGCAGGCTCGATCGTCGCAGAGAACGGATCGTCAATGAGCGCACTCCATAGCCGTTGCTCCTGATCTCCTTTAAGAAACCCTACTTCGCGCCCGGCTGATAGATCTGATCGAAGACCGCGCCGCTCGCGAAGTGCGCCTTGCTGGCCGCCTGCCAGCCGCCGAACGCGTCGCCAATCGTGAACAGCTTAACGTCTGCGAAGGAGGATCGGTATTTCTCGAGGACCTGCGGATCGCGCGGCCGGTAGTGGTACTTGGCGGCGATCTCCTGCCCCACGGCGCTCCCGAGGTACTCGAGGTAGGCCTGCGCCACGGCTGTCGTTCCCCGCTTGGACGCGACTTTGTCGACGACTGCGACCGGCGGCTCGGCCAGGATGCTCGCCGGCGGCGCGACGATGTCGAACTGACCCTTGGATTCGGCGACCGCGAGGTACGCCTCGTTCTCCCACGCCAGCAGGACATCGCCGATGCCGCGCTGCACGAACGTGTTCGTGGAGCCGCGCGCGCCGGCGTCGAGGACGGGGACGTTCTTGTAGAGCTGACTCACGAAGTCGCGCGCCGTCGTGTCGCTTCCACCAGGGAGCGTGCGCGCGTACTGCCACGCCGCCAGGTAGTTCCACTGCGCCCCGCCCGAGGTCTTGGGGTTCGGCGTGATGACCTGGATCCCCGGCTTGACGAGATCGCTCCAGTCCTTGATGTTCTTGGGATTGCCCTTGCGCACGAGGAACACGATCGTCGACGTGTACGGCGTGCTGTTGTGGGGCAGCCGCGCCTGCCAGTCCTTCGCCGTCAGCCCGGCGTTGGCGATCGCGTCGACATCGAACGCGAGCGCCAGCGTGACGACGTCGGCCTCCAGTCCGTCGATCACCGCACGGGCCTGGCTCCCTGAGCCGCCGTGCGAGGTGCGGACGGTCACCGTCTGCCCAGTCTTGTTCTTCCAGTAGCTGGCGAATGCGGCATCGAACTCGCGGTAGAGCTCGCGCGTGGGGTCGTACGACACGTTGAGAATCGTGACGGGGTCGCTACTGCCGGTTGCAGCCGGCGGCGTACCGCCGCATGCGGTCATCGTCAGCGCGATCAGCGCGACGAAGCCGAGTGTAGCCGAGCGAAAACGGTAGGGGGCGGGCATCATGCTTCTCCAGGCGTTTGCGGATATCAGAATGCCAGCTGCGACCGGAACAGGATGAGGTTCTCGTTGGCGCGCGGGCCCGAGAAGCTGAACCGCTCGTAGGTGGCGTAAAACTTCACGTAGTTGTTGAGGAACCAGTTGGTGGCGACGGTGAGTTGCTGTGTCTTCCGGCTCGCGCCTTCGGCGGCAATCCCCGCCGTGAAGAGCTCCCCGTCGAGGCGGAGCTCCGCGTAGCGCGCGGCGACCTGTACTGCGCCCCAGGCGCCGGCCGCCGGGTCGAATGGTTTCTTCGGCCGCACGCCGCGTTCCGAGGTCGCCTCGCCCGTGAGCACGTACGAGCCGGTCACTCCCCATGCCTGGTTGGTCACGGTTCGAGCTACGCCGCTCGTCAGGATGTCGAGCGTCGATCTGGCGTACTCGGCGAAGCCGCCGAAGCTCTTGAGATAGAGGAAGGCCGCGGGCGTTACCCGGTTCCGCCGACCGTCGGCCGTCGTCGTTGCCGGGAAGGCGAAGAAGGTCTGGCCGGCCGAGGTTCTGAACGACGGCAGCGCCCCCGTCTGCGTTCCGCTCGACCCGCCGAGATGGACGCCGAAGTTGCTGAGCGCGTGCGGCGGCGCCTGCGCCGACCGGAAGGGCATCCACACGACACGCCCAGCGAGATCCTTGCCGTTGTTCGTGTCGACGTCCGTGATGGCGCTCGTGCCGTCGGGCGGGTTGCCGTTGAAGATGCCACCGGAGTAGAGCAGTCTGCCACCGGCGAGATCGCCTTGTGCCTGGAAGCCGACGTCGCGGTTCGGCACGAGCAAGGAGACCACCGAGCGTTCGGGAAAGATCAGGTACGCGTCGCTGAGGAGGAGCTCGTAGCCGACCGGTGTCTTGTCCTTGCCGCTGCGCAGGCGCAGCTGCGGCGAGAAGCGGATGTCGAAGTAGCCATCAAGGAGCACCACCGAGCCGGCGAGCTCCGGCATGATCTTGAAGTCGATGTACTTCGCCACCCGTCCCGTGAACGTCGGACGCACCTTGCGCATGACGAACGTGTTCGTGATGGGGAGTGGATCGTCGAGGGCGAACCGGCCGTCGGCCTGGGCGACAAAACCAATCTGGAGGCGGTTGTCGCCGTTGGGCGTCTGGATGAAGAAGCCCTCGTTCCAGCCGGCGGTCACGGCCGTGGCCGGGGGTGTCGGCGCCGGCGGCGCCGGTATCTGTGCGCTGACGCTCACGGTCAAGGCGAGGGCCGCAGTCAGGCGGATCGTGCCCTGCACGGCACGCCGCCATTGCGCGCGAGGATGTGCCCGATGACTCGCGCGATCGGCAGCGGACATGTCGAGACGGCTCCTCGCCTGTCGGAATAAGACGCATGCCTGCGCCCAGGCGGAGCAAGCAAGACACACGGTAGTTGGAGTGACGGCTGAAGATGAGGCCGAAGACTACCGGGGGGAGTCGAGAGTCACAACGCTCGGGCTCCACCAGGCACTCTTCGGCCCGATACATGACGCCTGGCAACAGGCCGGCGGCGCACAGCGGGTGAAGTCGGTGGCGCGAGCGTTCGCAGTCAGGGCCCCCACTTCTACCAACGATCCGCGAGCAGTGTCAAGCGAGCGGGGATCAGCCATCGTTCTCGTGTCGGGTGCGAAACCCGCGCCAGTCGATCGCGAGTTTTCGCATGCGGGCGCGCAGCGTATGCGGGTTGATCCGGAGCAGACGCGCCGCACCGTGCAGGCCGTCGACCCGCCCGTGTGTCTGGCGGAGCGCCGCTTCGATGTGCCGACGGGTGATGACATCGAGGGGCTCGATCGCGGTTGCGGGCGGCGCCTCGGCGGCCCGCGCAGCCGTCGCGACTGTGGTCACCCCTCCGTGGCCGAGTGCCGCCGCGACGTTGAGCTCGCGTCCCTGTCCGATGAGCACGGCCCGATCCATCACGGCCGCCATCTCCCTCACGTTGCCCGGCCAGCGGTACGCCGTCAGCACCCGCACATCGTCGTTCGAGATGGGCACCGCGCGCAGGCCGAAGCGGTTCGCGGCGCGTTCGGCGAAGTACTCGGCGAACACCCGGATGTCGCCGGGGCGGTCGCGCAGCGGCGGGATGACGATCGGAAAGACTGACAAGCGGTAGTACAGATCTTCGCGAAAGGCCTGGGCTTCGACCATGGCGGGGAGATCCCGGTGGGTCGCGGCCACGATGCGGACGTGGACCCGTACGGGCCGCTCGCCGCCGACGCGCACCACTTCGCCGTCCTGCACCACGCGCAGCAGTCGCACCTGCGCGGCGAGAGCCAGCTCGCCGACCTCGTCGAGGAACAGCGTGCCGCCATCGGCCTGCTCGAACCAGCCCTTGCGGCGCGTGGTCGCGCCGGTGAACGCACCCTGCTCGTGGCCGAAGAGCTCCGAGTCGATGAGCTCCGAGGCGATGGCGCCGCAGTTGACGCGGCGGAAGGGGCCGGCGCGGAAGGGTGAGTGCTCGTGGAGCGCGCGGGCGACGATCTCCTTGCCGGTGCCGGTTTCGCCATAAAGCAGGACCGGCGCGCTGCTGCGAGACACGACGCGCGCGCGCGCCATCACCGCGGCGAGCCCAGTGTCGCCGCCAATCAACCGCTCTTCGCCAGCGCGCGAGTCGCCGTTGATCAAGCGGTCGGCCGAGATGCGGGGCCTGGCTCCAGAGGCCCTGAGTTTCTGTGACATAACCTAGTATTTGCTATTACTAAAGACAATAAATCTATCATATGCAATAGAAATTGTTGCCCTCGAATGCGGCGGTCAGTTTTGTGGCCGGAATCCCCTGGTCCTTGGATTGCACCTGGACGGAACCGCATGTCTTCGTCCTGCTGTCGTTGCCGGTGCTGCGCCGCCTGTCGGCGCGCCTGTATCTAGCCGACGACCGGCAGGTGAGTGAGACCGATCTACCCCGCAACTTCCAGGTACTCCCTCGCATCCGCCCAAGTCGCTCGGCTGACTCGTTCGTGAGCATGTGTCTCTCGGATTTGTCGTGCGCGCCCGACTGGCGTGCGGTGTGGGTGGCCGGGTGTCGAACGGCCGGGGAGTAGTGATGTCTTGCACGTCGTTCAGGATCGCGGTGGTGTTCGTCGTTGCCCTGTTGCCGGGTGTGGCTTCCGCCCAGACCGGCACGCTGACCGGCCTCGTCCGCGACTCGTCGGGAGCCGCCGTGCCGGGCGCGACCGTCCGGGTCGTCGCCGAGACGACGCGCTCGACCGTCGAGGTGATCACCAACGAGCAGGGAGCCTATCGCGCCGACGGGCTGGCGGCGGGATCGTACCGCCTGGAAACGGCGCTCGACGGCTTCCAGACGAGCGTGCGCCGCCTGGTGCTCGAAGCGGGCCAGTCCTCGGCGCTCGACGTGACCCTCGCCCCGTCGCAAGTTACCGAAGGTGTGATCGTCACCGCGCGGCGGATCGAGGAAGCCGCGCAGGAGGTTCCCATCCCCGTCTCGGTCGTGAGCGGCGACCTCATCGAGAGTGTCGGTGCGTTCAATGTCAATCGGGTGAAGGACCTGATTCCCACCGTGCAGTTCTACTCGACCAACCCGCGCAACTCGGCGGTCAACATCCGCGGCCTCGGTGCGCCCTTCGGGCTGACGAACGACGGTATCGAAGCGGGCGTTGGCCTCTACATCGACGGCGTCTTCTACGCTCGACCCGCCGCGGCCACGCTCGACTTCCTCGACGTCGAGCGCATCGAGGTACTGCGCGGCCCGCAAGGCACGCTCTTTGGCAAGAACACGACCGCGGGCGCCATCAACGTCACGACGCGCAGGCCGGCCTTCACGCGGCAAGCAGACTTCGAGCTCAACTACGGCAACCTCGACTTCGTTCAGGCGAAGGGATCGGTCTCGGGCCCGCTCCTGCCGAAGGTTGCCGGCCGGCTGTCGTTCTCCGCCACTCAGCGGGACGGCACGGTCCAGAACACCAGGACCGAGAACGACGTGAACGATCTCGACAACGTCGGGGCGCGCGGCCAACTGCTGTTCGCGCCGTCGGACAAGCTCGCGATCACGGCGACCGTGGACCACACGCGGCAGCGGCCGGAGGGCTACACCCAGGTGGTCGCCGGCGTCGCGCCGACGCTGCGCAATCCGAACCGCCAATATCCGCAGATCGCCGCGGATCTGGGATACACCCCGCCGAGCTTCAACGCGTTCGACCGCTTGACTGACGTCGATTCGCCGCTGCAGTCCTATCAGGACATGGGCGGTTCCTCGTTGACGGTCGACTGGGATCTCGGCCCTGGCCGGATCACGTCCACCACCGCGTGGCGGTATTGGGATTGGAATCCCTCGAACGACCGTGACTTCATCGGCCTGCCGGTGACGACGATCTCGGCGGCGCCGTCGAAGCAGCGGCAATGGACGCAAGAGGTGCGCTACGCGGGTGGCCTGACGCCGCGTCTGAGTCTCGTGGCGGGCGCGTTCGCGTTCCACCAGACGCTCGACTCGGATCCCTCATTCAAGCAGGAACAGGGCGCGGCGGCGGCGCGTTTTCTCCTCGCGCCGAGCGCGGCGGCGCAGACGCCAGGCCTGCTCGATGGCTACGGTTTCAATCAGTACGTCACGTTCGAGAATGTCAGCGCCGCCGTCTTCGGCCAGCTGGCATGGTCGGTCACCGATCGCCTGCGCGTGCTGCCTGGCCTGCGGTTCAACTACGACCAGAAGGAAGTCGACTTCGATCAGCAGGTCTACGGTGGTCTGCAGACGACCAACCCCGCGCTCATCGGTTGTTGTGACAACCGGGTGACGGCCCACCATCGGTGCCCTGCGATCGCGTTCGCGTCGAGTAGGCGACCCCTCGCCTACCCGACCTGAACCACCGCCGCGGCCCATACCGACGGGTTCTGGTCGGATCGGATGATGCCGCTCGTGTCGACGATGACGGTGGCACCGGCGCGACGGATCGGGAAGCGATCCATGTTCCGCGTCGCGCGACCTGAGGTGTAGGAGCCGTTCGGGAGGTACTTCAAATCGTGGCGCGAGCACTGGAAGCGCTGCCCGCCAGCGTTCCAGCGGACAGCCGCATTCTGATGCGGGCACGACAGGTTGAACGCGTAGACGTTCTGCTGCTCGCGCACCAGGATGCCCTGCATGCGGTCGATCTTCGCGCCGTCCAGCGGGGATCGGATATGAGCGTTCCTGCGTCCCTGGGCCGGCTTCGCCTCCCTCGGCCGGACGTAGACCCACGAGCAGCGCCGTCACCGTGCACGAGCCGACGGTGAGAAAGCCTCTCAAGGTCGCTCACGAGCGTCAATGATTAGCGGCCTTTGTCGATGGGTGTCGATTGGACATGGGCATTACGCATTCAGCGTGAGAACGGTGCCGACAAAGACGATGAGGAACCACAGCAGAAGGCTGAGTACCGCGGCCCTGTGGAGGCGCGGCCAGCCCTACCGGCTTCAACCGCGCCGCGCCTCGGCTCGCCGCATGGTCGCGCCTTGGCAACGAGCCTGCCCACGAGCGCCCTCTTCGTCCAGAACACGGTGAGCCGATCATGGTCTCGAGATCGGCGCCCACCATCAGGATCCCGATGCCGAACGTCAGCGCCAGCTCGGCAATCAAGACCGATGTTTCGCGTGCAGCTCGTCGAGGTGAGCCGCGCGCGCCGCGGCGGATCCGCGAGCGAGCCGCAAGTTGCGCGACGGCTGCCACCGCCAGGACCACGGCCTAGGACGGCGAAATCAAGGACACCACGCCGATTCGTAGCGCGTGTGGTTGCCGTAAACGACGCCGCAGGTCTCGGCAGCGCGGACGAGTGTCGGCCGGCAGGACCTGGCAGTCTCTCGTTCAGCATGATGAGTAGCGGGCCGTCGCTACGGCCTTCGACCGATGGCGAGTTCATGCTGCTCCGTTTCCCGACGCCCCACCATCGCTCGAGGACACCGGCGCGACCGACGTCGGCCGACATCTGACCCGGGCTCCGTTCTGCCCGCGTTGGGTCCTTGCGCCTCCGAATGGGCCTCTCCCCGGTGCGGTCATTGACGGCCAAGCGTTTCGTGCCGCGGCGACTCCCCAGTGCGCCGACTTCGTCGACCCTCCGCTCGTGCCCTCGTAGAGCTTGTCGCCGAGGACATACTGCGTCACGAAGAGGGGAATGGTCGCAAAGCTAGCGATGAAGTGGATCTTGCGGCGCGTCGTGTACGCGTGGCTATACTCAATGCCGTTGGTCCCGGCTACGTGCTCGGTCCTAGGCGGGGGTGGCAGCAGTTTCGCCGTCTGGCGCGGTCGACGCCAGGGTCTTTCGCTCCTCGCCGCTTCTCCTCGAGCGCGGTTAGGCCCGCGTCGAAGTACCTGGTCGTGGACGGCTACTCGCTGCTCAATGCCCGCGTCGGCTTCCAGTGGGCGGATGGCTGGGCGCTCACGCTGTGGTCGCGCAACCTGCTCGACAAGAACTATACGAGTTGCTGACGGCGGCCCCTGGCAACACCGGGCTGTATGTCGGGCCAGCCGGGTGATGGCCGACCGCTCCGGCGTCGCACACGGATGACCGTACCGTTATTGGTTTGCGCTCGAAGTAGACGCCACGGTCGTGCCCCCTCCGGGCACGCTACCCCGTGTTGCGCATCCCCGCCGCGACGCCGTTGATCGTCACGAGCAGCGCGCGGCGCAGCCACACGGTTTCCTCGGCGTTGGCGTCGGGTGCTGCGCGCAGCCGCCGCAGGAGCTCCACCTGCAGGAGGTTGATCGGATCGACGTAGGGATTGCGCACGTCGATCGAGCGCCGCAGCACGGGGTTGTCGGCGAGCAGTTGTTGATGGCCGGTCACGTCGATCACGGCTTCGATCGCGCGCTGCAGCCGCAGGCGCAGCATCGCGCCCAGGTCCTGCTGATCCTCGGGCACGAGGTGCCGGTCGTAATGCGCCGCGATCCCCGCGTCGGCTTTGGCGAGCGTCATCTCCATCAGCTCGACGGTCGATCGGAAGAACGGGAAGTCCCGGTACATCTCGCGGCAGATGTCACGATCCGTCTCGCCGATGGCTTCCTCGATGCCGAGCCACGACGGCAGCATCAGGCGCGTCTGCATCCAGGCGAACTGCCACGGGATCGCGCGCAGCGCCTGCAGGGCGCCCTGGCGCTCGCGGCTGCCTGGCCGGCTCCCGATGTGCATCGCGTCGAGCTCGGCCTCGGGGGTCGCGATGCGGAAGTACTCGAGGAAGCGTGGATCGTCGTAGACCGTCCGGCGGAACGCGTCGCGCGCGTTCGCCGACAGCCGGTCCATCGCGGCCCGCCAGGCGGGCGCCGGTGGCGCCGGCTCGGCGAGGGTGGCTTCGAGCGTTGCCGTGGTATAGACCTCGAGCGTCCGCAAGGCGATACCAGGCAGCCCGAACTTCGCCTGAATCATCTCGCCCTGCTCGGTGACGCGCAGCGTGCCGTCGATCGAGCCCGGCGGTTGCGAGCGAATCGCGAGGTGGGTCGGTCCGCCGCCGCGGCCGACGCTGCCGCCCCGGCCGTGGAAGAGCGTGACCGGAACACCGTGCGCACGACTGGTCTCGACGATGGACTCCTGCGCCTTGTAGAGCTCCCAGGCCGCGGCCAGCCGGCCGACGTCCTTGGCGGAATCCGAGTACCCGACCATCACCTCCAGCCGGCCCTCGTGCTTCATCACGCGGTCGCGATACCACGGGATGGCCAGCAGCGTGTCGATCATGCCCGCGGCGGCACGCAGGTCGCGCGCCGTCTCGAAGAGCGGGACGACACGGCGCGGCGGCGTGATGCCGGCTTCGCGCTGCAGGAGCTCCACGGCGAGGACATCGGACGGCTTTCCGGCCATCGTGATGACGTAGGCGCCGAGCGATTCGGGATGCACCGCCGCCATCATGCGGAACGTGTCGAGCACTTCGGCCACGCGCGGGGTCGTGGGCATCCGCGCCGGCGTCAGCTTGCGGCCGTGCGTCAGGACGTTGACGAGAAAATCCACCCGCCGCTCTTCCGTCCAGCAGCGGTACTCGCCGAGTCCGAGCGTGCGCGTGATCGCATCGACGGCCTCGGTGTGGCGCTCGGCTTCCTGCCGCACGTCGAGCCGCACCAGCGTCAGCCCGAAGGCGGCCATCCGGCGGAGGACATCGGTCAGCCGGCCGTCGGCGATGATGCCGTTGCCGGTGGCGTGCAGCGAGCGATGGCAGAGGAGCAGCGGCTCCATGAACTCCGACACCGGCTCGAACATCTCCGGCTCCCACGTGAAGCCGGGCCGGCTGGCATACCCGCCCGGTGCCACCGTGGCCGCGGCGGGCACCGCCCGCAGGAGCTCCTCGATGTGGCGCCGGGAAGCATCGACGCGCTGCTGCAACGCTCGCAGCAGGGCGCGGTACGGTTCGTGAGCACCCTCGACCTGCGCCCGCAGTTCGGGCGTGGCGTCGGACATCGAGAGTTCGAACCGCAGCTGTTCGATTTCCTTCGCGTACAGCGACAGCCCGGTCCAGCGTGACATCAGGCAGGCGCTGCGCGTCACCTCGGGCGTGACAAACGGGTTGCCGTCGCGGTCGCCGCCGATCCACGAGCCGAACCTGATTGGTGCCGCGTCGAGTGGCAATCCCCGGCCGGTGCACTGGCGCAGCGTGCGGTCGAGCGAGCGGCAGTAGAGCGGGAGCGCGTCCCAGAGCGTTTCTTCGAACACGGCCAGAGCCGAGCGCACCTCGTCGAGCGGTGACGGGCGCTCGCGCCGGACCTCCTCGGTCTCCCACGCCGCGGTGATCTCGCGCCGCATCGTCTCGACGAGCGTCTCGCGCTCGAGACACGTGACGTCGCCGTGGTCGAGATCCGCCAGCGCATCGGCGATCCGCCGGTACTTGTGCTGGAGCGACCGGCGCATGATCTCGGTCGGATGGGCGGTGACGACGAGCTCGATCCCGAGGCTGCAGACGGCGCGGTGCAGGGCGTCGGGCGACACTCCGCCCGAGAGCAGGCGTGGCAGTGCTTCTTCAATCGACGCCGGCTGCGGGCGCGCGCGCGGGTCACGCTGGTAGGCGCGGCGCCGGCGCACGCGGTGATGCTGCTCGGCGACGTTGGCCAGGTTCAGGAAATGCGCGAAGCTGCGCGCGATCGGCAGCGCCGACTCGACCGGCATGGCGCGCAGCTCGCCGGCGAGCGTCTCGAAGCCATCCGCCGACGATACCCGCGTCCGCTTGGCGAGCGCGCGCACGCGCTCGACGCGCTCGAAGAGCGGCTGCCCTTCCTGCCGGCGCAGCGTGTCGCCCAGCAGTTCGCCGAGCAGGCGCACGTCGTCTCGCAGGGCGCGGTGCGGGTCGTGCGTGTTTTCCGTCGCGCTCACGCTTGCCATGGCCACAGTTGACGCTCCTCACCCGCAGCGCGGACGTTCACGACCGCGCCATGGTCTCCACGCATTCCGTGTGGTCCGTGAAATCCGTGGCGACGCATTCCGTGTTGTCTGTGAAATCCGTGGCTATAATCCACATTCCTACCATGTCCGACACATCCCCGCACACCGTCGTCGTCCAGGCTCAGGGCCACCTCATCGACTCGCAGCTCTTGAACACCATCTTCGATACCGTGATCGAGCGCGGCGGTCAGTTCGAGGTCCTGCATTTCGAGATCGGCCGCACCAACGACGACTTCTCGCAGCTGAAGCTGAAGGTGTCGTCGGCGACCGACGCCGGCCTGCGCCGTCTGCTCGAGGAGTTGATTCCGCTCGGCTGCCATGCCGTCGAGGAACGGGACGCGTTGTTGCGGGTCGCGGATCGCGATGGCTCGGTGCCGGACGATTTCTACTCGACGACGAACATGCGGACCGACGTGCGCGTCGATGGCCGCTGGCTGGCCGTCTCGCGCCAGCGCATGGATGCGGTCATCGTGGTCGGCGCCGACGGCGGAGCGGCGTGTCGCAAGCTGCGCGAGGTCAAGATCGGCGATCGAGTGGTCTGCGGCCTCCACGGCTTGCGCGTGACGCCGGAGTTCCGCGATCGCGAGCGCGGCGATTTTGCCTTCATGTCGAACGAGGTGTCGTCGGAACGACGAGTCGAGGTGAGCGTCTCGCGCATCGCCACGATGATCCGTCAGACCAAGGCGCGCGGCGAGCGCGTCGTTTTCGTGGCTGGGCCGGTTGTCATCCACACCGGCGGAGCCGGCTACTTCATCGAGCTCATCCGCCGCGGCTACGTTGACACCCTGCTCTCGGGCAACGCCCTGGCCGTCCACGACGCCGAGCAGGTGCTCTTCGGGACGTCGCTCGGCGTCGATCTCGAAGCCGGCGTACCGGTGCTCGGCGGTCATCGGCACCACATGCGCGCCATTAACGCCATCAACCGCGCCGGCGGCCTGCGTGCCGCCGTCGAAGCCGGAGGTACCGACGAGCGGCGTCATGGTCGAGTGCGTGCGCAAGGGCGTCGACGTCGTCCTCGCGGGCAGCATCCGCGACGACGGACCGCTCGTCGATACCATCACCGACATCAGCGCGGCGCAGGATCGCTACGCCGACGCGCTCGCGTCGGCCGGCATGGTGATCGTGCTGTCGACGATGCTGCATGGGATTGGTGTGGGGAACATGCTCCCCGCCTGGGTACCCGTCGTGTGCGTGGACATCAACCCCGCCGTCGTCACGAAGCTGGCCGACCGCGGATCGTCGCAAACCATCGGTCTCGTTACGGATGTCGGCCTGTTCCTGCACCAGCTCGCGCGGCATCTGGAGTAGTTCCGATAGCCTGGGCAGGTTCTTCGCAAGAGTTCAGGAGGCCACGAGACCAGAGATCGGAACTTGAGACTCTTGACCTCCTGCGCTCTTGTAAATGCCGTCGTGACACGCGTAAATGCCGTCGTGACACGCGAACACCGCTCGTGTGCGCGCCTCCAAGCCCGGATGATATCTGCCCGCATTTCCCCCCAGACATAGAATCTCCTGTCCGCTCGCATCGGTTTTCGTCATCCCACCGTCACTCGCTGCCCTGCGCGGGCATGATGGGCGCCAGCAGTTTTACTCATGGGTCGTGCATGAGCGAAACGCATGCTGGCAATCGCTAAATCCCGTTTTGCTTCTGGCGCGAGATAGACCATAAGAAACTGTGCAATCTACGACCACGCATTCCGGTTACCAGCCGGTCCCTGCCCAGGGGCTGTACGATCCGCGGCACGAGCACGACGCCTGCGGCGTGGGCTTTGTCGTTCACATCAAGGGCCAGAAGACCCACAGCATCGTCAGCCAGGCTCTGCAACTGCTCGTCAACCTGCTGCATCGCGGGGCGTGCGGGTGCGAAGTCAACACCGGCGACGGGGCCGGCATCCTGATTCAGATGCCGGACCGCTTCTTCAGGAAAGAGGCCGATCGGCTGGGGATTAACCTGCCGCCGGAGCGCGGCTATGGCGCCGGGCTCGTGTTCCTGCCGCGCGATCCGGCCGTGCGTGAGCAAGTCGAGACGATGTTCGAGGAGATCGTCATCGACGAAGGCCAGCTCGTCCTGGGATGGCGTGAGGTTCCAACCGACGATCGCGAGCTCGGGCCGAGCGCGGTGGCGGTCGAACCGGTGTTCAAGCAGATCTTCATCGGGCGGGCGCCCGGCGCGCCGGCGCCGGGGGTGTCGATCGAAAGCGATGCCCAGTTCGAGCGCAAGCTGTACGTGATCCGCAAGCGGATCGAGCACGCGGTCGACGCGGCGGATCTTCCAGCGGCCGAGAAGCGTTACTTCTACGTGCCCAGCCTGTCCTCGAACACGCTGATTTACAAGGGGATGCTGACGGCGGATCAGATCGGGGCGATGTTCCCGGATCTGACCGACCCGGCGATGGAATCGGCGCTCGCGCTGGTGCACCAGCGCTTCAGCACCAATACATTTCCGTCGTGGCCGCTCGCCCACCCCTACCGTTTTGTCGCTCACAACGGCGAGATCAATACCCTGCGCGGCAACATCAACTGGATGAAGGCGCGTGAAGCGCTGCTGCGCTCGGACGTCCTCGGTCACGAGCTCGACAAGATCCTGCCGATCATCCGCGAGGGCGGGAGCGACACGGCGATCTTCGACAACGTCCTCGAGCTCCTGGTGATGGCCGGACGATCGCTGCCACATGCGGTGCTGATGATGATTCCCGAGCCGTGGCAGAACCACGAGGGGATGAGCCCGGCGCGGCGTGCGTTCTACGAGTACCACTCGTCGCTGATGGAGCCGTGGGACGGTCCCGCGTCGATTGCCTTCACCGACGGGACGGTGATTGGCGCGGTGCTCGACCGCAACGGGCTGCGGCCGTCGCGCTACTACGTCACCAAGGACGACCTCGTCATCATGGCCTCAGAGGTCGGGGTGCTCGACATTCCCGCCGAGGACATCGTCGTCAAGGAACGGCTGCACCCCGGGAAGATCTTCCTGGTCGATACGGCCCAGGGCCGGATCATCGCGGACGAGGAAATCAAGGAGCAGCTCGCCGGGGAGTTCCCGTACGCCGAGTGGCTGCAGGAGCACCTCATCGCCATCGAGGACGTGCCGGACGCGCCCTTCCTGCCGCCTCCCGATCACCAGACCGTTCTGCGCCGGCAGCAGGCGTTCGGGTATACCCAGGAAGACGTGTCGCTGCTGCTCGCGCAGATGGCGAAGGCCGGTGAGGAGCCGCTGGGGTCGATGGGCACCGACACGCCGCTCGCGGCCCTGTCGGAGCGGCCGCGCCTGCTCTACGACTATTTCAAGCAGCTTTTCGCGCAGGTCACCAACCCGCCGCTCGACGCGATCCGCGAGGAGCTCGTGACGTCGATGGAGTCGACGGTCGGGCCCGAGCGCAACCTGCTCTTGCCTGAACCCGAGTCGTGCCGGCAGATCAACGTCCGCTATCCGATCATCGACAACGACCAGCTGGCCAAGCTGCGGCACATCCAGGACCACGCCCATCTCGAGGGCTTCCGCTCGGTCACGCTGCCGATGATCTACGACCCGCGCGAGGGCGGTGCCGCGCTCGAACGGGCGATGGCGCGGCTGCAGGCTCAGGCGAGCGCCGCCGTGCGGGACGGCAACACGATTCTGATCCTCTCCGACCGGGGCGTGACCGAGAAGTGCGCGCCTATCCCGAGCCTGCTGGCGACGGCTGGGGTCCACCACCACCTCGTGCGCGAAGGCACGCGCACCCGCTGCGCGCTCCTCCTCGAGTCGGGGGACGCGCGCGAAGTGCACCACGTCGCGCTCCTCATCGGCTACGGCGCCGGGGCGGTGAACCCCTATCTCGCGTTCGAGACCCTCGACGACATGATCGCGCAAGGCATGGTCGAGGGCGTGACGCGCGAGAAGGCGACGCTCAACTACATCAAGGCGCTCAACAAGGGCATCCTCAAGGTGATGTCCAAGATGGGCATTTCGACCCTGCAGAGCTACTGCGGCGCGCAGATTTTCGAGGCCATCGGCCTCGAGCAGCAGTTTGTCGATCGCTACTTCACGTGGACGGCGTCGCGCATCGGCGGTGTCGGCATCGACGTCATCGCGCGCGAGGTCAAGGAGCGCCACGAGCGCGCCTTCCCGGCGCGCCGGCCGGCGCTCGGCGATCTCGAGTCCGGCGGCGAGTACCGCTGGCGGCGCGACGGCGAGCTTCATCTCTTCAACCCCGAGACGGTGCAGAAGCTGCAGCACGCGACGCGCACGGGCCAGTATTCCGTGTACCGGGATTTCACCAAGGTCGTCAACGACCAGAGCCGGGCACTCGGCACGCTGCGCGGTCTGCTCGATTTCAAGAGCGACCGGACGCCGATCCCGATCGAGGAAGTCGAGCCCGCCGAAGCAATTCTCAAGCGCTTCGCGACCGGCGCGATGTCGTACGGCTCGATCAGCCAGGAGGCGCACGAGACGATTGCCATCGCCATGAACCGGCTTGGCGGCAAGTCGAATACCGGCGAAGGCGGCGAAGATCCTGCGCGCTATCAGCGCGATGCCAACGGCGACTCGCGCCGCAGCGCCATCAAGCAGGTGGCGTCGGCCCGCTTCGGCGTCACGAGCGAGTACCTGGTCAACGCCGACGACCTGCAGATCAAGATGGCGCAGGGCGCCAAGCCGGGCGAGGGCGGCCAGCTCCCGGGGCACAAGGTCTATCCCTGGATTGCGAAGGTCCGCTATTCGACCCCCGGGGTGACGCTGATCTCGCCGCCGCCGCATCACGACATCTACTCGATCGAGGACCTCGCGCAGCTCATCCACGATCTGAAGAACGCCAATCCCGTGGCGCGCGTGCACGTCAAGCTCGTCGCCGAGGTCGGAGTCGGGACCGTCGCGGCCGGCGTGTCCAAGGCCCACGCCGACGTCGTGCTCATCTCGGGTCATGACGGCGGCACCGGCGCGTCGCCCCTGACTTCGATCAAGCACGCGGGCATCCCCTGGGAGCTCGGCCTCGCCGAAACGCAGCAGGTCCTGCTCCTCAATCGCCTCCGGGACCGCATCGTCGTACAGGTGGACGGGCAGCTCAAGACCGGCCGGGACGTGGTGATCGCCGCGCTCCTCGGCGCCGAGGAGTTCGGCTTCGCGACCGCGGCCCTCGTCGTCTCGGGCTGCATCATGATGCGCGTCTGCCACCTCAACACCTGTCCGGTCGGCGTCGCGACCCAGGACCCCGAGCTGCGCAAGAAGTTCAACGGCAAGCCCGAGTTTGTCGAGAACTACTTCCGCTTCGTCGCCGAGGACGTGCGCGAGCTCATGGCTCAGCTCGGGTTCCGGACGATGAACGAGATGATCGGCCGCGCCGATCGGCTCGAAACCAAGCCGGCAGTCGATCACTGGAAGGCGAAGGGCATCGACCTGTCGAAGATCCTCTTCCAGCCGGCACTGGCGGAGGGCGCGTCACGCCGCGCCATCGTCAGCCAGGATCACGGCCTCGAACGCGCTCTCGACGTCGAGCTCATCGCCCGGGCCTCGCGCGCGCTCGAGAGCCAGGAGCCGGTCGAGATCGACATCCCGATCCGCAACGTCAACCGCACCGTCGGGACGATGCTCGGGTACGAGATCACGCGCCGGTTTGGCGGCAAGGGGCTCCCCGACGATACGGTTCGGATTCAGTTCACGGGCACGGCCGGCCAGAGCTTCGGTGCGTTCGTGCCGCGGGGCGTCACGATGCGCCTCGAGGGCGACTCGAACGACTACGTGGGTAAGGGACTCTCGGGCGGGAAGATTGCCGTCTATCCACCGCGGCAAGCCACGTTTGCCGCCGAGGACAACGTCATCATCGGCAACGTGGCGCTCTACGGGGCGACGAGCGGCGAAGCCTACTTCCGCGGCATTGCCGGCGAACGATTCGCCGTCCGCAACAGCGGCGCCTGGACCGTCGTCGAGGGCGTCGGCGACCACGCCTGCGAGTACATGACCGGCGGACGAGTCCTCGTCCTCGGCCGCACCGGCCGCAATTTCGCCGCCGGGATGAGCGGCGGCGTCGCCTACGTCTACGACCCGGCCGACAACTTCCGGAGCCGCTGCAATCAGCAGATGGTGGAACTGGAGGGCTTGTCCGAGTCGGACGACGGTTCGGACGATGTGACGACGGTGCTGGAGATGCTGCGGAGCCACGTGCGGTTCACCGGCAGTACCCTCGCGGCCGGTCTGCTGGCTGACTGGGAGACGGTGAAGGGCCGGTTCGTCAAGGTCATCCCGAAAGACTACAAGCGCGTGCTCCTCGCCGAGGCCCGCGCGCGCGCCGAATCACGCGAGCCGGCGTTCAACGAGCTGGTGGGAGCGGTCGTCAATGGGTAAACCCACCGGGTTCATCGAGATCAAGCGCGCCAAGCCCGTGGGGCGGCCGATCCCCGAGCGCGTCCGGGACTGGCAGGAAGTGTATCTGCCCGAGCCCGACCAGAAGATGCGCGACCAGGGCGCGCGCTGCATGGACTGCGGGATTCCGTTCTGCCATCAGGGCTGCCCTCTGGGTAACGTGATCCCCGACTGGAACGATCTCGTCTACCGCCAGCGCTGGCAGGCGGCGAGCGATCGGCTGCATGCGACCAACAACTTCCCGGAGTGGACGGGACGATTGTGCCCGGCGCCGTGCGAGGGCGCGTGCGTGCTCGGCATCAACGACGACCCGGTGACGATCAAGTCGATTGAGCTCTCGATCGTCGAGCACGCGTTCGAGAACGACTGGATTCAGGCGCGACCGCCCGCCGTGCGCACGGGCAAGCGCGTCGCCGTCGTCGGCTCTGGGCCGGCCGGCCTCGCCGCTGCCGACGAGCTCAACAAAGTCGGGCACCAGGTGACGGTCTTCGAGCGCGCCGATCGGATCGGCGGGTTGCTTCGCTACGGCATTCCGGAATTCAAGCTCGAGAAGCGCTTCATCGATCGCCGGCTGGCGCTGATGGTGGCCGAAGGGGTCGAGTTCCGGACCGGGGTCGAGATCGGCATCGATCTGCCGGTCGCCAGCCTGCGGCGGCAATTCGACGCGATCGTGCTCTGCTGCGGGACGCCGTGGGCGCGGGACCTCCAGATTCCCGGCCGCGAGCTCGGCGGCGTCCACTTCGCGGTCGAATACCTGACCCAGCAGAATCGCCGGCTGGCGGGCGACCACATCGCGCCTGCCGACGTCATCTCGGCGGAAGGCAAGCGCGTCGTCATCATCGGCGGCGGCGACACGGGCGCCGACTGCCTGGGGACGGCCCATCGCCAGGGGGCGGCTTCGGTACACCAGTTCGAGTTGCTCGAGCGGCCACCGGACGTCCGGCACGCGGACAATCCCTGGCCGCAGTGGCCGAACGTCTTCCGCACCTCGTCGGCGCACGAAGAAGGCGGCGAGCGGGTCTATGCCGTGTCGACCGAACGGTTTCTTGGCGACGCGCACGGGCGGGTCCGGGCGCTGCAGGCCGTCTCCGTCAAGACGTGGCTCGACGGCGGCCGGATGCAGGTGACGAAGGTCGCCGGCAGCGAGTTCGAGCTCGAGGCCGACCTGGTATTGCTCGCGATGGGCTTCCTCGGCCCGGAGCGGGGCAGCCTCTTGTCGCAGCTCGGGGTCAAGCTGACCGAGCGCGGCAACGTCTGGCGCAACGACGCGTGGATGACGACCGAGCCGGGCGTGTTCACCGCCGGGGACATGCAGCGCGGCCAGTCGCTCATCGTCTGGGCGATCGCCGACGGCCGGAATGCGGCGCAGTCGGTCGATAATTTTTTGATGGGCAAAACCGCGTGACCGCCGGGGCCTCCGAGCGCGTCCCTCTGTTCGACGTAATTGTCGGACGCTAAAAAATAAGCGACAAAATTGTCGTAAAACGTTGCGCGCGCCGCGCCGCGGTTTCAAGCGGCGCAACGTTCCCGCCCGAAAGCCCTGTAAACCCGCCTGTTTGCTCTGCTGGCGTCCAACTTGCTCCAGTTGGTTGGGCAGTCCATGGAAACTTCGTCCTCGAATCGATTGGGATTGGCTGAACCCGTGTCACGCACCGAAGGGAACAAACCGTCGCCGAGCGCGGTGCTCGCCGACGCTCGTCACGAATACGTGGCCGCCGCCCGGCATGGGCGCGGCGGGCGGGACGTGCAGGCCCGCTACTCCGGCCGGATGGACGCGCTGGTGCAACAGCTTGCGGAAACG
Organism: uncultured Acidobacteriota bacterium; assembly: GCA_963847975.1. Taxonomy (GTDB): domain Bacteria; phylum Acidobacteriota; class Vicinamibacteria; order Vicinamibacterales; family 2-12-FULL-66-21; genus DATBJJ01. The sequence continues at coordinate 188,454 of CAWKBU010000031.1, read as the reverse complement.
GCGCGGATCCATTCCGGCGCCGCCATGTCGGTCTGCGCCCTCGGCGGATACGGCCGGCGCTCGCTGTGCCTCCACTCCGACATCGACCTGTTGATCCTGTTCGAGGATGCGATGGGGCCGAGCGAGGAGCGCTTCGTCGGCGCGCTGCTGCAGCCGCTCTGGGACCTCGGTCTCACCGTCGGCCAGCACGTCCGCGATCTCTCGGACTTCCCCGAGCCGGCGACGCTCGACCTGACCAACGTCGAGTTTCTCCTGGCGTTGCTCGACGTCCGCTTCATCGCCGGCGACGAGCGGCTCTTCCAGCGGCTCGACGGCTGGGTGCGCGGCCTCGGGCCCGACAACCGGCGGCGGCTGCTCGACGCGTTGCTGCAGCTCGTGGACGAGCGGCACGCGCCGTTCAACGAGACGGTCTACCAGCTCGAACCCGACATCAAGAGCGCGCCTGGCGGTCTGCGCGACATTGCGGCCACCCGGCACATCCGGCTGCTCAAGCCGGGCGGCACCGACACCGAGCTCGATCGCGCCGCGCGGCAGCTCGACGAGGCCGAAGAGTTCTTTCAGCGCGTCCGCTCGATTCTGCACCTCGACAGCGGCCGCGACGTGAACGTGCTGACCCACGAGCTACAGGAAAAGGTGGCCGAGATGTTCGGCTGCGAGGGCCGACAGTCGCAGCAGCGGGTGGAAAGCCTGATGGGCGACTACTTCCGTCATGCGCGGGCATCGTCGCGGGCCCTCACCCGGGTGCGGCGCGCGGCCACGCCGCAGGGCGGCATGAGCGTCTCGCGCCACGTCGGGCGCCACTTCGAGATCACGGCGGAAGGGGTTCGTTTCCTCGATCTCACGCGCGCGGCATCGCGGCCGTCGCTCTGGCTCGAGCTGTTCAGGATTGCGCTGTCGAACGGCTGCGCCGTGTCCGAGCAGGCGCTCACGTGCATCGAGCAGAACATCGAGCGCTACGCCCCTGACGACTTCATGGCCACGGACGGCGACCGCCAGCTCGTGCGGAGCATGCTCTACCCGCGCCCCGGCCTCTACGCACGCCTGACCGAGATGCACGACTGCGGGTTGCTCGATCGGGTCTTCCCGGAGTTCGCGCGCATCCATGGCCGCGTCGTCCGCGACTTCTACCACAAGTACACCGTCGACGAGCACACGCTCCTGGCGATCAAGGGCGTGGAATCGCTGTGGAACCCGACCAATCCGAGCCAGCAGCGCTTCAACTCGATCCTGCAGGAGTTGCATGCGCCGGAGCTCCTGACGCTGGCGCTTCTCTTCCACGACGTCGGGAAGTGGCGCGACGCCGAGCACGTGCAGGAGAGCGTGCAGCTGGCGCAGAGCATGCTCGACCGGCTCGAGCTCCCGACCGATGCCCGCCGCACGGTCGAGTTCCTGATCCGCAATCACCTGCTGATGTCGCAGGTCGCCTTCCGCCGCGACTTCGACGATCCGCACGTGGTCAAGCAGTTCGCCGATCTGATTGGCTCGGAAGAGCGGCTCAAGCTGCTCTGCCTCATGACCCGCGCCGACGTCGGCGCGGTCAATCCCGAAGTCCTGACGCCGTGGAAGGAAGACCTGTTGTGGCGGCTCTACGTGCACGCCTACAACCGGCTCACGCTCGGCTACGCCGACGAACTTTTGCAGAAGGATCCAGCGGGGCTCTCGGTCGTCGTGGCCGGGCGGCCCGACGACATCACCGAAGCAGAGTTGACGAGCTTCCTCAAGGGGCTGCCGCGCCGCTACCTGACGCTCTTCGGCCTGGCCTCCATCTACCGCCACGTGCGGCTCGCGCGCGGCATCCACAAGGACGAAGTCCACGCCTTCCTCGAGCGCCACAGCGAGGTGTGGGAGCTGACGCTCGTCACGCTCGACAAGCCGTTCCTCTTCTCGAACATCTCGGGCGTGCTGTCCTACTTCGGCATGGACATCCACCGCGGCCAGGCGATGACGACGCCCGAGGGGCTGGTGCTCGACGTGTTCCAGTTCGCCGACGAAGGCGGGTTCCTGCGCCTGAACGCCGACGCGCCCGCCGAGATGTCGCGCATGCTCGAGAACGTCGTCGCGGGATCGATCGACGTGCCGACGCTCCTGCGCGGCAAGCTGCAGAGCCTGCTCTATCGCAACCGGCGCCACGGCACGCCGATCGTCCGCTTCGACAACGAACACTCGCGCAAGTACACCGTGCTGGAGCTGGTGGCCGACGACGCTCCCGGGCTCCTCTATCGCATCAGCCGCGTGATTTCGGCCTGCGGCTGCGACGTCGATCTGGTGCTCATCTCGACCGAGGGCAAGAAGGCGGTCGACGTGCTGCACATCACCAAGCAGGGAAAGAAGCTCACCGAATCGGAACAGGTCTCATTGAGAGAAGGGTTGGAACGCATGCTGGAGGACACACATGAAGCTCGTTAAGGCCATTGTCCGGCCGGACAAGGTCGATGAAGTCAGGGATGCGCTCGAGAAGATCAAGGTCTCGGGCATGACCGTCACCGACGTGCGGGGGCACGGCCGCCAGAAGGGCCACACCGCCGTCTATCGCGGCAAGGAGTACAGCGTCACGCTGCTGCCGAAGGTGCAGATCGACGTCGTGGTCGCCGACACCGTCGTCGAGGAAGTGATTCAGACGATCATCGCCGCCGCGCGCACCGGGGAGATCGGGGACGGCCGCGTGTTCGTGATGCCGGTCGACCACGGCTACAACATCCGCACCGGCGAACGCGACATGACGTAGGTGAACGGCCAGACAAGCATGTACGGCGCAATTTTTCAGGAAACAAAAATGTAGGGTGGCGCAATCAGGCGGGCCGGTGACGGGGCGGGAGGGTCCTGTTTTCGGCCGGGAAAAGCGCCGCCGCTCTCGCCACCCCGGCCCGGCCGTTGTGGCGCTGATCTTGATAGTGCTTCTGCGGTCCGAGTCGATTGCCGGCTGGGCACGTGCCATTGCTGCTCTTATTTGTCTTGTTCTCTTCGAGGTGAGGATATGAACCAAGCCGACACTGCATGGATGTTAATCTCGACGGCGCTCGTGCTGCTGATGACGCCGGCGCTCGCCTTTTTCTATGGCGGGCTCGTGCGCTCCAAGAACGCGCTCAACACGATGATGATGAGTTTCATCTCACTCGGATTCGTCGGCGTGCTCTGGGCCGTCATCGGGTATTCGCTGGCCTTTGCTCCAGGAAACAACTGGATTGGCGATACGTCGCGCGTCTTCCTGAACGGCGTCGGCCTCTCTGAGCAGGGCACGATTCCGCATCTGCTCTTCATGTGCTTCCAGGGGACGTTCGCGATCATCACGGCGGCGCTCATCTCGGGCGCCATCGTCGAGCGCATGCGCTTCTCCGCCTACCTCGTGTTCATCTGCCTGTGGGCGCTGCTCGTCTACAGCCCGCTCTGCCACTGGGTGTGGGGCGGCGGATGGCTCGCCGACATGGGCGCGCTCGACTTCGCCGGCGGCACCGTCGTGCACGTGAACGCCGGTGCGGCCGCGCTCGTGGCCGCCATCGTCGTCGGCAAGCGGAAGGACTACCCCGGTTCGGGCCTCCTGCCGCACAACGTGCCGTTCACGCTCCTCGGCGCCGGCCTCCTCTGGTTCGGCTGGTTCGGGTTCAATGCCGGCAGCGCCCTCGCGGCCAACGGGATCGCCGCCCTCGCGTTCACCACCACGATGCTGGCACCCGCGGGCACGCTGGTCGTGTGGACCATCCTGGATCTCATCCGGCAGCAGAAGTCGACCGCGGTCGGCGCCGCGACGGCGATCGTTGTCGGCCTGGTCGCCATCACCCCCGCGGCCGGATTCGTCGGGCCCATGAGCGCGATCGCTCTGGGCGCGATTGCCGCGATTCCGAGCTACTTCGCGCTGATTCTGCGCGCCAAGTCGAGCCTGGACGACTCGCTCGACGTCGTCGCCGCGCATGGCGTCGGCGGCACGGTCGGGCGCGATTCTGACCGGCGTCTTCGCGCAGAAGGGCCTCAACGGCCTCGCCGATGGCCTGCTCTTCGGTAACCCGGGCCAGGTGTGGATCCAGATCGTCGCCGTCGTGCGCCGCCATTGCCTACAGCGGCGTCATGAGCTTCGTGCTGCTGAAGCTCATCGGCCTCGTGCTCCCGCTACGTGCCGATTCGGCGGACGAGACCGCGGGCCTCGACGTCACGCAACACGGCGAGGAGGCCTACATCCACGAACGCGGCATGACCCCGTCGTCGACCGACTTCCGGCCGAAGAGCGCACCGGGTTCATACGCGGGTTCTCCAGTGTCGGTGTCCTAGTCCGTCGCGGCCGGAGGTTTGGGAGGACCCGAGGCCCAACTTGCATTCATTCGCGGCGCCCTTCGGGGCGCCGCACTTCAACTTATCGAGGTGACCGTAATGACCGATTTCAGGATTCGTGTGTTCAAAAGGGCCCCAGGAGTCGCGCTGGCTGGCGCGTTGCTGCTCTTCATGATGGCGGGCGGCGCGTCGGCGCAGACCCAGCCGCCACCGCCACAGCCACCAGCACCGAAACCAGCACCGCCGGCGCCACCACCGCCACCGGAACCCGCGGATCCCAATAGCGGCGCGTTGACGTTCACGGGTGGGCTCGACGTGCCGACCAAGTACGTCTTCAGAGGCATCGTCCAGGAAGCCGACTCGAAGTTGACGCTGTTCCCCTACGGGGACCTCGGCATCTCGTTCTTCTCGGGCGAGGGCGCCATCAAGACCGCCTCGGTCAACTTCGGCGTGTGGAACGCGCTGCTGACGGGGTCATCGGGGCTTGACGGTGATACCGACAAGCTGCACTACGAGGAGGATTTCTACGCCACGCTGAACCTCGGGTTCGGCGGCGGTGTGTCGCTCGGCACGACCTACACCGCCTACACCAGCCCGAACGGCATGTTCGGCACCGTGCAGGAGCTCGCGTTCAAGGTCTCCAAGACCCACATGTTTCGGACCCTTGAAAACCGACACTCTCGCGCCCTACGCCCTTATCGCCTTCGAGCTCGATGGCCAGGCCGACGGCGGAATCCAACGAAGGCGTCTACCTCGAACTTGGCGTCGGCCCGAGCTGGGCGCTCGGCGGGGGAAAGGTCACCCTCGCCGTGCCGTTGAAGTTCGGATTCAGCCTGAGTGACTATTACGAGGGTGCCGACGGCGACAGCGGGTTCGGGTACTTTCAGGCGGGCGGTCTCTTGACCATCCCGTTCTCCGACGCGACCAGCAAGTACGGCGCGTGGAACCTCCACGGCGGCGTGGACTTCTATGCCTTCGGCGACACGACCAAGGCCTTCAACAATGGGGATAGCAGCAAGGCCGTCGCGTCGTTTGGCATCGGCGTCGTGTATTGATTGGATACCTAATCCCGATGGTTGGGCTGGTGCCCTTGACAGGTCGTCAGCCTAGCCAGTACCCTGCGGTGGTGAAGTCCTTGAGCCTGACCTGCGCATGTTGTCGCCCGGAGAGCCCGGGAGGCCGCCGCGGCCATGGTCTCGCTCTGCAGGTGACGACACGACGCTGACGATGTAGGCCAGCGGTCATCACGAGAGACCCTAAAAGCCCGGCAGGCCCTTTGGCCTTCCGGGCTTTTTTGTTTTGGGGTCAGGCCGTGAATCGTGAATCGTGCGGCAGCCCGGCGGCGGGCACGATTCACGATTCACGGCCTGACCCCCAAACCACAGGAGGCCCGTGGCGGTATTCCCCGTGTTCCTCAAGCTCGAAGGGCGGCGCGTTCTGGTCGTCGGCGCCGGGCCCGTGGCGGCGGGGAAGGTGCGCCCGCTCGTGGATGCGGGCGCGCGCGTCACGGTCGTGGCTCCGGATGTCGTGGACGACATCGCGGCGATGGCGGCGGACCTCACGATTGTCCGCCGGCCGTTCGAGCCAGGCGACGTCGACGGCGCGTGGTACGTCGTCGCGGCGGCGCCGCCCGAGGTCAACCGCGCGGTCGCTCATGCGGCCGAGGCCCGGTGCCTCTTCGTCAACGCCGTCGACGACCTGGAGAGCGCCAGCGCGTATGCCGGAGCAATCGTGCAGAAGGCCGGCGTCACGATCGCGATGTCGACCGATGGAGAAGCGCCGGCGCTCGCGGGCCTGATGCGCGAAGCGCTCGAGGTGCTCCTGCCTGAGGAGCTCGAGCAGTGGATGGCCTGCGCCAAAGAGGCCCGTCGCGGCTGGCTGGCGCAGGGCGTCCCGATGGCCGAGCGGCGGCCGATGCTGCTGCAGGCGATCAACGACTTGTACGACCGGAAGCGGGCCCTGGAGGCCACGGACCGGAAACCGGCCGCGGCCGGGTTGCAGCCTCTATGACGAAACCGCAGACGGAACGAGGCTTCGTGTCGCTCGTCGGCGCCGGACCCGGCGATCCCGATTTGCTCACGCGCAAGGCGGCCGATCGGCTCACCGACGCGGACTTGGTGTTGTACGACGCGCTCGTCGATCCCGCGACGCTGGCGCTCGCGCCCACGGCGCAGCGGGTGTATGTCGGCAAGCGCGCGGGCCGGCCGCAGGTCAGGCAGGAGTTCATCCACTGGCTGATGATTCGCGCCGCCCGGGCCGGGAAGAAGGTCGTGCGCCTCAAGGGCGGGGACCCGTTCGTCTTCGGCCGTGGCGGGGAAGAGGGGCTGGCGCTCGCGGCCGCCGGGATTTCGTTCGAGGTCGTGCCGGGCGTGAGCTCGGCGATCGCCGCGGCCGCGCTCGCCGGCATCCCGGTGACCCATCGCGGGCTGTCGTCCGGCTTCGTCGTCGTCTCGGGTCACGCCGAGGACGCGTATCGCCCGGTGCTCGAGAGCCTCGCGCCGCACAGCGCGACCGTGGTCGTGATGATGGGCCTCGGCCGCATCGATGGTATCGCCGAGCTCCTCATCGAGCGCGGCTGGAACGTGATGACGCCGGCGGCGGTCATATTTGGAGCGTCCACGTCGTCGTCGGACGTGTGGACGACGTCCCTGCGAGATCTCCAGCAGCAGCGCCTGCGGCCCGAGCGCGAGCGCGGAGTCCGCCAGCGCGAGAGCCGAGCGCGGGTGGGGCCCCGCGAGCATTGACAAAAGCAGACAGACGCTGACGCGCGCGCCCGGCGTATCCGACGTCGATCGGCGACGTCGGTGTAGGTTAGCCGACGAGCGTCTCGGCGCGCAGGCGGAGGCCGACGAGGCCGCTGCCGGAGGACAGTAATGGCGACTATGCAGGATCGCGAGACGTTCGGGCGGGCTCGCCTGTCGTTCGCGAAAGAGACGGACATCGACGAGTTCGTCACGCTACTGGCGCGGTTCGAGAGCGGTGACATCGGCCCGGACGAATGGCGCGCGTTCCGCTTGCTGCGCGGCACCTACGGCCAGCGCCAGACGGGCGATGCGCAGATGATGCGCATCAAGATTCCCCAGGGCATTTTGGTCCGCGAGCAGCTCGACGTCCTGGCCAACGTCGCGGAACGCTACTCGCGCGGCTTCGGGCACATCACGACGCGGCAGAACGTACAGCTGCACTTCGTCAAGCTGCACGACGCCGAGCCGGCGATGCGGGAGCTCGCGGCTGCGGGCATGACGACGCGCGAGGCGTGCGGCAACTCGGTGCGCAATATCACCGCCTGCCCCTATTCCGGCGTGGCGAAAGACGAAGCGTTCGACGTGACCCCCTACGCCGAGGCGCTGACGCGCTACCTGCTGCGGCATCCGCTGAGCTCCGTGCTCCCGCGCAAGTTCAAGATCGCGTTCGAGGGCTGCTCGGACGATCACATCGGCTCGGCCATCAACGACATCGGCTGGAACGCGCGCGTCCAGACCGTCGATGGACGCGAGATCCGTGGGTTCAAGGTCACGGTCGCGGGCGGCACCGCGACGATGACGAGGGCCGGAAACCTCCTGCACGAGTTCCTGCCGGCTGAGGAGATGTTCGACTGCGCGGAAGCCATCATCCGCGTCTTCCATCGCCTCGGCGACTACAAGCACAAGCAGAAGAACCGGCTGAAGTTCCTCGTCAAGTCGCTCGGCTGGGAAGGGTTCCGTGCCGAGTACGCGCGCGAGCGCGCCGAGCTCGAGACGCGGGACGTGGCACTGCCGTTTCCCGCCGATCGTCCGCCGGTCGAGGAAGCGCCGACGTGGGCCGAGCGCCGGGCGCTGTCCCTCGGCGAGATCGCCGCGCGCGCGACGGCCACCGCGGTCGTCGGTCCGGGCATCGTGCCGAAAGTCCAGCCGCGGCTCATCGTGCAATCGGACGAGTTCGCGAAGTGGGCGCGCAGCAACGTGCGGCCGCAGAAACAGGATGGCTATTCGATCGTGATCGTCACGACCGTGCTGGGCGATCTGACGTCGGAGCAGTTTCGGTTGCTCGGCGAGCTGTCGCAGGTCTTTGGCGACGGTTCGGTGCGCGTGACGATGGATCAGAATCTGCTCTTCCGCTGGGTGCGCACCGGCGATGTCGAAGCCTTCCACAAGAGCCTTGCGGCCGCCGGCCTGGCGCGTCCTGGTGCCGGCACGCTGTCCGACGTGACGAGCTGTCCGGGAGCTGAATCCTGCAAGCTCGCGGTGACGCAGTCGCGCGGCCTCGGCCGGGTGCTCGGCGATCACCTGCTGGAGCGCCCCGATCTCGTCGGCGCGCTCGCCGGGATGGACATCAAGATCAGCGGTTGTCCGAACGGCTGTGGCCAGCATCACATTGCCGGCATCGGATTCCAGGGCAGCCTCAAGAAGATCGGGTCGCAGCCGGCGCCGCAGTACTTCGTGATGGTTGGCGGCGGTGTCGGCGACGGCATCACGACCTTCGGCCGGCTCGCGGCCAAGATTCCGGCCCGGCGGTGCGTGCACGCGCTCGAGCGCCTGGTGAAGCTCTATCAGGACCAGCGCGCCGACCAGGAATCGCCGCTGGCGTTCTTCCGTCGCGTCGAGCTCGGCGCCGTCAAGGCCGTGCTCGCCGACCTCGAGCGCCTGCTGCCGGAAGAGGCTGAGCCCCAGGACTTCATCGACCTCGCCGAGGTGAGCGCGTTCAACCCCGAGGTGATGGAAGGAGAGTGCAGCGCGTAGCGAGCCGCGAGAAGCGAGCAGCCCAAGATGCCCACGCCAACCCTTTCGCCTGTGTCGTTGCTGGATACGATCGGCCGCACGCCGTTGCTGCGGCTCGATCGCTTGGGAACAGGAGAGCGCTTGGGAACAGGAGAGCGCTTGGGAACAGGCGAGCGTCCGGGTGCCGCTTCGCCGCGCGTCGAGCTCTACGCCAAGGCCGAGTTCCAGAACCCCGGCGGATCGGTGAAGGATCGTGCGGCGATGGCGATCGTCCGCGATGCCGAGCGCTCGGGACGGCTCCGGCCCGGCGGAACCATCCTCGACGCGACCTCGGGCAACACGGGTATCGCCTACGCCATGATCGCCGCCGCGCGCGGCTACCGGCTCAAGCTGTGCGTGCCCGGGAATGTCACCGCGGAGCGGCTCCGCACGCTGCGCGCCTACGGCGCCGATCTGGTGGTCACCAACCCGATGGAAGGCACCGACGGTGCCATCCGCGAGGCGCGGCGGCTCCAGGCGGAGTCACCCGATCAGTACTTCTACGCCGATCAGTACAACAACGACGCCAACTGGCAGGCGCACTACGACACCACCGCCGTCGAGATCCTCGAGCAGACCGATGGCCGCGTGACGCATTTCGTGGCCGGGCTCGGTACGAGCGGCACGTTCATGGGCACGGGCCGCCGCCTGCGCGCGTTCCGTCATGACATTCGCCTCATCTCGGTCCAGCCCGAGTCGCCCCTCAACGGGATCGAAGGGCTGAAGCACATGGAGACGGCGATCCGGCCAGGGATTTACGACCCGGCGCTCGCCGACGAAGATGTTCGCGTGTCGACCGAGCGCGCGTTCGCACTGACCCGCCGGCTCGCGACCGAGGAAGGGTTGCTCGTCGGCGTCTCGAGCGGCGCCGCGCTGGCCGCGGCGCTCGACCTCGCCGAGCGCATCCGCGAGGGCGTCATCGTGACGATCTTCCCCGACAGCGGGACGCGCTATTTGTCCGAGAGCTTTTGGGATGTGAATGCGCCGAGGTAAGGAGCTGATTCGCGGGTTGGTCGCTGTCACGAAAACCAACAGGAGTTCAGGAGATCAGGAGACCAAGTGGTCTTGGTGTTTGAAAAGATGCTCCTGTTCTCCTGACCTCCTGTCCAAGATTACTTGGGAGACGCAGGCGGCGAGGTAATGAGCCGGGTTTCGAAATGATACTTCTGGGCCCCTAACCTCCTGTGAAGACGAAGATATGAGTACCGACAGTCTGAGGACGTCATCGAGCCGGACGCTCATCGCCGGCGAGGCGATCGAGACCATCCGGCTCCATGGTGCCGAGACGTTTCCCGACGAGTGTTGCGGCGCGCTCATCGCCGTCGACGGACGGATCGTCGAGGCCTTCAGAATGGCCAACACGACCGACATCGGGGCCGCGCGGCGGTTCCGCATCGGTCCCGACGGCTACCGCCAGGCGGACGCGCGCGCGCGGGCGCGCGGGGGTGCGCTCGTCGGCTTCTACCACTCGCACCCGAACGAACCCGCCCGGCCATCGGCGTACGATCTCGAGCACGCCTGGCCGAATCTGACGTATGTCATCATTTCTGTCCGGGCCGGCACGCCGGGTGACATCACGGTGTGGCATTTGCGAGACGACCGGTCCGGATTCGACGAGGGAGAGTTGATATGGCCCACAGGGTCCTGATTCCAACACCGTTACGCCCGTACACCAGCCAGCAGGACACCGTCGACGCCGAAGGCGGCACCGTCGGCGAGGTCCTGTCCGCCCTGACCTCGCAGTTCACCGATCTCAAGCGGCATCTCTATGCCGACGACGGGAAGCTGCGGCATTTCGTGAACGTCTATGTGAACGACGATGACATCCGCTATCTCGAGCGTGACGCGACCAAGCTCAAGCCGGGTGATGTCATCAGCATCGTGCCGTCGGTTGCCGGGGGAGCTCCCGGCCCGGCGGCCGCCGAGCGCTCGACGGATTTGAGCAACGCCGAGATTCAGCGCTACAGCCGGCACCTCATCCTGCCCGAGGTCGGTATCGACGGACAGCGGCGCATCAAGGGCGGGCGAGTGCTCTGCGTCGGCGCCGGAGGTCTTGGATCACCAGCAGCGCTCTACCTGGCCGCGGCCGGCATCGGCACGCTCGGCATCATCGATTTCGACAACGTCGACGAAAGTAACCTGCAACGACAGATTCTGCATGGCACGCCAGACGTCGGCCGCTCGAAGCTGCAGTCCGCTCGCGACCGCCTGACCGCCATCAACCCCGAGGTCCACGTCGAAACCTACGAGACCCGGCTCACGTCGGCGAACGCACTCGAACTTTTCAAGGGCTACGACGTCATCCTCGACGGCACCGACAACTTCGCGACCCGCTACCTCGTCAACGACGCCTGCGTCCTGCTCAAGATTCCCAACGCCTACGGCAGCATCTTCCGCTTCGAAGGCCAGGCGTCGGTGTTTGCGACGACCGGCGGCCCGTGCTACCGCTGCCTCTATCCCGAGCCGCCGCCCCCCGGGCTCGTCCCGAGCTGCGCCGAAGGCGGCGTCCTGGGCGTGCTGCCCGGCGTCATCGGTACCATCCAGGCGACCGAAGCCTTGAAGCTGGTCCTCGGCGCCGGCTCGACGCTCGTCGGCCGTCTGCTGCTCTATGACGCCTGGTCGATGAAGTTCCGCGAGCTGAAGCTCCGCCGCGATCCGGCGTGCCCGATCTGCGGCGACCACCCGTCGATCAAAGGGCTCATCGACTACGAGGAGTTCTGCGGCATTCCTCAAGCCGCCGCGACCACCGCAGCCGCCCCAGGCGTGCCGGAAACGACCGTCCAGGAGCTGAAGGCCAGGTTTGACGCGAAGGCGCCGTTCTTCCTGCTCGACGTGCGCGAGCCGCACGAGTACCAGATCAGCCGCATCGCGGGCTCGACGCTGATTCCGCTCGGCCAGCTGCCGAGCCGTCTGGCCGAACTGCCGTCCGGACAGGAGATCGTCGTCCACTGCAAGTCCGGCTCGCGCAGTGCGAAGGCGGTCGGAATCCTCAAGGAGAACGGCATTCAGGCCAAGAATCTGAAGGGCGGCATCCTCGCCTGGATCGACAAGATCGATCCGACGCTGGCGAAGTACTGAGCCCCGGCGGCACGGAATTTACCGCGCCTGAGCTGGACCTCGGCCGCCGGAGGGAGTAAATTCCACGTTGACGCTGCGAACGTCGCACATCCGCGTTTGGGGTTGACCAGATCCTCCCACGACGCCCCGCCGGAGGCGTGACGTGTCCAATGCCAATGCGTCGGTTGACGTGGTAACACCCACTCCGCAGTCGCCAGTGCGGCGGGCCGCGGCCGGCAACGGGTCCGCCGGAAGGCTGATCATGAATCTGGGAACGTCGATCGTCATCAAAGGCGATCTGATCGCCTCCGAAGACCTCACCATCTACGGCAAGATGGAGGGCACCGTCACGCTCCACGGCGGCCACACCCTCACCATCGGGCGCCACGCCGACATCCGGGCCGCGATTGACGCCAAGGCCGTCGTCATTCAGGGCACGGTCACGGGCAATGTCACCGCGCGCGAGAAGGTCGAGATCCAGACGACCGGCTCGGTCTCGGGGGACGTCAGTTCCCCGCGCCTGGCCATCGCCGACGGCGCCTGCATCCGCGGCAAGGTTCACGTCGAGCAGGCCTGATCAACCTCGACCTTGCAATAACCCGCACACCTTGAGTATGGTGACGGCGAAGCTCTGCACCATGGAGGATTCGTCTTCATGCACCAGGTGGTCATCCCGCTCGAGCGGCGGGGGTTTGGTCAGACGATGCGGCGGGACGCCTGGTGGGCGCAGCCGCTCCTCACGTTCACGGTTCTCGGGGCGTTCGTCGTGTATGCGACCTGGGCAGCGTTCCAGGGCGAGCATTACGAGTTCGGGCCTTACCTGTCGCCGTTCTACTCACCGCTGCTCTTCGGCGATGGGCCTCACAGCTGGTTCGGCCCGAAACCGGGATGGTGGCCGGCGGCGCTGCCGTTCTCGGCCGCGCTCCTGATTCTCTGGGCGCCGGGCGGCTTCCGTTTCACCTGCTATTACTATCGCGGCGCGTACTACAAAGCGTTCTGGGCCGATCCGCCGTCGTGCGCCGTCGGCGAGCCGCGCAAGAAGTACCTCGGTGAGCAATCGTTCCCGCTCATCCTCCAGAACATCCATCGGTACTTTCTGTATCTCGCCATCCTGTTTCTCTTCGTCCTGAGCTACGACGTCTGGAAGGCGATGTGGTTCACCGACGCCGCCGGGCAGAAGACGTTCGGCATTGGCGTCGGCACGATCGTGCTCGCTATCAATACCGTGCTCCTCAGCTGCTATACGCTCGGCTGCCACTCGTTCCGGCACCTCGTCGGCGGCGTCCTCGATCAGTTCTCGAAGCATCCGGCGCGCCTCAAGATGTACGACGCCGCCAACTGCCTCAACTGCCGCCACATGAAGTTTGCCTGGGCCAGCCTGTTCGGCGTCGCCCTGGCCGATCTCTACGTCCGGCTGTGCTCGATGGGCGTGCTCACGGACTGGAGGATCATCTGAGTTACGAGACACACGAGCACGATGTGCTCGTTATTGGCGCGGGCGGAGCCGGGCTCCGGGCCGCGATCGAAGCGTCGGCGGCCGGGGTCAAAGTCGGGCTGCTCTGCAAATCACTCCTCGGCAAGGCGCACACCGTCATGGCGGAAGGCGGCGTGGCGGCGGCGCTCGCCAACGTCGACGACCGCGACAGCTGGAAGGTCCATTTCGCCGACACGATGCGCGGCGGCCAGTACGTGAACAACTGGCGGATGGCCGAGCTGCACGCGAAAGAAGCGCCGGATCGCGTGCGCGAGCTCGAGGCGTGGGGCGCGCTCTTCGACCGCACGGCCGACGGCCGCATCCTCCAGCGCAATTTCGGCGGCCACAAGTACCCGCGCCTCGCGCACGTCGGCGATCGCACGGGCCTCGAGATGATCCGGACGCTCCAGGACCACGGCATCCACCGCGGCCTCGACGTCCACATGGAGTTCACCGTCGTCTCGCTCCTCAGCGACGGCCCCCGCATCGTCGGCGCGCTCGGCTACGACCGCGAGCGCGGGCGATTCCGCGTCTTCAAGGCGAAGGCCGTCGTGCTCGCCACCGGCGGGATCGGACGCGCCTATCGGATCACGAGCAACAGCTGGGAGGGCACCGGCGATGGCCACGCCCTCGCGTATCGCGCCGGCGCCGAGTTGATGGACATGGAGTTCGTCCAGTTCCATCCGACCGGCATGGTCTGGCCGCCGAGCGTGCAGGGGATTCTCGTCACCGAAGGCGTTCGCGGCGAGGGCGGCGTGCTGCGCAACAGCGAGGGCCGCCGCTTCATGTTCGACGACATCCCGGACAACTACAAGAGCCAGACGGCCGACAACCCGGAAGAGGGCTGGCGCTACACGCAAGGCGACAAGGACGCGCGGCGTCCGCCCGAGCTCCTGACCCGCGACCACGTCGCGCGCTGCATCATGCGCGAGGTCAAGGCCGGGCGCGGCAGCCCGCACGGCGGCGTCTTCCTCGACATCGCGTGGATCAAGGAGCGCATCCCGAACGCGCCCGAGCACATCCGCAAGAAGCTCCCGAGCATGTACCACCAGTTCAAGGAGCTCGCCGGGCTCGACATCACGACCGAGCCGATGGAAGTCGGTCCGACGACGCACTACGTGATGGGCGGCGTGCGCGTCGACGGCGACACGCAGATGTCGTCGCTGCCGGGCCTCTTCGCCGCCGGCGAGTGCGCCGCGGGCATCAACGGCGCCAACCGCCTCGGCGGCAACTCGCTGTCGGACCTGCTGGTGTTCGGCAAGCGCGCCGGCGAGCATGCGGCGATCTTCGCGAAGGCCAACGGCGCGGTGTCGATCGACGAGCGCCAGGTCGAGGCCGCGACGAAGCGGTCGCTCGAGCCGTTCGAGCGCGCGAACGCGCAGGAGAACCCCTTCAAGGTGCAGCAGGATCTCCAGGGCATGATGCAGGACCTCGTCGGCATCGTGCGCATGGAAGACGAGATGCAGCGCGCGCTGTCCGGGCTCGAGGCGCTGAAGAAGCGCGCCGAGCAGGTCGGCGTGACCGGCCATCGCGAGTTCAATACCGGCTGGCACGCCTCGCAGGATCTGGGCAACCTCCTGATGGTCTCCGAGTCGATCGCGCGCTCCGCGATCGAGCGCAAGGAGAGCCGCGGCGGGCACTTCCGTCAGGACTATCCCGGACAAGGATCCGGCTTACGCGACCTTCAATATCGTCGTGAAGCGCGGTCCCGGCGGCGAGATGCAGGTCTCGCGCGCGCCGATTGCGCCGCTGCCGGCCGAGTTGAAGCAGGTGATCGAGGAGAACAAGTGAGTGCAGCTCGTCAGTTCGAGTTCCGGCTTTTAGCGCAGAGCCTGCCAGTCCGGCCGAAGCCGAGACGACTACGAATGCGAGCTCGAGAGCTGAAACCGAGACTATGTCCAAGGCAACGTTTCGCATCTGGCGCGGCGACAAGTCGCAGGGCGCGTTCAAGGACTACCCGACCGAGGTCAGCGAGGGGATGGTCGTCCTCGACGCCGTGCACCGCGTCCAGGCGGAGCAGGCCGGCGACCTGGCCGTGCGCTGGAACTGCAAGGCGGGGAAGTGCGGGTCGTGCTCGGCCGAGATCAACGGCATGCCGAAGCTGATGTGCATGACGCGGCTCGACTCGATCGACCTGACGCAGCCGGTCACCGTCGAGCCGATGAAGGCGTTCCCGATCATCCGCGACCTCGTCACCGACGTGTCGTGGAACTACCGGGTCAAGAAGGCGATCAAGCCGTTCAAGCCGCGCAAGCCGGACGCGCCGGACGGCACGTGGCGGATGGGTCAGCGCGAAGTCGATCGCGTGCAGGAGTTCCGGAAGTGCATCGAGTGCTTCCTGTGCCAGGACGTCTGCCACATCCTGCGCGACCACCACCTGCACGACGGGTTCATCGGTCCGCGGTTCCTGCTCTACAACGCGGCGCTCGAGATGCACCCGCTCGACACCGAGGACCGGCTCGGCGACCTCAAGGATCGCGACGGCGTGGGCTACTGCAACATCACCCGCTGCTGCACGAAGGTGTGCCCCGAGCACATCACGATCACCGAGAACGCGATCATCCCGCTCAAGGAGCGCGTCGTCGACCGCTTCTACGATCCGGTGACGCGGCTGTTGAGGATGTTTACGGGCTAGCTGTCAGCTGAAAGCTACTTCTTCGGCCGTATTGAACGACCGCTCGACCGTGTCGTTCACGTCGGTCGAGACCGGGTGGTCGCGCCAGAGCCAGCGCATCATGTCCGGGAAGATCGTGCCGCCGTGCTTCTGGCCGTGCCGGCCGATGCCCCACTGGTAGTTCACGTCGTAGCCCTTCTCGGTCAGCGCATCCTTCAGCCGCACGTTCTGCAGGAACCAGTCGCGCAGCGGGTCGTACGTGCCGCCTCGGCCGACGCCGCGGTTGTCGTTGCGTCCATCCTGCAGGTAGATCCGGATCGGCTTCTTCTCGCTCTTGCGGACGATGTCGGCGTAGGCGTGGCCGCCGCGCAGGTTGACGAAGCTGCCGACGATGCTGAGGACCTTGCGGAAGTCGTTCGGGCCGCTCCCACGCGACGGTGAACGCGGCGATGGCGCCGGAGCTGGCGCCGCCGATGCCGTGCCGCTCGGGATCCTTGGAGATGTTGTATTCCTTGTAGAGCACCGGCATCAGCTCGTCGACGATCACGCGCGCGTACTTGTCGTCGAGCGAGTTGTACTCGGTCGGCCGATTGGTCGTCCGGTCGCCCCATTCCTGCGGCGTCGGCTCCGGCTGCTCGGGTGTGCGGCCCGGGTTGATGAAGACGGCCAGCATGACCGGCAGCTCGCGGCGATCGATCAGGTTGTCGAGGACGTTCGGGGCGCGGACGTCGCCCTCCATGTTCTTGAACGCCTGGCCGTCGTTGAAGATCATCAGGCTGGCCGGCACCGCCTTGTCGTACTGCGCCGGCACGTAGACCCAGTACGTGTGCTGCGTCCCCGGGTAGGCCTGGCTCGGGAGCGTGAACGGCCCGCGCACTTCGCCCTTGGCGACGCCTTCGCGCGGGAACGAATCAGGGCCGAGCTGATAGTGCGCGTCGTGATTGATCGCGGGCGGTGCGGTCGCGGCCGGTGGTTGAGCGGCCGCCGGCGTCTGCACAGGCGGTTGTTGCGCGAGGGCTGCGGCAGACGCGATGCCGATGGTCAGGAAGAAGGTCAGGGGCTGTGTCATAAGTAGTGAGCTCGGCGTGAAGCTAGCACAAGGTCGGTCGTGGATCCACCACGCCTTTGGCGCTAGAATCGCCCTCGTGGGTGTCCTTCTCCCGGCAATGGGACTCGCGCTCGTCCTTGCCGCCCAACAGCCAGGGCCGGGTGCTCAACCGTTCAGAACCTCGATCGACGTCGTGCGCGTCGACGTGAGCGCCATCGATGGCACCGGCCGGCCGATTCGCGATTTGACGGCAGGCGACTTCGAGCTCCGCGTGGACGGCCGCTCTCGCAAGATCGTGTCGGCGCAGTTCGTGACGGTTCCCCCAGCCGCAGAGCCCACGGCACCCGCCGCCGCGGCGCCGGCCGCGCCCTACTCGTCGAACGCCGACGCGGCCGGCGGCCGACTCATCATGGTCGTCGTGGACCGTTCGAGCATCGCGGCGGGCCGTGGACGAGCGGCGATCGAAGCCGCCAGCCGGTTCGTCCGGCAGTTGAACCGTGCCGACCGCGTCGCGCTGGCGACCATTCCGCACGGGCCTCAGGTCACCTTCACCGCCGACCACTCGCTCGTCGAGCGCCGCATTCAGGAGATTGACGGCACCGCGCTTCCGGGTTTCGGCGTCAAGGGCCTCGGCATCGCCGACGCGCTCGCCTTCGAACGCAAGGATGCGCTCGGCATGCAGAACGTGGTCGAGCGCGAATGCGGCAACGCCAGTGTTGGTGACGGTGGACGCGGCGGCGGTCAGTCGGAGGTCATGGTCTGCGTCAGTCAGGTGCGTTCGGAGGCCGGGGCGATCGCCCAGGACGCGCGCCAGCGCGCGCGCAACTCGATCAGCGGTCTGCGTGCGCTCATCGAGAGCCTGCCCCCGAGCCAGACGCCCAAGCTGATGGTGCTCATCTCCGAGGGGCTGGTGATCGATCGCGAGGTGGCTCAGCTCGCCTGGCTGGACGCCAGGGCGGCCGCGGCGCACGTCACGATCTATTCACTCCATCTCGAGAGCTCGCAGTTCGACGCGTCCCGGCCACGGCCGCCGGCCCGGCCCTCGAGCGACCGGGCGGTGCAGGAGGAAGGCCTGCACCGGCTTGCGCAAGCGACACGCGGCGACGTGTTCCGCATCATGTCGAACTCGGATTTCGCTTTTGAGCGGCTGTCGCTCGAGCTGTCCGGGTACTACCTGCTCGGCTTCGAGCCGGATGCCAGCGACCGCAACGGACGCCCGCACGACATCTCCGTTGGAGTCCGCCGCTCCGGCGTCACCGTTCGGTCCCGCCGCCAATTCACGATCGAGGCCGCGCCGGTCAGGACCGCGGAGCGTGAGATCGTCGCCGCGCTGCGCGATCCGTTGCCCGCCGCGGAGATTCCGATCAAGCTCGCAGCTTATTCCTTCCGCGATCCGAATCATGACAAGCTGCGTCTCTTGATCGCGGCCGAGATCGATCGCTCGATCAATCCAGGGGGGCAGATGTCCGCCGGCTACGTCGTGGTCGACTTCGAGGGGAAACACGTCGGCAGCCAGATGGATACGCCGATACCGGCGAGCGCGCCGCGCGACGGGCAGATCCAGCGCTACTTCAGCACGGTGCTCGCCGACCCCGGCAAGTACACCGTCAAGTTCGCGGTCGTCGACGACGCCCGGCGCGGGAGCGTCGAGTTACTCGTCGACGCGCGCCTGACGCCGGCGGGACCGATTCGCGCCACCGATCTGCTGCTGGCCGACGGTCTTGGCCGCAGCGGCACGCTGCCGCTCGCACCCGCCGTCAGCGGAGAACTCTTCGGCGACGCGATCCACGGCTATCTGGAACTGTTCGCGGACGAGACCAGACCGCTCGAGGACGCCAGCGTGACGCTCGAGATTGCCGAGTCGGAGACATCACCGGCCCTTGAACGCATCCCCATGGTGCTCGCGACGCCGAAGGAAAGCACTCGCTGCAGGATTGCCGCCGCGAAGGCGAATGTCTCGCGGCTCCCGCCTGGCAGGTACGTGGCGCGCGCCGTGATCGCCGTCGGTCTCGACGCCGTCGGTCAGGTGACGCGCGCGTTTCACGATCGCGCCGCGCTGAAGCCTCGAAGGGCCCGGCACGACGAGGCTCCGCTACCAGAGCAGCTTGAAGCCGATCTGCATCTGCCGCGGGTCGCGCGTGCGCGTGGCCTGGCCGAAGCTGCCGGGAATGGTCGCGCTGACGATCTCGGTCTGGGCGGCGTTCAGCACGACCGCCGACGCATTCATCGTCGTGACGTCAGGTTCTGGAACAGGAAGTTCGTGTTGTTGAAGATGTTGAAGATGTCCCAGCGGAACTGCAACTTCATGCCGTTCGTGAGCGGGATGTTCTTGTAGAACGCCAGGTCGGTCTGGAAATATCCCGGGCCGGTGCAGTCGCCTCGCTCGGCGCTGCCGATCGTTCCGAGCCTGAAGCCGCTGAGCGTGTAGGCGTTCGGATTGATGATTTGCTCGTCGGGGCCGCTGCGTGGCGCGGCACGGCTCGTTCGCGACACGGTTCGCGCGCTGATTGTCGTTGTACCCGGTGCCCGAGGGGCCGCCGTTGAGGCCCGGGAGGGCGCCGGTGTAGACGCTCAGCGGCTGGCCGGTGCCGCCGCCGATGATGCCGGCGATCTCCCAGTCGCCAAGAACGGCTCGCATGACCTTCGATCGGCCCTCGAGGTCGGCAGCATCCAGATGAGCGACGAGTTGAAGATGTGCGTCCGTCCGGTTTCCGGCCGGCCCCAGTCCAGATCGGGATTCTGGTTGTCGAGCTTGCGTCGTGTTCGCGGCGAGCTGCCGCCGCTGTCGGTCATCGCGAAGTTCGCGCGCGAACGTGCCAGGGTGTACGACGCCTGGAACTGCGAGCCTCGACCGAACCGGCTGATGAACTGCGTCTGCAGCGAATGGTAGGTCGACTCGCCGGTGTGGTCCCAGACGCCGATGTTGTTGTTGCCGAACACGCCGAACTGGCGCAGCGCGGCGTTGGCTGGCGTCGTGGTGACGTACTCGCAGCCGATCGTCCATGCCGTTGCTGTTGATGTCGCCGTTCAGGACCTGATTCGCGACGTGCGTCCTTCAGCAGGTTGTAGCCGTAGTTGGCGACGTAGCCGACTTCGATGCGACGATCGCTTGAACATCTCCTGCTGGATAGGTCAGGTTCCACTGCCAGTTGTTCGGCGTCTTCATGTCCACTTCGCGGCCGCGCGTCGGCGCGCCCAGGCGTGACCGAAACAGCCCTCGCAGGGCTCGGCGGTCGTGTCGAGCTTGCGAATGCCGCTGAGCGTCGTGACAAACGGCGGATTGGTGGCGATGCTCAAGCCCGGGGTCAGGCGCTCGCGCAGGAAGAACTGCCCGATGCCGCCGCGCACCGCCGTCTTGCCGTTGCCGTGGACGTCCCAGGCGAAGCCGAGCCGGGGGGCGAAGTTGTTGTAGATCCTGCTCCATGAGCGAGCGGTTCGGTCCGTCGGTGCCGCCGCGGGCCCGGCCGCCTGACACCAGTTGCTCTCCGGGGGGCTGCAGCAGACCGTTGCACGGGTCGTTGCCGAGCGCCGGGTTGAAGAGCGACGGCACGAAGCTCGTGATCTTGTCGTCGGTCGTGTACGGGTTGTAGAGCAGCGAATACCGCACGCCGTAGTCGAAGGTGAGCCGCCGCGACACCTGCCACGAGTCCGCGGCGTACATCTCGAGGTCGCGCCAGCGCTGCGGAGCCGAGCGGCCCGCCGAGGCTTCCGAGAAGCCGAACGTCATGTCGCGCGAGCAGGAAGTCGGCCAGGATGTTGCCGGTGGTGGAGCCCCAGCCATCGCAGGCCGGCCGAGCCCCAGAAGCGCGAGTGCTGGCTCGAGCCGTTGCCATCGGTGTCTTCGTTCTTCTTGTTGAAGCTGGCGAGTACGCCGGCCTTGACGAAGTGCTTGCCGAAGACCTTCGTGTAGTCGTCCTTGATGATGAACAGATCCTGGTTGTTGAGGAACGGCGCCTCGTTCCACAGCGTCGGTATCCCGCGCCGCCCCAGAACACCGGATGCGCCAGTCTCGGCGCCGTACTGCTTGCTGCTGTACGGAAAGATGGGCAGCAGCGTGCTGGTGACCGCGTCGTTCAGCGCAGATCCTCGCCGCCGCGCGTGATCTCGATCTTGTTCGCCGAATAGGAGAACTGGAGGGTGTTCGTCGCGGTGTTGCCGAGCGTCTGGTTCAGCGACACGACGAACGACTTGCTCGGCTGGTCCCAGTTCGAGTCGACGGCCGGGAACTGGATCGTCACCCCAGAGGTTCGCCTGGATGCTCGGCGCGTCGTTCTTCCAGCTGTCCTGCGTGTAGCGCACCATCAGCCGGCGTCGCATTGCTGATGCTCCAGTCCGCGCGGCCGCTGAACTGGCGGTAGTCGATCGGCGAGACCACCGACGTCACCCAGTTGTTGCAGCTTCCGGAGGCGGGCGTCACGTTGGGCAGCGGATACAGGTTCAGATACGCCTGTCCGGCGGGGCTGAGGCGATTGGCCGGGATCCGATTGCCGGGGAACGGCTGCCCGGTCAGCGGGTCGTTCGGGCATCGGCGAGCGAGCATTCGGCGATCCGTGACCCGCTGAAGTCGCCGTTGCGCTCGGCTTGCGTCGGCACGAACGCCGGCGCGCGCGGTGCCGCGATCCTCGAGGTTCCACTCGACGTTGCCGAAGAAATGCAGCTTGTCTTTGATGATCGGCCCGCCGATCGAGCCGCCGAAGTCGTTGCGCTTCAGCTCGTCCTTCGGCTGGTTGTTGATCTTGAGGAAATAGTTCGTCGAGTTGATCGCGTCGTTGCGGCCCGAGTAGAAGCCCGATCCGGGAAGCGGTTCGTGCCGCCCTGCGTGACGATGTTGATCTGCGCGCCGCCGGCGCCACCGAACTCGGGGCCGTAGTTGTTGCGCAGAATCTTGAATTCCGGAGATGGCCTCGAGCGACGGGTACACCAGGATTGTTCGGTTCGACCCGACGTCGTTGTTGTTCGCGCCGTCGACGCGTCCACAGATTGGCGGTGACGTCGCTGCCGCTCACCGACAGGTCGGATCCGCCGAGCAGCCCCTTGTCCTTGACGTTCAGGAAGTCGGGCGCGCTCACGCCCGGCATCAGCGTGGCGAGCTGCAGGAAGTTGCGCCCGTTCAGCGGCAGCTCCCGCACCTGCTCGCCGGTGATGACGCCCGAGACGTCACCGCCGAGCACTCGGACCGGCGTCGCAGACGCGACGACATTGACCGTGTCCGTGACGTTGCCGGCCGACAGTTCGAAATCGATGCGAGAATTCGTCCGCCACGCGGAGCACCACGCCCGTGCGTGACGCCTTCTTGAAACTGGGGAGCTCGGCCTCGACCTTGTAGCGGCCGATGGGCAGGTCGGCCGCAGAGTACACGCCGATTCGTTCGTGACGACCGAGCGCACTAAGCCGGTGTCCTCGTTCGTGGCGGTGACGGTTACGCCAGGCAGGACGGCCTGAGTCGCATCGCGAACGGTGCCGCGGATGCTGGCGGTTGTGCGCTGGGCGCTGGCCGGTGCGGGCGCGCAGCAGCACGAGGGTGATCGAAGCGACTAGGGCAAGCCTACGCATCGGATCTCCTCCAGCAGATGTAAAAGCGTTCGGACTGTATAGTCTCAAATGCACGTATTGTCAAGACCAGCTCAGACCGTGATGCCGAATAGACGGACCCGGAACACCTCGACTCGACGCCCGAGCCGGCCAGGCATACCGGCCACCCTCCCCTTGCTGCTGGCCGTCGCGTTTGCGGCGGCCGGCGCCGGATGGTGGCTGTTCAACCGCCCGGACCGTCGTCCGCCCCCACCCCGGAACGTCCTCCTCATTACCATCGACACTCTCCGAGCCGACGCGCTCGGCGCCTATGGCAACGCTTCGGCCGCCACGCCCTGGCTGGACCGCCTTGCTGCCGGTGGCGTTCGGTTCAGCACCGCGCGCGCCCACAACGTGCTCACCTTGCCCTCCCACGCCAACATCCTCGCCGGCCGGCTGCCGCCCGATCACGGCGTGCGCGACAATGCCGGGTTCCGGCTGGCCCCCGGTGAGGCCACGCTCGCCACGCGCCTGCGGCGCGCGGGTTTGCCACCGGCGCCTTCATCAGCGGGTTTCCCCTGGACTCCCGCTTCGGTTTGTCCCGTGGGTTCGACGTCTACGACGACGCGTTCGTCGATGCAGCGGCGCGCCCGGCGTTTCTCGAACAGGAGCGCGCAGGGACCGAGACCGTGGCGGCCGCGCGCCGCTGGCTGCAGGCGCGCAGCGAGGACGGCAAGCCGTCGTTTGGCTGGGTCCATCTCTACGAGCCGCACTATCCGTACGAGCCGCCGGAGCCCTTTGCGACGCGATTCTCGCGTGATCCCTATGCCGGTGAAGTCGCCGCCACCGATGCGGCACTCGGCCCGCTCCTGCAGCCGATCCTCGACGCGCGCGCGGCGACCGATACGATGGTCGTCCTCACCTCCGATCACGGTGAGTCCCTCGGGGACCATGGCGAAGCCACGCACGGCATCTTTGCGTACGAAGCGACGCTCAGGGTGCCGCTCATCCTCTACTATCCACCGCTGCTCGCGTCGCGCGTCATCGACACGGCGGCCTCGCCATGTCGACATCGTTCCGATCATCCTGGCAACGCTCGGTCTCCCGCCGCCGGCGGGCCTGCGAGGCCGCACCCTGGCGGATTCTGCGCGCCGCGCCCGGCCGCCGCTGCGGTCACCTACTTCGAGGCCCTCTCCGGCTCGCTCAACCGGGGATGGGCGCCGCTCGCGGGCGTCGTCTCGAACGGGATGAAGTTCATCGACCTGCCCATTCCAGAGCTCTACGATCTTCGCGTCGATCCCGGTGAGCGGCGCAACCTCGCCGACACACGTCCTCAGGAGCTTGCGCGATCGACGCGAGCTCCTGCGTTCGTTCGAGAATATCGAGGTTCGGCGGGTCGACGAGACGTCGGATGTGAAGGAGCGGTTGCGCGCGCTTGGCTACGTCGCGTCGAGTCCGCGCAGCTCGCGGCGGGCGTACACCGAAGCGGACGATCCCAAACGGTTAATCGGCGTCGAGACGGATGCTGCAGGACATCGTCGGGCTGTCCCTCGCGGGCAGGACCCGCGGAGGCGCTCGCGCGCGCCCGCGGCGCTCGTGGCGCGGTATCCCGACATGCGTGTCGCGCTGCTGCAGCTCGCCCACCTCGAGCGCGAGTCGGGGAATCTGCCCGTGGCCATCGAGACGCTGCGGCAGGCCCTGAACGCTCAGCCCGGGCGATGCAGAGTCGGCCTCGCTGCTCGGCGCCTACCTGACCGCGGCCAACCGGCCCCGCGAGGCCGTCGACATCCTTCAGCCGTATGCCGCGCGAGCCGACGCCGACACCCAGGTGCTCGACGGCGCTCGCGCTGGCAGAGGCGCGAGCGGGCGGGTTCGCGAGGCGCGTCGTGTCGCTCGACCGGGCCCGCGCCCAGGACCCGTCGAACGCGATGCTGCTGGTGACGACTGGAACCGTCGCGTTCATGGCCGGGCAGCTCGGTCGAGGCCCGCGCCGCGTTCGAGGCCGCACTCGCTCTCAATCCGAACGCTCGCACGGGCGCACAGCTCGCTCGGCGCCCTGGCCGCGGAAGAGGGCCGTCACGACGCAGGCGCTCGCAGCATTGGCGGCGGCGCTCTCGCGCTCGACGTCGATGAAGCCCAGAAGCTTCTCGGCGTTGGCGCTTTCCTTCATGCGCGGGCCGAGGGAAGCCGAGGCGCGGCCGTACCTGCAGCTGTTCGTGGATGAGGCGCCACCTGCCGTCCGGTACGCGGCCGACGTTCACAAGGCTCATGAGTGGCTGCGTCGGGAACGGCGGTAAGATGGCCTTCGTGTCCCCGACGCTCACATGCGCAGTCGTCGCGTGCGTCTGTGCAGCTGCGGCCCTGCTGGCGACGGAGTACTCGACGCGCAGGTGACGGATGCGACGGCTGCTGCTCGACCGTACGATTGCCGCCGCCGAGGACAATCTCCGCATCGGCGAGCGTCAGACGGCGGAGAGCTACTACCGCACGGCTCTGCTTCAGGCGTGGATGATCGCTTGGCGCCGTCCGCGTCACGACCGGCCGGCTTCAGGATGCGCGTCAGGCGTTCGAGCGGGCGTCGTCATCGGCAATCGAGAACCGCGCGGCGCTGCATTCCCTGGCAATCGTGCAGTTGCAGATGGGCGAGGGGGACTCCGCCGTCGAGATCCTGACAAGAATGACCTCCCGGGCACCGCGTGACGTACCAGCTCCGGCTGACGCTGGCGGAGGCGCTGGTGGCGACAGGCAAACCCGCCGCAGGCCGCGCAGGAGCTCGACGAAGCGCTGGCGACTACGCCCGCGGATCCCGAGATCCTGTTCGCGCTGGCGTCCGGGTATCTGCGCGTCAAGAAAGTCGAGGCCGCCGCGACGCTCTTCGCGCGCGTGGTCAAGTCCCGACCGTTGCCGGAAACGCACGTGCTCATCGGGCGGACCTATCGCGATTTCGAATACTACGACCGCGCGCGGAGCGCTCTGCACGCAGCGCTGAGGATGGACCCGCGGGTGCGTCGCGCTCACTACTATCTTGGCACCAGCCGCGATCCTCGAAGAGGGTGTCGTGCGGCTCGACGAGGCGATCACCGAATTCCGAAAAGAGCTGCAGATTGCGCCCGGCGATCCGCTGGCCACATTGCGGCTGGGCGTGGTCCTGGTGGAAGCGCGTCGTTATGAGGAAGCGATGCCTCTTCTCGAGCGCGCGGTGCGCGAGCCGACGGCGTCGTACGACGCCTGGCTCTATCTGGGGCGTTCCCAGCTCGCCACTGGGACGGGCCGCCCAGGCGGTCGCTTCTTTGAGACGCGCGCTCGACGGGGCGGAACGATGCGGGGAGCACCCAGGCGCCGACGTGAGGCGGCGTTACGTGCGCTATCAGCTGGCGACGGCGCTGCGCGCGACCGGGGCGAGTGCCGAGGCCGAACGCGAATTCGCGGAAGCCCAGCGGCTGTCGGTCGAACAGCTCGGAAAGCGCGCGCGACCAGCTGGCGCAGCTACATGGCCGACACGACGGAGACGGCGGCGGCGAGCGCTCGCTCCGCTGCCGCTCGGGATCGGCGGGTTCGAAGCCCTCACCGAGCTCAGAACGCACCGCGCTCGAGGGGCGAGTCGTCGCCACGCTGGCGCGGACGTACCTCAACCTCGGGATCATCCACGCCCAGGCCGCCCGCTTTGCGCGCGCCGCGGAGTTGTTCGAGTTGGCGGCGGGGATCGATCCGGCGTTTCCCCAGGTGCAGTACTCGCTGGGCGTCGCTTACTTCAACGCCGAGCAGTATGAGAAGGCCGTGCCGGCGCTCGAGAGCGCGCAATCGAACAGCAACCCCAGAACGCCGACAGTCGGCGGATGCTCGCGCTGGCGTCTCTCAACGCTGGTGACTACTCCACCGCCGCCGATCTTCTGCGCGCCGATCCGAAGCTGCCCGGCCGACCCCTCGCTGCAATATGCTTTCGGGCTCGCGCTCGTCCGCAGCGACCGGGCGGAGGAGGCCGAGCGAGATCTTCTCCCGCGTGCTCGCCGAGCATCCCGACGTGCCGGAGCTGAATGTGGTCCTCGGTCAGATCCATGCCGCGCAGCGGAGATTTCGACGCCGCCGTGGCAGTCGTTACGCCGGGCGGTCGAGCTCGACTCCGATGTCGCCTGAGGCCAATGCCTCGCTCGGGGATATCTACATGCGCCAGGGAGACTTCCGCGCCGCGACCGAGGCGCTCCGCGCCGAGCTGGCGCGCGTCCCGGCAACGTGCAGGCGCGCCACACGCTGGCCACCGTGCTCGACCTGGACGGCAAGAGCGAGGAGGCGCTGCGGGAGTTGCAGCGCATCGTCGCCGCCAAGCCGAACTACGCGGATGCGCGGTATCTTTTCGGCAAAATCCTGCTCGCGCGCGGCGACGTGGCCGACGCGATCGCGCACCTGGAGGCCGCCGGCGCGTCTTGCACCAGAAGATGCCGAACATCCACTACCAGCTCGGGCAGGCGTACCAGCGGCTCGGACAGACGGAGCTCGCGGCGCAGGCTTTTGAATCGTACAAACGGTTGAAAGCCAAGCAGCGCGGAGGCACGCCCTGACGCGGCCTAATCGCTGTCGACGGCGCGTGCTGGCGCTCTGTCGCGATGCGCGTCGATGCTCACGGTCGGCAGCCTCCGCTCAGTCCGCTGCGCCGGTGGCCGGCCCGGCGCCCGACCGCGCCGCCCTGCTGGCAGCAGGCCGCGGAAGCGCAGGAGGCCGGGCGCACCGACGAGGCCATTCGACTGCTGCGGCTGGCGGCGGAGCGACTGTCAGTCGGCTCAGGCGTACCTCGAGCTGGCCCGCCTGCAGGTCGCGCACGAAGCAGAACGCCGCCGCGCTCGATTCGCTGCAGAAGGCCCGGGCGCTGGCCCCGAACTCAGAGGAGGTGCTCAGCGCTTACGCGCAGCTCACGCTGGCGGCGAAGCAGCCGATGCCAGCGGTGCTGGTGCTGCAGTCGCTGACGCGCATGTGTCCGTCGGTCGCGCAGTACCACTACCTGCTCGGCGTCGGGTTGATGGCGATCGGAGACATGCCGGGCGCGGTCGAGGCGCTGACCGAGGCCGAATCGCCTGGAACCGGAGCGCGCGCTGACGCTCCTCGCGCTCGGCCTGGCCTTGAACAACCGCAAACACTTTGCCGACGCGAAGACCGCGCTCGTCGCACAGCCTCGAGCTGCAACCCGGACAGCATGGAGGCCGTCGCCGCGCTGGCGGAAGCCGAGTCGGGCTGGGGAACTTCGACGCGGCGGCGAGCCACGCCGCAGCGCGCCCTGCGAACGAGCGCCGGCGAACGCGACCGCGAACCTCGTGATCGGGCTCGTGCTGATCGAACGGCGTCACTATGCCGGCGGCGCAGGAGGCGCTGCTGAAAGCCATGGCTGCCGATCCCGATTCGCCAAAGGCGGTTTACCAGTTGAGCCTCGTCTACTGCCCGCCTCGGCGACGACGACGGCCGCGCGACGATACCTCGACCTCTATCAGGAGAAGCTGCGCGCAGTCGAAGAGCGAATCAGAATGCTGCGTGCCGGAGGGTCGTTGACACCGGCCCCGA
The DNA here is from genome assembly GCA_963847975.1 of uncultured Acidobacteriota bacterium. GTDB lineage: Bacteria > Acidobacteriota > Vicinamibacteria > Vicinamibacterales > 2-12-FULL-66-21 > DATBJJ01. The sequence goes on along the minus strand of CAWKBU010000031.1, from coordinate 160,207 downwards.
CAGCGCCCCGAAGCCGGCCAGTGCCTCAAGCCCGTGCCCGAAAGGGCGCATGCAGGTCGTCGCTTCGGCCGCTGATCGCGATCGTCGCGGCGTTGACCCTGACCCGCGCGCAGACGCCGCCTTCGACCGGCGGTGCTGTTCCGCGATATTACCCGCGCCGCGGGCAGTGACCTTTACGCACCACGCCGCCCCCGAAAAGAAATACATCGTCGAGTCGATGAGCGGCGGGGTTGCGCTCTTCGACTTCGACAACGACGGCCTGCTCGACATCTACTTCGTCGATTCGCTGACCGTGGACACCGCCGCCAATCCCAAGGCCGCGCGCAGCGCGCTCTACAGGAATCGTGGGAAGAATCAGTTCGAAGACGTCACCGACAAGCGCCGGCGTGGGGCATCCGGGCTGGGGGATGGGGGTCTGCACGGCGGATTTCGACGGCGACGGCTGGGAGGACATCTACGTCACCGCGCTCGGCGGGAACAAGCTGTATCGGAACAACCATGACCGGTCGTTTGCCGACGTCACCGTGCGTGCGGGAGTTGCGGGGGGCGGCTGGTCGGCGGGATGCGGATTCGGCGACTACGATTGCGACGGCGATCTCGACCTGTTCGTCAGCCGGTACGTCAAGATTGACCTGAAGCACTTGCCGCAGTTCGGGAAGGACAAGACGTGCGAGTATCGCGGCATCGCGGTCCAGTGCGGCCCGCGCGGTCTGCCGGGGGAATCCGACTTTCTGTTTCGGAACGAGGGGAACGGACGATTCACCGAGGTGAGCCAGAAAGCCGGCGTCGCTGACCCGAAGGAATACTACGGCCTCGGCGTCGCCTGGTTCGACTACAACAAGGACGGGTGGCCGGACCTCTACGTCGCGAACGATTCCACTGGGAATTTCCTCTACCATAATCAGAAGGACGGCACCTTCAAGGAGGTTGGATTCCCCCTCGGCGTGGCGGTGAGCGAAGACGGCGCCGAGCAGGGCAGCATGGGCGTCGCCGTCGGCGACTACGACAACTCGGGACGATTCAGCCTCTGGGTGACGAACTTCTCCGAGGAGTACAACGCTCTCTACCACAACGATGGCGAGCACTTCACGGATGCGTCCTTCAGGTCGAGGACCGCAGCCATCAGCCTGCCTTTTGTCGGATGGGGCAACGCGTTCTTCGACTACGACAACGACGGCCTGCTGGATGTGCATCGTGGTCAACGGTCACGTCTACCCGCAACTCGACAAGGCGCGCCTCCGCGCCTCGGCAGGCTATCGACAGCGGAAGCTGCTGTTCCACAACCTCGGAAACGGGCACGTTCGAGGAAGTGGGACCGCGCTACGGCGCGGTTCTCATGGAGGAGCGCGTGAGCCGCGGCCTCGCGGTCGGCGACCTCGATGACGATGGTCGGCTGGACGTGGTGATCAACGATCTTGGACGGGAGTCCGCAGCTGCTGCACAACGAGCTCGCGAGCGCCGGCAATTGGCTGCTCGTGCGGTTGAAAGGTCGCGGGCATGAACACGGGTGCGGTCGGAGCGGTCGTGACGGCGCGCACGAGCACTCCCGCCGAGCGCATCCAGACGCGTCTGGTGCAGAGCGGAAGCAGCTACATTTCGCAGGAAGACAAACGACTGCACTTCGGCCTGGGCCAGGCCGCACACGTCGATTCGCTGGACGTGCTGTGGCCTGACGGTACGACCACGACGCTTACCAACGTCAAGGCCAATCAAGTCCTGAGTATCCAGCAGCCCGCATCCGCTCGTCAGTAATGGCGTCCTCGATCGCCGCGACTTATCGACGCTCGTGACCGCGATCGATTGGCGAGTGATAGGCTGACTCGCACCGGAAGGTACCTGGACACGAAAGCGAGGGTAGATGCTCGATCGCCGCTCATTTCTGAAGCACGCCAGCTCGTTCGCCTCGGCGGCGCTGCCCATGCCGCGCGCGTGGGGATCTTCGCCGGGTCGTTGGTTGCGGGTACAGTCGGCTACCTCGTCCTGAGAGCCACTCTGACGTCGCCGCGCGAGGGGTAGGACCCGCGACGGTCTCGCCGTGCAACGTCAGGCTGAGCCGCCTCTTATTTCGCCGCGCAGGCGAGTTCGACGCGGCGGTTGCGGGCCCGGCCCGCCAGGGTCGCGTTGGTTTCAATCGGCCGGCGCTCGCCGTGCCCGATCGTGGCCAGCCTCGGCGCCTCGATCCCGAGATCGCGAACCAGCGCGGCCTTGACCGCGGCGGCGCGCCGGGCCGACAGATCGTCGTTGTAGTTGTCGCTGCCGATGTCGTCGGTGTGGCCTTCGATGCTGATTCGCCGCTGCGGCGCCGCCTTCAACGCGGTGGCGATCTCCTGGAACGTGGCCGCGGACTGCGGCTTGATCGTCGCCTGGTTGAAGTCGAAATAGATCCCGCTCAGCTCGACGCGGCAGTCCTTGTCGAGCGATGCGGCGATGGCCGTGCGCCCGGTCGGCAGGTCGATGCGCACGACTTCGCGCGCGAAGTCCGGCCGGAAGGGAAAGCCGCCGTCGCGCGGACCGTAGGCGATGCGGAGCGAGATCGGATACCGCGGGTGATCGAGGATGACCGTCTCGAACGGCCGGCGGGCCGCGCCGACAGCCATCTGCCCGGTCGCGTGAACGGCGTCGATCTCGACGCGCTTCCCGTTGACGAGCACCGGAAATGTGATCGTGGCGGTCGACGTGCGGCGCAGCGTCCCCGAGACCACGTCGCCGCTGAGGAAGTTGCGGAACCAGTACGCCACTGTTCCCGAGCGTCACGAGGTCGCGGTCACCGACAGCGACGGGCCGAGCGCCGTTGTCCCGGCAATGCGCGCCGGATCGTCCATGTGGAATCCGAAGATCTGCAGCGGAGCCGACTGCAGATCGGCGGCCGGCACGACCCGCTGCACAATACCCTGGCGCTTCACGCCTTTCGTGTCGCTGCCATCGAAGGATGCTGCGTGCGTCACGCCCTCGCCGCCCACGGCCGTGAGCGCCACGACCATCTCGTAGTCGCCCTGCAGGATGCCGGCTGTTCCCGATGCAGGCGGAATCGCGTTGCTCACCGCCAGCACGAACGTGACGCCCTCAACGATCAACTGCTCGCCGGGCGACTGCACGAAGACCGGCTCGCGCGCGGCCGTCATGGCCAGCAGCGTCAGAACAGAGAACGCGACGATTCTCGGCCCATGCATGGGCAGGATCCTATCAGGACCCGCCAATCGCCGCGCCCGGGCCGCCGTCGCCAGCCTGATCCAACAACCGCGCGGCCGTCACGGCTCGTACCACCGGAGCACACGCAGCGCGCGCAGCGTGTTCCACCGGCTGGGCCGGCCGTCGCCGTCCTCGAGGTGGAAGTGGACGGCGCCCGGATGCGTGTTCTCCAGCAGCCACGTGCCATCCGGCTGTTGCTTGGATCGGACCAGCGCCATCGCTTCGTCTGTGCGGGGATCGGGCCGATCGCCGGCGGTACGGAAATACTCCAGGGCGCGCAGCACGTCGTAGTGCCAGCGCGTGGGAAAGGAAAACTGCAGGAACGCGGGATCGATGACCCCGCCGGTGCTCTTGCGCCGGAACAATTTCCGCTCGAGCAGGTACTCCTCGCCGCGGCGGCGCGCGGCGCTGGCGGCGGGCGAATCGCCGGTCGCGCGCTCGTACGCCAGCAGCCCTTCGAGGACTCTGATGGTCGTGTGAAACGACGATCGCACCGACCCGTTCTCGACCTCGCAGTTCCAGCCGCCGTCCTCCAGCTGCTCGCTGACGAGCCGATCGACCACGTCGTCGACATCCTGATCGAAGTAGGCGCCGAGCGAGACCGTCATCCCGTTGATGCACGGCTCGACCTCACCGTTGAAAAACGGCTGACCGGCGTGCTCCCAGCGGCAGTGTGCCTTGACTCGCGCCACCGCGCGGCGGACGGCGTCGTCGTGCGGGTCGACGCCGCAGTCCTGCAGCAGCACGAGACTGTAGGCCGTGGCAGTCCATGGCTGGCCGACGGATCGATCTCTCACGGCCGGGAAGAGCGCGCCGCCCTCCCACTGGCCGTCGTCGCCCTGCAGGGCCAGTATCCGGGCACACCACCCGCTTGCCGCGGTGGCGACGCGCGCGCGCTCGGCCGCGACGATTCCGGGCGGCGCATCCGCAAGGTCGCGCAGCACCTGCCAGCGGATCGCGGGGTCGGAGTCGAGCAGCCAGTCCAGAACCGTCATGTGAGGCGTGCTGCCAAGGTAGATCACTCCAGGCTCACGCCACAATCGGGCAACCGCCTTCGATATTGCTGACCAACGGCCATCCCGTCTGGGCTCAGGGCGGCTGTAGTCGGCTACTGGCGCGGCTTGACGCTCGTGATCGCGACCGACTCAACGCCGTCGCGTGCCTGCTCGACGGTCCCGACGATCTCGAACACAGCCGTGCTCTTCGCACCGAAGGCGCTCTTGAGCTGTTTCAATGCGTCTGGTGCGCTCCTGTCCGGAGAGACCACAAGCGGCGTCGGCACCCCCGACACCTCGAAGACCATCCTGCCACCAGCTTCCCGCACCGTTCCGATCGCCGTTACGACCGCCTGCTTCGGCTCGAACCCATTGCGCTTCACGACCTGGCGGAACTGGTCGAGCGTCAGGCGGTTGTCTGGCTTGAGGCCGACCTCTGCCTGGGCCCGCTCGAGCGATAGCTCCACCGTCGCGACGCCGTCGAGTTTCTGCATCGCCACCCGGACGCCGTGTGCGCAGGTGGCGCAGTCCATGCCGAGAATCTTCAACTCGATGCGCCGGTACTCGGCATGCGCCGGCGCGGCGGAAAGCAAGAGGAGCAGCAGCGCCTGGCGACTGCGATGCGGCGCGATGCTCGCGAGCATTGAGAAATGCTGACCGAACGCTGGGATTAGGTTTGCTGCTCATGCTCTACCTGAGCCAGAAAAAGTAGCTGAAGTTGACACCGAAGCGAAACTTCTCGTCGGGCTGGAAGTTTGTCTGCTGATAGACGGGGAAGAGCAGGCCGCCTTCGAGTCCGTACTGTTTGTAGAGCAGCAGCGCCGTCGGTCCGACGAGGATGGAGTCGCCGCCGCTCACCACCATCTCAAAGCCGTGATGCTGCCCGCGCGAGGTGTGCTCGCCGATGGCTTCGACGAAGAAGCGGAGGTCGGGCTTCGGATAGTCGAGCCGCAGAAACGGCGGACGATAGCCGTAGACGGCGCTGTAGAAGACGCTGGCGCCCATCTGGTCGCCCTCACGCTCGCCATAGTACTGGTAGCCGCCGCCGGCCCAGAAGTAGTGAGTCCGCGAGGCGTAGCCGCTCGCGGCCGACACGTGGACGGAGGGCGCGGCCCGCATGCCGTCGGCGCGATACTGCTGCAGCGGCGCCGTGACGCCGACAAACGCGGTCGATTCGAGCCGCGCACCGGCGCCGAGCGCGCGCCGTTGGAACCGCCATCCGGCGATCGCCTCGAGATCCTGAGTGGTGGCCATCATGGCCATGGTGCGGCCCCTCGGCATGTAGATGCCCGAGTTGAGGGTGATGGGAAGCGAGGCCGAGATCTGCAGGTCTTCGGTGATCCCGACGCTGAGCATCGTCCGCAGCATCTGCTCGTCGTCGCCGCGCCCCTGGCCGAGCCGTCCCATCCAGGCCTGATCGAGCTGCCAGCCGCCCTTGCCGAGGGTCGGGGGCGCGCCGCCAAACACGGGCCCGTGTCCGGACGCGGCAGCACGTGCGGCGCGGCGGTCAGGAAGAGGCAGGCGATGATGGTCCGGGTGCCGAGCATTGGAGTCAGGTAGTGTACCGTGCGGCGCAGTCAGCGTCGCAAATCGAAAGTCAGTTTCGCGGTCTGTCGGATGTGGACCAGGCGTCGAGATTTGGGGTCTGGCACCCTGGTCTGACCCGCGGTCTGACCCCGGTCTGACCCCGCACAGCAAGAACCTCTCCGCGACTGGGGGTATATTGGGCACTATGACCGCGGTTGCTTCAGCCGTCACTAGTGACTTGCTGCGTGTCCTCAAGGACCTGCTCGGCGATCGCGCGACCGCGGCGGCGGCCGTTCGGGAGCACCACAGCCGCGGCGAGTCGTATCACACGCCGGCCGCACCGGATCTCGTCGTCTATCCCCGCTCCACCGACGAAATCAGCGCCATCGTCCGGGCCGCGGCCGAGCGCGGCGTGCCGATTGTCGCCTTCGGCGCCGGGACATCGCTCGAGGGGCAGGTCCTCGCGCTCGACGGCGGCGTGTGCGTCGACTTGTCGCAGATGAACCAGGTCTTGCGCGTGAGCGTGGACGATCTCGATGCGACCGTCCAGGCTGGCGTCACCCATCGGCAGCTCAACAAGCACCTCGCCAACACCGGGCTGACCTTCTTCGTGGATCCCGGCGCCGACGCGACACTCGGCGGGATGGCCGCCACAGGCGCGTCCGGCACCACCGCAGTCCGCTACGGGACGATGAGAGAGAACGTGCGGGGGTTGACCGTGGTGCTGGCAGACGGCCGCGTGATCAGCACCGGTGGCCGCGCGCGCAAGTCGTCGGCCGGCTACGACCTGACGCGGCTCTTCGTCGGTTCTGAAGGCACGCTCGGGATCATCAGCGAGGTTACGGTGCGGTTGCAGCCCCTGCCCGAGGCCGTGGCCGCGGCGGTCTGCGGTTTCCCGAACATCGACTTGGCCGTCAAGACCGTGATCGCAACCATCCAGCTCGGCGTCCCGGTCGCGCGCATCGAGCTGCTCGACGAAGTGCAGATGGACGCCATCAACCGGTTTTCGAAGCTCGACTATCCGGTGCTTCCGACGCTTTTCTTCGAGTTCCACGGCCATACCGAGCGCGAGGTCGGCGATCAGGCCGAGACCGTGCAGGCCGCTCGCGGCCGAGCACGCCGGCGCCGGGTTCACCTGGGTCACGCGACCCGAGGACCGGGCTCGCCTCTGGCGCGCCCGGCACGACTCGTACTACGCGTCGCTGGCACTCCGTCCTGGCGCCAAGGCCTGGACGACCGACGCCTGCGTGCCGATTTCCCGCCTGGCCGACTGCATCGGCGAATCGAAGCGCGACCTGCAGGAATCGGCCCTGACCGGCACGCTCGTCGGCCACGTGGGTGACGGCAACTTCCACATGCTCTACCTGGTGGACCCGGACAATCCCGAGGAGATGGCCGAAGCCCGCCGGCTGAACGAGCGGCTCGTCTACCGCGCGCTCGACATGGGCGGCACCTGCACGGGCGAGCACGGTGTGGGAATCGGGAAGATGCGCTACCTGCGCGCGCGAGCACGGCGATGCGCTCGACACCATGCGAGCCATCAAACAGGCGCTCGACCCCAAGGGGCTGATGAACCCGGGGAAAATCCTGGAATGAGAATTGGTTCAGGGTTCACGGTTCAGCGGTTCAGGGTTCGAGGTTCAACGTGGAACCTGTAGTGCCTGAACCCGTGAACCCTGAACCGCTGAACCCTGAACCCTGAACCGTGATCTGTGTCAGATTCTGTGGCAGGCCGGTGACATTATGTCAACCGAGTAAAAACCGTGTAACCGGCGTGCCGGTAGGGCCGTATCCTACCTTCGACATGGCACATATCCGGGAAATCCGTCCGCAAGCCCGAGAGGTCAAATTCGTCGTCGACGCGACGCTGGCCGGTCCTATCCGCCAGTGGGCGCGAGCGCACCTCGACGCCGATATCCACGGCGGTGGTCCCCACGGCGACGAGTACCGGACCGACCAGCGTCTATTTCGACAACGACGCCTTCGACGTCTTTCACCGCCGCGGCTCGTTCGGCCGAAGCAAATATCGCATCCGCCGGTATGGCGACGAGCGAGACCGTCTTCCTCGAGCGCAAGATGCGCCAGCCGGCGGTGCTCGCCAAGCGGCGCACGACCCTGCCGCTCGCGGCGCTCCCGCAGATTGACCGACTCCGACAGTCGACACCGAATGGCCCGGTTACTGGTTCCACCGGCGGGTCAGTGCCCGGCGGCTCCGGCCGGTCTGCAGGTCGCGTACTCCCGGATGGCGAGGAGCGTGCTGCGGGACGGTGAGCCGGTCCGCCTGACGCTCGACTGCCGACCTTCAGGCGCGCCCGGCGAGCGAGGCAGCGGTTTCCTCGACGAGGCCAACCTGCCGGCATTGCCGGCGATGTCCGGCCGGCTGATTCTCGAGCTGAAGTACCGCGGCGAGACGCCAGCGATTTTCAGGCAGCTGGTCGAAGAGTTCGCGCTGGCGCCGCAGTCCGCCGTCGAAGTATCGCCTCGGCGTCGTCGCGCATCGGCAAGGCGGTCGCCAACGAAGCCGTGCCCGGCGCCGAATCCGGAGCCGAAGCGTTTCTATGCCTGAGTTCCTGCGGGGCGAACTGCAGGCGGCGGCCGAGCCGCTCGTCGTCCTCGGCCGGCTCGTCGTCGCGATGCTCCTCGGCGGCGTCGTGGCCTGGATCTATCAGCGCACCCGGCCGGCGAGCGACACCGTCGTCGTCTCTGGCCATCACGCTCGTCCTGCTCGCCGATCCTCATCGCGATGGTGACGCAGGTCATCGGCGACAACGTGGCGCGGGCGTTCAGCCTGGTCGGCGCGCTCTCGATCGTGCGGTTCAGGACCGTCGTGCGCGACACCGTGGACACGGCGTTCGTCATCTTCGCCGTGGCCGTCGGGATGGCGGCCGGCGCGAGCCACCCGTCGGTCGCGCTGAGCGGCATCGCCGTCGTCGGCGTGGCGGCGTGGTTCATGACGAGGGGCCAGAGGGCGCGCCGGAGAGCGAGGTCGACGTACCTGCTGCAGGTGCGGGTTGGCCTCGGGCACGACGTCGAGAGCCTGCTCGATCCGGCGCTGGCGCGCTCACGTCCGCAGCCGGCGGCTGGTTGTCGATGGCGACCGCCAAGCAGGGCATGGCGATCGAGGCCATCTACGCATCGAGCTCCGGAGCGAGCAGTCGGCCGGCGAGCTGGTGAAGGCCCTCAACCGCATCGAGGGCGTGCAGAGCGTGGCGCTCAATCGGGAAACGACGGAGACTGAGCTGAACGAGCACGAGTTACAAGGATAGAGGTACGCTATGTCGAACGAAAATCGTCGCAACGCGCTGTGGATCACGATGGTGCAGGCCGGGCTGCTGGGCGTGGTCGCCGGGCTGTGCGGCTACTTGCTGCTCTCCACGATTCTTCAGACGCCGTTCGCGCGAGGCCCAGGGCGCCGCGGCGCAGGGCCAGCCGCCGGTCCCGGTGGATTCCAGGGCCCGCCCCCGTTCGGGCCCGGCGGCTTCGGCGGGCGAGCGGCAGATCGTCGCGCAGTTCGACAAGAACGGCGACAAGCGTCTCGACACCGCGGAGCGCAAGGCCGCGCGCGAGTCGCTCGCCGCCGAGCCGGCACGCGGCGGTTTCGGGCGGCGCGGCGGCGGTCCTGGAGGGTTCGGGCGCGGCGGCATGGCCCCGGGCTCCCCCGGCGCCAAGTGACGCCGGCCGACGTCAAGTCCTACCCGGCATCGACGCCGCTCTACGACCTCGGCACGCTCCGGACGATCTTCCTGCAGTTCGAGAACGCCGACTGGGAGCAGGAGCTCGCCGCCTTCAACAACACCGACGTCGAGGTGCCGGCGACGGCAACCGTCGACGGCAAGACCTACAAGAACGTCGGCGTCCACTTCCGCGGCGCCTCCTCGTTCATGATGGTGCCCGAGGGGTCGAAGCGCTCGTTGAACCTGACGTTCGACTTCGTCGACGAGAAGCAGGCGCTCGACAACTACCGCACGCTGAACCTCCTCAACGCCGAACGGCGATCCGACGTTCGTGCGGGCGGTCGTGTACTCCGAGATCGCCCGGCAGTACATCCCGACGCCGCGAGGCGAACTACATGCGCGTCGTGATCAACGGCGAGAGCTGGGGCGTCTACGTGAACGCGCAGCAGTTCAACAAGGACTTCACGCGCGACTATTTCAAGAGCACGAAGGGCGCGCGGTGGAAGGTCCCCGGCCGTCCCGGCGGCCGCGGCGGGCATGGAGTATCTGGGAGACGACGCGTCCGCTCTACAAGCGCCCTACGAGATCAAGTCGAAGGACGATCGGCCAAGTCGTGGGCGGATCTCATCCACCTCTTCAAGGTGCTGAACGAGACGCCGGCCGACAAGCTCGAAGCCGCGCTCGCTCCGATCCTCGACATCGACGGCGCGCTTGAAGTTCCTGGCGCTCGACGTGGCGCTCGTCAACAGCGACGGCTACTGGACGCGCGCGAGCGACTACAGCATCTATCAGGACGAGAAGGGCCGCTTCCACGTCATCCCGCACGACATGAACGAGGGGCTCGCCGACGAGGGCGGGCGCGGCTTCGGCCCAGGGCGCGGTGGCCCGGGTTCGGTCCTGGGGGTCCGGGTGGACCCGGCGGGCCGGGCCGCCCGACGCTGGGACCCGGCGGTCAAGCCGGAGCCGGCGCGCCGCGGCGGTCCGCCGCCGCCACGATGGCATGTTCGGTCCAGGTCGCGGACGGGGCGGGCGCGGCATGTTCGGCGCGCCGGCGACCGCCGAGCTCGATCCGCTCGTCGGCCTCGACGACGCGACCAAGCCGCTGCGCTCGAAGCTGCTGGCGGTTCCCGCGCTTCGGAGCGCTACCTGTCCTACGTGCGCGAGATCGCGCAGAAGCACCTGGACTGGAAGACGCTCGGCCCGCGCGTCCAGCAGTATCAGGCGCTCATCGCCGAGGACGTCAAGGCCGACACGCGGAAGCTGTACACGCTTCGAAGCGTTCAAGACCGAAACCGACGGCGAGGAGCGCAGCCTCAAGAGCTTCGTCGAGAAGCGGAGGGCGTATCTGCTGAAGTAGCTGCCAGCTGCTAGCTATCGCATACAGCTCTTCACGTCCCCGATCATGTCGCGGACCTTGGAGTTGAAATTCCCGCCGAAGCCGCCGCGTGGGGGCCGCCTCCCCCGCGCGACGGCAGCCCGCCGCGCTCGCTCCTGATGAACGTGCTCGACTCGTCGAGCGGCAGCGACGCGGCGCTGGCGCAGAACTCGTCCAGGCCGCCCTCGCGCATCAGATACTGCTCGACGTTCGACACGTAGAAGGCCGCGACGACGGCATTGCGCGCCCTGAGGTACTTGCCGACCGCCCGAATGGCCTTCGGCCCGCCGAAGTTGCCGACGACCGGCACGATCAGGTTGCGGCTGTGCAGTTCCTTGATCAGCGGCGAAGTTCTCTTCCGTCGCGAGGTAGCTCCGCGGAACCGATGCCTCGTCGGTCGCCACCATCAGCTCGGCGTAGGTCGGAAACGATCCCGCGCTTCCCGGCGTCACCTCGTAGTGGATGTCGAGCCCGCGCGCGTAGAACGCCTGGTAGATCTCTTCGATGCCCTGTCAGATCCTCCTGCGACAGCCCCAGTCCGTTCTTGCGCGCGAAGAAGCCGCTTGATCGCGCCGACGTTCTGTTTGTAGAGCTCCGGGCTCCGCAGTCGCGGGTCGGCGTAGGCGGCGAAGATGTCCTGCACCGACGAGTTGCGGTCGAGGCCTGCCGGCCGCTTCAGCGAGAACAGGCGCGAGACGAAGTCCGCGCGGTCCGACGGACAGCTCGAAGAGCGCCTTGTACATCAGGTGCAGCTGCAGGTTGCCGCGCCGGACGTCGATGATGAACGCCATGGCCGGCTTGACGGCCGCCATGTAGGTGAAGTTCTGCTCCGGGCCGACGCCGAGATAGACGCGGCCGGGTTTGACGATGCGCGTGAGGTCGGGGATGACGCGCTGCATGAACAGCTCGTTCGAGACGAGGTTGTCGGAGCGGAAGAAGCCATCCGCCTCCGACAACTCGGTCATGAGCGCGAGGAACTCCTGACCGCTGAGCCGCGGCGGCGAGCCGGCTCGCTGGATGTCTGCGCCGCCGGCGACGGCGGCAGCACCCAGGAGAGCCGGCGCGAGCGCCAGCGCGGCGACGAGGAGCAAAGTCGGCGCGTCGGATGTCATGGCAGCGTAGCCTCGACCGTGGCCTCCAGTGCGTCGACTGTCCGTGTTGTCCGTGTCCTACTTGATCGGTGAGTAGTCCGTGGCGTTGAGGAAGACCGATTCCGGCGACTTGGCCAGGATCTTTCCATCGACCTGGGACGCCGCGGCGACCTTCTGCCATTCCGGATCCGCACTGAACTTCGCCCCAGTTCGCCTTGGCAGCCTCGCGGCTCGGGTGCGCCAGGATGTAGACGAGCGTCGTCTGCGACGTCGGTCCGTCCGCCGGCACCCAGTAGCCGATGCTGGTCATGTCGTACTTCTTGAAGAACCCGAGCGTGTGATCGCGGAAGCGAGCCTGGAGCGTCGGCAGCTTGCCTTCGTTCGTGGTGTAGGTCCGCATCTCGAAGACCCGGCCGGCCTGTGCCGCTTCGACGACCGGCTCTGGCGTGAGCCGGCCGGCCACGTACCCGGCGGCCAGCAGGGCCGTCGCAACGCAGATACGAAATAGAGCAGTTCTCATCACTTGTCTGCCTCCTGATCCGATGCGCGCACTCAGAATGATGACGAATACGAGCCGCGCCAATTCTACCTCGGTGCACATGCGCGTGCTTCGAGACGCGTCGTTTGATACGCTTCCGGACATGCGCTGGGCGGTCATCTGGGTCGTGCTCATCGGGCTCGTGCTCGTGCCCGTTCTTCCTGTTCGAGGCCGAGTTCAACGCGTTCGCGGCGCGGATGACCCGGAGCGACACGGCGACGTGGCTGGCGTCGACGTCGATCTTCGGGCTGCTCGCGCTCGACGTGGTCCTGCCGGTGCCGTCGAGCATCGTGTCGACGGCCGCCGGCGTGCTGCTGGGCTTCTGGCGCGGCGCCGCGATCGTGTGGACGGGCATGATGGTCGCCTGCGTGATCGGCTACGCGCTCGGCGCTCGCGCGTCCGGCCTGGCGCGCCGGTTCGTCGGCGACGCCGGGCTCGAGCGCGCCGACCGGCTCGTGCAGCGATACGGTGACTGGACCATCGTCATCTGCCGGCCCGTGCCCGTGCTCGCCGAAGCCAGCGTGATCTTCGCCGGCCTGGTCGGCGCGCCGTTCGCGCGCTTTCTCGCGCTGACGGCGCTCTCGAACCTCGGGATTGCCGTCGGCTACGCCGCCTTCGGCGCGTTCTCGATGAGCGTCGATTCGTTTCTCGTCGCGTTCCTCGGCGCGCTCCTCATTCCGGGCGTCGTGATGGGGATTGCGAGGATGACGATGGGAGCAGTCGGCAGTCGGTAGTCGTCGAGCTCGGCAGTCGGAGTCTCGTCAGCTGTCAGGGCAGTGATCGCAGCATGCGACGTCATCACCGTAAGAACGCACGGCCTCACGCATGTCGCGCTCGCGGTTCGCGATCCGCAGCGTTCGCTGGCGTTCTATCAGGCCGTTCTCGGCGTCGTTCCCGTCTACCAGGAGAAGAACTTCGTCCAGGCGCAGACGCCGGGCAGCCGCGACGTGCTCGTGTTCGAGCGAGCGCCCGCGCCAGGCCGGTAAGGTTGGCGGCGTGTTGCATTTCGGATTCCGGCTCCTGCGCCCGGCCGACATTGCCCGGGCGCTCGTCGCGATTCGCGCCGCGGGTGGGACGATCCGCGAGCATGGGGAGTTCGTGCCGGGCGAGCCCTATGTCTTCTTCACCGATCCCGACGGCTACGAGGTCGAGATCTGGTACGAGCTCCCGACGCCGGTAGATCCGCCCCGATCCAGCCGGGCGGGGACATCCGGCAAACGTCGAGCGCGTGCGCGCTGATCGCGCCTGCCGTTGGGAATTGGCATGGTCGGTGACATGATGGTTCCTGCCGCCATCGTCGGGGCGCCGCTCGGGCAGGCCACCGGTGATTCGCGCGCCGAGGTGATGTTTGAACGCTGAATCCGTATGCCGATGAACCGAAACCAGGGTGTCGCGTGCAGTCGGGATCCGCTGGTCGACGCGATCGCGATGTTCCTTGCGCGCGACCACGCTCTGGGCCTCAGTGAGATCAGGGCCTCGCTGGCGCGAACGATAGACGACGCGGGACCCGCCGCGATCGATGGCCTCGGGAAGCGGCTGGCCAGCGCCGGGAGCGACTGGAGCTACTACCCGCGCGATCCGCTCGCGCGCGACATCCATCGTGCCCTCGCCGGTCGCGTCCTGCAGCACGACCCGGTCGTGCACGGCATCGACCACCTCGACAGCGTGCGCGGGCAGCGGGTCGTGATGTTCGCCAACCACCTGTCGTACTCCGACGCCAACGCCATCGACGTGCTCCTGCAGAGGAGCGGGGGCGCCGAGCTCGCGGATCGATTGACGGTCGTCGCCGGACCGAAGGTGTACTCGAACCTCAGGCGCCGCTTCTCGAGCCTGTGCTTCGGCACGATCAAGGTGCCGCAGACGAGCGCGCGCTCGAGCGACGAAGCGGTGATGACGCCGCGCGAAGTCGCGCTCGCCGCTCGGCGTTCGATTGAAGTGGCGCACGAGCGGTTGCGTCTGGGCGAGGCCCTGCTGGTGTTTCCCGAAGGCACGCGCAGCCGGACAGGTCGAATGCAACGGCTGCTGACAGGTGCCGCACGCTACCTCGAGATGCCCGACACCTGGGTGCTGCCGATGGGCCTGGTCGGGACCGAGCGGCTGTTTCCGATGAGCGAGGACTCGATCAATCCGGTACGGATCATCCTCAGCATCGGCCGGCCGCTTCCGGCGCGCCTGCTCGACGAGCGCGCGAAGGGCGATCGTCAGCTCGTGATGGACGAGATCGGGCAGGCGATTGCCGCGTTGCTGCCGCCGGAATACCGGGGCGCCTACGGCGATGCGCGAGAGACCGACAGCGGTTCGGTGTGAGCGGGCGACACGAGTGGTTCAAGGCTCAGGGCTCAGGGCTCAGGCAAAACCTTCGAGCCTTATTTGAAGATCTTGCTTGAGCCCTGAGCCTTGAGCCCTGAGCCTCTTGATCAGCGATAGCGCGCCAGCACGCGGCCGATCTCCAGCAGCAGTTGTTCTTCCGCGCCGGTGAACGTCCTCTCGCCGCGATTTGCCACGCCCAGCGCACCCACCGCATCCTCACCGCGCAGCATGGGAACAACGACCGACCCCTGCAGCCCGGTCGCGCGCGCGCCGGGGCGGACGTCGCCGGACGTGTCTGTCTGAATATTGCACGCGTTGACGGGCTCCTTGCGCTCGACCGCCAGCCCCGCCATCCCCTTGCCAACGGGCACTTCCTTGATCGTGTCGAGCACGACTTGCGGTATTCCCGTGCTCGCGGCCTTCAGGTGCAGGACGCCGTCCTCGCCGAGCATGTGAATCGTTCCGCTGTCGGCGGCCATCTCGGTAAGGATGAGCCCCAGCGTGTCGGGCCACGCGAGCCCGTCGCTGACCGAACGCTCGATCGTCAGCAGGAAGCTGTTGTCGGTTGGCATGTTCAGACTCCCAGATGGGCGAGGAGGAGCGAGTACACGTCGACAGAGTCGATTGGTGGGCCTGGCAGCAGGTGTTTTTGCTTGCTCATGAAGAGCGGGCCCTCATCCGTCTCGACCAGCCCTGGCCGGCCGTGCGAACCCTTGACGAGCGTGGCGTCGAGCGGGATCACGTCCATCAGCATCCGGAACCCCAGGCTTTTCTTGGCGAGCTTCCACCCGACGGTCAACGCGGGCACCCGAATCGACGGATCGAGCAGGAGCTCGACGGGATCGTAGCCCGGCTTGCGGTGGATGTCGACCGTGCGCGCGAAGTCTGGTGCCCGCTGGTCGTCGAGCCAGTAGTAGTAGGTGAACCAGGCCTTCGGCTCGGCGATCGCGACGAGGTCGCCGGCACGCGCATGGTCGATCTTGAACGCGGCCTTGCCGTCGCCGTCGAGCACGCGCTCGATCCCCGGCGTCTTCTCGAGGAGCGCGCGAACCTCGTGGTGGCGCGACGGGTCGTTGACGTAGATGTGGGCGACCTGGTGGTCCGCGACCGCGAACGCCGCACTCGCGCCCGGATCGAGCACCTCGAGGCCAAGTTCCTCACGGACCGCGATCAGCCGGTGCTCGCGCAACACGCGGTTGATGTGCACGGGCGTCGTGACATCACACAGGCCATATTCCGACAGGATGACGACCTGCACCCCCCTCGCCTCGTAGAAGGCGATGAGATCGCCGCAGAGCTCGTCCACCTGCTGGACGTCCACGGCCGCCGCGGCGTCGCTCGGGCCAACACGCTGAAGGTTGTAATCGAGGTGCGGGAGGTACACGAGCGACAGCGTCGGCGAGAACTTCTGCTCGACGAACTTCGCCGATTCGGCGATCCACCGCGTCGACTCGATCGCCGCCTTCGGCCCCCAGAAGCTGAAGAGCGGGAACGTGCCGAGCTGGGACTGCAGCTCGTCGCGCAGGCCGCCGGGCGACGTGTAGACGTCGGGAAGCTTCCGGCCGTCGGCGAGATACATCGGCCGTGGCGTGACGCTGTAGTCCACGGTCGAGTACATGTTGTACCACCAGAAAAGGTTGGCACACGTGAACGCGGGATCGGCGGCCTTCGCGCGGTCCCAGATCTTCGGCGCCTGCACGAGCCGGTTCGACTGCTTCCAGAACTTGATCTCGGCATCCTCGCGCGCGTACCAGCCGTTGCCGACGATGCCGTGCGTGCTGGGATAGCGCCCGGTCAGGTAGTCGGATTGCGCGGTGCACGTCACGGCAGGAAACGCCGGTCGAATGCGCGCCAGCGCCGCGGTCGCGGCCCAGCGTGCCGAGGTGCGGTGCAGCCGCAGACCTGACGATCCGCGGCGTCAGGCCAACGACGTTAAGGACGACCGTTCGCTTCATGGCCAGAGTGAGTTAAAGAGGGTGCAAAAAGAATCAAAAACAGGAGAGCAGGAGTTCAAGAGCGGAAGAGCCTTTCTTCTTGTTCTTTCCCCATTAACCTCCTACTCTCTTGAGCTCTTGTGAATCCACTCTGCGAACGTCGCCGCGTTGAAGAGTGCGCAAAGAATCAAGAACAGGAGTTCAAGAGGAGGAGCCCTTTCTCTTGTTTTATTAATCTCGTGCTCTCCTGATCTCTTGTGAATCCAGTTTGTGAACGTCGCCGGTCATTCGACAGCCGCGATCGTCTGCAGCACCCACTCGTACTCGCGGGCGATCGACTCGCCGACGTCCAACTTGAGCCCTGGCGGCAGCACGTCCCAGGTGTAGGTCTCGATCTCGAGGTGGGTCGTGAATGGTGACTGCACCGCCAGGCCGAGGACGCTCCGCACGTAGTCCTGCGTCGACGCGAACGCGTCGTACTCGCGCGTGAAGAGCGGGACATGAAAGTGAATCCGCCATTCGGCCGGCGACGCGCCCCCCTTGTTCTCGAGCGCGACGTCGAGGTCGGGGTAGCGCCGCAGCCCGGCCGTCTGCTGCTCGACCACCTGGTGGAGGTAAGTCGTGTCGGCGAACGGCCGCAGCCGGCCCGCAACCGCCGCCGCTTCTCGGGCGTCGGCAGGAAACTGCACGTGCAGCGCCGAGCTCAGTTGCACGCGTCCGATGCGAATCCCCGCGGCCTGTAGCCGCTCGAGGGCCGTCGCCGGATTCTCGAACTCCACCGCGAAGTGGCAGCAGTCGAAGCAGAGCGTGATGTGATCCTGAAGGTGCCGCCGCGCTTCGTCCGCGCTGACGCCCAGCGCATCCGCCAGCAGCGGTGCTCCGACCGGGAACAACCACTGTTCGAAGAACGCCAGCGACTCGTCAGTGTTCTCGAGCACACAGTCGGGCTCGGGCTCGATGTCGAGGTGGATGAACGTTCCATCCTGCCGCCGGAGCCGCACGAGCGCTTCGGCCACGCGCACGACGTTCCGCGTCATCGTCTCCCATGCGGCGCGGTCGTCATAGCCCACCCAGGCCTTGTACGACAACGGCGTCGTCGAGACACCGCCGTCGAGCCCCTGCGGGACGAGTGCCTGCAGGATCCGGACGAGGTCGAGCGTGTAGTCGACCCTCGCATCGTCGCGCCAGTCGGGCGCGTAGACCTTCGCCTTGACCGGAGTACCGTGGAACGGTCCGTACGGGAAGCCGTTGATGATCGCGACGTACAGCCCTTCGCGGTCGAGGAACGCGCGCAGCTCGCGCAGCCGGTCGCCCTCCAGCAACTCGCGCGCCTCGCGTGCCGACAGCCGCAGCCCGACGCCGAACGGCGCCGACGGCGAGAAGCGCGCCTTGAGCGCCGGCGCATATTGCCGCAGGTTCGCGTACACCCCCTGCCACCCGTCGGCGGCGTGGATGTTGGTGCAGTAGGTCAGGTGAAACGGATGGATCTTCAAGCGCGCGTCATCGTCGCGCCACCAGCGTCGCGCGCGCCTCGTTGTTTGGCTCCGGCCGGATCCGGAAGCGCGCCGACTGGCTCAGGAACTGCACCGGGTTCTCGAACACCAGGCGATGAATCAGCGCTTCGGAGTGCTTGCGGCGCCGCATCTCCATGATGAACCGGGGTACGGCCATCGAGTCGCTCGGGCCCCAGTCGCACGCGCCGGCGATGCACAAGCGTTCGGGACCGAAGCGTTCGACGATGTCGGCGGCGCGCTGGGCGGAGACCTTGGTCTGCGGATAGAGCGTGAGGCCGGCCCAGTAGCCGTGATCGAGAATCATCCCGAGCGTGTGCTCCTCCGCATGATCGACCAGCACGCGTCCCGGCTCGAGCGTCGGAAAGCTGCGCAGCACGTCGACCGAAATCTTCGTGCCCTTCAGCTTGTCCTCGAGGTGCGGCGTGTGGATGAGGATGAGCTGTTTGTGCGCCAGCGCCAGCTCGATCTGCTCGGTGTAGGTTTCGATCTCGTTGTGCGTGACGCGGTTGAGGCCAATCTCGCCGATCCCGAGCACGGTCGGCTGGTCGAGGAACTTCGGGATGCGCTTGAGCACCTCGCGCGAGAGGACGCGGTCGTCGGCCTCCTTCGGGTTCATCGCCATCCAGGCGTAGTGCTGGATGTGATACAGGGCCGCGCGCTTGGGCTCGAAGTCGGTGAGCTGCCGGAAGTAGTCGTCGAAGCCGTCGGCGTGGCTGCGATCCCAGCCGGCCCAGAATGCCGGCTCGGTGACCGCGACGCAGCCCGACAGCGCCATCTGCTGGTAGTCGTCGGTCGTGCGCGACACCATGTGCGCGTGATGATCGATGTACTTCATGATCGGCGCTCCTCGCTCCAGCGGTCGTAGGCACCAAGCGCGCTCTTGCGGTCGAGCGCGTCGAGCGGGACATCTCTCGGATCGCTCAGGACATGCTGAATGTGGTCGACCCGGCCGGCCTTGTGCCCGAGGCCGGCGAGCGCCTCGGCAAACGCTCGCATGCGGAAATCACGGCCCGCATACGACGGATCGGCGCGGTCCAGCCGATCGAGGAAGGCGGCGATCTCCAGCACCTTCGTGCGGTTCTCGATGAAGTACTCGTCGACGAGTTCTTTAGCGGTCAGCGGGCTCGGAGAGGGGGTGGCGCTCATGACGCTCCTCACGCAGACGGTGGGCGTGCTCGAAATCCCGGAGCACGGCGATGCTCCGGATCATGACGTCGCGGCGGATCTCGTGCACGTCGAAGGGCGCGCCAATCGACCGCAGCATCAGGATCGTCAGCGAGCCGCCAAGGTGTTCCCGGAATTCGTCCAGCCCGCCGAGCACGCTCGCCGGATCGTTATCGCGGTCCAGGTTCTGGTCGAGCTCGGGCACGTACACCGACAGGCCCAGCGACGGCAAGAGCGAGATGATCCGCCGCCAGTCGTCCTCGGGCAGGAAACCCGCCAGATAGGAATAGGTCGTGTCGAGCGCAATCCCGATCGCGACGGCTTCGCCGTGGCTCAGCCGGTGGTCGGTCAGCTGTTCGAGCTTGTGCGCCGACCAATGGCCGAAGTCCAGCGGCCGCGACGAGCCGAGCTCGAATGGATCGCCGCCGCTCGAGATGTGCGACAGGTGCAGCACGGCGCAGCGCCGGATCACCTGCTCCATCGCGGATAGATCGCGCGACCTCAGCGCCGGCGGCGTGCTCCTCGAGGAAATCGAAGAACGCCCGGTCCTTGATGAGCGCGGCCTTGATGGCTTCCGACACGCCCGCGCGCCAGTGGCGATCGGGGAGCGTCTCCGAGGAAGCCGACGTCGTTGATGACCGCGAACGGCGGCGCGAACGTGCCCAGGTAGTTCTTCTTCCCGAACGCGTTGATCCCGTTCTTCACGCCCATCGCCGAATCGTCCTGAGCGAGCACCGTCGTCGGCACGCGGATGAGACGAATGCCGCGGTGGGCGGTCGCGGCCGCGTAGCCGGCGGCGTCGAGCACCGCGCCCCCGCCGATCGCGACCACGTACGAATGGCGGCAGAGGCCGGCGTCGTTGATAGCGCGATGGATGTCGTCCACGTGGCGCGGATCGTTCTTGACCGCTTCGCCGCCCGGCACGACGACGACGGGCGCCGACAGGCTGAGCACCGTGCGATGGCGGTGTGCGTACTCGCCAATCTCCTCCGGCAGGCGCGGATGGTGATCCAGCACGCCCTGGTCGAGCACGACGATGAGTTGCGAGGGCGATCGGTCGGCGGAGCGCGCCACGACGTCGCGGAGAAGAAGGTTGGACGGCGTCACGACGCCGGTCGTGAAGTAGACCGGGTACTCGAAGTCGACGCGTACTTTCTGCCTGATGACATCCATGTCGTTTACGTCACGGCAAACAGTCGGGCGAGCGACGCGGCCACCAGCCCGGTCGCGACGATCACGAGGCTATAAAGTGCGCCGCCATACGTGGCGCCAATCGCCGCGTCGAGCAGCACGAGCGACAGGACACCGGTCCTCGTCGCATGTCGAATCGGCCCCGGTTCCGGGGTTTGGTAGGCGCCCCAGAACGCCGGCAGCACCCGCCACGCCAGCAGAGCCGTAAACCCTACCCCTGCCCATGACCCACCGGCGTGCCGGATGGCGAGAGCCAGCAGAGCCACCAGCACTCCACTCAAGGATATCAGAGCGAAAGCCCCGATTCCGCGCCGTCCGCCGTGCACCTCGCCGCGGCTCACCGCCGTCACTGCCGCGATGTAGACGAGGGGCAGGAGCGCGAGTGGCCAGGCCTCAGCCAACATCGGCGGGGTCGCGGCAATCCCCAGTAAGAGGTTGAGCCCACGGCACATGCCCATGTTGACCGGGCCGAGAAGCCCCTGCCGCTTGCCCCAGGCGTCGTAGAGGAGCACGCTCGCCGCCGTCGCGGCAGCGACCACGCCGGCGGCTGCCGAGGCTTGCGAGCCGGCGAACACGCCGAACGCGAGCAGTCCCCCACCCAGACCGGATGCCGCGCCGACGGATACGCGACCGCTCGGAATCGGGCGTTCCGGCCGTTCGGTCCGGTCGATGTCCCGGTCGAAGACGTCGTTGAGCACGACGCCCCCGGCGTAGAGGCACGCGGTCGCGACGAGCAGCCAGCCGAGCGCGGAGGGGTTACCGAGCCCTGCCACGGCATAGCCGGCCAGGACGTCAGCCAGGGCTGTGGCGACGTTGGCCGGCCGAATGAGCTCCAGATAACCGCGGTAGGCACGCATCTCGTGTGTGGATTCTCGGTCAATGGCCCAGCCGCCAGCAACCGGACTCGTCACAACTAACATGTCAGTACTGTTTCAGTAAATCGTTACGCACTGCGAAACAAGGGGCCCAAATACCGAACTTCATTGACCTTCGCGGCACGCGAGTGTTACAAGCGTGCCTCCGGACCGTCCAGGTTGGGCGGACAGAAACCTTGTCGGCGCCCGTAGCAGGCGCCTGGGGAGCACTCGATTGTCGAACATTCGCGAAGTCGCCAAGCGCGCCGGCGTGTCGACGGCGACCGTGTCTCGCGTGCTCAGCCATCCCGACGTGGTCTCGCCCGATACGCGGCTGCGCGTGCTCAAGGCGGTCGAGCGCCTGGGATACGCCCCCAACTCGGTCGCCAAGAACCTCCGCACCCTCAAGTCGTGCAAGCTCCTCGTGACGGTTCCCGACATCTCGAATCCCTTCTTCGCCCTCATCCTTCAGGGGATCGAGGACGCGGCGCAGAAGAACGGCTACGCCGTGCTCGTCGGCGACACGCGACACGACGAGATGCGGGAAGAGCGCTACGCGCAGATGCTGAAGCAGAAGGAAGCCGATGGCCTGATCTTCCTCGGGCACCGGCTGCCGCGTGTTGCCGCCAGCGTGGTCCAGGAGTCGGCGCCGCACTGCGCGCCGATCGTGAACGGATGTGAGTTCAGCGCCGAACTCGGCGTGCCGAGCGTCCACATCGACAACGCGAAGGCCGCAGCCGAGGCCATGGAGCATCTGTACGACCTCGGCCATCGCGCGATCGGCGTGGTGACCGGGCCGCTCCTCAGCCCGCTCAGCCGCGATCGGCTGGCCGGCGCGCGTTCGTCGGCTCGCAGCCGCGGCTACGAGCAGGACCTCATCGTCATCCAGGGCGACTTCTCGATTCGTTCCGGCGCCGAGGCCGCGGATGCGCTGATGCAGCGTCCGGTACCGCCCACCGCCGTTTTCTGCTTCAACGACGAGATGGCGATGGGGGTCATCGGCGCGCGCGCGCCGCCGCGGCCTCCAAATCCCGCGCGATCTCTCGGTCGTCGGGTTCGACGACATCCGCTTTGCCGAGTGCTTCGACCCCGCGCTGACGACGATCGCGCAGCCGATGCGCGCGATTGGCGAAGGCACGGTGCGGCTGCTCGTCGAGATTCTCAACGGCGGCCACCTCACGCCGGTCTCGGTCACGCTCCCCCACAAGCTGCAGATTCGGGCCAGCACGGGGAAGAAAAGCTGAATGCTCTCGGCATCTCAGCCGGCCACGATCGCTTGAAACCGATTACATCAGGTTATAATCTCCGGCTGAACCCATACGATCCCTTATCAAGCGCTGAAGGCTGACAGCTGAGAGCTGGCAGCTGGCCGCTGGAAGCTGCAAACGTCATGTCTCATAACAAGCTTGCCATCCTCGTCGGTGGTGGCCCGGCCCCCGGCATCAACTCGGTGATCGGCGCGGCGACGATCCGCGCGCGTCTCGAAGGCATCGAGGTCGTCGGCATCCGCGACGGCTTCACCTGGATCATGCAGGGCGACATCGATCACGTCGTCCCGCTCACCATCGACACCGTCAGCCGCATCCACTTCCGCGGCGGCTCGTACCTCGGCATCGCGCGCGCCAATCCGACCAAGGACCCGGCGCTCCTCGACCAGACGATCGATGCGCTGCTCCGCCTCAACGTGTCGCAGCTCGTGACCATCGGCGGCGACGACACGGCGTTCTCCGCCATGAAGCTCGAGGAGCGGGCCGCCGGCCGTATCCGCGTCGTCCACGTCCCGAAGACGATCGACAACGACCTCGATCTGCCGTCCCACGTCGACACCTTCGGGTTCCAGTCCGCCCGCCATTACGGCGTCGACATCGTCAAGAACCTGATGGTCGACGCCAAGACGACGACGCGGTGGTACTTCGTGATCGCGATGGGGCGGAAGGCGGGCCATCTCGCGCTCGGTATCGGGAAAGCGGCGGGCGCGACGACGACCCTCATCACCGAGGAGTTCACAGCCGCCGATTCGTCTGCACACCATCGTCGACTCGCTCGTCGGGTCGATTCTCAAGCGGCTGAGCGACGGGCGCCGCGACGGGGTCGCGATCATCGCCGAAGGCGTGGCCCTGGACGTGGCACCGGAGGATCTCGAGAGCCTGGCGAGTGCCGAGCGCGACGCGCACGGGCATCTGCGTCTCGCCGAGATCAACCTCGGCGAGATCCTCAAGGCGCAGGTGACCGCCCGCCTGGAGACGCTCGGGATCAAGACGACGATTGCGGCGAAGAACATCGGCTACGAGCTGCGCTGCGCCGATCCGATTCCGTTCGACATGGAGTACACCAGGGACCTCGGCTACTGCGCGGCGAAGTACCTGGTCTCGGGCGGCAACGCCGCGATGGTGTCGATGCAGGGCGGTCACTTCGTGCCGGTGCCGTTCGACACGATGATCGACGGCGAGACCGGGCGCACGCGCGTTCGCCTCGTCGATATTGCCTCGACGCGCTACGCGATCGCGCGCCGCTACATGATCCGGCTGCGCAAGGACGACTTCGAAGACCCGCAGGAACTGGCCAGGCTGGCGACGACCGCGAAGCTGACGCCGGAGGACTTCCGGAAACAGTTCGAGTACCTGGTCGCCGAGGAACCGCCGCCGCTCTTCATCGATCAGAAGGGCGAGCGGGCGATACTAGCCCAGTCGCTCAATCCTATCGGACGCTGTCACGAAGGCACGCTCATCGCACGATGGACACGATGGCACGATGACCACGATGGCTTCTAGTCTTGCTCATCGTGCCTTCGCGGTCATCGTGCTCATCGTGCAGGAGTCGTGGCCCGTCGTATGGATCTATCGCCCGCCGCTGCCCGCGCCGGCCGGTGGCGCGGCCACCAGGAACGCGGCCAGGTTGCGCATGCTGTTGCGATCGATCGTGTCGGCGAGCGAATCCGGCATGATCGAGGTCTTGGTCTTGGTCCGGGACTTGATCTGGGCCTTGGGGACGTCGGTTGCCGCGCCAGCCGTGGTCAGGATCGAGACTGTCGCGCCCGCATCCCGCAACACCAGCCCGGTGATCGTCTTGCCGTCGGTCGTTTCGATCACGGTCGTCTCGTGCTCCGGCGCGAGCTTGCGATTCGGGAAGAACACGGCTTCGAGGAGCGCCGCCTTCGACGACCGGAGCGGCGAGGCCGACAGGTTCAGGCTGGCGACCCCGTGGTCGCTGCCGACCGAGCCGAACTTGTGGCACGACGCGCAGTTGGCCTCGAACGCTTTCCGGCCGGCCTCGACGTCGAGTACCTGCTGCGGCTGATACACGGTTTCCTCGAACATCTCCTGCCGGCTGATGACACGGCCAGCGGTTCGTGCCGCGAGCGGTGCCGCCGGGCCGGCGCCGCGCCCGCCCCCGCCACCACGGCCACCGCGCCCAGCGGCGGCTGCCGCCGCCTGGCGCGCCTGGATCTCGGCGAGCTCGGTGGGCGTAAGGGGCGAGAAGTCCGGTGCCTTCTCGTAGAGCAGCGTCTTCTCGTCATCCGTCGCGTAGAGCTCGGAGACCGAGTCGAAGAACTGGCCGACGAAGTTGATGAACTGCGCGCCGCCCCGCCACTTCGAGGCGCGGCCGAGCACCTCGGCGAGCTGCGTCTTGTCAGCCGGGGTCCAGCCCTGCTTGATCATCCGCAGCGCATACAAGTAGTGGAGCTGCAGCTCCTGATTGGTGCTCGTCTTGGGGATCGCCGCGAGGATCTTGGAGATGGCCGCCGGCTGGCCTGCATAGCCGAGCATCAGCGCGAGCTCGCGATTGAGACGCTCGTCCGGCCGCCGGGAACTGGCCGATGATCGCGGCGTTCAGCTGCTCGCGCTGGGCGGCTGGCAAGCCGTCCTTTACCTCGCTGGCCGTGTACATGAACGTCCGGTAGAGACGCAGCTTGTTCTCAACTGACAGGCTCGTGGTCTTGAGCATGCCAAGCTGCTTCTCGAGCACCGGCTGCAGGCTTTCGCCGTTGGCCGTCCGGACCCATGCGAGCATGCCTTCGAGCGCCCCGAGCGGGTTGGTCTCGGCGAGGACGCGATCCTTCCATTCCGCGCGGGCGGTATGTTCGATCGCGATGCGGCCGGCCCAGCGTACGAACCGATCGGGATCGTTCAGCAGGGCGTAGATCTCGGCCACCGGCACGAGGCTCGGTTTGTCGGGTGACTGGCCCATGCGCACGATCGCTTCGGCGGCGCGCCGGCGCACCACCGCGTCGCGATCCTTGAGGGCGGCGGTGGCTACGGTCTTGGCCGCTTCGCCCTGCACGCCGGCGACGTAGGTGACGGCGGCGCGGACATCGGCGTTCGCGTCCTTGATGAGCGCCGTCAGGAGCGCCGCGCTCGGCGCCGCGCCGTGCCGCTGCATTTCGTAGATCGCCCGGGCGCGTTCCATCCCAGGGCCCGAGGCGTTGCGAGCGATTTTCTCGAGCTCGCTGCCGAAGCTCGCGCCCATCGTCGCCTTCACCTTCTCGATTGCGGCCCAGCCCCAGCTCGAGAGTGGCTGCGGCTGCCGTACGACCGCCAGGATGCCGGTCATGTCTGGTGTCGCCGGAACCGTGCCCGTGTAGCGCAGCCGCCACAGTCCGCCGGTCGTGCTCCGGCCACCGGTCGTGAAGTACATCATGCCGTCGGGGCCGACCTCGACGTCGGTGATGTTGAACGGCTCGCCGTGGACGAACTCGGCGCGGTCCGTGCGCATGGTGTAGGTGGCGCCGCTCGGCGTGAGCGCCGAATAGAGCAGGCGGCCGCGCGACCAGTCGGCCTCGAAGATATTGTCGAAGAACTCGCGCGGATACGCGTAGCTGGTGTAGAACTCGACGCCGACCGGCGACCCACGCCCGAGGTCGCGCGTCGGCGGCAGGGAGTCGATGTAGTACGGCGGGTACTTGCCCGAGCCGTTCTTGTAGCCGTAGTTGCCGTTGAGGATCTGGTGCGCCGTGCGCACTTCGCGATACCACGGCAGCCCGATGTCCCACTCCATGTCGCTGTCGAAGAGGAACGCCTCGCCGGCGAGGTTATACCCGTAGTCGTAGGCGTTGCGATTGCCGCCCGAGAACACACGGAACTTCTTGCTCGCCGGGTTCCAGTCGAAGATGGCGCTGTGCGCGCCCTCGCGCGCGCTCTGGCCGAAGTTGGCGAAGTAGGGCAGGAACTGCGCGTCCTTGTCCTTGAGCACCGGCGACGTCAGGTCGAGCGCGGGGTCCGCAATCGTCTCGTTGTTGCCGACGATGACGGAGATGCCGCCGTCGGGACGGCGGCGAATCGCATGCGGGCCATGTTCCTGAATCGAGCCGGCCATCGCGAGCGTTTCGAACGTGTCGGCGACATCGTCGCCATTGGTGTCTTCGAGCCGGAAGATGCCGGCGCGGTTGTTGATGTTGGGACCGCCGCGGCCCCCGCCCGGCGCCGGCGGCGGCGCCGCCGCGATCTGCTCCGGCGTCGGCACCATCGCGCAGGCCGCGTAGAGCGTCCGGCCTTCGAACCACAGGCCCTGGCAGTTGCGGATCTTGTCGCTGATGACCTTCTCCGACTCGTAGATCCCGTCCTTGTCGTTGTCGAGGAGGATGCGCGGGAAGTCCTGCTCCTTCGACACCACCAGCCGGCCGAAGCTGTCGAAGGTGATGACGACGTAGCTGTCGCCCTTGTCGGGCGGGTTCATGCGCTCGATGGCAAATCCCGGCAGCGTGCTGAACTTCACGCCGGCGACGGTCTGGGTCACGAGACTCGCCTGGTTCGGGGCCTGCCCCCTCGGCACCGCGCCGGGCACGGCGATGCCGGCCAGCACGAGAACCGCGCACACGTATCGCTTGCTCATTGCAGAAACCTCCGTTATTTTCCCGCTCCTTCGAGCAGATAAGCCGTCACGTCGCGCACTGCCGCGTCGCCAATCTTGTCGGCGAGCGCGTCGGGCATGATCGACGCCTTCTCTTTCGTTCGTTTCGCGATCTGGGCTTTCGCCACCGTCACCGGATCCGCGGTGCCGGCGATCTTCAATACGACGCTCTGCGCGTTTTCGCTCGTCAGGAGCCCGCGCAGCGTCTGGTTGTCCGTGAGGACCAGGACCGTGGTCTCGTGCAACTCGTCGACCTTTTCCGAGGGGAAGAAGATCGAGCGCAGGATGTCGCGGCGCAGCATCGTGTTGACGCGGGTCAGGTCGGGCGCGTAGTCCTTGCCGACGGCGCCGAAGCGGTGGCACTCGGCGCAGACGTCGCGGAAGACCTGGGCGCCGGCGGCCGGGTTGGGTGCGCCGCCGCGGCCGGCGAGGGAGCCGGGGCCGCCGCCGCGCGGGAACACGAGGTTGTCGTAGCGCTCCTGTCGATCGAGCGGCACGTTGCGCGCCGTGGCCGGCGGCCCGCCGCGGGCCGCTCGTCCGCCGCCACCACCGCCACCGCCTGCGGGCGCGCCCGGCGCTGCGGGCGGCGCGTTGCCACGCCCTCCCGCACCGGCCATCTCCTCGACGGTGAGCGGCGCGAAGAGCGGCGCCGCCGCGTACGCCGCCTGCTTCTCCTCCTGGTCGAGGGCATCGATCGCCGCCTCGAAGATGTTGTTGACGTGGCCGGCGAACGTCGAGCCGCCGCGCCACATCGAGGCTTTCGCGAACCAGTCGATCATCTGCTGCTTCTGTGCCTTCGACCACCCCTGGTCGATGACGCGGAGCGAATACATGTAGTCGATCTGGCCCGGCTGATCGTCGTTGCCCTTGGGCATCAGCGCCAGGATCTTGTCGATCACATCGGCCTCGCCGGTGTAGGCGAGCACCTTGGCCAGGTGGTGGGCGAGCAGCACGTCGTTGCAGCTCGCCGGTCCGGTCTTGTTGGTGCAGTCGATCCACGTCCCGGCCGGCGCCACGGTGGGCATCTGGCCGATCAGGGCGTCGTGCACCTGCTTGCGGATCTGAGGCGCGACCCCGTTCGGGGTCTCGGTCGCCGCGACCTCGAACGTCCGCAGCACGCGGGTCTTTTCGTCGGCGGTCAGGTTCGTGCGCTTCATCAGCGCGATCGTCTTGTCGAAGATCGGCGCGAGCTCGGCGTCGGACTGCGAGGGCAGCGTGTTGGTGAGCGCGAGCAGCCCTTCGGTGAGCGGGACGACTTGCGTTTCCTTCATCACGAGCGGCATCCACTCGCTTCGCGGCGTGTGCTCGAGCGCGAGCCGCCCGGCGTAACGGACGAAGCGATCGGCGTCCTTCAGCAGGGCGTAGATGTCAGCGACCGGGGCAAAGCTCGGCTGCCCGGGTGTCAGGCCCTGGCGCACGATCGCTTCGGCGGCCCGCCGCTTGACCAGTGGAGACGCATCCTTGAGCGCTGCCGCAGCGACCGCCTTGGCGCCCGCGCTGGTCTGCACGCCGGCGACGTAGACCGCCGCGGCGCGTACGCCGGCGTCGCGATCCTTGGTCAGCGCCGTCAGCAACTCGGGGCTCGGGGCTGCGCCATGCCGCTGCATCTCCAGCACGGCGCGGGCGCGGTCGCCCGATGCCGCCGTCGCCGTTCGCGCCAGCTTCTCGAGCTCGGAGGCAAACGACGCCCCCATCGACGTTTTGAGACGCTCGATCGCCGCCCAACCCCAGCTCGAGGTCGGTTGCGGTTGCCGCACGACCGCGAGCACGCCGGTCATGTCCGGCTGCTGTGGTTTCGGCCCCGTCCAGCTCACCTTGTAGAGCCCACCCTGTCCGGCGGCGCCGCCGGTCGTCAGATAGATGTTGCCGTCGGGTCCGACTTCGAGATCGCTGATCGGCATCGGCTCGCCGTGTACGAACTCGGCGAGATCCTCGCGTCCCGGTATAGGTCGCGCCGCTCGGCGTGAGCGCCGTGTAGAGCAGACGTCCGCGCGACCAGTCCGCCTCGAAGAGGTTGTCGAAGAAGGACGGCGGATACGCGTAGCTCTGATAGACCTCGACGCCGACGGGTGATCCGCGGCGCAAGTGTCGAAGCGCCGGCAGGATGTCGAAGTACTCATCCTGGTATCTTGCCGGTGCCGTTGCGATAGCCGGCGTCGCCGCCGGGAATCATGTGCGCGGTGCGTCACCTCGCGGTACCACGGGGCATTGACGTCCCATTCCATGTCGCTGTCGAAGACGAATGCTTCGCCGGCGAGGTTGTAGGCGAAGTCGTAGGGGTTGCGCATGCCGCTGTAGAACAGCGCGAACTTCTGGTCCGGCTGCAGCCGCCACACGGTGGCGTGGACGCCGATCCGCGTGCTGTTGCCGAAGCGCGGATCGTTGAACTGCGGCAGGAACTGGCGTTCCTTGGAGTTGTTCCAGTTGGGCGACGCGGCCTTGTCGACCGCATCGTCGTTGACCGGCGCCGCGCCGACGTAGGTGTTGTTGCCGACGAGAAACATGATCGAGCCGTCGGGTCCGCGGCGGATGGCATGCGGCCCATGGTCGCCCATGCCGTTGCTCGTGTAGCGCTGAATGCGCTCGATCGTGTCCATCACGTCGTCGCCGTTCGTATCCTCGAGCTTGTAGAAGCCCGGAATGCCGATGGTCGGACCCTGGTTGCCGCGGCCGCCACCTTGAGGCTGTCCGCCGCCCGGAGCCTGCGCCGGTCCAGCGGCCGGAGGCGCGTCGGGTGGGGGATCGCCGGCCACCACGCCGCGGCAGTTCGCGTAGAGCGTCCGCCCGGCGTAGAAGAGCCCGTGGCAGGTATTGAGCTTGTCGCTGACGATCTTCTCGCCCTCGAAGATGCCGTCGCCGTCGGCGTCGAGCAGGACGCGCGGCGAGCTGCCGTTCCCGGAGCTGCTCTGCGACACGACGGGCCGGCCGAGACTGTCGAACGTGACGACGATGAGCGACTCGGTCTTATCCGTCGGCGTGACCCGCTCAATCTTGAAGCCCGGCAGCAGGGCGAAGGGCGAGCCGGCGGGGAACGGCTGATCCTGCGCGCGCTCCTGTGACGACTGCGGCTGCTGGCGGGCCTGTGGCCACCCGGTGAGCAACGCAAACACGAGCAGTCCCAATCCCACGTTCTGCAGCTGACGTCTGGTCATCGGCACTCCCATCGATGCTGGTGGCGGATTCTAGCAACGTTCGCCTGACCCGCTACCGCCGAACGCACGCGCGGCAGCCGTGTCGCGATGCCAAACACGGGAGGCTCATCGAGCGGTTTCGCGAGGAGCGTCGGCGTTCGACGCCAGACCAGCGAAAGATCGTGCTGGAAATCCTGCTGAAGTCAGCACGGGGATCGCCGGGCTCCTGGCTCATCAACCAGCTCGCGAGAGCCGCGGGCGATCTCGCACTGTCAAACAATGCTCGGAGTGTGGTTACCGTCCAGGTCCTGCGTCTTGCAACTCCGCGCGCGGCGGCCGCGAATTCACGGCATTCGTGAGGCTCGGTCTGCTCCGGAGTGCAAGGAATGAGAACTCAGCGTTTCCGAAAGTCCCGGCCGGTCCACATCGGGCTTGCCCTCGTCGCGTGGTTGTCGATGCTGGCCGGCCCGCCTGCTCAGGCAGCCACTGTGCCGGCCGGGTTCAGCGAGACGCTCGTCGCGAGCGGCCTGGCAAGCCCGACCGCGATGCAGTTTGCGCCTGACGGCCGGCTGTTCGTGGCCGAGCAGGGCGGCCGTTTGCGCGTCATCAAGGATGGCGCGCTGCTGCCCACGCCGTTCCTGACATTGACGGTGAGCTCCGTCGGCGAGCGCGGTCTGCTCGGCGTGGCCTTCGACCCAGCCTTCTCGACCAACCACTACGTTTACGTTTACTACACCGCGACGACGCCCGCGATTCACAATCGCATCAGCCGCTTCACCGCCAACGGTGATGTCGCCGTGGCCGGGAGCGAAGTCATCCTGCTCGAGCTCGACAACCTGAGCAGCGCGACCAACCACAATGGCGGCGCGCTCGCGTTTGGTCCCGACGGCAAGCTCTACGCGGCCGTGGGCGAGAACGCCAACGGGGCGAACGCTCAGTCGTTCAATAACCTGCACGGCAAAATGCTCCGCCTCAACGCGAACGGATCGATCCCGACCGACAATCCGTTCTACGGGTCGACATCGGGCAAGAACCGCGCGATTTACTCGCTCGGGCTCCGCAACCCCTTCACCTTCGCGTTCAACCCGACGCTCTCCCAGATGTTCATCAACGACGTTGGCCAGAACACGTGGGAAGAGATCAACGATGGCGTCGCGGGCGCCAACTACGGATGGCCGGACACCGAAGGCACGACGACCGACGCGCGCTTCGTCAGCCCCAGGTACGCCTACAACCATTCCGGCGGCGGCTGCGCGATCACCGGCGGCGCCTTCTACTCGCCGGCCGACCACGCGATTTCCCACCGACTACCTCAACGACTATTTCTTCGCCGACTATTGCGCCGGATGGATCCGCAAGCTCGACCCTGCGGCCGGGAATAGCGTCGTGACCTTTGCGACCGGCATCACCTTTCCGGTCGATCTCAAGGTCGGCGACGACGGGAGCTTGTACTATCTGGCGCGAGGCTCGGGCGGTTCGAGCGGCGTCGTCTACAAGATTTCGTACGGCGCCGGCACCCCCAGCATCACCACGCACCCCTCCAGCCAGACCGTCGCGCCGGGCGCGACGCGTGACCTTCAGCGTGCGTGCATCGGGCCCCGCCTCCGATCACGTATCAATGGCAGCGCAACGGCGCCAACATCTCGGGTGCGACCGGCCAGGACTACGCGTTTATCGCCGCCACCGCCGACACTGGCGCGCGCTTCCGGGCTGTCGTCAGCAACGGCGCCGGCAGCGTCACTTCCAACGAAGCCACACTGACCGTCACCGCCAATCAGCCGCCAGTTGGCACGATCACCCAACCCGCCGCCGGGACGCTCTATAGCGGCGCGAACGTGATTAGCTACGCCGGAACAGCGACCGATTCCGAAGACGGCACGCTGGCCGCGAGTGCGTTCACCTGGCGCGTCGACTTCCACCACGATACCCACTCCCATCCCTTCATCGCGTCGACGTCCGGCGCCAGGAACGGTACGTTCACGGTTCCGACGACCGGCCACACCGAGACCAATGTCTGGTACCGCATCTTTCTGACGGTGCGCGATTCGGCCGGCGCGACGCAGACGACGTTCAGGGATGTGCTGCCCCGCAAGGTGAACCTGACGATTGCGACCAACCCGGCCGGTTTGCAGCTACGGCTCGATGCCCAACCGTCGGCGACCCCGCGGACGTTCGAGAGTGTCGTCGGGATCGTTCGCGGGCTGGAGGCGCCTGCAACGCAGGTGTCGGGCGGGACGACGTACGAGTTCGTATCCTGGTCCGACGGCGGCGCCGCCAGCCACAACATCTCGACGCCGGCCGCCAATACGACCTACACGGCGACCTATCGAGTGGCGTCCGGCAGTACCGGCAACGGCCTGTCGGTCACTTACTACAACGACATCGCGTTCACCGGCACGACCGTGACGCGCATCGACCCGGCGGTCGACTTCGCGTGGGGCTCGGGATCGCCTGCGGCGTCCATTGGCGCCGACACGTTCAGCGCGCGCTGGACGGGACAGGTCGAGCCGCAGTTTACCGGCACCTACACGTTCTACACCGTGAGCGATGACGGTGTCCGGCTGTGGGTCAACGGGCAGCAGATCATCAACAACTGGACCGATCACGGGACGACGGAGAACAGCGGCACGATTGCGCTCACCGCAGGCCAGCGCTACGACATCCGGATGGAGTACTACGAGAACGCTGGCGGCGCGGTCGCCCGTCTGCTGTGGAGCAGCGCATCGGTTCCGAAAGCGGTGATACCGGGCAGCCGGCTGTATGCGTCCGCCGCACCGTCGATCGGCTATCCGCATCAACTTCCAGCCCGCCGCTGCGGCTGTGCCGGCGGGCTATCTCGCCGACGCCGGTCTCGTCTACGCCGCTCGCGGCAACGGCCAGACCTACGGCTGGAATGCCGACAACACCGCGCAGACGCGCGACCGCAACGCCAGCAACTCGCCCGATCAGCGCTACGACACGCTCACGCACTTCCAGAAGACTGGCAATCCGGATGCGGTGTGGGAGATTGCCGTGCCGAACGGGACCTATGTCGTTCGCGTCGTGGCGGGTGATGCCACCAACTTCGACAGCGTGTTCCGGACAACGGTCGAGGGAGTACTGACCGTCACGGGCACGCCGACCACGACTACGCGCTGGATCGAGGGAACGTCAACCGTCACCGTGACCGACGGGCGGTTGACGATCCGCAGTGGGGCCGGTGCGAGCAACAACAAGGTGTGCTTTGTCGAGATAACCCGGCAAGCTGACCGTCGTCACAGTCACGACGGTCATCACGATGTGCCCAAAGATCTTCACCGCGGAGAGCGCCGAGGTCGTAGAGCCAAAATGGTTCTTCGTGTCATCGTCCTTCGGCGATCATCGCGATGAGACGCTCTGTGGCGAGGACACTTCTAGCTTGCAGCGCACCGGCCCTGTTCCCGCGCCCGGTCCGCTCGATGGCCGCTCGCGATCTCTGCCAGGTCCGCCGCCGTCAGGTTTATGCGGCCCGCAGCGATCCAGCCATCCACCTGCGCCGGGCTGCGCGCGCCGACGATTGCGCCGGTGACGCCCGGAGCGGCGAGGGTCCAGGCGACGGCGATCGCCCCGACCGTCGCGCCGTGCCGCGTGGCGATCGGCCGCAGCGCCTCGGCGAGCGCGAGATTGCTCTGCAGTCGCGGGCTCTGGAACTCGGGCGCCCGCGCGCGCCAATCGTCCTTGCCGAGCGCCGCGGCCCGCGCCTCGGTGAACGATCCGGTCAGCAGACCCGATTGCATCGGGCTGTAGACGATGACGCCCGTGCCATGTGCCTGGCACCACGGGAGTTCCGCGGCGAGCGCGTCGCGGCGAATCGGAGAGAACGGCGGTTGCAGCGTGTCGACATGGCCGAGCCGCTCGGCAGGTTCCAGTCGATCCACCTTGTGATTCGAGAGGCCGACCGCTCGGACCTTCCCTTCTGCCTTCAGGTCGAGAAGCGTCTGCCAGTAGTCCTCGATCGGCGTGCCATCCTCCGCCGGCCAGTGCATTTGATAGAGATCGATCTGCTCGACCCCGAGGCGAGTGAGCGACTGTTCGACCTCGCGCCGGAGCGACGACGCCTCGCCGACACGCAAGGCCTGCGTCATGGGATTCTGCACGTCCCAGACGAGCCCGCACTTGGTGAAGACGAAGGGCCGATCGTTCGCTGGATAGTCGCGCAGCAGCTTGCCGACGAGCTCTTCCGAGTGTCCGAGCCCGTACACCGCCGCCGTATCGATCCAGTTCACGCCGCGCTCCACCGCGTGCCGCATCGCCGCCATGGACTCGTCGTCGTCCTGCGCTCCCCACGCGAACGCCCATCCGCCGCCGCCAATCGCCCACGCGCCAAAGCCGACGCGCGTGATGGCCATTCCCGTCGTGCCGAGCGTGCGCGTCGGCATTGTTGATGTCTGTTTGCTCATGTGTGCTCGACTGACTGCGAGCTGTGACTCGACTGTCGACTGTCGACTGTCTCATTCTGGCTTGATATGTCCGGTTATCCGCCCCAGCAGCTTGACCGCGTAGACGCTCAAGCGTCCCCGCGTCTGCTCCATGTCGGCCGGACCGTTGAACAGGCCGAGCGGGCGCAACTCGTCAACCGCTTTGTCGTCGCCATCGAAGGGATGGGTCGCGATCCAGTAGAGAATCTTGATGAGGTCCTCTTTCGGGATGTCTTCCTGAATGCGCTCGTAGACGATGAGCGGCACGAAGCGCTCGAGCTCCTGCATCTGGAACACGTCTGGCACCGCCGCGACATAGAGAAAATTGCGCACGCGTTGGACCGGATCCGGGACCTTTCCGGGCTTCCAGTCCGGCAGCGCGACCCTCATCTTGTCGAGTTGCGCCAGGGTCGTCTCGTCCGGTTCTTCGGCAAGCGGGGCGATCGGCGTCACCACCCCCGAGTCCGGCGGCAGGCGCGTGAAGATCAGAATCGCGCTCGACGTCGGCCAGCGTGACCGCGCGCCAGTTCTCGGGCGGGCTCGTGCCCGGCGTCGCACCTGGCCCTGGAGTTGAGGCCGCTGGAGCCGGCTCCGCCGGCTTGGGTGTCACGCGTCGGTGCAGTTGACGGTCGGGGGCGCCGTCGCCGCAGGTGCCTTGCCAGTGGGCGCAGCCGTTGGGTCGGCGACGGGCTCCGTCGTGCGCACCACCGGAGGGGCCGCGGTCTGTGGCTGGGTATCCGGGGTTACTGACGGCGGCGCGGGCGCCGGTTCGGTATTCGCAGTGCCAGCCACT
Organism: uncultured Acidobacteriota bacterium; assembly: GCA_963847975.1. GTDB lineage: Bacteria > Acidobacteriota > Vicinamibacteria > Vicinamibacterales > 2-12-FULL-66-21 > DATBJJ01. The sequence goes on along the minus strand of CAWKBU010000031.1, from coordinate 124,644 downwards.
TCCGTGCCGCGGTGCGAGCCACCCTTCGGCCCTGCGTTTCGGCCATGACGCCGACGGCGACCCACGCGGCCAGCGCGACCGCCACCCAGCCCTTGCCGGGCGCGGTTGCGAACCGCTGTGCGGAATCCCACCGAAACATCTTCGCGCCGGCAATGCAGCCGGCCAGGCCGATGACGACGAGCGCCAGCGCGCTGAAGCGCGCGGCGCCCAGCCCGGTCCCGGTGACGCAGGCCTGCAGCGTCTCGACCGCGTAGCGGCCCGGGAAGAATCCCGACAGACGTTGCGCCCAGTCGGGCAGGCTCGCGAGCGGCACGGCAACGCCGCCGATGATGAGCATCGGCAGGAAGATGCATTGCCCGAGCGCCTGCACCGCCGGCACGGTGTCGGCCATCATCGCAATCACGAGCCCGAGCCCGATGAAGGCGAACGCCACCAGCGTGAACGCCACGAAGAGATCGATCGGGTGCCGCGGCATCGGCATGCCCAGGCCCATGGCCAGCGCGAGCTGAAGAAGCGCCGCGATGACGAGGAGCAGATAGCGCGCCGCGACCGTTCCCGCCACCAGCGTCGCCGTCGACACCGGCGTGAGCCGGTAGCGCCGCCACACGCCCCGTTCCCGCTCGCTCACCATCGTGGTCGGCAACCCGAAGCACGCGCCGCCGAGCGCCGTGACCGTCAGCAGTTCGCCCACGTGGCGCACGAGCGGCACTTGCTCGAAGCGATAGAGCACCCAGAACGCGACGAGGAAGATCGTCGGGAACAGATAGCTGTAGAGCAGCGCCATCTTGTTCCGCGCGTGCAGGCGCAGGCTGATCGCGAGCTGGTGGAAGAGGGCGGCCATGGGTTAGCTTTCAGCTTACAGCTTTCAGCTCTCAGCTAAGAGCATTCAGAGTACAGTCGGGCGACTGGGCTCTCAGATGCTCCAACTCACGCTGATGGTTGAGAGCTGAGAGCTGTCAGCTGAGGGCTCTCGGCTGTCAGCTCCAGGAATACGTCCTCCAGCGTCGCCTTGCTGACGTGCAGTTCGGCAACCTCGATGCCGCGGCGCGTCGAGCTCCTTCAATACCTCGGCCACGGTCGCGTTGACCCGTCCCGACTTCGCGCTGGCGCGGAAGCTGGCACGGGTATCGGCGATCGACAGTCCCTCGACACCGGGAATCTTCTCGAGCCACTCCCGATCGAGCTTCTGCACGGTCGTCAGGACGCACGGACGTCGCGGCGCTCGACCGCGCGATGATCTCCTGCGGCGTGCCGGTGACGATGATGCGGCCGTGATCGATGATGGCGATCCGGTCGCAGAGCGCCTCGGCTTCGTTGAGGTAGTGCGTCGTCAGGAGCACCGTGTGACCCTCGTCTTTCATCTTCGCGATCTCGCCGTGCAGCTCGCGCCGCGCGTGCGGGTCCAGGCCCGCCGTCGGCTCGTCGAGGAACACCAGCTCGGGCTTGTTCACGAAGGCGAGGGCCAGCGCCAGCCGCTGACGTTGCCCGCCCGACAGCGTGTCGAACGGCTCGTCAGCCTTGTCGAGAAGCGAGAAGCGTTCGAGGAGCGCCGCGGGCTCGGCGCGATGACGATAGAACGCACCGAAGAGCGCCAGCGCCTCGCGCGGCGTGATCTTTTCCTGCAACGCCGTCGTCTGCAGCGCGGCGCCGATCTTCTCCTTGACGGCGCGCGGCTGCCGGCGCGCGTCGATCCCGCAGACCTCGATCGCGCCTTCGTCGGGTTCGCGCAGGCCGAGGACGCACTCGAGGGTCGTGGTCTTGCCGGCCCCGTTCGGCCCGATGAGCCCGAAGATCTCGCCGTCGAGGATCTCGAAGCTCACGCCCCGCGCCGCCTCGACGCTGTCGTAGCGCTTCTTGAGATCGCGGACGGAAACCTTCGGTGACACTGACATGGCTCGGGGCTCAAGGCTCAGGGCTCAGGCAAGAGGCTCTCAGATCCTAATCGATCGGCTACGGGCTCAAGGCTTTTGCCTGAGCCTAGAGCCTGAGCCCTGAGCCTAGATCAGTCCCCCATCCCGGGCGAGCTTGAGCGCTTCGATGGCGGCGCCGCGGGAGCCGGCGGTGTCGCCGTCGGGCATGATGTGAATCGGGATGTCGGCTTGTTCTTGCCGCTGCGGCGGCATGCCGGCGCGGATCTCGTCGATGACCCATTGCCGGAACGCGTTGTCGGTTTCGATCGCACCGCCCCCGACGATCAGGGCGTCGGGATCGAAGGTGTTGATCATCTCGTCGAAGAAGAGCCCGAGCGCGTGCGCCTGCACGCGGAAGATGTCGCGGCACATCGCATCGCCACGCTCGGCCAGCCCGCGGACACGCTTGGCAGCCGACAGGGGGTCGGTCCCCGACAGCTCGTGGTTCGGGTAGCGGGTCAGGAAATACGGCAGGAGCGATCGCCCAATCGCCGTCAGCGAGCAGAGCGACTCGAGATCGCCCGTTCGGCCGCAGTTGCACTGCGGGACGAGGCCGTCGATGCCCTTGATGCTCTGGTAGGGAATCAGCACGTGGCCGAGCTCGCCCCCGAAGCCGCTGGCGGCCCTTGACGACGTTGCCGTCGACGATGACGCCACCGCCCAGACCCGTGCCGACGATGGCGGAGATCGAGGTCGCGGTGCGGCTGCGCGCCGAAGATGGTGAAGTGGCCCCAGAGGGCACCGGCATTGCCGTCGTTGAGGTAGGTGACGGGCTTGCCGAGCTTGCGCGCGAGCGCCTCGCGCAGGTCGAAGCCGGCCCAGGCGGGATGGACGAAGTTGGTCGACCCGCGCGCGCTCAGCACGCCCGTGCTGCTCGCCGGCCCAGGCGTGTCGAGCCCGACGACCACGACATGCTCGAGGGCGATCCCGGCTTTGGCCACGGCGATATCGAGGCCGTCGGCAATCTGCTGCAGGCAGACGTCGGGACCCTCCTTCGACCGCGCCGGGTGCTCGCACAAGCCGTCGATGAGCCATCGCTCGTCGCGATCGACGAACGTGTAGTTGACGGCGGTCCCCCCAAGATCAATCCCGGCGACGACAGGCCTCGCAGCAGACATTTTCGGATTCTACCTTGGCCTGCGCTCGGTGTTTCCTCGCACGAGAGCAGGAGGGCAGGTGTGGGCGGCAATGGGACGTAAGATAGGGTTTGGAAAGAGGAGGAGGAACCGTGCGAAATTACTACAAGAGCCGCCTGGGCTCCGTAGCAACGCTCGCCGCGCTCCTGGCGGTCGCGATGTTGCCTGCCGCGCCGGTTCGCGGCCAGCAGCCGGCTGTCGCTGGAGGAGCCACTGTGAACTCGTTCTACGACTTCAAGACCGACGACGCTCGAAGGTAAGCCCGCCGACCTGGGGATGTACAAGGGCAAGGTGAGCCTGGTCGTCAACGTGGCGAGCAAGTGCGGCTACACCCCGCAGTACGAAGGCCTCGAGAATTGCAGAAGGAGAAGGGCGGCAAGGACTTCAACGTGCTCGGCTTCCCGAGCAACGACTTCGGCGGCCAGGAGCCCGGGACGGCCGAGGAAATCGTCACGTTCTGCAAGCTCACCTATGGCGTGACGTTCCCGATGTTCGAGAAGGTCGTGACCAAGGCCGGCGCCGGCCAGTCACCCATCTATTCCTTCCTCGGCAGCTCCGGAAACCTGCCGGCGTGGAACTTCAGCAAGTACGTCATCGGCAAGGACGGCAAGATCGTGGCGTTCTTCCCGAGCAAGGTCACGCCCGACGCGCCCGAGTTGCGCGCGGCGATCGACAAGGCGCTGGCGGTCAAGTAGTAGGAGGCTCAAGGCTCAGGGCTCAAGGCTCAGGCAAAACCTTCGACCATCTGTAGTCGACGCTCTTGCCTGAGCCCTGAGCCTAGAGCCCAGAGCCTGAGCCCAGAGCCTGCGAGCGGCCCCAGCCGCGAGCCCCCGACCAGTTCGCACTGCGAAATGGCCAGACGTCTACGCAACCCTGCAAAACCTGCCCGAATTACGCAAAAACCCAGCAATTGCGACAATTTTGTGACATTTCCACCGTTTCTCATCCCGAAAGACATCGCGATCGCAAGACTCTCTTTGACACCTCGGTAACGGGAGCGTAGCCTTCCGCGCACGTCGTCCCTCGGGTTCCCTCGGGTCCCGTGGGTGCTGTACCGACGCGCGTTCATCTCACGGAAAGCTTAAGAGGAGGGGATCGTGAGCAATCGTTTCTGTAGCGCGGTGCTTGCATTGGCGATGATCTTCGCCGGAGCGGCCACACGTGCGCACGCCCAGGGCCTGACCGGCCAGATATCGGGCGTCGTCACCGACACTGGCGGCGGCGTCATGCCGGGCGCCACCGTCACCGTCAAGAACGTCGGCACCAATCTGACGCGTGAAGCGGTCACCGGCGCGGACGGGGCCTTCGTCATCACCAACCTCCTCGCCGGCACGTTCGATCTCAGCGTGACGGTCCAGGGGTTCAAGCCATACGAACAGAAAGGCATCGTGCTCGGCGCGACGGAGCGTCTGGCGCTGCGCGCCATTGCGCTCGAGATTGGCGGCCTGTCCGAAGTCGTGTCGGTCGCCGCCGAGTCGCTCAAGGTCCAGACCACGAGCGGCGAGCGATCGGCGACGATCACCGCCAGCCAGATCGAGGACATCGGCCTGAAAGGCCGCGACTTCATGGGCAGCCTCAAGACGCTGCCCGGCGTCATCGACACGTCCGCGCGCGACGCCCCGGGCTGGGGATCGGTCGGGGGCATGTCCATCAACGGTCAGACGTCGTTCAACTTCTCCTACGACGGCGTGACCAACAAGGACACGGGCTCGAACTCGGGCAACTACGCCGCGCCGGCGCTCGATTCGATCGCGGAAGTCAAGGTCCAGGCGTCGAATTTCCAGGCCGAGTACGGCCGCAGCTCGGGCGCGACGATCACCGTCGTCACCAAGAGCGGCACGCGGGATTTCCGCGGCACCGCGGCGTACTACCGGCGCAATGAAAAGTTCAACACGAACACGTGGGACCGCCGGCGTCAGTGCGACGCCGGGCCAGGTCGCGAGCTGCGAGAAGGCGCCCTACCGGTTCGACAACACGGCGTGGACGATCGGCGGTCCGGTGCTCGTGCCCGGGACCGGCTTCAACCAGAACCGTGACAAGCTGTTCTTCTTCTTCTCGCAGGACCTGCTGCCGCGCAACGACCCTGGGACGCTGCAGCTGAGCACCATGCCGACCGCCCTCGAGCGCTCGGGAGACTTCTCGCAGACGTTCGACAGCCAGGGCCGCGTGCGCTGGATCAGGGATCCGAACCTGGCCGCGCAGGGATCTGGCGTGCAACGTCAATACCGGCGGGCCTGGCTGCTTCCCGGGCAACCGGATTCCGGCAGACCGCATCAACGCCGATCGGTCAGCGGATGCTGAACCTGTTCCCGCTGCCGAACGCGACCGACCCGTCCGGCAGCCGGCAGTACAACTACACCTACCAGAACGAGCTCGACAAGCCGCGCAACGACCAGGTGACGCGCGTCGACTACAACATCAACCGGGACACGACGTTCTACACCCGCGTGCAGTTCGGGAACGAAGTGAACTCGCGCGGCGCGAATGCGTTCCTCGGCGCCGGCACCGGCAACGGCGGCAACGCCGGGTGGCCGCAGTTCAACACCTCCTACGAGGTCGGCTCGGTCAGCATGGTCAGCACGCTGCTGCACACCTTCAACGCGACGACGGTCGGCGAGGTGACGATCGGGCGGAACTGGGCGGAACAGCTGGTCAGTCACGTGTCGCAGGACGCGCTCGACCAGAACGATCGCCGCGTCGTGCTCGCCGGGCTGGGCCAGTTCTTCCCGAGCGCCAACCCGCAGTACCTCGTGCCCCAGATCAGCTACGGCGGCACCAACGCGCTGCCGAACACCCGCGGCGTCGGCGTGGCCGATCGCTATCCGTTCAACGCCAGCAACACCATCTGGAACTACTCGGCGAACCTGTCGAAGATTGCCGGCCGGCACAACCTCAAGACGGGCGTCTTCTTCGAGCACACGGCCCGTCCGGCGCCGCGCGCGGCGGTGTTCAACGGCAACTTCAACTTCGACGGCAACGCCAGCAACCCGTTCGACACCAACCTCGGGTTCGCGAACGCGCTGCTCGGATCGATCAACAGCTACACCGAGTCGACGGCCAAGCCGTACGCCGAGGGCCGGTTCAACCAGGTCGAGATCTTCGTGCAGGACAACTGGCGCGTGACGTCGCGTCTGACGCTCGACTTCGGGGCGCGCTTCTACTACATCGGTCCGACGTATGTCGTCGGGTCAGGACGTGTCGTACTTCGACGCCAACCAGTGGGCCTCGGCAGGCGGCGCCGCTGCTCTTCCAGCCCGTCTGCCCGAACAACGCGGCGACCTGCGCCGGCAACGTCCGGCAGGCGAGGAATCCGCTCACCGGCCAGATCCTCAACAACACCTACATCGACAAGCTGGTGCCGAACTCCGGCGACTTCTACGAAGGCATGGTCGTCACCCAGGAGACGGTCTACGACGGCAAGGGACTGCTTCCGGCGCCGCGCCTTGGCTTCGCGTGGGACGTGTTCGGCGACGGCAAGACGTCGGTTCGTGGCGGATGGGGCATCTTCTACGACCGCTATCAGGACGACATCATCCTGTCGCTCGTCGAGCAGCCGCCGCTCATGGACACGCGGACGACGAGCTTCACGACGATTGCGCGATCTGCAGAACTCGCAGCTCATCCAGAGCCCGCGCGGGGTGACCGCGTTCGCCGAGTTCGAGGCGCCGACGGTCTACAACTGGAGCATCGGCGTCCAGCACGCGCTGCCCTGGAACCTGATCGCGGACGTCGCCTACGTCGGCAACGCCGGCCGCAACCAGCCGGTCACCGCGTCAGATCAACGACCTGCCTTACGGCACGCTGCTGCTGCCGCAGAACGCCGATCCGACCAACGGCGGTCAGCCGGTCGCGACCAACTACCTGCGTCCCTACCGCGGCTACGGCGGGATCGGCGTGCGTGACTGGACCGGGTACAACGACTACCATTCGATCCAGGTCGCGGTGAACCGCCGCTTCTCGCGGGGCTTCGCGTTCGGCGTCGCTTACACCGGCATGAAGCGCAAGGCCCTCGGGACGTTCGACCCCTTCCTCTCCGAGGCCGACAACAAGGCGCGCAACTACACCTTCAACACGAGCCGGCCGCACAGCCTCGTGATCAACTACAACTACGAGCTGCCGAACGCCAGCGCGAAATGGGACAACCTGTTCTCGCGGCATCGTGCTCGACGGCTGGCAGATCTCCGGCATCACCATCATCCAGAGCCAGAATCGCGCCGGCTTCACCTACGCGTTCACCGGCGCGCCGACCAACGACCTGTCGGGCAACGGCTACGCACGCCGCGTGTCGCTGAGCTGCGATCCCAACCTGCCGAGCAGCGAGCGGACGTTCGACCGCCAGTTCCGCACCGAGTGCGTCGGGCCAGGCGGCGGGCCGAGCGACCCGTACTACATGGGTACCTCGACCAACGACGAGTACCATCCGCCGGGATACGTCAACCACGACATCACGTTCTTCAAGAACTTCTGCGTTCGGCCAGCGGAGCCTGCAGTTCCGCGCCGAGCTCTACAACGCGTTCAACACGACGCAGTACCAGGACGTCGACACGAGCGCCGTGTTCGACTACAACACTGGCCAGCAGACGGACACGAATTTCGGCCGCGTCACCGGTGTCCGGCCGACCACCAACCGCATCATTCAGCTGGGGGTCAGGTTCCGCTTCTGATCGCGGATGCCATAGGACGCGGATCGCGGAACGTTCGATAAACGGGACGCGGATTTCGCGGATTCGACGACAAGGGGGCGCTCTTCGGAGCGCCCTCTTGCTGTACAGGCCAGTCGTCAGTTCCAGCCGCCAGAGTGTGATAAAGAAGTGCTCATGAAAGCGCGACTCCTCACCTCGCCCTGCTCTTGCTTACGCCAGTGCCATCGACAAGCTCAGGGCAGGGTAGCCGCCCACCCGATGTGCCGTTCAGGATCCAGCCGATCGACCCGGGCGCCAGCGAGACGGCGGCTGTGGCCGACGTCAACCGCGACGGGCGGCTCGACATCATCTCGGGCGAGCACTGGTACGAGGCGCCTGCCGTGGATGAAGCACCGCTTCCGCGAGCTCGGCTTCAGCAACCAGTACATCGACAACTTCAGCGACCTGCTGATCGACGTCGACGCGGACGGCTATCCCGACGTCGTGTCGGTCTCGTGGTTCGCGAAGAAGGTCGCGTGGTGGCGCAACCCCGGCAAGGGCGGGCTGCCGGGAAAGGAATTCTGGAAGGAAGCGACGATCCACGACGGCTTCAACATCGAGTTCGCGCTGCTCGTCGACCTCGACAACGACGGCAAGGCGCAGGAAGTCCTCGCGCAGGAGAACGGCACGGGCCAGGCCTGGTACGAGGTCAAGGACAAGGCCTGGGTGCCGCACGTCGTCAGCGATCGCACCTACGGCCACGGCATCGGCGCCGGCGACGTCAACGGCGACAAGCGCAACGACATCCTGACGCCGCGCGGCTGGCTCGAGGCGCCGGCCGATCCGCGCGCGGGCAACTGGACGTTCCATCCCGACTGGGAGGCGATCAACGTGCCGGCGACTCCGGCCGCGCACGCCGCCCAAGCCCGACGCGCCCGCGCGCGTCAGCGAGCTCGGCTTCATGCACGTCGTCGACGTCAACGGCGACGGCAGGAACGACGTCGTCACGGCCGCCGGCCACGACTACGGCGTCTTCTGGTTCGAGCAGGGCGAGGGCGGCAAGTGGACGCGCCGGATGATCGACACCGCCTGGTCGCAGGGCCACGCGTCGACGCTCGTCGATCTCAACGGCGACGGCCGCCTGGACTTCGTGACCGGCAAGCGCTTCATGGCGCACAACGGCAGCGACCCCGGCGAGAGAGAGCCGCTCGGCATGTACTGGTACGAGTTCCGGAAAGGCGCGTCAGCGCCGGAGTGGATCCGCCACGTCATCGACTACGGCGGCCGCATGGGCGGAGGGATGCAGATCCCGGTCGTCGATGTCGACGGCGACGGCGATCTCGATCTCGTGTGCGCCGGGGAAGAGCGGGTTGTTCTTCGTGGAGAATCTGACGAGAGCGCAAGCGCTAGACCAGTTGTCGAACCTGTCACGTCGTCATCACGACGGTCACGATGGCACGATGGACACGATGAACGTCGCTGAGCTTGTCTTCATCGTGATCATCGTGTCATCGTGATCATCGTGATGCAAACGCGTCGTCAACGCTGGCACGTCGGTGCAACCTACGGGATCGCCTTCGCCCGCACGATCACGTACGCCGGCAGCCCGACCGCGTCGATGCGCTGCATCAGGTCCTTGGCAGGCGATTCTTCCGGGATCCTCAGCCTGGAACTTGATCCGCGTGTAGCCGTCGAGCGCGGCCTTCACCTCGGGATCCTTCAGCGTCGTCTCGTCCATGACGACGCAGTTCTTGCACCAGGTCGCCCAGAAGTCGATGATCGCCGGCGTGTTCGATTGCCTTGCGGCGAGGAGCCCGTCGGTCGAGCGACGAGTGCCAGCCTTCCTTCAGCTTTTCTGCGACGCTCGCCTGCACGCTCGCCGGATCGACCCAGCGGTTCGCGAAGATGCCGTAGGCGATGTAGGCGTAGTAGACCGCCGTGGCGAGGATGACGACGCCCATCGCCTGCTTGACGCGCACCATCCACATGCCTGGCTTCGGGAGCGACGCCAGGCCGGCGCCGGCGATCGGCCAGGGCAGGCCCATGCCGAGGCCGAGCACGAAGGGCAGCGCGAGCGCGATCGACGTGCCCGACGCGTGCAGGTTGCTGGCAAAGACGACGACCTGGATGACGACCGGCGCGACGCACGCGCCGGCGAGGAGCGCCGCGATGGCGCCCATGCTGAACGCGAGCCAGAGCGTGCCGCGGCCGCTCTCGCCGAGGCGCAGGCCGCTCCTGAAGCGCGTGAAGTCGACCATGATCACGTCGAACATCGCCAGGCCGAGGACGACGAAGAGCGCGGCGATGCCGAGGTTGAACCAGGGCGACGCGTTGATCGTGCCGAAGGTGCCGGCGGTGAGGATGACGATCACGCCGAGCACGCCGTAGACGAGCGCCATCGCGCCGCCGTAGACGGCGCCGAGCAGGAACCCGCGGCTGCGCCGGGAGCGCTGCGCGCCGGCGCCGATAATCGCGAGGTTGACCGGGATCATCGGCAGCACGCAGGGCGTCAGGTTGAGCGCCAGGCCGCCGAGGAAGACGAGCGCGAGGATCGCGAGCGGTCCCCTGGCCCTCGAAGAGGCCCTTGCGACTTCACGCCGCGTTCGGCGTCGCTGATGAACTTCAGGAACTCGCTTTCTTCAGATAGCCGCCGGCGGTCCCGAGGATGTCGAACTGGTCGAAGAGCTGCAGCGGGTCGTCGGGACGGCGGCGGCACCGCCGCGGCGCTGGAGCGTCAGCGGGCGTAGCAGGGTCGATGCCGGAGCGGGCGCAGTGGCCGCTGGGGCGGCTGGCGGAGCGGCGAGGGCGACGCGTGCGGCAGGCACCGGCGTCGCGGCCTTCCCGCCCGCGGCGACCTTGAACGTCCAGGTCGCCGGAATCGTCATCGGGCGGAAGCAGGTCGTCTCGTCGCAAGCCTGGTAGCGCAGGCGCGCCGGAACCGTGACCTCGCCGGCCGGGTGATCCTTGGCGACGGCCAGCTTGGCCTCGATCGGGAACGCGCCTTCGAATACCGCGAGCGGCTGATCGCTGCCCTTGAGCGTGAAATCCTTCGGCGGCGGGAAGGTCAGGCCGCCGACCGAGATGCCGGTCGGGCGCGTCGATGGTCAGCGTCAGCGGGATGAGCGACGGGTCCCTGGGCTTGTCGGACTGGATGTGAAAGCCCGGGGCGACCTTGACCTGGAGCACCGCCTTGACGGTCGTGCCCGGCCCGCACGGGCTCGGCAATCGCGACGGCGGTCGCCTCGGCGTAGGGGAGGCGTGGGCGCCTGGCCCATGCTGATGGCCGCGGCGAGGAGGATGCCTCCGGGCAGGACCCGTCGGAGTCGAAGATCCATGGTTTTCGAACCTATCGCGTTAGACGCCGAGCGTCTACCGCCTGTCCCGTTCGCCTAGACGAAGAACGTTCCGGCCTGCGAAACAGGCGCCGCCGGCCGCCAAACGCCCTCGTTGCGCTTCCTGATTTGGACCATAATGTCCGTCGCACGAGCACTGCCGTTCGCCTGCCAGGCGATAGGCCGTCAACCACATCGACAAGGGACAACCATGAGCAATGCGACTGTAAGCGCCGACGCCATCGCACCGAACGCCCAGCGCCTGCTGTGGGCCGGCTTCCTGGCCATTCTCGCGGCGGGCATCGGCTTCGGCATCCGCGGCGGCATCCTGGCCACCTGGGCCGCCGACTTCGGCTTCACCGGCGCGCAACTCGGCGCCATCGGCGGCGCCGGCCTCACCGGCTTCTGCTTCGGCATCATCATCGGCGGCCTCGTCGTCGACAAGATCGGCTACGGCAAGCTGATCGTGGCGGCGTTCCTGTTTCACGTGCTGTCGGCGTTCATCACGTTTGCGGCGACCAAGGGCCAGGCGCAGGACACCGCCTACATGTTTCTTTATCTGGGCACGTTCGTGTTCGCGCTGGCCAACGGCACGCTCGAGGCGGTGGCCAACCCGCTCGTCTCCACGCTCTTCCCGCGCAACCGCACGCATTACCTGAACATTCTCCATGCGAGCTGGCCGGCCGGCCTCGTGCTCGGCGGTCTCGTGGGCTGGATTCTCGGCGACGGCATGGGCGTCAGCTGGAAGGTGCAGCTCGGCCTCTTCCTCGTGCCGACCGTGCTCTACGGCCTCGCCTTCATGGGCCAGCCGTTCCCGAAGTCCGAGGCCTCCGCCAAGGGCCTCAGCGTCGGCGAGATGCTGAAGGACGTCGGCATTCTCGGGGCGCTCGTCGCGTGCTTCCTCGTGGGCCTCTTCTTCAAGGATCAGCTCGGCGGCATCCTCGCGTTCTTCACCGGCAGCCCGTTCTTCACCTCGGCGGCCTGGAGCTACATGTGCTGGGCGGTCGCCTTCGTCCTGCTGCTGATGGTGGGCGTCAAGACCAACTTCTCCATCGGCTCGGTGCTCCTCTTCGTGCTGTTCGTGACCCACGCCCTGCTCGGCGCGGTCGAGCTCGGCACCGACGGCTGGATCCAGAACATCACCGGCAACATCCTGACGCCGGCCCAGGGCAAGATCCTCTTCGTGTTCACGTCGCTGTTCATGTTCGCGCTGCGCTTCTGCGCCGACTTCATCGAGCGGAACCTGAAGCTCTCGCCGATTGGCCTGCTCCTCCTCTGTTCCGTGCTGGCGGTGATCGGCCTGCGGATGGTCAGCGGCATCGAGACGTTCGCCGGCGCGATGGTCGCGCTCGCGGTCTACGCGTTCGGGAAGACGTTCTTCTGGCCGACCATGCTGGCCGTCGTCGGCGATCGCTTCCCGCGCACCGGTGCGGTCGCGATGTCGATCATGGGCGGCATCGGCATGATGTCCGCCGGGCTCCTCGGCGGCCCCGGCCTCGGCTACGCCAAGGACCGCTTCACCGCCGAGCACCTGAACGCGACCGCGCCGGCGATCTACGAGCAGTACAAGGCACCGACGCCGAGCCGCTTCCTGTTCCTGGAGGAAGTCCACGGGCTCGACGGGACCAAGTTGTCGGAAGCGCAGACGGCGGCGGCCAAGACACCGGAGCAGAAGACCGTGGCCGAGGCCAGCATCATCGGCGACCGCGAGACGCTGAAGGCCGATGCCTACATCCCGGCGGTGATGGCCTTGATCTATCTGCTGCTGTTCTTCTACTTCAAGACGATTGGCGGGTACAAGGCAGTGCGGATCGAGTGAGTTAAAGGCTCAGGGCTCAAGGCTCAAGGCTCAGGCAAGATCTTCAAGTAGTGTTCGAAGGTCTTGCCTGAGCCCTAGGCCTTGAGCCCTGAGCCAACGTTCCTACAGCGTCTTCAAATAGATATTCCTGAACTCCACCTTCATCGGCGGGCCGGTGTGGATCTGGAATCCCATCAGGCCCTTCAACGTGCGATTCTTGACGTCGTCATCCACGAAGACTGCCGTGACGTGGCCGTTCAGGATGTGGATGAGCGTGCCGCCACGGGCGATGACGTGGAATTGATTCCAGTCCTTTTCCTTGATGTAGGCCTTGAGCGCGTCGCCGCTCTCGAGCGCGCCCACCGTTCCGCGGACGCCTTCTGAGAGATAGCCGAGCGTTCCGCGCGGCGCCAGGAAGCCCCGGCCGCGTTCCTCGTAGAGCATGCCGGTGTACTGGTTGGCGATGTCGATGTCCGCCTGGTACCCCTTCAGCACCCACTTACCGGTCTTCTCGTCCGTGGGGACCTGCACGCTGCGGTACTGGACGCCGCTGTTGGTGTTGTTGATGCGGAACTCGACCTTGAGCTCGAAGTCCGCCGGCTCGCCGCCGCGGTAGATGAGGAAGGTGTTCTGCTTGACCGGGTTGGCTTCCGTGCTCTCCCCGACGAGCGCGCCGCCTTCGACCTTCCAGTAGGCCGGATCGCCGTCCCACCCCTTCATGCTCGTACCGTCGAAGATGGGCTGGAAGCCCGTACGGTCTTCGTAAGCGATCGGTGCCGGTCCGCGTCCACCGCCGCCGCCACGCCGGCCCTCACCGCGTCCGGCCGGTGCACCCGCGGGTGGTTGCGCTGGTGGTGGCTGCTGGGCTCCAGCGGCCGGGGGTTGCTGCTGCGCCGCGATCGGCGCGGCGCCTGCCACGAGCAGGTTGGCGGCCACGACGACGCCCGAGACGACTACGACGGCGGTTTTCAACATTTGAGTCTCTCCCTTAAGGTCTGACCTCAGACCACTATCCCTGAACGGCCTCCCAACGCTTGGTGCTCGCCGACTTGAGCACGGCGTCGGTGACGTAGTCGGTCGCGAGACCGTCGCGGAAGGTCGGGCCGATGGTCTTCCCGGCCCCGACCGCCTGCACGAAATCCGCGAACTGGTGAATGAACGTGTGCTCGTAGCCGATCTGGAGGCCCGGCACCCACCACCGATCCATGTAGGGGTGATCACCGTCGGTGACGTGGACGCTGCGCCAGCCGCGCACGCGGCCTTCGTCGCGGTGATCGAAGTACTGAATGCGGTGCAGGTCGTGCAGGTCCCAGGCGGCCGAGGCGTGCTCGCCGTTGATCTCGAGCGTGTAGAGCGCCTTGTGCCCGCGGGCGTAGCGCGTCGACTCGAAGGTTGCCAAAGATCCGTTCTCGAAGCGGCAGAGGAACGCACTCGCGTCGTCGATCCCGACGGGCTCGACCTTGCCGGTCAGGTTGTGCTTGCGCTCCTTGATGAAGGTCTCGGTCATCGCCGAGACCTCGGTGATCGAGCCGTTCAGCCAGAGCGCCGTGTCGATGCAGTGGGCGAGGAGATCGCCGGTGACGCCGCTGCCCGCGACGTTCACGTCGAGGCGCCACAGGCCCTCGCCGCCCTGCGGCAGATCCTCGGAGATCGTCCAGTCCTGGAGGAACTTCGCGCGGTAGTGGAAGATGCGCCCGAACTTCCCCTCATCGAGGAGACGCTTGAGCAGGACGACCGCCGGCACGCGCCGGTAGTTGTACCAGACCGAGTTCGGGACACCCGCGGCCTCGACGGCCGCGACCATCGCCGCGGCCTCGACGGCAGTGCGGCCGAGCGGCTTCTCGCACATCACCATCTTGCCGGCCTTGGCGGCCGCGATGGCGATGTCGTGATGCGTGTCGTTGGTGCTCGCGATGTCGATGAGGTCGATGTCCTTCCGCTCGACCAGCTTGCGCCAGTCGGATTCGATCGACTCGTAGCCCCAGTTGGCCGCGAACGCCTTGGCGCGGTCGGCGTTGCGCGCGCAGAGCGCCTTGAGTACCGGCTTGAGCGGAAGGTCGAAATAGCGTGGCGCCTGCAGAAACGCGTTCGAGTGCGTGCGCCCCATGAAGCCGTAGCCAACGAGGCCGATGTTAAGTGTTTTCATCACTGATCCTGTGTCGCCAACTGCACGGGCGGACGGCCTTTCACCACGATGAACACGATGGCACGATGGTCACGATGGAATCAAAAAAAGAGGAATTCCCATCGTGTCCATCGTGTCATCGTGCCCATCGTGAAGAAGAGCCGTCAGCTCGTGCATCTACTCGTTTGCCGCTAGTCCCAGCCATGCGCATCGCGCACGGCGATCATGGCGCCAAGGACGTCGTTCCACGTCGACGCCTGCATCATCGTGGCGTTGGGGAACATGCAGCCATCCCAGCAGATGTGCTTCAGCGCCCGCGTGACATTGCCCGTATCGTCGCGCAACCACGCGCCGGCGTGGCGCGCGATGTCGAGCTTGCCGTTCGGATCCTTCGGCAGGCAGTGGCGGCCGGTCTTGTCGTGCGATCCGGATCCCTTGACGGTGGCGTCGTTCTGCGCGACGTGGAAATCGATCGTCCACGGACGCAGCGCGTGCGTCATCGTCTTGAGCGCGTCATCGAGGGTTTCGCGGCGCTTCCAGTCGTAGCCCTCGGGCAGGATGCGATCCTCGGGGGCGTTGTAACCGAGCGTGAAGAGGAGCGTGTGTGCCATGTCGGCCTGGAAGCCGAGCGTTTTCGGCCGGTTCACGAGCTCGAGCAACTCGACGTTGCGCTTCCAGCTGTGCATGCCGCCCCAGCAGATTTCGCCCTCGGCCGCCAGGCGCTCGCCGTACTCGTCGGCGACGTCGCACGCCTGTCGAAACGTGTCCGCGATCTTCTTCTGGTTGCCCGCCGGATCGGACGCCCAGTCGCTCGGGCTGGCCGCCGAGTCGATGCGGATGACACCGTACTTGCGGATGCCGAGGCGGTTGAGCGTCTTGGCAATCTCGCACGCCTTGCGCACCTGCGTGAGGAAGTTCTTGCGGTCCTCGTCGCTGCCCATCGCCGAGCCGCCGCCGGTCGGCGGCCACACCGGCGCGACGAGCGAGCCGACGACAAGATTGCGCGACGCCACTTGATCGGCGAGGCGCTTCAAGTCGTCGGCGGACGAGTCGATGCTGACGTGCGGGTCGAAGAGAAAGAGATCGACGCCCTCGAACTTCACCCCGCCCACGTTCGCGGCGGCGGTCAGATTCAGCATCGTCTCGAGATCGATCGGCGGCTCGGAATCCGGCCCCTTGCCGACGAGTCCCGGCCACATGGCGTTATGAAGTGCGGGGTATTTGTGCATAGATTGTCCCTTGACGAGTCGAGTTCATTACTCGACAGCTGCTACGAAAGACGATTACCGCACGATGACCACGATGCGACGATGGACACGATGCAAAAACGCCAAGATTCATCGTGTTCATCGTTACATCGTGGCCATCGTGATGAAGGCGTGCCTCCGTGACGCGTGCCGGTGAACGTCCTTCTTCACTTGCGTTGTCTCAACGGCTCAGCGTCCGGATTCCCTGGTCCAAAATGCTTGAGGATGACGAGCGGATTGGTCGCGCTCAGGTTCTCGACCTTCACGCCCTGTTGCGCCGCGCCCTCGGTCACGAAGAGCTCGTCCTCCGTCATCTGGCCGAAGCGAATCATCGACGGGGTGGAGACGGCGAGCGACGCCGAAGCGTCCGTAGCCCTGGGTCAGGATGATGCCGTAGGCCGCGGCGTCCTTGATCGTGACGCTGCGCTTCGGCAGGACCGTGAGCTCCTTGGCCGAGTACCAGGCCGTGCCGTAGGTGATCCACTGTTCGCGATAGCCCGCCGGTTCGGTTTCGGCGAAGGGCTTCACCGGCTTCGGGAAGCAGCGATTGTCGGCGGCAAACGTCGGGTTGACGTTGGCGTCCCAGTCGAGGAGCTCGACGAGGTAGTCGAGGTCCTGGTGATATTCGGGGAGTACGTCCTTGGTCATCAACGCCCAGGGCGTGATGCGTCCCTCGACCTCGGACTGAAACATCGCGAACACGTCGCTCGCGACCTGCGGCTCGTAGGTGACGAGTGACCCGGGCGCATGGAGGATGCCGGGATTGATCTGCCAGCCGGTGCCGGGCTCGAGACGAAACGCTCGCGAGAGGAAGAGGATGCCGTTGTCGCCCTTGTTCCAGTTCTCCAGGCAGCGCCGGACGTCGGCCTTGGTCGTGCCCGGCTCGAGCCCCATGAACGTGTGCGGAAAGTTATTGTCGGTCTTGTTGTACTGCGGCGGGAAGTAGTACGCCTCGGGCTTGCCCTTGCGGCCGAGGAGCTTCGCCTGCGCGTCGCTCTGGTGCATGTGATGGGGAATCGGCCCCATGTTGTCGAAAAACTTGCAGAGCAGGTTCCAGCCCTTCTCCCGCTCCATCACCGCCGCGCCGAGCAGGAGATCGCCCGCCTGGTCGACCGCGTCCTTCAACAGGAATCGGCTGCCGTTCTCGAGGCGGACGTAGCTCAACCCCTCGTCGGCGGGCGTACCCGGGCCGTTGTCGGCGTTGGTCGTCGAGGAGAACCAGCGCTCGTTGATGCCGCCGCGGTGGCCGCCGAGCGCATACAGATCGCGCGGGTGGAGCTTGAGCCGTTCGCCCGGAATCATGAACGAGCGCGGCACCCAGCTCGGCTCGAGCCGCAACATCCCGCCACCCGCGTCTATCGCACTCTTGATCTGCGCCCGATCCAGCATTGGCCCGTCCTTAATCCGCGTGATCCGCGTCCCGTGAATGTCCCGATCTCGCGTCCCGTAGATGATCCGCGTCCCGTTTGAGGGATCCGCGATCGGGGACAATACAACCTCGGCATTCACCACTTCAAGCGCATTGCTTTTGTCAGCGCGCATTTCGCTGAGAGAAACGCCGTTCGCTCCAGCGGATCCCCCCGAAATCTCTGCAAGTGTCGCCATTGACGCGCGAAAACCGAGGGTGCTGAGCCATTTGCGAGAGCGATCCCCGCCCGCGAGGCGTTCCGCGCCGCGAAATGCCGGAAGCGCCGATCGAACGCTACCGCGCGCGTGCGCGCCGTCGGCATAATACCCGCGCCATGTCGCTCCCACACTATCGCGGCCGCCGCGCCGCGCGGCTCGAAAACGATCTCCTGCGCGTCACGGTCCTCAAGGAAGGCGGGCACATCGCCGAGATTCTCGACAAGACCACGGGCGTCAACCCGCTCTGGACGCCGCCGTGGCCGTCGATCGAGCCGTCCGCTTACGACCACTCGAAGCACCCCGAGTATGGGGGCGGCGTGGACGCGTCGCTCCTCTCAGGCATCATGGGTCACAACCTGTGCCTCGACATCTTCGGCGGGCCGTCCGATGCCGAGGCCGCGGCCGGTCTCCCCGTGCACGGCGAGGCGTCGGTCGGGCGGTACGAGTTCGAGCAGTCGAGCCAGGCTCTTGTCCAGCGGGCGCTGTTGCCGCTCGCGAACCTGCGGGTCGAGCGTCGAATCCAGCTCAGCAACCGGTCGATCCGGGTCCAGGAGAGCGTCGAGAACCTGTCCGGCGTTGACCGTCCCATCGGCTGGACCCAGCACGTGACGCTGGGCCCGCCGTTTCTCGAGAAAGGCGTCACCGAGTTCCGGGCCTCGGCGACGCGCTCCAAGGTGTTCGAGCGCCCGTTCGGAAGCGCCGACTACCTCGAGCCTGCCGCCGAGTTCATTTGGCCAGTCGCGCCTCGTCCCGGTGGGGGAACGGCAGACCTGCGCCGTTCGAGCCCGGCCGCGGCCTCGAGCGCGTATACAGCCCACCTCATGGACCCTGCCCAGGACACGGCGTTTTTCGTCGCGTTTTCGCCCGCGGTCAGGCTGATGTTCGGCTACGTGTGGCGTCGGGCGGACTTCCCGTGGATGGGGATCTGGGAGGAAAATGCCAGCCGGCCGCAGCCGCCGTGGAAAGGCGTGACGCTCACCCGCGGAATGGAGTTCGGCGTCTCTCCCTTTCCCGAGACGCGGCGTGAGATGATTGACCGGGGGCGGTTGTTCGGCGTGCCCACGTTCCGGTGGATTCCCGCGGCGACCCGGGTGACGGTCGATTACGCGATCGTTATTCAGCCCGGGGACGCGGTTCCGGAAACGCTCGACTGGCCGCACTAGTATTAGATCAGAAGAGAAGCCAACTTTTCGAGGAGTCCTCCATCATGTTTCTTTCATCGCTCGCGTCCGGTCTGGTCTCCCTGGTGTTGCTCTCGGCGCCCGTCGCTCCCGTGGTCCCCGCCGCCGCGCAGGACAAGCCGGCGTCGTCGGTTCGCACGGTCGAGATTACCGGTGGCGACGACATGAAATACAGCGTCACGTCGATTCCGGCCAAGCCGGGCGAGACGTTGCGCATTCGTCTCACCTCCAAGGGCACGCTGCCCAAGATCGCCATGGCCCACAACGTGGTCATCCTCAAGGCTGGCGCCAAGCAGATCGACTTCGCCAACGCGGCCGCGATGGCTGCCGCCACCGGGTACATTCCGCCCGACATGAAGGATCAGGTGTTGGCCGCGTCGACGATGGCCGGCCCGGGAGAGACCGTGGAAGTGACGTTCAAGGTGCCGGCCGCGCCGGGCACCTACCCCTACCTGTGCACGTTCCCCGGCCACTTCGCCGCCGGGATGCGCGGGACGATCGTCGTTAAGTAGGTTCTGAGTAGGCTCTGGGCTCAAGGCCCAGGGCTCAAGGAAGATCCTTCAGATCCCAGTCGCCGGGCTGGAGCTCAGGGATCTTGCCTGAGCCCTGAGCCTTGAGCCTGAGCCTGACAAATCTCACACCCAGCCTTACGGCGTGACCGTGACGGTGAGCGTCGAGCGGCCGATCTTGCCGCGCTTGTTGAAGGCCCAGCACGTCACCGTCGTTTTGCCGACGCGGAACGCCGAGCCCGAGAGCGGCATGCAGTTCACGGGACGGGTGCCGTCCACGCTGTCTTTTGCTGACGCCGTGAACGTGGCTGCCGCGCCTTTCGCCGAGGTCGCCGCGACGGTCACGTCGCCCGAGGTCGTCACCGCCGGTGGCGGCGCGTCATCCGCACCCGAGGGCAGGCGATCGCTGCAATCCGGGTTGGCGCATTCGTTGACGTCGAAGCAGCCGACGTATCCGTCCCCGGCGTAGTCCTTCGGACACCCCCCACATTCACGCGAGCCGGCCGTGTTCTCGCACCCGGTCAGGCGGTGACAGCCACCGTTGCTGACCGCGCACTCGTTGACGTCCTCGCACTTGGTGTCGGGCGACCCGCTGAAGCCGGGCTCGCATCCACCTTTGGCGCTGACGCCCGTGGCCTGGGCCTGTGGCGCCGTTGGCGCTGGGGCCGCCCCGAGCGCGAAGCTGAGGCCGACGACGAGGGCGATACCGGCGACCGACTGAACCATCCAGCGAGGCAGGAGTGTCTGGGACATATTTGATCGATCCTACAAGCTCCGGGCTCGGGGCTCAAGACCTGCCTCGGATGCTGAGGACCGGCGACAAACGAGCCCAGCCGCCGGGGTCTCCTACCGCCGCCGGACGTTGAACCCGGTCAGGATGGTGATCCGCGCCCCAGACTTGGACGTCGCCAGCGCGACGTTGAACGGCACATGCAGCGCGCCCGTCCTGACCGTGACGCCGCCGGCCACGACGAGGCCGACCCCGAGCGGCGTGATGTTCGGGCCGACCGCGAACTCGGTGCCGGAGCCCGTCCGCAGGCCGACCAGCCAGTTGAGCGACGGCAGCGCGACGCCCTGATCGAGTCCGGATATGAGCGGCACCCACTCGGTGAGCATCGTGATGCCGTCACCATTCGTGTAGAGCCGGCGCTCGAACTGCCAGCCGAACTGCGAAACCACCGGCTTGATGGAGATATTCGCTTCCGCGAGCAGCGTGTCCACGCTCTCCTGGGTCAGGACCGTCATCCCGATCCGCGGACCGCTCATGTTGACGACGTCGGTGACGCCCGGTGGTCGATTCTGGCCCTGGGCGGGCGCCGCTGCCACCAGGCCGATACACAGGACGAAACCGAGAACCGCGGCCCGACCCTGATTCCTGCGACGATCGTTCAGTCTCATGTGTCACCTCGACGAGCAGGTTAGAACCGGAGCTGCCGCCGAGTCGTGAGCGCGAGCTAAGAAAGCGTGAGCAGAGCTCAAAAAAGGATGAGGGTTGGATGAGGGCGAGCGGCTAGCGGTCGATGAGGGCGCCGTAGCTGCGGAACCGGCCGGCGGCGAAGCCGCGCACGAGGTCGTCGAGCGATTGCAGATGCTGTGAACTGCCCCCGCCGTAGCCCGAGAACCGGCCGAAGACCGATCGGATGACGACGCCGTTGTCGGCCCGGGGCATGCCGCCGAGGTTGGTCACGAACTGCCCGAACCGCCCGTCGCCAAAGAGGTAGAACTCGACGTTCGACGCGTAGAAGGCCGACAGGCGCTGGCCCTTCTGGCGGAGCCGCGAACCAATCGCCGCGAGCGCGCGCGATCCGCTGAGATCGCCCACGACCGGAATCACGAGGTCGCGCTCCTGCAGCGATTTCAGAAACTGGAACGACTCCTCGTCGGCCAGGTAGTTGCGCGCCGTGCCCGAGGCGTCGGTCGCCAGCAGCAGCTCGCGGTATGTAGGGTAGTGGCTCTGCGGCGGCCGGCCGGTCGACTGAAACTGGAGATCGACACCGGCCTGGATGAAGCGGCGATGGAATCGATCGATCGTCGCGAGATCCTCGCGCGAGAGCGGCACGCCGGTCTTGCCGATGGCCTGGTCCACACGCGCTCGGAGGAGCGTGATCGCGCGCGCGTCGAGCGGCGCCTGTTCGACGTGCTTCACGACCTTGTCGAGGGCCGCCCCGCGCCAGCTCGCGATCCCTTCCAGGTTGTCGGCCTGTGCCGGCAGCGGGCGCCCGACGAGCAGCGCAAGGTACTCGACCCGCGTGCGCGCCAGCGTGAAGAGCGACTTGAAGAGGAGATGCAGCAGCAGATTGTCGCGCCTGACGTCGACGATGAAGACGACGTCGGGCCGAATGGCGGCGATGTAGGAGAAGTTCTGGTCGGGACCGACGCCGACATACGCCCCGCCGCGCACGCCGCGCTTCTTGAGGTCCGGCACGACTTCCAGATAAAAACGCTCGTTCGAGATCAGGTTGTCGGTGTCGAAGAATCCCGCCGGCTCGGAGAGCGCCGCGACCTCGGCCGCGAACGACGACTGCGCTTCCGTCCGCGCGCCGCCGCCGGCGAGCCCCCACGCGAGCGCGAGGAGCAACGCGCCGGTTCCGAGCCAGGACAGCAGTCTGAGCTTCCGCATGACTGTGGTTCCAGGGATCGGGGATCAGGGATCAGGAAACCTTCGAGTGACGTGGTCCAAGGTTCTTCCTGATCCCTGATCCCGATCCCGATCCCTGAATTACGTCTCGTCGTATCCCTTGATCGGCCGGATCCAGATGTTCCTGAAGTGCACGGGATTCCCGTGATCCTGCAGGCGGATGGGACCTTTCGCGCTTTCCGGCACGTACGGGTTGATCACCTTGTGAGCGGTCGGCCCGGCGTACGCCGTGGCGTTGTGGACGACGATGCCGTTGTGGATGACGGTGACGACGGCCGGCTTGTCGAGTTTGCCGGCGGCGTTGAAGCGTGGCGCCGTGAAGATGATGTCGTAGGCCTGCCACTCGCCCGGCGGGCGCGAGGCGTTCACGAGCGGCGGGTACTGACCGTACATGGCCGACGCCTGGCCGTCCGGGTACGTGGGATTGTTGTAGCTGTCGAGCACCTGCACCTCGAACTGTCCCAGCAGGAACACGCCGCTGTTGCCGCGCCCCTGGCCGTCGCCCTTCACTTCCTTCGGCGTGGCGAACTCGACGTGGAGCTGGAAGTCGGTGAACTGGGCCTTGGTCTCGATCATGCCCTTGCCCGACTGCAGGACGCCGTCCTTCATCGGCCAGGTGACGGCCGCGCCATTGGTCATCTGCCACGCGCTGGCGTCGGTGCCGAGGAGGATGGTGGCGTCGGCCGGTGCCGCGCCCGGTGTCGCGCCGGGCGTCACCATCTTCGGCTGCGGCCGCGTGCCGTCGTGCACGTGCCACTTGCCGTTCGGTTGCATGGGGGTGTCGTCGTAGCCGATCTTGGGTTGCTGGCCCGAGACCGAGACCGCTGCCGCGATCAGAATGGCCCCGGCGCCGGACGCACGAAGTCGCGTGACTCTCATAAGCCCTCCGAGTATCCTGCACGCTATCACGAAAGAGCGCCTGCGGCCCGGGCGCCAGCACTCATCAACGAGGTAGAGCAATGCGGATATTTCTCTGGCCAGTCGTCGCCCTCGTCGGCCTGCTCGCATCGGGCCAGTCGCCCGCCGATCGGAAGGACTGGATTCAGCTCTTCAACGGCAAGAGCCTCGATGGCTGGGCGCCGAAGATCACCGGTTATCCCCTCGGCGAGAATTACGCCGACACCTTCCGCGTCGCGAACGGGATGCTGCAGGCCTCCTACGACAAGTACGCGAAGTTCGAGGACAAGTTCGGCCACCTGTTCTACGAGCGCCAGAAGTTCTCGCACTACATCATCGCCGCCGAATACCGTTTCATCGGCGACCAGGTGGCCGGCGGCCCTGACTGGGCCATTCGCAACAACGGCCTGATGCTGCACAGCCAGTCACCGCAGTCGATGGGCAAGGACCAGGATTTCCCGATCTCGGTGGAGGTCCAGCTCCTCGGCGGCCTGCCGAACGGCAAGCCGCGATCGACGGCCAACATGTGCTCGCCGGGTACCCAGGTCTTCATCAACGGCACGATGGTCAAGGGCCACTGCCTGAACTCGAAGTCCCAGACCTACGCCGGCGACCAGTGGGTGCGGGTCGAAGTCGAAGTCCGCGGCGGCGAGCGCCTGACGCACCGGGTCGAGGGCCAGACCGTGCTCGAGTACGAGAAGCCGACGATTGGCGGCGGCGAGGTGAACAAGTTCGATCCCGCGCTCAAAGTCGACGGCACGCTCCTGACCGAGGGCTACATCGCCATCCAGGGCGAGAGCCACCCGACCGAGTTCCGCAAGATCGAGCTCCTCAACCTCTCGGGCTGCATGGATCCGAAGTCCCCCAAGTTCAAGAGCTACTACGTGCACCAGGGCGCAGGGCGCTTGCCGATAGGCACAAGCGCCTGGATTTGGGCTCAGGGCTCAAGGCTCTGGGCCGGCTCAAGCAGAGATCTTCGAGTTCACGTAGTCCAAGCGTTTTCCGCCTGAGCCTTGAGCCCGGAGCCCTGAGCCGTCACAAACCATGCACCCCATAGACATCATCATCCTCGTCGCCTACTTCGCCGTGGTCTTTGGCATCGGGGCGTACTTCTTCCGGCGCGCGAAGACGAGCAAGAGTTACTTCCTCGCGGACCGCAGCGTCGGCTGGGTTGCGGTCGGGGCGTCGCTCTTTGCGTCGAACATCTCGAGCGAGCATTTCATCGGGCTGGCGGGTTCGGGTGCGAGCTCGGGCCTGGCGGTCGGGTCGTTCGAATGGCTCGCCGTCTTCATGTCGATGATCCTCGCGTGGGTCTTCGTGCCGTTCTACCTGCGGAGCGGCGTCTACACGATGCCCGAGTTCCTCGAGCGCCGGTACGGCCCTGCCTGCCGCTGGTATCTGACGACCGTCTCGGTCATCGCCTACGTGGTCACGAAGATCTCGGTGTCGCTCTACGCCGGGGCGCTCGTGCTGCAGGCGGTGCTCGGCTGGGATTTCTACACCTCGGCGACCGTGATGGTCGTCACGACCGGGATCTACACGGTGTTCGGCGGGCTGGCGGCGGTCATCTACACGGAGCTGCTGCAGGCGGTGGTGTTGCTGCTCGGTGCGGCTACGCTCACCATCATCGGGCTCGGCGAGGTCGGTGGGATGGCCGGACTGCGCGCGGCGCTCCCGGCCGACTACTTCCACATGATCAAGCCGTCGAGCGACGCCGCGTTCCCGTGGACCGGCATCTTCTTCGGCGCGCCCATCCTCGGCATCTGGTACTGGTGCACGGATCAGATGATCGTGCAGCGCGTGCTCGGGGCCAAGAACGAGGCGCACGCGCGCGGCGGCGCGCTCCTCTGCGGTTTTCTGAAGATTCTGCCCGTCTTCGTGCTCGTGCTGCCGGGCCTCATCGCCCGGGCGCTCTATCCCGACATCAACGGCGACGCCGCGTATCCGACGCTCGTCATCCGGCTCCTGCCGACCGGCCTCGTCGGGTTCATGGTTGCGGCGCTCATGGCGGCGCTGATGTCGTCGCTCGCGGCCACGTTCAACTCGGCGTCGACGCTCGTGACCTTCGACGTCTACAAGAAGCTCAAGCCGGGCGCGACGGAAAAACAGCTCGTTGGCGTCGGCCGCATGGTCACCGTCGTCATGGTGGGCCTCAGCATGGCGTGGGTGCCGTTCATCAAGTACCTGAGCTCGGAGGTGTACATCTACCTCCAGAGCGTGCAGGCGTATATCAGTCCGCCGATTGCCGCGGTCTTCCTGGTCGGCGTCTTCTGGCCGCGCGCCAATCGTTCCGGCGCCATCGCCTCGCTCGTCGTCGGCGCCGTGCTCGGCGCCGCGCGGTTCCTGTTCGAGCTGAACCGCGGCAGCGCCCTCGTCTCGGGCTCCCCGGTCCTCTCGTGGCTCGTCGCCGTCAACTTCCTGCACTTCGCCGTGCTGCTCTTCGCCGTCAGCCTCGTGGTTCTCGTCGGCGTGTCGCTCGTCACCGCTCCCGAGTCGATGGCCAAGCTCCGCGGCTTGACGTTCGCCACCCTCGACGAGGATTACCGCCCAGCCGCCGGTGCCGCCCGCTCGATGTTCACGATGCAGGTCGTGGCGACGGTCGCGCTCGCGCTGTTCACAATTGGGCTGTGGGTGCACTTCGCCTGACGACGCTGCACGTGACACGGGGCCGACGGCGGCTTCACGATGGGCACGATGGCACGATGGTGAATAGGTCTCATCAGTGGCATCGTCTCATCGTGTTCATCGTGATTTGGCCGTTTGACGTCGCGCTGATGGCCAGCTGATGGTTTCTCTGGAACTCTTTGCCGCCTCCGGCGAATACCAGTGATCCACGAGGTGCGCCCATGATTGAACGTCTGCGATCCGACCTGATCGATGCGGTGCGCGCGCTCGTCGCGACGCCGGTCACGACTTTCGCCACTGTGCTGCTCCTCGCCGTGGCTGTCGGTGCCAACCTCGCGGTCTTCGGCCTCATCGACCGTGCGATCCTGACGCCCACTCGTCACGTCGTTCGCCCCGACCGCCTGTTCACGCTCGCCTTCGAGGTGCCGAACGACGCCAGCCGGGGTGCCGGGATGACGACGACGTCGTATGTCGCGTTCGACACGCTGCGCGAGCACGCGCCGTCGATCGCGGGCATCGCGGCGTGGCGCCGTACCTCGACGACGGTCATCGTGTCGGGGGAGCAGGCCCGCGCCGAGGCCATGCTGGTGTCGGGCTCGTACTTCGCGGTCCTCGGTGCTGTTCCTCAGATCGGCCGCGCAATCGAACCGGCCGACGACCAGATCTCGAGCGGCGCGGCCGTCATCAGCCATGCATTCTGGCGCTCGGTGCTCGGCGGTGACCCCGGCGTTCTGGGACGTCGCATCACGGTCAATCGCATCGAGTACGTCGTTGCCGGCGTCATGCCCGCGGGCTTCAGCGGCCATTCCGCGACGCGGGTGGACATCTGGGTGCCGCTGGCGGCCGCCATGCGCGACACGCCGGGCTGGAATCGCGACGGGTTCCGCAACATCGTGAGCATCATCGCGCGCGTCGAACCCGGCGCGGCGGTAGCTGCCGTCGCCCAGTCGAGCGCAGCCCTCGAGCGCCGCGTCTCGCTCGTCAGCCTCGACGGCGGAGAAGTGGCGCCCACCGAACGGCGCATCGCCTACGCGCTCGCCGGCGTCTCGTTCCTCGTCCTCGTCATCGGGCTCGCGAACGCGGCGACGCTGCTGCTCGTGCGCGGCACGCGGCGCCGGCGCGAGTCGGCCATCCGCACGGCCCTCGGGGCGACACGCGGACGGCTCTTTGCCCGGATCCTGCTCGAGGCCGCGATCCTTGCCACGATGGCGACGGCCGGTGCGTTGGCGCTGTCAACGTGGCTCGGCGAGGCCGTTCGCCGGTTGCTTCTGGCGGGCGTGATCGAGAACGAGGGTCTCACGCCCCGTAGCCTGCTGCTGGCGTTCGCGGCTGGCGTCGGCGCGCTTGTGCTCGCGGCCGTCACGGGCGCGTGGCAACTGCCTCGCCACCTCCGGGCCGGCGATCTGTCGGGCGCCGGCTCGGACGCGCATCGCAGCCGCGCCTACCCGATGTTGCTCCTGGTGCAGACGACGTTGTCGGTCGTGTTGATCGCCGGCGCGGGCATGCTCGGCCGCAGTCTCTACAACCTGATGGCGCAGGACTTCGGGATGCGCCTGAGCGACGTCGTCCTGGTCGGCTTCGAACAGGGCCCGGGACCGGTCGCGGGGCAGGACGAGATCTTCAGGTCGGCGCTCGAGCGCGTCCGCGCCATGCCCGGCGTCGAGGCGGCGACGGTCGTGAAGTCGACGCCGTTCGCGGGACATCACGTGCCGCCGATTGGCGTTCCGGGGATGGCCGAATCGCCGAGCGTCAACGGTCAACTCCCGTTCCTCATCGCGGCGACGCCCGAGTTTCTCGACATCCTCGGCATCGACATCCTGCAGGGCCGCGGCTTCACCCAAGACGACGAGCGCGGCGCGCCGGTCGTCATCGTCAACCAGACGATGGCGCGGACGGTGTGGCCGGGAGAGAGCGCGCTCGGCAAGTGCATCCGGATTGGCTTCGATCCCTCGTTCGATCCGTTCACCGCCACTGGCCCGCCCGGGCCGCCGACGACGGTGCCGTGCCGCGAGGTCGTCGGCGTTTCGCGCGACGTGCGGCAGCGGTCGATTGTGCCGAGCGGCGTCGAAGATCGTCTGATGCAGTATTTCGTGCCGTTCTCGCAGGTGCCCGGGCCACCCGCGGGCGTCGGTGAGGGACCTGGAGTGCAGGGTCTGCTCGTGCGGGCGAGTACCGAGGCCACCGGCCTCATCGCCCCGATTCGCCGCGCGGTGCTCGATGGCCGTGCCGATTTGCCGTTTGTCGACGTGCGGCCGTACTCGGCGTTGCTCGAGCGGCAGATGCGGCCCTGGCGGCTGGGTACGGCGCTGCTGTCCCTGTTCGGAGCGCTCGCGCTCGGCGTTGCCGGCCTCGGGATCTATGCGGTCTTCGCTCATGCCATCGCCGAGCGCCGGCGCGAGATGGCCATCCGCATCGCCGTCGGTGCCCAGCCGGGCCGCGTGCTGGCGATGATCCTGCGCGAAGCGGGCCGTCTTGCGGCGGTCGGCGTGCTATGTGGGTGCGCGCTCGCCGTGGTCGCGGGCCGATGGCTGGAGTCGATGCTCGTGGGTACAGCGCCGTCGGATCCGGTCGTGCTCGGCGCGGCGGCGGCCGTGATGCTCTGCGTCGCTGGCCTGGCGACGTTCCTGCCTGCGCGTGCGGCGTCGCGTGCCGATCCGACGGCCTTCTTGCGCGCTGAGTGAGTTCACGGAGCCAGCCTCGCTCAGTCGCTCCGTGTGCCCGCACCTCCGCTGCCGTGACATGCACCGGCAAGCTGAACGAGAACGTCGTGCCCCCATCGGCATTCCGCTCGACCGTCGACCGTTCCATCGTGCGCGTTCATGATGGTCTGACAGATCGCGAGGCCAAGGCCCATGCCGTCCGGCTTGGTCGTATAGAACGGTTCGAACATCCGCGGCAGCTGCTCGTCGGTGAGTCCGATTCCACCATCGACGACCGACACTCGGACCGCGCCGTTCGCCGTCGCGGTCCTGAGAATGACGCGCTTGACCGGCGCGGGATCCTGCTCGAGGGCCTCGAATGCGTTCAGCAGCAGGTTGAGCGCGACCTGCTGCAGCTGGACCCGGTCGCCGAGCACGCGTGGCTGTTCGGACGTCGGTTCGACGAGGAGCGTAATCTGGCGCGCCAGGACGTCGCCCTGCAGCACCTTGACGACCTCGGCGATGCTGTCGTTGAGGTCGACCGGTGCGTACTCGGACGTGTCCTTGCGCAGGAGCGTGCGCAGCCGGCGCACGACCTCGGCGGCGCGCTGGTTGTCCGACACGATGTCAGCCAGCGCGGCGCGGAGCTCCGTGAGGTCGGGAACCGGCGCCGCGATCAGGCGCGTCGCGGCCTGCGCGTTGGTCATGATGGCGGCGAGCGGCTGGTTGATTTCGTGCGCGAGCGATCCGGTCAGCGCCGCCAGCGTCGTCACGCGGCCGACGTGCGCGAGCTCGTCGCGCAGTTGGCGCGCCTGCTGCTCCGCGCGGCGCCGCTCGGTGATGTCGCGCACGATGGCGAGGACCTTGTCGACGTCGCAGCGCACGACGCGCGCTTCGAAGAAGCGGACTTCGCCGACGACCGGGAGCGAGTACTCGAGCGTGGCGGTGTCGTCGGAGCGCATCGCGCGATCGAAGCAGAGCAGAAGGCCGTCGGCGACTTCCGGCGGCAGCACCTCCTTCATGTGCTTGCCGAGGAATTCTTCCGGCGGCGCGGCGAGACGCTCGCGATCCTTGGCGTGAAAATCGAGGAACACGCCGCTGGCGCTCAGGACGAAGATCCAGTCAGGCAGCGCTCGGAGGACGGCGCGGTGCGTGGCCTCGGCCTGCTTGCGCGCCGTGATGTCCTCGGCGACCGAGAGCACGCAGCGCTCGCCGTCGACTTCGAGTGTGTCGGCGGAATAGAGCACCGTGACCGCCTGGCCGTCCTTCTTGCGCCACCGCACTTCGCGGGTGGCGACCCGGCCGTGCGCCTCCAGTTCGGCGGTGACGCTCGCACGCTCGGACGGATCGACCCAGAATCCGAGCTTGTCGGAGTTGCTGCCGATGAACTCGGCGCGCGAGTAGCCGGACTGGCGAACGCAGACGTCGTTGACATCGATGATCGTGCCCTCGTCGAAGAGCGTGATCGCCATCGCGCACGGGTTCGAGCGAAACGCCGCGGCGAACTTCTCTTCCGAGCGTTGCAGGGCGTGTTCCGCGCGTCGCCGCACCTCGATCTCCGCCTGGAGCGCGAGGTTCTCGCCCGCGACCTGCCTGCCGGCCTTTGACGCTCTCCTGCAGCGCCTGCTGCGACTGCTGATAGTCCTCCACGAAGAGCAGCACGAGCCCGACGCAGGTCCCGTAGACGTTCACGAGGTCGAGGAGGAAGAGCTGCGGCCGCCACGCGATGATTGGATCGACGACCGGGTCCAAGGACGGCGGCCTGCACGATCCGCCCGGTGAGCGCCGCGCCATAGAGGCTCTGCGTGGCGCCGTAGAGCAGGCAGACCGCGCCGGTAAACAGGCTGGCGCGCGAGCCGGTCAGGCGCCAGCGTGACAGGAACACCCACGCGCAGTAGAGGAGCGCCGCCGCGAGCGCCAGCGTGCGGGGCGCGATGCGAACGTAGAAGCTCTCGAGCGGATCGCGCCACCACAGCGACAGGACGACGGTGACGGCGCTGAACGCCAGCATGAGCGCGAGGCCGGCGCGCCGCCCGCGCGGCGTCGGCCACTCGGAGGACAGCACGCTGCGCGCGCCGAACACCAGGAGCAGGGGAGGCAGGGAACCTGAGATCGCGACGAGGATCACCAGGACGATTTTGGTGAGCGTCCATCCGGGCGTGAGCGGCAGGCCGAGGGCGCCGACGCCGAGGTAGACCGCAAACGACGTCCACGCCCACGCCCACCACTTGAAGACCGGCCGATCGACCAGCCGCGCGTGCAGCGACCACAGGAGTACCACGACCCCGATGGTGATGAGCGACTGGAGCACCGCCAGCCACAGTTGATTGGTCATCCTGCGTTCCCGAATATACTTTCTCCGCGTCACAGTGTGGCGAACTGGTCGATCCGGTGCCGTGGGATCCGGCTGAGCTGGCGCGGTCCCGCAGCACGGCGGCCGATGGCGGGCATCGAATTTGGGAGTTGTGAAACATGACAGCAGCACGTGTCCTCTTGAAGGTGTGTGTGGCGGTGAGCCTCCTGTCGGTTCCTGCCGTCGGCCTGGCGCAGACCGCCACCACCCAGACGCCTCCAGCAACCGGACAGTACGAACCAAAGGTCGGGCAGGCGGGGAAAGACGTCGTCTGGGTGCCGAGCCCGGAGTCCACGGTCGAGAAGATGCTCGACGTGGCGAAGGTCACGCCTCAGGACTTCGTCGTCGATCTCGGGTCGGGAGATGGACGTAACGTCATCGCCGCCGCCAAGCGCGGCGCCAAGGCTCTTGGCGTCGAGTACAACCAGGATATGGTCGAGCTCTCGAAACGCAACGCGGCGGCCGCCGGCGTTGCCGACAAGGCGAGCTTCGTCCAGGGGGACATGTACGCGGCGGAGTTCTCGCAGGCGACCGTGCTGGCGCTCTTCCTGCTGCCGGACAACCTGCTGAAGCTGCGCGACAAGTTCGCGGCGCTCAAGCCCGGGACGCGCATCGTCGCCAATACGTTCGGGATCGAGGAGTGGACCGCCGACGAGACCCTCACGATCGCCGACGATTGCCTGAGCTGGTGCACGGTGCTCCTCTACTTCGTTCCGGCGCGCGTCGATGGGACCTGGCAGACTCCCCAGGGGGTGTTGACGCTCAAGCAGCAGTACCAACTGATCTCCGGCACGCTCGGGACCGCCACTATCGAGAATGGCCGAGTGAAGGGGGAGATGCTGAGCTTTAGCGCTGGGGGCACCGCTTACACGGCGCGATTAGTGGGGGATACCCTCGCCGGAACCGCCAAGACGGCGAGCGGGGACGCCGCCTGGCGGGCGACCCGGGCGGCGAAGTGACGCATGGCTTTCGTGGCATAATAGCCGGGCTTTTGGCCCAGAAACTCGTTAGGCGGAGGAGGCAGATGATGCGTGTTGGCGTTTATGCAGGTGCCCTGCTGATGGCATGTACGACCGCGATCGTGGTTGCGCAGACCAAGGTGACGACCCCGGAGGAGTTCGACAAGGCGATGAAGCCGGCGGGCCCCGCCATGCGGAACATCGGGAAGATGGTGGCGTCGGGCGGGGCGGTTGCCGATGTCAAGAAAGAGCTCGCCGCTCTCAAGACCGCGTTGAGCGACACCCAGAGCTTCTGGGTCCTTAACAAGAAGGACGACGCGGTCAAGATGAACAAGGATTCGCTGGCCAAGATCGAGGCCTTCGAGGCCACGCTGACGGGCGAGAAGGTCGATCCGGCGGCCGCCGCGACGATGAAGGAAGTCGGTGGCACCTGCTCCGCCTGCCACAAGCAGTACCGCGAGCAGGACGCCGAAGGTAACTACAAAATCAAAGCCGGCACCATCGGCGGCTAGCTTTCCAAACAGGCTCAGGGCTCAGGGCTCAGGGCTCAGGCAAAACCCTTCGACTAGCATCTCGAAGATCTTGCCTGAGCCTTGAGCCCTGAGCCTTGAGCCTGTGTTACGTTCTCCCCTCGAACGGCGTCGAATTCCTTCCCCGCAGCACGATATCGAATCGGTAACCGAGTGCCCACTCGGGTTTCGTGAGATCCAGATCGAAGCGTGATACCAGGCGCAGCCGTGCCTGCTCGTCCGGTACCGACTGCATGATCGGATCGAACGGGAAGAGCGGATCGTTGGGGAAATACATCTGCGTCACCAGTCGCGACTGGAACGAGGTCCCGAAGAGCGAAAAGTGAATGTGCGCCGGGCGCCACGCGTTGTGGTGGTTGCGCCACGGGTACGCGCCCGGCTTGATGGTCGTGAACTGGTAGTGGCCCTCAGCGTCGGTCATCATCCGGCCGCCGCCGGAAAAGTTCGGGTCGAGCGGCGCGGCATGGTCGTCTCTGGCATGCATGTAACGACCGGCCGCGTTGCACTGCCAGACCTCGACCAGCGTGTGCGGCACTGGCCGCCCGTCCTCGTCGACCACGCGTCCGGCGACGATGATGCGCTCGCCGAGCGGTTCGCCGGCGTGCTGACGCGTCAAGTCGTTATCGGTTTCGCCGAGCGGCAGGTAGCCGTACACCGGCGCCGACAGATCACCGAAGTCCTGCGGCAGCCGGATGAGCGGCTGCGCCGGCGCGCGCCGGATCGTCGATTGGTACGGCGGGTAGAGCAGTGTGGGCTGGGTGCCGGCTTCGGGTGTGTTCATACGCACTCGCCTCGGTCAGGAATCATCCCTGCCGGATGTTCGCAGGAGAACAGAAGGTCACGAGAAACCATCACTGCCGTCTCTCTCAGGAGACGAGGAGGTCAGGAGAAATTTCTGGAAACCCAAGAGCTCCTGTCCTCCTGGCTCCTGTGAGATCTCTTGCCCGCGACGACAAGCATGGCTGTCAGTTGTCGCAGAGACGAGAGTCAGGAGAAATTGTTGGCAACCCTAAAAGCTCCTGTCCTCCTGACCCTCCTGTGAATCATTCGACAGTGAACATAGCCTCAAGCCTCGCCCACAGTGGTTCCATGTGCGAGCGCTGTCCGCGCGTTCAGATCCCGTAACGCTTCGAGCTCGCGATCGTCGGGCGCCGGCGTCTCGGCGACCCGCGCGGCGAAACGGACGTCCCAGCCCGTATTCTCGCGTACCTGTTCGCGGGTGACGCCGGGGTGCAGGCTCACGACCTCGAACTCCTTCGTCTCCGCGTCTGGCGTCATCGTGCACAGGTCGGTCACGACCAGCATCGGGCCCTCTGTGCGAATCCCCATCTCGCGCCGCTCGCGGCCGGTCACCCCATGTCCGAGCGAGGTGACGAATGCCAGCGTCTGCACGAACGCCCGCGGGTTGTGGCGCATCACGACGTAGATGCGCTGACACCCGGTCGCGATCTCGGTCGCGCCGCCGCTGCCGGGCAGGCGGACTTTGGGCTTGTCGTACGGGCCGATCACGGTGCTGTTCAGGTTGCCGAAGCGGTCGATCTGCGCGCCGCCAAGGAAGCCGACCGAGATGCGACCGCCCTGCAGCCAGTACTGGAACATCTCCGGCACCGAGACGGTCGTGAGCGCGGTTTCGCAGAGCTCGCCGTCGCCGATCGAGAGCGGCAGCACGGTCGGCTTGGTTTCGAGCGTGCCGGACTCGTAGACGAGCGTCAGGCGGGGCGCGTGCGTCAGCCGCGCCAGGTTGCACGCCGCTGACGGCAGCCCGATCCCGACGAAGCAGATGTCGTCGTTGCCGAGCGCGCGGGCGGCCGCGACGGTCATCATCTCGGCGGCGGTGTAAGGTGCGCCCGTCATGCCGGCCTCGGCGTGCGCTGCGCGCGCGCGCTCCGCGAACGTCTCGGGCCGCGCGGTCATCACGTGCTCCTGGATCCACCGCTGAAAGCTGTCGCGGTCTCTCGAGATGGCATCCCAGGCGACGTAGAACGCATTGTCGCGGGCGTAGTACCCGTGCGCATAGGACGGGATGCGCTCCGCCGGGCACCGCGACGATGGCGTTGACGGTCCAGGAGGGCAGGATGACCGCGTTCGTGCCGAGGCCCTCGAAGCGATCGACGATCTCCTCGACGGTGACGATTGCCGCCCGCGCCGCCAGCACGGCTTCCTTCTGCACCCCGATGATGCCCTCGAGCAGCACGTTGCCGGCGCGGTCGGCCTTCTGCGCGTGAATGATCGTCACGTCAGGCCGATGCGCAGGCACCGACGCCAGCTGCTCGCCCGTGAACGGACAAGTGATGAACTTGATGTTCGGGTTCACCTTCGCGAGATCGGATCCGAGGTAGCCGCGGAAGAAGGCGGACGGCATGCCGGCGGCGCCGGCGGCGTAGGCGTGCGCCATGGCGGAGTGGCTGTGCTCTTCGATCTCGAGCGGCCGCGGCCAGCCCCGCTCGACGGCGTCGCGCAGGCGATGGAGCGATCCGACGCCGGGATTGCCGCCCCAGGAGAACACCAGCTTGCGCGCGCAGCCGCTGCCGATCATCTGGTCGTACAAGCAGGTCCGGCGTCATGCGGACGAGCGTCAGGTCGGTCAGGCCTTGCCGGATGATCTCGTGGCCGGCGGCAAAGGGGATGAGGTGCGTGAAGCCTTCGAGCGCGAGCCGGTGACCCGGGCGTACGAAGCGCGCGATGGCGTCGGACAGCGTCGTGAACGTGCTCATGCCTCGTTGCTTATGCTTCGTCGCTCACGCGTCGAATGGTGCCCCGGTGTAGCTCTCGGCGAGGCTCGTCATGGCCGCGCGCGAGCTGACAAGATACTCCAGTTCCGCCAGCTGGCGCCGGTGGTCGAAGGGGTTGCTGCTGTCCGATCGGTGCAGCATCGACGTCATCCACCAGGAAAAGCGCTGCGCGCGCCACGTCCGGGCGAGCGCTCGCGCCGAGTAGTGGTCGAGCAGCTCTTCGCTGCCCGAGCGGTAGAACCGGGCGAGCGCACCCGCCAGCCGGTAGACGTCCGCCATCGCGAGGTTCAACCCCTTGGCGCCCGTCGGTGGGACGATGTGCGCGGCATCGCCGGCGAGGAACAGCCGTCCGAAGCGCATCGGCTCGGCGACGAAGCTGCGCATTCCCGTCACGCCCTTCTGAAAGATCGGCCCCACGTTCGGCCGCCACCCATCGTCGGTCGCCAGCCGGGTGCCGAGCTCCGCCCAGATGCGTTCGTCGCTCCACTGCGACAGGTCTTCGTCCGGCGCGCACTGCAGGTACAGGCGGGTCACCTGCGCGGACCGCATGCTGAAGAGCGCGAAGCCGTTGGCATGCAGGCTGTACACGAGCTCGTGTGACGAGGGCGCGGCTTCGGCGAGGATGCCCAGCCATCCGAACGGATACACCCGTTCGTAGAGGCGCAACCGGCTCGCGGGGATCGCCTGGCGGCAGATGCCATGAAACCCGTCGCAGCCGGCGACGATGTCGCACGTGATCTCGTGCGCGGTGCCGTCTTTCACGGTAGCGGACGCGTGGAGCCGACGATTCCAGATCGTGGACGCTGACGTCCTCTACCTCGAAATGCAAGGGCCGGCCGGTCTCGAGCCGCGCCTCGACGAGATCGTGCACGACCTCGTTCTGGCCGTAGATGGTGATCGCGCGGCCGCCGGTGAGCGCCGCCATGTCGATGCGATGGCGTGCCCCGTCGAAGGCGAGGTAGATGCCGTCGTGCCGCATCCCCTCGCGCGCCAGCCGCCCGCCGACGCCGGCCTCGCGCATCAGGTCTACCGTCCCTTGCTCGAGCACGCCCGCGCGCACGCGCTCGACGACGTATTGACGGCTGCGATTTTCGAGGATGACGGAGTCGATGCCTTCGAGATGCAGCAGCTGTCCGAGCATCAAACCGGCCGGGCCCGCGCCGATGATGCCTACCTGGGTGCGGGAGGTCACGGGGTATTCTAGCGTTTGCGGGCTCAAGGCTCAGGGCTCAAGGCTCAGGGAAGACCTTCGAGTAGAATCTCGAAGCTCTTGCCTGAGCCCTGAGCCCAGAGCCCTGAGCCATACTACATGTCCATGCCCCTCCCGATCGCGAAGCTCACGCTGGCCACGCTAATCGTCGTCGGCGGTGTGGCAAACCTTCCCGGCATTCAGGTGGGCGCGCAGAGCGCTCCGCCAGCCGCGGCGCCGCTCCCCGACATCGGCGAGCGCAAGACCATCACCGAAGCGGAGTGCACGGCCACGAAACTGGGCACGGCCGTGCCGGTCGCGGCGATTGGCGAGCCAGTGTCGAACGTCACCCTGACTGAGCCGCGGTGGACGGCTGCCGCCGATCCGGCGCCGGCGTACTGCACGGTCGACGGCGTGATGGCTCCCATCGATGCGGCGGCGAAACCCATCAACTTCCGCGTCGTCTTGCCCGCGTCCTGGACGCTGCGCGCCGCGCAGCTCGGCGGCGGCGGGATGAACGGCATCGATCCCCAACCTCACTGGTGGCCGCGGCGGTTCGGTCGGGCCGGCCCAGGGCATCGTCACTTATGGGAGCGACTCGGGCCACGGCGTGAAGGACGCGCCGGAGTGGACGCTCGTTGACGAGGCGGTCAAGAACCTCGGCTTCATGCAGATGAAGAAGACCCGCGACGCGGCGATGGTGATCGTCGAGCGGGCGTATGGCCGGAAGCCGGCCGTGAACTACTACATCGGCACGTCGCAGGGCGGTCGCGAGGCGCTGACGGTGGCGCAGCGCTATCCCGACGACTACGACGGCATCGTCTCGAATGTCCCGATCGTCAACTTCTCGTCGCTGATGCTCGCGCCCGGGCTGATCCGGATTCAGGAGAAGCCGCTCGCCAACTGGGTCACGCGCGCCAAGGTCAATGCGATCCGTGGCGAGTTCATGCGCCAGTGCGACGGCCTCGACGGGCTCGCCGACGGGATCATCAACAACTATCAGGCGTGCCGCGCCATCTTCGACGTCAAGCAGGGCGCGACAGGGCGCCAGCCGTGGGCATCCAAACGTTGCCCCAACAACGTGGATCCCGATCCGGCCGATACGACGGCCGCCGCCTGCCTCACCGATGGACAGATCTGCGACGCTTCACTTCGTCGTACAGCCGCTATGCGTTTGCCGCGCCGCTCGAGAACGGCGTCAGGACCTTCGGCATGTGGCTGCCGAACACCGATCCATCCGGCAGCGGGTTGATCTCAGACGTGCGCTTCAGGGGCCAGGAAGGTGCGGCGCCCGATGCCGCGATGCACTCTCACCTTGGGGTGTTGGGCGTCACCGGGTTTCTCATGCGCGACCTCAAGGCGAACCCGCTCGATTATGTCGAAGGAGGTCCACTGGCGAGCCGGCGTCGTGAGTTGTCGCAGTGGCTCGATTCGACGAATCCCGACCTGACGAAGTTTGCCGCGCGCGGTGGCAAGATGATCGTCACCATCGGCACCGACGATACGCTGGCGTCGCCTGGCGCCCAGCTGGACTACTACCAGTCGCTCATCGACACGATGGGGCAGCCACGCCTCGACGCGTTCGCGCGGCTCTTCGTGATGCCGCAGGCCGGTCACGGGCTGAGCGGGCGAAACTACGGTTTCGATGGGGAAGGAAAGGCCGTGCCCGTGGCGCCGATTCCGAATGGCTTCGACCGCTTTGCGCTGCTCGCGAACTGGGTCGAACGGAAGGTCGCACCGGGCCTGTCAGTGGTTGTCAGCGCCGGCGACAAGAGCCTGCCGCTCTGCTCCTATCCGGCCTACCCACGATACAAGAGCGGCCCACCGGCCGCAGCCGCTTCATACAGCTGTCGAACGCTAGCCGTAGTTCGGGGACACTCAACCGTGATGCCGTGACTGTCCCCGAGCTCAGCCTTAGGCGACCTACTCCCGCTTCAGCGTCCACTTGAACGCGCGCGCGAGCAGATCCTGGAACACCGGGTCGTTCCACGTGTCGTTGCCGTGGCCCAGGGTCGTGCCGAAGATGCGCGTGCCGCCGTAGTCGCTCGTCCACGCGAGCGGATACTCCTTCTGATCCTCGGGGCTCACAGCTGACGCCAGGGCGACGGAGTTGGGCCAGAACTTGTCGAGCACGTAGAGCTCGTCGACCGGCGTGACCCAGTCCTCCTTGAAGCCCTTCATGACCGCGTGATCTTTCGCCGCCACCTTCACCGAGATGTTGTGCGCCTTGGTATGCCGGCGCGTCGTGACGCCGAGGAACTCGCGCCAGGTGTCGTTCGTGGACGCGCGGTACGTGTGCATGGCGCAGTGAATCACGATCGCCGGCGGACCACCCTTATGCGCCGACGTGATGCGCTGAATCAACGCCTCGTCGGTCGTATCGGCGAAGCACTGGTTGTGCACGACGATGTCGAAGCCTTTGGCCCAGCCCGGATTCTCGAGGAGCGGCTGCTTCCCCGTGGTGCCGCGTCCGCCCTGGATCGCGACCGTCCAGTCCACCGGCAACACCCTCGAGAGCGAGTCCATGAGCACCTTGGACTGCAGGGCGTAGTCGTGGCAACAGCCGCCGCTGATGACCAGGGCGTTGACCCGTGGCTGCCCGGCAAAGGCGTCGCCGCCCCGTCCGCGTTGCCCCGCGGGGGGCGCTTGTTGGGCCGACAGCGTCAGGACCGAGACGATCGTGGACGCGAGAAGGGCGAACCGGAAGGCGCTGGCGTGTACTCGTCGCATTATGTGGTCTACCTCACAGACGCCTTAGGATAGACCGACTTGGTGACGGAAAACCGCCAATTTCCGGTGCCGCGGTACCGAAGACGAGGAGGTGGCGGGTCCCAGGGTCAGATCTTGTATTTCAACATGTCAAGGAATGTTGAAATACAAGATTTGACCCCGAAGGCGCTAGGCCGGCCGCTGCCGTTGCATCGTCCAGGCCGCCGCGCCGAAGACGAGCAGGTTGGCCGCGATGACGGGTGAGGCGCCGATGAGGAACCCGTAGGCGACCCACATCAGGGCCCCCAGCATCTGCACGCGCTTGAGCATCTCAGGCGCGGCACAAAAATAGGAACCGACGAACACCGCGGTAGCGATCCAGCCCAGATACTCGACCATCGTCATTCACTCCGTTCAGGCGACCGCTTGGCCTGAATGTACTGAGGACTCGCGGACCGTCACTCGGTCCGTTCGCGCCTTCTCCCACTCGTGGAGCATCAGGCCGTCCGATTCGAAGAGCGATCGAATGTCGCTGATGCCCCATCCGAGCACCTTCTCGAGGATCGGCACCATCACGCTCGATGCGTCGTCGCTCAGAAGCGTGCTCTTCGCGATGCGCGCAAGCTGCCGGTTCTCGGAGACGGCAATCGTGAAACCCGCCCGGTTGTTGACGTGCAGCATCACGTGCACGTCGGAGCTGCCGTCGCCGACGTAGATCGTCCGATCGGGACCAATGCCCAGCTGCTCCTCGAGCTCCTCGACGACGGCGACCTTGCCGTAGCCCGCTGGCACGCGCGCCACCGACCGGACTTCGCCGTTGTCGTCGTACTCGAGCTCGGTCCCGAAGATGTGATCCGGCGCCACCACGCCCGCGAGCGCCGACTGGATGACCTCGCGCGGCGCCGCCGAGATGACGAAGAACGAGAACCGGTGCCCCCCGACGCCGCGATCGAGAAAGTTGACGAGCGCGGGGATGTTGCTGCGCAGGCGCACGCGGCGCCCGGTCTCCTCGAGGTGCTCGCGCCGGATGCCCCGGAACTCCGGATCGTGACGAATCAGGTAGGCGAGCTCCCCACCCTGCTGGACCAGGTTGCTGCGGGCCAACCCGTCGACCTTCTCCTGGAAGCGGGAGGCGCCGATCAACTCGCTCAGGACCGTTCCCGAGTCGTTGAAGCTAAGCGTCTGGTCGAAGTCCGACGCGACCAGAAAATGCGTCGGTGAAGTCGGTGTCATGGCCATGTGCCCTCGAACTGCTGAAATAGACATATCAACTGACGTTTTCCAGCGTAGCAGGACGAGCGCCTGGAGTCAAAGGCAGGACTTGTCCATATGTCCATAATTACGCACAATTTTGTCGCAATTGATGCAAATCCGCGCAATGCCGTCTTGGCAATGACACAAAGCTGTCATATCATTTGTGCATGAAAGGCGCACAGGCATCCCCACCCAAGCACCGGCAGGTCTATGAGGCGCTGTCCAAGCAGATCGAGTCCGGACGGCTCAAGCGGGGCGACAAGCTCCCAAGCGAAGCCGAGCTCGTCCGTACGTTTGGCGCGTCGCGGATCACCGTTGGCCGGGCGGTCAGGGACCTGCAGTCGCGGGGTCTGGTGGAGCGCCGGGCGGGGTCCGGCACCTACGTGTCGGCGAAGGATGCCCCGGGCGCGCTGTCCTTCGGTCTGTTGATTCCGGATCTGGGCGAGACCGACATTTTCGAACCGGTGTGTCAGGGCATGATGGCGTCGCCGCTTGCCCGCAATCACGCGCTCGTGTGGGGCAGCGTGACCGGCGAGGGTTTGACCAAGGAGGACCGCGCCTGGCAGTTGTGCCGCCAGTACATCGAGCGTCGGGTGTCAGGAGTGTTCTTCGCGCCGCTCGAGTTCACCGCGACCGGAAACGACATCAACGATCGAATTGCGCAGGCGCTCGATGACGCACGCATTCCGGTCGTGCTTCTCGACCGGACGGTGACGCCGTATCCGCGGCGGGGGCACCACGATCTGGTCGGGATCGACAACCGCCGCGCGGGCTTCATCATCACCGAGCACGTGCTCCGGCTGGGCAGCCGGCGGATTGCGTTTGTCGCGCAGCCGAACGCGGCCGCGACGGTCGACGCGCGGGAGGCCGGCTATCGCGAGGCGCTCTACGCCGCCGGTATTCCGATCGATCGCGCGCTCGTCCATCGGCTGGATCCGTCCGACACGGCATCGGTGCGACAGTTGATGGAATCGGCTCGTCCCGACGCCGTGGTGTGCGCCAATGACCGAACCGCTGGTCGGCTGATGCAGACGTTGATCAGGCTTGGCTACGGCGTGCCGAAGGACGTCCGGCTGGTCGGCATAGACGACGTCGAGTTCGCGGCGCTGCTGCCGGTGCCCCTGACGACGTTGCGGCAGCCGTCGCGCCAGATCGGCGACGCCGCGCTCGGCGCGATGCTGGAGCGCGTTTCACGCCGTGGACTCGTGGCGCGGGACATCCTCCTCGATGTCGAGCTGGTCGTGCGGGAGTCATGCGGGTCCGCCTGAAGGTGCGACACGTCAGCGGACGGCGGACACGGTTGTAGCTCCGAGCTGCCGGTACTCGCGCCGGGCAGCGCGGACGATGGCGAGGTCGGGGTCGGCGTCGCGCCAGAAGGCGAGCAATGCCTCATACGACGAGCGGCTCGCGCGAACGTCGCTGGCGCGGGCTGCCCGTGCCTGGCCGAGGTGGGCCAGGGGATAGAGCGTCAGGGCCGCGGGATTGAAGTCCTTGGGAACGAGGACGCCCTTGTTGTCCAGGATCTTCTGGAACTCGAGTCTCGCTCGTTCGTCCGCGCCCTGTTTCAAGTAGGCCAGGCCGCGAAGATACGCCGGCCAGAGGGCGGCGTTGGTTCCGAGCTCGATGGGGCTGCCATCCTGCAACAGCTCCGCGGCCGCGGCGGCGTCGCCGCTGTGGAGCGACAGCGCTGCGTGCACCATCGGCAGCCACGAGGCCTTGAAAAACGAGTCCTCGGGAAATCGACGAACCATCTCGTCGGCGAGCTTTCTGGCCTTGATTGAATCGCCGCAGACCGCAAGCGCCAGCGCGCTCCAGCTCAGGGCGTACCGGCCCTGAGAGAGGCCGAGCGTCCGTGCCGCCGCCTGTCTGGCCTCGCGGCAGTTGCCATACGCCGCTTCCCACAACGCGTCGCCGGCGGAATAGGCCCCGGCACCTTCTGAGAACCCGCGCCCCCTGGCCAGCTCGATCGCGCGTAGAGTGTGGTGCCTCGCGTCGCGCACCCGGCCCGTAGAGGCCGACGCCACTGATTGCATCGCCAGCATCCCGGCTTCGGCTGGCGTTCCTGCCGCGCCGTCGACCTGCTGCTGCATGGCCGTGGTATCGCCCTGC
Source organism: uncultured Acidobacteriota bacterium (assembly GCA_963847975.1). Classification (GTDB taxonomy): domain Bacteria; phylum Acidobacteriota; class Vicinamibacteria; order Vicinamibacterales; family 2-12-FULL-66-21; genus DATBJJ01. The sequence continues at coordinate 82,524 of CAWKBU010000031.1, read as the reverse complement.
AGGATGGCAATCCCATACAGCATGTAGCGGCTGTAGGGTGGGTCGAGCTTGCGCGCCATGGCCTGGTCGAGAGCCGCCCGAGCCTCCTGATGTTGCCCGAGGCAGATCGAGCTGTGCGCGAGAGCGGCGTAGGCGACACCGGCGTCTGGGTTCAGGCGAACGCCGTCGCGCGCGGCTTCGAGCGCCTCCGCGTAGCGCCCGATCGCCGCGTAGCGGGCGGACAGGTTCGTGCGGGGAACGAAGTCGCGGGGATACGTCTGCGTCCAGAGCTCCAGCGCTTCGATGGCGCGGTCGCCATCGTGGAGGACGTCCATGTAATAGCGCGCCGAGATATAGAACTTCTCGCGTTCGCTCACGCGCTCGCGGAGCTCGAACGCACGGCGCGAGAACTGCGCCGCGAGGTCGTACTCCCGCGCCGTTCCATAGGTGATTCCCAGCCCCGCGTAGGCGATCGCGAAGTTCGGATCGAGCTCCACCGCGCGACGGTAGAGAGGGATCGCCTCGAAGTACTGCCCGGCGAAGTGCTTGCGCCGGCCCAGATCGTAGGCCTTGAAGGCTTCGAGCGAAGGCGTGGTGGCCTGTTCGATCGGCGCGGAGAATCGTTCGACCGAAACCAGCGACTCACCGAGCTTCTGCCGCAGGCTCGTCGTCGCTTCGCCAAGCCGGGCCAACACCCGCTCACGGCTCTCCGCCTCGACCTGCTCGCGCGCGATTGTGTCGCCGCTGACTGCGCTCACCGCCTCGAGGCTGATGACGTAGTGACGGCCGAGGCTGGCGATCGATCCGACCAGCAGCGCGTCAGTCCCCTGGCGTTGCGCGATCTCACGTGCGAGATCCCGAGTCACGCGTTCGTCCGGCGACCGCTCCATGTAGCGAAGCGTCTCGCGGACGCGTTCCTCGGAGACGATGTTCAGGAACGGGGTCTGCCCCAGCTGCACGGCTACGGCTTGCCGGAGCGTCCCGTCGAAGACGCCATCGCCGGTCGTGTTGACGAAGTCGGCGATGAGCACGCTGTCCTTGCCGCCCAGGACGACGCTGCGACCGGACGTGTCGGAGGCGACGAGGTAGTACCAGGTCGCAGCCGCAGCGATTACGGTCGCGACCGCGAGCAGGACAAAAAGCGGTCGCCGGTTGGGCGCGGCCAACGCCGGATCGGCATCAGCGGAGTGCCCTGATGGCGGCGCCGGCGCCGGGAAGGCCGCGGGTGGCGGTTCGGCGACCTCGACCGCGGCCACGAAGCGATAGCCCACACGGGGGATAGTCTCGATGTACCGCTCGCCCGTGGCCTTCTCTCCCAACACCTTCCGCAGGACCGACACGTTGTGGTTGAGGTTGTTCTCCTCGACCGCGGCGTCGGGCCAGACGGTGTCGAGCAGTTCCTGCTTCGTGATCAGCCGCCCGGCATTTTCGACCAGGATGCGCAGCGTGTCGAACACCTTGAGCCGCAACGGGATCACCTCCGACCCGCGCGACAGCCTGCGCTCGCGAACGTCGAGCTGAAACGGGCCGAATTTGTAGGCGCCTCGATTCCCAGGGTCGCCCAACTGCCCCCCTTCAGGAAAGTTTCAGGAATATGCCAGCGTTCTCAAAGGACGCGGACGACCTCGCGATTCTACCTTCTGCATCGCGCTCTGAAATCTGAAACCAGGGACGGCCGCATATCAGAACGGTCTCCCGACGAGCTTGTATCCGTCGTCAGTGACGGTCCAACACGGAGGGTTCAATGAAGGTCACGCGATTCGCCAGGTCACTCGGGTATGCGGCGGCAGGTTGTTTCATTCTCATCGGGCTCGAGTCGCAACTGGTACAAGCCCAAAACCGCCAGGCTGCACCTGTGGCCCAGCATCATCATGGGTCGTCAGACAACGCGCTCGTGAAGACTGTCCGCGAAGCGACCGAACGCTTCCGTGACGTGGCGGTGGCGGAGGCCGAAGGTTACCAGCTGATGTTCGGCTGCGTCAGCGGCCCGGACTCTGGTGCGATGGGCCTGCATTACGTGAACCTGGCGCTCGTGGGTGACGGCGAACTCGATCCCACGCGGCCGGAGATCGTGATTTACGAGCCTGGGCCAAACGGACGCCGACGGCTCATCGGCGCGGACTTCCTGGTCTTTGCGGCTGACTGGGACAAGAAAGGCATCGGCACTCCACAGCTGATGGGCCAGCTCATGCACTTGATCGAGAGCCCGAACCGCTACGGCTTGCCGGCCTTCTACACGCTGCACGTCTGGGCCTGGAAGGACAATCCCACGGGCATGTTCGTGAACTGGCACGCGAAGGTGTCGTGCGAGGGATTCAGCGGACAGCTTCCCTGACGGTCGTCAAATGGTCGCGTAGACCTGATCCATGAGCCGCTGGTCTTCCAGCGCGCGTTCGAGGCTCATCTCCGGCTGCCGGCCCTGGCGGATCGACGCGGCGAAATCCGCATACATCGCGCGGTAGCCGCGAATGTCCCTGAAGCCGGGCAGGATCACCCGCGGCAGGCCCTTCCCGCGCACGAGGACCGCCACACCGTTCGACTCGAACGAGATGATGCCGCGGCGGCCCATCAGCTTCGAGAGGCGGAGGCCGCGGAAGAGCGACGGCACTTCCCGCGAATAGTAGAGCGATCCGACCGCGCCGTTGTCGTACGCGAACGAGACGAGCATGCTCTTCACGCGCCGATCGGGGCCCTCGCGCGACGGCGCCGGCCGGAAGCCGTGGATCGTCGTGATGCGCGGGCCGAGACTCCCCGCGACGTGCAGCCAGTGGATGCCTTCCTCGAAGAACGCATCGCCTCCGGCCATGGTCTCGTCATTGCGCCAGTCGTCGGCGGTTTTCAACCGGAGCGCGACGGTCATGAAATGCCCGAACACCATGTCGCCGATGGCATCTTCGGCCAGCAGGCGCCGCAGGCAGATGGCCAGTGGCTTGTAGTGATCGTTCTCGCCGACGAGCACGGTACGCCCGGCCCGATCGCGCTGCGCGATGATCGAGATGTAGTCCTCAGTGCGGAGGAACGCCGGCTTCTCGACGAGCACGTGCTTGCCGCCGGCAAGCGCCCGCTCGGCCAAGTCGAGGTGGAAGCGCGGGGGGACGGCGATGACGACGGCGTCCACGCCGGGATCCGCCAGGGCGTCGTCATAGCTGCCGAACGCCGTCCGGCCGCCGAACTGGCGGCGGAACTCTTCCGCCTTCCCGCGATCGCGGCTGGCGTAGCTCGGGACGATCGTGCCCGACAGCGCCCCTTTCAGGTACTGGCTGTGCACCCGGGTGATGAATCCGCACCCGAGGAAGGCGACATGCAACGGCTCCGGCATTCAGCCGCTCAGACTTTCTTCTTGGCCGTGCCGCCGATCTGAAAGCCCGAGTTGTTGAAGTCGAACCACGCCGCCAGGTCCGGTCCCTTGGGCGTCAGCGTCAACACCATCGTCACGGGACCCGAGAACGCCGTCAGAGGGCCCGAGTAGTTGGTCGATGCCTTGAGCGTCACGACCTGGCCAGCCTTCGTGATGTCGGTGATCTTGTGTTCGGCGAATTGCGGGGCGCTGAGGCCGGCGACGACCTTGCCCGCCTCAGTGCGGAAGACGAGACTTCCGACGAGCCGCCCTGTCGGCGTCTCGAGGGGAATCTGCCACGTGCCCATCAGCGGCGCGGCATCGGCCGGCGTCACCGGCACTGGAGCGGGCTTGGCTCCCGCGCGCAGGGCTTGCCGGCGGTCCGGCTTGGCGGCTTGGCCTGCGGCCTGATCATCGGTCCGCGCGGCGAGAGCCGAACTGCTGATCACGAACGCGGCCAGCAACAAAGACATCGGGATTCTACGAAGCATGAAGGACCTCCTGGAACTTAGAAATAACGCGCTGAATGATTGTACCTGCTCATGTGTCTCAGCGGACCGCCGTCGTCGGACGCCGCGCCCCGGCGAGAAGCCCGGCGAGAAAAACGACGAGCGCAGTCACCAGGATTATGCCGCCGGTGACGACGAGCGGCATGGGATCTGACGGCGTGACCGTGAGGTTCGTGAGAAACGACGCGATGACGTCGGCGAGCCGCATCCAGCCGGCCCAGCCCGCCGCCGCTCCGATGACGACCGCCGCCACGACGAAGAGGCCGAGCGCGAGCACCGATTGACGATGGGCGACGCCGTAGGCGGTGAGGGCGTAGACGCCCACGGCACTCGCGACCAGTGCGACGAGCGCGAAGATGCCGAGCAGCGTCTCGCCATACTGCAGCAGCGCGGTCTGACCGGCATTGAGATACGACTCGACGGTGCGAATCGACGCCACCGGGGTCGTGGCGTCGACCTTGCCGACCTGCGCTCGGACCGCATCGCCGAGCGCGAGCGGATCGCCCGACGTACGAACGATGAACGACATCACCGTGCGCCGGCCTTCGAGCGAGGCGCGCTGCTGCGGTCGCCTGTTGCCGGTGGAGCACGTAGATGAGCGGCGGGACTTCCGACGCGCCACGGAATGGGATCGTGTCGGCCACCAGGCCGACGACCTCGCGCGCAGGCTTCCTCGTCATTCGGAGAGAAGGTCAGCGTCAGTCGCTGCCCAATGGGATCGCCGTCGGGCCACTGCTGCTTCGCCAGCGTTTCGTTCACGAGGACCACCCACGGCGAGTCGGGCCGATCGGCGGCCGAGAAATCCCGGCCAGAACGACGCGAATCCCCACCGTGTTGAAGTAGTTTTCCGTGACGGCCAGGTACTGCGCCGCGACCTGGTTGTCGGGCGTGTGTTCCAGGTCCCCGATCCAGAACTGCACGAACGGGTTCGAGGCGAACGGGTGAGTGCCCACGCCCGCCGCCTGGACGACGCCCGGCGTCGTCTGCAGCGCCGCGCGAATGCGATCGTAGAGGGCCGCGCCGGCGGGGCTGAACTCGGCGATCTCGGCGCTGCCGGTCCCGGAAACGTTGCGAGTGACGTACGGGTCGCGCGGCAGGTACACGTCGGCGCTCAGCAGGCCCGCCGGGTTGATGCCGACGTCGCGACCTCGCAGATCGCCAACCGCTCGCATCGCCAGACCGGTCGCGGCGATGAGCACGAATGCCAGCGCCACCTGGACGGCCACGAGCGCCACCAGCGTCAGCGCGCCGAGCCACCCCTTTGTCGCGGTGTCGGTCCGCGAGGCTCGCAACGCCGGCAGGATCCCAACCGCCAGCGTCACCAAGACGATGAGGACGACAGTGAACGCGACCACGCCGGCGTCGAACGCGACCTCGCTGAGACGCGGGATCACGGTCGGGGTGATGTCACAGGAGCGCCGGGAGTACGAGCGCCGTGAGGGCGGCGCCGATCGCACCGCCGCCGAGCGCGAGCAGCAGGCTTTCGGCGAGCACGACGCCCGGACGGATCTGTCGTCGAGGCGAGAACAGCGGACCGCTCGCCCAGGACCGTGCGCGCGCGCATCAGCACCGCCACGCTCACACAGACAAGGAGCAACATCACTCCGACGCCCAGCTGCGCCATCGTCAACGGCCGGCGCATCCCGCCGAATCGTGCCTCGCGCCATGGCGTGAGCTCGACGGTCCAACCCTTGTCACGGTTCGGGAACTTCTGCGCGTACTCGTCGAGTGCGACCTTCACCGCGGCCTGGGCCTCTGCCATCGAGACTCCAGGCTTCAAGCGAGCGATGGCGCGAAGGTTGTGCTGTGTCTCCTGTCCGGGGGCCGGTTCGAAGCCGAACGCGAACCAGGCGTCGGAAGAATTGTCGAGGAGCCCGAAGCCCTCCGGCATGACGCCAAGGATCTGGGTTGGCTGTCCATCGACCTTTACGGTCTGGCCGACGACGTCCGGACGGCCGGCAAAGCGTCGCTGCCACACCGGGTAGCTGAGCACTATGGTGGGCGCGGCGCTGGCCTGCTCGTCGGCAGCGACCGGGAGCCGGCCCAGCAGGGGTCTGGCGCCGAGCGCCGCGAGGCCCGTCGCCGAAATCCGGTGCCCGTCCAGTCGTTCTGCGGGGCCGCTGGCGTCGCCCGCGAGGTTGGCCGATCGCCCCGCGTCGAAGGCGCCGACGGCTTCGAAGGCCGCACTGGTCTTGTCGCGCAGAAGGAGGTACAGCGCCGGCGTCACCACTCCCTTCGATTCCGGCTTGCCGGGAGGCGCCATGCTCACGTCCAGGAGCCGGTCGGGCTCCGGGTACGGCATGGCCTTGAACAACACGGGGCTCGTGAAGCTGAAGATCAGGATGTTGAGGCCCATTCCGAAGGCCAGCGACGCCAGGGCGATGGCCGTGAACCCAGGCGTGTCTCGAAGACGCCGCAGGGCCAATCCAAGTTGATGTGTCATCGACGTGTCCGGGTCCTCATCCGACGTTAATACGCCTGGAAGGGCCCCTGCGCTCCAGTCCGGCGTGCAATAATCGCGTGCGTTCCGCGATGCATTACCTTTCAGAACTCCTTCAGCAGGTCATGGCGTGGATTCTTCCCCTGGCCGAGCGGCTTGGGGCACCAGGACTCGCGATCATCGCGTTCCTCGATTCGTCGTTCCTCTCGCTGCCTCAGTCGGTGACGCGCTCATCGTCGCGCTCACGATTCAGCATCCGGAGCGCTGGATGCTCTACAGCGCCGCGACCACCCTTGGCTCCACGGCCGGATGCTTCGTCCTCTACGCGATTGCCCGGAAAGGCGGCGAAGCGTTTCTCCGGCGGCGGTTCAGCGAGGCGCAAATCGAGCGAGGCCTCGGCCTGTTCCGGCGGCACGGGCTGCTGGCCGTGATCGTCCCCGCCATGCTGCCGCCGCCGACACCATTCAAGATCTTCGTGCTCCTCGCCGGACTCGCTGGTGTGCGACCCGTGGCGTTCACGCTCGGGATCGCGATCGGACGAGGGTTTCGCTTCGGCGCAGAAGGATGGCTGGCCTACAAGTACGGCGCGCAAGCGACGCAGTACATCAATGAGAATCTCGCGACGGCGTCCCTCGTCGTCGCCGGCCTCGTCCTGGTGGTGGGCGTGGCGCTGATCTGTCGCGCGCCGGCGCCGGCCCGGCGTAGACAAGAAATCGGGCTCCAGGTCCTGCGCGATCGCAGCAGCCTGGAGCCCGTCTCTTGAACTGCGCGATCTACAGCGCTTTCGACTTCCTCGCCACCGGATCCCAGCCCAGCACCTTGTTGTCCTTCATCGCTTCGAGCGCGAGCAGGGCAGGCAGTGCCGAGTTGTAGCCGACTTCCATCGGCGCATTGGTCTTCCGGTTCTTCGCCTTCAGCTTGTCGAGGAAGTCACGGGTGTGCGCGTGCAGCGGGTAATCCTCTTCGACGCCGCCGCGCGGGTTGATGTACACGTTCATCTCGACCGCCTGCCCGCCGCCGCCGCGGCCGCCGCCGGGTCCCCCTGCGCGTCCGCCGCCGGGCGCTCCCCCTGCGCGTCCACCGCCGGCTGCCGCGCCCGCGGGTGCGCCGGGTGCCGGCTCAGCCGGGACGCGATTGCGGGTCTGGCCGACTGGCGGCCGGAGCGCCCAACCCATGCGGTTCACCTGCAGGGTCCCGTTGCTGCCGTAGAAGTAGACGCCCCAGCCTTCGATGTCCGGCGCCTTCGGATCGGCGAAGTTCGGTCGCGGAAAGACGTCGTTGGCGAACGACATGATGTAGTTGTCGAACTGCCAGGCGATCGAGAACTGGCTGAACACGCACTCCGGATCGGTCTTCGGGTTCGAGTAGAAGCCGACCGCCGTGGTCTTGAGCGGCTGCTTGGCGTCGGCGTCCATGAACCAGTTCGCGACGTCGATGTGGTGGGCGCCCCAGTCGCCGACGAGGCCGCTGCCGTACTCCCACCAGGCGCGGAACGACGTGTAGCCCTGCTTGAACGGCTTCTTCGGCGCGTCGACCTGCCACGCGTCCCAGTCGAGTCCGGGGGGCACGTCAGCGACGTCCTGCTTGTTCTGCGAATAGCCGCCGCCGTGCTGGATGAGCACGTGGGTGACGGGGCCGAGCAACGCCATCTTCGACTTCGCTTCGATGAAGTGATCCCAGCTCCGCTGCTGCGTGCCGACCTGCACGACCAGATTCGGATACTTGTTGTAGGCGTCGAGCATCATGTTGATGCGCGCGATGTTGTTCGCAATCGGCTTCTCGACGTAGACGTGCTTGCCGGCGGCGAGCGCGTCCGCCGTGATCCTGGCGTGCGAGAAGTCGGGCGTGCCGATGAGCACCGCGTCGATGTCGTTGCGGTCGAGCACACGGCGATAGTCGCCGACGACGTCGAGCGTCTGGGCGAGCGGGCGATTGGCGCTCTGGAAGTTCGGTCTGCTTGTTCTGCGCGACCTCGCATCCCATCGTGAACTGCACGTCGTCGTAGCGCGTGAGCGAGTCGAACACGCGACCGGAGCGGCCGCCCATGCCGATGACGGCCATCCGCACGCGGTTGTTGGCGCCCTGCCAGGCGAACAGGGGCTTGGTGGCTGCCACTGTCAGCGCGGCCGCGCCGTTCTTCAAGAGCTCTCGTCGATGCATCACCTCTCCTTGGACGCCCGTATGAACTTTTGCGGAGTCTACACCCAATGTAGGGTGGCATGGGTTACGACGACACGCGGCCGACCGCCGCTTACACATCGTCCGCCTCAGCTGATGCCCCCCTCCGGCATCTGGAATGTCAGAGCAGTCCTCCACCGTGTAGAATCGCGGCCACAACGATGACCGGCAGATCGTTTGGCGTGTATCACGTCGTGGCCAGAGTGGGCGAAGGCGGAATGGGCGAGGTGTACCGCGCCCACGACTCCCGCCTCGGCCGCGACGTCGCCATCAAGACGTCGAAGCAGGTCTTCGACGACCGCTTTACCCGCGAAGCCCGGGCCATCGCCGCGCTGAATCACCCCAACGTCTGCACGCTCTACGACGTCGGACCCGACTACCTCGTCATGGAGCTACGTCGAGGGACTGTCGCTTGCCGAGCGCATTGCGCAAGGGCCGCTGCCCGAGGCCGAGGCGCTCGCGGTCGCGATGCAGATCGCCACGGCGCTCGAAGCGGCGCACGAGAAGGGGATCGTCCACCGCGATCTCAAGCCTGCCAACATCAGGATCAAACCCGATGGCCAGGTCAAGGTGCTCGACTTCGGCCTGGCGAAGGTCGTCGCTGGCGTCGAGCCGGCGCCAGGCAACCCGGACAACTCACCAACGTTCACCGGACACCTCGCGACGGAGATGGGCGTCATTCTGGGCTCGGCCGCCTACATGGCACCGGAGCAGGCTCAATCGCAGGCCGTGGACAAGCGCGCCGACATCTGGGCATTCGGCGTCGTGCTGTGGGAGATGCTGACCGGCCGGAGACCATTCCCTGGAGACACGGCGTCGGACGCCCTCGCGTCGGTGCTGAAAGACGAACCGCCGTGGGCCGAGGTGTCGCCGCGCGTGCGGCCCCTGCTGCGACGGTGCCTCGAGAAGGACCCTCGCAAACGACTGCACGACATCGCAGACGCCAGGTTGTGGCTGGAGGAGCCGCCAGAGGCCGCCCTTCCCGTCGCAGCGAGCCGATCACCGAAACGCGGGTGGTTGCTGCCTGCCGTTTCGGTCGCCTGTCTCGCGGCCGCCTCGGCGCTGGTTCTGTGGGGAGGGCGCGGTCCGGTCTCAGACGAACGCTCCATTCAGTTCTCGATTGGTGCGCCACCTGGTGCGGCGATGGACGGCGCTCTATCGCCGGCCGCCATATCCCCTGATGAACGCTCCGTGGTCTTCATGGCGAGCACCGCGGCGGCGGATGCGGGGTTGTATGTCCGCTCGTTGGAAACGGGAGCGACCCGATTCCTGCCTGGCACAGACAACGGCAGCCACCCCTTCTGGTCGCCGGACAGTCGATCGGTCGCGTTCATTGCAGGCGGAAGACTGAGACAGATCCAGCTTGCGGGCGGTCCGCCGAGGGACCTGGGGGAAGCGGCGACGAACATGCCCGGTGACTGGGCGCCAGGCGTCATCCTGCTAGGTCTCCCAGGCGGGATCTGGCAAATCCCGGAATCCGGCGGCACCCGCAAGCAGCTGACCAAGGTCGATCCCGAACGAGGGGAGACCATTCACACCGCGCCGCAGTTTCTGCCCGACGGCAGGCATTTCCTCTACTACATCGTGACGTCCGATCCCCGAACCCGGGGAATCTACCTCGGCGCGCTGGACGGCGCCAACGAACGACAGCTCGTCGTCGCGACCGCCCACAAGGGCCAGTACGTCCCCGCGCGCCGGGACCAGCCGGCAGCGCTGCTGTTCGCTCGCGAGCAGGCGTTGGTGGCGCAACGCTTCGACTCCGCCACCGCCAGACTAATTGGCGAGCCGTCGACCGTCGTCGAACCCATCAGTCGCGGCGCGGGTGACAATCCCAACGCGGCCTTCTGGGCCGGTCCGCTGGGAATGCTCGCCTTCCGGGGGGCGGCCGCGGAGAACCGGCGCCTGACCTGGTTCAACCGCGAGGGCGCCCGCGTGGAACAGCTGCCTCGCGAGGATCGGGTACTCGTCCTTCTTTCTTTCTCCTGACGGAAAGAAAGCGGCCGTGGACGTGATGAACATGAATTCCGCTCACGACATCTGGATTTACGAGTTCGGCCGGAACACCATGACCAGGCAGACCTCCGATCCGGCCAATGACTTCCTCGGCGTCTGGTCTCCCGACGGGAAGCGGCTGGCCTTCGGATCCAGCCGCACGGGCAGCGCGCAGATATACCTGACGACGGCGGGTGGGAGCGCGCCCGAAGAGCAGATTACCGACGGGACCATTCGCAAGTACCCACTGCAGTGGACCCGTGACGGGAAGTACGTGCTCTATCGAGGGACGAACCCTGAAACGGCCAAGGACGAGCTCTGGGCTCTGGCGATGGACGGAGACCGGAAGCCGTTCCTGGTGCTGCGGACGTCCGGCTCGCAGTTCACAGGCCAGATCTCGCCCGATGGACGATGGCTCGCCTATCAGTCGACGCTCTCCGGCACCAACGAGGTCTACGCGCAGCGATTCCCTGTGGCCACCAGCAGAGTGCTCCTGTCGAACAAGGGCGGACGGTGGCCGAAGTGGCGCGGCGACGGGCGGGAGCTGTACTTCGTCTCCGCCAGCGACATCTTGACCGCCGTCAGCGTCGATTCGGCCGCAGATGATCTCAGGCCCGAAGCGCCGAAGGAGCTGTTCCCCGCCGTCTTCTTCGGCAACCTCACCTACACCTACGACGTCGCCGCGGACGGCAATCGCTTTCTGATCGTCGAGCGAACGGGCGAACAGGACATGCGTCTCGACGTCATGACGAACTGGCGTGCACGGATGAAGTAGGCCGTACCGGCCGCATCAGCCAGTTCACTTCACCTTCGGTGCATCGGTGAGCGCCTCAACCACGCGCATGGAGCAGTTCGACGCCGGCACGGAACTGAGGGCGCTCGCTCTGCGACTGCGCGAAGAGCCCACCCGACGACACGATCGCGAGCCCTCAGAACGGCACCTGCATCAGAGATCTGACAGGAGGGTCAGCGACCGAGCGTAAACGCAACGTAAGCACCGCCAGATGCGCTGCCCGCATCTTGTCGGGCGCCGCCCTTGCCGCCCCCCGCGGCGATGGCGACGTACTGTCGGCCGTCGACCTCGTAAGTCGCCGGCGTGCGCGTTGCCCGAGAACGGCAGCGTCGTCTCCCAGAGGAGCGCGCCCGTGGCCTTGTCGAACGCGCGGAACTTTCGATCGAAGTTCGTGGCGCCGATGAAGACCAGTCCGCCGGCCGTGACGATCAGGCCCGCCGTAGTTCTCGGTGCCGGTATTCGTCAGGCCCTTGGCCGCGAGCTCGGGATACTCGCCAAGCGGCACACGCCAGACGAAGTCGCCCGTGTTGAGGTTGATGGCATTCAGCGTGCCCCACGGCGGCGCGACCGCAGGGTAGCCATCGGGATCGAAGAACTTGCGGTAGCCGGTGAAGCGATACGGGACGAGCGGCGTCGCGGCGTTTGCAGCTGGCGCCGCGGCGGCTGGCCGGTCCGTCCCGTCGCTCACGAAGTCGACGACCGCGGCACGCGCCGCCGCCGACAGGTACGGGAATCCGGGCATGCGGCCCGCGCCCTTCTCGACGATGGCTGATATCTCAGCTGTCGTTTTTCGCTGCGCCGATGCCGGCGAGCGATGCGATCTGCGGCGGCGCGCCCTGCAGATCGTCGCGATGGCACGGAGCGCAGTTCTGCTGGTAGATGCCGCGCCCGGTCTGGCCTCGACGGCCGGCGCCAGGCCGCCGGTCCACGCGAGGTCGTTGGCGTTGACATAGTAGATGCCGGTGTCCGGATCGAACGCCTGCCCGCCCCACTCGGCGCCGCCGTCGAATCCCGGAAAGATCACCGTCTGCCGGCCGACCGAGAGCGGCACGAACAGGCCGTCGTTGTGGAACTTCGCCAGCTCGGCCAGCGCCCACGCCGCGCGCCTCGGGCGTTCGCGACGTGATCGTCTCGGGTGTCAGGTCCTGACGCGCGAACGGGCGCGGGCCGGGTCGGAAGCGGCTGGGTATCGGCGGCGACTTCGCCGGCGACGCCGCTCGGTGGCACCTTCCGGTACTCGATCGGGAAACCGGCGTGCCGGTCACGCGATCGAACACGAACACATAGCCGTGCTTGGTCGCCTGCGCGACGGCGTCGATCGTCTTGCCGTCGCGCCTGATGGTGACGAGGCTTGGCGGCGCTGGCGGATCGCGATCCCAGATGTCGTGGCGCACGAATTGAAAGTGCCAGAGGAGCTTCCCGGTGTCGGCGTTGAGCGCGAGCAGCGAGTTCGCGTAGAGGTTGTCGCCAACGCGATTGGCGCCGTAGAAGTCCGCGGCCGCGGAACCTGTCGGCACGTAGACGATCCCGCGCGCTTCGTCGAGCGCCATGCCGGGCCAGCTGTTGGCGCCGCCGTTCTCCCGCCACGAGTCCTTCGACCACGTCTCGTATCCCTTCTCGCCGGGATGCGGAATGGTGTGAAAGCTCCAGCGCAGCTTGCCGGTGCGTGCGTCGTAGGCGCGGACGTCGCCTGGCGACGCCGGCAGTCCTTCCGAGACCCGCCCGCCGAGAATCAGCAGGTCGTTGTGGACGACGCCCGGGGATGTGAGCGCGCACCGACTGCCGCTCGGGATCGCGTCCCAGATCCTTGTGCAGGTCGATGCGCCCGCCGTCGCCGAATGCCGGAATCGGTTTGCCGGTCGCGGACATCGAGCGCGTAGACATAGCGGGTGACCGCGGCATAGACGCGCTTGTCGTCTCGACCGTCGCTCCAGTACATCAGTCCGCGATTCGGGCCCTGCGCCTTGATGCCGGAGTCGAAGGTCCACAGATGCTCGCCGGTCGCCGCACGCAGGGCGAACGTCTTGTGCGACGGCGTGTACGCCGTAAAGCACGTCGTCAACGACGATTGGCTGCGTCTGCAGGCCGCCGGTCTCGCCGCTGTCGTAGATCCAGGCTTGCTGCAGTTGCTTGACGTTGCTGCGATTGATCTGGTCGAGCTTCGAATAGCGAATCTGTTCCGGCCCGCCGCCGTAGGCAGACCACGTGCGATAGGTGCGCGGTGCCGGCGGAGCGGCCTGTTCAGAGCGCGCGGCAATCAGGATCGGCAGCGTCGCGGCGGCGACAACCACCATCAGGGCGAACGCCGTTCGTTTCATCGATACTCCTACGTCGTTCTGCCGATGGGACCGTACAGCAGCAGCTCTGAGCCCGCGCCAGTGTCATAAATCCTCGCCGGGCCTCGGACCTCTTTACTTTCGTGCGGGTGTCGTGTTGTCATGCGCGCATCCGGCACGATATCGGAGTTCACACTTACGCTTCTTACTGACAGCGAGGTCTGGTCGATGACCGAGAGACACCGTTCACCGAGCATCCGGCAAAGGCTCGGACTCCTGGCCGCCACGGTCCTCGTGTTGTCGAGTGGCAGCGGTCGCTTTGTCGTCGCTCGTTCGGGACAGCGCGAGTGGCGCGACTACGCCGGTGGCCCCGACAGCTCCCGGTTCGTTGCCGCGACCCAGATCACCAGGGCGAATGTGCACCGGCTCCAGGTGGCGTGGACGTACCCGCCAGGCCAGACCGACTTCAACCCGCTCGTCGTGCGCGGCGTCGTCTACGGCCTCGGCGCGAACGGGCAGTTCGTCGCGCTCGACGCCGCGACCGGCAAGGAGATGTGGATTCACAAAGGAGTTCAGAACTTTAACGGGCGTGGCGTGAATTACTGGGAGAGCCCGGATGGCACGGATCGGCGGCTGATCTTCAGCGCCAGCAATTTCCTTCAGGAGATCGACGCACAAACCGGCCAGCCGATTCCGGCGTTCGGCGTCGAGGGCCGTGTCGACCTACGCGCAGGGCTCGACCGCGATCCCTCCGCAGTCAACCAGCAAAGCCGCATTCCCGGGCATGTGTTCGAGAACCTCATCATCCTGGGCTCGGCCACGAACCAGGAGTACGTCTCCGCGCCTGGGGATATCCGCGCCTTCGATGTGCGCACCGGCAACAAAGTCTGGACCTTCCACACGGTGCCCCGGCCGGGCGAATTCGGCTACGAGACCTGGCCGAAAGACGCGTGGAAGACCGTCGGTGGCGCAAACAACTGGGCCGAGCAATCGATCGATGTGAAGCGCGGCATTGTCTATATCCCGACCGGGAGCCCAAAGTACAACTTCTACGGCGGCAACCGGCAAGGCGCCAACCTGTTTGGCGACTGCATCATCGCCCTCGATGCGAGGACGGGCAAGCGCCTCTGGCATTTCCAGACGGTTCACCATGACATCTGGGATCTCGACAACAACTCGGCGCCGCAGCTGACGACCATCCGACAGAACGGCCGGACCATCGACGTCGTCGCGATTGCCAGTAAGACCGGCTACCTGTACGTCTTCGATCGCGTGACCGGCGAGCCGATCTGGCCGATCGAGGAACGGCCCGTTCCGCAGAAGACGACCGTCCCGGGCGAAACGTTATGCGCCGACGCAACCCTTTCCGACCAAGCCCCCACCATTCTCGCGGCAGAAGTTCACGGTCGACGATCTGAATCCGCACATCCTCACGCCCGAGGAGCGGGAGGAGTTCCGGCAGCGCATTGCAGCGGCCAGAAATGAAGGGCCGTTTACGCCGATCGGATTCGACGACGTGATTCACATGCCGGGGAATCAGGGAGGATCGAACTGGGGCAGCACTGCCGGCAATCCGGCCGACGGCAGCGTGTATGTCATCGGCTTCAACGTGCCGACGATCATCCGTCTCCTCAAGACTGGCGAGCTTCGGTCCGGCCGCGGCGGTGCGCCGCCGGAGAAAGTGGTGGAAGGACGCTGGGTCACGGAGGGCTTCGGACTCTTCCCGACCATCATCAGTCCGCCGTGGACGACGCTGACGGCCTACGACCTCAACCAGGGCACGATCCAGCTGGCAGATTGGTCTCGGTGACGATCTGCGTCTGGTCGGGAAGGCGTGAAGGGCACGGGCACGGCGGGAACGACCAAGGGCGGGATCATCGCGACAAGCTCCGGGCTCCTGTTCGTTACCGCAGCAGATCGAAAGGTGCACGTCTACGACAGCGCCACCGGCACCGAGGTGTGGGCACTGCCGCTCGGTGGACCGACCAGCGGATCGCCGTCGATGTTCGAGCTCGAGCGGGCGGCAGTACCTGCTCGTCACTGCTGGATCTGCTGCCGGGCGCGGGGGCGATCCCGGTCTCAAGGCGTCGGGACCGATGGGCATCGTCGCGTACGCGCTGCCGCGAAAGTGACGCCACCGCCGCAGGTCCTGGCTGAACGGACGTCTATTGCAGTCCGACTCGGCGGCGCCACTCTGAGTGAAATGCGTTCGGCTGCACCTGGAACTCGAGGAGCGCCTGATCCACAGTGCTTCCCTTACCGACCATCTCGAGGAACGCGCCGATGTTGGAGCCGAGTTGGGTGCAGAGAATCTCGGCGGCGATGGCGCTCTCCGCGTAAGCCACAGGCGCGTGCTGTTCATCCAGGCTGCTGAATCCATCTCTAAGGGCTTCGAGCGGAACGAGAGATCTCGTTTGCCGGATGACCGCCGGCGCCCAACTGTGGTCGCTGGACTCGAGGTAGCTGGCGAGCCCCTCGTTGAGCCAGGCGGGGACGCGGCGCGGCGCGATGGTGGTGACAAAGGCGTGCACGAGCTCGTGCGTTGCGACCCGTTCCAGATCGCCGGATGGAATCGTGCCGCCGACGGCGAGGCGGATGCTGCCGTCGTAGTTGCCCGCCGCCCACGACGGCGATCGCGTGATGTCTTGAAAATCGCGCTCGGTGTAGAGCACGACGGTGAGTGTCCGACCAGGTGACGTGTTCAGTATCCGGCCGATCCGCCCGTGCTCGCGCTCGAGCGCGCGAACCACTCGATCACCGATGCCCTGCTGGGTGTTCCCCTCGTAGAGGACGCGGAAGTGCTCACTCGGCTTTTCAAGGAATTCGAAATGCACCGACGACTCCCGTCGCCAGCGGTTGAGGAAGTCCTCGACCTCGGCATCCCCGGGGCGGATGGTTGCCGCCTTCTCCATCGAGCGAATGGCGAGCCCGCTGTCGCCGCGCGCGTAGGCAACCTGTCCGAGCATGATCTGCGCTTCGGCGAACTCCGGATCGAGCGCAACGGCCTTCTTCAGTGCACCGAGGGCAGCATCGGTTCGGCCTAAAGCATAAGCGGCCGATCCAACGCCCAGGTGGAGCACGGGATCGTTCGGGCGCTCGTGAAGCGCCTTGTCGAAGAGCGATGCGGCTTGTTCCGCGTCATGTCGCTCCAGAGCTTTCCACGCGTCTGGGGTGACGACTTCCCGCTGCGCAAAACGCGGAGCCCGCGCGGCCACATACAGGGCCGCGAATGTGGTGAGAAAGGCGACGAGCAGGACGCCGGTGATGGCGCGAGCCATGGTTGGCGACGCGCAAGAGGTGTGCCCACGACGCGTTGGAATAGGCCCGTGTTTCGGGCGTTTGATTCGCCACCCTCTGGCTGGTGCGGCGAAGATGCATCAGATCTGTGATCGCTCGTCGAAAGTTGCCGTCAGCTCGCGACCCACACCGTCTTGGCGTTCACGAACTCCCGGATGCCGTGAACGCCCAGCTCCCGGCCGTACCCTGAACGCTTGACGCCGCCAAACGGCACGCGCGGATCCGACACCACCATCGCGTTGACGAACACCTGGCCGCTCTCGAGCTCGCGGACGAACCGGTCGCGTTCCGTGTCGTCTTTGGTCCAGACGCTCGCGCCCAGGCCGAAGGTCGTGTCGTTGGCGATTCTGATCGCTTCGGTGATCGACGCGGCGCGGAAGACCGACGCCACTGGTCCGAACAGTTCCTCGCGATACGCCGGTGAGCCGGGCGGGACATCGACGAGGACGGTCGGCGCGAAGTAGTTGCCGGGCCCCGGCAAACGCTGCCCGCCCGTCAGCACGCGGGCGCCCGCCTTGACCGTGGCGGCGACCTGTGCCTCGAGATCGTTGACGAGATCGGGCGTCGCGAGCGGCCCGACGTCGTTGGCCAGATCCATCGGATCGCCGACCTTCAGCTGCTTCATGGCGGCGACGAACAACCGCACGAATTCGTCGGCGATCGGTTCGGCGACGATGAAGCGTTTGGCGGCGATGCACGACTGCCCGTTGTTGATGGTGCGCGCCTTGGCCGCGGTGGCGGCAGCCATGGCGAGATCGGCGCTCGGCATCACGATGAACGGATCGCTGCCGCCAAGCTCGAGGACCGTCTTCTTGATCGCGTGGCCGGCGCGCGCCGCCACATCCTGGCCGG
Source organism: uncultured Acidobacteriota bacterium (assembly GCA_963847975.1). Classification (GTDB taxonomy): domain Bacteria; phylum Acidobacteriota; class Vicinamibacteria; order Vicinamibacterales; family 2-12-FULL-66-21; genus DATBJJ01. Next base: position 64,871 of record CAWKBU010000031.1, on the reverse strand, counting down.
CGCCCTCGCTACCGGTCAGCGTGACCGCGCTGATCCGGGCGTCTTCGAGCAGCGGAGCGACGTCGGCCGAGCGGATCAGAAGCGACTGGAAAACGCCGGCGGGATAGCCGGCCCGGCGGAAGATGTCTTCGATCGCGAGTGCGCACTGCGGAACGTTCGACGCGTGCTTGAGGAGCCCGACGTTGCCGGCCATCAGCGCCGGGGCGGCGAAGCGAAACACCTGCCACAACGGAAAATTCCACGGCATGACCGCAAGCACTACGCCGAGGGGCTGATAGTGGATGTAGCTCTGCCTGGCTTCGGTCGGCACGTGCTCGTCGGCGAGAAACGCCGCGGCGTGCTCCGCGTAGTAGCGGCAGCCCTTGGCGCACTTGAGCGCCTCGTCGATGCCGGCACGGAGCGGCTTCCCCATCTCGAGCGTCATCACGCGCCCGAGCGTCGCCGATTCGGCCTCGAGTATGGCGGCGGCCTTTGTCAGCAGCCGGGCGCGCTCGCCGAAGTCTGTCTGCCTCCACAATCGAAATGCGTCGACCGCGCGCTCGACGGCGGCGGCGGTGGCTGACGGCGACAGCGTCTCGAAGGTGGCGAGCGTTTCTCCGGTCGCCGGGTTGATGCTCGAGAGGGTCATGATGGCGATGCTAGGGCTTTGATGCTCCGATCGATCCTACTGTGAGTATTCGGACGCGCTGAATAGCCCAGCCGACCGGGTTCTGCGGTGTGCCCGTCTGGGTGATGCGAACGAACTTCGCCGGCACCGGCTTGATCGCGATCGTCGTCGTGGGATTCTGCCCGGTGCCCTCGGCGACGGGTTCGCTCCACGTCGTGCCATCCATCGACACCTGCAGACGGTAGGCGGTGACCGGCCCGGCCGGCATGCTTCCACGGCCACGTCCGAAGCCAAAACCGAGGTTGCCGCGCCCTCCAATCAACGTATCGAGGAGCACTTCCGCGACGTTGACCGGTTGCGGCAGCTCGATCTGAAACCACATGCCTGGTTCCTGCGCGGCCCCGCTCTCCCAACGTGCCGTGCCTTCGCTGTTGATGCCGTTGGTGGCCGCGTCTGGATTGTGGCTGGCCGTCGCCTTCCACTGCGCCTGGTTCGTCAATGGCATCGGCGTCGTTGAGACGAGCTCGGCGAACGACCACATCGAGGTGCGCGGGTTGGCCTTGCGGACCGTGGCCACGCGCTCCGGCGTGACAAACGGTGCCGTGTTGCCAAAGCTGTTGCGCACGTAGCTGGCGACGTCGGCAATCCACTCGTCGGTGTTCGTGCCCATCGGCACCATCACGCCGCCCGGATAGTTCTTGCCCTCGATCTCGCCGGTGAGCCCGTAGAGCAGCACTTTGGTGATGTAGTCGGCGTTGCCGAGGATTCGGGGCACGCCGACGAGATTTGGCGCCAGCGTCGAGCCGTCGGTCGCACCGCCCATCGGGGCACCCTTGCCGTCCGGGCCGTGGCAGGCAGCGCACAGTTCCTTGTAGCTGGCTTCTCCACGCCCGATCATGCGGCGTTCTTCGGTCGACAGGTTGAGACCTGTGACCGCCGCGTCGGCAAGCGACGGCCGTTGACCCATGGCAGAAGTGTTCGGCCGCAGCAGCTGGTCGCCGATCTCCTTGATGCCGCGAATCGAGCTGGCGTCCTTCGTCGCGCGGATGAGGTCCGCGTACTGCGGTACTCGCCGCAGGTTGATCGTCAGCATCGCCTGGATGACGACGTCGGTGTCTGGATCCTTCAGCATCGACCGGTAGTCGTTGGCAAACGATGTGTCACCGGCCTTGTAGAGCGTCTCGCTGGCTCGAATGGCCTGAATGCGGATCTTCGGATCCGCGTCTTTCATCAGGCTTCGGACGAGAGCGGCATCCAGCGCGCCCAGCCCCTCGAGTGTCCACAGCGCGTGCATCCGAGCCAGCTGGTTCCCGCCTCCGCCGGTGGCTTCGGCGCGGCTCGCCGAAGCGGCCTTCGGCCGCGAAGGCGGCTTCGACGACCGCGCCATCGTCGTCAGCGCCGGCACGACCGACTTGTCCTGACGCAGAACGAGCAGCTTCTGTGCAGTGTCGCGCCACCAGCCGTTGGCGTGCTCGAGGTGCTTGACGAGCTGCGCCGGCGTCTCCTTGTACATTGCCGGACGTTGCCGATCGGGCGTCGTGCCTTCGTAGGTGATGCGCCAGATGCGTCCCCAGTTGTGTTGCTTGTCGAGCGCCAGCTGTTCGACCTTGCGCCGCAAGTACGAATTCGGACCCACGAACTGCGCGTCCTGGATGATGCCCGTGTACATGTCCATCAGGTAGAGCGTGCCGTCGGGCGCGTTCGTGATGGCCACCGGCCGGAAGAGCGGATCGGTCGAGCGCAGGAACTCGGACTTCGGATAGGCGTTGCGCAGCTGCGTCAAGCCGTCGGTCACGACGATCTTGGCGCGCCGAACGATACGGCCGACCGGTTCGGTGAAGAAGAGGTCGCCGACCATGTCGCTCGGCAGTCGATTGCCGCGATAGATCTCGACGCCGGACGCGGCAGTGAAGTGGTTGAGCGTGCCGTCAGGCATGCGCACGCGGCGCATGCCGCCTTGCATGTCGGCGATCCCTTCAGAGGCCGGCCACGGCGTCTGGAAGTCCGGTTCGAAGTTGTCCTGAACGTTGAAGGCCCCGTAGACGATTGGTGCCTGGAAGTTCACCGGGCCGAGCTCGCCGCCGCCGTCGACCCACCATACTTTGCCGTCGTTGTCCTGCGCCGACCACCACTGGCCGCCGTTCGAATCCGTTTCCTCGCGCAGCACTTTGCCGTCCGGCGCGATGCGCAGCCGGAACGGGTTGTAGGTCATGTACAGCCAGTTGTCCATGGCCCACGTCAGGCCACCCGGCTGCCACTCCATGTTGGTGACGCGGCCGACGTTCGGGTAGAAGAGCTCTTTCTTGTCGGCGACGCCGTCACCGTTGGTGTCGGTGTACTTGTACATGTCGCGGCTGTCGGTCTCGAGAGCGAGAATCACGCCGTCGCCGAGGGGGAACGCAATGCGCGGCATGACCATCTTGTCGACGAACACCGTGTGCTTGTCGAAGGTGCCGTCGCCGTTGGTGTCCTCGTGCCGCGAGATACGACTGACCGGCGCGCGCGAGTTCGAGCCGTCGGCGTCCTGCATGTACGAGCGCATCTCGAGCACGTACATCCGTCCGTTGCCGTCGAAGGTGACGCCCACTGGATCTTCGATCAGCGGGTCGGTGAGCACGGGCTCAATCTTGTAGCCGGGCGGGAGCAGGAAGAGCTTCTGTTGCGTTGCAGGGTCGAGACGAGTGACTGGCGGCCTCGGCGAGAAGTCGGCACCGGCCGCAATCTCGGCCTCGATGCCGCCGCGTCCGCGGCCTCCCTGGGCCGGCGTTGGCGCTGGTGGCTGCGCCGGCGCACCAGCCTGTGGCGGCGGCGCCGTTTGTTGCTCGCCGCGCGGCGCGACGCCGATCATCACCAGGAGAATCGTTCCGAGTGCCGCCGACCACTTCGACATCATGTGACCTCTGCTCCGAGGAGTCCGTGTGTTGGTCTTCGTTGAGACTGCCAATTATATGGTGCCGTGGACGCGACCAAAGGACGTAGGACCAACTCCAGATGTCGCATTGGAACGGTTTCCCGAGCGTTGTGTAGAAACTGACATGCCATCTTTCAAACCCGTGCAACGTTGCAGTGGCGCGTGTCGATGCAACGCCGAAGCGAACCCGTCGGCTTGGCGCTCCGCTTCGCGCCGTGGAAAAACGACCCCTCCGCGGCTGGCCTCACGATGCGGCATCGGCTGGGGTCTGCCGGACGCCGGTAAAGCATCGGTTCGGCAACGAAACTGAGTGACCTCCTGAGACGAAACGGTGCCGCCGCCGATAGGAACCGCTCCGAGGCCGTTTTAGGAGCTTCGCTGTCACGGCACTCAGAGTCGCGGCCAATCCGACGGGTTCGCTCCGGCGATCGTCTATGCGCGCCAAGAGTCGTTTGTCGAAAATGCTGTGATGTCGCAACGAGGCTGGCTGGCCAGGGCCGTCGCCTTCGCAAATGCTACGGCGAACCACGCCGAAGCCTTGGCGAAGGCGGGTGGAGCGAGCCGACGCGCCGCGCAGCAGGAACGCGGCCGGAGCGATTCCTCGCGTCGTGTTCCGTCCCCGTGATCCGTGCCGTTGACGAGCAGCTGTGGCGGTCCGAGGGCGCCTGATCACAGCTCTACAAGCTAGCACCTACACGACGCGTCAGCGGCAGGGCATGAGCGCAGGTCGCGTTCCCGGCGAGCGGAGTCGGCCCTGGCCAGCCAGTCTCGTTGCGACATCTTTCGAGCTGCCTTCAAAACACGCCGATCAGCCGCAACGCGGCAATCGCTGCAAACGCCAGCAGGAAAGCGTCGAAGACGCGCTGCGGGACGTGGTGGATGATCCAGCGACCGCCGAAGACGCCGGCAACGATGGCGGGAGACAACATGAGGTTGAGGAGCAGCGTCTGGGGGTGTATGAGGCCGAGGGCGATGCTGAAGGGAATCTTCAGCGCGTTGATGATGAAGAAAAACCACGCGCTCGTGCCGACGATCTCGAATTTCGGCAGCGAGACCGCGAGTGCGTAGAGTGCGAAGATCGGTCCCGCCGCATTCGCCAGCATCGTCGTCACGCCGGCGAGCAGGCCCATGCCCCACGCGAACCAGCGGTTGTGCGGCACGCCGCCGAACCAGTGCGGACGCTGGAGACGCGCCAGCTGCAGCAGCGCGAGGCCGAGGATGATCCAGCCGATGATGGGCTTGAACATCGCATCGCTCACGCGCCCCATCAGCCAGGTTCCGATCACGATGCCGACGCACGCCGGCGGCAGCATCCGGCGCACGTAGTCCCAGCGCGCGTGCTGGTGAAGAGCCGTGACCGCACAGATGTCGCCGACCAGCAGCATCGGCAAGACGATGCCCGTCGACTCGCGGGCGCCGAACAGGAACGCGAAGATGATGACGTGCAGCAGGCCGAGCCCGGCGAGCCCGCCTTTGCTGATGCCCATCGAGGCGGCGGCCACTACGGCCAGGGTCCACTGCAGTGGTGTCAGATCGGGCATGCGGGACGCGTGTCGGGATGATAGATCACGCGGCCGTTCCTCCCACGGGATCTGGTTGCATCCGGAGTTTTGCAGAGTGGAATTGCCTGCTCCCAACTCGCGCCGGTTTTTCCGCGTTGCAACGACCTAATCCGTATCGCATTGTGGAATTGCATCTCGCCCGCGCCATTCGCTGGCCGCGTCACCGGCCCCTGACTACAATGACGCCGCATCACCAATTTCTGGGCCCTGGTTTCAAGGAGTTTCGGCGCATGAGACGACGACTACGAAGCCTGACGACTTGGTCGGTCGCGCTCGCCAGCTGGGCGATCGTGTGGATCGCAACGCCGGGCGCGCAAGGCACGCCTCAGGCGGTGAAATCCGGCGCCAAGGCCAGCTGGCTGACCGATGGCGGCGACAACCAGCGCACGGCCTGGCAGAAAAACGAAACCCGCATCACCACGGATACCGTCAAGAACATGAAGCTGCTCTGGAAGGTGCAGCTCGACAACCAGCCGCGGCAGATGCATAGCCTCTTTCCGCCGCTGCTCGTCAACGATGTGACGACGGCGCAGGGACCCAAGGACATCGCCGTCGTTGCCGGCGTGTCGGACAACGTTTACGGCATCGACATCGGCACCGGGACGCGGATCTGGTCGCGCAAGTTCGACAGCACGTTCGTCGAGCAGCCAGGAGGACGTGGCGGTGGCGTGCTCTGCCCCGGCGGACTCACCGCGACTCCAGTGGTTGCTCCGACAGACACCGCCGGCAAGTATCTCGTCTATGCGGTTTCGTGGGACGGCCGGCTGCGCACTCTCGACGCTGCCACCGGCACGGATGTCGCCGCGCCTGAACCCTTCCTGCCACCGAACGGCAAACCCTACGGCCTCAATTTGTACAAGGGCGTCATCTACACGACAACCGCGCAAGGCTGCGGCGGCAATCCCAACGCGTTCTACGGCTACGACCTCGCGACCAAGAAGGTCGGTCAGTATCTGCCAGGCAGTGGCGGGTTGTGGCCACGTACGGGGCCGTCGATCGGCAAAGACGGAACCGTCTACGCGGGATCGGGCGACGGCGACTACTACCCCGAGCGGCAGATTTACGGTCAGTCGATCATCGGCGTGAAGCAGAACCCGCAGACCAAGGCGCTCGAGTTGAAGGACTGGTACACGCCGTCGAATGCCTTCTGGTTGCGCAAGCGCGACCTCGACATGAACGTCACCGGTCCGGTTTTCGATTTCAAGGGCAAGGAGTACACGGTCCAGTCCAGCAAAGAGTGCCGGTTGTGGCTCCTCGATACGAGTGCGCTCGGCGGCGAGGACCATCGCACGCCCGTCTATCGCACGCCGCTCATCTGTAACGAGGACGTCAACTTTGCGGCGGCCGGCACCTGGGGCGCGTTGGCGACCTGGGAAGAGTCGAACGGCACCCGCTGGATATACGTACCGTTCTGGGGACCGAAGCACTCGCAGTTCAGCGCGCCGATCGAGTACGGCGACGTCGTGCGCGGCGGTGTCGCGGCGTTCAAGATGGAGGACAAGGCCGGCAAGATCGTGTTGACGCCGGCGTGGTTGTCGCGCGACATGGATCAGGCCGAACCGCCGGTTGTCGCCAACGGCGTGCTGTTTGGCTACGGCAGCGGCGAGAACACCGCACAGGCCGACGTCGACCTTGGCCTCGGTTTCAACACCGCCGCCAACCGCGTCGCCCGCTCGACGCACGCAACCATCTATGCGCTCGACGCGCGGACCGGCAAAGAGCTCTGGTCGAGCGGCGACCAAATCACGTCGTTCAACCACTTCAGCGGGCTGTCCGTCGCCAACGGCCGTGTTTATATCGGCACCTACGACGGCACGTTGTACTGCTTTGGCGTCGACGCCTCCTCATCGTCGACCAACGCGCGATAGCGCCGCCGAAAGGGATTGAGATGAAGCCAGCAGCAACAAAGCTAGTCGGGGCGATCGCGATCGCATCCGCCGCCAGTGTGGCGCTCGTCCAGGCGCAGGGCCGCGGCGGCGGCGAATGGACGACGAGCCAGGGTGACGCACAGCGATCGTCCTGGGTACGGACAGATGCGCGCCTGACGAAAGACGCCGTGCAGAAGGGCGAGCTCAAGTTCCTGTGGAAGATGAAGCTCGATAACGATACCCGCCAGTTGAATTCCTTGACGACGCCGGTGCTGATGGATCGACTGATCTCGCACCGCGGCTTCAAAGCGCTGGCGTTCCTGGGCGGCAGCAGCGAGCGCGTCTACGCGATCGACACCGACCTCGCGCGCGTGTATTGGACGACGGTCATCAATTATTCGTCGATTGCTCCGCCCGCGAACAGCTCCTGGGGTTGTCCGGGCGGCCTCATCGGCGCCGCAACGCGTCCAACCAATTTCGCGGTCTCGGCGTTTGCCGGCGGCGCCGGCGGCGGCCGCGGCGGACGGTCGGGAAGCTCCGTCGGCGAACCAGGAAAAGGCGCGCCGAGCCTCGCGCTTGTCGGGCAGGGCCAGCAGGGCAGGGGCGCCGCGCCGAACGATCCGGTTGCTGGCCGCGGCGCCGCCCCGGCGGCTCCCGGCGCGCCGCCGGCGGGCCGTGGCGGCGGCGGTGGGCTCGGCGGTGGACCGACCGACAACGTGTTTATCGTCGCCAGCGACGGCTACGCACGGACCATCAACCCGCACAACGGCGCCGACCGCACGCGTCCTGTTCCGTTCATTCCTGCCAATGCCAAGCCATCGGGATTGATATACGTCGATGGCGTGCTCTACACCACGACATCGAACGGGTGTGGCGCGACGCCCAATGCCGTGTGGGCCATTGACTTGACGAGCGAGACGAAGACGCCGGTGTCGTGGAAGACAAACGGCGGCAATGTCGCGGGAGCGGCTGGCATCGCGTTCGGGACTGACGGGACGATCTTCGCCGCGCTTGGTGACGGGCCGGCGAGCAGCGGCGGTTACGCGAACGCGATCGTGTCGCTCGAACCAAAGACACTCAAGCTGAAGGAATCGTTCACGCAGCCAGGCGCAGATTTCAACACGACGCCAGTCGTCTTCCGTCACAAGGACAAGGACCTGATGGCGGTGAGCGGCAACGACGGCCGGCTGTACCTGCTCGATGCGTCGTCGCTCAAGACGCCATTGCACGTGACGTCGAAGTACAGCAACGCCGGAGCGACGGGCGGGTTGGCGACGTGGGAAAGCGAGGGCACGCGCTGGATTCTCGCGCCCGCGATCGGCGCGCCAGCGGCGGGCACGAAGCTCGCGTCGAACGGCGTCGTCACCAACGGCAGCATCGTTGCCTTCAAGCTCGTTGACGACGGCGGCAAGCTGTCGCTCGAGCCAGCGTGGGCATCGCGCGATCTGACGTCGCCGGCGGCTCCGCTCATCTTCAACGGCGTCGTGTTTGCGTTGTCGACGGGCGAGCACCGCCCCGCCAACGCCAGTGCCTCCGCGGCGGCACGCGCCAAGAGCTCGGTGCCGGCGGTGCTCTATGCGCTCGATCCGGCGACCGGCAAAGAGCTCTGGACGAGCGGCAAGACGATCACCTCGTTTGCGCGGGGCGGTTTGGCTGCCGCCGCCGGTCAGGTGTATCTGGTCACGTTCGACAACACGATCTACGCGTTCGGAATAGCGATGGAACACTGACAGACGTCAGTCGTCGGTCGTTGGTCTTCAGTCGTCAGTCACAGTCGTCAGTCAGAGTCGTCAGCCTTGAGTCGGCGGTCGTGAGTCGATAGACTCGATGTAATGGCCGGTTCTTGGCTGGACCTCTTCAGTTTCCGACATATGCGTTCGATACTGCTCGCAATCGTCGTCGTGTTGGGAGTGAGTCACACTGCTCTCGCGCAGTTGCCTGATGGGCCGGGCAAGGAGCAGATGCAGAAGGTCTGCGGCGGTTGCCACCAACCCGAGCGGGCAGCGTCGGTGCGGCTCACCCGCGAAGGCTGGGAAGAAGTCATCGGCGACATGATCAAGCGCGGCGCCAAGGGGAGCGATGAAGAGTTTGGCGCTGTCCTCGACTACCTGCCAAGAACTTCCTCGGCGAGGCGCCGCGACCGCTCAACATCAATCGCGCCACCAACATCGAGCTCGAAAGCGTCGCCGGACTGACGCGCAAGGAAGCGGCGGCAGTCATCGCCTGGCTCAACAAAGTCGGCGTCTGCAATTCACTCGACGAGCTGAAGAAGGTTCCCGGCCTCGACTACAAGAAAATCGAGGAACGCAAGGACTTCGTGGTCTGCTTCGCCCCGCCGCCAGTGAAGGAGCCGAAGCACTAGCGGCTACTGCGGCACCATCCACTCGAACACGTACGCCTGCAGCATGACGATGATCCCCATGATCACCGCCAGCGCGATGCTGTGCCAGAACACGAACCGCAGGATTCGGCCCTCTTGCCCGTGTTGATTGGTTGCCGCAGTCGCCACGACGATGCTCTGGGCGTCGATCATCTTGCCCATGACGCCACCGGTCGAGTTCGCGGTGGTGATGAGGATTGGATTGAGGCCCAGCTGTTGCGCCGTGATTTTCTGCAGGCTTCCGAAGAGTACGTTTGAGCTCGTGTCCGAACCGGTCAGCGCCACGCCGAGCCAGCCGAGCATTGCGGCGAAGAACGGATAGAACCATCCAGTCTTCGTGAACGCCAGGCCGAGCGTGGCATCCGTTCCGCCGTAGCGCGTCACGAATCCCGAGCGAGAGCATGAAGGCAATGGTCAGAAGCGGCCATCGCATTCGCGTCAGTGTGGTGCCGGCGGTCTCGAGGACGACCGCTGGCGGGATGCGAAGGAAGAGTGCCGTGGCGAGCGCGGCGAGCAGGATCGCCGTGCCTGTCGCAGAAATCCAATTGAAGTTGAAGCGCGCTGCCTCGGCGCGCTTGGCTTTATACGCCGGGTCGTGCATCCGAGTTGTGTCGACGGCTTCGATTTCTACCGGGTGATCGCGGTACACCATGCGGTGCAGCGCTGGCACGTCGAACGCGGGTGAGAGAAATGCGTGCGGCGGCGGCGCCACGTGCTTGTCGCGATAGAGCGCCGCACCCGCGGGTCCGCCGTTCAGAAACGCCTTCACCGGAGCGATGCCCCAGGCGGTCACGACCACCGACAGGAAGACCCACGGCATCCACGCCCGTACGAGAGCGCCCCTGTCGATGGCTGTCAGCGACGCTACGGCAGGTGTTTTGACTGATGCCTCAGGGAAGTCCCAGACCTCCGCCGGCTGCCACCACGTGCAGAAGAGCGCGAGGCTGCCGAGCGACACCAGGCCACCCATGATGTCGACCAGCTCTGGGCCGACGAAATTGCTCCACAGGAACTGCACGATCGCAAACGAGCCGCCGCAGACGAGCACCGCTGGCCAGGCGCCGCGCAGCCCGCGCCAGCCGCTCATCGTGACGACGAGCCATGCCGGCACGATGACCGAGACGAACGGCAGCTGCCGTCCGGCCATCGCGCTCAGCAAGTCCGGTGAGATGCCCGTGACGGCGCCGAGGGTCAGGATCGGCGTGCCGATCGCGCCGTACGCGACTGGCGCCGTGTTCGCAATGAGCGAGAGGCCAGCCGCGTAGAGCGGCGTGAAGCCGAGGCCCATGAGCAGCGCTGCCGTGATCGCGACCGGCGTGCCGAAGCCTGCCGCGCCTTCGATGAACGCGCCGAACGAGAATGCGATCAGGAGGGCCTGCACGCGGCGATCGGCGGACAGACGGGCGACCGACGACTTGACGATCTCGAACTGACCAGTTCTGACTGTCAGGCTATAAAGAAAGACCGCGGTGAGGATGATCCAGCCGATCGGGAAGAGGCCGTACGCGGCGCCGTAGACTGCGGTCGCCAGCGCGGTGCGCACCGGCATGCCGTAGACGACGATCGACACGAGTAGCGCTGCTGTGAGAGCCCGGCCATCGCCGCCCAATGGGCTTTCCACTCGAGGAGGGCGAGCGTGCCGAGGAGGAGGAGAATCGGCAACGCCGCGGCCAGCGTGCTCAGCCACGGGTTGCCGAGGGGATCGTAGACTTGGACCCACTCCATTATCGGGAAAGCGCGAGTGAGTCTAATCTCCAGCCCGCGGCCGCGCTACCTGAACAACTTCGGCGCGATGTCGTTGAGATAGTGCCGCCACACCGTCCATTCGTGGCGGCCTTCCGTGAGCACGAACTCGTGCTTCACGCCGATCTTCGTGAGCGCTTCGGAGAACGCCTTGTCGCCAGGTCCGGTCAGCCCGTCGTCTTTGCCAACGCCGACCCAGAACAGCTTGTACTGCTTGTTCAGGATGTCTGGTTTCTCAGCAATCTTGCGGATACATCGTGGCCACGCCGCCGCCGGCCGCCGGACTCATCATGGCGGCGTAGCGGAACAACTCCGGATGACTGAACGACGATATTGATCGTGTGTCCGCCGCCCATCGACAGTCCGGCGATGGCGCGGTCATCAGGCCGCTTCGATACCTTGTAGGTGCTCTCGACCATCGGCAGCACGTCCTCGACGATGTCGCGGGTGACCGGCGAAAGGCCGCCCTTGCCGTCGCCGCCCATCATCGCGTTGATGATGTCGTTGAGTGTCGCACCAGCCATCGCCGCCGACACCGGATCGGTGACCTGCTTGGCCGGACCAGTCCAGAAGCTCTGGATGCTGTGGCCGAGCGGCATCACGACGACCATCGGCTTGGCTTTGCCCTCGGCAATCGCGTTGTCGAGGATGTTGTTGGCCCGGCCGATCATCGTCCAGCCGGACTCGATGTCGCCGGCGCCGTGCAGCAGGTACAGCACCGGGAAGTTGCTGCCGCTGGTCGTAGCCGGGCGGCGTGTAAATCCACACGGTCCGGCTGACGCCGAGCGTCTTCGAGATGTAGGGACGAATACGCACTTCGCCGTGCGGCACCGGCTTGACGTCGTAGAACTGCGCGCCCTCGCCAGGCACCTCGACGACGCTGACGGCACCGAAACCGCCGTAGCCGTACTTCGTGTTGGCATTGAGCGGATCGAGCGCGGTGACGCCGTCGACGTTGAAGGCGTAGGTGTAGATGTCGGGCGCCAGCGGTCCGAGCGTCACGCTCCAGACGCCGTTGTCGCCGCGCGTCAGCGGATGCGGCTTGCCATCGAGCTCGCCGTTGGCCGTCACGGCCTTGGCGTTCGGCGCGTAATAGCGAAGCGTGATGGTGCGGTCGGCGCCGACTTCGGGCGAGCTGAAGCGTGGACGCTGCTGCCCCTGAGCGGAGAGGGCTACGGGCAACAGGGCAGCAACAAGGATTGCGCATCCGCGCCAAGTTCGTGGCATCTGTCCTCTTTTATCAATGCGCGTGGGGCCCCACCCCCACGCGCTCTCGCGCCGCGACTACGCGCGGCGCTCGGGCCGCAGGCGCTGCTGATACAACACCTGGGTAGAATCAGCTTCAGTCCAGCTCGGACAAACTCGATGTGGTGATTATTTGAACATCAGCGGTGCGACTTCGCGCAGGCGTGCCGCCAGATGACCCACTCGTGGCGTCCCTCGGTGAGACGAACGTGTGCTTGATGTTGTTCTTCGTCAGCGCTTCGTCGAGCGCCTTGCTGCCGTTCAGCGCGAAGTCGTCCTTGCCGACACCGAGCCACAGCAGCTTGAGCTGCTTGTTCACTGTGTCTGCATTCTTGAAGAAGTCGGCGTAGGTCTGTTCCGGATTCTGGCCGGCTCCGGCGCTCATGACCACCAGATGGCTGAAGAACTTGGTATTCGGGAAGCCGATAGCGACCGTCTGGCCGCCGCCCATCGATAGCCCGCCGAGCGCACGGTTGGCCGGATCCTTGAGCGTGCGAAACTTCGCCTCGACGAACGGGATGACGTCCTCGAGAACATCCTTACCGAACGCGCCGCCGCCGCGCCGCTCCACCCGGACCGCCGCCAGCCGGGGCTGCCGCCTCCCGCTGGTGTCGCGCCGGTCACCGGCCGCTCGGGGCCCGTGCCGACTCCCATCCGCGCGTAGCCAAGCGGATTGACGATGATCATCGGCTTGGCTTTGCCCTCGGCGATCAGGTTGTCCATGATGTAGTTCGCGCGGCCGGTCAGCATCCAGCTCGAGTCGATGTTGCCAGCGCCGTGCAGCAGGTAGAAGACCGGGTATCGCGTATTGCCGCGCTCGTAGCCGGGCGGCGTGTAGATCCAGAGCGTGCGCGGCACGCCCAGCGTCTTCGAGTGGTAGGTTTCGACGCGCACCGTCCCGTGCGGCACGTCACGCGCATCGTCGAACTCGTCGCCGGGGATCTCGAACATGCTCGCCGGCGGGAACGCGCCGAATCCGAGCTTGACCGATGGATTCGTCGGGTCCATCGTGACGATGCCGTCGACGTTGAACTGGTAGTTGTAGACGTCGGGCGCGAGCGGGCCGATCTTCACTTCCCAGATCGCCGTTCTCGTTCTTCGTCATCGGGTAGGTCTTGCCATCGAGCTCGCCGATGAGCGTGACTTCTTTGGCGTTCGGCGCGCGGAAGCGGAGCGTCACCGACTTGTCGGCGTTGACCTCGGGTGAGACGACCGGCGGTCCGCCGCGCCCGCCGCCGCGGCCCTGTGGCACGGGTGGCGCCGGGGCCTGACCTGCTGGGGGCTGGCCCGCGGGCGTTTGTGCGCTGACCGAAGCGACGGCGAGTATTGCGGCTGCCACCCAATAGCTAACACGTTGCATCTGTCCCTCTTTTTTTAATGCGCGGTCGCCTCGCGCATTCGCGCTCGGCGACAGCCGCGGGCGCTGCTGATCAACCTGCCGGGCTCGAGTCGACCGCCGGGCAGCACATACACAGTGGCTTCCGCCTTCAGGCGGAAGATCCGAACCTACTGGAACAGCATCGGCGCGAACTCGTTCAGGTAGTCGCGCCAGTTGATCCACGTGTGGCCGCCGGCCGTCTCCTTGAAGACCGGGTTGAAGCCGTGCTTCTTGAAGAGCTCGACCGTCGCGTTGGTCGTCGTGATGCAGGACGTCGTCCTTGCCGGTCGCGAACCAGAACACCTTCAGACCCTTCTTCAGGTTGGCGTTGTCGAGCTGTGGCCGCGTGTTCCTTCTCCCATTCGGCGGCGGTCGGGGCCGGTGGCGCGGCGGCGGCGCCGCCGCGGCGGGGCCGCGGGCGGTGCGCGGCTGGCGCGGCGGCGGTGCAGCAGCCGCGCGGGCGGAGCGCCGCGCCGTCCGCCCCAGTCCCGGGAACGCGCCGAGCAGGCCCGAGCTGTAGACGCCGATGTAGGCGAAGCGATTGAGGTGCGGAATGCCGACCTGCAGCGCGTGGTTGCCGCCCATCGAGAGGCCCGCGATCGCCGTGTTGTTGCGGTCGGTCAGCACGCGGTAGTTCTTCTCGACGTACGGCATGACGTCGCTGACGAAGTCCTTCACGAACTCGTCGGTCGCCGTCCGCCCAATGGCGCCAGGCGCCGCCGGCGCCGCGGCGCGTGTGGCCGGCAGGCATGACGACGATCATCGGCTTCGCCTTCTTCGCGGCGATCAGGTTGTCGAGGATGAAGCCGGCGCGGCCGACCGAGGTCCAGGAATCGTCGCTGTCGCCGGCGCCGTGCAGCAGGTAGAACACCGGATACTTGTCGTTGTTCCGCTCGTAGCCGGGCGGCGTGTAGACGTGCATGCGGCGGAATCGGCCGAGCGCGGTGGAGTAGTAGGTCACGGCAGCGACGCCGCCGTGCGGCACGTTCTTCGTGTCCGCGAAGTCCGAGCCGGGCACGTTGACGAGGCTCCAGACGTTGTTGTTCGACTCGCTGGTGAACGGGCTGCGCGGATCGATCGTCGTGACGCCATCGACGTTGAAGTTGTAGCGATAGGTGCCGGGATCGACCGGGCCGACGGTCACTTCCCAGACGCCGTTCTCGCCCTTGGTCAACTGCGTCGCCTGACCGAGCCCCGGAATGTCGCCGGCGGCGAGCCGGATGGCCTGCGCCTGCGGCGCGAAGATGCGGAACGTGATACGCCGATCGGCGAGCACTTCCGGCGAGATGACCTGCGGCGCCGGCGGACCGCCGCCGCGCCCGGCGGGCGCCTGAGCTTGGGCCGCCGGCGTAATCGCCGCCAGTGCGGCGGCCGTCAGCACGATGCGAGAAATATAGTCGTCGATTCATGCGCGTCCTTGTAAGACGTTTGAAATGAGGCGTTTCACGGCGAGCCGAGACCTGTGGCCGGACGCACGGTCAGGCGAACAGATTGCATGCAGAGATACGCATGATAGGCGGGGAGCGTTTCACCGCGCAAGGTATTGCAGGTGTCACGGCTTGCCGTTTCGCAGTGCAAGCCGCCGTTCTGCATGCAGGAGTGTGGCCGAGCCGAGGGGTTCTACTGGCGGCTCTGTCAGCATTTCTCAATGCGCTTGGGGCCCCACGGCCCCAAGTCGCGGCTCGCGACCGCGAGCTGCCTCTGAGACCGACGGCAGCTCGGGCCGCAGGCGCTGCCGATAACGCAATCGGGATTAATCATCGGTCCCTCGGCCCGGCCGACTGTGTCTTTGGCTTCCTCCCGTCTCCTATCTCCTATCTCCTGACTCTTTTACACCCTCTCAATCACCACGCTGATTCCCTGTCCCACGCCGATGCACATCGTGCAGAGCGCATAGCGGCCACCCGAGCGCGAGAGTTGAGCGGTGGCTGTCGTGACGAGTCTGGCGCCGCTCGCCCCGAGCGGATGACCGATGGCGATTGCCCCGCCGTTTGGGTTGACGTGTGCGGCATCGTCAGCCACGCCGAGATCGCGCAGCACGGCGAGCGCCTGGGCCGCGAACGCTTCGTTGAGCTCGATGACGTCCATTTGCGAGATCGACAGTCCGCGCTCGTTCGAGCACCTTGCGGGTGGCGGGCACAGGGCCGATCCCCATGACGCGTGGTGCGACGCCCGCGACCGCTCCGGCGACGTAGCGCGCGCGCGGCGTCAGTCCGTGCTCCTTCACAGCCGCCTCCGACGCGAGGAGCAGCGCGCACGCGCCATCGTTAATCCCCGAGGCATTGCCTGCCGTCACGGTGCCGTCGGCCTTGACGATCGGTTTCAGCTTCGCGAGCGCTTCGAGCGTCGTATCGGCGCGCGGGTGCTCGTCGGCCGTGACGGTCGTTGCGCCTTTGCGCTGCTCGATCACAACCGGCACGATCTCTTCCGCCAGTCGTCCCTGGGCAATCGCGCCGGCTGCTCGCAGTTGGCTTCGATACGCAAACGCATCCTGATCAGCGCGCGCGATCCGCCATTCGTGCGCCACGTTCTCGGCTGTCTCCGCCATCGCATCGATGCCGTACGCCTGCTGTATCTTCGGATTGACGAATCGCCAGCCGAGCGTCGTGTCTTCGAGCTTGAGTCCGCGCGCAAATGCGGCATCCGCCTTGGCCATCACGTACGGCGCCCTCGACATGCTTTCGACGCCGCCGGCGATCACGAGGGACATCTCTCCGCTGGCAATCGCGCGCGCCGCTTGAATCGTGGACTCGAGGCTCGAACCACAGAGCCGGTTCACGGTTGCCCGGGGACTTCTTTCGGGATGCCTGCCAATAGCAGCGCCATCCTGGCAACGTTCCGGTTATCTTCGCCGGCCTGGTTGGCGCAGCCGTAAATCACGTCGTCTATCCCGGGACGGGTCGAGACCGGGGTTGCGGTCCCGAAGCGCGGCGATGGGGACTGCGGCGAGATCATCGGTACGAACCCCAGCCAGTGCGCCGCCATAGCGCCCAAAAGGGGTCCGAACCGCATCGCAGATGTAAACGGTGGTCATGTCGATGACAGTCTATGCTGGCTGGCTCGGGCTGGCTCTGGCGGCTGGCGGCTCGCGGCTCGGCGGCTGGCGGCTGGCTGCTGGCGGCCGGGGCTGCTGGCCCGCGCGTTGGCGGCTCGCTGCTGGCCGCTGCCAGCTGACTCTCAACTGCGAACGCGAGCTTCGCAGCTTCGCGATCTGTCGTGTCAGCTGAATGTGCGTCTACGTTCGCTTCGACAACACGTCTGTCTCGTACTTCTTGACCTGGGACAGCCATGCGCTGCCAACCGGCACATTCTTCGTCTCGCAGTAGTAATCCCAGACCGCCCCGAGCGGCATCGTCTTCTGCTCTTCGAGAAGCGCCAGGCGCGACGTATAGTCGCCGTCGGCTTCGACGCCGCGCAGGGCGTCCACCGGCTCGAGCAACGCCGCCAGCAGCGACTTGATCATGTTTCGCGTGCCGATCGTCCACGCCGCGACGCGATTGATGCTCGCGTCGAAGAAGTCCAGCCCGATGTGCGTTCGCTCCAGGAAATTGCCGCGCACGAGCTCCTGACCGAGCGCCTCGAGATCGTCGTTGAACAGGACGACGTGGTCGCTGTCCCAGCGGACGCCACGGCTGACGTGAAGCAGAATCTCGGGGAGGAAGACGAACATCGCGCTGAGCTTGTCGGTCACTGTTTCGGTTGGATGATAGTGACCGGTGTCGAGCGTCAGCAGCTTCTTCCGCGACAGCGCGTAGCCGAAGTAATACTCGTGCGAGCCGACAGTGAAGCTCTCGCACCCGATGCCAAAGAGCTTGCCCTCGACCGAGTCGAGGTTGAGCGTTGGACTGATCGGTTCCTTGAAGACCGCGTCGAGCGATTCGGTGAGACGCTCGCGTGGTCCGACACGATCGATCGGTGTGTCCTTCATCCCGTCGGGAATCCACAGATTGGTGACGCAGGGCTTGCCGAGCGCCTTGCCCATGGCGGCGCCGATGCGCCGGCAGGCGATGCCGTGGTCGATCCAGAACGTGCGGATCGCCGCGATCGCGGTGCGACAACGTGATGTTGTCGTCGGCCTTCGGATGCGAGAAGTAGGTCGGATTGAAATCGAGGCCAATCCCCAGCGACTTCGCCCACTCGATCCAACCGGTGAAATGCTCGGGCCCGATTTCGTTTCGATCGACCGACTTGCCGCCGAACTCGCCGTAGCAGGCGTGCAGGTTGAAGCGATGCGTGCCTGGAATCAGCGAGAGCGCGAGCGAGGCATCGGACCGCAGTTCGTCCGGCGTACGGGCCTTGCCTGGATAGTTGCCCGTTGCCGCGAGTCCTCCGCCAAGGCCGGTGCCGAACTTCTCGAAGCCACCGACATCGTCTCCCTGCCAGCAGTGCAGCGAGATGGGGACCGCCGCAAGGCGCCGCAGCGCGGCGTCGGTGTCGACCCCAGCGTCGGCGTAACGTTCCTTGGCGGCCGCGTAGGCCTTCTCGATTCGGGCGGTCATCAGCACTCCTTCCGATCCGTACGCCGACCAGGCATCCATCGCTCCCGATAGGCCGGGGGATTATAGCCGCGGATTGTTGACTGGCATTCCAGATGTCTGGCAACTGGCTCGCGTTCCACGCCGCGAAACGCCGGTAAACTCGATGTCCAATTGTTTCGTATACGGCAAACGGGTACGGCATCGCCCATTTCGTAGTCCGGAACACGCGTCCACGGGGGATAAGGGAGACCATATGTCGTTGCCACGATCTCGACAGTTTGTTGCGAGCGTCATCGCTGCCTGCCTGGTGCTCACGCTGTCGGTTCTTGCGAAGACGCAGAGCAGTGGATCTGGACAGGCGCCGCAAGGATCCGGTGCGCCAACGGCGCAACCGGCCGGGCAGGGAGCGCAGCCGGTGCAGGCGCCGCCTGCTGCCCCAGGTCAGGGAGCACCCGGGGCGCCGGGTGGCCGTGGCGGCCGCGGCAATTCCATGTCCGAGCCGGACTTCTCGAAAAAGCCGCCGATCGTGGCGCTCTCGCCGGCCGAAGAGCAGAAGAAATTCTGGTTGCCGCCAGGATTCAAGATCGAACCGGTGCTCACCGATCCCGACATCGAAGAGCCGGGGCAGATTGCGTTCGACGGCAACGGCCGCATGTTTGTCGTTGAGCTGCGCGGATACATGCAGGATGCCGACGCGAGTGGCGAGCTCGATCCGGTGGGTCGCATCTCGGTCCACGAGGATAAGAACAACGACGGCGTATATGAAACCCACCACGTCTTCGTCGATCACCTCGTCTTCCCGCGCTTCGTGATGCCGTTTGGCGCCAACGCGATTCTCGCCAAGGAGTCGAACGCTGACGAGGTCTGGAAATACACCGATACGAATAGCGACAGCGTCGCCGACAAGAAAGAGCTGTTCGCAACCGGCATGGGCCGGCTGCTGAACGTCGAGCACCAGGAAAGTGGGCTCTTCTGGGCGCTCGACAACTGGATCTACAGCACGATCAATCCTGTCCGCCTGCGCTGGACGCCGAACGGCGTGCTGCGCGAGCCGACCGGATCGAATGGCGGCCAGTGGGGCGCCACCCAGGACAACTACGGCAAGGTGTGGTTCCAGGCGGGCGCGAGCGGAATGCCCGGGTACTTCCAGCTGCCCATTGCCTACGGCAACTTCACGTACCCCGAGCAGTTCGAACCCGACCTCAACATCACGTGGGGCGCGCCCGTCCTTATTGCCGATATGCAGGGCGGCATGAATGCGGTCCGCATGCCCGATGGCTCGCTCGCGCGAGCGACTGGCGCGGCTGGCAACGACGTCTTCCGCGGCGACAAGCTACCTAAGGAGATGGTGGGCGACTACTTCTACGGCGAAGTTGTCGCGCGGATCGTTCGGCGACTGCAGCCGGTGAAGACCGAGGGCCTGACCCAGCTCAAGAACGCGTATCCGCTGTCGGAGTTCCTCCGCTCGACCGATCCGCTGTTCCGTCCGGTTGACGTCACGACAGCGCCCGACGGCACGATGTACATCACCGACATGTACCGCGGCATCATCCAGGAGTCGCAGTGGTCCGGGCCGGGGACGTACCTGCGCCAGCGGATCGACCAGTACGCGCTCGACAAGGTGGTTCGGAAGGGACGCGTCTGGCGCTTGAGCTATGACGGCATGCCGCGGCGAACCGCGGCACCACGGATGTTGTCCGAGACTCCGGCGCAGCTCGTGCGTCATCTGAGCGACGCCAACGGGTGGTGGCGCGACACCGCGCAGCAGTTGCTGATCCTCGCGCAAGACAGGACTGTCGTACCGGCTCTCAAGCAACTGGCGCGGACGTCGCCGAATCAGTTGGCGCGCATCCACGCGCTGTGGACGCTCGACGGCCTCGCGGCGGCAGACGCGGTGCTGTTGCGCGACTTGCTGAAGGATGCCGACCCGCAGATCCGCATCCAGGCTGCGCGCGCCAGCGAGACGCTCTACAAGGCCGGCGATCGATCGTTCGCCAATAACTACACGGCGTTGACCAAGGACGCCGATACCGACGTCGCGATGCAGGCGCTGATGACGCTCAATACGTTGAAGGTGCCCGACGCGAAGGCCGCCATCTCCGCGGCGTCGGAAAGCAATAAGTCGAAAGGTGTGCAGCTCGTCGCCAACGCGATACTCAAGCCAGTCGCGAATACGGGTCGTGGCGCGTCGATTATGGAAGGTATCAGGCCCTACACGGCCGAGGAGCGTTCGACGCTCGACAAGGGTCAGGAGATCTACACGCAAGTCTGCTTCGCCTGTCATGGCGACGATGGTCGCGGCGCGAAGGTGCCGGGCGCGCAGAACGAGGCGCTGCTCGGACCGCCGCTGGCGTCGTCGCCCCGCGTGCTCGGCCACCAGGACTATGTCGTGAAGGCCGTTCTGCACGGGCTGTCTGGGCCAATCGATGGTGCGACCTATCCGGACGTCATGATCGGCATGGGGCAGAACTCCGACGAGTGGATGTCGGCGATCACGTCCTACATCAGGAACTCCTTTGGCAACCGCGCGTCGCTGGTGTCTCCGGTGGACGTCAAGCGCGCGCGAGAGGCGACAAGCGGGCGCAAGGCGCCATGGACCGTCGCCGAGCTCGAGTCGTCGCTGCCAAGACAGCTGATCGTCGATCCGAAGTGGAAGCTGACCGCCAGCCACAACCCGGACACGGCCATCAACGCGTTGAGCATTCAGCCGTGGACGTCCGGGCGTGCGCAACAGGCTGGGATGTGGCTGCAGGTCGAGCTACCCGAGGCGCAGACGATCACTGAGATCTCGTTCGAGTCGGCCATTGCGACCGTCCAGGAGGGTCCGGCGGTCAGGGGCGCCCCGACGCGGTCGGAGTTCGGAAACGTGGAAGGCGTTCCGGGTTTCCCGCGCGCCTATCAGGTCCAGGTGTCGATGGATGGCACGACGTGGGGTTCGCCGCGTGGCCGAAGGTCAGGGCACGGGCGCTCAAACGTTGATCGCGTTCGCGCCAACCCGTGCCAGGTTCGTCCGCATCACCCAGAGCGCCACCGTCGACAACGCCCCCCCGCTCTCGATCCGCCGGCTGCGGATTTTCGTTCCGGGGACACTCAAAGGGGACACTCAACATTGAGTGTCCCCGCCCCCTTTCCGGCTCCCAAAAACCGGGTTCTAAGGTCCCCCAGAGCAATCGGCCAGGCCTGCTTCGTCGTGGGAAGCGTGCAGTTCTTGCGCTCTCGTACGCAGAAACTGCCACTTGATCCCGGGGACACTCAAGGTTGAGTGTCCCCCGTGACTGTCCCGGTTGAGTGTCCCGTTTGAGTGTCCCCGCAATCGCGATATGCTCGTTGGCCGGTCATGCTCAGACGAACGCTCGCGTCGCCCCAGGCGGGACTGGTGCTCGTCATCCTCTTGCTCGGGGGCGTTCTGGCAGTGTTCGCGGGCTCGCACGTCGACGCGCGCACCGGGCTGACGGTCAACAACTTCCTCAACTCGTACACGCTCATCCAGACGGCGACTGACGCCAGTTTCTTCGCGATCATGGCGGTCGGCGCGACGATCGTCATCATCTCGGGTGGCATCGACCTTTCTGTTGGATCGATTTACGCCTTCGCCGGGGTGACTACGGCGATGGTGCTTCGCAGTGTCGGGCCCCTGGATCCGCTGACGATGTTCGCGCTTGGACTGGTGGTCTCCCTCGGCATTGGCCTCGCCTGCGGAGCGATCAATGGCGCGCTCGTGGTCGGCCTCGGCGTCCATCCGTTCATCATCACGCTCGGGACAATGTGGATCGTGCGCGGCGTGGCATTCGTCAGCAGCAATGCCGAGAGCATCCTCGTCCCGCGCGCGCTGACGAACGTCGCCAAAGCCTCGCTCGGACTCAATGAAGCGCTCTACCCGGTGCCGATGCTCGTCATGGTCATCGTTGCCGTGGTCGGCACCGTGTACCTGATGTACACGGTCGGCGGACGCCGCGTGTTCGCGGTTGGCGGCAACACCGAAGCCAGCCGCTTTTCGGGGGTTCCGATTGGCCGCGTCAAGATCGCCGTGTTCGTCCTGTCCGGGCTGACGGCGGGGCTGGCCGCCTTCATGGGCGCCAGCTTTTATGGCTCCGCGTCGTGCGCCGACGCGACCGGCTACGAGCTCTACGTCATCGCCTCGGCCGTCGTCGGCGGCGCGAGTCTGTCGGGCGGCAAGGGCAGCGCCGCCGGAGCGCTGCTTGGCGCTGTCCTCATCGTGCTCATCCGACAATCGATCCGGACGCTCCATTTCGACCAGAACTACGAGTGGATCATCATTGGGTGCGCGATTATCATCGCCGTCGTGCTCGACCAGGCGAGCGCGCGATTTACTGTTCGACGCCTTTCTGCGGCCGGCAAAGCCTAGGCCTTCGTTCCTCAATAGCGGAGTCTTCTGATGACGACAGCGTTCAAGAAAGCACATGCGTGGCTCGTGGTCGCGGCTCTGACTGTGGTTGCGGTCGCCTGCGGTGGTTCGCAGCCGGCGCCGGCAAACCAGGGCCAGACGGCCACCACTCGCGGGCTGAAAATCGCGATGATCGCCAAGAGCTCGACCAATCCGGTGTTTCTGTCGGCGCGGACGGGTGCCGAGGCGGCCGCCAAGGCGCTGACCGCCAAACACAACGTGCCAGTCGAGATCGCGTGGCTGACGCCGCCCACCGAGGACGGGCAGGTCCAGGCGCAGCGCATTGCGCAGGCGGTCAACGAGGGTGCGAACGCGATCCTGATTTCGTGCTCGGACGCCGGCAAGGTGACCGGGGCGATTAACGACGCCGTCGCACGCGGTGTCCCGGTGATGACGTTCGACAGCGACGCCCCGGCCTCGCAGCGATTTGCGTTTTACGGCGTCGACGACGTGAAGACCGGACAAGCGGTGATGGACGAGCTCGCCAAGCAGATGGGCGAGTCGGGATCGATTGCCATCCTTGCCGGCAACCAGAACGCGCCGAACCTCCGCAATCGCGTCGAAGGCGTCAAGCAGGCAGCGGGCAAGTATCCGAAAATCAAGATCGTCGACACCTTCTACCACATTGAAACGCCGCAGGACGCCGCCGCAGAAGTCGTACGCGTGCAGAATGCGTATCCGCAGATTCAGGGCTGGGCGATGATTGGCGGCTGGCCGCTCTTCACTCAATCGCTGCTGACCGATCTCGATCCCAAGAAAGTCAAGATCGTCGCCGTCGACGGCCTGCCCGCCGAGCTCGCCTATGTCGAGAAGGGACTTGCGCCGGTGTTGCTCGCGCAGCCGACCTACCTCTGGGGAGAAGTCTCAGTGCAGAGGATCTTTGACAAGGTTCAGCTCAAACAGGACGTGCCGCAGATCATCCCGATGGATCTCGTGCGCGTGTCCAAGGAGAACCTCGGCAGCTGGGCGCGCCAGCTGAAGGCCTGGGGCTTCACCGACGTCCCCGAGGCCTACCTGGCGCTGCCGAAGTAAGCACGGCGGAGCCGCGTGCCAAGAGACCATCGAAGCTGGCGATGACTGTCCCGGCAAACGTCCGTTTCGAGGGCGTCACCAAGCGCTTTCCTGGTGTCGTCGCGCTCGACGGCGTGTCGTTCGAGATCGCATCGGGTTCGTGTCACGCCCTGTGCGGCGAGAATGGCGCCGGCAAGAGCACGCTCGGCAAGCTCCTGGCGGGCATTTACTCGCCGGACGAGGGCCGTATCGTCATCGGTGGCCAGCCGGTTCGATTCTCGAGTCCGACAGACGCGCTGAAGTCCGGTGTGGCCATGGTCCACCAGGAACTCTCGTTCTGCGAGAACCTGTCGGTCGCCGAGAACCTCTGTCTCGGCACCTTGCCAGGGCGTTATGGTTTCGTCTCGAAAACCGACATGCGCCGTCGCGCCGAGGCGATGCTGGCGCCGATCGATGTTGCGCTCGACGTCACGCGATCCGTCGGCTCGTTGACCGTCGGTCAGCAGCAGATGCTGCAGATCGCATCGGCGATCGGCCAGGGCGCGCGCCTGATCGTGTTCGACGAGCCGACGAGCAGCTTGTCGCAGCACGAGGCCGAGCGTCTCTACACGATCATCGGCCGACTTCGTGAGCGTGGCGTAACCTGCATCTACGTCAGCCATCGACTCGAAGAGATCTTCCTGCTGTGCGACACGATTACGGTGCTGCGCGATGGACGGCACGTGGCCACGCGTCCGACGTCGGAGGTCGACCGCGCTGCGCTGGTCGAGATGATGATCGGTCGTCGCCTCGAGGAGTACTTTCCGGCGCACGTGCAAGCCGAGGCGGGCGGTGAACTGCTGCGTGTGGCGCACCTCTCGAGCCCTGCAGGATTCCAGGACATCTCGTTTACGCTGCGCGCGGGCGAGGTCCTGGGATGCGCGGGACTGGTCGGCGCCGGACGTTCTGAAGTCGCCGCCGCCATCTTCGGGCTCGATCCACTGGCGACGGGCGAGGTCTCGGTTCGCGGACAGCGCGTCGAGAGGACGACCGCGGCGCAGGCGATCGCGCTCGGCATCGGACTCGTTCCCGAAGATCGCAAGCGTCAGGGGTTGGTGCTTGTCGATGGACGTGCTCAACAACGCGACGCTGTCGATTCTGCCGAGGCTGGCAAAATTGGGATTCATCACGCGGGTTGGCGAGCAGCAGGCCGCGCAGCCTTACTTCTCGCGCTTGCGCGTCAAGACACCACGTCTCGACACGCTTGTCGCCGCCCTCTCCGGCGGCAATCAGCAGAAGGTCGTCCTCACCAAGTGGATGGCGGCACAGTGCCCGGTTCTGATTCTCGACGAGCCAACGCGCGGCGTCGATGTCGGAGCAAAGGCCGAGATCCACGGCCTCATCGACGAACTGGCGGCGGCCGGCAACGGCATCATCCTGATCTCGAGCGAGATGCCGGAGGTGCTCAACCTCTCGACCCGCATCCTCGTCTTCCGCGCCGGCCGCATCGTTGGAGAGCTCACCCGTGCCGAGGCCACGCAGGAAGCGCTGATGCGGCTGATGGCGGGGGTAGCGGCGTAGGAGCGTCGCCGCTACTTCCCCTGAAAGACCGGCGGCCTTCGGCCCAGGCTGGACAATCCTTCGTACGCATCCTTCGTCGCGAAGATCTCATCGAGATGTGACAACTCGAGCGCGAGTCCTTCTTCGATCGGCACGCCAGCGCTGCGATCCACGAGCTCGGCGGCCAGCCTCAGCGCCACCGGCGCCTTGGTTGTGATGCGCTTCACGGCCTTGGCGATTCGCGGGTCTGACGTCCCAGCGCCGCCGCCGAGCAGATCGTCGACGGCCTGCTGTTCGAAGAATAGGGCGATCGCGCGATGGCTTTCCGGCACGCTGACCGAGCGACGCTGCGCGCTCGATCCATTCGCGATGATCTCGGCGATCGTGGCATCCAGGCGCTCGTAGGGGACGACGCGATCGACGAGGCCGATGGCCAGGGCTTCGTCGGCGCCAACCGTCTGGCCCGAGAGCACGAGCCATTTCGCCAACCCGGTGCCGATGCGCCGTGGCGTTCGCTGCGTGCCGCCAAGGCCCGGATAGATGCCGATGCCGGTTTCTGGAAAGGCCAGCGACGCCTTCGGTGTCGCGACGATCGCCTGGCAGGCGAGTGCCAGCTCGACGCCACCACCCAGCGCGAGGCCGTGCAGCCTGGCGATGACTGGCTTGGGGCACGTCTCGAACGCCCGGAGCAGCGCCTGCGCCCGCCGGGTGAACGCTGCGATCGTGCTCGATGCTTCCGGCTTCGATGTGGCGCACGAAGTAGCGGATGTCCGCTCCGGCAACAAACGCCTTACCGCTTCCGGCGATCACGATGCCTTTGACGGCTGGATCGGCAGCGGCGCTGCGAAACGCCTCTTCGAGCTGCGTGACGACGTCCTCGTTGATGGCGTTCATCGCGTCAGGTCGGTTGATCGTGAGCGTGGCGATGCCCGTCAGCGACGTCCGATCGGACGAGCGCAAACCGGAATGGCTGGCCGGTTGCTGCCTGACGCTCGAGCGTCGCCGGAACCGGGACGTTCCAGCGCGCGGCAAAGCCGGCGACGAGATCGCGGGCGCGGGCGATCCCGTAGTGATTCATCAACTCGAACGGGCCGCGCCGCCACCGCAGGCCCACCCGTGCGCCGATGTCGGTGTCTTCGATCGTGCCAACGCCTTCGTCGACGAGGCCCGCCGCGACATAACAGGCCGCCGCCGCCAACCGGTCGGCAATCGTCTTGAACTGCGCTTCGTCAGGCGTACCGCTGACTTCCCACTGGCGCCCAGCCTCGGTTTGCGCCTGCAGCAGCGGCGGGGCCGCGTACATCGGACCGAATGCGCCACCGAGCGTCGTCGCGGCGTGAAACGCGATTGGAACGCCGGTGACGTTCATGAGCTCGAACGGTCCCATTCCGATGCCGAAGGCTTTCTTCGCGGCTTCGTCAATCGTTCCCGTGCTCGCGATCCCCTCTTCGAGCATCCGGACCGCCTCGGTGAGCCAGGGCAGGAAGAACCGATTCACGATGAAGCCGTAGGAATCGCTCGAGGCGATCGGCGTCTTGCCGAGTGCGTCCTGGAGCCGCCAGGCGCGGCGCACCACGGTGGCATCAGTCGCGCGTCCGGGCACGACTTCGACCAGGCGATTCTTGGCCGGATGGTAGAAGTAGTGCAGTCCGACGACGCGTTCCGGCCGCCTGGTCGCGGCGGCCAGATCGGTGACGGCGTACGACGACGTGTTGGTTGCCAGAATCGTGTCCGGCCGGCAGACCTCGTCGAGTCGTCTGAATACCTCTTTCTTGATGTCCATGTTTTCGAAGACGGCTTCGACCACGAGATCGACATCGGCAAGATCGTCGAACCGCGAGGTCCCCCTCACTCGCGACAGGATTGCTTCGACTTCGGGAGCGGCGAAGATCCCGCGCGCGACACCATCCTCGAGCGTCTTTCGAATGATCGCCAGGCCGCGCGCCACCTTCTCATCGTCGAGGTCGACGAGGGTGACGGCGAAGCCCTCGCTCGCCATCTTCTGGGCGATGCCGCTGCCCATGTTCCCGGCGCCGACAACGGCGAGGCGTTCGAGCGGGCGGTCGAGCTG
Source organism: uncultured Acidobacteriota bacterium (assembly GCA_963847975.1). GTDB lineage: Bacteria > Acidobacteriota > Vicinamibacteria > Vicinamibacterales > 2-12-FULL-66-21 > DATBJJ01. The sequence goes on along the minus strand of CAWKBU010000031.1, from coordinate 37,673 downwards.
TGTTGATGTGGCGGTAGAAGTCGTGGACATGATCGGTATGCACGCGGAGCCCCGTGAGGCAAACAAGGGATCGTAACCCAATTGTGTATGATCGAGCCCGCATGAGTCAGGTGCCGGCGCGGCTGATTGCGACGCCCTCGCAGACCGTCGGTCCGTTCTTTCATTTCGGTCTCGCGGACCAGACGGCGCTCGGATGCCTTGTCAAGGCAGGCACGCGCGGCGAGCGGATACGCCTGAAGGTCCGCGTGACCGACGGCGACGGTTTGCCGTTACCGGACGCGCTCGTCGAGATCTGGCAGGCAGACGCTGACGGAAAGTACGTTCGTCCAGGCGATCCCGCGAGCGTTCTCAGCCCCACCGGTTTTTGCGGGTTCGGCCGGCTGCCGACTGGCGTCGACGGTAGCTGCGTGTTCGAAACCATTCGGCCGGGCGCGGTGCTCGATGCGAACGGCCGGCCGCAGGCGTCACATATCAACGTCTGTCTCTTCGCGCGTGGTCTCCTTCGCCAGGTGTACACGCGGTTGTACTTCGCCGGTGATCCGGCGCTGGCAGCCGATACCGTTCTTGCCGCGGTGCCCGAAGCGCGGCGTCAGACGCTTCACGCGTCGCCGTCCGCATCCGGTGAGTGGTTGTTCGACATCAGGTTGCAGGGCGAAGGCGAGACGGTTTTTTTCGATCTGTAGGCGCGCCGCGGGAGCAGCGCAACGGCCATGTCATCACGGTTGATCGACAGTCTGGCGACGACCGACGCGCTGGCGGACGTGTTTTCGGATCGTTCCATCGTGCAGGCGATGCTCGATTTCGAGGCCGCACTGGCGCGCGCCGAAGCAAAGACCGGCTTCATTCCCTTGCACGCGGCCGATGCGATTGCCGCCGCCGCTGCTACGGCTGAGGGTATCGATACGGTCGCGCTCGCCCGGGAGGCGCGCGACTCGGGAACGATCACGATTCCGCTCGTGAAGGTGCTCACGGCCCGCGTGCAAGCCAGCGAGCCATCCAGCGCGCGGTTCGTTCACTTTGGCGCGACCAGTCAGGACGTTGCCGATTCGGCGATGATACTGACCGTTCAACGTGCTCGTGCCATTCTCGCCGCCGATCACGCGCGTCTCCTGACGCGGCTCCGTGCCCTGTCCGATGCGCACGCCGGCACCTTGATGATCGGGCGAACGCTGCTGCAGCCGGCCCCACCGATTACGTTTGGCCTCAAGGTTGCGGGGTGGGTTGCGGCGCTGGCCCGGAGTTGGCGCCACCTCACCGCGGCGTGTGACGAAGCGACTGTGCTCCAGTTCGGCGGCGCGTCCGGCACCCTCGCTGCGCTTGGCGACCGCGGGCTCGCTGTTTCGGAAGCGATGGCCGACGCGCTCGGGCTTCCTTTGCCAGAGGGCCCGTGGCACGCGCACCGCGACCGTCTCGCCACGCTCGTCTCGGCCTGCGGCGTCTACACCGGTACGCTTGGAAAGATCGCGCGCGACATCTCCTTGTTAATGCAAGCTGAAGTGGGGGAAGTCGAGGAACGCGGCGGCGGTTCGTCGACGATGCCGCAGAAACGAAACCCATCGGGCTGTGCTGTGGTGCTGGCGGCGGCAGCACGGATGCCAGCGCCTCGTGGCTGCCTACCTCACCGGCATGGTGCAAGAACACGAGCGGGCGGTTGGCGGCTGGCACGCCGAGTGGCCGACCGTGGCCGCAGCGCTGCAGACGACTGGCTCGGCGCTCCTGGCGCTGGTCGGCGCCGCCGATGACCTGACGGTGCATCCGGATCGCATGCGCGCCAACATCGACAGGACGAATGGAACCATCTTTGCGGAGAGGGTCGTCATGCTGTTGGCGCCAGGCGTCGGGAAGGAAACGGCGAACAGCCTGGTCAGCGATGCCCTGGCGCGAAGCCGCGAAACCGGCAAGCCCTTTCGAGAGGTCCTGCTCGCCATGCCCGACGTCGCCGACGTCATCCCGCGCGACGTGCTCGAAAGAATCGACGTCGCCAAGGACTACCTGGGCGTTGCCGAGAAACTCCGCCTCCGCCTGCTCGACCGACCGACGACTGAAGATTGACGACTGAAACATGCCCCTGCACACCGAACGCGGCCTCTCGTCCTTCTATCGCCTCGATGGCGCTCGCGATCGGCCGGTGCTGATCTTTTCGCATTCGCTGGGACTCGATCACGGCATGTGGGACGCGCAGGCGGCCGACCTGCTGCCATATTTCCAGGTGCTTCGCTACGACACGAGAGGTCACGGCGCGTCGAGCGTGCCTGCCGGCGACTATTCAATTGCCGCTCTTGCGCGCGACCTGCTGGCACTGACCGACGCCTTGGGCATCGAGCGGTTTGCTTTTTGCGGTCTGTCGCTCGGCGGAATGATCGGTCAATGGCTCGCGGCTGAGGCGCCGCAGCGTCTGACGCACCTCGTGCTCGCGAACACGACGGCGCGGCTCACCGATCCACAGCCGATGGAAGCACGCCGGCGTGCGGTTCTCGAAGGCGGAATGAAGGCCGTCGATGACCTCGTGATGGGTCGGTTCTTCGCGCCACCGATTCTGGCGTCCGGCTCGCCTCAGGTCGAGTCCGCACGGCGAACGCTGCTCTCGACCAACCCGGTCGGCTACGCGGGATGCTGCGCGGCGATTCGCGACCTGGATCAGGCGGCGCTGCTCGCCCGCATTCGTGTGCCGACGCTCATCATCAGCGGCGATCTCGACATTGGCATGCCCTGGGACAGTCACGCGGCGATACTGTCGCGCGACATCAAAGGCTCGCGTGTGGTACGTCTACCCGCCGCACACATCTCGAACCTCGAATGTCCCCGATCATTCAGTGCGGCACTGCTCGACTTCCTCGTGCCGGCCACGCCAGGTTCCAGGGATGCAGGCATGGCGGTCAGGCGAGCGGTCCTTGGCGACGCCTGGGTCGATCGTGCCGTCAGCCGAACGACCGACTTCACTCGCGAATTCCAGGACCTCATCACGTCGTATGCCTGGGGCACGATCTGGACGCGTCCGGGACTCGATCGCCGAACCCGCCGCCTGCTCGTGCTGACGGCAACCGCAGCGCTCGGACGATGGGAGGAGTTCCGCCTGCATGTGCGGACCGGCCTCGCGCACGAGCTCGAGCCGTGCGATTTGCGCGAGGTCCTGCTGCAGCTCGCGGTATATGCAGGAGTGCCAGCCGCGAACGCAGCCTTCCACATCGCGTCGGAAGTCCTCGAGCAGAAGCCAGACTGATATTCCAGACTCCACCGCACCGGAGCGCCTCGTCTCTGGTATACGATTGCCGTTCAGTTCCACCGACACTGAGAGGATCCATGCGCGCCACCCTAGCTACATTGATTGCCGTGACGATGCTCGCGTCAGCTCCCACGGCGCAGACGAAACCGTCCAAGTCGCTTGATATTTACTTGATGGATGCCGAGGGAGGCAAAGCGGTCCTCTTCGTCTCACCGTCAGGCGAGACAGTGCTGATCGACACCGCCAACCCGGTCGCCCGCGACACGGATCGCATCATGGCGATGCTCAACGAGGCTGGCGTCAAGGAAATCGATCACCTGATCCTCACGCACTATCACGTCGACCACGTCGGTGGCCTGGCGGAGCTGGCCAAGCGCGTCCCGATCAAGCACTACATCGACCACGGGCCAAGCGTCGAGGAGCGCGAGCAGGTGCAGGGCTTCCAGGCCGCGTACGCCGAGCTCTATGCCAAGGCGAAACACACCGTCGCCAAGCCCGGCGACAAACTGCCCGTGGCCGGCCTCGACTGGCGCATCGTCTCGTCCGCGGGGAAATCGATCACGACGCCGCTCCCTGGCGGCGGCAAGCCCAACCCGGCGTGCGCGGGCGTCGCGCCGCGCAACGAAAGTCCGACCGACGACAACGGACAGTCGGTGGGTAGCGTCATCACGTTCGGTAAGTTCCGCACGATCGACCTCGGCGATCTGCTGTGGAACAAAGAACAAGACTTCATGTGCCCGAACAACTTGATTGGGACGGTCGATCTCTACATCGCGTCGCATCACGGCATCGACGCGTCGGGATCGCCGGCGCTCGTGCACGCCCTGCAGCCGCGCGTGGCCATCGAGCAGAACGGCACGCGAAAGGGCGGGACTCTGCAGACCAACAAGACGCTCTATTCCTCGCCCGGATTCGAAGATCTCTGGCAGCTGCACTGGTCGTACAACGTGGGCACCGAATACAACCCGGCTGGGATTTTCATTGCGAACATCGATGAACCTGCGGTGATTGCCACAGTGCTGACGACGCCTCCCGGTGCTGGACGCGGAGGCGGCGGACCCGGTGCACCTGGTGGCACACCTGCTGGTGCTCCCGCTGGTCCTGGAGGCGCGGCAGCGCCGCCGGCGATGCCAGGCACAGCGAGCGCGCCATCAGCGCCCGCAAGCGGCGCGGCGGCCGATCCTGCTGCCGGCGCGCCTCCCGCCGCAGCGCCGATTGCGCCGCCCGCTGGCGCTGCGCAGCCACCTGCTGCCGCGCCGGGACAACCCGCCGGTGGCGCTCCGCCGCAGGGCGGAAGGCAAGGCGGTGGTGGAGGAGGCCGTGGCGGCCCTGGCGTACCCCACACCGGGCCTGCCTTCCTAATCAAAGTGTCGGCCCAGGCCGACGGCTCGTTCACCGTCACCAACACGAGGAACGGCTTCAGCCGAACCTACAAGGCGCGATAGATGCCGCACACACCCGTTCTGGACTCGTTTCGTCTCACTGGCAAGATCGCGCTCGTCACCGGCGGCGCGCGGGGACTCGGATTGACGATGGCGACGGCGCTTGCCGAAGCTGGCGCCGATGTCGCGGTGACCGGACGTTCGATTGGCCCGGCTGAGGAATCGGCGAAGGCGATCGCTTCGGCCACCGGCCGCCGCGTGCGGGCGTTTGCTGCCGACGTCACGTCTGCCGCCGACGTCGAGCGCCTTGCATCAACGGTCGAATCCGAGCTCGGCCCTGTCGATATTCTGATCAACAACGCCGGCGTGAACATTCGCGGCACGATCGATCAGCTCTCCGAGGCGGATTGGGACAGCGTGATCGACACCAACCTGAAGGGCCCATTCCTCTGTGCGCGCGCCTTCGGTCCCGGCATGGTCAAGCGTGGCTGGGGCCGCGTCGTCAACCTCGGTTCGATTCTTGGCGTGGTTGCGCTCGGCGGTCGGGCTCCCTACGCCTCGTCCAAGGCAGGCGTGATCAATCTGACCAGGGTGCTGGCGCTCGAGTGGGCCGGTACAGGCGTGACGGCGAACTCCATTTGTCCCGGACCGTTCGCGACCGAGATGAACCTGCCGCTTCTGAACGATCCGGTGAAGTATCAGGAGTTCGTCAAGAAGATCCCGATGGGCCGCTGGGGAGAGCTCGACGAGCTGGCCGGCGCGGTCGTGTTTCTCAGCTCGCCGGCGTCATCATTCATTACCGGGACCGCGCTGTTCGTAGACGGCGGGTGGACAGCGCAGTAAGAAGCGCTGTCCGCTTCACTCTCGCTCGGACACGAGGACGACATCCGAGGCGATGGTGCCCCGCACGATCGCCCATCGTTTCTGATCGGGCGACGCGCTGAATCTGAAGATCCTTTCGTCAGAGAACCGCGTCAGCGGCGCCGCACCCAACACATTCCCCGCTCCTATCAAAAGTGCCGATTGAGCTACAAATCTGTCCGCGCCTGACGGTAACAGTGCGAGGTCGCCTCGAAGACCGCAGAGGCCCTGAGTCGCCCGCATATGCGACTGGTGACGGCAAGTGTCGTACCGCTCCATCGTGTTTCGGCTGCCGCGCCAGATGGCACCTCCGTTGCTGTTCGAGGCACGTCCGTCGCAGCACGAACCGTGAACAGCCTGACGATTCGAACCGTTCGCCGCGCCCACCGCCCGGCGCTTCGAGGGCATTGCGCCTCTCTCGCTGTGGCTCTTTGTCTGGCTCTTGGCCTGGCAGGCCGACCGTCGTCTCTCATGGCGCAGTCGAGCGACACGACGCCAGGCACCATTCGAACCTACTCGACGATCACGTCGATTGGGATCGAGTGGACGATTGTTGGCGATGCCGATCACGACGCGACGGCCGCCGTCGAGTACCGTGCCGCCGCGGGCGCCACCTGGCAACGTGCACTGCCTCTCGTTCGCGTGCAGTACAACGGCGCGAACATGCTCGCGGGCAGCATTCTCTTCCTCGGGGAGAACACGGCCTACGAGGTGAGACTCACGTTGAGCGATCCTGACGGTGGAGCCGGCGTTCAGACCGTAACCGTTGCCACACGACCGACTCCGACGATGCCTGTTGGTGGCAGAAGGTTTCATGTTGTGCCCGGGTCTGGCGGTGGTGCGGGATCCTCACAGAATCCGTTCAGGGGCATCGCCGCCGCTGAAGCCGTGGCGCAGCCGGGAGACGTCTTCGTGATCCACGCCGGGAGTTACGGCGGACGGACCACGTTCACGAGAGCGGGCACTCCAATTCAGTACATCGCGTGGCAGGGCGCGGGCGACGGCGAGGCGCTGTTTGCCGGCATCGACGTGTCGGCCAGTTACGTCTGGCTGGAGGGCTTGACGGTTCGCGATCAGCCGTATGCGCTGATGTCCAAGAACGCTCCGGCGGGCGTGGTGATCAGCCGGTGCGCGTTCTTCAACAATCACTACTCGATCTATCTGCAGCGTGGCGGCAGCAACTGGTACATCGCGGACAACACCATTGTCGGCGACACGCTGTACTCGACGGAAAGCCTCGACGGTGAAGGTATTGAACTGAACGGCTACTCCGTGGACAGCTACGGCCACGTCGTCGCTCACAACAGCATCACGAAGGTCGCGGATGGCATTTCGAACGGCACCTACAACATCGACGTGTTCGGCAATGACATCTTCGACACCTCAGACGATGGCTTCGAGGGAGATCCGGGCGGAGCGAACATCCGGGTGTGGGGGAACCGGATCCACAACGCCGCGCACAACGGCATCAGCTATCAGCCGCAGAACAGCTCGCCCTGGTACATCCTCAGGAACCAGCTCGTCGGCTTCATGGAAGCGCCGATCAAATTCAGAACGACCGATCGATCGGTTATCGCGCACAACACGATCGTCATGTGGGGGCAGATGTTCTCCGTCAACGACGCGCATCTGCTGGGATCGATCGTGAAGAACAACCTCTGGGTGTCGGCGTCCGGTGGAAGGATGTGGGATTTCGGATCCTCAGTGCGGGATTGGCGGACCGACTTCAACAACGACGGCTTCGACTGGGGCCCTAGTACGACGCCGTTCCGTTATGGTGGCGTGCTCTATTCGAGCCTTGCGGCATTTGCCGCTGCCTCGGGCCTCGAGACGAACGGTCGTCAGATCAGCCGGACGACCTGCTTCTCGACATTCAGCGTGCCAGGCCCCGCGCCCGTGCCGATTCCGGCGCAGCACATGACCTTGCGATCTGGCTGCAACGCGGTGGATGCAGGCGTGATTCTGCCGAACATCAACGACGGGTTCCTGGGCGGCGCACCGGATCTGGGTGCATTCGAGTTCGGTCACGCGCTGCCGGCCTACGGCCCTCGCCCCTTGTCGCCGCCGACGGCGCCAACGAACTTGCGCATCGTCAGCTGACGCGCCGCGATCGACTACGCACCCTCCCTCCTCGACAAGCGCGGCGAGGGACTCGCGCTGAACGCTGGCCAGCGCGATGAACCTGCGGCGTCTTCGCGAGGGTCACGGATGTGCTGCGATGATCGCTGTGCGCTCCCGCTCACTCCCGCTCGGATACGAGAACAACATCCGAAGCGATGGTGCCCCGCACGATCGCCCATCGTTTCTGATCGGGCGACGCGCTGAATCTGAAGATCGTTTCGTCGGAGAACCGCGTCAGCGGCACCGCCGGCCCTCCGGCAATCGGCTGCCGCCAGACATTCGTCGCGCCGTCGCGTGCGACGAGGTACAAGAGACTCTTGCCGTCGCCTGACCACTCCGCGGGAATCGTGACGTTGGAAAACAGCCTCGGCGGACTGCCGTCGAGCGGCACGACGGCGATCCGTTCCCCTCGCGGCTCGCGCGAGTTGTAATGCCCCGCGATCATTTTGCCGTCCGGCGACGTGACGGGCTGGTGGAAGGCTTCGGGAAGAGGGCTGGCGGCGCCGCCGGCTGGCGCGGACACCTCGAGCGGCACCGGCTCGCCGCCATCGATGCCGATGCGGAAATTACGACCGCCTGCCGCCGTGAAATAGACCCACTTGTCGTCGGCCCACATGGCCGGCAGAGGATTGACGGTGACGGATCCGATGCGCCGCTGTTCGCTGCCGTCGGTGCCCATCACCCACAGTCCTCTTGCGCCGCCGCGCTCCGACACGAAGACGATGCGGCGGCCGTCGGTGGTGACCGCCGGCCACGAATCGTGTGCCTTGTCGGACGTCAATTGCACGCGGTTGCGGCCATCGGCGTCCATGAGCCAGATGTCGAGATTGCCGCCGCTCGCGGATGTGTAGACGAGACGGCCGTCAGCCGTCCAGGCCAAACCGTTGACGCCGTCGTCTGCGCCCGCACCGCTCGACACGACGCGCGCCTCTCCGCCTGCGGCGTCGACGATCCACACTCGCGAGCGCCGCTCGCGGCGCACGCTGACGAAAGACTTGCCGCCGGCCGAGACGCTCAGGCCCGCGTAGCGTGCTCAAATCGTTGGTGATTCGTCTCCGTTCGTCACCGGAGGCGGAGAGCAGCCACACCTGACTGGTCGAATCACTGTTGGCATCCTGCGCATTGATCAAGAGGGATTTGCCGTCGGGCAGCCAGGCGACCTCCGAGATGTTCTGCCAAGCCTGATTGCCGAGTGCTTTCTCCTGGCCGGTAGTCGCATCGACCAGAACGACGTCGACCTTGAGAGCCTCGACTCGATTCACGAGGGCCGCTATGGACCGGCCGTCAGGGGACCAGGCTACGCTGTCCACCTTGAATCTGTTCGGCGCCTTGCGAGTGACGAGAGTCTGCTCGTTCGATCCGCTCGTGTCTGACACGATCAGCGCCGTCTGCTGGGTTCGCGGGTCGTTGCGCACCGTCGCAAATCGGTTTCCAGAGGGGTCGAAAGAGATGTCACCGTCGACGTTCTCGAGTATGCGACGCGGCCTGCCTCCGAGCACGGGCACCTGCCACAGGCTTCCGGCCATTTCGCCCGCGGGATAGAAGGAGTAGTAGACGTAATTGCCGTCGGGCGAGAAGGTCACTCCGTGAAATCGCACCTCAGCCGCAGGTACGATGGCCACGTTGCTGGTGGTGGCGACCTGCCGGAGCCACAGTCCCGACTTACCGCCCTCCGTGACCACGTACGCCACGTAGCGCCCATCGTCCGAAATCGCCGCGCTGCCGGCGGCGCCTGTCGTCGTCAAACGGTTGAGCGACACGGACGCGAACGGCTGTGCGTTCGCCGGCGAGGCCGCGCCCGGCTGGCGATCGTCACCCGACCAGTACACGAATGCGGCCGCGGCAACCGAAAGCGCCGCGATGCCGGCGACGGCCACCTCACGTACCGCCGTTTCGCGGCGGCTCCCGGGGCAGCGGGGAGGGCGTGAACGCCTGACACGGCGGCGGCGACTGCACCAGACGAGAGATCCTCTTTCAGCGCGCGCAGGTCGTTGCGGAGATCCTTGGCGGTCTGATAGCGATCTTCGGGATCCTTGCTCAGGCAGCGCCTGACGATGCGCGCGAGATCGCGCGGCAGATCGGCTCGGAGATCGGTGAGAGACGACGGCGTGTCCTTGATGATCGAGGACAGGAGCGACACCTGCGTATCGCCTTTGAAAGGCCGCTGCGAGGTCGCCATCTCGAAGATCACCACGCCGAGCGAGAAGACGTCGCTGCGGGGATCGACCGGCTTCCCTTCGGCCTGCTCGGGCGACATGTAGGCGACCGTCCCCACGATTCGCCCTTCGCCGGTCAGCTCCTGCGTGGGCAGCGAGGCGGCCAGCGAGGCATTGCTCTCTTTCAGCTTCGCCAGCCCGAAGTCGAGCACCTTCACCCGCCCGTCGTCGCCGATCATCACGTTCCCGGGCTTGAGATCGCGGTGTGTGATGCCGCGCTGATGCGCCGCGCCGACTGCGTCGGCGAGCGGGATGGCATACGCGAGGATCCGATCGAGCGGCAGTCCGCCCGGAGGAATGAGCGCGTCGAGGGTTCGCCCTTCGACGAGCTCCAGGGTGAGGAAAGGAACGCCGTCCGCTTCTTCGACTGAGTAAATGGTGACGATGTTGGGATGATTCAGGGCAGCGACGGCGCGCGCCTCGCGCTCGAATCGTTCACGGCGGTCCGCGTCCATCGCCAACCCTCGCGACAGCACCTTGAGGGCCACGCGGCGTCCGAGGCGCGTGTCCTCGGCGGCGTAGACCTCGCCCATGCCGCCCTTACCCAGGGATTCGACGATGTGGTAGTGGCCGATGCTGGTCCCGACCAATGCGATGCTCCCGTCAGTCGCGCTGTCCGTTGCAGGGAATCATACGGCGATTCCGGCGCGCGGCCGTCAACGGAGGCGCACGCCGAATTCGGGCTGTGCGAGGTGGGTCATTGATCGCTGCGGCGACGGACTTCGTCCGAGCGTGTATCCCGGCGGCGGTCGGGGATCGACCAGATTCGCCCGCATGTCGAGCATCCGAGGTACACGAAGCTGCCGGATGGCGCGATCGCAACGGCGGTCGGTCGACGACAATTCTCGCAGGGCGTCTTTGCGCGGATTACAGGTATGTCCATGACCAGTCTGGATCACCTGTTCAAGCAGTACACGTACCGCGTCGTCGCCCGTGTACAGCCTGCATCGGTTCTGAGGCCTGGGCGCGGTAAGGATGCCTTTTGTCTGGGAATGGTGGTCCGGAACGGTTTTGCTTGGCTACTGCCGCCTGGCTTGAAGACAATCAACGGAGACGTGACCTTCGACTTCCCTCTGACCGCCGCCGCCTTTGGAATCGGCATTGTCGTCGGTCTGACCGGGATGGGCGGCGGCGCGTTGATGACACCGGTGCTCGTGCTCTTCTTCGACGTGCTGCCGCTGACCGCGGTGTCGTCGGACCTGGTTGCGAGCGCGGTGATGAAGCCTGTCGGTTCGCTGGTCCACCTGCGCCGTGGCACCGTCCACCTCGGGCTCGTGAAGTGGCTCTGTCTGGGTTCCGTTCCTGCTGCCTTCGGCGGCGTTCTCATCGCGCGCGCGCTGGGCCAAGGCGAGCAGGTTCAAAGCGTCATCCGCACCGCGCTTGCCATCGCGCTGCTTTGCTCCGCCGCGGGCCTGATGGTCCGTGCCTACATCCGGCTCGTCGAACATGCGCGTGTCCGCGACGGCCGTGCGTCGCCCTTGCCGCAGGGCCGTCCGCGGGTCGAGGTCCGGCCGTTGCCGGTCGTCCTCGTTGGCATCGTCGGCGGCATGGTGGTGGGCATGACGTCGGTCGGCTCCGGCTCGCTCATCATCATCGCGCTGATGGCGTTGTATCCCCGCCTGAAGGCGAGCGAACTCGTGGGAACGGACCTCGTCCAGGCCGTTCCGCTGGTTGCGTCCGCGGCGCTCGGACACTTGATCTTCGGCGACTTCCAGCTGGCCCTGACGACGTCGCTGCTTGCGGGAAGCATTCCTGGTGTCTGGCTCGGCGCCCATCTGTCGGCACGTGCGCCCGGAGGCCTCGTGCGGCGCGCGCTCGGTTTCGTGCTGCTGGCGAGCGCGCTCAAGCTGCTCGACGTGTCGACGCTGCAGACCGGGCTCATCCTGCTGGCCGTCCTCATCATCGCGCCGCTGTTGTGGATGGTGGTGCGCCGACGCCACGGCTTTCCCGCGCTGGCGCTGCGCGGCGGTCTGGAAGACTGACTCTCGCGGCAGCGGCGGTTTGCTAACCCGTCGCTGGGCGCTCGACTGGCGAGTGGGAATCCAAGAACAGCCAGCAGATCGCGCCGAGCAGGTAGATTCCCGAGGAGATGTAAAACGTCAGCGTCCAGTTGCCTGACGTCCACGCCAGCAGGTAGCCGACCACCGTCACCGACAGCGCCCCGGCGACGCTGCCCATCATGTTCATCGCGCCTGAGACGGTGCCGGCGTAGCGGCCGCCGATGTCCATTGTGCTCGCCCATGCCGCGGGCATCACGAAGTCGTTGAAGAACCCCGCCATCCCGAGGACGAACATCGCCTGTACCGGGTCGGCGATCCGCGTGAAGATGATGATGGACGTGGACGCGCCGATGAATCCGGTGACGGCGATGATGCGTCTGGCCATGGAGACGCTGCCATACCGCCTGGTCAGGCGGGGAACGAGGAGCGCCGATACCAGGCAACCGGCGCCGCCGAGTAGCAGCGGCAAGCCGGCGAGCAGCGCGCCCATCTTGAAGCTCGCGCCGCGGGCGTCGCGAAGGTAGGTCGGCAGCCAGTTGATGTAGAACCACCAGCCGTACGCCAGGCACATGTACCTGAATTGAGAGCAGCCAGACATTCGGGTTGGAGAAGATCACGCCCCAGGGCACTCCGGTGTGCGCGATCGCGGTGTCCTGTGCCGGCGGAAGCATCGCCAGTTCGGCCGCGTTCGCGGCGGGATGCTCCCTCGGGTCGTCGCGGTACCAGCGATAGAACAGTACCGCCCAGATCACACCGATGACGCCGAAGACTTCGAACGTCCGCCGCCACCCGATTCCCGAGATCAAGAACGCCACCAGCAGCGGAGTGAAGGCACCGCTGACCCGCGTGGCGAGCCAGACCGTCGCCTGGGCGCGCTCGCGCTCTCTCACTGGTAGCCATGTCGTCAGCACTCGCGTGAGGTTGGGGAACGCGCCGGCCTCGCCGGCGCCGAAGAGCGCGCGGGTGATGACGAGCGATGAGGGGTTCCAGACCCATCCAGTGGCCGCGGTGAAGAACGACCACCAGATGACTATCCGCATCAGCACGCGGCGCGGGCCGATGCGGTCGCCGAGCGACCCGCCAGGAATTTCAAACAGCGCATAGGCCCAGGCAAATGCGGCCAAGGTCCAGCCCATCTGAATCGACGACAGCTTCAGGTCATCCCGGATCAGTGGGAGGGCCACCGATATGCCGACGCGATCGATGTAGGTGATGACGGCGAGGCTCACCGCAAACGCGGTGACCACGTAACGCGCTTTCGAGGGTGTGGAATCCATCAGGAGAACTACGGGAGCTCCTTGACCGCGATCGTTCGCCAGCGCCAGAAGCCGCCGTCGACCCAGCGTGGAGTCTTCTCGTTGCTGAAATGCATCTGGATGGCAATCATGCCGTCGGTGGCGCCGCCGGCGGCGTGGTTTGCCGTGTCCGTGAATTCGGTGATCAGCTGATCGTTGATCCAGACTGTGATCTGCGGCACGTCACCGACAATGCGGGCGCGGATTGAATTCCACGCCTCGCGCTTCCAGGCTTTTTGCCACGTCTCCGCGCGCTGCTTGGCCTGCGCGGCGCGTTCCTCGTCCGAGAGCTTGGCGGTCGACGTATTAGCGTTCTGCACGCCCTTCAGGCCCTCACCATAAATACCACCCATGCCGCCGCCGGGAAGGTAGTCGAGCGTGACCTGATACGCGTCCCCGGCTTCGTTCGACCTCAGAAACAGCCCGCTGTCGCAGCCCCAGTCGGGCTTGATCTCCATATACACTTCGACGTTCTTGTATTTCTTGTCCGTGAGAAGAATGCCGCCCTGGCCGCGTGGGTTCTGCGTGCCGACGATCAGGCCGTGGAGCACGTGGTAGTCGGGCGTCGTTCCATGGTGATTCGTCTTACTGACATGCCAGCCAGTCAGGTCCTTGCCGTTGAAGATCGGAGTGAAGCCCTCAGGAATCTTCGGACCTGGATCTGTCGTCTCCGTCGGCGCCGCCGCCGGCGGGTTGGCGCGCTGTCCGGTTTGTGCCGATACTCGCGCGATCGTGCCGCTCAGCGCCGCGACGCCGAGGAGAATTGCTCCGGCAAAAACCAGGAATCGCGCTTTCTGCATACAGTTCTCCGGCCCAGCTCGGATGGGCGTCGACACGTGTGTCCTGAAGTCTGCGAAGTTCGGAGACGCGACACTAGCATGACTTTGGGCTGCATGCAAAACGCCATATAGTTAAGAACTATGAAACTGCTTCGTGTAGGTACTCCGGGTAAGGAACGGCCGGCATTGCTCGATGCTGGCGGCGTCATTCGAGACCTCTCATCGGTCGTAAACGACATCGCCGGCGACGCGTTGCTGCCGGATTCTCTTGCCAGGATCGAGAAGATCGACCCGTCGACGCTCCCCGTCGTCAATGGATCGCCACGCATCGGTCCGTGCGTCGGCGTCGTCGGCAAGTTCGTCTGCGTCGGCCTCAACTACTCGGATCACGCTGCCGAATCGAACATGCCCGTGCCGGCCGAGCCGATCATCTTCATGAAGGCGACGTCCTGCATCGTCGGCCCGTACGACGATGTCGAGTTGCCGCGCGGATCGCAGAAGAGCGATTGGGAAGTGGAGCTCGGTGTCGTGATTGGCAAGACGGCGAAGTATGTCAGCGAAGCGGATGCGATGTCGCACGTCGCCGGCTACTGCGTCGTCAACGACTTATCGGAACGCGCGTTTCAGCTCGAGGGCACCGGCCAGTGGGTGAAGGGGAAGAGCGCCGACACGTTTGGCCCGATCGGACCCTGGCTCGTCACGGCAGATGAGGTGCCTGATTGTCAGAATCTCGGCCTGTGGCTCGAAGTTGATGGACATCGATACCAGGACGGCACGACGAAGACGATGGTATTTGGCGTGCAGTATCTCGTCAGCTATTTGAGCCGTTTCATGAGCCTGCAGCCGGGCGACATTATTACGACCGGGACGCCGCCAGGTGTCGGGCATGGCAAGAAGCCCCCGGTGTATCTGAAGTCGGGCAACGTGATGCGACTCGGTGTCGACGGGCTGGGCGAGCAGAAGCAGCGGGTGCTGTAGGCTGTAAGGGGTCAGACCGGGGTCAGACGGGGGTCAGACCACCAGGGTCGACCCCGGTGGTCTGACCCCCGTCTGACCCCAGACCTTATGGACACCATCGCACAGGGGCTTGCCTCAATCGTCGGGGCCGATGCGGTCCTGACGCGCGCGGAGGACCTCGTTCCCTACAGCTTCGACGGCACGGCGGCTCTCAGAGAGCGTCCGTCAGCCGTCGTCTTTCCGCGCACGACCGAACAAGTAGCCGACTGCGTCCGGCTCGCCGCCTCGCGCGGCACGCCGATCGTCACGCGCGGCTCGGGGACCGGCTTGAGCGGCGGCAGCGTGCCGCGGCAGGACAGCCTGGTCATCTGCCTGACGCAGATGGATCGCATCATCGACGTCGACCCGCGCAATCTGACCCTTCGAGCGCAGCCCGGCGCTGTCACGCAGCGGATCGACGAAGCCGCCGCGCGCCACGGGCTCTTCTATCCGCCCGATCCCGGATCGCAACGTATCAGCACCATCGGCGGCAATGTGGCCGAGAATTCCGGCGGGCTGCGTGGCCTCAAGTACGGCGTGACCCGCGACTACGTGATGGGTCTTGAAGTCGTACTGGCGGATGGGCGGGTCGCACGGCTTGGCAGCGCCTGCGTGAAAGATGTCGCCGGCTACTCGATCAAGGACCTCTTCATCGGATCGGAAGGCACACTCGGCATCATCACCGAAGTACTGCTCAAGCTCGTCCCGCGTCCGGCTGCGCGACGAACAATGCTCGCGCTGTACGACTCGATTGAGGACGCCGCCGACACCGTGTCGGCGATTGTCGCTGCCCGCATCATTCCGTGCACGCTCGAGTTCCTCGATCGGATGACCGCGGGCTGCGTCGAGGATTTCGCCCACGTCGGCCTGCCGACCGACTGCGATGCGGTATTGCTGATGGAAACTGACGGGCACCCAGCGGCGGTCGCCGACGAGGCCGCGCGCATGGAGTCAATCGCACGCCAGCACCGCGCACGCGACGTGCGTGCTGCCCGAGATGATGCCGAAGGCCTGCAGCTCGCCGCGGCGAGACGCAATGCCTTTGCCGCGCTCGCGCGTCGTCGTCCGACGACGATTCTGGAAGACGTCACCGTCCCGCGCAGCGAGCTGGCGACGATGGTGCGATTCATCGCCGATACGGCCGCCTCGTTCAACCTGCAGATTGGGACGTTCGGCCACATGGGCGACGGCAACCTGCACCCGACGTTCCTCACTGACGAGCGCGACGGCGATGAAATGGACCGCGTGCATCGCGCGCTCGACGCCATCTTCAAGCGGACGATCGCGCTCGGCGGCACCATCACGGGCGAGCATGGTGTCGGGCTGGCGAAGAAACCGTGGCTTCGGCTGCAGACAGGCGATGCGAGTTTCGAGCTGATGCGGCAGGTCAAGGCGTCGCTCGATCCGAAGGGCCTTCTGAATCCGGGAAAGATCTTTGATTGAGGGCTCAGGTCCGTGGCTTCCGCCTTCAGGCGGAAGGACAGGACCCAGAGCTTCCGCCTAAAAGGCGGAAGCCACAAGACTCGAGTCGAGACCCAGACGATGGCCACCCTCCAGACCCTCGACTACTCGGTGCTTCAGCAGTGCATGCATTGCGGCATGTGCCTGCCGACATGTCCGACCTACGACGCGACCAAGCGCGAAAGGAATAGCCCGAGGGGACGAATCGCTCTGATGCGAGCGATCGCCGATGGTGACCTCGACGTCTCGCGAACGTTTGCCGACGAGATGAGCTATTGCCTGGGATGCCTGGCGTGCCAGACGGCGTGTCCTGCCGGCGTCAATTACACCGAGCTCTTCGAGACGGCCCGAAGTGACATCGAACGTTCCGGCATCAACCAGGCGCCAGCGCGCACATTCTGGCGGCGACTGACGCTGGGTTTTCTCTTCAGGAACCCGGCGGCGCTCCGCGGGGTGGGCGCGTTGACGCGTCTCTATCAGCGCAGCGGCATCGAGGCGGCCGTTCGCCAGTTCGGCCTGACGATGTTCCTTCCCGAAACGCTGCGCCGGCTCGAGCCCCAGGCGCCGCGCATGGCCCCCTCGTTCTCGAATCGGCTGATTGCTCCCCAGGAGTCCCCACGCGGCGCAGTCCGACACCGTGTGGCGTTGCTGACGGGTTGCATCCAGGACCTGGTGTTTTCGAACGTCAATCGCGACACGGCCGACGTCCTGCTCGCTAATGGCTGCGCCGTCGACACGCCGTCTCAGCAGCCCTGCTGCGGATCGCTTCACGCGCACAACGGCGAGCTGGAGCTCGCGCGCGAGCAGGCGCGACGGATGCTCGACCTGTTACCACCCGACCGCTACGATGCGATCATCACGAACGCTGGCGGCTGCGGATCGCATCTGCGCCACTACGGTCACCTGCTGGAATCGGATGCACGCTACCGCGATGTGGCACAGGTGTGGGACCGGAAACTGAAGGACGTCCACGAGTGGCTGGTCGAGATTGGTTGCCGCGCGCCATTGGCATCGCCGTTCGACCACACGACGACGGTGACGTACCATGATTCGTGTCACCTTGTGCACGGGCAGAGAGTCTCAGGACAGCCGCGAGCGCTCCTCCGTCTTCTGCCAGACGTCTCGCTCGTCGAACTGGCCGAATCCACCTGGTGCTGCGGCAGCGCCGGCATCTACGCGCTCACCCAGCCAGCACAGGCCGACGCGCTTTTGCAAAGGAAAGTTGGACATCTCCGCGGCACACGCGCTGCTGTGGTTGCCACCGCCAATCCCGGGTGTCATCTTCAGATTGCTCGCGGTCTCGGCGACGCTGGACTGGCCATGCAGGTGGTGCATCCGGTTTCGCTGCTGGCGCGCGCCTATCGCCGCGAAGGGTCTGCCCCTAACAGCGTGCATGGAGCGAAATCATGAAGCGCATCGTCGTCGAAACCGTGGGCGGTCCCGAACAGATGAAGCTCGTCGATGTGGAGAAGCCGACGCCAGGGCCGAAGGATGCCGTCGTTGCGGTCGCGTTCTCCGGCGTCAACTTCATCGACGTGTACTTCCGCACCGGGCTCTACAAAGCAGAAGCGCCGATCCTGCTCGGCAACGAAGCGTCGGGTACCGTCGATAGCGTCGGCAGCGAGGTCACCGACGTCAGGCCCGGCGATCGCGTCGCCTACACGATGGTCCGCGGCTCGTACGCCGAGTACGCCGTCGTGCCAGCCGCGCAGCTCGTCAAGGTCCCGGATGGCGTCGATCTTCAAACCGCCGCCGCCGCCATGCTTCAGGGCATGACGGCACACTACCTGACGCATTCGACTTACAAGCTCGAACAGGGCAGTACCTGCCTCGTGCACGCCGCCGCGGGCGGCACCGGCGGGCTCATCGTTCAAATGGCCAGACATCTCGGCGCGCGCGTGTTTGGCACCGTGTCGACCGAAGACAAGGCTCGTCAGGCGCGGGAGCTCGGCGCCGAGGCGACCATCCTCTATACGACGCAGGACTTCGAGACCGAGACCAAGCGGCTGACCAACGGCCGCGGCGTTGACGTCGTCTACGACTCGGTCGGCCGAACCACGTTCGACAAGAGCTTGAGCGTACTTCGCCCGCGCGGGACGATGGCGCTGTTCGGGCAGTCGAGCGGAGCGGTACCGCCGTTCGATCCGTCGATCCTGAATGCCAAGGGATCGCTGTTCTTGACCCGTCCGAGCCTCGCGCACTACCTGCTCGACCGCAAGGAGCTCCTCTGGCGCGCCGGCGACGTCTTCAGATACGTTGGTTCGGGAGCGGTGAAGATTCGAATTTCAGGGATCTACTCGCTGGACCAGGCCGCCAGCGCTCATGCGGACCTCGAAGGGCGACGGACGCTGGGGAAGCTGTTACTGAGGGTGGCGTAGGAGATAGGAGGTCGCCTTCCTACACCAACTGCACCCGTAGGGCTCCCAGCTCGCCGAACTCGACTCTGAATCCATCTCCCGGCGCGATCGCGACCGGATCGATACACGTGCCCGTCGTGATCAGATCGCCGGCCGTCAGGCCCTGACCGTAGGTTCTGAGTTCGTTGGCGAGCCAGGTCAGGGCCAATCTGGGATCGCGCAAGACGTTCGATCCGATACCCGTTGCGGCCGGCTGGTCGTTGAGAAACGTGGTCACCGTATGCGACGAGAGATCGAGACGGCGCCAGTCCGCCTCGGCGGGCTCGCCGACGATCAGCCACGAGGCGCAGGCGCAATCGGCGATGAGCTGCGGCGCCCCAACGCGCGCGTAGTCGTCGTAGCGCGAGTCTGGTACTTCGATCGCCGGATGAACCGAGTCGACGGCGTCGAGGACTTCCTGCACGCCGTAGACGCGCTCGCGTGCCGGCAGCGAGGCCTTCAAGCGAAACGCGAATTCCGCCTCCGCCACCCGCATGATGTTGCGGTCGAGCGACGTGGGTTCGCGCGGCACACGGTCCTTCGTCACCGTCGTGACGCGGGCGCTCAACACACGCCCGGCAAGCGGTCCGTCGACACCAATGTGCTGCTGGCCGACGGCGCTGGTGGCGGCGATTTTCCAGCCGACGACACGCTGTCCTGAGAGCGCCGCCACGGCAGCCTGAATGGCGTAGCCGTCGGATCGATCGAGCGGTCGGATGTCTTCTGGAAGGTTGGGAAGTTTGGTGCCAGCGGTCCAGTGCCGCCAGAGGAGAGTGGCGGCCGCGCTGATGGCCTTGTGATCGAGTGTTGCCATCAGCGTGGCCCGCCTCCCTATGTGCGATGTCGCCGGTGCTATTTCTGGCTCGGACTGTCGTCGGCCTGCAGGTCCCCGAGAACATACTGCATTCCAGCCAGCACGTGCTCGAGAATTTGCGGGATCGCGTAGATCTTTTCGTTGTGGCCGTGCGCCTCGTAGAAGACGCGACCCTTGCCATCGCGGCGGATCCAGCTGAGCGCGTAGTCCCCGTCCGGACGCGGGTTCGACTCCTTGGCTTTGTCCTCGGGCGTCATCTTCGCGTAGTCGATGCTGGTGAGGACGTGCAGGTTCTTCCGCGAGTAGGTCTCCCTGCCCATGGTGTAGGTTTCGTCGACGATGACGAGCTGCGGCTTACCCTTGAACATCGCCGTCAGCGGGCTGTTCGGATCGTCCACCTTCACAGTGATGTCCTGGCCATCGTTCCAGTGGAACTTGAAGAAGCCGCCGATCATCGTGTTGAACTCGGGCCAGGTGCCGACCTGATTGTCTGGACCCAGGTTGGTCGCCGGCGCCTGGCCATTGCCGCGGACGGGCGTCGTCGGAGTCGGTGGCGCCGGCGGTGCCGGCATCAGGGCCGCGAACCGCTGCGGGAAGTCCGCCTGGCTGATACGGCCGGTGTTGCCGGTATCGAGCTTCGTGTACCACGCGTCGGCGAGGCCGACGAACTCGTCGCGGCTGATCTTCTGATCGGCGTTCTTGTCGCCCTGCGCCACGAACTGCGCGGCAACCGTCGTGCCGGCGCCGCCGCGGCCGCCGCCGCGACCGGCCGGCGCGCCCCCGGGGCTGCCGCCCGGCCACCGCCTGCGGCGGTGTCAGCTGAAGGCCGGTTCTGGTGGTACGAGTCCGTCGCGGCGTGGATGCCGGCGAGGCCCTTGCCGCCGCGCACGAAGTCGAGGAGCGCCTTGCGACGTGCGGCCGTCGCGGCGGCGTCGTTTGGATCGTCGAGGAACGCGCCCGTCGTGCTCGACAGGAAAATCGCGTCGTACTGCTTGAGGTTGGCTTCGTTGATGTCCGCCGGGTCGTAGGTAATGGTGGTTGTCCACGCACCGGTCTTCTTGCCCATCTCCTCGATGGTGCGCGCCGCCAGGGGAATCGACGAGTGCACGAATCCCGCGGCCTTGCAGAGAACGAGCACCTTTCTCGGCTGCTTCGGCTTCGCGGGAGCGCTAGCTGGAAGGGCGGCCATCATCGCCTGGACGTCATTGGGATTCGGCGTCTGGTTCTGTCCCGCGCGCCCTCCGCCCGCCGGGAACGCCGGCGCCGGCATCGCGGCGTTGAGCCCGGCCGCCAGCTGTTCCTGCGTCAGCGCGTTCGTCTTGTCGGTATCCCACGCGGTGTACCACTTGTCGAACGTCGACTTCATCTCGTCGCGAGTGACCGCGCCGTCCTTGTCGGCGTCGACGAGCGTAAAGATGGCGGGACCGGCGTTGCCGCGCCCGCCGCCGCCGCCGCGACCCTGCGGGGCCTGCCCTGCGGGCGCCTGAGGCGGCTGCTGCGCGGTCGCCCCTCCCAAGCTGCCCGCGACCAGCGCCGCCGTGCAACCCGCCACGGTCAGCAGCCATCCGCGGCCAGCTGAACTCCTCGATGTCATACAACCTCCTCGAGCGTCGCCAATCGGCGCGCCTCTCCCATTACGACTGCACAGGACGAACGATTACAGCGAGTGATGACTAGTGGCCTTATTGGGGCAGCATGCGAATGATGACGCCGGCCGTCGTATCCGAAAGGCGCTGCCCCGGCAGGCTGACTGCTACGTAGAGATATCCGTCGGGCCCGATGATGATGTCGCGCACGCGACCGTATTCGTTGAAGATCACTTCCTGCTTGGTCACGGTGTCGTTCTTGATCTCGAGCCGCCGAAGTTGCTGGCCGCCGAGGCCGGCCACGAACAGGCTGTTCTGCCAGCCGGGATAGCGCTTGCCTTGATAGAAGACAATGCCGGCCGGCGCGAGGGTCGGCGTCCAGTACGCCTTTGGCGCCACCATCCCTTCCTGCTCCGATTTCGTGATGCCCGGCTGCATGCCGTACGACACGACCGCCCAGCCGTAGTTCTTGCCGGGTTCGATGAGATTCAGCTCGTCTCCACCGGTCGGGCCATGCTCGGTTTCCCATAGCTTGTTGGTGACCGGATCGAACGCAAACCCCTGCGGATTGCGATGGCCGTAGCTCCAGATCGACGGGACCGCGCCGGGCGTATTGACGAATGGATTGTCCTTCGGCACCGATCCGTCGTCGTTGATGCGATGGATCTTGCCGGTTGGCATCGACAGGTCCTGCGCGCTTTCCGGACTTCCCTTGTCGCCGAGTGAATAGAAGAGGTGACCCTCTCGATCGAACACGAAGCGCGATCCGTAGTGGAAGTTCGCCGGCGAGTAGAGCTCCGGCTTGCCGCGGAAGAGCACCTGCTCTTCAACCCACGCGTTGTCCTT
This sequence comes from uncultured Acidobacteriota bacterium, assembly GCA_963847975.1. Lineage (GTDB taxonomy): Bacteria > Acidobacteriota > Vicinamibacteria > Vicinamibacterales > 2-12-FULL-66-21 > DATBJJ01. Next base: position 15,697 of record CAWKBU010000031.1, on the reverse strand, counting down.
GATCTTGCCGCGGACGATGACGGTCATCGACGGAGGGCTCGGCGGCCCGCCACGGCCTCCCTGAGGCGGAGCAGCGGCCGCTGCCGGATCCGGCTCGGGCGCTTTGTATCCGGGAAGCGTTTCCGAGTACGAGAGATAAATCCACCCGTTCTTGGCGTATTGCGGATGCACTTCGACGTCGAAGAGGCCGCCATCCTGACGCACCCACACGGTCGGGGTTCCCGTGACTGGCGGGAGAACTTTGCCCTTGTCGACGATGCGAAGACGGCCCGGACGTTCGGTCACGAGCAGCCGACCATCCGGAAGAAACGCGATGCCCCACGGCGTCTCGAGATCCTTGGCGACGACTTCGAGCTTGACCGTCTGTTTCTCGGTCTTGAGTACGGCGCCCTGGGGATCGACCTTCGTTTCCGGTTTGCCTTTGAGCTGGCCGGCCTGATCGCGGATGTAGAACACGAGTGCCCGGATCTGTTCTTCGGTGATCAGATCCTTGAACGGTGCCATCGCCGTGCCGGGGCGGCCATCGCGGATGCTCGCCGCGATGCTCGCGTCGTCGCCACCAAACTTCCATTCCTCGTCCATCAGGCTGGCCGCGGAGCCACCCTGAAGAGTCGGCCCATGGCACGACGCGCAGAACTGCGTGACCAGCCCGGCGGCCGGATTGCCTCGGCCACCACGCCCCGGACCTCCCTGTGCGGATCCACCGACCGGCGGCGCCGGAGCGCCACCCTGTGGCGGGGCAGTGGGTGGCGTCTGTGGCGGCGGGTTTTGCGCGTGCAGGCCAGAAATCGCCAGACCAAGGAAGAGGGCGGGGAACACGAGTCTGATCGACGACTGCATATCACCTCAATACGGCCGCTGGGCCCTACCCGTTGACGTCAGAGACAGGACGGGCGGGGGATTTCCCCCCGCCCGGGTTTCTGCTGATCTTCCGCCTAAAGGCGGAAGCCACGGCGGCTGTGCGGCCGAGATCCTGTGGCTTCCGCCTTCAGGCGGAAGATCCCACGTCGAGTCCAGTGGCCGAGATCCTGTGGCTTCCGCCTTCAGGCGGAAGCTCCCACTAGTGCGGCTGGCCCTTGACGTGCTCGCGGAGCAGGTCGCGGCCGAAGTCGCCCGTGAAGTCGCGCCACACGGAGTGGACGTGATTGCCATCGTTCTGCGTGTTGTCGTACTCCACGAGGAACGTCGGGCCCTGGATCGCGGTAGTAGTGCTTCTTGCCGACCTCGGTTTCGCCGGACCACGCGAACGTGACCTTCTCGAGTCCCGCCTGCTTGATCTTCGCCAGCCGGTCGGCGGCGACGTCGTCGGCCATCTGCACCGTGTAAGTCTCGATGAGCTTCTGCAGGAGATCGCGCTGCTCCGGCTTCAGCGCGCTAGCGGCAACGCCGGGAGGCGACATCGGATTGATCGTCACATCGGTCTTGCTGAGGATATCGCCGGGAGCGACCTTGTCGTAGATGGCCGCGGCGCGCTGCGTGTCGTCGAATGTTGCCAGCAATGCTCGCGCGGCATCCTCCATCGAGCCCAGCACGCGAAGGCCCTTCTTTGGCCCCTCGACGCGAACTTCAGCCGGATTGCTGCCGAAAAACGCTGGCGTGTTCGCGACGGCGCGTGTTGTTGGCGACGGTGAAGTGGAGCGATACGTGGTGTCCTTCGACGCGAAGGCCCCAGGTGTTTTTCGGTGACGGCGTCCCGAAAATCGTGAAGAAGTAGAGCTCCGGGTCGCGAACATTTGCGCCTTTCTTGCCGTCGGAGTTCTCGATGGCATGGAGGATCGTCTCGAGCTCCATGATCGTCGTCGCCGTGACGTAGCCCTTCTGGCTCAGGCTTGCCTTGAGCAGCTCGTGCGCGAGCTTGCGCTGCGGCTCGGTCATTTCCTTCCACGGAACGCCCTTGCGCGGAAACATGTTCGTCGGGATGAAGTTCCAACGGACCTTTTCTTCCGCGTCATTGGCAAAGCTTGCCTGTTGCCGCTGTTCCGGCGTCAGCGCTTCCAGCCATTTCGTCGCGGCGGCCGTCATCGCCGCCGCCGAGCGGCTCGACGTCGATCGCTGGGACGTGACGGTCGTGCTCGCGCCCCACATGGCCACCAGCGCCGCGGCAACGACCACGCGGGGATACTTGAAGCGAATCATCTCAGATAGCCTCCGGAAACTTGACGAGTGATGCTCCGGGAATGCGGGTCAGCGTTCGGTCCTTGAGCGCCGTCTCGAGGTTGGTCCGCGCGAGCCGTGAGTGCTCGCGAGCCAGCGCTTCAGCTCGCGCGCCCTCGCCGTCGACGATGGCGTTGGCAATGGCCCGGTGATGCGCCTGCGACAGCACGATCGTCTCCCACCCTTCCTGCGTTTCCGTCTCGGTCAGGAAGAACGCGTTCGGGGACGCGAACGGGAGCGTCAGGACGTGCTCCATGGACCGACTGAGCATAGCGCTTCTCGCCATTTCCAGCACCAGCGACATGGAACTGACCGTTGAGGTCGATGTAGCGGGCAAAAAACTCGATATCCGTCGGTGTTTCGCGGACCAGCGCGTCGAGCGCGACGATCAGGCCGCGAAGCGCCGCCACATCGTCGGGATTCTTGGGCCGCTCGGCTGCCAGCCGGGCGGCGGCGCCTTCGAGCACGCCGCGCATTTCGATCGCGTCCCGGATGTCCTCGACCGTGAACTCGCTGGCGACGAAGCCTCCGGTCGGCCGGGCCTTCAGAAGGCCCTCCTGGGCCAGCCGGTCCAGCACCAGCCGCAACGGCGTCCGCGAGACGTTCAGCCGCGCGGCCAATGGCACCTCTCGGAGCCGTTCACCTGGCCGGAACGCACCTCGAAGCATGAGCTCCCGCATCTCGAGGAGAGCGCGAAGGGTCTGGGATTCGAGGCTGGGGCCGCGCTGGGTCAAGACAGGACCTGCTTTTGTGACAGGAACCGTAGCACGGCCATCAGTCTGCATGCAAGGACGGAAATGATGGGACACAGTTCAGCCGAACTTGTGATTGAATCAGACCGGTCAGGCTGGCCGTCGTAGCGTTTCTGCATGCACAGAGGCCGCTGACCTATCAGCTTGCACCATTTGTCGAGGCCATTTCGGATGTCGCGTAGAACCCTTCCGCCGTTTCGAGCCGACCACGTCGGCAGCCTGCTCCGGACCCCGGACGTGCTCAAGGCCCGCGACGACTTCGCCGCAGGGCCGCATCACCGCCGAGCGACAAGCGCCGGATCGAAGACGACGCGCATCCGGGCGTCGTGAAGATGCAGGAGGACCTCGGCCTTCAGGGCGTGACCGACGGCGAATACCGCCGCGCGTCCTGGCACATGGACTTCATCTACCAGATCGGCGGCATCACGAAGGCGCAGGACAACCTGAAGGTCCAGTTCCACAACGAGAAGGGCGACATCGAGTTCACGCCGGCGGCCATGCGCGTCACCGGCAAGCTCAAGCTCGACACGTGCATCTTCGCCGACGACTTCAGCTTCCTGCAGCTCGGTGGCCAAGGGCGACGCCGAAGCTGACGATTCCCTCGCCGAGCATGGTGCACTACCGCGGCGGCCGCGCCGCCATCGATCCGGCGCGTCTATCCCGACATCGAGGAGTTCTGGCGCGACCTCGAGCAGGTCTATGCCGATCAGATCGCGGCGCTCGGCACGCTCGGCTGCACGCTATCTGCAGCTCGACGACACCAGCCTCGCGTACCTCAACGATCCGTCGCAGCGCGAATACGTCACCGGCCTCGGCGGCGACGGCGAGCATCAGCACGAGACCTACATCCGCCACATCAACGCGGCGCTGGCGAAGAAGCCGGCGAGCATGCGCGTCTGCACGCACATGTGCCGCGGCAACTTCAAGTCGTCCTGGGTCGCGACCGGCAGCTACGAGCACGTCGCCGACGCGCTGTTCAATCAGCTGAACGTCGACGGCTTCTTCCTCGAGTACGACGATGCGCGATCGGGCGGCTTCGAGCCGCTGCGCTTCGTGCCGCAGGGAAAGTTCGTCGTGCTCGGCCTGGTGACGACGAAGAAAGGCGCGCTCGAGCAGAAGGACGACTCTGAAGCGCCGCATCGACGAGGCGTCGAAGTTCGTGCCGCTCGAGCAGCTCTGCCTCAGCCCGCAGTGCGGCTTCTCGTCGACCGTCGAAGGCAACGCGCTGACGATCGAGGAAGAGATGGCGAAGCTGGCGCTGATTGTCGAGACCGCGCGGGAGGTCTGGGGAGCGTAGCGTCGGCATGGCCGTCGCGATGTGGTGTCCGGCGTCAGCCGGACTCGTCACGTTCGCGCGTGGACGTGGCGTCCGACGAGCGCGAGGCAGACGAAGACGACGGCCATCGACGCCGCCATCAGCGTGAAGAAAGCGTGGCTGCCGCCGGCTCGAGCGCCCATTCGCCGGCGTAGGAGCTCAGGACGCCGCCGATGCGGCCGAACGCGACGGCCGTGCCGACGCCGGTCGCGCGAACGGCAGTCGGGTAGACGTGCGCGGCGAGCGCGTACAGCGTGGTCTGGATGGCGTTGATCGACGGCGCCGGTGACGCCGAGCATGACGACGATGGGGAGCGTGTTCGCCGTGGCGGTGATGGGCATCGAGGCGAGCGATCAGCGGCGCCGGCAATCGCAGCCGGCCGAGATCGACAGCATCGTCGGCCTGCGAGCCGATGCGGGCGATGAGCCAGGCCGCCGCAAGATCGCGCCGGCGACGCCGCCGAGATTGAAGGCCGCCGATGCCGTTGCTGGCGACGGCCAGTCCGAGGCCGGCGCCGGCCAGCATCGACGGCACCCAGTTGAACGCGGTGTAGACCGCGAGCATGCACGCGAACATCGCGCCCCAGAGCGCCAGCGTGTCGCGGCGGAATTCCGGCGTGAAGAGCGCGCCGACCGACGCGCGGGCGACGGCCTTCTCGCCGAGATCGACGAAGCGCGCTGCCGGCCGGGACGCCGTGGCCGATCTGCCGGAGGATGCGCTCGAGCTCGGGCCAGTGCTCCGGATGGCGCGCGAGGAAACGCGGCGACTCGGGCAGGAAGCGCATCAGGATGACGGCGACGACGAGCGGCAGCGCGCCGCCGACGCGAAGAGCGTGCGCCAGCCGAACACGGGCATGACGTATCCGGCGACGAACGCCGCGAGCGTGCCGCCGAGCGGAACGCAGACGATGGTCAAGGTGATGGCGAACGGACGGTGCCGGCGCGGCACGTACTCGGACGCGAGCGCGGCGGCGTTGGGCATGGCGCCGCCGAGGCCGAGGCCGGCGAGGAAGCGCAGCGCGGCGAGCGCCCAGAGGCTGTCGACGAGCGCGGCCGCGGCGGTGAGCACGCCGAAGATGAGCGACGCTGCCGATGAGCGCGACGCGCCGTCCCAAGCTGTCGCCGACGATGCCGGCGAGCGCGCCGCCGATCATCATGCCGATCATGCCGCTGGCGAGGACCGGCGCGAAGGCGCCGCGCGGCAGCGCCCAGTCGCGCATCATCGCCGGCACGGCGATGCCGAGCAGCTGGTTGTCGACGCCGTCGAAGACGATGGTCAGCGCCGTCAGCAGGACGAACAGCTTCTGGCGGCCGCTCCAGTCGGCCGTCGTCGAGGAGGTGGCCGATATCGACCGGCTGGCGTTGTGACATGGGCGCTTCATTATGTGGTCAGCTCGGGGTCAGTTCGATTTTCTGATGCTGCGTCCGGCACGTTCCGGATCGAAATGAGTCTGACCGTGACACGCACCATGGCGGCACGTGCGGCTCGGCGATCTGACGCCGGCGGTCGACGAGCGGCCTGACGGCTCGGTCATCCTGCGCGCGCGCCAGCCGCTCGGCGCGTACCCGCGCGTGCTCACCGAGCGCCTGGAGCACTGGGCACGGGTGGCGCCCGAGCGCACGCTTCTCGCCTGGCGCGACGGTGACGGAACGCGCGACGATCGCCTACGGCGAGGCCCTCGAGGCAGTTCGTGCGCTCGGCCAGGCGCTCCTCGATCGCGGCTTGTCAGCCGGAGCGTCCGCTGGCGATCCTCTCCGGCAACGACGTCGCAGCACCTGCTGCTGGCGCTCGCGGCGCAGCACGTCGGCATACCCTTCGCGCCGATCTCGCCCGCGTACTCGCTCGTCTCGGCCGACTTCGGCGCGCTCAGGCACGTCGTCGGGCTTCTGTCGCCGGGTTTCGTCTTCGTGTCCGATCGGGCAGCGCTTCGCGCGGGCGATGGAGGCGGCGGTTGCTCCCGACGTCGAGTCGTCACCGATGCGACCGACGTCGAGGCGTCTGGCTCGTCACGCCGACGAGTCGCTCGAGCGACCTCGACGGTCGACGAGCGCGTCACGCGCGCGATCGATCCGGACGACGTCGCGAAGATCCTCTTCACGTCGGGCTCGACCGGCGCGCCGAAAGGCGTCATCAACACGCACCGGATGCTCTGCAGCAACCAGCAGATGATCCTGCAGACGCTGCCGTTTCTCGGCGACGCGCCGCCGGTGCTCGTCGACTGGCTGCCCTGGCACCACACGTTCGGCGGCAACCACAACATCGGCATCGTCGTCTACAACGGCGGCTCGCTGTACCTCGACGAAGGCCGTCCGATGCCGGGCGCGTTCGACGAGAGCGTGCGCAACCTCCACGAAGTGCGCGCCGACGATCTATCTCAACGTGCCGAAGGGCTACGAAGAGCTGGTGCGGGCGTCTCGCGACACGACCGGCAGCTCGCGGCGCACGTTCTTCGCGGCGTGTGCAGGTGCTGTTCTACGCCGCCGCGAGCCTGTCGCAGCACGTGGCCGACGAGCTCAGCGCCTCGCCGTCGAGACGTGCGGCGAACGCCTCGTGCTCGTCACCGGCCTCGGCGCGACCGAGACGGCGCCGATGGCGATCTGCCGGCCGTGGCCGAGCGAGCTGTCGTCGGCGATCGGCCTGCCCGTGCCGGGCGTCGAGGCCAAGCTCGTCGCCGGTGGCGCAGAAGCTCGAGATGCGCGTCCGCGGCCCGAACGTGACGCCCGGGCTACTGGCGGCAGGACGCGCTGACCCGCGACGCCTTCGACGACGAGGGCTTCTACTGCATGGGCGATGCGGCGCGGCCCGATCGATCGACGAGGATCTCTCGAAGGGGCTCGTCTTCGACGGCCGGATCAAGGAAGACTTCAAGCTCTCGACCGGCACCTGGGTCAGCGTCGGTCCGCTGCGGGCGCAGAGTCGTGGCCCACTTCGCGCCCTACGTGCGCGACGCGGTGATTGCCGGACACGACCGCGACGAGGTCGGCCTGCTGCTCGTGCCGGACGTCGACGCCTGCCGCCGGCTGACGCCCGATCTCACGGCGGAAGCGGTGCGCCCAATGCGGTCGTCTGCCATCCGGCGGTTCGCGAGCGCGTGCGCGATGCTGCTGGTGACCTTTGCGGCCGGCGGCACCGGCAGCGCTTCGCGGCCGCGGCGCGCGATTCGTTCTCGAGGCGCCGCCCTCGCTCGATGCCGGCGAAGTCACCGACAAAGGTTCGCTCAATCAGCGCGCCATCCTCGAGCGGCGGCGGCCGCTCGTCGATGACCTGTATGCCGGCGATCCGCCGGCGCACGTCATTGCGTGCGCACGTCGATGGATGCGGAATCCTGACCGAGGGAGAACGAGTGGCGCTTTGATGAATGTCGACGAGCTTGCGGCCATCGACGTCCACGTGCACCTCGAGCACGAGGCGCCGGCCACCGAGACCGACGCCGCCGCGCGCAGAAGTACTTCGGCGAAAGGCCGGCGAGCCGGCCCCGCAGGCGCTCGCCGACTACTATCGCTCGCGCAAGATGGCGTGCGTCGTCTTCACCGTCGACGAGCAGCTGACCGGCCGTCCGCACGTGACCAACGACGACATCCTCGCGTTCGCCGCCGCCAATCGCCGACATCGCGATGCCGTTCGTGAGCGTCGATCCGACGCGCGGCGCGTCAGCCGTGGCCGAGGCGCGGCGGCTGGTTGCGACCGGCGCCGTCCGTGGTCTCAAGCTGCACCCGCCGCTGCAGCAGTTCTTTCCGAACGACCGCCTGGCGTATCCGGTGTACGAGGTCTTCGCCGAGGCGAAGCTGCCGGTCCTCTTTCACACCGGCCACAGCGGCATCGGCACCGGCATGCGCGGCGGCGGCGGCATCCGGCTGAAGTACGGAAACCCGATGCACATCGACGATGTCGCGGTGGATTTTCCCGACATGCCGATCATCCTGGCGCATCCGTCGTTTCCGTGGCAGGACGAAGCGATCTCGGTCTGCCTGCACAAGCCGCAGGTCTACATCGATCTTGTCGGGCTGGTCGCCGAAGTATTTCTCGCCGACGCTGGTGCAATACGCGAACACGCTGCTCAAACACAAGGTGCTGTTCGGATCCGACTATCCATGGATCACACCCGATCGATGGCTGGCGGATTTCGCCAAGATCGACATTCGTGACGACGTGCGGCCGCTGGTGCTGAAGACGAACGCGGCGCGACTTTTCTGGCTCGTTCCGCTTCGCCAGCTTCAGCGGACCGCCGTAGCTTCACGCCTTGTTAGGCGGAAGGCCTTCCGGCTCAAGCCGGAAGCTCGAACGGCGGCCGAAGCTACGGAGAGCAATCACACTGACCGGGTATAGTGAGGAACCTATGAAGGACGACAAGAAGCGCACGTTCCGATCCGCCGGATGGTTCGCGCGCACGGACAAAGACGGATTCATTCACCGCAGCTGGATGCGCGGCTATCCCCAGGACGTGTTCGACGGCCGGCCGGTCATCGGCATCTGCAACACGTGGTCGGAGCTGACGCCGTGCAACGCGCACTTCCGCGCAGCTCGCCGATCACGTCAAGCGCGGCGTCTGGGAGATGGGCGGGTTCCCGGTCGAATTCCCGGTGATGTCGAGCGGCGAGACGAACCTGCGGCCGACGGCCATGCTCTTCCGCAATCTGATCAGCATGGACGTCGAGGAGTCGATCCGCGCCAACCCGATCGACGGCGTGGTCCTGCTCTGCGGCTGCGACAAGACGACGCCGGCGCTGATCATGGGCGCCGCCAGCGTCGATCTGCCGACGATCGTGCTCTCCGGCGGCGCGATGCTCAACGGCAAGTTCTGCGGCCAGGACATCGGCTCCGGCACCGACGTCTGGCGCTTCAGCGAGGAGATGCGCGCCGGCCGGATGAGCCTCGAGAGCTTCATGGACGCGCAGACCGGCATGAGCCGCTCGACCGGCGTCTGCAATGTCATGGGCACGGCCTCGACGATGGCGGTGATGGTCGAATCGCTGGGGATGAGCCTGCCGCACAATGCCGCCATTCCCGCTCCGGACTCGCGACGTCTGACGCTCGCCCAGCTCACCGGCCGCCGCATCGTCGAGATGGTCCATCAGGACGTGAAGATCTCGCAGATCCTGAAGCGCGAGGCGTTCGAGAACGCGATTCGAGTCAACGGCGCCGTCGGCGGCTCGACCAACGCCGTTCTCCACCTGCTGGCGATGGCCGGTCGCGTGGGCGTGGAAGTGACGCTCGAAGACTGGGACCGGTTCGGCAAGGACGTGCCGACGCTCTTGAACCTCAAGCCGTCCGGCAAGTATCTGATGGAGGACTTCTACTACGCCGGCGGCCTGCCGGCGATCGTGCGGGCGCTCGGCGAGAACGGGCTGCTCAACAAGGACGCGCTGACGGTCAACGGCAAGAGCATCTGGGAGAACTGCCAGCAGGCGCCGACCTACAACGCCGACGTCATCATGCCGTTCGAGAAGCCGCTGCTCGAGCAGGGCGGCATCGCGGTTCTCACCGGCAATCTGGCGCCGGACGGCGCCGTGCTCAAGCCGTCGGCGGCGTCGCCGCATCTGCTCAAGCACCGCGGCCGGGCCGTCGTGTTCGAGACGATCGAGGACTATCACGCGCGCATCGGCGATCCGAACCTCGACGTCGACGCGTCGTGCGTGCTCGTGCTGAAGAACTGCGGACCGAAGGGCTATCCAGGCATGGCGGAAGTCGGCAACATGGGCCTGCCGCCGAAGGTGCTCGAGACCGGCGTCACCGACATGGTCCGCATCTCTGACGCGCGCATGAGCGGCACCGCCTACGGAACGGTCGTTCTGCACGTCTGCCCCGAGGCCGCCGTCGGCGGCCCGCTCGCGCTCGTGAAGGACGGCGACATGATCGAGCTCGACGTGCCGGGACGCAGGCTGACCCTCGACGTGTCCGACGCCGAGCTGGCGAAGCGCCGCGCGGCGTGGAAGGCGCCCGAACCGTCGATGAAGGGCGGCTACCAGGGCCTCTACGTCAAGCACGTGCAGCAGGCGAACCTCGGCGCCGACCTGGACTTCCTGGTCGGATGCCGCGGGTCGACGGTGACGAGGGAGTCGCACTGATCGAGCGCGACCTCAGGCGATGTCGGCTCCGGCTCGCGCAAGAGCGCTCTCAGCACAGAACGGTGGCAACGGGCCTCGTCTTTCGCAATAACAGCCAACTGAGAAGTTGGTCATGTACGAAAAGGAGGCAAGAAGAGTCAGCAGCCGCGCCGCCTCGGGCCGCTTCATCTCGGCGCGGTAGCGCCGCACGAAGGCGGCCCATGCCCGCTCATCAGATGCAACGAGCGCTTGCTTGACGAGGCTCTCCGAGGGCGCCAGGTCGGGGAGCCAGACGTCGTAGAAGTCGCGGGACGAGTGCTCGGCCTTTGGCACACCCCTCGGCGGTCGTCGTTACGGTGCCCAGGCGCAGTCCTTCGCCGGACGCCCGGGCGCTTCCCAGCCTGACTACACCGATGGCCATTGGCGTCTCCTGAGACAGGCATTGCCGGGTGCGGCTGCTCGCTGGAGCTATGGCCGCGACTTGTTCGCCGTAGCCGCGCGCGCCTTCGGATTGAAGATCCTCAAGTCGACCGCTTCTGCCATCGCGCGGTAGCCCGCGTCATTCGGGTGCAGGTGATCGCCGGGATCGAACTCCGGCCGCAGCCGCCGTGGGTTGGCCGGGTCGCGGGTCGCGGCGTCGAAGTCGACGACGGCGTCGTAGCCACCAGACGTTCGAATCCACTCGTTGACCTTCTGCCGGATGGTCTTCGCCTTCCTCCCGGAAGTAGCCGGCGCCCTCGTACGGGCAGGATCGTGCAGCCGACCACCTTGATCCCGTGCTGGTGCGCGCGGTCGACGATCTGCCGCAGCCCCCAGATCAGATCTTCGGCGGTGATCGGCACGGAATTGGCGGTTTGCGCGGTGGCGCTGCCGATGTCGTTGATGCCCTCGAGCATCATCAGCCACTGCACGCCCGGCTGGCTCAGCACGTCGCGGTCGAAGCGCGCGAGCGCGCTGACGCCGGCGAGGCCGGCGCCGTCGGTCAGCACGCGGTTGCCGCCGATCCCCTGGTTGACGATGGCGAAGTGCGCCGTGGCCTTGTCTGCCGCCAGCCGCGTCGCCAGAATCGCCGGCCACGTGTTGTGCGTGTCGGGCGTCGAGCGCGCGCCGTCGGTGATCGAGTCGCCGAACGCGACGATGAGCGGCGTGCCGGCTGGCGCGTCGACCTCGACGGCGGCGAGCCAGTAGTACGACATCCGCGTCGTCGCGTCCGGGATCGTCGGGCCGCCCGTGAAGTCGCCCTCGCCGCGAGATGTAGGTCGGACGCAGCCCGGTCGCGTGCGTCGTCGGCGCGCCGGTGTCGCCGGGAAGTAGAGGCTGACCGCGAGGTCGGCGAGCGGCGCGACGGTCAGGTCGACGGGATCGCTCACGACCACCATCCCTGGCGTCATCTTGATCGACGGCCGGCCGGCGAACGTCAGCGCGCGATCCGAGCCGGCGACGATCGCCGAATCCCTGTCGCGGATGGCGATGTGCGCGGCGCCGATTTCGACCGGAGTCCCGTTGAACGCGTTCGACAGCTTCACCCGCGCGCGCCGGCCGCCGATGCTCGTGCGCAGGATCATCCGCATGGTCTGATTGGTGAAGCGTCTGCAGCGGCGGCAGGGGTGCTGTCGCCGGCGGTGGCCGTCGACGGCGCGGCGCCGGAGCCTGCGCGGGCGGTGCCGGTGGCAGGCCTGAGCCGGCGTGGGCTGCGCCACAGCCGTCTGGCCTCGCCGCGGGCTGCGGCGGACCGGGTTCGCTGCGGCTGCCGGCGGCGGCCCGCCGCGGCCCTGCGGAATCAGCGCGGGACCGATCTGACCGCGAGGTTGCCGCAGGTCGGCACCGCAGTGTTCCATGCGCGTTCTTCGTCTGCCTGCTGGGACCTTGCCGGGCTTTCTTGGGCGCCGCCTGCTCCGGCTGACAGCGGCTGCGCAGACTCAGGGTGAGGAGAAGGGCGGCACAAAACTCTCATCCGGCGAGATTCTCATCTATGGAGACTCTCCTCGAGGGCACAGGCCCTCGTGCCCGCTGAGCATACACCGGCGTCACGCGGACCGGCTTGACACAGGCGATGCCGATTGCCAACGATCCGTTACTCAGGAGGATTTGCAATGACCAAGGCGTGGGCGTTTCGTTTTGCGATACCGATGGCGATGGTGGGCGTGTGCATGGTCGGCGCGCAGCAGAAGCCCGGCGGTCTGAGCTTCTTCATCACGAGCGCGGGTTCGGGGAAGGGCGCGGACTTTGGCGGCGTGGAGGGGGCGGACAAGCACTGCCAGCAGCTCGCGCAGGCGGCCGGTGCAGGAAACCGGACCTGGCGTGCCTACCTGAGCGCCAGCGGCGCCAAGCCCGTCAACGCGAAGGACCGCATCGGCGCCGGGCCGTGGCAGAACGCCAAGGGAGTAGTGGTGGCCACGAGCGTCGCCGACTTGCATAGCGACAACAACAAGCTGAGCAAAGAGAACTCGCTGACGGAGAAGGGCGGCGTCGTCAACGGCCGTGGCGACACGCCGAACACGCACGACATCCTGACCGGCTCGAACCTGGACGGGACGCTCGCGGGCGATGCGTTGACGTGCAACAACTGGACGAGCAGCGGCGAAGGGCAGCGCGCAGGTCGGCCACCACGACCGTCAGGGCGGCGGCACGAACCCGACGTCCTGGAACTCGGCGCACGCCACCAAGGGCTGCAGCCAGGACAACCTCGTTGCGACAGGGGGCGCGGGGCTGATTCTACTGCTTCGCGGCTAAATAGGCTCTAGGCTCTCAGGCTGCTCAGGCTTCAGCGAAACCTTCGAGAGCACGTTCGAAGGTCTTGCCTGAAGCCTTGAGCCCAAAGCCTGAGCCGTCTTTCTACGTCCGGTACGCCTGCCGCCCGACCCCCTGGACGGGGATCCCCTGCGCCGCCAGCACTTCGTGCAGCGCGAACATGCGCCGGCGGCCTCGTCGATGTGGCGGACGAAGGCGATCGATCCCTGCAGGATCGGCTTGAGCGTGCCTTGTCCTGGATGCGCGCCTTCGGATACTCGTGCTCGACGACGAGATGCGTGTTGGCGACGTCGAGCTGCAGCAGCTCGCGCGCGGCGAGCTGGTGATCGAGCCAGTCGACCGTTCGATTCTGCAGGTAGGCCAGCGGATCGTGCCGCGCCGTGCCCGGCAGCTCGTGCTCGGCGAGCACCACCTGCTTCTTCCACGCGTTCACCTGATCGGCTGGATTCGCTGACGGCTTGCCGTCGATCCAGTCGCCGCGCTCGATCGTCTGGCCCGCCGTAGCCCCACGCCGAGACGCCCTTCGAGTCGATGACCTGTCCCTTGACGTGGAACCCGCCGATCAGGAAGTTGTAGCCGGTGTCCTTCAGGTACTGAAAGATCGAGCGCGTGTCCTGGCCCATCAGGATCGCGTGCGACGGGTCGTAGTGAATGCGGAACTGATCGCCGACGCCGTGCTTCTCGCAGATCCGTGCAGCGCGATCCAGGTGCCCGGCGTGTAGGCGATGTTGTTGTGCCAGTTGTCGCCGGTCGTCCAGCCGGGCATCGGACACTGTTCGACGCGGTAGGTCAGACCGCGCTCCTTGGCCGCCTTCAGCAGCGGGATGAACTGCTCCTCGAAGTCGACCAGGTTCTGGTCCATGCTGTGCTGCTGGTTGCGCCCGACGAAGCCGCAGACCGCGTTCGACGCCGAGCAGCACCGCCGCATCGAACACGCGCAGCATGAAGTCGTGCTTCTTCTTGCGGACCGCCGGATCGTGATGCAGCATGTTGTCGAAGTAGCCGACGTCGGAGAGGCCGACGCCGCTCTGCTTGAGCGCCGCTTCGACGCGCCGCGCGCGCTCCTTGTCGAACGGCTTGCGCAAATCGAGCGTGTTGGCCACCGGATCGAGCATCGCTTCTGGCGGCACGTCGGACTCGCTCGGATGCAGCGCGGCGGACAGCTGGATGTAGCTCGCGCCCAGCTCGCGGCGAATTCCACCCACTCTTCGATCGCGCGATCGGGATCGGGGTCGCGGACCTCGCGCGGCGTCAGCTCCTGCAGCGCCGCCGTGAGGACGCCCACCTTCATGAACTTCGGTTCGAACGGTTTGATCGGCATGTGCTCTCTTAGCTCGCAGTCTCAGTTTCAGCTCTCGCCAAAATTGACAGCTAGTAATTCACCTTGGTCCAGACGCTGCCCTTCTTCGCGCTGTCGAGAATCGCTTCGACGATGCAGTTGGCGCGGCCATACCCCTTGGGTACGCCGAGCGCCTCAGCCTTTGCCTTGGCGGTGGCGTCGCTGCTGCCGGCAACCGCCAGGACGTCGACGAACCCCAGCCGTCTGACCGCGTCAATGTGATGAGGGCCGACGAAGCCGGCGCCCACAATCCCCATCCCGATCCGTTTCACCAGGAGCCTCCAGGAGCAGTAATTCGAACGGTCATCATATATCAGGGACGGGCCCGGAATTCGGGCCTCCGCGGGGTCTCTGGCGGCGTTTCGCAGGGCGCTCCGGATGGCCTGCCGGGGCCCGTCTGTGGCCCTGTCAAAAACCCTTGGAGGAGCCTATACTCAGGCCGGGAGGTGGAGCGTGGCCCGGTCACTCGCGGCGGTGTCCTTGATTGCCTGCGCGACGCTGGCCGGCGTGGCCCGCGCAATCACAGCCTGCGAGTCCCGCCCCCATTCCCCAGGGACGCACGAATACAGTTTTCGTCACCGCGACGGAGGGAAACGGTGCGCCGGTCGTTGACCTGGTCGCCGATGACTTTTCCATCAAGGAGGACGGCAAGAACCGCGACGTTCTCAAGGTGGAACTGGCGCGCGTCCCGATGCAGATCGCCATCATCGTCGACGACAACGGTTCGGGAATCTTCCGCTCGGGCCTCGTCAATTTCGTGCAGCTGCTGCAGGGCCGCGCCGAGATGTCCTTGAGCACGGTCATGGGGCAGACGCAGAGGCTCGTCGACTACACCTCCAACGCACAGACGGTCGTCGATGCCATCGTTCAGCTCAGCGCCCGCCCGGCAATTCCCGACGGCGGCCAGCTGCTCGAGGGCATCTTCCAGGCGGCCAAAGACCTGGAAAAACGGGAGGCGGCCCGCCCGATCATCATCGCGGTCACGGTCGGCGGCGAGGAGCACAGCACGCTCCCCGCGCACCACGTGCTCGACCAGCTGGCCAAGAGCCGCAGTGCGCTCTACGTGATCGCGGTGGCGAATTCCGCGATCCGCCAGACGCGCGCGATCGACAAGCCGTCCCTGCTGCTCGAAGAAAACCTGAACCTGAGTGAAGTGCTCGGCGAGGGTCCGAAGCAGAGCGGCGGCTCGCGTGAAGTATCGTCGCCGCCCCGGGGATTACCCAGGGACTGCAGCGGATCGCGGCGGAACTGAAGAATTCGTATGCCGTCGCGTACCAGCCGTTCTTCACAGGGCCGATCGACCGAAAAGCTCAGCGTGTCGGTCAAGCGAAGCGGCGTGCTG
>CAWKBU010000030.1:0-57639 GCA_963847975.1 uncultured Acidobacteriota bacterium | reverse complement strand
TGAACCCGCGACCTTTGGGTTATGAGCCCAACGAGCTACCGGACTGCTCCACCCCGCGTCAGGGAAACCCAATCGTAACACTTCGACGCGAGGATGCGCAACCGCGCGAACTATTTTGTCGCGGGCTCGATGTCTTTCACGACCACCAGGATCTCGCCGGCCCGGACCAGGCCGAGCTTCTCGCGCGCCACCGACTCGATCGTCGTCGGGTCGGTCTCCAGGCGGTCGGCGAGCTCGCGCAGCCGCGCGTTCTCGTGCTTTCAGCTGCGACACGCTGGTTTGGAGCTCATCCGATTGCTGGCGCGCACGCACGCTCGCCACCAGCCCCCGTTCGCCGACGAGCGCATCCACGAGCAGCACCACGGTCGCAAACACCAGCAGATAATTCAGCGCCCGCCGCCAAATGGTCGTCGGCGGGCGGAGAGGTGCCATACTCTTGCGCCGGAGCGGTTCGGCTCCTTCGGGGCGGCGAATACGGGGACGAGGGGCCTCGGGAATGACAGACATGGCGTCGGGAACAGTCCTTTGTACAATAGTTTTCGTCCCGACGGGCCGCCGATAGTAGGGCACAACCGACCGGTCGCAGCTGATTGTGGGTGCAGTCGATGAGTGTTGAATATGTTGTGGTGATGACGACGCTGCCCGCCGACGCCGACGGCCCGGAGTTCGGCCGCGCGCGTGCTGAACGAGCGCCTCGCGGCCTGCGTCAACATCCTCGCGCCGATGGATTCGGTCTACCGCTGGGAAGGCCGCGTCGAGCACGAAACCGAACGCCAGGTCATCATCAAGACGACCGCGATCGCCTCAACGCGCTCTGGGACCGCGTCCGCGAGCTCCACCCCTATGAAGTGCCCGAGTTCATCGTCCTTGCCATCGCCGACGGCAACGAGGCGTATCTGAAGTGGGTGGGGGAGTCGACGAAGTAATGCTGAATTCTGGATTCAGAAGTGCACGGAATTCAGGATTCAGCCGTTCATTCGATTCACATTCAGTTCACTCAGCATTCAGCATTCCTAGTCGAGCGCCTGTGAGATGTCGTCGATTAGATCCTGCGGATCCTCGATCCCGGCCGAGATCCGGACGAGACTGTCGGACAGGCCGATGGCGGCGCGGCGTTCGGGCGGCACCGACGCGTGCGTCATCGACGCAGGGTGGCTGATGAGCGTCTCGACGCCGCCCAGGCTCTCGGCAGCGACATCAGCTTGACGCGATTGCAGACTCGCCTGGCATGCTCGAACGTGCCGACATCGAACGACAGCATGCCGCCGAAGCCCCGCATCTGGCGCTTCGCCAGCTCGTGCTGGGGGTGATCCGGGAGGCCCGGATAGAGCACCTGCTTCACCGCCGGGTGTCCGGCCAGATAATCCGCCAGCGCCTGCCCGTTGAGGTTGTGCTGCGCCATGCGCAGCGCCAGCGTCTTGGTGCCCCGCAACACCAGGAACGAGTCGAACGGGCTCAGGATCGCGCCCTCCGCGTTCTGGATGAACTTCAACCACTCCAGGTCGGCGTCGTGCACGGCGATCACGATCCCGCCGACGCTGTCACTGTGGCCGTTGAGGTACTTCGTCGTGCTGTGCACGACCATGTCGGCGCCGAACTCGATCGGGCGCTGCAGGCACGGGCTCGCGAAGGTGTTGTCGACGATGAGCTTCGCACCGCGGGCATGCGCCAGCTTGGCGGTGGCGGCGATGTCGGTGAGCCGCATGACGGGGTTGGTCGGCGTCTCGATGAAGACCATGCGCGTCTCCGGGCGCAGCGCCTCCTCGACGAGCGCGAGCGACGAGGTGTCGACGTAGCTGAACGTGAGCCCGTAGCGCGTGAGCACCTTGTCGAAGAGCCGGAACGTGCCGCCGTACGTGTTGTCGGTCACGACGACGTGGTCGCCCGACTTGAGCATGGTCGCGATGGCACCGATGGCCGCCATGCCCGAGGCAAAGGCGTACGCCGCCCGGCCGGCTTCGATGGCCGCGACGTTGCAGCTCGAGCGCGAGCCGCGTCGGGTTCTGCGTGCGCGCGTATTCGAACCCCTTGTGGCGGCCGAGCTCTTCCTGGACGTAGGTCGACGTCTGGAAGATCGGCGTGATGATCGCGCCGGTGGACGGGTCGGGCTCCTGGCCCGCGTGAATGCACACGGTCGAGAAGCGGGCGTTGGCGGGGAGCTTCACAAGGACACCTGTCGGTCTGGGCGCGGGATCTCGCGGAAGGAGAGCCCAGTCGGAGCCCAGCCGCGATGTGGCGCGAATCGGGCAGTACCGATAGTCTGTTATCATTCGGTTTTCAATTGGCATGGCCAGCAGGCGACTCGCGGACACGCCCACACCGGCCCGGCGCCGGCCGGCGCCGCCGAGCCTCCCGATGCCGCCAGACGACTCGGGCCGGACGGCGCGCGACCTCCTGCTGAATTCCTGGCCGGGGCGGCTCTTCATCATCGCCGCCCTCCTCAAAATCCTCGTCGTCCTTGTCCGCCTCGTCGGCGAGGTGCCCGCGTTCCTCAGCGCCGCGAGCACGGCGGCGACGGTCGCGCTGGCGTTTTCGGTCCTCTTCTTCCTGACCAGGCTCGTCTTCCTCGTCCAGCGCCGGCTGCTCTGGCGTGTCCGGCGCAAGCTGATCCTCTCCTACATCTTCATCGGCGTCGTGCCGTCGCTGCTGATTCTCGGCTTCTTTCTGCTGAGCACGGCGTTCGTGGCGGGAGCCGTCGGGGCGTACCTCTTCCGCGACGGTTATGAGGACGTCACGCGACAGATTCAGCTGCTGGCCGAAGCCGCAACCGCGGAGATCGGGCGCTCGCCGCGGACGACGGAAGAGACGGTCGACCGCGTGCGCCGGAATGGCGCGGCCTCGCTCGACTACCCGACGCTGTCGATGGTGTTCATTCCCGCGTTGCCCTCCGGACCCGCGGCCGTCTCGCGCGGTCCGTGGGAGCATCTGCGCGGGCTCACCGAATCGACCGCGCTCGCCCAGCCCTGGATTCGGAGCAAGCCCGAGGGATTCGCCGGCACGACCGCCGTGACGCCGCCGGACGCGCCGGGCGAACCCGAGCTCGTCATCCGCGCCGTCAGGCCGGCCGGACGCGCCGAAGCGCCGATCGGCTGGGTGATCGTGGACTTGCCCCTCGACAGCGCCATGCTGAACCGGCTCTACGAGCGGACGGGCGTCAAAGCCGGTGCGCGTGACTCTCGAGTACGCCGAACGCAGACGGCAGCCTGTCGAGTACGAGTGCCGCTCGGACGCCGAGCACCTCGCTCAACAGCTTCTCGCTCTTCCGCAACACGGTCAGCCTCTTCGACTCGTACGAGTGGACGACCGGCGAACCGCTTCGGGCAACCGTTCCGCTCACGTTCAGGATGGGCGAGCTCTTCGAGCGGCTCTCGGACGCGCAGTCGATGCAATTGGGGAGCGTCTCGCTCGGCGACGCGTTCCGGTTCTTCCTGGTCGTGGTCGCGGTCCTCTTCCTCATCATCGAGCTCGTGGCGCTCGTGATGGGCCTGGCGCTCGCGCGCTCGATCACGAGCTCGATCCACGAGCTCTTCATGGGCACCGAACGCGTCCGGCAGGGCGACTTCACCCACCGCATCAGCATCAACACCAAGGACCAGCTCGGCGAGCTGGCGGGCTCGTTCAACCAGATGACCGGCAGCATCGAGAACCTGCTGCAGACCGCGGCCGAGAAGAAGCGGCTCGAAGAAGAGCTGCGCATCGCGCGGCAGATCCAGATGTCGCTCCTGCCGCGGGGCCAGCTCGACATGCCGGGCCTCGGCGTCACGGCGCTCTGCGTCCCCGCGCGCGAGGTGGGTGGGGACTACTACGACTTCTTTCCGCTCGGCCCGGGCCGCCTCGGCGTGCTCATCGCCGACGTGGCGGGCAAGGGCACGTCGGCGGCGCTCTACATGGCCGAGCTCAAGGGCCTGATCATGGCGCTCAGCCAGACCTACCAGAGCCCGCGCCAGCTCCTCATCGAGGCCAACCGCATCCTGTGCGACAACCTCGACAGCCGCAGCTTCATCACGATGACCTACGCGGTCATCGACCTCGTCAACGGCGTGATGACCTACGCCCGGGCGGGGCACACGCCGCTCATCTACTTACCCGGGCCGTCCGCGACCACTCGGGGCGCGCAGATCCTCATCCCGAGCGGGATGGTTCTGGGCCTGCGCATCGACGGCGCGGCGGCGAAGTTCGATGCGCTGCTCGAGGAGAAGCAGATCCCGCTCCACACGGGCGACGTCCTCGTCTTTTACACCGACGGCATCACCGAGGCGATGAACACCGAGAGCGACCTCTTCGGCGACGCTCGTCTCAGCCAGATCGTCGAGGAGCACGGCCACCTCGACTCGGGTGAGCTGCGCGAGCGCATCCTGCGCGAGATCGAGGCCTTCGTCGGCACCGCCGATCAGCACGACGACATGACGATGATCCTCATCAAGATCACCCAGCTCGTCGTCGAAGAGGTGGCGGTGTGACCGCCGACCTCGTCGTCATCAACGCGAACATCCATACGGTCGATCCCGAGCGCCCGCGCGCGCAGGCGCTCGCCGTTGCCGGCGAGGTCATCGTCGCGGTCGGGTCGAACGAGGACGTGCGGAATCTCGCCGGGGCGGAAACGCAGGTCATCGATGCTGGCGGCCGCCTGGTCGTGCCGGGCTTCAACGACGCTCACGTGCATCTCGTCATGGGCGCAGAGGAGCTCGTCGGCGTCGATCTGCGGCCGTCGCGCGACGAAGGCGACATGGCTGCCCGGATCGCCAGATACGCGGCCACCCTGCCGGCAGGGGAGTGGATCACTGGCGGCTACTGGGATCACGAGGCGTGGCCGGGGAAGGCAGTACCAACCCGAGATGCTATCGATGCGGCGGTGCCGAGCCATCCCGTGTTCGTCAAGCGTCTAGACGGGCACATGGCGCTCGCGAACTCGCTGGCCATGACGAGGGCGGGCGTCACTGGCGAAGCGCTCGTACCGGCAGGTGGCGCGATCGTCACGTGACGGGCACGGGCGGCTCACCGGGCTCTTCAAGGACGCCGCGATGGATCTCGTGACGCGGGCGATCCCGGCGGCCACGCCGCGGCGCCATCCTGACGAGGATGCGGGCGGCGTTGAAGCATGCGGCAGCGCTGGGCGTGACGTCGATGCAGGACATGACGGCAAGCGCGGCGGAGTTGGACGCGTACCGGGAGTTGCGATCGAACGGCGAGCTGACGGCCCGGATCTCGTCGATTCAGAACTACGACGCGGCCGGCCTCGCATCTGACGCTCGCACCGGACACGGCGACGACTGGTTGCGGATCGGCGGGCGGAAGTTCTTCTCGGATGGCTCCATGGGCGCCAGCACGGCGGCGTTCTTCGAGCCGTATACCGACGACCCGACCACGCGAGGTCTCCTCATCCACGAACCGGAGCGGCTGGAGCAGCTGATCGTCGCGGCCGATGCCGAGGGATTCCAGCCCGTTGTCCACGCGATTGGCGACCGCGCGAACACGCTCGTGCTCGACATCTTCGAGCGCCTCCACCGATCGCGCGGCACACGGCCCGGGTGGCGGCCGCGACTCGAGCACGCGCAAGTCATCCGGCCGGAGGACATCGCGCGCTTCAAGCCGGCTCGGGGTGATCGCGTCGATCCAGCCCAGTCACTGCATCGACGACATGCGCTGGGCCGAGGCGCGCATCGGCCGCGCGCGCTGCGCGCAGGCCTACAACGTCCGCTCCTTCGTCGACGCCGGCGTGCGGGTGGCCTTCGGGACCGACTGGTTCGTCGCGCCGCTCGACCCGATGCTGGGTCTCTACGCGGCTGTCACCCGCCAGTTCGCGGACGGCACGCCGGCCGGGGGCTGGTTCCCGGAGCAGCGTGTCACGCTCGAGCAGGCGGTCGAGTGCTACACCCATGGGTCGGCCTGTGCCGAGCTCGCCGAACATCACAAGGGCAGGCTCAAGCCGGGGTATCTCGCCGACCTCACCATCCTCTCGCGCGACATCTTCGCGGCCGCGCCGCGCGACATCCTCGACACCAGGCCGGTGCTGACGATGGTCGGGGGGCGCGTGGTGTTCGACACGGGCGCGCTCGAGCGCCGGGAATTGGGGCGCGAGCCGGTGGCCGCGCATGGCCGGGAGCACTGACGTCGAGTCCCATGCGTGATCTGATCATCATCCATCGCACGCCCTCGCAGATCGAAGCCGACGTGATCAAGGGCCTGCTCGAAACTCACGGCATCGAAGTTCTGGTCGCGTCGGATTTGTCACGGACGGCCTTTCCGTTCTCGTCGAATGAGCTGCGCCTGTCGGTCAGCGAAGAGGAGGCCGAGCGGGCGCTGCAGATCATCGAGAGCCATCGCGACGAGGTCGGTCCCGCGCGGGTGGTGCCGTTTGGCAGCGAGCTCGAGCCGCTGGAGCGCGTGATCGGCTACCGCTTTCGCGATCGCGGTCTCCTCGAGCACGCGCTGACCCATCGCTCGCGGGTGCACGAAGATGCGAGCGGCGGAGTCATCGACAACGAGTCGCTCGAGTTCCTCGGCGACTCCATCCTCGGGTTCGTCATCGCCGACATGCTCTTCCGGGAGTTCCCGCAGCACAACGAAGGGCAGAAGTCGAAGCTGAAGGCGTCGATCGTGTCGGCGACGTCGCTCGGCCGCCTCGGGGACCGAGTCGGTCTCGGCGATTACCTCATCCTCGGACGCGGCGAGGAAAAGACCGGCGGACGCCAGAAGCTCGCCCTCATCGCCGACTGCTACGAAGCGCTCATCGCGGCGGTGTACCTCGACGGCGGCATCGAGCCCGCGCGCGGCTTCATCGAACGGCAGTTCGGCGCGCTCATCGAAGAAGCGCGGCGCACGGGCGCTGACGCGGCCTTCACCGAAGACTACAAGTCGGCGCTGCAGGAGTGGCTGCAGTCGCACGATCGCGGCCTGCCGATCTATCGCCTGGCGGCCGAGATCGGCCCGGCGCATCGGCGACGGTTCGAGGTGGAGGTGCTGGTCAACGGCCAGCCGCTGACGCGGGCGGAGGGGAAGAGCAAGAAGGAAGCCGCCCAGGCGGCCGCGAAGGCGGCGCTCACACTGCTGCATGCTGAGGGACAGGCGATCTGACGGCCTGAGGTCTCGCGCGATCTCAGTCGATCTCGATAATTCCCCAGTTCTTGTCGCGTTCCGCCGCCGGCTCGCCGACCCCGGCAAGAGCCAGCGCGCCTTCGGGTTCGGCGGCCGGGAGGCGGCTCATCACGTACTTGTGCACTTCGCGCACGACGTCGTCGTCGGACGGCGGCGCCGGGCGGCAGTGCAGGCGGACCCAGAGCCGCATCATCGGATCGGCGAAGCTGTAGCGCTTCTGGTGCGAGACGATGAGGTCGACGTCTTCGAGCCAGGACAGGTAGTCCTTGGTCGAGCCCGGCGTGCGGCGCAGGCGCAGGGAAATTTCGGTGAGCGTCAGCGGCTCTTCCTCGGCCAGCACTTCCAGGATCGCCTTGAGCGCGCCGTAGCCGCGCGCGCGATGGAGGCGGAGCTCGTAGCGGTACTGGCAGTGGAGCGCGAGGGCGCCGCCCGGCGTGAGGAGCGCGGCGAGGGCGCTGACCGGATCGGCCGCGCCGCGCGTGGCGAGAGCGGTCGCGGTGTCCACGAGCATGCGGGCGTAGGTCGGCCGTCCTTCGGAAAGGGCCTGGACCAGTCGAGCCAGCTCGTCGCGGGCGCGGTCGTCCTCGGCCTCGGAGAGACCGGTGGCCGCGCGGTCGAGTTCGGAGCCGGCAGGCAGCGTCGCCCGGATCTCGGCGACCCCGAGCGGCGCGACGTGGATGATCTCAAACTGGTGCGGCGCGTCGCGGAGCACGCGCAGCGCGCGGGCGGTGTAGCGCGAGGTCAGCACGAAACGGTTGCCGTTGGCGGCGAGCGACGTGATGAGGTCGCGCAAGACGGAGCGCAGGCCGGGGAAGCTCTCGAAGGTCCGCAGTTCCAGGAACTCGTCGAGCAGGAAGGTCGCCGGCGCATCGCCCGGGGCACGCGCGGCGCCGAGCCAGGTGAGCGTGGCGTCGAACGCCATCCGCGCAGTCGCATCCGTGCGCATCGCGGTCTGCCCCGACTGAAAGGCGAACGGCGACACATCTCGAATCGCCTGGAACAACCGCTCCGGTGTCGTGGCGATGCGCTCGACGTCGATGTACTGGCAGGCGTTGCGTCCGAGCAGGTCGCGAACGCGCAAGAGCAACGAGGTGCGCCCGCTACCACAGCCCCCAAGCACGACGGGAATTCGGGGGACGCCACTGGCAGTGCCTTCGAGCGCGTTGAGTACGCGCCGCTCGAGGGACGGACGCTCCGGAATCATCATTGTGCCGATCCTCCAGCCGCTGGCATGTCGATGCCGTGGCGGCGCGCCGTGTCGATTGCGTCCGGGTAGCCCGCATCGGCGTGACGGACGACCCCGAGTCCGGGATCGCAGGTGAGGACGCGCTGCAGCTTCTCGTCAGCCTCGCGCGTCCCGTCCGCCACGACAACCATCCCTGCATGGAGAGAGTAACCGATCCCGACGCCGCCGCCATGATGAACGGAAACCCACGTGGCACCGGACGAGGTGTTGAGCAGCGCGTTCAGCACCGGCCAATCCGCAATCGCGTCGCTCCCGTCGCGCATGGCTTCGGTCTCACGGTTGGGCGAGGCGACGGACCCGGCGTCGAGGTGGTCGCGGCCGATGACGATCGGCGCCTTCAGTACGCGGCGACGGACGAGGTCGTTGATCGCGAGTCCGAAGCGCGCCCGGTCGCCGTAGCCGAGCCAGAAGATGCGCGCCGGCAGTCCCTGGAAGGCGACCCGCTCGCGCGCCAGGCGAATCCAGCGGCAGAGCGCGGAGATCGTCCTTGAAGAGCTCGAGCGCGAGCTCGTCGGTCGCGTCGATATCGGCCGGATCGCCCGAGAGCGCCGCCCAGCGGAACGGGCCCTTGCCCTGGCAGAAGAGCGGCCGGATGTATTCGGGCACGAAGCCGGGGATATCGAACGCGTCCTCGACGCCGCCGTGCTGCGCCTGGGCGCGGATGTTGTTGCCGTAGTCGAACACGATGGCGCCGTTGCGCTGGAAGCGCAGCATGGCGCGGACGTGCTCGGCCATGGCGGCGATCGACCGGCGCGTGTACTCGGCTGGCTGCGTCCGCCGCAGCGCCTCGGCTTCGCCGAGCGTCAGGCCGTTCGGGACGTAGCCGTTCAACGCATCGTGCGCCGACGTCTGGTCGGTCACCACGTCGGGCGTGAAGCCGCGGCGCGCGAGCGCGGGGAGGATGTCGGCGGCGTTGCCTTCGAGCGCCAGGGATCGGGCTACGCCCTCCGCCTGCCAGCGCTCGATGCGCTCGAGCGCCTCGTCGAGGTCGTCGGCGCGCTCGTCGACGTAGCGCGTCGCCAGCCGGCGTTCGATGCGGGCGCGGTCGACCTCGACCACGAGCGCGATGCCGCCGTTCATGGTGACGGCGAGCGGCTGCGCGCCGCCCATGCCGCCGAGACCGGCGGTGACGACCAGCCGGCCGTTCAGGCTGCCACCGAAGTGGCGGCGCGCGAGCTCCGCGAGCGTCTCGTAAGTTCCCTGCAGGATGCCCTGCGTCCCGATGTAGATCCAGCTGCCGGCCGTCATCTGTCCGTACATCGTCAGGCCGCGATCTTCGAGATCGCGAAAACGATCCCACGTCGCCCAGGCCGGCACGAGCAGCGCGTTGGCGATGAGGACGCGGGGCGCCCAGGGATGAGTTCGGAAGACGGCGACGGGTTTGCCCGACTGCACGACGAGCGTCTCGTCGTGCTCGAGCCGGCGCAGGGTCGCGACGATCGCATCGAAGGCGGGCCAGCTGCGCGCCGCGCGGCCCGACCCGCCGTAGACGACGAGGTCTTCGGGACGTTCGGCGACGTCAGGGTCGAGGTTGTTCATCAGCATGCGAAGCGCGGCTTCCTGTGGCCATCCCTTGCAGGTGATCGTCGCGCCTCGCGGCGCGCTGACATGGCGGCTGAGGGTGCTCATCGTGCTGAAGTCGTGTCTGACGCGTTCCCGCGCGGCAAGCGGACGCAGTCGATCGTGATTGCCGCCGGTTGTGCGCTGAAGGAAGCAATCTAAGAACGTACGCGCGCGTTGTCAATTTGAAATTGAAAAATTTTCTTGCTTGACTTCTTAAGCGATTGGAGCGACCAGCGAACCGTCCGCGATGAGCGCCGCGATCGCCTCGATGTCCGGCGCCGGTGGACGGTCGACGGTGAGGGCGGGGACGACCGAGCGCACGCGTGCGTGCACGGCGGCGAGCGCCGGTGCGGTCGTGAGCGGCGCGAGGAAGTCAATCGCCTGACACGCGCACAGGATCTCGACGGCGATCACGCGTGTCGCGAGTTCGAGCGCCTGCGTCGCCTTGAGCGCGGCGCCCATGCTCATGCTGACGTGGTCTTCGCGGTTGGCTGAGGTCGGGATCGTGTCCACGCTCGCGGGATGGGCCAGCGTCTTCGTCTCGGACGTCAGCGCCGCGGCGGTCACCTGGGCCATCATGTAGCCCGATTGCAGGCCGCTGTCGGCGGTCAGGAAAGCGGGGAGGTCGCTCAGTGCCGGGTTGACGAGCCGATCCGAGCGGCGCTCGCTGATCGTCGCTAGTTGGGCGAGGGCAATCGCGATGACGTCGGCGGCGATCGCCACCGGCGCGCCGTGGAAGTTACCGCCGGACACAATCTCGTCTTCCGCGACGAAGACCATCGGGTTGTCGGTGGCGGCGTTGGCTTCGGTCATGAGCAGCGTGCGCGCAAACGTCAGGGCCTCCCGGGCCGCGCCGTGCACCTGCGCCGCGCAGCGCAACGAATAAGCGTCCTGCACGCGGCCGCAGTGCTCGTGCGACTTGTTGATGGCGCTCCCGGCGAGCAACCCGCGGATGTTGCTGGCCGAGGTCACCTGTCCGGCATACGGACGGGCGGCGTGGATACGGGCGTCGAAGGGATGCACCGAGCCGCGGAGTCCGTCGATCGAGAGCGCGGCCGCGACATCGGCGGCGCGGGCGAGCCGCTCGGCGCCGGCGACCGCCAGCGCGCCGACCGCGGTCGAGGGCTGCGTCCCGTTGATGAGCGCCAGGCCCTCCTTGGGGCCGAGCGTGACCGGCGCCAGGCCGGCAGCCGCGAGCGCATCGCGCCCGGCGCGCAGCGCCGGGGCGTCGCCGACCCACGCCTGCCCCTCGCCGATGAGGACGAGCGACAGATGCGCGAGCGGCGCGAGGTCACCGCTCGCACCGACCGATCCGCGGCTGGGCACCTGCGGGTGGACGCGGTGGTTCAACAGGTCGAGCAGCCGCTCGAGCGTCGATCGCCGGATGCCCGAGAAGCCTTTCGCCAGCACGTTCGCCCTGAGCGCCATCGACGCGCGCACGGCCCTCACCGGCAGCGGCGTGCCCACGCCGGCGGCGTGACTGCGCAGCAGGTTTACCTGCAGCGCGCCGAGCGCTTCCCGGGGGATGGCCGTTTCGGCCAGCGCGCCAAAACCCGTGTTGATGCCGTAGACCGGCGTATCGCCGAGCGCCTGGCGATCGACCACCGCGCGCGCCGCATCGACGCGCCCCGCAGCGTCGGGCGCAAGGCCGACTGGGTGGTAGTCATCGGCGATGGCGAGTAACTCGTCGAGCGTGAGGCGGGAGCCGTTGAGAAGGATCATGGGTGGAGCGGCCCGTGAAGCTGGCGCGGTGATTGAAGGTAGAATACAGCAGTCATGAATCTAGCAGTGCTTGGAGCGCAGTGGGGCGACGAAGGCAAGGGCAAGATCGTCGACCTCCTGACGCCAAACTTTTCCATCGTCGCCCGCTATCAGGGCGGCCACAATGCCGGCCACACCGTCTACGCGAACGGCCGCAAGTTCGTCCTGCGCCTGCTCCCGTCCGGCATCCTGCATCCCGGCATCACCTGTGTCATCGGCAACGGCGTGGTCGTCGACCCGACGGCGCTCTTTGCCGAGATCGACGAGCTGGCGCAGGCGGGCATCGACATCGGCGATCGGCTGCTCGTCAGCGACAAAGCCCATCTCATCCTGCCGTACCATCGCGAGCTCGACCTGCTGAGCGAAGCGAGGCGCGGCGAGCGGCGCATCGGGACGACGTCGCGCGGCATCGGGCCGGCCTACGAAGACAAGATCGCGCGGCGCGGCATCCGGGTGGGCGACCTCGCCAACCCGACGGCACTCGCCGACGCCGTGCAGCACAACGTCGCGGCGCGCAATCGCCTGATCGCCGACTCGACGATGGACTGGAAGCAGGTGCTCGAGGATCTGGGGCGGGCATGGAAGCGCATGGCCCCGTGGGTGACTGACGTGTCGCTCTACCTGACGCAGGCCCGCGAAGGGGGCCGCGCGATCATGTTCGAGGGGGCGCAGGGCACGCTGCTCGACATCGATCACGGCACGTATCCATACGTGACTTCATCGAACGCGACTATCGGCGGCGTGTGCACCGGCCTCGGCGTCGGCCCGCGGGCCATCGATTCCGTGCTTGGGGTCGCGAAGGCGTACACGACTCGCGTCGGTGAAGGTCCATTGCCCACCGAGCTCACCGGTGCCATCGGCGATCGCCTGCGGGAAACCGGCAAAGAGTTTGGCGCCGTGACCGGACGTCCGCGCCGCTGCGGCTGGTACGACGCGGTGGCGGTGCGCTACGCCGTGCGCGTGAATGGGCTCAATGCGCTGGCGCTCACCAAGCTCGATGTGCTCGACGGCTTGCCCGAGCTGCAGGTGTGCACGGCCTACAAGTGCAACGGGCAGACGCTCAAGGAAATGCCGGGTGACACGGCGCAGCTCGCGGCGTGCGAACCGGTGTACGAGACGTTGCCGGGATGGACCGCGCCGACGGCGGGTCGCCAGCGCTACGACGACCTGCCGCGCGAGGCGCGCGCTTACGTGGCCAGGCTGGAAGAGATCACCGGGGTTCCGGCGGCTATCGTCTCGACGGGATCGGGACGCGAGGAGACGATCCTCCGCGACGGCGTGCTCAGCCCGTCGTTGGCCATCCGGTAGGGTCGCACTCGGACCCTACAACTTGAACTTGGAACAGGTCCTCGTCCATCGCGGCCGCGTCGGCGTCGGCAAATTCGACTCCGGCGCGATAGCGCGGCGGCTCGGTTGGCTTGGGCAGCTCGAACTTGGCCCAGGCGACGGCGCCGCGGAACCGCATCACGAAATCGTCGGTCGGCACGCTGATGCGGACGCGCTGGTTCGGCCGCAGGATCGTCGCCGAGATGACCTGCGCGCCCATCACCGACAGATCCACCAAATTCGCCGGGTTGCCATCCAACTGAATCTCGACGCCCTGACGGATGCGGAAGCGGGCCGCCCGGCGCGTCCCGTGCCAATCGAGCTGGCGCGGCGTGTCGTCGATGGTGACGGTCGAATCCGAGTCGTACTCGCGCTCGCTCGACTCGGTCGCGCCGGCATACGCCGGTGCCACGACCGCGGGTTCCGCCACCGCGCCGCGCGACACGACGCGCGTGTAGTCGCCGGTGTGCGACATCACGCGAATCTCGGCCTGCGACACCTGCGGGTCCGTCTTGATGCGATTGATGAGCGCCGCGCCGCGCGGCGTGGCCGCGAACAGGCGCTCGAGGACGATCAGGCGCGGACGCTGCTCGAGGATGGTCTGGAGCGCCTGGATCGGTTCCGTATCGGCGAACGTGAGCAGCTCACCCTCGTCGGCGAGACGCTCGCGGAGCGAAGGCGTCAGGTTGAGGGCGGCGATGATTACTGCGGGCGCAGACATCATGTCAGTTTAGCATGCAGCCACGACCCACTGTTTCTATAATGGACATGTGCGGCGACGACACACCCCGCGGGCGGTCCTCTTCGATCTTGACGACACGCTGTTCGATCACGAACAGTCCGCGCGGGCCGCGCTGGCCCGCGTGCACGGCATGCACGCCGTCTTCACAGAATGGCAATTCGACGCGTTCGAGCAGGCGCACTCGCGGGTGCTCGAGGAACTGCACGTCGAGGTCCTGGCGGGTGAGCGCACGGTGGATGAGGCCAGGGAGGCGCGTTTCAGGCGCCTCTTCGCCGCGGCGGGTGCCGACGACGACCACGAGCGCGTGCGAACCACGGCGGTTGCGTATCGTGACGCGTACCTGGCGGCCAGGCGTCCGGTCGAGGGCGCGCTCGCCGTTCTCGCCGCCCTCAAGCCCCACGTGCGGATCGCGATCGTGTCCAACAATCTGCTGGCGGAGCAACAGGGCAAGATGCGCCTCTGCGGCTTCGATGCGTACGTCGATGCCCTGGTCGTCTCCGAGTCGGTGGGGATCGCCAAACCCGATCCGCGGATCTTCGCGCACGCGCTCGCGGCACTCGAGTGCGAAGCCGCGGAGGCCGTGATGGTCGGCGACTCGTGGCCGGCCGACATCGAAGGCGCGCGCGGCGCAGGGATTCGCGCTATCTGGTTCAATCGTTCGCGCCGGCCGGCGCCCGCCGGATCGAGCGGCGTGTGCGAAGTCGCGTCGCTCGTACCCATGGACGCGATCATCCACGCCATCTTTCCTGATGACGCGCCGTCAGATCTCGGGATCCCCCTCCGGTGCGCATCGGCATAGACCTCGGAGGGACGAAGATCGAAGCGATCGCCCTCGATGGTGAAGGGGGCGAGCGGTTTCGTCATCGCGTGGCGACGCCGCGTGGCGACTACGGCGCGACGGTCGAAGCCGTGGCGTCGCTCGTCGCTCAGGCGGAGGCCGTCGTCGGCCGCTCCACGGTCGGTGTCGGCATGCCCGGCGTCGTGTCGCCAGCCACGGGCCTCGTCAAGAACGCCAACTCGACGTGGCTCAATGGGCGCCCGCTGTCAGAGGATTTGGCAGCCCGGCTCGAGAGGCCGGTGCGCCTGGCGAATGATGCGAACTGCTTCGCCCTGTCCGAAGCCACCGACGGGGCCGCGGCGGGGCTGCCGGTCGTGTTCGGCGTGATCCTGGGGACTGGCGTGGGTGGCGGCCTGGTCGTCAGCGGCCGCGTGGTGACCGGCGCCAACGCGATTGCGGGGGAGTGGGGGCACAACCCGCTGCCGTGGCCCGAGGCGGGTGAGTGGCCCGGTCCGCCGTGCTATTGCGGCCGCACCGGATGCATCGAGACGTTTCTGTCGGGGCCAGGACTCGCGCGCGATTTCAGGGACCGGACCGCGCGCGAAACCGACGCCGCCGGCCTCGCCGCAGAGGCCCAGGCCGGCAATGCCGACGCAATGGCGTCGATGGCGAGATACGAACACCGGCTTGCGCGCGGGCTGGCGTCGATCATCAATGTGTTCGACCCGGACGCGATCGTGCTCGGCGGCGGCGTCTCGAACATCCCCCGTCTCTACGAGCGCGTGCCGAGGGTCTGGGCCGAGTTCGTTTTTTCCGACACCGTCGTCACGCGCCTCGTGCGCGCCGTCCACGGCGACTCGAGCGGCGTCCGCGGCGCCGCCTGGCTATGGGAATGATTGGTCGGCTCTAGGCTTTAGGCTTGAGGCTTTCGCAAATTCATTCGAGGTGCTGGTCGACCGGTTCTCAGGGAAGCCTGAAGCCTAGAGCCTAGAGGCGGCTTGACGCTAGGTTGCGAGGGCGAATAGGCTTGAATTCGAGATGACCACCGACCATCGTTTGAGCGCCAAGGCGCAAGTAGATGCCCTGATCGCGATGTTGCGCTCGGATTCCGCGAAGGACCAGCTGCAGCCCGTCGTCGTCGAGTGTGAGGCCCTGTCGCGCGCGATCGGCGCGTTTCACATCGAAGGCATTCGCTTCCGGATGTTCAATGTCGATCGCTTGTTGACCCGAGGCGGCCTCGCAGTGCCGGCCGGGGCCGCGCCCATCTTTGCGGACGTGCGGCGCGAGCTCGAGGCGGCGGGGTTTCATACGCGTTCGCACCAGGCGCCACCTACCGCGTGAGTACGAACCAAGACACCGCGGCTACGGCGGCGCCGAAAGGCCGGGCGCGCCTCGATCCGCCAGACCTCAGCGAGCGGGGCGGGCTCAAGAACGGTTCGCCGCAACGGTCCGACGATCGCCTCTTCATGCAGCTCCTGGCGTTCGGCGGCTGCCGCGACGTTCAGGCTGTTGCCCGGCATCTCGCACAGTCCTCCGTCGCCGGGGTGCTGTACGAGGACCTGAACGATCCGCTTGGCATTGCGGTCGTGACGCTGGCCCAGGATCCCAATTACTTCGTGGATGCGGTCAGGCCGGTGCTCACCACTGGACCGTTCGAATCTCTCGTGCCGAAACCCGACTACACCATGTTCGGCCGGACCTACGCGATCGGTTACGAACCCGACCTCCGCGAGACGCTGGTCGACCGGCCACGGCGGACGGTGCTCAACCCGGCATGGCGCTGGGGCACGTGGTATCCGTTGCGACGCAGCGGCCGCTTTTCTCAGCTGACGCCGGAAGAGCAGCGCACCATCCTCGCCGAGCACGGCGCCATCGGCATGACCTTCGGCGCCGCCGATCTGGCGCACGATGTCCGGCTCGCCTGTCACGGTCTCGACCGCGACGACAACGACTTCGTGATCGGCCTCATCGGCAAGGAGCTGTTTCCCCTCTCGGCGGTCGTGCAGGCCATGCGCAAGACGCAGCAGACCTCGCTCTACCTCGATCGCCTGGGGCCGTTCTTCGTCGGCCGGGCAATCTGGCAATCCCAAGCGTAACGGCGGGCGGAAATCGCCCCGCGCCGCGTGGATATGCAATACTTTTCAGCAGCATGGTCAAAGGCTTTCGCGGCGGCTGGTTGCGTGGGACCAAGGACCCGTTGCGGGTCGCCCTCGGTCCGCTCGAACGGGCCGTGATGGACGCGATTTGGGGCGGGGGACACCTCTCGGTTCGCGACGTCCAGGCGCAGCTCTGCAAGTCCAGCGGCCTACACGACGGTCATGACGACGCTCGACCGCCTCTACAAGAAGGGGCTCGTCCACCGCAAGCGCGACGGCCGCGCCTTCATCTACACCGCCGCCCTCGAACGCCACGAGCTCGAGGCGACGATGACGACCGGCCTCGTCAACGGGATGCTGGCGGGCGGACCGGGGGCGACTCGCCCGTTCCTCTCGAACCTCGTCGATGCGGTAGGGGATAGCGACAACGGGCTGCTCGACGAGCTCGAGCGGCTGGTTCGCGACAAGCGGGAGCGGCTGAAGGATAAGTTCGAAGGATGCAGCAAGACAAGAAGGATGGCAAGCCGTGAGGCTGATCCTGTCGAGCGTGCTCCTCGGGCTGGCCTGGTTCACGGCTACAAACGTCGCGGCGTCGGCCGCCGCGTGGCTGCTGGGACGTTCGGTGATTCGCCGGCCAGGTTCGTCGAGCGCTGGCCTGCTCCTGGCCGTCCGGCTGCTGCCGGCTGTCGCCTCGACCGTGTTCGTTGGCGCGGTCTTCCTTCCGGCGCATTGGCGCTTCGAACCAGTCGAATCGGAAGAGTCGTTTGGCGTCGTGCTCGCCATCATCGCCGTGACGGGTCTGTTACTGATCCTGCGCGCCCTCGGGCGTGCCGTTCGGGCCGGCGTCGCCGGACGCCGCCTGGCGGCGGTTACGCGCCGTGCCGCCAGCCTTTCGGACGGTGTGGCGGTCGGCGGTAGCATTCGCGTCGTCGATGGTCTTCCGGGAGTGTCGCTCTTCGGTATCTGGCGGCCGAGGATTCTCATCGGGACCGAGGCTCGGGGCGTGCTGACCCCAGCGGAGCTCGATCTCGCGATCTCGCACGAGGTGGCGCACCGCCGATCCAAGGACAACCTCAAGCGCTTTCTGATCCGCTGCGCGCCTGACCTGTTCTCTTGGACGCGCGTCGCGAGGGAGCTCGAGGATCGGTGGCAGGCGGCGGCGGAGTGCGAGGCCGACGCCCACGCCGTGAGAGGCGATAGCTACCGCGCGGTCCTTCTCGCCTCCGCGCTGGTCAAGGTCGCTCGTCTCGGGCGCGCCGCGAGCGCGTCCGTCGTTGGGCCGGCGGCGATTGCGAGCGCCTTCCACGTCCCGACGCTGCTCGAGATGCGCGTGCGGCGCCTGGTCTCGGGCGGAGCGCCGCCGCCCGCCGGAGCGGGGCGACTTCTCTGGTCGGGCGCGACGCTCAGCGTCGGGATATCCGCCGGCGTGTGGCTGCTCGGGTTGTCCGACACGCTCCATTTGGTCACCGAAGCCATGGTGACGTACCTGCCCTAGTTCGCGGTCCCCCCTCACACCGGCAACGGCAGCCAGCCGGACCGAATCTCACATCACAGCTCGGCAATACGCGCGACGCGACAAATCTGCGTGCGGCAGCACAAGTCTGCTGTGCGGCTGTGCGCGCAAACCTCTCGGGCGGACGTCCTAGCGTCAATTAGATCAATCGTTTACGGTCATAACCCGCATCGGCTCGGATTCTGCACAGGGGCCCCGCGGTTCCCCACCATGACTCCTCCCCGCCATATCTCCAGACCGAGGGCTGTTCATGATCGGAGACCGCTTGATTCGCGTGGCGCACCACGCGTTTGTCATTCTCCTGGTGGTGGGGTCGGCGATCGTGCTGTCCGCGCAGACCGTCGTCGATCCGCGCTACGTCGAGTTCACGCCTTCGGCCGATCACAATACTCTTGCCAGTGATGGCACTCCGCTGGTGCAGCGGTACTCGCTTTCCGTCTTCCCGGTCGGATCGTCGACCGCGACGGCGACGACCGACCTCGGCAAGCCCACGCCGAGCGGAGGGATCATCCGCGTCGATCTCCTCCAGTTCCTGCAGACCATCCCGACGGGCTTAGTCTTCGAGGCGCGCGTGACGGCGGTAGGTCCCGGCGGCTCGACTGCGAGCTCCGTGTCGAACGGCTTCTCGTTCCAGGCGGCGTGCGCGCCGACGCTCAATTCGACGAGTCAATCCGTCGGTTCCGGTGCGACGACGGGCAGCGTCGGTGTGACGGCCGGATCCGGGTGCACGTGGTCCGCCGTGTCGAATGCCGGCTGGATCACGCTGAGCGGCGCGACGAGCGGCAACGGCAACGGAACCGTGCCGTACAACGTCTCCGCCAACGCGTCGACCTCGCCACGCAGCGGAACCCTGACGGTCGCGGGGCAAACCTTTACGGTGAATCAGGCGGCGCTGTCGTGCAGCTACAGCGTGTCGCCGACGAACCAGTCGGTCGCCGCTGGCGGTGGTACGGGATCGACGAGCGTCACGGCGCCAGCCGGCTGCGCCTGGACGGGCGTCAGCAATAACACGTCGTGGCTGACCGTGACGAGCGGCGCGAGCGGCAACGGCAACGGCACGGTTGCCTTCAGCGCCTCGTCGAATCCAAACACCAGCTCGCGCACCGGGACGATCACCATCGGCGGCCAGGCGTTCTCGGTGACGCAGGCCGCGACGTCCTGCACGTTCGCGCTGCTGCCCGCGAGCCAGTCGGTGGCTGCCACTGGCGGCACGGGTTCGACGACGGTCACGACATTGGCCGGCTGTGCGTGGACGGGCGTGAGCAACAACACGTCGTGGCTGACGGTCACGAGCGGTGCCAGTGGCAACGGCACGGGCACGGTCGCGTTCAGCGCGGGAGCCAATCCCAACGGCACACAACGCAACGGCTCGCTGACGATCGCCGGTCAGACGTTCTCGGTGACGCAGGCCGCGGCACCTTGCACCTATGCGATCAACCCGGCGAGTCAATCGGTGCTGGCCGGCGGGGGGACTGGCTCAACCGCGGTGACGGCGCCGACCGGCTGTGCGTGGACGGGCGTCAGCAACAACACGTCGTGGCTGACCGTGACGAGTGGCGCGAGCGGCAGCGGCGGCGGGTCCGTCGGATTCAGCGCCGCCGCCAACGCCAGCACGACACAGCGCAGCGGCACGCTCACGATCGGCGGGCAGACACTGACGGTCACGCAGGCGGGCGCCGCGTGCTCGTATTCGATCAACCCGACGAGCCAGTCGGTGGTGGCCGCCGGTGGAACCGGCTCGACGACGGTCACGACGTTGGCCGGCTGTGCGTGGACAGGTGTCAGCAACAACACCTCGTGGCTGACGGTCACGAGTGGGGCCAGCGGCAACGGCACGGGTTCGGTCGCGTTCGCCGCGGAAGCGAATCCGAATGCAACGCAGCGCAGCGGTTCGCTCACGATCGCTGGCCAGACGTTCTCGGTGACGCAGGCGGCGGCGCCTTGCACGTATTCGATCAACCCGGCGAGCCAGTCGCTGGCAGTCGGCCGGCGGTCCTGGTTCGACGACGGTGACGGCACCGACGGGCTGTGCGTGGACGGGTGTCAGCAACAACACCTCCTGGCTGACGGTGACGAGCGGCGCCAACGGGAATGGCGGCGGGACCGTCGGCTTCAGCGCCACGGCCAATCCCAACGGTACCCAGCGCAGCGGCTCGCTCACGATTGCCGGGCAGACGTTATCGGTGACGCAGGCCGCGGCGCCTTGCACCTATTCGATCAACCCGGCGAGCCAGTCCGTGGCGGTCGCCGGCGGCACTGGCTCAACCGCGGTGACTGCGCCGACCGGCTGCGCGTGGACCGGCGTGAGCAACGACACGTCGTGGCTGACAGTGACGAGTGGCGCGAGCGGCAGCGGCGGCGGGTCGGTTGCGTTCAGCGCCACCGCCAACGGCAGCCCGAGTCAGCGCAGCGGCTCGCTCACGATCGGCGGGCAGACACTGACGGTCACCCAGGCGGGCGCCGCGTGCACGTATTCGATCAACCCGACGAGTCAGTCGGTGGCTGTCGCCGGTGGAACGGGTTCGGCGACGGTGACGACGCTGGCTGGCTGCACGTGGACGAGCGTGAGCAACAGCACGTCGTGGCTGACGGTCACGAGTGGGGCCAGCGGCAACGGCACGGGCACGGTCGCGTTCGCCGCGGAAGCGAATCCGAATGGGACCGCGCGCAGCGGCTCGCTCACGATCGCTGGTCAGACGTTCTCGGTGACGCAGGCGGCGGCGCCTTGCACCTATTCGATCAACCCGGCGAGCCAATCGGTGGCAGCCGCCGGCGGCACGGCGTCGGCAGCGGTGACGGCACCGACGGGCTGTGCGTGGACGGGCGTGAGCAACAACACCTCCTGGCTGACGGTAACGAGCGGTGCGAGCGGGAATGGCGGCGGGACGGTCGGCTTCAGCGTCGGGGCCAATCCCAGTGGCACCCAGCGCAGCGGCTCGCTCACGATCGGCGGGCAAACCCTGAACGTCACGCAGGCCGCGGCGCCCTGCACGTATGCGATCAATCCCGACGAGCCAGGCCGTCAGTGCGAGCCTGGCGAGTGGTTCGACGAGCGTCACGGCACCGGCAGGCTGCGCATGGACCGCGGTCAGCAACGACACGGGCTGGTTGACCGTGACGAGCGGTGCGACGGGAAGCGGCGGCGGTTCAGTGGGCTTCAGCGCGTCGGGCAATGCCAGCACGACTCAGCGCGTCGGCACGCTGACCGTCGCGGGTCAGACATTGACCGTGACCCAGGCTGGCGTCGGGTGCACGTTCACCCTGTCGGCCAGCACGCTGTCGGTGGCCGCCACCGGTGGGTCAGGGTCGACCAACGTCACCGCGCCGGCAGGTTGCCCGTGGTCGGGCTCGAGCAACGCCAGCTGGATCACGGTGACGGGCGGCGCCAGCGGTGACGGGAACGGCTCGACGGGTTTCAGCGTGGCTGCCAATCCGAACGCCACCGCGCGCTCCGGAACGCTGACGATCGCGACCCAGACATTCACGGTGTCGCAGGCGGCCGCCGCCTGCACCTACAGCCTGTCGCCGACGAGCCAGCAGATGGCGGCGAGTGGGGGCGGCGGGTCAACCACGCTCACGACGCTGAGCGGCTGCGCCTGGACGGCGGCCAGTACCGGCTCCCGGCTGGTTGACCGTGAGCGGGACCGCGAGCGGCAGCGGCACGGCAACGGTGAGCTTCACCGCGGCAGCGAATACGTCCACCCAGGCACGCGCCGCGGCGCTCACGATTGGCGGCCAGAGCTTCACGGTCAACCAGGCCGGTGTGTCATGCACGGTCTCGATCTCGCCGGCGAGCACGACGATCGGCTCCGGCCTGGGATCAGGGTTGACCAATGTCACGGCGGGCGCCGGATGCGCGTGGACGGCCGTCAGTAACGCGAGCTGGTTGACCGTTTCGGGCGGCGGAGGCGGGAGCGGCAGCGGCCTGGTCACGTTCAACGCGACCGCCAACACGGCGACGCAGTCGCGCACCGGCATCGTCACGATCGGCGCCGAGACGTTCACGGTGACGCAGAACGCATCCGCCTGCGCGTTCTCGATCTCGCCGACGACGCCAGACCGTCACGGCCGCCGGTGGGACCGGCTCGGCGGCGGTCACGACCACGACCGGCTGCAGCTGGACCGCGGCGAGCAGCGCCACCTGGATCACCGTCACCGAGCGGTGCCACGGGTTCGGGCGCCGGTTCGGTCAGCTTCACGATTGCGCCGAGCACCAGCGCGACCCAACGCACAGGGAGCTTGATGATCGCCGGCCGCCTGTTCACCGTGACGCAGTCGGCGAACACGTGCACCTATACCTTGACCCCCACGAGCCGCACACACACCTGGACCGCCGGGTCTGGCACCATCACTGTTAGCACGTCGAGCGGCTGCGCGTGGCAGGCGACGACGACGCAGGCATGGATTAGTGTCAGCGGCAACGGGACCGCGTCGGGATCGGTGAGCTACAACGTCCAGCCAAACACGACGGGGAGTTCGCGGACCGGTTCGATCAGCATCGGCACGCAGACGTTCTCGGTCGTCCAGAACCAGGGCGGTGGGACCGCGCCGCTCAAGACCTGCGGCACTCCGGATTATGCAGATTGGGGGAGACAAGTAAGGACTGATCGAACCCGGCGCCGCCTCAACGCCCGGAATCCGGGCAGCCGAGATCCGCGCAGACGCGGTCGAGGAGGAGCGTAGCGCCGGCCGCGGCGGAGGCGGCGTTGCGGAGCGTCGCCGGATCCAGCGTCCGAAACCCCTCCAGCCGCAGCCGCGTGGCGATGAGCGCCAGGATGGTCGACTGGAGCAGCATGTCGTGCTGCGGGCGCAGGCTGTCCGGCGGTTTGATCCCGGAGAGCTCCTGCTTGAGCCGCTCGAACTCTTCCACCGCCAGCTGCACGCGATCCACCGTCTGATCCTCCGCGACATCGAGCGACGTCAGCAGCGGCTCCTGGAGCCGCAGGCGATCGAGTGCGGGCGAAATCTGCCGCCGATAGCGCTCCAAATCCTTCCCGGGCGGCAGGGAAGTCGAGGGCGGTGGCGGCGGCGCCGCGCGGGCAGGCGCGGGGACGGCGGCGGGGGCCGGGGGCTTTACCGGAGAGAGCTCCGCGGCTGGCGGTATCGCTCGAACGGCCGCTTCTGCGGGCGCCGGTCTGGGCGGCGGCGTTACCGGTGCCGCAGCGGGCGAGGGAGCCGGCTCGCGGGGCGCGCTCGTCACCGCCGGCATCGCTTCCGCTGGCTGCGATCGAACGGGTTCGCGGGAGACCGGTGCCGGTCTCGCCGGTTCCGGCAGCGACGGCACGGGTGGAATTCCGCGAGCTAGTACATTTCCCGCTTCGCCAACGACGACCCTGACGCGGCCAGGTCCACTCTCCACGCGGTACGGCTGCAGCGCGACGAGATCGAGTACAGACGCGCGTGACCAGTGGCCGAACACTGTTGACCGCGGATCGGATGCGCCGGATGCGCGGGTCCGTGCTGGCGATCACCGCCGGTGCCTTGAGCGTCACGCCAGGAAAGTCGAAGAAGATTCGCGGCGGTTCGTCGGCCGCCCCTGACGTCGGCAGCGGCAGCGTGCCGGTGCCCTCAATCGTCACGACCACGGTCGATCCGCTCGGCCCGCTCGTGGACATGGTGATCGCCCTGATCGCCATCGCGCCTGCGGTTTGCGCTGTCGCCTCTGCCGGCCACCCGTTTGTGATCACGACGATCGACAGGGCACCCCAGACGCCCAGGCGTGCCGCCGCGGCGCGCGCGCGCAGGCGAGCCGCGATCACGCGCCAAGGCAGTCGATCGATGACTAGGTCTGACGGGCACAAGTCCTGTGTCGCTCTGCAGAGTTGCCGCCGTGATTCGTGGCGGCTCAGCTTGCCGATTCTGTTCCAACAATCTCGACAAGGCTATCGGACAGAGACGGTCCGAGTCCACAGAACTCAGTGCAGGAGTGTCAAAGCGTGAAAGCCTTTTTGTCATCCGTAGGGCTGACTCTTGTCTCGCACGAAGTCGTAATTGAGCAGAAATCAGGCGTGATTTCGCGGATAGTTTTGTAATCCGGCGTACGGCAGGCCGCTTGCGGGTGCATCACCTCGCGGAGGCCTTTCGATGAGACTGGGTGTGGGCCGGCTCCTGCTGGCGATTGCGTCTGTCGCGGTCCGATTGGGTGGCGATCACCAGGTGGCGGATTTCCTCGCCTTCGCATTCCTGACGAGCGCAACCCTCGCGCTCTACCGAACAGGAGAGATCCGCACGGTGGTCCGAACCGTCCGTTCGTAAGAAGTCCGAGGCGCGAAGTTGGAAGTGGAGGTCCGAAGTGGCATCCCACTTCCTACCGACTTACTCCTCCACTTCCACTTCCTACTTCCCGCTTCAAAGTTCCCGGCTTCAGACTTCAAACGTCAGACTTCAGACTTATCTGACACTAGCCGCGCATCACGAGCGCGGCGTCCACCCGCAGCGCCCGCAGCGCGGGAAACAGGCTCCCTGCCGTCGTCATCAGCATGACAAGGGCGGCCGAGCCGGCAAACGTCGCCGGGTCTCCGGGGCCGACGCCGGCGAGCAGCGCGCTCATCTGTTGTCCCGCGGCGTAGGCGATGATGATGCCGAGTGCGGCGCCGACCATCGCCAGCCACACCCCCTGTCCGACGACCAGCTTGAGGATGCTCGAGCGCTGCGCGCCGAGCGCGAGTCGGAGACCGATCTCCGTCCGCCGTTCGGAGACGGCGTAGGAGAGCAAGCCGTGGATGCCGATGCCGGCGAGCACCAGCGACAGCAGGGCGAAGGCCTGCAGAACGCGAAGCTGCGTCACTCGCGGGCGCGGTCTGTGTCTCGACGACGTCGGCAAGCGTTCGTACACGGGCCAGGGGGAGATCGGGATCCGCCTCACGGACGATGCGGCGGATCGCGGGCGTCAGGCCCGCCGGATCGGATGACGCGCGCACGACGAGCTCCTTGGGGGCGTAGAACGGGAACCAGCCGTCCTCGACCTGCCGGTAGGGGAGATAGACCTGCGGTTCGCTCGGCCGTTCAAGGCCCCGCACGCGGATGTCACCGACGACACCCACGACCGTGCGCTCTTTCGTGGCCATCGTGAACGTGCGGCCGATGGGGTCGTTGTCGGGCCAGTACCGGCGGACGAAAGATTCACTGACCACGGCAACCATCTGGGAAGACACCGTGTCGGACTCGCGCACGTCTCTGCCGCGACGGAGCGGGATTCCGAGCGTGGCGAAGAAGTCGGGCGTCACGAAGCGCAGGCTGCCGGTGACGGACTGCTCGCTGTCGGCCGGCGTCGCCGGCGCACCGTGAATCGTAATCGGCCAGATGCCGCCGCCCATCGCCATCGGCACGAAGCTGATGAAGGCGGCGTTCGTGACGCCGGGGAGCGCTCGCGTCTCGGAGAGCACGCGGTTGTAGAAGTCCACCCGCCTCGCCGTCGGCGCATATCGGGGCCAGGGCACCGGCGTCTGGATCGCCAGC
Source organism: uncultured Acidobacteriota bacterium (assembly GCA_963847975.1). Taxonomy (GTDB): domain Bacteria; phylum Acidobacteriota; class Vicinamibacteria; order Vicinamibacterales; family 2-12-FULL-66-21; genus DATBJJ01. The sequence continues at coordinate 32,061 of CAWKBU010000030.1, read as the reverse complement.
ACGTCGGCGGTGACGAAGCCCGGATTGACGGACTGGACGCGCCACAGCGCGCGGATGAGGAGCCCGGCGGAGATGAGCAGCGCCACCGACACGGCTACCTGTGCGACGACGAGGAGGGCGCGCAGGCGCTGACCGCCGGCATTCGTGGCGGAGCGCGTGGCTTCCCGCAGGTCCGTCATGTCCGGGCTCCGGCACACGCGGAGCGCGGGGATGACGCCGAAACCGAGGCCCGTGCCGCAGGTGATGAGCGTCGCGAAGAGGAGCACCCGGAGATCGATCGCGGGCTCGCCGATGGGGAGCGCGACAGGCACGAGCCGGGTGAGCAGTGGCATGGCGGCAACGGCGATCGTGATGCCGATGACGCCGCCGGCAGTGGAGAGCAGCAGGCTTTCGGTCAGCAACTGGCGCACCAGCCGCTCGCGTCCGGCGCCTAGCGCCGAGCGGACGGCCAGCTCGGTCCGGCGTCCGAGGACACGCGCGAGGAGCAGGCTGGCCAGGTTGGTACAGGCGATGAGCAGCACCGAAAGCGACGCACCAAAGAGAGCCGTCAGCAGAAGTCTGGTCTGCGGGGAGAGCTCGGACCGCAGTGGGATGACTGTCGCCCGGGTCCGAAAATTCTCTTTCGGGTAGGCGCGCTCGAGCTGTTCGGCGATCGAGGTCAGCTCGGCCAGGGCCTGGTCGATCGTGACACCGGACTTGAGCTTGGCCACCACCTGGAGGTAGTCGTTGGCGCGGTCGTCGAAGTCCGTGGCCTGGAACCGAAAGGGCCGCCAGGCTTGGGTGGAACGGTTGGGGAACGAGAAGTCCGGCGGCATCACGCCGATGACGGTGTAGTTCTCGTCGTCGAGCCGGACGACCTTGCCAAGGACGGCCGGATCCGCGCCGAACTCGGACTGCCAGAGCGCGTGGCTGACCAGGAGTGTTCCCGCCGCGCCTTCGCGGTCGTCTTCCGGGTCGAACAGCCGCCCGCGTTCGGGGATCGCGCCGAGCAGCGGGAAGAGACTCGGATCGACGAGCGTCGTCTCTACGTGCTGCGGCTCGCGAGAGCCCGCGAGGTTTGCCGGCTTGGCCGAGAACGCGGCCATGGCTTCGAACGAGGTGCTCTGCGCTTTCCAGTCGCGGTAGTTCCCGGGCGAGAGCTCCGTTTTCGCGTATTGCGGCTCCTTCTCCCAGACTTTCACGAGGCGCTCGGCGTCGGCGAACCGCAACGGGCGGATGAGCACGTGGTCGGTGATCGAGAAGGCGGCGGTGGTGGCGCCGACGCCGAGTGCGGTGATGGCGACCGCGGTGGCGGCGTAGCCCTTGGCGCGCAGCAACGTTCGGACGGCATAGCGCAGATCCTGCCGCAGGAGGTCGGCGTGCACGCGCCTGGCATTCTGCACGACGTCCCAGATGGCGGCGGCGTAGAGGGCGACGACCGCCGCGAGGCCGCGCGTGCGCTGGCGCCGCGCGGCGAAGATCCCGGCCATGTCCGCGGCATACTCGGCGCGGAAGCCCGCGGGGTAGAGGTGGAGTAGCGCGCGATAGAAACGCATCAGGCCCTCTCGGGTGTAAACCCGCTCTGGCGGGCGAGCTTGAGCATCTGGGTCAGCCGCCGCGCTTCGGCGCGGGCGACGGCGGTGCCGAACGGCGTCAAGCGGTAATAGCGGCGCCGTTCGTCGTCGTGCTCGCGTGCGGGACGCTGCCGCGGCTCGCTGATCAGCCCCTGCTCCTGCATGCGCTGAATCGAGCGGTAGAGCGTGCCGGCGCTCAGCTGCACCTCACCGTTCGTGCGCGCGGCGATATCCTGGATGATGGCGTAGCCGTGCCGATCCTCGCCGGCGAGCGCCACGAGGATGTGAAAGGTTGCCGGCGGCAGCGGGAGCAGCGCCTCGATCTCGGTTTGCATTCACCATACATATAGCCAGTGTGGCTATAGTGTCAACTCTCGGCCGTGCTCGCGTCGGTGGGGCACCGCCGCGCGGAGCGGCCGCCGGCGGGCGTGTGGTAGGCTAGCCCGCAAGGGGGCTTACCATGTCGACCGAGCTTCTCTCCATCGTCCGTAACGTGGCGCGCTTGTCGGCGCTGCAAAGGATGGGGCTCCTCGATACGCCGCCCGAGGCGTCGTTCGATCGGCTCACCCGGGTCGCCTGTCGCGTGCTGCGCACTCCGGTCGGCCTCGTGTCGCTCGTCGACCACGATCGGCAGTTCTTCAAGAGCTGCGTCGGCCTGCCCGAGCCCTTTGCCACCGGCCGCCAGACCCCGGTCTCGCACTCGTTCTGCCAGCACGTGGTTGCCACCGGCAAGCCGCTCATCGTCGAGGACGCGCGCACGAATCCGCTGGTGCGCCTCAACCCGGCGGTCGAGGAGCTCGGCATTGTCGCCTACGCCGGCATCCCGCTCGTGACGAGCGACGGTCACGCCATCGGCAGCTTCTGCGTGATCGACCACCGCCCGCGGTCGTGGAGCTTCGACGACATCGAGACGCTGCAGGAACTCGCCGGTTGCGTCATGCACGAGATCGAAGGCCGCCGGCTGCTCCAGGCCACTGAAGCGCGCTGCCGCGAACTCGAAGCGCGGCTGCGCGACGCCGGGCCAGCCTCGCCGGGCCACTGACGCGACACCGACTCTCCACTGGCCGAACTCACGACGACCTGCTAAAGTCACCCTCCGGCGCGAAGGATGGAGGGTGAATGGACTGGTTACTCGCGGAAGCGATCGGCACGATGGTTCTCGTGCTGCTCGGCGACGGCGTCGTCGCCAACGTGCTGCTCGCCCGATCGAAGGGGCAGAACTCCGGCTGGATCGTCATTACGCTCGGCTGGGGCTTGGCTGTGACGATGGCCGTCTACGCCGTCGGCCGGATCAGCGGCGCGCACCTGAATCCAGCCGTGACCGTCGGGCTGGCGAGCATCGGCAGCTTTCCCTGGGCGAATGTGCCGGGCTACATCGCGGCGCAGATGGTCGGCGCCTTCGCCGGCGCGGCGCTCGTCTGGCTCGCGTATCTGCCGCACTGGGCGGTCACCGCGGACAAGGATCCGAAGCTGGCGGTCTTCTGCACCGGCCCGGCGATCAGGAACCCGGCGCGAACGTCATCACGGAAATTATCGGCACCGCCATGCTGCTCTTCGGCGTGCTGGCAATCGGCGCCAACGCCGAGTCGTTCTCCCGTCCGGGTGACGTCAACCTCGCGGTCGTCTTCAGCGGCGGGCTGCAGCCACTCCTCGTCGGTCTTCTGGTCCTGGGCATCGGCCTCTCGCTCGGCGGACCGACGGGTTACGCGATCAATCCCGCCCGGGACCTCGGGCCGCGGCTCGCGCACGCCGTGCTCCCGATCGCTGGCAAGCGCGACTCGGACTGGGGCTACGCGTGGATTCCGGTCGTCGGCCCCCTCATCGGCGGCGTGCTCGGCGCGCTGCTGTTCAAGCTGTCGGGTTCTAGCCGTGATCGCTGTTGGGGTTTTACGGGAGGTCAGAAGATCAGGAGATTTTCTGAAACCAAGAAACTCCTGATCTCCTCCTAGACTCCTGTTTAATCTCGTTGCACGCAACCGAAGCCGGTAACGAGATCGAGGAATCAATGAAGCAGTACGTCGGAGCACTCGATCAGGGAACGACGAGCACGCGGTTCATGGTGTTCGATGCGGCGGGCAACGAGATCGCGCGGCATCAGCTCGAGCACGAGCAGATCATGACGCAGCCCGGATGGGTCGAACACGATCCGCTCGAGATCGCGGAACGCACGAACACCGTGATCGCCGGCGCGCTGCGGCACGCGAACCTCTCGGCCGCCGATCTGGCGGCGATCGGCGTCACCAATCAGCGCGAGACGACGGTCGTCTGGAATCCGAAGACCGGGCGGCCCTGGTACAACGCGATCGTCTGGCAGGACACGCGCACCGATCGCATCGTCAGCGCGCTCGACCGGACGCCGGCGGGAAAGATCATCCGCGAGCGCACGGGGCTCCCGCCGGCGACGTACTTTTCGGGCGCCAAGTTCCAGTGGATCCTCGAGCACGTCGACGGCGTGCGCGACGCCGCGGCGCGGGGCGAGGCGGTGTTCGGGACGATCGACAGCTGGGTGATCTGGAACCTGACGGGCGGCGTCGACGGTGGCGCGCACGTCACCGACGTCACGAATGCCAGCCGCACCATGCTGATGGATCTGCGGACGCTCGCGTGGGACGACGAGCTGCTCGGGTTCTTCGGCATCCCGCGCGCGGCGCTGCCCGAGATCCGTCCCTCGTCGGATCGACGGACCTACGGGATGACCCGCCGTCATGGTCCGGTCGGCGGGGAAGTGCCGGTCTGCGGGGACCTCGGCGATCAGCAGGCCGCCACGGTTGGCCAGGTGTGCACGCTGCCGGGCGAAGCGAAGAACACCTACGGCACCGGCAACTTCATGCTCCTCAACACCGGGAAGCAGATCGTGCCGTCGAAGGCCGGGCTCCTGACGACGGTCTGCTACAAGCTCGGCGACCACGACGCGATCTATGCGCTCGAGGGTTCGATTGCGGTGACCGGGTCGGCGGTCCAGTGGCTGCGCGATCAGCTGGGGATCATCAAGTCGGCGTCGGAGATCGAGGCGCTGGCGGCGACCGTCGAGGACACCGGCGGCGCGTACTTCGTGCCGGCCTTCTCCGGGCTCTTCGCGCCGTACTGGCGTTCGGACGCGCGCGGCGCGATCGTCGGGCTGTCGCGGTTCCACAACCGCGGCCACCTCGCGCGCGCGACGCTCGAGGCGATCTGCTTTCAGACGCGGGCGGTGCTCGATGCCATGGTCGACGACTCGGGCGTCCGTCTCGAGCTCTTGAAAGTCGACGGCGGCGCGACGGTCAACGACATGCTCATGCAGATGCAGGCCGACGTCCTCGGGGTTCCCGTTGTCCGCCCGGTCGTCGCGGAAACGACTGCGCTCGGCGCGGCGTACGCCGCCGGCCTCGCCACCGGATTCTGGAAGGACCTCGAGGACCTGCGGCAGAACTGGAAGGCCGATCGCCGCTGGGAGCCGCGCTGGAGCGAGGACCAGCGGGAGACGACCTATCGCGGATGGCAGAAGGCCGTCGAGCGGACGCTGAACTGGGTGGACGTCGGGTAGGACTGGCTCAGGTTCTTGGCTTCTGGCTCTAGGCTCTTGGCTCTAGCAGATCGTTCGGGATCTCACTCGATGGTTTAGCTAGAGCCTAAAGCCTAGAGCTGAGCCGCTTCATCACCGCCGCCGCCTTCCTGAACCACGGCCGCTCTCGACGACGCAGGTAGCTCGGCATCGTGAGTTTCTTGCGCAGCACCGTGTCGGCCCACTCTCGCGCCTCCGCCTTCCGGCCCTGGTTGGCGAGGAGCGCCGCGTAGTTGTATTGGGTTTCGGAGAGCGTCGAGAGCTTCCAGCGTCTCGGCGAAGAGCGCGAGCGCCCGGTCCGTCTGACCGGTCTTGGCGAGCGCGTGTGCGAGCAGACCGGCCGCGCGCTGATAGTCGTACTTCGGATCGCGCCGGACTACTTCTTCGAGATCGGCCACCGCCGCCTGCGCGTCGTCGAGCGCCAGCGCGGCCTGGGCACGGCGGTAGAACGGGTCGGGGGAGTCGGGGCGCGAGGCGATGACCCGGTCGTAGCACTCGCGCGCCGGCGCGAACTTCTCGTCCTCGAGGTAGAGATCGCCGAGCTCCTCGTAGTTGCCGATCGACGGGTTGTCGATGATGGCGGCCTGGAGCTGCTTGATCTGGCGGCGGCGCGGGAAGATCTGGAACGAGCTGCGCAGCAGGCCGGCGTCGGGGATGACCTCGAGCACGATATAGGCCGCGGCCCCGAGACCGCCGCCGATGATGATGATCCAGAGCCAGTACGTGTCAGGCCGGCGGCGCGCGAAGTGAGCGATCGCGATCGCCTGGAGGATGATGCCGTATGGATAGAAGAGTCCGAACATGCCCGGAGGCGCTACATCTCTTTGATGGAGATATTGCGGAACTGCACCAGGCTCGGCGGGCTGACCCAGACGCCGCCTTTCTTGGCGCCGTGATGCTGCAGCGCAATCGGCCCGCGCGGGGCGATGCCTGGCAACTGCGCGGCGCTGATCACTTCTTCGCCGTTGAGGACCACCGTCAGGCGATCGCCGCGCATCGTGATCTCGAACGCGTTCCAGGCGCCGATGTCGCGGTCGGCGTTCCGCTTCGGCGTCACGCCGGCGCGGACGGCGGGCGGCATCTTCGCGTCCATGCGGTAGCCGTAGACCTCGCCCGAGCCGATCGGCCAGCCCCAGATGTTCACTTGCGCCTTGCTGTCCCCGCGCAGGTAGATGCCGGAGTCCGAATCCGGGACGCTCGTGCGGATCTCCTTGCCGTCGGCGTCCTTCTTGTGCAGGCCGCTCGGCAGGATGATGGGGACGCCCGGATTGATGTAGGGCGTGCTCTTGATGCGCCACTCGACCTTCAGGACGAAGTCGCCGAACGCGCGCTCGCTCCAGAGCGACTTGTCGTTGCCCGGCGCCTCGCTCTCGGCGTCGTAGTCGATGACGCCGTCGACGACCTTCCAGTGGCCGTTGTCGCCGGCGGGAACCTTCCAGCCGGTGAAGTCCTTCCCGTTGAAGAGCGACGTGAAGCCGTCCTGGGCGATGGCGAGGGAGCCGGCAAGCAGGGTGAGCACGGCGACGACGAGAGGCTTTGCGCTCATGGCGGCGTCTAGTCTAGGCTAAGCCAGTGCCGACTCGTGATGGAAAACTTGGCGTAGGCGTGTCGGGCATTGGCTGGTGTGCCGCTCAGCACATCGCCGCCTTCCAGAAGAACCCGCACGTGCGCGTGACGTGGCTCCACGGCCGCGACTCGCGCGGGCGCGGGCCACGCTCGAGAAGCACAACCTTTCCCTGCCGGACGCGCGGCTGACGACGCGGTACGAGGATCTGCTCGAGGCGCCGGACGTCGACATCATCTCCATCGCGACGCCGAACGACCTCCATGCCGCGCAGGCGGTGGCCGCGGCGCGGGCAGGCAAGCACATCGTCCTCGAGAAGCCGACCGGGCTCGACGAGGCAGGAGCTGGTCAGCATCCGCGACGCGGTCCAGCGCCGCCGGCGTGCGGACGATCGTGTCCTTCGAGCTGCGCTTCAACCCGTACCTGAAGTTCGCGCGCTGGTTCCGCGACGTCGGGGTGGCTCGGCGAGCTGCGATTCGCGCGCACGCAGTATCTGTCGCGGGTGACCGACTGGTATCCGGGCTGGAACTGGGTGCGGACGCCGCGCCAGCGGCCGCAGCCACCTGCTGGCCGCCGGGTGCCACGCCGTCGACGCGCTGCGCTGGTGCTCGGGCCGCGAAGTGGTCGAGGTCAGCGCGTTCCATACCCACTTCACCGAAGGCTACGAGTGGCCGACGTCGATCCTCGTCAACGCGCGGATGGAGGGGGGAGCGCTCGGCCACGTGACGAGCTCGACCGACTTCATGCTGCCGTACAACTTCCAGGTCGAGCTGATGGGCGATCGATCGACGCTGCGGCAGGACCTCATCCAGTCCCTCGAAGGGACGCGTCGACATCGCGGCGCTGCGCGCGGCCAACCCGTTTCCCGACGTGACGCTCGTGCCGGCAGTGGACGGGCTTGGCCGTCCCGCGGTCAGGATCGACTGTCCCATGCCCGGGTCGGCCGACGTGAGCCACCATCCGTTCCAGGCCGAGATGGACGAGCTCGTCGCGTGCGTGCTCGAAGGACGAGACACGTCGCTCGACGTGTTCGACGCGCAGAAAACCATGGAAGTCTGCCTGGCGGCGGATCGATCGGCCGACCGCGGCGGCGCGCCGGTCGCGCTGCCACTCATACTACCCGGAGAAGAATGACCACTTCTCAGAAGATTGCTGTTGTGACGGGCGCTGGCAGCGGCATCGGCAAGGCTGTGGCGCTGGCGCTGGCGGGTGAGGGCTACGCGGTCGTCCTCGCGGGGCGGCGGCGTGACGCGCTCGAGCAGACGGTCCGCGAGCAGACGGCGCCGGACGGCGCGCGACATGCTGCCGTGCCGACCGACGTCACCGACCCGGCGTCGGTGCGGGCGCTCTTCGACCGCACGAAGGACGCCTTCGGCCGGCTCGACCTCCTCTTCAACAACGCCGGCGTCGGGGCGCCGGGCGTGCCGCTCGACGAGCTGACCGTGGAGCAGTGGCGGGCCGTCGTCGACACGAACCTGACCGGACCGTTTCTCTGCACCCAGCAGGCCTTCAGGCTGATGAAGTCCCAGACGCCGAAGGGCGGACGGATCATCAACAACGGGTCGATCTCGGCCTACTGTGCCGAGACCGCACTCGGCGCCGTACACGGCAACCAAGCACGCGATCACCGGGCTGACACGATCCACCTCGCTCGACGGCCGCCGCACGACATCGCCTGCGGCCAGATCGACATCGGCAACGCCGCGACCGAGCTGGCGGCGAAGATGGCCAAGGGCGTTCCCCAGGCCAACGGCGAGATTGCCGTCGAGCCGCTGATGGACGTCGGCCACGTCGCGCGGGCGGTCGTCTACATGGCTGGCCTGCCGCTCGAGGCCAACGTGCAGTTCATGACCGTGATGGCGACCAAGATGCCGTTCATCGGCCGCGGGTAACGGCCCTGCGAAGCGCCGTTAGTGTGTCTGTAGTGTCCGGCTTCTGGCCGGACTGCGAGACGACGAACATCCGGCCTTAGCCTCCGAGGACGGCCGAGAGATCGCGCTAGACCATCTGGGTTAGAATCGCTCGTCGAGAGGATGCCATGCACGCACGCGAGTCCGGCAGCCCGCTTCTGCCCAAGCCCATTGACCAGTTTCGGGACTACGCGCATGCCCGGCCGCGGGTCGAGGAGTTCTACGCGCTCAACCACACGCACCAGACGCTCGGCTTCGTCCTCGAGAAGAAGCGCGAGTATCTGTCGCTCAATCGCAAGACGCTGACCGTGTGGGAAGCCGCTCGACTTCTCAATACGCTCGTCGACGACAGCGATCCGGACATCGACTTCACGCAGATCGAGCACGCGATGCAGACGGCGGAGGCCATCCGCGCCGCCAACCAGCCGCGCTGGTTCATCGTCACCGGCCTCGTTCACGACCTCGGCAAGATCCTCTGCCTCTTCGGCGAGCCGCAGTGGGCCGTCGTCGGCGACACCTTTCCCGTGGGTTGCCGCTGGTCGCCCGAAGATCGTCTACAGCAATCTCTTCGGCGACAACCCCGACGGCCAGGTGCCGGAGTATCAGACCGAGAACGGCATCTACGAGCCGGGTTGCGGCCTCGACCGCGTGCACATGTCCTGGGGCCACGACGAGTACGTCTATCACGTCGTCAAGGACCACCTGCCGGAGGAAGCGCTCTACATGCTCCGCTACCACTCGTTCTATCCGTGGCACAAGGAAGGCGAGTACAACGCACCTCACCAACGAGACCGATCGCAGCATGCTGAAGTGGGTGCGCGCCTTCAATCGCTACGACCTCTACTCGAAGGGTTCGCCGCGGCCGGACGTGCCAGGCGCTGATGCCGTACTACCAGGAGCTCGTCGACGAGTTCTTCCCGGAACCGTTGCGCTGGTAGCACGCCAGCCGGCATCAAAGCTGTAATCGACCGACACAATTGCAGATCGACGTGCGCCTGCGCGTCGTCGTGCATGGCGGAAAATCGCTCAGCTGCGCGGGAACGGTCCTTGCCCTGACGGTCGCGCGAGGGTTTGTCGTGACCGTTTTTCGAGTAGCGGGGCGTGCGGTGTCCCCACTGGAGGCAGTGATGAGCAACGGGCAGTCGATCGTGATCAAGGGCGATATCTCCGGCAGTGAAGATCTGGTCATCGCGGGCCGCGTGGAGGGCAGCATCACGCTCAACGGCCGCGTGCTCACGCTCGCGTCGGGATCTCACGTCGTCGGGGAGATCGAGGCCGGAACGGTCGTCGTGTCCGGAAAGGTCGAGGGCAAGTCGCGGCGAAGGAGCGCCTGGATATCAAGAGCACGGCGGTCGTCGACGGCACGCTGAGCACGGCCCGCTGATCGTCGCCGACGGCTCGCAGATCACCGCCAAGGTCGCGATGCCGGCGCGCGACGGCGCAGAAGCCGAAGCTCGCGCCGTCGCCGGGTGTCCTGATCGCGAATCGCCGGCCCGAGGTGATAGTTCGCTGAGGTTGACGATGTCTGATGACGGGAAGCAGGACTACTACGAGATGCTCCAGGTGAGCGCGACCGCGGAGCCCGACACGATCCACCGCGTCTACCGCCTGCTGGCGCAGCGCTTTCATCCTGACAATCAGGAGAGCGGCAACTCGGACCGCTTTCACCAGATCCACGAGGCCTACACCGTCCTGAGCGATCCGGAACGGCGCGCCAAGTACGACGTCGCCTATCACCAGATGCGGCAGGATCGCTGGCGGCTGGTATCGAACGGCGCGAACGCGGAGAACGACTTCGAGATCGAGCAGATCGGCCGGCTGACGCTGCTCGAGGCGCTCTACACGCAGGCGCCGCATGGAGCCGACGGCGCCGGCGCTGATGATGAGCGACCTCGAGACGCTCATCGGCCGGCCGCGCGAGCACCTCGACTTCACGGTCTGGTATCTGGCGCAGAAGAAGTTCGTGATGCGCGACGACCAGGCGCGCCTGCAGATCACGGCGGACGGCGTCGAGCACCTCGAGGAGAACTACCGCGCCAACCTGCAGCGGCGCCGGCTGCAGGCGCCAGCCGAAGTGGGGTAGTTGGGAATCAGGCTGCGAGCAAATCAAGAAGGGGCGACGCGAGTCGCCCCTTTTTACGTTCGTGGTCCGGCTGAAGCCGGACACTGACATCGACCACTCCTCTACGAGAACGACCTCGGAATCTCGAAGCCCTTGCGGTACTCGCGGGTCAGCAGCGCGTCGGCCTTCTTGTCGTCGACGAACCGCTCCGACTTGCCGTCGAACACCAGGACGTGCCCGACGCGGTACGAGATGTTCGCGAAGTGCGGAAGCGCCGACGAGAGGTGGCCCTCCATGATGTCGCAGGTCAGCTTCTTCGCATCGTTGGCGCGAATCGCGTCGATGAAGTTCTGATAGTGCGGGAACTCCGTCGTCGTGAGGCCCGACCGGCTCGTGCGCCGGCCTCGGGCGGCGTATCGGCGCCCGGACCCTTCTCGTTCTTCGCGCCGACTGCGCCCATGTAGGACTGCCAGCGGCGGCCGGTCTCGTCGATCCACAGCCAGCCCTTCGAGCCGTAGAAGAGATTGCCGATGCGCTGCCCGCCTTCGTCGTTGGTGTGCTCGCCGCGCGTCGCGAACTCGAGGATCGTGCCGTCGGCGTACTCGTAGAACGCCGTCTGCATGTCCGGCGTTTCCTGCTGCGACTCGGGGCCGAAGTAGCCGCCGATGGAGCTGATCTTGACCGGATGCTCCTGCTTGCCGAGGCCCCAGCGGGCGATGTCGAACTGGTGCGGGCCCTGGTTGCCGGTGTCGCCGTTGCCGTAATCCCACTGCCAGTGCCAGTTGTAGTGGAAGCGGTTGCGGTTGAACGGGCCGCTTCGGCGGCCGGGCCGAGCCACAGGTCGTAGTCGACCTTGGACAGGTACTGCGCGTCGTACGGCGGCAGGTAGTCGGTCGAGCCGACGGTGAGCGCGAACTTCTCGCCGGCCGCCATCGGGCCGTCGGGATACTTGCCGATCGACGGGCCGCGGCTTGAAGCACAGCCCGCGCGCCATGTAGACCTTGCCGATGCCGCCGTCCTGGATGAACTTGATCGCCGCGCGCACGGCCGGGCGGCTGCGGTTCATCGTGCCGACCTGGACGATCTTGCCGAAGCGCGCCTGCGCCTCGACCATCTTGCGGCCTTCCCACACGGTGTGCGACGCGGGCTTCTCGACGTAGACGTGCTTGCCGGCCTGGAGACCCCAGATCGTGGCGAGCGCGTGCCAGTGATTCGGCGTCGCGATGATGACGGCGTCGACGTCCTTGTCTTCGAACACGCGGCGCATGTCCTGGACGAAGTCCCGGCTTGTAGTCGGCGACGTTCGCCAGGCGCGTGTCGTTGATGCGTTCCGGCGCGAGGTTGGCGTCGATGTCGCACAGCGTCTTGACGGTGACGTTCGGCAGCTGCGCAAACCCGCGCTTGACGGAGTTGCCCTGGCCGCGGATGCCGATGCTGGCGACGACGACGCGATCGTTGGCGCCGAGAACGCGCCCCTGCGACGCCGCGCTGAGGCCCGGCCGGAGGAACTCGCCGCCTATCGCCAGGCCGGCGGTCGCCGCGCCGAGCCGCGCTGTAAAGTCACGCCGCGAGATGCCGTTCTTGTCCTGCCCGTCGTTGGCCACGTTGACCTCCTGTTGACTCTCGATTGACCGTCGAGGCCTGTCGAAAAAGGCCGAAGCATCGTAACACGCCGGGTGCCGCGGACGCCGCGTCCGGGCCCGTTTTCAGGGCCTTGACTTGTTCGGCGTTACCCCGGCAGCTCGGTCAGCTTCACCCGCTCAGCAGGCGCGCCGCATGAATTCGGCGTAGTGCGGGAACGCCACCTCGGGCTCCTCGATCTCCGGATGCCACGCCTTCTCCCATTCGAAGCCGTAGTAGCCGCGGTAGCCGCCCTTTGCCAGCACCGCGACCGTCTCGCGGACCGGGACGGTTCCGCTGCCCGTGAGGACGTACCTGATCGCCGTGCCCTCCGGGCGCGAGTCCTTGAGGTGCGTGTGCCGGACGTAGGAGCCGAGGAGCTTGTAGGTCGCCGCCGGATCTTCCTTGCTCGCGACGCACGTGTGGTGCGCGTCCCAGAGCAGCGCGACGTTCGGCATCGCGGCGCCCTTGAGGATCTCGAGCAGAGACGGCGCCGTCGGTGAAGTCGCCGTGCGACTCGATGATGACCGTGACGCCGCTGCCTTTCGCGTGCTCGCCGAGCGTGCGCAGCCCGTCGATCACCCGCGCGATCGCCGCCTCCCGCGTCTCGCCGGCGGGGACCTTGTCGCCGAAGACGCGGACGTAGGGCACGCCGAGACGATTGGCGAGGTCGATGAACCGCCGGCCCTCGTCGAGTTGCGCCGCGCGCACCTTGGGGTCGGCTTCGTGCATGCGTGAGGACGCGCCGAGGTCGGAGATCTTGAGGTTGAGCGCGGCGAGGTCCTTCAGCGTCTGCGCCGCGTGCGTGCCGATGAACTCGGGCCGCTTCGTCAGGTCCATCTCGCCCTCGATGCCGCGCAGTTCGATCGCCGCATATCCGAGGCTCGACGCCTGCTCGAGGATCCGCGGCCACGGCCATTTCGGGCAGCCGAGCGTCGAGAAGCTGATCGGGAACTGCGGCGGCCGCTGCGCGGCGCGGAGAATCGCCGGCGCGGCGGCCGATGCCGCCACGCTCTGGAGGAAGTCACGACGGGAGAGGGGCACCTGAACCTCGCCTTCCAAAAGGAGATATCAGTGGCTGACGGGTTTGTGGAAGGGGCTCGCACGCTCCGGCCCGAAGATGTGCGTGTGGTGGCTGCAGATGTCGTGCAGCCGCGCCGGCTTACAGGCGCTTCCCATCGCATAGCCACAGAGCAGCGCCAGCCCGAACCGCGTCGCCAGCTTGTTCCACAACACTTCGAGCCGGATCGCGGCGTCGGTGTGTCCTTGTTGCCACAGGATGTCCACCATCCCACCGTACGCGCGCAGCCCCGATGCCGGCCGTCCGGGCATCACCTGATCGATGAAACGTGTGATGTTGGTGTCGAACCGTTCCGGATCGGGGAGGCCGCCGACCATGAAGCGCGCGAGCATCTCGTCGGCGTCGAGGACGAGAAGGGCACCGTTGCGGCGTGCGTGCTCGACGTGAATGAAACGGGCGCTCAAGTGTTGGAGCAGGCCTGCACAGTGCGCAGCCGAGGCGATGATCATGGCCGGCTCGCCAGCGACGAGCCCCTCGGCGAGGAAGGCCGAGGCGCTGGAAAACAGCCCATCGTCGGTGGCGTAGAACTGCACGGCATGATACGGGCCGCCGTGGCTTGGATGCGCCATCAGTTCTTAAGGATAGCACCTGCCGCGCGGGTGTGGGCCTCGTCAAATCGGGAGCCGATCTGGGTGTACGATAACGGCATGCGCACCGCCCCACGCCTCATATTGGTCCTCCTCGTAGCGTTCCTGGCCTCGCTCACCGGCTCGGCTGAGCCGGCAAAAGTCGATGGCAAGTGGAACGTCCTCCTCCAACTCGAGACGATTACCGGTCATCCCGTGCTCACGCTCAAGCAGAACGGCGAAAAGCTCACCGGGACCTACGAGGGCCGCTACGGCCCGTCGCCACTCGAGGGCGAGATCAAAGAGAACCGCATCGCCTTCGCCGTGACGTTCACCGCCGAAGGCAGCAAGACGACTGGCGTCTTCCAGGGCACCGTCGACGGCGCGTCGATGGGTGGCAGCGTCGAGTTCGAAGGCGCAGGAAACGGTACGTGGTCCGCGGTTCGCGCCAAAGCCGAGCCTAAGTAGCCCAACCAAGCTTCATGCCACCCGGAGGCGTGCCCCCTTCCCGAGGGGCATACTTCTTGTAGGCGACTCGTCTATGCGAATTCATGCAAAGTCGAGCCATCGCCTCCCTTGGATTGTGATGCTGGCGCTCGCCGGGTGGCTTGCGCCTGCCGCCGCCAACGCCCAGGTTGCGCCCGGCGTGCGGGCCGGTCTCAGCCTCGATCCCGACCAGTTCTACATCGGTGGCCACATCGAAACCGCCCCGCTCGTCGAGCGCCTCGTCTTCAGGCCGAACGTCGAAGTGGGATTCGGCGACGACGTGATGCTCGCCGCGTTCAACTTCGAGTTCGTGTGGATGTTTCCGCGTCGCCGCAGCCCGTGGGGCTTTTACGCCGGCGGCGGCCCGGCCATCAATTTGTATCAGTTCGACGGTCCGGGCGATGAAACCGAGGGCGGTTTCAATATCGTGGGCGGACTCGAGAATCGTAAAGGCTTGTTCTTCGAGTTCAAGTTTGGCGTGGCCGACAGCCCCGACTTCAAGTTCGGGGTAGGGTTCACGTTCCGGTAGCCAGGAAGCTCAGGCCGCGACGGGGAACCCGGCGCGATGTGCGGGGTCAAAGGCTTCGGAGGCAAGCATGGCCCTACATCGCGACCGGGACTCCTCCGGAGCACCTCGCGTGTCGTCGGAACTGAACGTCACGCCCCTCATCGATATCCTGCTGGTGCTGCTGATCATCTTCCTGGCATCGTTGCCCCTGACGCAGCAGGGGCTCGACGTCAACGTTCCGCCCGTCGAGACGCCCCGTCAGGCCACCGCCGACCCGTCGCAGATCCTGCTCGAGTACAGCGCCGATCACCGCGTCACGATCAACACGCAGCCGGTGGAGCTCGCGGCCGTCGAAGCGCGGCTGCGCGACATCTTCGCGTCCCGGCACGATCGCACGCTCTGGGTCCGGGGCGACGGCAGCCTCCGCTACGGCGACATCGTCAAGGTCATCGACGCCGCGCGCGGCGCCGGCGTCACGCGGGTCGGCGTCGTGACGCCGGGCGCGATGGCGGGGCGGTAGTCCGCCGATTATCGGGTCACGGCGTAATAGAAGACGTAGAACCACGAGCACACGCCGTGGATCATCGCCCAGAGAATCGAGTGCCACTTCGACCAGGAGATGGTGATCGCGAGCGCGCTGCCAAAGCTGATTCCCGACTTCACGCCTTCATGCATCGGTCCCTCCTTGCGGGTCGCGCCATACTACTTGAGACCGAGCGTAAGATCAGTCGATGAGCGTCACGTACCCGTCAGGCGAGAACATCCAGAAAGGTGACCGCATTCGCTATGCTGGTGGCAGCGGCATCGTGGAGTTCGTGGCGGATCCGGACGTTGCCAATCCAGAGACGGCGGACTTCCTCGACCAGTCCGAGGGCTGCATGATCCTGACCGAAAAATTCGGGAGCATCTTCCTCGAAGCGCCGCACGACGACGGCGCCCTCGAGTTCGTGTCCCGTCAGAAGCCGTAATTCAGGACGGCTTCTTCGACAGCTTGAAGGTGCCCGATTCGTCGCCGCTGAAGCGGCCCGTGGCAACACCCTTGGCGACCGTGCCTTCGAGCGTCAAGAGCGTGGCCGCCTCGCCCGTCTTGCCGAGCTGCAGCTTGAGCGCTCCCGTCTTCGGTTCGAACGTGCCAGCCTTGACGTCGCCCGGGTTCGGCAATCCCTGGAATGTGCCGGTCACAGCCGACTTGCCATCGAACTTCAATTCCATCGTGATAGCCACAGGCCCGCGGCCCTCGAGCACCAGATCTCCGGCCCACGTGCCGGTGATTGGATCTGCTGCCGCGTCGGATTTTTGGGCTTGAACGAGCATCGGCGCCGCCAGCACGAGCGCGCAGCATATTGCGATGAGTGTTCTGCGAGTCATGAGTCACCTCGGTTAAATAGACGATGGGTTCTGCCTGTGCACAGCGGGATCTGTCGGCGCCCCGCGCTTGCGCTCGTCGTTCCGGCCATCGCGACGTAGATCATTCACACCGCAAGGCGATGACGGGATCGACGCGCGCCACTCGGCGTGCGGGAATCGCGGCCGCCAGGATTGCCGCGAGACAGAAGGCGCCGATCGGCAGCGCCAGGCTCCAGAAGTCGAACGGCGTGACCTCGAAGAGCAGTGTCTGGACGAAGCGCGCCGCGTACAGCGCAAAGGCGAGTCCGCAGATGCTCCCGACGAGCGCCGCGCTGCCGGCATCGGCCGCTATGGTACGGATGACTGACAGCTGCCGCGCGCCGAGTGCCATGCGGATGCCAATCTCCTGCGTCCGCTGCACGACGGAATAGCTCAGGACACCGTACAGTCCGACCGCGACCAGGACCAAGCCAACCAGGGCGAAGAAGCCGGCGAGCAGCGCCAGCAAGCGCTCGCGCAGAAGGGTAAGTCCGACGGCAGCGGCTTGCGATGTTATCGATGTGACACGCAAGGGTGGAATCGTGGCGCGTACCTCCTCGCGCAGCCGCGCGACGATCGCCGCTGGGTCTCCGGCCACGCGCACGTGGAGGGTGCCGTTGCTGCGAAGCCTGAGCGGAATGTAGATCGTCGGCGCCACCGGCTTGCGCAGGTCGTACTTCGTGTCCGCGGTGACGCCGACGACCTGGTGAAGGCCGGCCGAGGTGTTGTCGCCGAAGCGCGTTTCGAGCGTCCGCCCGACGGCGGGGTCAGTACCGAAGTACAACCGCGCGAAGGTCTCGTTGACGACCACAGATGCCGAGCGCTCCAGGCCCTGCGTCCGACGGCAGGAACCCGCGTCCGCTGCGCAACGGAATCCGCATCGTTTCGAAGAAGCCCGGAGTCACCGGCGCCATCGTCGCTTCGACCCACTCGCGAGCGCCAGGCGGACGGACGTTGTGTGTCCAGGCCCGGCCAAGCATGGAGTACTCGCCGGAGCTGACCGACTGGACGCCTGGGAGATTGCGCAGGCGATCGAGCAACCCGAGAAGCGCGACCCTCTGCTGCTGCGGATCCGGCTTGTCGACCGACTCCACGCCGACCAGGAGCACGTCCGCCATGGCGAAGCCGGGGTTGACGCGCGACACTCTGACGAAGGAGAGAACGAGCAGGCCACCGACGAAGAGCACGACCAGGCCGAAGCCCACCTGGACGGCGACGAACGGACGCATCACGCCGGTGCGGACACCCGAGCGCGTGCCGCCGGTCTTGAGTGCGGCGATGGGCGCGACGTCCGAGGCGCGAAGCGCCGGGACGACGCCGAAGAGGGCGGTCGTCAACGCCGTGAGTCCGGCGGCCACCGCCAGCAGCTGCCAGTTCAACCGCAGGTCGAGCTGGACCGGGTCGTCCGGCGTGGCGAGCATGGTGACCACAGCCGGGGCGGCGAGCGCGGCGAAGAGCAAACCGGCGATGCACGCGGCGCCGGCGACGAGGGCACTCTCGACGAGCATCTGCTGCACCAGGCGCGCCCGGCCGGCACCGATCGACAGACGCAGCGCCATCTCGCGCTCCCGCACCGCCGTCCGCGCGAGGAACAGGTTGGCGACGTTCGAGCCGGCGATGATCAGGATGAGCGCGGCAATCGCCGCGAGAATCCACAACGAGCGTTCGAACTGCCGCCGCAGCGGCGACGGACCGTTGGCGGCCGAGCGCAGGTAGAGCGGCGTGGCGATGAAGCGCGCGATGTCGTCCTGCGATTCGTCGCGACTGACCCGCGGCGCGCGATCGCGGCGATAGTTCGCGAAGGCGGCCTGCAACGCGTTCGCGGCCTGGGGCACGGCGACACCGTCGTGCACCCGGCCGAAGATGCGAAACCAGTTGAAGGAGCCGTTGCCGAACGCGCGCGGGTTGTACGAGGAGTAGGGAAGCCACAGATCGGTCGGCCGGCCGGGTTCGACGCCGGGGAACCGCGCGCCCGCGACGCCGACGATTTCCACCTGGCGATCCTCGAGCGTCAGCCAGCGGCCGACGACGGTGGGATCGGCGCCGAAACGCTGGACCCAGAACGCATGGCTGAGGACGGCGACGGCGTGTGCCGCGTCGCGGCGATCGTCGCGAGGGGTGATGAGCCGGCCGGCCGCCGGTGTCACGCCGAGGGTCTCGAACGCGTCGCCGGAGAGATACTGCGTGCGGACGCGCTCCTTGTCCTCCGCGCCGGCAAAGATGACCGGCCTGATGACTTGCGTGCTCATCGCGAAGAGGTTGACGTGCGCGGTGCCGGCGTCGCGCAACGCCACGAACAGGGGATCGCTGAAGGTGTCGGCCTCGGGCCGATCCGGGTTGTAGGTCGGAAACGCCAGGTAGACGAGCTGTTCGGGCGTGCGAACGGGCAGCGGCCGGAAGACGAGCGCGTCGAGGAGGGCGTACGCGGTGGCGCAGGCCCCGAGCGCCAGGGACAGCGAGACGACGGCGGTGGCCGTCACGCCGGCGTTCCGTCGCAGCATGCGCGCGCCCATGCGCACGTCGCGCAGCAGCGATTCGAGCCACGGCAGCAGCTTCACGTCGCGGCTCTGCTCCTTCGTGCGCAGGGGGCTCCCGAAACGGCGCTGGGCCTCGGTTGCGGCCTCCTCTGGCGTCAGGCCCGCCGCCGTCAGCTGCTCGATCCGCCGATCGAGATGGAACTGCAGCTCCTCGTCGAGATCGTCGTCGATCCGTTCCGATCGGAAAACGTTGGCGACTCGGGACCAGAGCGACATGCTGCTTACCTCGCTACGCGTGCTTCAGAATCTTGCCGACGGCCGCGGTGATGGCTTTCCAGCGCTGTTCTTCGGACTCGAGCTGCCGGCGTCCGGCCGCCGTGATCTCGTAGATCCGCGCGCGCCGGCCGGTCTCGGTCGTCGACCAGCGTGCCTTGATCCAGCCCGTCTCTTCGAGGCGATGGAGCGCCGGGTAGAGCGAGCCTTCCTCGACCCGCAGTGTTTCGTCCGACATGGTCTCGATCTGGGTGGCGATGCCGTAGCCGTGCAGCGGCCCGCGCCGCGCCAGCAGCGTGAGCAGCAAGAGCGGCAAAGATCCTTGAAGCGCATCCTGACGTGCCATGCCCAGTATTCTTACTCAGATATCTTATTATCGCAAGCGAGCGACCGCGCCCTGAGGGCGCCGATATCTACAACTACGCAGGCAGGGCGCAGGGGTTAACAACGTCCCAGTGTCGGTGTTTCGGGGGGCGTCCGGTAAGACGCCGCGACTAGCTGACGCTGACGGGTTGGAACGTCTGCGGCGACGAAAATGGCCGGCGTTCACTCATCGCTAGCCTTTCGGCGCCACGTAGCTCTTCTTCGCCCGCGTCTTCAGGCCTCCCTGTGTGACGCGGACGCTGACGTCGTGGACTTTGCCGTCGCGCTTTGGCGGGGTGAACGCCAGCAGATACTGCGTGTGCAGCTCGTCGGCCACGCCCGCGAATGCGGCGCCGAGATCCTGTCCAAAGCGGATCTCGAGATAGCCGCCGCCGGTCTCCTCGGCGACCCGCGCGAGCGCTGGGTCGGGCAGGTCGGCGACGAGCATGGCCTGCAGCCCGCCCGGCCCCAGACCTCCAGGCGGCAGCGCCCGGTTGTTGCGGCTGCGCAAGCCGACGGCGTAAATCATCACGTCCTCCTGACGCGCGCGATCGATGACGTCGGCCTGGCTCGACGGTCGCTCGCGGAAGCTCGTCGGACCGCTGTCCTTGCCATCGCTCAGCACGAGGATCACTTTGCGCCGTCCGTCGTCCTCGCCGAACGCGCTCATCGCCTGATCGATCGCCCGCCAGAGCGGCGTTGGCGCACCGGGCAGAATCGTCGCCGGGAGCGCCGCGTTGAGCTCGCGCTTGTCGTCGGTAAAGGATGGGCTGATCGTGACCTCGTTTCCGAAGCTCCCGACGCGCGCCACGTCGTCTTTGAGGAGACGTCCGAAGAGCTGTGCGCCCGCCGCACGGAGCAGCGGCGCGTTGCCCTCCATGCTGCCGGAGACGTCGAGCATCACGATGAGACGAATCGGTTGTGGCGTCTTGTCGAACTGAATAATCGGCTGGGGCGTGCCTTCGTCGCGAACCTCGAAGTTCTCCTGCACGAGCGTCGTGACGAGGCGGCCGTCGCGATCGGTCACGGTAGCGAAGACGCGCACGGCATCACGGGTGCCGCGAAAGATGGGCTGCTGTTCCGGTTGCTGGGTTGCGCCGATGACGGCCAGGGCACAGGCAACGAGCAGCGCAGACACGAGACACCGTTTCATGGACACGATCCTTCGTTCGAGAGGCGTGGCGGGCTCTCCAGTCATAGCACGTATGGGTGTTCGTCTGGTAGATGGCACGGCGGTTCTCGGTGAGGCGCGCGGCCTGCCTTGACAGCCCCAGGACCCGCGCGCAGCGATTTCCCCGGGCCCTTCGTGCCAGCGTCTTCGGGCCGGCATCGACCAGGCAGGTGCGCGAAGGCGCCGGCGCTCTCCCGGCAGGACGAATGCCTTCTTGACGCTACTCAGCACTTGCCCTGCGGCGTGCTCGAGGCCGCGCGGAAAGTAGGCGACGCAGCCGGGGACGAGCACATGCGTCGTGGGCCCTTCATGCACGCGGACCTCGCCTTCGACAATATCAACGTTGCCGTCCCGGACCTGACGAAAGCGCAGGGACCTTGCTCGAGCGGGGCAAGGGAGACGCCGAGCGACGAAATGCGTCTCGCGGTGAGCAGTGCCTCCGGGATGATCGGCGATGCTCTAGCGTCACCGAGCACTTCAACGGGCGCGCCACTCTCCGTGATGTCCAATCTCCGCGATCGGTCGATGGGCCCTGCGATGGCAGCTCAATGACTGCGTCCGATCGATTCGAGTCCGTGCAGCAGTATCGTCGCCATAGGGCCACGGCCAAGGATACAGCAACCGGGCGGCTCGCGGCCCCTCAACCCTGCATGCGCCGGGTCCCCGTGACGCCGGCGCGCCGCGCGAGGCGGCCCACGAGACGCTTCGCGTCGTACAGATACAGCAGCAGCCCGGTGCACAGGCCCCACGCGGCGCCCGCCACGCTCCGGCGGCGTGTCCGGCGAGCGATCACCATTGAGCCAACGCGTTCGATTCCCTCGAACCGGGCGTCCCAGCACACCGAGCGCCGGAACACGCGTCGTGGGCCGTCGTAGCCGGCGGCCCCGACGTCGTGGAACATGACCGTTCCTCCCTCGACGAGTTTCGGCAGCCACAACGCGGCATCGAGCCGGACCGCCTCGTACGAGTGATCCCCGTCGATGAACAGCAATTCGACCGGGCCATCGACGACGCGCGCCGCCTCCGTGGAGGTCATGACGAGCGCCTCGACGTGATCGGCAAGGCCAGCGCGCCCGAGGTTGGCGCGGAACTCGGCCAGGGTGGCGGCAGCGGGATCCTCGCGTGAACCCGTATGGGGATCGATCGCGTACACTTTGGTGCCCGCGAGGCGGGCGCCGGCGGCCAGCCATGCCGTCGAGCGGCCCTTCCAGGATCCGATTTCGACGACGTGCCCTCGTCCGGTCGTCGCGGCCGCGGCGCGAAACAGGGCACAGCCTTGCGCATCCGACAGCCAGCCGTCGATCGGGGCCGCGAGCCGCCGCACGTCGTCACAGGTCTGCATGGGAGTCGCCGGATCATATGCCGGACGCTGTTTTTCCATCCCCTGGCTGTCGCCATCGAGCGCATAATCTCCTCCTGCGAGCTCTACGGGAAGGACCGCACCACCGATCGTTTACACGACAAGGAGACGAAGCGATGAAGCACAAGATCCTCGCCCTCGCGCTGTTCGTCGCGATTGCCGCGCCCGCGTTCGGGCAGACACCGGAGAAGAAGCCGGTGCAGTCAGCGAAGCCCGCTGGCGCCAGCGAAGAGCTGATGAAGATCGAACACGAAGTACTCGCGGCCCTGCTCAAGAAAGACGCCGCGGCGTTCGGCAAGTATTTCGCCGACGACGCCGTGCTGACGACGCCCGATGGCGCGATGCAGACGAAGGCGCAGTTGGTGGGCGACGTGAAGTCGGGCGCGCTCGTGGTGGAGTCCTCCACCATCGCCGACATGAAGGTGCAGGTGCATGGCGACGCCGCGGTCGTCACCTACATCACGACCGACAAAGGCAAGTACAAGGGACAGGACATCAGCGGCCGCTTCCGCTGGACCGACGTGTTCGTGCGTCGGGGCGGCGCCTGGCAGATTGTCGCTGGGCACGGCACGCCGATCCAGACACCGCCGAAGTAGACGGCATCGAACGGCGCGCCGCGGTGTCCAACTCGAGAGAGGCCATCAAGTGCTGCGATTGGTAGTGGCTGGCATGGTGCTCATCGCGTCTGGTCAAGCCCAGTCGCCGGCAACCGACCGCGCCGTTCCTTTCCCGATCGTGACGAGCGACCGCACGGACGTGCGGGTCTATGTCGGCGAGCTCAAATCGCGCGCAAGCCTGTTGACGCGTGCGACGGTGCTCACACCGTCTGGGGCCGTGCCGGCGCGACTCATTCGCACCGAGCGGAAGTGCGAGTATCTCTGCGGCGGTCCGCCAGGCGACGAACAGGTCTGCCACTTCGAAGCGATCCTTCGTGCGTCGCGAGCGGTGAGCGATCCGGTGGCAGTGCTGCCAGGCACTCCCACCGTGCAGGACGTTGCGGTCCCGGCACTCGGCGCCGAGGAGCCGGCCGGGCCAGAAGAGGCCTGGCTGGCTGCCGAACCAGTCCCGCGTCCAGAGAATGGCTGGGAGGTTGCCGACCGCGCGCTTCGCACTCGGCCCGCCTTCAGCTGGCGGCGCTATCCCGACGGCGTGTTTCTGGCCGACTCGGAGATGGGACGCGATTTCTATGCGCCGCCGATCGACCTCGCGAGCTGCACGCGCCGTGCGGCTGCTCCGTTCACGTTCCTGTCGTGTGCGTCCGGAGAACTTCTTTATGAAGGCACCCGCGGCGTCCTGATGAGCGTGGACGATTACGGCGAGGGCGCGGTCGCGCCCATCCTCCGTCTTCGCTTGAATGGCCGCGAAGCCTTCGTGATTCGCCTTGGACTCAAAGGCGAAGTGACGGTCGCGTTGCTGATCAGGCAGGGCGCAGGGTGGCTGATCAAGTTTCGCGGCTCGGAGCACGGGAGGGTCTGCTAAACGTCCCGAAGCGGCCCGGGTTACTTCTCCTGAATCCTGATAGAAAGCGCGTTCGCGACGTTGTACCACGTCGTCTCGGCAGGCCCACGTTTGAAGGGGTCGGGCTTGCCCGTGTCGCAGCTCACCCAGTCACCGCGCTTTTCGGCCACCACACAGCGAACCGTGCCCTCGGTGACGAGGGAGATCACCAGGCTCTGGCCGCTTTGGAATGGTGTGGTTGGGGCCTGAGCCTCGACAGGGCGGATCAGCGAACCGACGATGAGACCGGCAAGGCCGATGAGCACCAGGACGATCGCGCGAAGAGTGAGTGTCATGGAACCTCCGTTCGCAGATGGTCAGCCCAGAGTGGCATATTCCACTCGAAACGAGACCCTTCCTGCTTAGAGTTGCACGACCAACGCCCGGTTGGAAAAGGTGTGGCCGCCGCACTCGCCGCCGTGCCCCAACCCGGCGGGGAGCCGGTCGTTGACGATCTATTCCGAGCGGAGCGCGCGCATCGGGTCCATGCGGGTCGCGCGCCGCGCTGGTACTGCCGCCGCGGTGAGCATGACCGCGGCCAAGACGACCACGGCGGCGCCGAAAGCCAGCGGGTCGACTGCCGGGAGATCGATCAGCAGGCTTTCGAGCAGCATGCTGGAGACGACCGCGAGGGCAAAGCCGATCGTCCCACCGATGATCCCGAGGCGTGCCGCCTGGCGCAGGATGAGCCACACCACGCCTTCACTAGACGACCCGAGCGCGATCCGGATCGCGATCTCGCGCGTCCGCTGTGCCACCGAGAACGCGGTCATGCCGTAGAGGCCGAACGCCGCCAGCAGCAGCCCGATCGTGCCGACCGACCCCGCCACCCACGCGGCGATGGTCTGCGGCAGCAGGCTCAGGGTCGTCGCGACCTCGAGCGTTTGGGTGTGAATGACCGGCAGCATCGGGTTGAAGCCGACCACCACCTGCCGCATCTCGTTGATCCGCGACTCCGGACCGGCGCGGCGGACGTAGAAGGTGACCTCGGACCTGAAGTGCTGCGGCATCGGGACGTAGATGAAGTTGCGCGGCGCTTCGTTGATGGCGCGGTACTTCGCGTTTCTCGCCACGCCGACGATCTCGAGCATCTGCGCGTCGTTGCCGTCGCCGTGCTTCAGGCGCTTGCCGATCGGGTCCTGTCCCGGCCAGGCGTCGGCCGCCATCCGTTCGTTGACGATGGCGACGCGCGGGGCGGTGGAGCGATCCTGGCTGGTGAACGGCCGCCCCTGCACGATCCTCAGCTCCAGCGTCGAGAAGTAGCCCGCCGACACGACGTCCCAGTCGGCGTCGATGCTGTCGCCGCCGTCCTGCCCGACGCGGCCCGGCACGTGCAGCGTGCCGAGGCCCATGCCGCCGCCCTGCAGCGGCACCATGCGCGACGCGGCAACGCCCGTGACGCCCGGCATGCTCCCGAAGCGCTCGAGCAGCGCATCGACGGCTCCCAGCCCCTCGGCGTCGGCGCGGTAGCCGCCGAGGTGCGTGTCGATCTGCAGCGTGTCGACGTTGCGGACGTTGAAGCCGGAGTCGATCGACGCCGCCTTCTGCAGCGAGCGGATGAAGAGGCCGGCCGAGACGAGGAGCAGCAGCGCCATCGCCACCTGCCCCGCAACCAGCCCCTGGCGCAGCCAGCTGCGCTTGCGGTCGGCCGTGGCATGCGTGCCGTGCAGCGCCGGCGCGAGCGACACGCGCGAGGCGCGCAGCGCGGGCAGGAGCGCGAAGAGGATGGCGCAGAGCGCCGAGAGCAGCATGGCGAAGGCGACCACGCGCGGGTCGAGCTCGAGATCGAGCGGGATCGGCACCGGCAGGCTCGGCTGGAACGACGCGAGCAGACCGACGAGGGCCCACCCGAGCGGCAAGCTGGCGAGGCCGGCAGCGAGCGCGAGGATCAATCCTTCGATGAGCAGCTGCTTCAGGATCCGCCCACGCGTCGCGCCGAGCGCGAGGCGCGTCGCAATCTCGCGCCGGCGCTCGATCGCCCGCGCCAGCAGGATGCCGGCGACGTTGCTGCACGCGATCAGGAGGACGAGACCGGTGAGGATCCCGAGCATCGCGATGAAGCCGATGACCGGCAGGACCGCCGGCGGCGGCACGCGCTCCGAGTAGGCGACGTTGACGCCCCAGCGCGAGAGGCGGTCGTCGCCCTGCTCGGTCAGGTAGGCGTGCATGATGCTCTGCAGCTCGTCGCGCGCCTGCCGCGCCGTGGCGCCGGGCTTGAGCCGGCCGATCGCCGTCATCCACACCGAGTTGTGCATCGTCAGCGCCGAGCGATCGCGCGAGTGGACGTGCATTTCCATCGCCATCGGCACCCAGAAATCGGGGCTGATGATCGTGGTGCCGGTGAAGCCGGCTTCGGCGACGCCGACCACCGTGTAGGGGCGGTTGTTGAGGCGGATGGACTGGCCGAGCACGTCCGGGCTGCCGGTAAAGCGCCGCCGCCAGAACTCGTGGCTCAGCACGACGACAGGGTGCGTGTCGGGCGTGCTGTCCTCGTCTGGCAGAAAGAACCGTCCGGCGGCGGGGCGCGTGCCGACGACTTCGAAGAAGTTGCCCGACACCAGCCCGGCGAACACGCGCTCGGACGCCTGCGCGGTGCCGAGGCTCATCACTTCGGGCCCGAATTGATGGGCGGCGAGCGCGACGAAATGCGTGTTCCGCTCGCGCATCTCCTTGAAGAGCGGATAGCCGAAGTTGTCGAACCCCTGACCGTCCGGCGCCGAGCGGCCGATGTCGACCAGGGTAGCCGGGTCGGCGACGCCGACGCGGGTTCGCAGCAGGAAGGCGTCGGCCAGGCTGAAGATCGCCGCGCTGGCCGCGATGCCCATGGCCAGCGACAGCACCGACGTCAGCGTGAAAATCGGGCTGCGGGCGAGCAGACGAAGGGCATAGCGGATGTCGGCACGTCATGGCGGGATTAGACTGGTGGCTGGTGGCGATTGTTTCATCGCCGATGGTCCCGGGCGAGGCATTCAGCCCAGCTTCACGCCACTGAAGACGTGACCTTGGCCGACATTCTCATGAGGCCGTTTTGGCGTTATGCTCCGTGGCTTGCGGGGGCCGCCGACATATGCCGGTCGGCCAATACCAGTTGGGCATTAGAGGTCAGGAGGTGAGAGAGAGCACGAGGTCAGTTGGCGCCTTTCGCGACGCCGAGGAACATCTTGGAACCCAGAAAGGACGCATCAATGAGCACCAAACAAATGCGGCGGGCGCGCGTCGACGGAGCGGAGCTTGAGTTCGAGGTTACGGGCGACGGCGAGCCGGTCCTGCTGATCCATGGTGCCTTCATCGCCGAGGCGTACGCACCGCTTTGCGCCGAGCCGGCCCTCAACAGCTACCGCCTGGTGCGCTATCACCGGCGTGGCTACGCCGGCAGCAGCCCGGTCAAGGCGCCGTTCAGTCTCGGCCAGCAAGCCGCGGACTGCCACGCCCTGCTGGCGCACAACGGCATCGAGCGAGCCCACGTCGTCGGCCATTCCTCCGGCGGGGTCATCGCCCTGCGGCTGGCGCTCGACGCGCCGGAACTCGTCCACTCGCTCATCCTGCTCGAGCCCGCGTTGCTCGACGTCCCAAGCGGAGCCTTGCTAGCCGATGCGTTCGGGCCCGTGCTGGAGCGATACGGAGCCGGCGACAAGGAGGGCGCGGCCGACAGCTTTCTTCGCTGGGCAGTTGGGCCAGACTACCGACTCTGGCTCGATCGGCTGATCCCTGGCGCGTTCCAGCAGTTGGTCGCCGACGCCGACACCTTCTTCGGCGTCGAGCTTCCGTCGCTGCACGAATGGTCGTTCACGCAGGATGACGCCCGGCGGATCACTCAGCCCGTCCTCGGCGTGCTTGGTGCGGAGAGCGCCTCGACCTGGCCCGGCTGGAACGAGGTTCAGGAGCGGTTGCGTGAGTGGTTGCCGCAGACCGAGTCGTTCGTGCTCGCGGGCTCGAACCACGCGCTAGAGGAGAAGGACCCTCGCGGTATCGCCGAGGCCATGGCGCCGTTCCTCGCCCGCCACCCCATGCCCGTGCGCGCCTGATTCACCGGGCGGATCGGCCAGGCGGATTGACGCAGGGCAGTGTGTTCCATATGCGGGGCTGTCAAGTTGGAGTCCCAAGTAGCTTGGGAAGCAAGGGTGCGAGCCAAAGGAGGACATCATGGCGACTTCAATCGCAACATTGGACGGCGGACGGACGAGCATCGACGATGCTCTCCTCGAGCAGCTCGGTACGACGATGCGCGGAGACGTGTTGAAGCCCGGTGACCCCGGATACGGGGACAAGCCTATTTTCAACGCCATGCACCAACGCCATCCCGCGCTCATCGTGCGGTGTGCGGGGACGGCCGATGTGGTCGACGCCGTCAGGTTTGCCCGCCAGCATGGTCTCCTCGTCGCCGTCCGCGGTGGCGGCCACTCCGTGGCGGGTCACTCGAGCTGCGATGGCGGCATGGTCATCGATCTCACGCGGATGCGCGGCGTGGAGGTCGATCCGGACGCCGGCATCGCGCGCGTACAGGGCGGAGCGTTGTGGGGCGACGTCGATCGCGAGACGCAGGCCTTCGGTCTCGTCGTGCCCGGTGGCGTCGTCTCGGAAACAGGCGTGGCGGGGCTCACGCTCGGTGGCGGCGAGGGCTGGGTCCGTCGCAAGTATGGCCTCACGATCGACAGCCTTCTCTCGGCCCGGGTCGTCTGCGCGGACGGGTCCGTGCGCACGGCGTCGCCGATCTCAGAGCCCGATCTGTTCTGGGCGCTCCGCGGCGGCGGCGGGAACTTCGGCATCGTCACGTCGTTCGAGTTTCGCGCCCATCCGCTCGGGCCGATCGTCGCGTTCGCCGGCGTTTTCTATGCGGTCGCCGATGCACCGCAGATCCTCCCCCGATGGCGCGACTTCTGTGTGGATGCACCCGACGAGGTCACGTCGGTTGCGTTGGCGATCACCATGCCGGCCGCCCCGCACCTGCCCGAGGCGATTCACAACCGGGCGTGCCTGATCATCGGTGGTGTGTACGTGGGAACGCCCCAAGAAGGCATGCGGGTGATGCAGCCGCTGCGCGAGCTGGGAACCCCGTTGGCCGATATCTCGCAGCCGATGCCGTTTGCGGCCGTGCAGATCGGCGTTCGATCCGTTCTTCCCGATGGGCAAGCTCCGGAGCTACTGGAAGGCTCAGAATCTCGCGGGTCTGTCCGACGAGGCGATCCGCGTCATCGCGACCCGGGCGAACCAGCGACCATCTCCGCTCACGCTCGTCGTGACCTTCCAGATGGGAGGCGCCATCAACACGGTCGGTGCGACCGACACTGCCTACGCCGAGCGCTCGGCGCCCTGGATGTCGTCGATCGACGGCAACTGGGAGAACGCGGCCGATAACGAGGCCAATATCGCCTGGGTTCGGGAGAGCTTCAATCTGATCGCGCCCTACTCCAGCGGAACCACCTACACGAATTTCACCGGACAGGCGGATGAGACCGCCGGGGCGTTGGCGGCAAAGGCGTACGGTGCAAACATGGCCCGGCTGAGCCAGATCAAGGCGCAGTACGACCCGGACAATTTCTTCCGGCTGAACCCGAATATCGCGCCGGCGTCCGTTGCGGCCGCGTAGGGGATTGGTCCTGTGTGACGCCTCTGTTTTGCTCTACTCGTTGCCGCCGCGCCCGGTGACAGGGGTCGTCAGCGTCGACCCCTTCTTCGCGAAGATCATCGCGAGCAGCTGTGCCGGCTCAGTCTGGCTCGGGTTGCCGGACTCTTCGTGCACCGCGCCCGGCGGCTCGAAGAACATCTCGCCGACTTTGTAGATCTTCGCCGGACCCTGGCCTGAAACCTTCGTCATGACCTCGCCCTTCAGCACGTACGCGAGCACGAAGCCCGCGTGCCGATGCGCCGAGCCCACGCGTCCCGGCGGGTAATCGACGTGGCTGATGGTCACCTCCCAGTCGTCCATTGAGAGGTTCGGCAGATCGAATTTGATCGGCGCGCGCGGGGGCGCGGCCGGCGTTTGGGGCCCGGCCTCACGCACGGCGGCGGCGATCAGCTGGGCAAATACGGCAAAACCGCTGACTGCGTCTCGGCGGGTCATCGTCACAAGGAACCCTCCCGGAAAAAAGACCTGCCTATTCTAGCTCCTTGCACCAAGAGCCGGCGCGCGCACGCGCCGGCTCTCAGTCACTAGAGGCCCCTTTGACCAGTATTGGAGCTTGAGCTCGGAGCTCATCAGCGTCCATCACTTCGTCGAACTCGATGCAATCATCACTTTCGACTTCGCGGCGGCCTGGGCGGAGACGTGTTCGGCCGCCTTCATCTCCGCACGCGTCTGCGGGATGTGCAGGATCCTTCCGTCCCCGAGCTGCACCTCACGGAGGAAGTACTGATCGCCGTAACGATGAAAGGTGAGGCTCGGCGCGGGCTCGCGATCGTTCCCGCGATCGGTCCGGCTCATGAGGATCACGCCATGACGCGCGCCGCGGAGCATGAACACACCGTTCTGTCCGGGCATCGGTACGATGCGGTAAGAGTCTCGCGGAAGGTTCGTGTCGCTCGCAGTGAATGCAAACGGGACGTTCGTCACCGTCTCGATTCCCTGGGCGCGTGCGGACGTGGCCACGCCCACCAGCAGCAGGCCCGCGGTCACCACCAGTCGTTGAATAGAGGTCGTCATGGTCTTCACTCCAGGACCCGCTGTGACGCCGGTAGTCGGCGTCAGGCACTCGCGCCGCCGGAAGTGGCGGTCGCCGCGCCGGTCCATATGTGAGTGTTACGAGCTGACCCGGGCAGACTTCATGACGGTTGTCAAACGTGTTCATGACCACTTCCTGAAACGAGGCAGGGCAAATCCTGTCTTCGATGATGAACGGCATGGGATTCCGGAACCTCGTCCAGAGGTCCGCGAAGTGTTAGGGGCGGTCCTACGTATCGGTTCAACACCGCGGTACAATGAGTAGCCCAGCAGCACGATTGACAATGACAACGCGGCGACCCCAACGAAGCAGAAACGCCCACCGCCGGGCACTGTGTGCTACTTGTGCGGCAAGACGATCAATGAGGACGAGACATGGAACCTGGACCATGTTCCGCCGCAGCGCATCTTCGCCGCAGCACTTTGTCACGCGATTCGACCCCCAGCTGACTGGCTTTATACGCACGCAGGCTGCAACGGGGACTATCAGAAGGACGAAGACTACTTCGTCGTCTCGTTTGCCGGTCACGTGCAAACACCGACTGCTCAGGCTGTGTTCCACGATCTCGGAACCGTCGCCGAGAAGGGGCACTCCATCGGTCTGATCATGGACGCGATCGGCAGATTCGGCAGGGTCGAAGGTCCAAATGGAGAACTCGTGTCCACGTGGGAGCGTGGGCGAGTGCATCGGTTCCTGTGGAAGATCGTCCGGGGCCTCTATGCCTTAGAGACGGACCGCCTATTACCCGAGAGACCACTAGGGCATATCCGTATTCTGTCCCCGAATCAGGAGCCGGAACCTCTGGCCGAGAGCGCGTGGTTTCCGGCGGTGCGCGACACCGAACCGATGGGAGTGTACGGGAAGGTCTTCGACTACCAGTGGCTGGGGTGGAAGGAGGGCGAGCTTCGCGCGCACGCGTTCGCCATGCTGTTTTGGGACGGGCTACAGGTCGTGTTGCTGTTTCACGACCCGCAGTGCCGTTGTGGTCAATGCGGCCCGGTGGAGCCTAGTGCAAGCGTGCCACCCCGGAATTGACCTGAGCCCAGCTGCGCGTTGTCGCACTCACTGTTCTGTCTGCGCCGGCTGGTCCAGAACGCCCGGGGTTCGGTGCCGCTCCTACTGAATCTGGATGGTAGGCGAGGTGCGAATACTGACCTTGGACCGATGGACCCGGAGATCGACTCGTTGCGGGCGAGACGGGGCCGTGTCGTCAGCCGCGAATGTCGCTCGGTAGTAGCTGGCCGGTGTCGCCACGGCGCGCGCCAGCGTGTCGGTCTTGGCCCAGCTCACGAGTCCGGTGAGGCTGCCGGTGGTGCTGGCGAGTGTATCGAGCCCCCACGACCGACTCGTCTCACTCACGCTCATCAGGTGTACGTTGATCTGCGTGGCGGAGATCGTCTCGGCCACCGGCCGCATCGCCTCCGACCGCGGCGTGCATCCCGCTGCCTCGCCAGTGCCGAACGTCGGGTCGTAGTCGCTGCCGCGAGACAGCACCACCAGGGTGCTCGAGCGTCCTCGCGGGAGGCTTCGCGCCAGGTTCTCGATGGTTCGCAGCAGGTCCGTCAGACATGTCTGCAGGACGCCCGGACCGGTCACCATCGCATCGGCCGCCCTTGTCACCGGCTCGTGCTCCGTACTGGGCGGGCTGAGGCGTCCGCTTCGGGCGCTCAAATACCGAATCTTGTCCTTCGGCTTCAGCGACGCCACGAGCTTCGCGATCGCTTCCTTGGCGACGGGTTCCATCGAGTACAGGGTGGCTTCATCGGCGAGCAGCAGAATGGTCCGCCCGGTCTCGGCAGGTATGACGAGCTCGAGCGAGCGCACTGGGCGCTGCTTCCCGCCGACTTTCAACGTGATGTCGGCCATCGCCAGGTTCGTCACCGCATGGCCGTCCTGGCCGGTGGCGATGAAGTCGAGCGTGCTCTCCGCCGGTGCAGCGGGTGCTGCGGACTGGAGCAGCAGGAGTGCGCCGAGAATCAGTGCG
>CAWKBU010000029.1:0-336019 GCA_963847975.1 uncultured Acidobacteriota bacterium | reverse complement strand
GCTTGCCGTCGTCTCCACGTCGCGAGCGCGGCCGCCGCGGCGACGGTCACGGCGACATCGCCGCCCGTCGGAGAGCCCGTCCGCCTGGCATCGCTCCAGGCGCGCCTGGTTCGGCCGGCTGCAGCGATCATCCTGATGGCACCGCCGACGAGGCCTCCATCGCGCGCTTCTGCTTGGCGGACGGCGACTCGTGAACAGGCCGTGGAGGTGGTCCGCAGTGCTGGCCAGCCGCGTGGCGAGCCGAACGCGCGTCTCGCGGATGGCGGCTTTCATCTCCGCCGTAGACGGCGCGTGCTGTCGGCCACCTGCGCCTTGGCTACGTCGCCGGTTTGCAGTTTCAGCCATTCCATCGTCTCGCGAAGACTCTCTCGAGTCTCCTTCATGCCAAGCTCGGCGCTGGCGAACCGCCCGACGAAGTAACGGGCGCCGAGTGCCCCGCGACGGTCAGGACGAGGCCGACCAGTGTCGACGCGGCCCACGCCGGAACGCCGAGGGCGATCAGAATCAGCACCAGCGCACTGACGAGGACGGCCGCGCCCGCGACCGCGATGAAGACGCTCGCCAGCACCCCCACCGCAGACCAGGCGAGCTTCGACGCTGCGGTCGAGACCTCCAGCCGGGCAAGCGCCAGGGTTTGCGAGGCCAGAAGCTGGACGTCCGTGGAGATGCCGTTCGAGAAGCTCTCTGAGCGAAGGGTTCAGCGATGGGTCGGTCATGACGTGCGCCGCTTCGGTTTGGCTTGCCGGCATCACCACGCCGATTCCACCACCTCGTCATCAAGATCGCGCCCGCCACCGCCGCGCCTAATCCGGGCTTCGGCGGTGGCGGCGGCGCGATGGAGCAGGCGTGACGGCCACCAGCTCGCCCGAGAGCTGCCGCTGCCGAAACGCTCGCGCCGCACGCGCGCCGATCAGGCAGCTTGCCCTGCGCGTTCTTCTGCCCCGGAGCCTTTCCGTAGGGAGATGCGTGTTCGATCTCGGCGTTCAGCTCCGCGCCAGTCAGGATGGCGATGCCCGAGACGTAGAACCACAGCAGCACCACGATGACGCCGCCGACGGTGCCGTACGAGCCTTCGTAGTCGGTGAAGTTGGCCACGTAGAGCTTGAAGAGCAGCGAAACCAACAGCCAGAGAACGGTGGCGGCGATGGCACCTGGGGTGATCCACGCCCAGTCCTGATCCGCATCCGGTCCAAAGTAGTAGATGAGCCCGATCGCGGTGGCGACGAGGCGCGAACACCAACGGCCACTGCAGCACCAGCCACGTCCACTCGAACGGTGCGCCCCAGCCGGTCGTCTGCCCCAGCTTCTCGGCGAGCGTCGGTCCGACCAGCACCAGCGACAACGCGACCAGGACGATCAGCGCCACGCCGAGCGTGAGACCGATCGCGACCAGGCGGACCTTCCACCACGGCCGTCCCTCCTCGATGTCGTAGGCGCGGTTCAGCGCCCCGACGATCGAGACGAGCGCCGCGGAACTGCTCCACAGCGCGCCCGCGACGCCGAACGTGAGCAGTCCGCCGTTCTCGTTGTTGGCGAGCCGTCGCATCTGCTCCTGAATCAGTTCGAGAACCTGCGGCGACACGAACGGGCCGAGGGAGCGACCGACGTCGTCGGTGATGTTCGAGAGAGGAAAGAAGCTCGCGAGTGCGAGCAGGAACAGGATCGCCGGAAACAGCGCGAGAAAGAAGTAATACGACAGCTGAGCCGCGAGACCGAGGACATCGTCATCGACGACCTCGCGCCAGGTGCGACGCGCGAGTTCCGTCCACGAGAGCGACATCGTGTCGAGCACAGGCGTGACATGCAAATGCTGCGCCGACGCTGCCAGCTCGAGCTTCCGTCTCCGCTGGCCTGTTCCGCCTTCGACGCTACTCATGGTGTGGTCTCACCTGCTCACGTTGAGGCATGAGTTCTCCTGCGGGTGTGATGCCTGACTTTTGCGCTGGTACGCAAGATGCTCCGCAATACCGATGGATGCCGGTTCTGTACGGCGTTCCCCTACTGGCTGATCCGGCCGGCTGCTCGCAACGGCTACGGCCCAGCCCGACAGTAAGAAGAGCGTTCGCGGCGTCGCATGCCGACACGGGACGTTGAAAGGAAATCACGATGGCCACTACAACGAGCGACACCATCCCGTACTGGTCGACGTCCACCACGTTTCCGCAATTTGCGAAGCTGGCCGAACGATGTCGAAGCCGACGTCGCGTCGTCGGGGCAGGTATCACCGGTCTCAGCACGGCGTATCTGCTCGCCAAGGCGGCAAACGCGTCATCGTGCTCGAACGCGATCGTTGTGCCGCGATCGACACGGGACACACCAGCGCGCACTTGACGATGGTGACCGACACGCGTCTGAGCGACCTCGTGAAACGGTTTGGACGCACTCATGCGCAAGCGGTCTGGGATGCGGGGCTCGCCGCCATTGCCACGATTGACGAGCCCGTTCGCGAGCACGACATCGACGCGGGTTTCGAGTGGGTGGATGGGTACCTCCACGCGCCGCTCAGCGACGATGCGGTTCATCAGCTGGAGCATCTGAAGGATGACGCGACGCTGGCGGATGACCTGGGCTTCGATGCGGAGTACCTCGAATCGGTGCCGCTGGTGGGCCGGCCCGGCATCCGTTTTGCGGATCAGGCGCGGATCCATCCGCGCCGCGTATCTCGCGGGCGTGGCGAAGGCGTTCGTGGCCCTCGGGGGCCGAATCTACGAGCACTCGGCGGCCGACGAATTCTGCGAGAATCCGCGCGGCGTGAAAGCCAACGGGCATCTGGTGAGCGTGCAAGGACGTCGTCATCGCCACGCACAATCCGCTGGTCGGCTTCGCCGGCCTGGCGGGCGCCACCCTGTTTCAGACGAAGCTGGCGCTGTACACGAGCTACGTGATTGCCGGGCGTGTGGCGCGCGGCGTCGTCCCCGACGCACTCTGGTGGGACACGGGCGATCCCTACCACTTTCTCCGCGTCGAGCCGCATCAGGACTACGACGTGGTGATCTTCGGTGGCGAGATCACAAGACCGGGCAACAGGATGATACCGAGGTCTGCTATCGGCGCCTCGAAGGGCGCCTCCGCGCATCGTTCCCGAGTCGAGCTGACGCATCGCTGGTCGGGTCAGGTGATCGAGACGCCCGATGGGCTGCCGTACATCGGCCAAAGCGCCGACCACCAATACTCGGCTACCGGATACTCCGGCAATGGTCTGACGTTCGGAACGCTGGCTGGGCTCATCATCTCGGACGCCATCCTCGGAGCGCGCCAATCCGTGGACCGAGTTCTTCGATCCGCGCCGAAAGGCCCTGACCCGGGGACTGTGGGACTACCTCAAGGAAAACGCCGACTACCCGTACTACATGATTCGCGATCGGTTTGCAGGAGCCGAGGCGAAGTCCCTTCGTGCGGTCAAGCGCGGTCAGGGCAAGATCATCGAACGAAAGGGCGCGAAGGTCGCGGCCTTTCGCGACACGACCGGCACAGTGACGCTGCGCTCCGCCATCTGCACGCATATGGGATGTACGGTGGGCTGGAACACGGCCGAGCGGACGTGGGATTGCCCCTGTCATGGGTCACGCTTCAAGCCGACCGGCGAAGTGATCTCCGGGCCGGCCGAGGCGCCGCTGCCCGAGCGGACTGAGACGCACGGCCGCGGACCAGGGCGCGGATGCGGCTAGATAGAGACGTTCTGATTCGTCCTGTTTGATGATCGCTTCCAATTCTTCAACCGGCATCGGCAGCGCGGCGGCATCCACCATCGTCTGAGCAAGACTTGGAAGGCCATCGAGCGATGGCCAGGCTCCTGGTTTCCAGAGGCTCGAACGGACGATGCATTTCGAGCAGTGAAAGAACGCTTCTTCGATCTCGACCGCCAGGACGAAGTCCGGCGTCTTGCCGTGCGCCGCCATCGACTCGCGTAGATCGGCATCCCGAACGATCTTGGCGCTCCCGCCGAATCGCAGCGTCTCGCTCTTTCCAGGAACGAAGAAGATGAGACCGACCCTGGGATTTTCCAGGACGTTCGTGAAGGTATCGGCCCGCCGATTCCCAGGCCGGTCCGGGATCGCCAGCGTCTTGTCATCCAGGACGCGGACGAAACCTGGCGCATCTCCTTTGGGGGAAATATCCATCTGTCCACGGCCGTTCGCCGACGCGATCAGCACAAAGGGCGATCTGGCGATAAAGGCGCGGCAGTGACGGTCCGCGATCGCCATCGTCTTCGCGACACAGGGTGGCGGCGGCTCCCCCATGAGCGCACGGAACTGAGCCGGGTCGGTGACGATGTCCTTGAACTCCATGTTGTCCTTTCCGGTTACGGATTCGACCCGCGGATGTCGACTCGGCTGATGGCGACGATGTTGTGAAGCGACTTCGTATTCTCGTTTGGATCGCCTTCAAAGTGCCACGATATCCGGCAGGCTGCTGCTTGACATGTATCAGCGCGTTGATGACCGGACACGCCAGCGGAGCTGGGAGCAACGGCGTAGGACGGTCGCGCGGCCTGTCGTCACTGCCCGCGACGGCCTGGGCGCCGTGCTCCGCGCTGAAACGTCAGTCGGAACGACTCCGCGATGTTTCCTTTGAGCACCGTCTGAATCTGGTGCAGCGCGTGGGCGTTGTCGGCGGCGGTGTTCGAGACAATGCAATCGGCCGGCGCAAAGATCTTGAGGTCCCGCATGTAGGCGTCGTTGGCCGTGAAGAGGACGCAGATGTTGCCGGCGATGCCGGTCAAGACCACGCGACGGATTCGAAGCGTCGTCCAGCAGCGTGTCGAGCGTCGTGTCAAAGAAGCCCGAGTGCTTCGGTTTCAGCACAAAGTAGTCGCGCGAGCTCGGTCGCAGCCGCCGCGACACACGACGCCCGGGCGAGGAGCGCGAGGTGCAGTGCGCGACCGTCCGGCGAAAGTCCGAGCGCCACTGCCCGAAGTTGTCGTTGATGTAGATCGCCGGCACACCGGCGGCGCTGGCGCGCCGCTTCAGGGTCGCAAGTCGGGCCGCCATCGGCTCCGCCTGGGCGACGAGGGCCTGCGATCCTTCGAATGCCAAATCGTTGATGACGTCGATGAGGAGCAGCGCTGTTCCCGATACCGGGAGGGTGACCGCTCGGCGACGGCGATCCGAATGCGTCGTGTCAGTCGCTGCGGTCCGTTGCACCATCGCACACATGCAGTCCTAGTCGCCCGCCTTCTGAAGAGCCCGGTTCGCGCCGACGGGCCAGCCTGGCGTGACGGCCCGGAAGTTGTTCCACCCCATCCGTCGTCGCAGCGGTCGGCGGCCATGTGCGGCCATGTGATGTCCACCCGATCAGGTGGCGACGCCGTACGGTGGAGCATCTTGTGTACCAGCGCACCAGGCTCGTCGCGACGCCTGGTCAGGTCATTCGCGCGTCACCGTGAGCAGCGGGAGCGCACACGATCGGCATCTCGGACGACAGGGCCGTGCGACTCAGCAAATCCGATCTACGTCGACTCACGAGTCCTGGAAGCTGTGGGAAGGAGGCGGATGCTCGGCTCAGCATTTGCACTTCGCCATGGTGCGTCAGGAGGAACAATGGCGAAGTATGGTAAGTCTGCAGCGAAGAACGTGAAGTCGACGATGCACCGCCGAAAGAAGGGCACGCTCAAGAGCGGCTCTGGACGGAAGGTGGTGAGCCGCAAGCAGGCGATCGCGATCGGCCTCAACGAGGCGCGGGAGAAGGGCGCGAAGGTGCCACGCCGGTCCACCGCCACTCGCAAGCGCGCAGTCAAGAAACGCTAGATCTCGCTGCCGCCGAGGCGCGACCAAAGCGCCGAAGGTCGCATTGCCGACTCGGTGCTGGCCGGCAGCGCGAGCCGACTCTTCCGACGCGTCGCTTGAACCCTCTCGGCGCCACGTAACGTTTCGACCGCTCTCCGCCAGCCTGGTCCTCAACTGGGGCGTATCGAGCTAAGTCTCGTTCGATTGGGACCTCCCAGGGCCGCCCTTCCTGCCACCTTTTGCCGAATCCTGCCCCGCCCGTGAATACTTTCTCCTCCTGCCGGATAGTGGATGCAGAAGGCTATGCATGACGCTGACGCGATCCGACGGTGTCGAGAGGGCGAGGTCGAGGCCTTTCATCATCTGGTTCACAGGTATCAACGCCGGGCGCTCGCGCATGCGCGAGCGCTGACCGGCAACGATGCGGACGCGGCCGACATGGCCCAGAACGCCTTCCTGGACGCGTTCCGGAACTTGCGGCGGTTTGATGAGACGCGCGAGTTCTACCCGTGGTTCTACGTTCTTCTGCGCAATCGCTGCTTCAAAGGGCGCCTGCGTCCCCAGGATCGGCCAGGCACACATGAGCCTCTCGAACCGGCTGCGCCAGCCGTCCAGTCGCCAGAAGACCTGTACGACCTCCGAGCCGCCCTGGATCTGTTGCCGGCTGACGACCACGAGCTGATCGTGCTGAAGCATCTGGACGGCTGGACGTATGACGAGCTGGCGGAGAGGCTCGACATCCCGCGGGGAACGGTGATGAGCCGGCTGTTCCACGCGCGTCAGCGCTTGAAAGCCTTGCTGTCTCGGCCAGGGGGAGGACCACGATGACGACAGAGATTCCATCGCCAGGCTGCGACGAGGTGCGGATGGCAGCGCTCGCCAGGCTCGACGGCGAACCGGCGCACCTGACGTCCGCGGAGGTAGACGCCCATGCCGCGGGCTGCGCCGCGTGCCATGCGGCGCTCGCCGGTCTCACGGCGCTGCACGGGTCGCTCGATCGCGTGGACTACGAGTGGCTCGACGAGGATCTCTGGCCGGCGGTCCGGCAGCGCCTCGCCGCCGACTCGTCGTCTCGGGCGGCAGAGATCCGGGCGCTCCTTGGGCTGACGGCTGCGCTCGTCGCGTGGCGACTCGCCCAGCTGCTGCTCGACTGGCCCGCACCGGTTGTCAACTCGATCGTTCCATTCGTGCTCGTCGTGGTGGTGCTTCGGCGTCTCACCGGCGATCCATTTGCTATCCGCAGCTCTTCGCATTTGCGACAGCAGGAAGGTGTGTCATGAACCACGCAGACTCGAACACCGTGCTCGCTCAACGTTACGCGTATGCCACGGTTGCACTCGTCGTAGGACTCTTGAGCTTCGTGAACCTATTCGGATTTGAGAAGTCCATCCTCGCCGTCGTTCTCGGGCTCAAAGCGCTCGGCAGGGAGCCCGCTCCCGCGCTCGACGCCCGGCGGCATTGGGCGAAGTCCGGCGTTGCGCTCGGCGCCGCGCAGATCGCGCTGGTGGTGACCGTCATCGTGCTCAACCTGGACCGGATTCCGAAGCTGATCGCGGCGTTTCGAGCGTTGTCGGACGGGCTCTGACCAAGTCGGCGATCCGGCGGGGCCAGAGCCGCCTGGCCGGCTTGTAAGCTACTATCGAGGTTTCGTCAGCCATCTTGGAGACCAGTCCGATGTTCGCAGTCCGTCGTCCGACACGTTCGTTTGCACGTCGCTCGCGCCGGGTGGCGCTCGCCGGTCTCGCCCTGGCAGCCTTGGTGGGCCTGCCGGTGGTCGTGGCGGTGCAGACACCGAAGCAGCCGCCGAAGAAAGCCGGCGAGGTCGTGCAGATCGATGCCGACGAGGCTCGCAAATCCGCCGCGGAGGCCCGCCAGGCCTCGTCGCTTCAACTGGCCAACGGCCTCGAGGTGAATGTGTGGGCGACGGGCCAGCTGGTGGCTGACTCGCTCGCCATCGACATGGATGCCAATGGCGCGGCCTACGTCGGCTCGACGCCGCGCGGCAGCCAGTGGCTCGATACCCGCCAGCACCCCGACTGGGTGCCGGAGGTCCAGCGGCTGAAGACCACCGAGGACCTGCGCCAGTTCTTCCGCCAGAAGATGGCGACCGAGCTGAGCGACAAGAACACCTGGATCACCGATTTCAACAATGACGGCGTGCGCGACTTCCGCGATCTGACGGGTGTGCCCGAACGAATCTTCCGCATCGAGGACACCAACGGCGACGGCATCGCCGACAAGTCGACGGTCGTGTTCGAGGGTTTCAACAAGGACATCGCGGCCGACATCCTTGGCGGCATCATGGTGCACGCGAGCGGTGACATCTACGCGACTATCGCGCCCGACCTGTGGCGCCTGCGCGATACCAACGGAGACGGGGTGCTCGACTCGTCGGAATCGATCAGTCACGGGTACTCGGTCCACCCGTCATTCTCCGGTCACGACATGTCAGCCCTCACGCAGGGTCCCGACGGGATGATCTACTGGAAGATCGGCGAAATCGGCATGAACGTCGTCGACAAGACGGGCAAGCGATGGGCGCACCCGCACACCGGCGCCGTCCTGCGATCCAATCCCGACGGCTCCGACTTCGAGGTCTACGCTTACGGCGTGCGTAACCCGCAGGAGATCGCGTTCGACGATTACGGCAACCTGATCAGCGCCGACAACGACGGGGACTACCCGGGCGAAGAGGAGCGCATCATCTACATCGCTGAAGGATCGGATACCGGCTGGCGGTCCACCTGGCAGTTCGGCAAGTTCACCGATGCCAACAACAATCGCTACAACCCGTGGATCGACGAAGGCATGTCCAAGGTGCACTTCGCGGAACAGCCGTCGTACATCACCCCGCCCATCGCCCCATTTTCCGCCGGACCGTCGGGCTTCGCCTACAACCCGGGTACCGCACTCGACCCGAGCTGGAAGAATCACTTCTTCGTGACGAGCTACACCGGCAGCCCGACCAACGCACGCACGTTCGGCTTCACCCTGAAGGCGAAGGGCGCCGGCTTCGAACTGGGCGAGATGAAGCAGATGCTGCAGGGGATCCTCGCTCCGGGCATGAGGATCGGCCCCGACGGCGCCATCTACCTCACCGACTGGGTGCGCGGCTGGTCGCCGACCGGCGAAGGCCGGCTGTGGAAGCTCGACTCGGTGGCGGGCAAGGGCAGTGCGGTCCGCGTCGCGGTGCAGGGACTGCTCAAGGAGAATTTCTCGTCGCGTCCCGTGCCTCGAGTGGTGGAACTGCTGCAGCACGAAGATCAGCGCGTGCGGTTGAAGGCGCAGTTCGAGCTCGTGCGCCGAGGCGAGCACGCGGCGCTGAATGGCGCGGCTACGTCGACACAGACGGCGAGCCGCGAGGGGCAACTGTCGCGCGTGCACGCGATCTGGGGTCTCGGGCAGCTGCTGCGGAGCGGTGGCGTGCAGGCCAGTTCGCTGACGCCGTTCCTCGCCGATACCGATCCCGAGATCCGCGCGCAGGCCGCGAAGATGCTGGGCCACGCGCGTAGCACGGCGGCGGCTGCGGCGCTCGTCCCCCTCGTGCAGGACGCGAATCCGCGGGTCCGGTACTTCGCAACCGTCGCCCTCGGCCGCCTCGGTCATCGCCCGGCCATGCCCGCCGTCGTCGCCATGCTCGCGGCCAACACGGACGGGGACGTCTACCTCCGCAGCGCGTCGATCGTGGCGCTGACCGGCTTCGGCGATCGCGCCGCACTCGCCTCGCTCTCGACCCACGCGTCGCGTGGCGTGCGTCTGGCCGCCGTTGTGGCCCTGCGCCGCTTGCAGGATGCCGGCGTCGCGCGGTTCCTCGACGACGCTGATCCGCTGGTGGTCACTGAAGCGGCCGGGGCCATCAACGACGAGGGCGGCATCGTGGCCGCCCTGCCGGCGTTGGCGCGTGTGCTCGAGCGGACCGGCCTCAGTGGTGCACCGCTCACACGGCGGGCGCTCGAGTGCGAACCTGCGGCTGGGGGATGCGGCGGCCGTTGCGCGCGTCGCTGCCTACGCTCGGCGCGCGGGCCTGCCCGAACCTCTGCGGGTCGAAGCCATCTCGACGCTGGGCGTCTGGGCAGCCCCGTCGAACATGGATCGTGTGGACGGGGCCTGGATCGCACCGCTGCCGCAGCGCGAAGCCTCGGCCGCACAGGCGGCGGTCACAGAACTCGCCAGCCTCTTGGCCGACCCGGCCGCAACGCCGGCCGTAAAGGTCGCCTGGATCGAGGCGGTGGCCAAGCTGGGGGTGAAGTCGCAGGCCGGCGCGATCCTCGCGCGGCTGCAGTCCGATCCGCAGGCGTCCGTGCGCGTGGCGGCGCTCGCTGCCCTCCAGACACTCGCGGTGCCGGAGCTCGAACCTGGTATGCGTGCGGCGATGGCCGACGCCGACATTGCCGTGCGAACCGCCGCCATCGCGGCGCTGCCGGAGATGCCGCTGGCGGCGCCCGCCAAGGTCGAAATGCTGAGCTCCGTGGTGGGCAAGGGCAACACGGCCGAACAGCAGAGCGCCGTTCGCGCCCTTGGCAAAGTGCCTGGCAACGAAGCGGTTCAAGCGCTGGGGCGTCTGGCCGACGGTCTGACGACCGGCGTCGTGGCGCCCGCAGTCCAGCTCGATCTGCTGGAGGCGATGCAGGCCACCAAGGCGGCCCCGCTGCAAGAGCGCCTCGACCAGTTGAAGGTCGGCCGCGACCTGGCGAACCTTGGGACGGTGTTTCCTGCCGCGCTGACGACGGGTGGCTCACCGCTGCGCGGCCGTCAGATTTCCCAGCAGCACGCCGCGGCGCAGTGCGGACGATGTCACGCCACCGGCGCGAGTACGGCGGATGTCGGGCCGGCCCTCGCCGGGGTCGGCACCCGTCTGACGCGTCAGCAGTTGCTCGAGTCGCTCATCACGCCGAGCGCGCGCCTCGCGCCCGGCTACGGCCAGGTGTCGGTCGATCTTGAAGAACGGGCAGAAGGTCGAAGGCACGTTGCGCGAGGAGTCGGCGACGGCCATCGCGATTGACGTCACGACGCGGGGGCTGCAGCGAATCCAGGTCGCCGACATCGCGACGCGCACCAACGGCGTGTCGGCGATGCCGCCAATGAACCTGCTGCTGACGCCGCGCGAGATCCGCGACATCGTCGAATACCTCGCCACCCTGAAGTGAAGGAGCCCGGTCTCTTCAGGCGCTCGATGGCATCGTGAAGTGACCGCGACAATCGCGGTTGATACGATGATGGTCGATGCCCCCCACGACTGACCTGCAGCGTATCCGCGCGGCGCTCGACCGCGATCGCACGTGGAGCGCCTATGCCATCGGCGATCT
Organism: uncultured Acidobacteriota bacterium; assembly: GCA_963847975.1. GTDB lineage: Bacteria > Acidobacteriota > Vicinamibacteria > Vicinamibacterales > 2-12-FULL-66-21 > DATBJJ01. The sequence goes on along the minus strand of CAWKBU010000029.1, from coordinate 324,987 downwards.
CGCCCCGGAGCGTCTTCCGTACTGTTCGTGGTACGCGCCGGCCGCGGACATGGATACGCTCGTCCTGCTGTACCGCGGCTTCATGCCGCCGATTCTCTTCGCGACTGGCGATCCCGCGGCCCTGTCGCGGGTGTGTGCCGAGCTCGACGCGCCGACGGTCTCGCTGCACGTAATCCCGGAAGCGCTCGATGCTCTTCCGCCCACATACACGGCGACGGATCCCAAGCCGATGTGGCGCATGAGCGTCAGCGCAGCGTCCTTTCATCCGGCCGCTACAACGACGATGTGGCGGCGCTGGACATGTCGCATACCGGCGGCGGTCGCGGCCCTGTTCACGGACGCGCGCGAGGGCGGTGAAGAGCCGCCGTTCTACCGGCCGGCGATGCTGGCGGAGGGGTCGTTCCGCGGCATCTGGGAGGGCGCGGATCTCGTGGCGGTCGCGGGCACACATCTCTTCTCGCCGGCCCTTGGCGTCTGCACGATCGGCAACGTCTACACGCGCCGCGATCGCCGGCGCCGCGGGCTTGCCGCGCGCGCCACCAGCGCCGTCGTCCGACACGCCCTGAACGCCTCGATACCTACCATCGTGCTGAACGTCAGTCAGACCAATGGTGCGGCCAAACGCGTCTACGAGCAGCTCGGGTTTCGCGTTCACTGCGCCTTCGTCGAGGGAGAAGCGCATCACCGCGCCGCCTCTATTGAGTCCGCAATGCCGTGACGGGATCGACGCGCGTCGCGCGCCGGAGGGGAATGAGCAGCGCCAGCGTCGCGCAGCCGATGAGGAGCGCCACGGCAGCGCCGAGCGCAATGGGATCGAACGGCGCGACCTCGTAGAGGAGGCCGCGCAGCAGCCGCACGACGATCGCCACGCCCACCGCACCACCGGCCAGGCCGATCGCCATCCAGCCGGCGCCTTGCCGCAGCACCAACCCCGCGATCGCGCGCGGACGTGAGCCGAGTGCCATGCGGAGGCCAAATTCCCACGAGCGTGCGGCGGCAATGCTGGCGAACATGGCGTACACGCCAACCGACGCCAGCAGCAGGGCGAGCGCGCCGAATGAGGTCATGAGCAGCACCGGGAGTTGTCGGCCCGCGAGCCCCGCGCCGACGGCTGTGCGCAACGGCATCGCGCGCTGCAGCGCGAGCCCGCGATCGATGGCGGCGAGCTCGCGCTCCATCGGCTTGACTAGCGCCAGCGGATCGCCCCCCGTGCGCAGCACGAATGCCGCGAAGGGCCACGGACTCTGCCGGCTCGAGCGGTAGAGCATCGGCTCCGCGTCCGGCCGGGCGCGATCGTTGCGCACGTCGCCGACAATGCCGACCACCTCCATCGCGGCCGCCTGGGCAGCCGGGCCGAGGCGGATGCGTGCGCCAAGCGCGTCACCCTGGGGCCAGTAGCGGCGCGCCATGCTCTCGCTGATCACGACCGTTGGCGGCGCGCCCAGACGATCGCGCACGTCGAAGAGGCGTCCCTGCCGAAGCGGAATGCGCAGGGTGCGGAAGTAGTCGTCCGAGACCATGGCTCGCAGCACAAATGGCTCGGTCCCGTTCGGCTCCTGCGGCGCACCGTCGATGCTGAAGCTCGTGCGGCTGGGGACCGTCGGGATCAGGCTGACATCCGCAACGGCCTGGACGTTCGGCAGCGCCCGTAGACGATCCGCGAACTGATCCAGGAAGCGGATGCGCGCCTCTGGCGTGGGATAGTCGCGCGGCGGCAGCTGCACGGTCGCGGACAGTACATGATCGGGATCGAATCCGAGCGGCGCCGTGGTCATGGCCCACAGGCTGCGGGCGAGCAGGCCGGCACCGGCGAGCAGGCTGATGCAGAGCGCGATCTGTCCTGCCACCAGCAGCCCGCGCAGACGACGGGAACGGCGGCTTTCGCTGGCGCCGCGACTCTCGGTGCGTAGCGCGACCTGCGGGTCGGAGCGGTCGACCGACAGCGCCGGTGCGAGGCCGAAGGCGAGACCCGTGCACAGCGAGAGCACGGCGGTCACGAGGACGACGCCACCGTCGAGCGACAGATCCGCCGAGTCCGGCAGGGCCGTGCGCGCGACGACTCGGAGCGTGGACAAGACGAGCCACGCGACCAGCACGCCGGCAGCGCCGCCGGTCAGCGCGAGCAGAACGCTTTCGGTCAGCAACTGTCGTATCAGGCGTCCGCGTCCGGCCCCGAGCACGAGGCGGAGCGCGAGCTCCTTGCGTCGCGACAGCGTCCGCGCGAGCACCGCGCCCGTCAGGTTGGCGCAGGCGATGAACAACACGAGCGCCGCGCTCATCATGAGGACGAGCAGCGGCGTGCGCATGTCGCCAACCATCGCCTCGCGGAGCGGCATCGACGTGAGGGCAAAGCCGCTGTTGGCTTCTGGATGCTCGCGCGCGAGGTCTGCCCCAATTGATGTCAGCTCACGCTGCGCGACCTCGTGCGTGATACCCGGCTGCAAGCGGCCGATCGCGCCCAGCCAGTGTGCGGACCGGCCCATCGTCGGCCGGGCGGCGACGGGCGCGAGGTCGAACGCGGCATAGAAGTCGACCTCGCCGAGGGGGCCGACGAAGCCGCGCGGCAACACGCCGACAATCGTCCGCGTCACACCGTTGAGGCGGACGGTCCGGCCGGGCACGTCCAGCGCGCCGCCGAGGAGTCCCTGCCAGGCGGCGTGGGAGACGAGCACGGCCAGGGCCGTGTCGGGCACGAGCGTGGCGGCGCTGAGCGGCGCGAGACCGCTGGCCGCATCGTCAGGCGTCAACAGGCGTCCGCGCGCGGGCGTGACGCCGAGCGTGTCGAAAAAGGCCGGGTCGACCCAGGCCAGGCGCGTGATCCGCGAACCCGACTCGTCACCGTAGACCGCATCGGAGACGTTGTCGACGAAGGCCGCGATGCGCTCGAACGATCGCTGTCGTGAGGCGAGATCGGCGACCGTCCCGGCGCTCATCGGTCCGCGCACCATCGAGCCATCGAGCCAGCGCGCGTGCACACGCACGAGACGATCGGCGTCGGCATAGGGCAACGTGTCGAGCAGCACTGATTTCAGCACGCCGAAGACCGCGGCGTTGGCGCCGATGCCGAGCGCGAGTGTGACGATAGCGAGGAGGGTGAAGAGGGGAGCCTGCAGCAGCGAGCGGACGCCGTACTTGCAGTCCTGACGAAGATCGCTCCACCAGTCGGCGCGCCGCAGGTGTCGCACCCGCCGGCGCCCGATCTCCTCGAGCTCGGCCCGCGCCGCGCGGACGTCCCCGAACTCTCGCAGGGCGGCCGCGCGCGCCGCCGCCGGATCCTGACCTTGCGCGACAGCTTCTGCGTGCGCTCCTCCAGGTGCAAGGTGATCTCGGCGTCGATGTCGCTGCGGACGCGCGCCTCGGACGACGGAAAGCGGAACAGGCGGCGGATTCCTGAAATGCGCGGCATGGGATGCCTCCACCGGTCAGGCGGTCTGCAGGATCTTGGAGACGGCGGCGGTGTAGCGCGACCACGTCGCCGTCTTCGCGGCCAGCTGCTTCCGGCCTTCGCGCGTCAGCTGGTAGTACTTCGCGTTGCGGTTGTTCTCGGTCAGGCCCCATTCGGCCTCGAGCCAGTTCCGCTCTTCCATGCGATGCAAGGCAACGTAGAGCGCGCGGTCCTCGACCTGGAGCTCGGCATCGGTCGTTTCCCGGATCCAGCGCGCGATCTCGTAGCCGTGGCAGGGGCCTCGGGAGACGGTCTTCAGCACGAGCACGTCGAGCGTGCCTTGCAGGAGTTGCAGATCGTCACGCGCCATATCGAGCTAGGACGAGCCCTTCCCCGGAAATGTTCCGGTGAGCCCATAGTAGCTCATCCTGAAGACGTCGAGCTCTGCTGGCCGACTTGGTCCCCACGCATCGAGCTCACAGCCGACGTGAGGGACATGCACATGAATCTCTCTCGGCGACGCCTGCGCGCCGCCGGGCGATTCACGCTCCAAACTGCCGAAGGTGGTGGTCGGTATGTTTGTAGGCGAGCTGACCGACTTGCTCCCGCGTCATTCTGCCGAAGAAATCGTGGATGAAGTCAGGATTTGAGTAGTGTTCGTACTCCTCAACGAGGGCCGCCCACTTCCGTCGTTCGGCGGCGACGTCTCCCGTGGTTTCCTTGACCTTGAACTCCTTGGTCGTGGGGATGTTCCGCGCCAGCGGCTTGTCGTCTTTCGTCATGCTTCTCAGCGCCATCCTGCCGAACACGCGCCCAAGAACGCCTGCCTGTAGGTGCGTGGGGGCCTTCCCTGGATCCACGCTTCCCACTGCGTGCAGTGCTTCAACATCTGGTAGACATTCATGCGGCCCCATCGGGCGGTGCTGGTTTCGTCAACCGTATGGATTCTGCGAATCAGTTCCGCGCGCGCAGCCTGGTCGAACACTGTAGTCATGGCGTGAGAGCCCCTTTCGGAGACGTTCCCGGTGCAGCGCGGATCGCCCGCGACGCAGGGGAGCAGGTGCGTTGGAACTAGACCGTCCAGTTCCGTCTCGATGTGCGATACTAGACCGTCTAGTTCCGTCGAGTCAACCCGTGTCCCGGGCCGATGAAAGGAAATCCCGATTGCCTTCGCCAAAGCGTGCCGACCCGGTTGAGGTCGGTCGCTCCGCTCACAAACGTGCCGCCATTCTCACTGCCGCCACGGACGTGTTCCTGAAAGGGGGGTATCTCGGCACCAACGTCGACGCGATTGCGGCGGGGTCCGGGGTCTCGAAACAGACGGTGTACAAGCACTTCGGGAGCAAGGAGGCGCTGTTCATCGAGATCGTGGCCAGCATGACGAGCGACGCCGGGGACCTGGTCGTCGGCGAGACACCCGAACTCGACGACAACGCGGACCTCGCGGCCTACCTTCGCGCCTACGCCGACAAGCAACTGACCGTGGTGCTGACACCGCGATTGATGCAGCTGCGCCGGCTGGTGATCGGGGAGGTCAGCCGTTTTCCAGATCTCGCCAAGGTCCTGTACGAGCGCGGGCCTCAGCGCGCGTTGACGAGGTTGACGGCGCTCTTCGAGCGCCTGGCGGCTCGCGGCCTCCTGAAAGTTGACGATCCGGCAGTGGCGGCGGCGCACTTCAACTGGGTGATCATGGCGGACCCGTTGAATCGCGCGATGCTGCTCGGAGACGAGGCGATCCCCGCGGCGGATGCGCTTCGACGCCACGTCGCCGAAGGCGTGCGCGTATTCCTCGCCGCTTACGCCACGCCGCTCGCGCACAAACGTCCGGTGAAAGCCGCGCGCAGATAGCCGGTGGCCTGACGCGCGTTGTGTCCCGACAGGCCTGCTGCGGCTGGCGCAAGCCTTGCTGGAGGGCCTTCGTGCTTTTTCATGTCGCCAGCCACCTGGAGTACGCAGCGAAGTTTCCGTCGACGCTGATCCTGAACATTCACGCCCAGCGGAGTGCCTCGCAGGTCATCCTCGACGAGCAGTTCTCCGTCAAACCACGGGTCAAGATCGCGGAGTTCACGGCGGAGGGTACGGGCAACCGCTTCCTCCGACTGGAGACGGGGCGACACAGGAAGCTGACCGTGGACTACTCAGCGTCCGTCGAGTGCGACTTTCAGACTTACCGGGCAGGTGCGGTCGAGCCGACGCCGATTGCGGATTTGAGCGCCGCGAGCATTCCCTACCTGTTTCCCAGCCGCTACTGTCAGTCCGATCGGCTGAGCCGCCTGGCCTGGGACCTGTTTGGCAAGATCGACAACCCGCACCAGAAGGTCGTCGCCATCAGCGACTGGATTCACGAGAACGTCGAATATCTGCGCGGGTCGACCACCTCGGTCACGTCCGCGTACGACACGGTGACGCAGCGCACGGGCGTCTGCCGGGACTTTTCACACCTGGCGATCGCGCTCTGTCGCGCGCTGAACATTCCGGCCCGCTACTTCTCGGGCTATGCCTACGAGCTCGATCCGCCGGACTTCCACGCGTGTTTTGAATGCCTGATCGGGGGCAGCTGGACGGTGTTCGACGCCACCCGCCTCGCGCACTTGAACGCCCTGGTCAGGATTGGCACCGGCCGTGACGCCGCCGACGCCGCCATCGCCAGCATCTTCGGCAGCGTGACGTGCACGAAGGTCGAGGTCAGCTGCGAACTCGGCAAGGGGCAGAAGTTCCAGCCGATCAATCGTCAGCAGTTGCAGCGCGGTGGCGTCGCTCTCGAGCCGCAAACGTAACCGCGGGCGGCAGCCATGCGACTGCACATACAGCACGTCACGAGCTACACCTATCAACGGCCCGTCACGCTGCATCGTCATCGCCTCGTGCTGCGTCCGCGGGAGGGGCACGACCTGCGCGTGGAGCGCATGCAGCTGGAGCTGGTGCCGGCGCACCACCTGGAATGGGTTCGCGACGTCTTCGGCAACTCCATCGCGCTCGTCGACTGGCTGGAGCCTGCCGATACTCTGCGCATCGTCAGCGACGTCGTGCTCGAACGGCTGTCGCCATTCCCGGCGCGAGACCTGCACGAGCCGTGGCGGGTGCCGTTTCCGCCGCGCTACGATCCGCTCGAAGCCACGATTGTCGCGGTCTACTCAGAGCCCATCTACGCGACGGACGTCGCGACCGTGCTGGAGTGGCTGCGTGCGGTGCCCGATGGGGACCCGCTTGACGCGGAGGGCGCGATGCTCGCGCTGTGCCGGCGCGTACACGCCACCGTACCGGTACCTCCGCCGCTGGGAGAAGGGCGTGCAGACGCCAGCGCAGACGCTAGCCCTTGGCAGCGGATCGTGTCGCGACATGGCGACGCTGCTGATGGAGGCGGCGCGGCTCTCCGGCGTCGCCGCCCGCTTCGCGAGCGGTTACCTCCACGGGCGAGCGTCGCTCGCAGGTCAGGCGTCAACGCATGCGTGGGCCGAGGTGTACCTGCCGACGCTCGGCTGGCGCGGGTTCGATCCGACGATTGGCGGTACGACGACCGCCAGCCACATCGTCACGGGTGTCAGCGCACACCCGCGCGGCGTGATGCCGGTGTCCGGCTCGTTCACCGGCGCCCCGGCGGACTGTCTCGGCCTGCACGTCACCGTCAAGACGACCGTGCTTGGCGAGGCCGGCGGCTGAAGGCAGGAGAGAGACCGCTCGGTTGCCTTCAGACCGGTTCGGCGCGGCCGTCAACCCTGCCGATGCGCTGCGCGCCGAATGACTCCCTCACGGCCGCGCTGGCAGAGCGAAGGCCACCACGTAATCGCCGAGCGCCGGGCCGCCGTCGACGGCATGGCCGCCGGCTGATACGACGACGTACTGCCGGCCGTCGCGACCGCGATAAGTCATCGGCGTCGCCCGCGCGCTGGTCGGCAAGGTCCCCTTCCACAACTGTGCGCCCGTGGCGACGTCGAACGCGTAGATCGACGGATCGAGCGTGCCGGCGGTGATCACCAGGCCACCGGCCGTGACGATCGGCCCACCGAGCGCGATCGAGCCCCACTTGACTGCATCGGGAAACCGTTCCGCCCACGGGAGCTTCCCAAGCGGCGAGCGCCACGCGATCTCGCCGCTCGACGGCTTGACGGCGACGAGCGTGCCCCACGGCGGGGGAGTGCAAGGCAGCCGCGTGCCCGGCGCCAACAGGAAGCGGCGCACGACACCGTAGGCGGTGCCACGCTGAGGGTGAAACTCGAACTCGCCGCTCAGGCGGCCGGCGGATCGCTCCGAGTCTTCCTTCCCACGCGGCACGAGCCGAACCTCGGCGGCGAGGTTGTTGACGCTCATGATGAGCAGGTCGTTGACGCGATCGTGGGCCATCCCACCCCACGCGACGCCGCCGACATTCCCCGGGATGACGAGCGAGCCCTGCAGCGACGGCGGGGTGAAGAGGCCCTCGTTGCGCAGCGCCGCGATCGTGCTGCGGCACCAGGCGCGATCCTCGTCGGTCGCTCCCCAGGCGTCGCTGGCCGCGAGCGTCGTTCTTGTCAGCGACGCCGGCGCGGCTGGAAACGGCTGCGTCGGCGACGACACCTCACCGGCGACATCGCTCCGCGGCACTGGCCGCTCCTCGACCGGAATGAGCGGCTGGCCGGTCTGGCGATCGAGGATGAACAGATGGCCGTTCTTGGACGCGATGGCGATCGCCGGGACCGTGCGGCCGTCCCTGCGCCAGTCGAAGAGTATCGGCGGCGAGGCGACGTCGTAGTCCCACAGATCGTGGTGAACGGTCTGGAAGTGCCAGACCCGTGCGCCGGTGTCGGCGCGAAGGGCCACGACCGCGTCGGAGAACAGGTTGTCTCCGAGGCGCTCGCCGCCGAAGTAGTCGTGGCTCGGGCTGCTCGTCGGAACGTAAACCAGGTTGCGCGACTCGTCGGCGACGATGACCGACCACGCGTTGGCGCTGCCCGCACGTCCCGCGGCCCCGCCCTTCCACGTGTCCGCGCCGACGGCGTTCGGATCCTGCGGCACCGGGTCCCAGCTCCACAGCAACTTGCCGGTGACCGCATGGAACGCGCGCACCTCGCCGCTCGGATGCACCTTGTCGGTCCCGTCGGCAATGGCGGAACCGACGACGATCGAGTCACCCACCACGGACGGCGGCGAGGTTACGGCATAGTCCGCGAAGCCGGTCGGGGGAATGCGCAAGCCCTTGCGCAGGTCGACTGCGCCGCGCTCGCCGAAGGTTGGAATCGGCTTGCCAGTCGCCGCGTCGAGCGCGATCAAGCGCGCGTCGATGGTCGCCACGAAGATGCGCCGGTCTCCACCGCGCCGCCAGGCCGACACGCCGCGACTCGCGTAGTCGCCCCAGCCCTTGTCGCGCGGGACCTGCGCATCGAAGGCCCACCGCTGCTTGCCGGTGATCGGATCCAAGGCAATGACGCGGCCGAGGGGCGTACTCAGGAAGAGCGTGTCATCGAGGTGCAGCGGCGTCGCCTCGTGCGCTGTCGGCCGGCCCTCCTTCGGGCTGTAGGCATCGCCCGTGCGGAAGGTCCACGCGACTTCGAGCGCCGCGACATTCTCGCGGCGCACGTCGCCGAGCGGCGAGAACCGTTCGCCTCCGGGATCGCGCCCATAGGCCGCCCAGTCAGCGTCCTGCGCCGCTCCGACGAGAGCCGTGGCGACGACGAGAGAGAGCGCAGGAACCAGCACGCGGCGAATCGGCCCGGTTGTTGACATATCCACTCTCAGAGCCTAACGGATTCTTCCCGTCGCCGTTCCCAGGAGATCGGATCCGTAGTCGTAGACCACGACTTTCACGTCGCGCGCCCCATTGGGCAGCGGGATGGTGACGGTGACCGGCGTGCCTTCCCGCATCAGACGCTCGCGACTCGCCTCGCTCACATTCAGGTCGAGCGTGCGCCACGTTTCGCCGACCACGACCGCCTTGGCGTCGCCCGAAAACACCGCCAGGTTGAGCTGAGCGGTATAGCGGTCGTTGTCGCGCGTGAACGTCACACGCGACAGATCGACGTGCATCTCGAGGACGAGCTCGCGTGCGCCATCCACGCCCGCCAGTCTCGGCGGTTTCAGCGTCAGCTTGATGTCCTCGATCGTGCGGTCGTATTGGCCAGCCCGGTAGACCCTGCCGGACGTCACGAACTGCCGGCGGTCGAGCGGCACGATCTGATCGCTGGCGTAGAAGCCGCGCCGGTACAGGACGGTCACGCCTGGACGCGTCACCGTGACGGTGAGCTTGCGGAACTTGCCATCCCAGTTCGTGTTGGCGGGGTAGTAGCCGAGCAGATACTGGAAGCGCGTGCTGCGGTCGAGGCGATCGAGGGCGTCACTGCCTCTGCGGAAGGCCGTCGCCACGCCGCCGGTCAGTTCGGAGATGGCGCGCAGGTCCTGTACCGCGAAGCCCTCGTTGAACCCCGCCCCGATGCTCGGCAGCGGCTGCATCGTCAGCTTGCCGTTCATGTCGAACCGCGGCGGCGGCGCACCCGCGGTGCCCCCGGTGTGAATCGTATCGAGGGCAATGCGGGCGTCGCTCGCGGCGTTGGCAATGTTGATGTTGTCTTCCCGGCGCCACAGCCGCAGACCGCTTTCGGTGAACAGCACCAGGTGCTTTTCGCCGTCGAGAAAGCGCAGGTACTCGATGCCGGCGTACAGCGCGCCCAGATCCTGGAGGGTCTCGGTTGTTTGCGAGACGTAGGTCTCGAAATCGACGGCGACGCGCTCGGCCGTTCTGGCCGCGTTCAAGTCGGGCATCAGCCCCGACTCGGGCGGCCGCGCGCCCTCGATCGCGACCGACATCAGATCGTCGGTCGTCCGGCGCAGGTCGTTACGGAGCCGTGTGGCATCCGGGAGCTGGCCGGGCACCAGTTCGCGCGGCCGCAGGCTGCCGGCTTCCGCAAAGACCGCGTCGATGCGGCCCTGGATGTGCGGTGGAATGGTTTTCGAGCCGTAGATGGCACGCAACCCGCTGAACCACCCCTTGAGATCCGCTTCGATTGCCTCGGCTCGCTCGTCGTAGCGCGCGACGGTACGCGCGATGAGCGCATGATCCGTGGTGAAGTCGGTGGCGCGGTTCCACGCCATCAGGGCGATCCGATCCTGCGGGAGCAGGCGCTCGCGCACGAACGCCGACAGGGCCTCGACGCCTCCCACCACTGGCTGGTGCCGCCCGCGTCCGAGCATCACCAGGAAGACGCGCCTGTTCGCGGGAGCGACGTCTGCGCCGGGCGCGCGCCGCAGCGGCAGTCCAGCGTCTCGGGCCGCCGGATCCGCCGCCAGCGTCTGTGTGGAGAAATGCCGGATGTCCTGGGGAACACCGTCCTCGTGAAGGGTGAAATCCTCCTGCTTCAGATCCGTGACGGGATTGCCCTGACGATCCACGATGCGGACGTCCACGGGTACCATGGCGATGCGGACCCGGACCGAAGGGAGCGTCTGCGGGGGCTGCTGCGCCAGAGCGCCGGCGCCGGTCAGCAGCACCGCGATGGCTGGAACGAACAGGCGCCCGCGGAGCAACATCCGCCGCATTCTATCCCCGACTACGTTAACTTTTCGTGCCCGCGAGCGTATTGGATGGTCATGGATCTCAAGTACGCCGCCCGGCAGTTGCTGCGCAGGCCAGGGCACACCGTCGCCGTGATCGCTTGCCTGGTCATCGGCCTGGTCGCGTCCGTCGGCGCCTTCTCGGTCATCACGTCGATCTTCTACGGAGACATGCCCGGGATTGCCGGCCGGCGCTCCCTCGCACGAATCTTCCTGCGCTACGACAGTCCCACCGGGAGCGAGTCGAGCGGCGACGGCCGGAGTATCGTCACGGCACCGCTGTCGTTCAACGACTTCGCGATCATGCGGGAACTGCCGGCCGATTCGGCGCTCGAGGCGATCGGCGCCGAAGGCGACCTGCGGATGACGGCAGTGGGCAGCCATGGCCCCGTCTCGATGAGCGGCGCCTTCGTCTCCGGCGATTTCTTCCGGGTCCTTCGCACGACGCCGCTGCGCGGGCGATTCCTGAGTCCTGAGGACGACCGTCCGGCCGCGCCGCCGGTCGCGGTCGTCACGGAGTACTTCTGGCGCACGCATCTCGACGGGCGTGACGACGCCATCGGTCGTCCCGTGTTGCTCGGCGGCACGTCGTTCACCGTCATCGGCGTGGCGCCGCCGCGGTTCCACGGGATGCAGCCCCTCGACCCCGGCCAGGACGACTCGAACGGCGTGCAGGCGTGGATGGCCCTCGCCCTCGCACCACAATGGCCGAGCCGTCCATCGCTCGACACCGGCTGGCTCACCGTCGTCGGACGCGTGAAAGCCGGTCTCACCACTACGGATGTCGAGCGCCAGTTGACCGTCTCGGCGGCGCGCATCGCCGCGTCCCATCCCACCACCCGTGCCAACGCCGCGCCCCGCGTCCGCGCTCACGGCTTCGGACCGGATAGCACTCCGATCCAGATCGTCGCGCTCGTGACCGCGCTCCTGGCGCTGCCGCTCATCGTGCTCGCGATCGGCTGCGCGAACGTGGCCAACCTGCATCTGGCCCGGGTCGCCGAACAGTCGCGGGAGCTCGCCGTGCGGCTGGCGCTCGGAGCGACCCGCGCCCAGCTCGTGCGATTGCTCACGATCGAGACGCTGGCGCGCGTGCTCGTCGCCGTCGGCCTGTCGATCGGGCTCATCTTCCTGAGCCTCGGATGGGTGCAGCCCCTGGTCCCGGTCTTTCTGACCATCGACTGGCGCGTGTTGCTCTTCGCCGTCTCGCTCGCGCTCGCGGTCTCGCTGGCGACCGGGCTCATGCCCGCGTGGATTGTCCTCCGCCGCACGGCGGCCGGCGAGCTCAAACAGGGCCCACAGGGCGGCGGGCTCCGCCACTCGCGCCTGCGCAGCGCACTCGTCGTCGGCCAGGTCGCTTTGTCGCTCAGCCTGATGGCTCTCACCGGGCTCTTCACCAGAACCTCGCAGGCGATGGTCAACGAGGCCCCAAGTGCCCTTCGCCAGCAGATGGCCGCCAGCTTCGATCCGTCCGAGCTGCGGATGACGCCGATCGAGGCGCGCCGGTTCGCGGATACTGTCGCGACAGGCGCGGCCGCGGACGGCCGCGTGACACACGTTTCGATCTCGACCGACGAGAGCATCCGGTTCGGCTTGCCAGGCGCGCCGCCGACCGCCGAACGCCCGGCGTCGCTCGTCGCCATGACCGCCGCATGGCTCGACGTCATGGAGGTCAGGCTCCTCACCGGCCGGCGCCTGACCGATGCGGACGATCAGGCGACCGCCATGGTGAGCGCGCGGGCGGCCGAGATGGTCGCGCCAGGGGCGTCGCCGCTCGGGATGGTGCTTCGCGTTGCCGATGGATCGAGTGCCACGCGCGCGGTTCGCGACGTTCGCATAGTGGGCGTCGTCGCGGACAACCCGCTTCGTCCGACCGTCGAGCGGCCAGCCCCGGTGATCTACGTGCCGCTGCCGAAGGAGTTGCGCGGCGAGTTCACGCTGCGCGTGCGCGCCGCCGATCCCGAGGCGCTGCGCGCCGATCTCCTGACGCTCGTCAACCGGATCGATCCGCGGATCACCTGGACATCGATCCGCCGGGGCGACATGCGATTCCAGGACGAGGCGCGGGAGATGGCCGGCGCGATTTACGTCGTCGGCGCGGCCGGCACCGTGGCCCTGGCCTTGTCCGCGACCGGACTCTATGCCGTGCTGTCCTACATCGTCGCGCTCCGCCGGCGCGAGATCGGCGTGCGCCTCGCCATCGGCGCGCCGCCCTCCCGTATCGTCACGCTGGTGGTCCGTCAGGCGCTGAGGCTCGTGCTGGCGGGCATGGCGTGCGGGCTGGCCCTGGCCGTGCCGATGGCGTTCGCGATGCGCGCGACCTTCGTCGCCAAGGTCACCGCGGCCGATCCGATGGTGTTCCTGCCGACGATCGCGGTATTGCTCACCGTCGGCATCGTGGCGGCCGCGGTCCCCGCCCTGCGGGCGTCGCGGATCGATCCGATCGCTACACTGCGGCAGGAATAGCGCAGACCCGCGGGGTGCGCCGGAGGAAGCAGATAGAATCCTTCCGATGCCTGCCCCCGCGCCGTTTCGTGGGCCTCGTCTCGACACGGACCAGGCCCCCCACGTCGTCATCCCCTGGCTCGTGCGGCTGCGGTGGGTATCGGTCCTCGCCCTGGCGGCGGCGGCCTGGGCGGCGCATGACTATTGGCACGTGCGGCTGCCGGCGCTCTCGCTCATCGCGCTGGCCGCTCTTGCCGCAACCAACGCCGCGCTCGCGTTCCAGCTCCGGTCACCGGCGCCTCGCCGGGCGGTGGTCGGTGCCGTGCTGCTCGTCGACGTGGGCCTGCTGACCGGCATCCTCTATCTGGTTGGAGGCCCGATCAACCCCTTCAGCATCGTCTACCTCGTCGGCATCACGGTCGCCGCGGTGGCCCTGGGCTATCGATGGGCCATCGCGCTCGGGATCGTCTCGAACGTGGCGTATGGCTTCACCTTCTTCCATCACCGCCCGCTGGAGTTCGTGGACCCCTCGACGAGCGGCGCCGTGCTGACCTTGCACCTCTACGGCATGTGGGTCGCGTTTGGCGCCGCGACCGGACTGATCGCGTACTTTGTCGGACGGGTATCGGAGGCGCTGGCCGAACGTGAGCGCGAGCTCACAGCCACCCGTGCCGCGGCCTCGAAGAGCGAACGGCTCGCCGCGCTGTTCGCGCTCGGCGCCGGCGCGGCACACGAACTGGCGACGCCGCTGAGTACCATCAGTACCGCGGCGGGCGAGCTCGAACGGGCGATGGTGCGGCGCGCCACCGGCGCATCATCATTTTCCGACGGGCTTCGCCCCTCGGACTCCCCTACTGGCTCGCTCGCGGGGGCCCCTACGCCCCGCGCCGCTCGCCAGGCTCACTCGCTGCCGCTCGTTCGATCAGAATCGGACTACATCACGATCATCCGCGGCGAGGTCGAGCGTTGTACCCGCGTGCTGGATCAGCTCAGCGGCCGTGCCTCGCCAACGTCGTCGGCTGAATCGCAGATCCTGGTATCGCAACTGATGTCGGACGTGCGGTATCGCCTCGGGGACTCACTGGCGCAACGGCTCGATATCGGCGTGGCCGATGCGGATCAAGTGCTAGCCGTGCCGGCCGAGCCGCTCAGGCAAGTGCTGGTGGCGTTGCTGCGCAATGCCTTTGATGCGTCGAGCGCCGACCAGCGCGTGGCGCTGCGCGTGGCGGCCGAGAATGGGGTGCGCGTCGAAGTGATCGATCGCGGCAGAGGCATGAACGAGGAAGAGGCCTCACGGGCCGGTGAGCCGTTCTTCACGACCAAACCCGCAGGTGCCGGCCTCGGCCTGGGACTCTTTCTGGTCCGCGCCTTCGCCGACCAGATGGGTGGCACGCTGCGCCTGACGTCCACTCCGGGGCAGGGCACGTCCGCGATTCTTCATCTGCCCGCGAGGTCGTAATGTCGCGCATCGTACCGACGATTCTCGTGGTTGAAGATGACGATGCCTTCCGGCGGATTCTCGTCGCCGCGTTCGAGGAGCGCGGCTACGAAGCCCAGGGCGTCCCGGATGGCGCCACGGCGATTGCCGCGGCCGAGCGCGAGAGTCCTGAAATGGCGGTCGTGGATCTGCGGCTGCCCGACCAGTCGGGCCTCGAAGTGGTTCGCCAACTCAAGCAGATCGACGCCTCGACCGCGATCGTCGTGCTGACCGGTTATGGCAGCATTGCCACCGCGCTCGAGAGCGTGCGGCTCGGGGCCACCCACTACCTGACGAAACCCACCGACGCCGATCGCATCCTCGCCGCCTTTCAGCACGGCCTGGCGTCCCGTCCTCGCGACCTGACGACCGAGCCGCCGTCGCTCGCGCGCGTTGAATGGGAGCACCTGAACCGAGTGCTCACCGATTGCGATGGCAACATCTCCGAAGCCGCGCGGCAGCTCGGGATGCACCGGCGGTCATTCCAGCGCAAGCTGGCGAAGTACCCGAGCGCACGGTAGGAACGAGCCGGCGGACGTCGGCGCACCATCGCCTCCTCAGCGCGGCCCGGACTTTCTCCAGCCGATCAGAACGTCATCCGCACGCCGAACTGCAGCGTGCGCGGATCGCCGACGGCCGTCACCGTGTTGAAAGCCGGCAGCGGATTCGAGGGGTACGAGCCCGACCCGAAGGTCGTGTTGCGGGTGATGGCATTGACGTGGTTGGTCAGGTTGAAGGCCTCGACCAGGCCTTCGATGCGGCGGCCGCCGCCGATCTGGAACGACCGGCTGACGCGCAGGCTCATGCTGAAGAAGCCGCTGCCCGTGCCGGCGTTGCGTGGAATGAACTCGACCGCGCGCACGTCGAAGTTCGCCGTCGACACCGAACCGTCGGCGAACGGACGACCCGCGGTGCCCTGCAGACTGTTGACGCCGGACACGATGTTGAAGGGCAGCGCCGAGTAGTACTGCACCATGGTGCTGGCCTGGAAGCCGTGGCTGAGGTGTTCCCACAACGTCGTGGCGGGCGTGCTCGGCGAGTTGACCGAGGCGCTGACGACGAGCCGGTGCCGCTGGTCGTTGTCGGAGCGCCCCCAGTCCCTCATCACGTTGCCGGGATCGGTCGGCGAGCTGAAGAACGCCTCGCCGAGATCGTTCATCGACTTCGACAGCGTGTAGGAGACGCGGACGGACGACCAGTCGCGCGGCCGCTGCAGGAACGTCAGGTGCAGGCCGTGATAGTTCGAGTCCCCGGCGCCCTGGATCTGGCTGTTGTTCATGTACTCCGGCACCGGCCGGCAGCCGTTGTTGGTGCCGGCGGCCACGCACGTCGGCACGTTCTGGTTGATCGACATCAACAGGTTCTCGCCGCGGAAGTATTGGTAGCCGACCGTGAGCACGCGGCTGCCGCCGAGCGACGTGCTCGACCTCGATGTTGGCCTGCTTCGAGTAGGCGTTCTGCAGATCCTTGTCCATCGTCGTGATCGAGACCAGGGTCGTCGAGGGCAGGCGGTCGGGCAGGATGTTCGGGAACACCGGCGCTCCCGCCTGTGACGGCAGCATGCCGGTCACCTGCGGCTGGCGCAGTTGCGTGACATCGGTAGTGTTGCCCGCTGACAGCAGCGCATTGGCGACCGCCCGCAGCGGTACCCGATCGAAGAACACGCCGGCGCTGCCGCGGACGACGAAGTCCTGGGACGCGGTCGGCGCCCACACGAAGCCGGCGCGGGGCGAGAGGTTGTTGCGGTCGGTGTTGATGGTCTCGAGGAACTGCAGGTCGTAGCGCAGGCCGAGATTCAGCGTCAGCCGGGATCCCGCGCGCCACTCATCCTGCACGTACATGCCGAAGTTCGGGTTCGTCTGGTTGACGACGGGATTGCCGAACGTCTGGGCGAAGCCGCTGTAGGTGCTGGTCAGGAAGTTCGCCATCGACGAGAACGTGTAGCTGCCGCGGAACGTGCGCAGGAAGGTGATCGTGTCGTCGTTGTAGAGGAAGTCGACGCCGGCGCGGAGCGCGTGGGCGCCGGCGCGATGCGACAGGTTGTTGACGACCTGGAACATGGTGTTCTCGCGGCTGGTGGGGCTGCTCGAGAACGTGCCGAACGTCGCGACGCCGGAGATCGTGACCTGCGGACCGATGAGATCGGTGGAAAACGCCTCCAGGTTGCCGTGCGCGACCTGGATCCGGGTTTCGTTGACGGTGTTCGAGGACAGCGTCCACACGTTGCCGACGGCAAGCGACTGATCGACGTTGTCCAGGCCGGTCGAACCCGACGGCGCGTTGAGGTTGCCGACGCCGCGCGCGTTCGCTCGACGTCACGTCGTAGAGCGCATAGCGCACGCTGAGTTGATCCGCGCCGCTAATCTGATGGTCGATCTTGCCGAGCACGTTCAGGCTGTGCACGGGATTGGGATAGATGCCCGTCGCCACCGGCAGGCCCTGATAGCCGACCTGTGCGAGCCGGGCGTTGATCGCGGCGGCGTTCGGGGCCGTGATGCTCACGACGCCGGTCTGGTCGAGCAGCTTGCGCTCGACGTTGGTGAAGTAGAAGGTGCGGTTCAAGGCCAGCGGACCGCCGACGCTGGCACCGAACTGCTGCTGGTCCATCGGCAGCGTGGTGTCCGTCAGGGCGTTCTTGCCGTTGAAAGCATCGTCGCGAAAGAAGCCGTAGCCCGTGCCATGCAGCGCGTTGGTGCCGCTTCTCGTCACGACGTTGACGTAGCCGCCGAGCGCCCGGCCGAGCTCCGCCTGCGCGCCGCCCGTCACCACCTGGAACTGTTCGATCGCGTCCACGCCGAGGGGAATGCCGCTCAGGCCGGCCGCATCGTCGTTGGCCGACAAGCCGTCGACGATGAAGCTGTTGGAGAGGTTGCGCTGGCTGGCGATGGACAGCCCCTGACCCGGCACCGCGGACGTTTCGGCGAACAGCTGCGTGCTGTTGGTGTTGGTGGGCGACACGCCGGGAACGAGCAGCGCCAGGTCGAGGAAGTTCCGGCCGTTCAAGGGCAGGTTCTGGACCTCCGCCTGCGGCACCGTGCCGACAATCTGGCTGCGGGCGGTTTCGAGCGCCTCAGTGTTGGCGACCACCGTGACGGCGGACTCGATGCCGGCGACCTCGAGGGCGATCGAGAGGTCGAACGCCGAGCCGCGCTCAGCACGATCGAGCGCGCATTCTCCTTGAATCCCTGCAGCCGAACTCTCAGTTCGTACGGACCGATTCTCAGATAGGGAAAGCGAAAGCGTCCGTTGGCATCGGTCGTGGCGTCGACGGCGACGTTCGTGGCCGTGTGGCGGGCGGTGAGCAGCGCGCCGGGGACAGCCGCGCCCTGCTGGTCGAGCACCCGCCCGCTGATGGTGCCCTGGTTGACCGTTTCCTGCGCCGCGGCGATGCCGGCCGTGGCGAACGCCACAAGCAGCACCGCGACAAACCGGCCAAACGACGACGACATGCCCCTCCCCCTCGAACGCAACCGAGCAAACTACGACAACCATGCTCAGGGGGACCATTCTGCTGGGGTTCCGAGCGAGATCCCTGCGACATGGTGTCGCAGGGGCGAAGAAGGGGCGCAGGCGCCAAAAAGGCCTTGGTTGCTGGACCGCGGTCGACCCCGGCGCGTCGCCCGGTATTGCTGACTCGGACGATCTAAGATGTGTGCATCTCCCGGCCCCACGTTAGCCGACGACGACGAGGAGGATGCACATGGACCAGAAGCCGACGACCACGCGCCGACAGTTCATCGAAACGACGACCGCCGCCGCGGCCGGGTTCACCATCGTGCCCCGCCACGTTCTTGGCGGGCTTGGCGGCCAGCGCTTCGTCGCGCCCAGTGACAAGGTGAACGTGGCGATCATCGGCGCCGGCGGACAGGGCCGGACCAATGCGCGCGCCCTCTTCCAGGAGGACGATTGTCAGATCATCGCGCTCGCCGATCCGGCGGAGGAGTGGGATCTGTCGAACTGGTACTACACCGGCAAGTCGGGCCGCGGGCCGGTGAAAGCGGAGGTTGAAAAGCATTACTCCGCCAAGACGCCGAACCACAAGTGCACGACGTACGAAGACTTCCGCGTCATGCTCGAGAAGGAAACGGCGATCGACGCCGTCCTCATCGCCACGCCCGACCACCTCCATGCCTACGTCTCGATCCTGGCGATGAAGGCCGGCAAGCACGTCTACTGCGAGAAACCGCTCACGCACAACATCCGGGAGGCCCGCCTCGTGGCACGCGTCGCGAAGGAAACGAAAGTCGCGACGCAGATGGGCAACCACGGCCGCTCGAGCGAGGGGCATCGCCAGACCGTAGAGTGGATCACCGACGGCGCGATTGGTGCCGTACGCGAAGTGCACGGCTGGAGCGGCAATCCGCGGTCCGTCAAGAACCCAGGTCCGGGTCAAGGTCCGTCCGCCCAGCCCTCCGGTCTCAACTGGGACCTCTGGCTTGGCCCACGGGCGGCGCGGCCCTACAGCGGGAAGTACGCGCCGTTTGTCTGGCGATGGGTGTGGGACTTCGGCAACGGCACCATGCCCGACATGGCGCCGCACCATTTCGATCCGGCGTTCAATGCGCTCGGCCTCGACACGCCGCTCACCATGGAGGCCAGGGCCTCGGACGTCGATCCCGACGTCACGACGGGAAGCCACCTCGTGACGTATCAGTACGGCGCGAAGGGAAACAGGGGACCGCTCACGCTGTATTGGTACGACAACGGCCTCCGGCCGCCCACGCCGCTCGGCATCGATCCCGACGACCCGCAGCAGCGGCTTGGCGAGGGAGACAACGGCCTCATGTTCGTCGGCGAGAAGGGCATCCTCACGTGCGCCGGCTGGTCCGGGATGCCGCGCCTGCTCCCGATGGCACTGCACCGCGAGTACAAGCGCCCGCCGAAAACACTCGCCCGCGTCGCCGGACATCATGCCGACTGGTTGCAGGCCTGCAAGGGTGGTACACCCGCGTGCAGCAACTTCGAGTACGGGGCGCGACTCACCGAGTTCATCCTCCTCGGCACGCTGGCGCTCCGGACGGGGAAGGTGGTGAAGTGGGACGCCGCGGGCATGAAGGGCACCAACGCGCCGGAAGCGCAGCCGTTCATCGAGGGCAGCTACCGCAAAGGGTGGGAACTCGCGGTCTGATATCGACACGGAGATCAGCTGGCGGAGTACCATCGTTCTGTCATGCCCAGTCAGTTCTCCACGATCGGCTTCAACGTCACTTCGGGTGAGGATCTCGCCGCGCTCGCCAGCCGCGTGGCGGAAGACGCCGCACGCATCTCTACACCTCCGGGCGAGTACCTCAAGTGGGCCCCACCCTCCGGAGAGCAGCTGTGGCTGCAGATCACACCCGGCGGCGATGCCATGGGCATGAATGCCCACTTCGCGGGAAAGTCGTCGATTCGACTGGCCGTGGAGGCGAGAGTGGCGCGCCCGTCGCATACGCCGCTCGATGGCACCTTCCTCGCCTGGGCCAATCCGCCCGCCGGCGCGGCCACGGGCGGCGACTATCCTTTTGCCTTCGATTGTCCGGACGCGGCGACACACCTGGAGTTGCCGCTGCCGGCAACAGTCACGGCGCAAGTGGCTGCGTTTGCGCAGCAGTTATCTGTCTATCAGTCCCCGGCCGCGTACGCGTCAGCCCGGGCCGCGGAAGGCGTGAGCAGCCCGTCGCGGTCGTTCATTCCGTCGGGCCTCATCTCACCAGAAGGAGAGCCACGCAATCCTCCTGAACCGCATGCGCTCATTGCCGGGCATGTGCTCGAGGCGGCGGTGCGGGTCAACACCATCACCCGGCTGTCGTATTGGTGGGCGCTCCTCGACACCGTGGGCGGCACGTTCGATGTCGTCATCGACCCCGAGCTGCTTCCCGAGCCTCCCCGTGCCGGAAATATCCTCGCCGGATGGTTCTGGTTATCGGGCCGCCTTGTAGCCGGAGGATGACGGAACCCACCTGGGCGCGATCTCAGCCGCGCCGCGCCAGGCGCCGGATCGCCAGACCGCCGAAGATCACCGTCACGCCGACGAGCACGCCCGCGGCAATTGACGGCGCGACGAAGCTGAACTCCGAGATGCCGGCGAGCCCGAGCGCCACCTGGTTCAAGTGGAAGGCCGGCCAGATGACCGCCCATGACTCGAGGAACTTCGGCAGCGGGATGAAGAGGCCGGAGAGCCACAGCATCGGGAGGAAGAGCATGTTCGCGAACGCGGGCGCGGCCGCTCCCGACGTGTAGGCGCCGATGAACAGCCCGAGCGCGGCGAAGGGGATCGAGCCGACGATCATGACGACGGCCATGATCGCGAGCTGCGGGGCGGTCAGGCTGATCTTGCCGGCGACGAGCGCGGCGACGACGAGCAAGATCATCGCCGCGGCCGCGAACACCATGCCCATCACCATCTTCGCGATCAGGTAGGCCCCGCCGGGCGCCGGGAGCGCGCGCTTGAGCCTGAGGAAGCCGGCATCACGCTCGACCGCGAGCGCGCAGCCGACGCCAAAGAGCGCCGGGCCCATGACCGCGAACGCCGAGAAGCCGGAGAAGAGGTAGTTCGCCACCGCCGGGTTCTTCGCTACGGCGGGCGCCGCGAGCAGGACGCCGAAGAACAGATAGACCGGCACCGGCATCAGGAGGAACGGGATCGAGAAGCCGGGCGCGCGCAGCATCCTCAGCGATTCGTACTTCACCTCGTTGGCGTAGGCGCGCAGGATGCGTCCGGCGCTCATCGGCGCGAAGCCAGTGGTGGTCAGCGGCGACGGGGCGAGGGCGGCGTTCATCAGGCAGCCTCCTTGGTCAGTTCGACGAATGCTTCCGACAGACCCGCGCGGCGGACTTCGACGTCGCTCAGGCAATCGTCCGACGTCAAGAGGCGCCGCAGGACAGGCTCGGCGTCGA
The DNA here is from genome assembly GCA_963847975.1 of uncultured Acidobacteriota bacterium. Lineage (GTDB taxonomy): Bacteria > Acidobacteriota > Vicinamibacteria > Vicinamibacterales > 2-12-FULL-66-21 > DATBJJ01. The sequence goes on along the minus strand of CAWKBU010000029.1, from coordinate 303,286 downwards.
CGACGGTGATCCGAAGGCGCCGCGCATCGCGCTCGACGGCGACGACGTCCGGCCACGACCGCACGTCTTCGGCCGCGAGGGTCGTCGAACAGCTGATGTGCTTGCGGGACACGAGCGACCGAATCTCCTCGACGCTGCCCGAGGCGACGAGCCGACCGCCAGCCAGGACCGCCACGCGATCGGCGAGCGCTTCCGCCTCTTCCAGATAGTGGGTCGTGAGGACGATGGAGCAGCCGGCTGCGACCATCGCGCGGATGATCCGCCACATCGTCTCGCGCGCCTCGACGTCGAGGCCGACGGTCGGCTCGTCGAGGAAGAGCAGGGACGGCCGGCCGCAGATCGCGAGCGCGAACTGGACCTGGCGCTTCTGCCCGGCCGACAGCTTCGCGTAGGGCCGATGGGCAAGGGCCTCGGTGCGCGTCAGCGCGAGCACATCCGCCGTCGGGAGCGGATCGGGATAGTAGCTGGCCGTCAGCGCGACGAGCTCGCGCACGCGCAGCTCCGGCGTCAGGCCGACTTCCTGCATCATGACGCCGACGTGCCGCCGGCCCTCGACGTCGAGCGGCGAGCCGTCGAAGAGCCGCGCCGAGCCCTCGTCTGGCTCGAGCAGTCCGAGCCACAGCGAGATCGCCGTCGACTTGCCGGCGCCGTTGGGGCCGAGCACGGCGAGCAGCTCGCCGCGCCGTACCTGCAGATCCAAACCGGCGAGCGCGTGCGTGGTCCCGTACCGCTTGTGCACGCCCGCGAGCGTGGCGAGGATCACCGGCTCGCTGCCGGCCGACGAACGTTCGACAGAGGGTTTCCACGAGCGCGGAGGCTCATCCGAGGGATCGACGCCGGGCTCCGGGCGTGCGACGGTGCGCGGGTATCGCCGTCCGTTCAGGAATTGCCCGATGAACGTCGATCGCACCAGATACCGGTAGCTCGCGAAGAGCAGGGCGAAGCTGGCGATCAGGATCAGCGGGAACTTGACACTCCAGTGCAGGGGCAGATGTCCGACGGCGACTTGCAGCGCCGCCACGACCGGCATGTGCACGACATAGATCCAGTACGAGGCATCGGCGATGTACCTGATCCTGGCGCTCTCCCGCGACAGAACGCGCATCGGCCAGGCCGATCGCCGCGAAGCCCCAGCACCAGATCGCCGTGCTGTAGGCGAACGCCAGCGCGAGCTTGGTCAGCCCTGGAGGCGTTGGTACGAACACCGGCGTCGGACCGGCCATCCACAGGCACGCGGCGGTCGCGATCGCCGCGGCGCCGGCGTGAAGGGGCCACTGCCGCGCCCAGACCTCGAGCAGATCGCGCTGCCGGTGCACGAGCCAGCCGAACGCGATCGCCGTGCCGAAGCCGACGAGCGAGGCGACCTCCGGCATCAGCGACTGATCGGGCGTGGGAACGCCGAACCAGGCGAACCAGGTCTCACGAAAATACAGGGCGAGCGTCAACGGCAAGGCGAGCGCCACGGCGGCCACTGCCGATCGGACAGACAGACGCACCGCGGTGTCGGCGGTGCGCCGCAGCCAGCCGCTCCGGTCGATCGCCAGGATGATGCGCCGGCCGAGCAGCAACGCCGCGTAGAGCACGAGCAGGTAGTAGAGGAACCACAGATGCGTCAGCGGAAACGCCAGCGGCGGCGCCGGCGGCAGGTTCGCAGGTGCTGGCGGCAGCGTGCCACCGAACGTCTTCGTCAACCCCCAGATCCAGATGACCGCAAGCGCGGGGAAGATGACCACCCAGCCGGCTATCAGCGGCAGCAGGATGCGCTTGAGGCGGTTCGTCCAGAACCCGCGGGCGCCGCCGCGCTGAAACAGCATGCGCGCGAAGAAGCCGGCGACGAAGAAGAACAGCGACATCCTGAAGATGTGCGCGACGAACAGGAAGATGGCGATCGACGTGCTCGGCGAGTTGTCGTTGATGGCCCAGATTCCTGGCGGCAGCCCAGGCAGGAACGAGAAGCCGGCATGGAACGCGACGCCCAGCAGCAGGGCGAAGGCGCGAACCGCATCGAGCGCGTGCAGTCGGTCATGGGTCGGCATGGTGGCTCCTGGCGGGTAGCTCCTCACGGGCAGCTCCCCACTGGTAACTTCTCAGTGGTGCACTTACACGAAATCCGGACGGCGCGAACGGACACGAACGGCGATCCATAGCGCCGCCACCGCGATCACGACCTGGATCGCGAGAATCCCCGCGATGTCTCCCGTCCAGACCGCCACGGCGCCCGCGCGGTGCGCCGACACGGACGGCAGAGAGAGTAGAAAGGGAATGAGGAAGTTGACCGAGATGTTGCCGACGGTGATCACGGCCGCGTGCCATCCCGACGAGTCCGAGATCATCCCGACCGCGAGGAGCACGCAGTAGTACATCAGGAGGTACACGAGCACGGTCAGCAGAAATGGCAAGCTGCCGTTCGGCAGCGGCGTCACATCGATCATCCACGTCACCGCCGCCGTGAGGATGCACCAGGGCACCACGAACGCGATCGCGTTGCTCGACATTTTGGCCGCGGCGTACTGCCCCGTCGACACCGGCAGGCTCAGGATGAACAGGTGGACCTTGTCCTTGCGCTCCTGCACGACGGCGGTCATCACCAGGAAGATGTTCAGGATCACGATCGCGCAGATGAGCGAGACGAAGCCGACGTAGGCCGTGACCGTGCCGAGCGGCATGAGGCCGACGGCGACGAGGCCGCTGACGATCGCGCTCAGGACGATCCAGCGCACCAGGTACAGAGTCTTTGCGGATCAGCTGTCGAACGATGGGTGCCGTCATGCTGCCTGCTCCCGTCGTGTGCTCATCACCGTCGCGACGAAGATCTCCTCGAGCGTCATGCGTTGCACGTCACAGACGCGCGCGCCCGCGCGCTCGTAGATCGCTTCGATACCCGGCCGTGTACGCGTTCGTGGTCGCGATCACCAGACGGCCGCTGGCGTTCGTGTCGACGATGCCCGGGATCGCCGGTAGGGCGACGCCAGGCGGCACGTCGACGTGGAGACGCCGCCAGCGGTCGAGGAACGTCTCGGTATCGCTCGAGTCGATGATGCGCCCGCGATCGATGAACGTGATGGCGTCCGAGATCTGCTCGACGTCCTGCGTGTTGTGCGACGAGAACAGGATGGCGCGGCGCTCGTCGCGGACGACGTCCATCAGTTCTGTCAGGATCTCGTGGCGGGCCACCGGATCCAGGCCCGTCGTGGGCTCGTCGAGCAGCAGCAGCCGCGGCCGGCGCGCGAGCGCGAGCAGCAGCACCGCCTTCATGCGCTCGCCGTGCGAGAGTTCCTTGATCGTCTGATCCGCGTGCAGCGTGAAGCGCTCGAGCAGCGTGCCGGCATACGCTGAATCCCATCCCGGGTAGATCGACGCCATGAACTTCAGGTGCCACGCGAGCGTCGTCGCCTCGTGCAGCCGCATGTCCTCGGACACGAAGCCGATGTCGCGCTTGGCCTCGGCCTGCTCGTCCGGCATGCGGCGGCCGAGCACGCGCACCGTGCCGCGGTCCTGCCGGATCATGCCCATGAGAATCCGGATCGTCGTCGATTTCCCGGCGCCGTTCGGACCGACGAAGCCCATGATCTGGCCCGCCTCCAGGCGGAGGCGGACGTCCGACAACCGGAAAAAGCGGTACGCCTTGTCGACGCCGTCGAGTTCGAGAACAGGTTCGCTCATCGTTCGTGCTCGTTCTTCTCATCCGCCGGCGGCGTGGCGGCCAGCTCGCGGAGCCGCGCTTCGACGTCCTCCGGAGCCAATCCCAACTGACCCGCGACCGCCAGTGCGGCCGAGAGGTGGCCGTCGAGCTCGTGGCGTCGAAGCTCCGTGCTGAGCCCCGCGCTCTCGGCGACGAACGACCCCTTACCCTGTCGCGTCACGATCACGCCGTCCCGCTCGAGCTCGAGGTAGGCCCGCTTCACGGTGATCACACTGACCTGCACCGTTGCCGCAAGAGCCCGAATCGACGGGATTTCCCGCCCAGGCGCCCAGTCCCCCACGGCAATGCGACGCCTAACCTGCTCCATGATTTGGAGATACATGGGCCGGCGGTCGGCGTGGGAGATCACGAGCTCACTGTGCATGTATGATATGCACAGTATATACGGCAGGTGCCGTCAGGGGTTCAAGTCTTTTTTTGGGGCCGGCGTTGGAGTCTAGCGGCCGTCGCGGACGATCTCGAATCGCGCATCACGCCGGATGGTGGTCCTGGTCGTTCCACCCTCCAGCGTCAGCAGGTACTCACCGGGCTTCAGGGTTGCCAACGGCAGCGGAGCGAAACGCCGGCGCCTGAGCCGGCGCCTGCGACTCTGTGCGGTGACGGACGTCACGCCTAACAACGCGGCCGCAGACACCATCTTCAGGCTGCGCAGCGTGGCGGAGTAGAACTGGAAGGGTGAGCAGGAGGGATGCGCGTCGCGCGAACGGCGAGGGGGCACCGCAAGTAACCCCACTATTATTATCCCGCCAAGACACCTACCGTTCAAGACTGTTTCTTTGACGGCGAGGCCGGTATCATCACCGGCCCATGTCGAAACGCGTGAGTCGTGACCGCCGCGAAACGCACGCCACCGGGCGTGCCGACAAGCCGAGGCGAACTGCCGCCGTTGTGCGTTCGGCCGATCCGGCGCTCGACGACACCGGGACCGTCCACGATCGGCTCGCGCGCCTGTTCGATACACCGCTCCTGACGCGCGTCGCGCCGCACCTCGCGCCGGAGACCCTGCATCAGCTCATTCGCTCCAGAGGGCTCGACGCCTGTGGAGAGCTCGTCACGGCGATGACACCCGACCAGCTGACGTCGGTGTTCGACCTCGACCTGTGGCGCAACCGACAGCCGGGGCGCGACGAACGTTTCGATGAAGATCGCTTCGGCGAGTGGCTGGAACTGCTCGTGGACACCGGGGACGCCGGGGCATCGGCCCTCGCCGCTATCGATGAGGACCTGGTGATTGCGGGGCTCTCCCGCTACATCCGTGTCCTCGATCCAGCGACCTTCGAGCCGACCGCGCAAAGCGATGACGAGGTGTTGGACGAAGACGCCCACGCGCCATTCGACGGTGTCGAGTGTGAAGTGGGCGGTTATCTGGTGCGAGCGCGGAGAACCGCCACATGGGATGCGGTCGTGACGCTGCTCCACGTGCTCGCGGCCGACCATGGCGACTACTTCCACGCCGTGATGCAGGGCTGCCGGCGACTCTCCAACTCCACACCGGAGATCGACGGGCTCGACGAGCTGCTGCTCGAGCCGGAACAGCAGCTGCACGACGTCGCGCTCGAACGGGAATCCCGGCGCACGCAAGTCGGATACGCGACGCCAGCCGACGCACGCGCCTTCCTCGAGTTGGCGCGGCGGCCGCGACACCATCGGCCGGATGCCGGGCGCGCGAGCAATCCGATCGCCGCCGCCTATTTTCGAGCGGCCGACGAAGCCGCGTCATCAGCAGCCGACCGGAGCGTGCGGCCACAGGAACGCGCGCTCGCACCGCCGACGGCCGCCGACGTGCCTGAATCGCTCGCCGCTGTCGTCGATCTGCTGGCCGCGGCGGGCCTGATGCCAGAGCGGCCAAGAGCTCTCCTCGAGGGCGCGGACTCTCAGCCGTCGCGCTGCGCGCACATGCGACGGCTGATGGCGTGCCTCCGTGATACCGACGACACCGCGTACTTCAGGCGGAGTCGAGAGCTGGCGTTTCTGGCCAACACGCTCATGGCCGGGTGCTCGGTGCAGGGCAGATCGTTCACGACCCAGGAAGCCTCTGACGCGGCCGTCGCCATCTGCAATCTCGGTCTCGAGCACTGGCCGGCGCGCTGGCCGGACGCCGGGACGCTCGACCGAGCGTCGGCCGAACCAGCCGCGACATTGCCCGAGACGTTTCTGGCGCACCACGACCTCGTGACGGCGTTCGAAGCCGGCTGGGCGGTGCTGCACGAGGACGTGAGCCTGTTCGTGGCCGAGCACCTCATCGCTACGCTGAGGGATCTGCGGTGTGTGGACGCCGAGATTCAGGAGGGACTGCACACCCTGCGACGCGAGCTCGTGCGGCAGCGTGATGCCGGCACGCCGTGGCGGGCGCGCGCCGCCCTGGACGTGCTGTCGATGCTCGATATGACCGTCTGGGCCGGGGTGCTCGGACTGCTCGACGAATGCCCGGTGATGCCCGCGGCGGTGCCGGCGATCCTCGAGGGCAGCACCAGGTCGGTGAGCGCGACGGCGTTCGAGTTCATCTCGACGGCCTCCCAGATTCGCGATGTTCGGGCGTTCATGCGGAAGCTGCTTGATGTTCTCGTGGCCTGACGCCCCGGCGTTCCGCTGGTATGCTTTCCCCTCATGACGCGCTTTCGCTACCAGGCGACTCTCGCCCTCGCCGTCCTGCCGCTTTTCGCCTGTAGCCCCCGTGCGCCAGGGCCAGTCGGCGCCCAGGCGCAGTACCTCTACCTGTGGACCGCGTCAGACGACGTGGCACAGCCTGACTTTCTTGCCGTGCTTGATGTCACCGAGGAGGGTTCACGCTACGGGCGCCTGGTGACCACGCTGCCGGTGCCTGGGCGTGGCAACGTGCCGCATCACACCGAGCATGAGATGCCGGCAGATGGCCGCCTGTTCGCCAACGGCTTCGGCACGGGGCAGAGCTTCGTCTTCGATCTGACGAATTCCGCGCAGCCGCGCATTGCCAGTCAGTTTGGCGACGTCGAGGGCTATTCGCACCCCCATTCGTTCCTGCGACTGCCGAATGGCAACGTCCTGGCGACGTTCCAGATGCGCCACGAGCCGTCCACGGTCACCGCCGGCGGGCTGGTGGAGCTGACACCTGCTGGTGCGCCCGTGCGGTCGACGTCGGCGAACTATGCCGGCGCCGATCCAGGGCTCCGCGTCTACAGCGGCGCGATCGTTCCCGCGTACGACCGGATCGTGACCACGACGACTGACATGGACAAGGACAACGACAGCACCGCGTCGCGCAACCTGCAGGTCTGGCGACTTTCGGACCTGTCGCTGCTGCGCACGTTCCCCTTACCCGACGGCGCCGCCGGGGCCGAGGGCCTCCTCACCGCCGAGCCGCGGCTCCTCGACGATGGCAAGACCGTGCTCGTGTCGACGTTCAACTGCGGTCTCTACCTGATGGACGGGCTGGCAGGTGACGCGCCGTCGGCGCGGCTCGTCGCGTCGTTTCCGCGCAAGGCCGGCACCAACTGCGCGATTCCGGTGATTGCCGGCCGCTACTACCTGGTCACCGTGCCGGCCTGGAGTGCCGTCGTCAGCATGGACATCAGCGATCCGGGCGCCCCGCGCGAGGTGAGCCGCGTCACGTTGGGCGCCGATGACGTGCCGCACTGGATCGGGATCTCGCCAGACCATCGGCGCGTGGTGGTCACCGGATACAAGGGCATGCGACACCGCGTGGTGATCGCGCGCTTCGACCCGGCCACCGGCCAGCTCGCGCTCGACGAGCGTTTCCGCGAGGACGGCGCCACCGAGCCGGGTTACCGCATGGACAACAAGACATGGCCGCACGGCGGCACGGCCAAGGGCATTCCCCATGGCGCGGTGTTCAGCCGCGGCGGTCGTTGACGCTTCTCTAGCGCGGCGATTCGAGCCGCCGGCGTGCGTCCGCCACGAGCGGATCGGCGGTAGCAGCGTGGCGAATCCGGAGGAACTCCTGGAACTGCGCGCGCGCATCGAGCTTCTGCATCTCACGCGCGCGCCCGAGCCAGTAGGGCACCGGCGCGTAGTAGCGGAACGTCGGGAGGTCATCGAGGTAAATCGCCGTCGCTTCGCCGCGCCGCGCCTGACACTTCGTAAACTCTGACGCGGCCTCTGGATAGTCGCCGCGCTCGAAGTACGCGCGCCCGAGCGTATAGCGAACCAGCCAGAGGTCGGCCATCTTCTGTGCGGCATTGAGCGCGTCGATCGCCGCCGGGTACTGACGGGCGCTCATGGCAATTTCGGCCTCGATGAGTTTGCTGTACGCCCGGCTCTGCGCCGGCAGTCGGCCGGCAAGGGCGGTGGCGATCGCGCGCGCCTCATCGAGGCGGCCGGCGGCGACTGCGAGTCTGGCCGCCGGCACCAGCACACCGTCCTCCTCCGACAGCTTGCGTGCCCTGGCGATCGCCGCTTCGCGCGGTGCCGACTCGTTCTGCGCGGCGTGCGCTTCGGCGAGCGCGACCAGCTTCGCCGCCGCACCCACGGTGTTGCCTTGATCCTCGTCGCGCCTGGCCGCCGCCGGCAGCGCCGCAATCGCCTCCGCGTACTGCCCTTCGTACATCGCCACGTCCGCGAGTCCGATACCACTCCCCGACGCGCCTGATTCGCCGGCGCCAGCCGCCTGCACGTAGGTCGCGCGGGCGCGCGCGTGATCGCCCGAGGTCAGCGCTTCCATCGCCAGCGGCAGATATGCCACGTCCGTCTTCGGGTCTTCCTTGATGAGCGCCTGCGCTGTGGCGGCAGCGGTCGGGAAGTCCCCAGCGTACATGGCATAGAGCGCGTAATTGGCGCGGTACTTGTAGGTCTTGGGGTAAATCTCGATCGCCTTGCGGCCGTGTTCGAGGGCCTTGGCGAAATTCAACAGGCTGAAATAAGCGATCGCGAGGTTGTTGTAGCCGGCTGAATCCGACGGAAACTTCGCGACCAGCTCCTCGTATGTCTCGACCGCCTTGTCGTAGTTGCGGGCAATGCCGAGGTAATAACCGCCAAAGGTCCGCAGCTTCTCGCGGTCGGTCATCCGGTCGGTACGGCGGAAGGCCTCATCCCAGTACTTCTGCGCTTCCTCGCGCCGGCCGAGGCGAAGGAAACTCGCGCCCAGCCCCGAGTAGGCGCGCCCGAACTCGGGGTCGTGGCGGAGCGCCTCTTGGTAGTGCACCACGGCTTCAGCGTCCCTGTTTTTGACCGACAGATCCTGCGCGACCGTATACGCGCGCACGGCTTCGAGAGAGACGGTCGTGAACGTCTCGGCTTGAGCTCCCCCCAGCGTGGTGTCGCCGAGCGCTGCGCGGATGCGTTCCGCGACCCGCCCGACCGCGCCAAGGACCTGCGCCTTGTCGGAGGCGGTGGCCTCGGCCACCGACAATGGTTCCGGCTTCTCGGGAGTGACGGCACGCACTTCGATCCTGTATCCGGCGGCAGTCTTCTCGATTCGTCCGGCGAGGATGACCGGGATCCCTTCGCGGCTGGCGAGCAGGCGACCGTTGGCCTCATCCAGGTGCGACCCGAGCTTCAGGTCGCGCACAGAGCCCTGCCGCGTCGCGCCGGGGAAAGGCGGTGATGAACGGCGCGCCCTCCATCGCAATGCTGAGCGCCTGCTCGAGGGCACCGTCGAAGATGTTCTCGCCAGCGTGGTTCTCGAAGTCCACGACCAACACGGGCAGAGGCGCGCGCGCCGCGGGCGGCGGCGGTGGCGCGCGCCGTGCCGCGACCCACCACGTTCCGGCCATCAGGCCAATGCCGAGCAGCAGGATCGCCGCGCCGCGAGCCCAGAGGGAACGCGCCCGCCAGGTTGGCTGTCCGCGTCCCTTGTCGTCGAGCGCTTCGAGATCTGCGAGGAGCTCGTTGGCGGACCGGTAGCGTGCCTCCGCGCTCGAAGACAGGCACTTGTTCACAATCCGCTCGAGGGCGGGTGAAACGTCTGGAAGGACCGTCCGCAGAGCCGGCGGCCCTTTCTCCAGTCGTCCCAAGAGGCTCGACAGCCCTCCGTCCGCGCTCGACTTCGGCCGACCGCCGGCGAGGAGCTCGTACAAGATGAGCCCGAAGGCGTACACATCGGCCCGCTCGTCAGCCGGCTCTCCACGGGCCTGCTCCGGGGCCATGTAGTCCATGGTGCCGACGACGGAGCCGGGCATGGTGTGCACCGAACCGGCGGACGTCGAGCGGGCGATGCCGAAATCCATCAGCTGCGCGTGCCCGAGGGCATCGACCATGACGTTGGCCGGTTTCAGATCCCGATGGACGATTCCTGCGCGATGCGCCGACGCGAGTCCGGACGCAATCTGCCTCGCGAGCGCCAGCGCTCGTGTCAGCGGCAGCGTCGGCTCCCGCTGGAGCAGGGTAGCGAGATCCGCTCCCTGGACATACTCCATGGTGAGGTAGAGCGTGCCCTCGACCTCGCCGAGGTCGTGAATACGGACGACGTTTGGGTGCGTGACTTGGCGCGCGAGCTTGAGCTCGCGCTTGAATCGAGCTTCGAGATCGCGCCGTTCGAGTGCCGGCGCGCCGGGATCGACGCGGATCAGCTTCAGCGCAACCGCTGCGCCGAGCGTGCCATCCCAGGCGTGATAGACCTCGCCCATGCCGCCGGATCCGAGCAGCCGGATGATCGTGTACCGGCGGCCGAATTCCTGCCCGGGCTGAAGCCGCGTCGTCCCTGAACCGGGGAAGGCGGCATCGGATCCGGTGCCGCTCGACGACCAGGTGAGTTCGGAGTCGAAGCCGGCTGCGGTGGCCGCCGGCTCCTGCGCCGGATTCGGCGTGCGGCAGACCTCGCATCTGTCGAGTGCCGCTGAGGTCGTTGCGCCACAGTGCCGGCAGACCATGTTCGAAGACGCCTGATTATGGCACGGCGCTCGACAGCGCCTCGACGCGTTCGAACGCAGCCGACGGTCAGTCGATCGGCGCCCAGCGGTAGGCCCGGAGCGCGTTGTCGAGCACCAGCGGGATCACGAGCAGGCGCTGGTCGATGACGTAGTGGTGGTCAGCGGCGCCCTGCCGCAGCTTCACGAGCGAGGTCGGCTTGCCGTCGGCGGAAACGTGCAGCAAGTCGCCCGTCGTCCAGTCGGTTACCGTGTAGCCGCCGTGGCCGTCGGGCTCGATCCCGTCGATGTGGCCGAGGGGCTGTTCGCCCAGTCGGCCGAGTGCCTGGTCGGCATAGGCCACGGTCGAGAGATGGCCGGTCAGTTCCTGCCCATCGGCGCCGCGCACCACCCAGCTGCCGAGGAGCAGACGGTCGCGTTCCGCGAGCAGTCCGTTCGGCCAGCCCGTCTTCGAGGCGTCAACCTTGGCCCAGGGCTCGAATGTGCCCGCGCGCAGGCGGAACACGGTGGATAACCGTCGGCTGAACACGTACACGTTGCCCGCCGGATCGGCCGTGCAGTCGTTGAAGCCGCCGGGGCCGTCGGCGGGCCGATGGCGTGCGGCGATCGCGCCTGCCGCCGGATCGATCTCGACCAGCTCGGCATCGTCGCCAACGTAGAGCCGGCCGCCGGCGAGCGCAAGGCCCTTGGGATTGTCGAAACCAGTCACCCATTTCAGATCGAGGATTCGGCCCTCGGCGCTCACGCGGCTGATGAAGCCGTCGCCGGGCGTCGAGCCCTGGCCCCACGAGCCCATGTTGGACACGTAGAACTGCTTCCGCGCCTGGTCGAAGACCGCCGACTCGGGAGCGACGAATCCGACGGTTTCCCAGACGAGCTCCGGTGACGACGCGGGAGCCTGCAGCCCCACGATGGCCCGCGCGACGGGCGTCATGCCAGCTGCTATCAGCGCAACCGCGACGACGAGTACCGGACGACGGGTCGGCGCGTGTCGGGTCATGAGCGCAGGATTTATGGTTCAGCCCTTGGCTACGATCTCGAACGGCACCCGGCGCTCCACTCTGGCCGCGCCGTCCGCGCGATTGAGAACGAAGGCGAGCACGTACCGTCCCGGCGGGAGTACCGAGGTGTCGACGCGAACCCCGATCGCCTCGGTGCGCGGCTTTCCATCGCCGCCGGCAACGCTCCTGCGCAGCAGTGGCATGCGCGAGCCATCCGGCCATTCGACTCGAGCCGTGACCTCGACGTCGGCTGGCGCGGCGCCAGGCACGTAGACTTCGACGCCCGCCTTCAGTTCGTCGCCGGAGACGAAGCTCCGAGCCGCCGACGGCGGTGTCTCGATCGTCGACTTGAGCCACTGGTCGCCACGCGTGACCATGAGGACCGATGGGAGCGACGTCATCGTCACGCCGCTCATGGCGAGACGGTCGGAGTCGAAGACGGGAACGTCGACATCGCAGGTGATCGTTCCGCTCGTGCCGGTGCCGAGGGCGCGGGCGGCCACGCGCACTTGATACCGGCCCGGCTCCAAATCGAGCTGCGCCAGCCAGCGCACGCCGGTGAGCCGGACGCGCTCGACCTCTTCGCTGGTCAGTTGAGCGTCGATCCGCGTGGACCTGCCATTTGCGGCGCGCGCTTTATCGTCGACCGTGAGCAGGGCGAGATCGATCCGCTCCGCGAATCGGCCATTCCGTTCCGCGAAGGCCAGCGATCGGCCGAGCACTTCGACCACCAGCCGCACGGCGGCCTTTCGACCGCTCCCTCTGAACGGCACGGCCTGCACTCTGATGGGCAGTCCGCCCCGCGGCAACGGGCTGGCGAGGAGCAGACTCAACTCGGCCGGCACGCCGGCCGACGGGCGCGCCGGCGTTTCGATCGCTGAGGCCTCGAGGCGGCTGTTGCGCGGTCGACCGGGCACGCCTGGGGGCGCGATGTCGGCAACCGGCTGAGACGGGCCGGCGCGAAGCGGCTCCGGTGGCACCACGTAGCCTCGCCGGGCGACGACGCGCGCTCCAGGGCGCGATACGCGAACGTCGATGGCTCGAAACTCTCCTGGCGCCGGCGGTCGCGACGGTGCATAGGCGAGGACGTAGTACTCACTGCTCTCCTCGAGGATCCGTTCGAACGCGGGCCCGATGTCGTTGCGGTCGACCGCAGCAAACCCGCCGGTCGACTCCGAGATGTGACGCAAGGTTCTGATTGAATGCGAGTACTCGGCTTCGACGCTCGACTGCGTCAGGCTCGGCGCCGCCCGATGGAGAGGTGTTTCGAGGAGGTCGCCCTCGGCGGAGCTCAGGGCCCGCGGGTCGATCCCGTACAGCGAGACGTTGGCGCGCATCAGCGCGCCGATCGCGCGGTCCATCGCCTTCATCACGTCTGAGCTCTCTCGCTGCAGCTTGCCCATGATGTCGGCCGTGTCGTAGTCGATGCCCTCGCTGAAGAGCAGCAGTGACTTGCGCCGGCTCTCGACTCGACTGAGATGCCCGGCGAGCGCTACGAGCACGTCGGTCAGCGAGCGCACGCGGTTTGCGCGCTCGCCATCGTCGGGGTCCCGGCCATCGCGCATCGGCACTTGGAATACCCGTTGTTCGCGATCGATCTCAACCGTTGCCGACGTGAGCTTGCTGCCGGCGAACTGATCCACGGCCGCAAGCAGGCGTGTCTTGTCGCTCGTGAAGTCCTGGGTGGCTGACGTGAGCCCGCCCGGCGAGACAACCGCCACGAGATTGGCCGGTCCGACGTGCCGCTCGATGAACTGCCGGGCGTAGTCGCGGACTACGCGCGTGCGTGACGCCCCAACGTGCAGGGCGTCGAGGACGAGGATGAAGACACGCGATTCGCCGGTACGCTCGTTGGAGGCCACGTCGAACGCGACGGCGGGCAAGGTGACCGGGCCGGCGGCAGGGGCACGCACGGGCAGCGAGACCTGCTCGAACCCGGCAATCACCTGCGGTGTATTGCCTTCGAAGATCTGAAAGTCCCTAGCCGTGAGATCGCGGAACAGCTGTCCATCCCGATCGCGCACGTGCACCGCCACCTCGACGAGGTCAACACCAGAGCGCACTGTCTGCTGTGCCGGCGTCACCGCGACGGCCGTTCCAAGCGCGAGGAGTACCACTGCCGGCGCGGCAAGTCTCATGGGTGTGCGGAGTCTGCTGATTGTAAACCCACGCGGGCGATCGCCCTTCTTTACGTCCTCAGTCTGTTTCCGTACACTTGCCCAGACTCTATGCCCCTTACTGCTGGCCGTCGGCTCGGCACCCGCGAAATCATCGGCGATCCCGGCGCGGGCGGAATGGGCGCCCCGGGTTTGTTCCTGCTGAAGGGGCTTCGATAGTGCCCGTCTCTTTAACTGCCCGCGAACGCACCCACCTCAAGGGCCGCGCCCACGCGCTCGAGCCGATCGTGCAGGTGGGGCAGGGCGGACTTTCCGATGCCGTGGCGGCGGAGCTCGACCGCGCGCTGACGGCGCATGGACTCATCAAGGTCCGGATCAACGGCACCGATCGCGGGGAACGGCACGCAATTGCTGAGGCGATCTGCACCCGAACCGACGCCGTAGCCGTCCAGCAGGTTGGCAAGATCCTCGTCTCTGGCGGCCGACGCCGGAGGACGACTCGGCGGCGTCTTCCGAGTGACAGGCGCGACCGCGTCCGCGCACGCAGGTCGCCTCGCACATCACGAAAGGACGGCAGTGTGAACCGATTCGTCCGCATCCCGGTCATCGTCTTGGCCTCTGTGGTGTGGGCGGGGTTCGCGCTCGCGCAAGCGACGCCGCCGGCAACTACCGCCGCACCTCCGCAACCTGCCGGGCAGGTCGGCGCGCCTCCGGCGCGCCACAGGGCCCAGGCCGCGGTGGCTTCGTGCCCGTGCCGGTCGTCATCGGTCCGCCGGCGCCGGTGCCTCCTGAAGTCGCCATTCCTCGCCCGACGTCGGCCGAGTTGGAGCAGGTCAACGACGCCGTCAAGAAGTTCATCGACAGCGACTCGTCATCGACCAAACCTCTCTTGAAGAAATTCGAACCGCTGTTGCTGCTGCAACCAGCGCGGCGTAACGTCGCCGCCACCTTTACGCAGACGGTGCAGAGGCAGGGCCCGCGTCACGAGGGGTTCGTCGCGCTGGCCAAGCAAGGGAACATCGATCTGCTGTTGCACGGCGACTCGATCACCGACTGGTGGGTGCAGGGCGACGCCAACAAGGCGATGTTCGAGAAGTACTTCGGCGCCCTACGGACGGCGAATTTCGCCGTCGCCGGCGACACGACGCAGGGCGTGCTGTGGGGGCTCAGGAACGGCGAAGGACAGGGCTTTCAACCCAAGGCGATCATGGTGATGATCGGCACGAACAACAGCGGCGGGAACACGGGTCCTGAAATCGCCGAGGGCGTGGGCGCGGTCGTGCTCGAGATGCGCAGGAATTTTCCCACCGCGAAGATCCTGCTGCTGGCGATCTTCCCGCGCGGGCTGCCCGGCGATCCCGTGCGCGACAAGATTGCCGAGGCCAACCGCATCATCGCCCGCCTGGACGACCAGCGGAACGTCTTCTACTTCGACATCGGCGCGAAGTTTCTCGACGACAAGGGCGTCTTTCTCCCGGACGCGTTCAGGCCGGACAATCTGCACCCGCAGGCCAGAGGCTACGACATCTGGGGCGAGGCGGTGAAAGACAAACTGGCCGAGTTGATGAAGTAGGAATGTGTCAGCAAGCCAAGGGGACGCGTGCTGAGGCGGAGTGTCAGACGCTGCTGGAGAACGGGCTGAGCTCAGCGAAGGGTCGGCCTGGGCTGGGGCGACGATGAAGAACAAGCATGTCGAAACAGTTGCCGGTGGAGGATTGTTGCACCGGCGGCTGTTTCTGTCGTCGAGCGTGGGTGCGGCCGGCCTCGCCTGGTTGCGGGCGCGGCCGGCGGCCGCGGCGCAACAGGACGTGCCCTCGTGGATGAAGAGTCCGGGACAAGGACTGCGTCCGTACGGAGAGCGTTCGCCGTATGAGTCGGCCGTGCAACGCATCGTGGCGGCAGTCACCGGCACGACAGGCTCCGGATCTTCCCGTGCGCCGCTCGAGCATTTCGAGGGCATCATCACACCGAGTGCGCTGCACTTCGAGCGGCATCACAGCGGTGTGCCCGACATTCCCCCTCACGAGCATCGGCTCCTGATTCACGGCCTGGTGGAGCGGCCGTTGACGTTCGACCTGGCGTCGCTGTCACGTTATCCGCTCGTCTCGCGCATTCACTTCATCGAGTGTTCCGGCAACAGCGCCGGCCTCTATGCGCCCGAGCCGCCGCAAGGCGGTGCCGGCGCGTTGCACGGTCTCCTGTCGTGCAGCGACTGGACGGGCGTGCCGCTGTCGACGCTTCTGGACGAGGCCGGCGTGCGCCCGGCGGGGAAGTGGTTCCTGGCCGAAGGCGCCGACGCCGCGGCGATGAGCCGCAGCATCCCGATCGAGAAGGCGTGGGACGATGCCCTGATTGCGATTTATCAGAACGGCGAACGCCTGCGTCCCGAGAACGGTACCCGATGCGGCTCCTGTTGCCCGGCTGGGAAGGCAACACGAGCGTCAAGTGGCTGCGCCGGCTGAAGGTGACTGCCGGACCGGTGATGACGAAAGACGAGACATCGAAGTGACACCGATCTCATGCCCAACGGGCAGGCACGACAGTTCACGTTTCCGATGGGCGTGAAGTCGGTCATCACCTCGCCCTGCGGCGGTCAGTCGATGCCGGGGCCGGGTCTCTATCAGATCTCTGGTGTGGCGTGGACCGGCGCCGGGCGTATCCGCCGTGTCGATGTCTCCGCCGACGGCGGGAAGACGTGGGCAGCTTCAGCCTTGTCCGATCCTGTGCTGCCGAAGGCGCTCACGCGGTTTCGCATGGCGTGGAGATGGGATGGAAGCCCCGCGGTCCTGATGAGCCGGGCAACCGACGAAACCGGCGCCGTGCAGATCTCGCATCGGGCGTTCATCGCTGCGCGCGGACCTGCGCACCGCTACCACTATCACGCCATCGCCAGTTGGAGTGTCAGCGCAGCGGGGGAGGTGCGGAATGTCTATGCGTAACCAACGCACTCTCACGGCGCGCGTTCGCGTGTCGCCGGCGATGCCGGTCCTGCGTCGCCATCGTCATCGGCGTGGCCACGATCGCCGCCCAACAGACCGCGCCCGCCGCCACGACGTCCCCCCGCAAGACCGCTCCCGCCGCTCCGGCGCGACCGGCGGCGCCGAAGGGGCCGGGACTTGGAAAGCCCGCGACTCCGGCTGAAGTCCAGGCCGCCGACATCAGTATTGGACCAGATGGCGCCGGGCTGCCGCCGGGCTCCGGCACGCCCGCGCAGGGCGAAGCGATATTCAACACCAAGTGCCTCGCCTGTCACGGACCGCAAGGGGCAGGTTCGGTGAACGATCGGCTGGTGGGGGGCCAAGGGACGCTCACGAGCTCGGCACCACTCAAGACGATTGGGAGCTACTGGCCGTATGCGACGACGGTGTTCGATTACGTCCGCCGCGCGATGCCCTACCCGGAGCCGCACTCGCTCACCGATCCCGACGCCTACGCGCTCACGGCCTACTTGCTCAGCCTCAACGGCATCATCGCCAAGGATGCCGTCATGGACGCGAAGACCTTGCCGCGGGTCGAGATGCCCAATCGGGGCAATTTCATCCTGGCTTATCCCGATCGCCGGCGCTAGCCTCTCGGGCTGTCAGCGGGGCGCGCCGGCGGCGCTCGTTTCGGCGAGCCGCTGCCGGTACACCGCTCGCGCCTGCTCGTAGGCGGCGGCCGCGGCGTCACGCTCGCGCGGCGCAATCTGCGGTGATTTCTGGCTCCACAGCCGATCGACCGACTTGAGGCACCACTCGACGCTGGCGCGCGACGCCCGGATCGGCTGTCCGCCGACGACGACGAAGATCGGGTTGGTGTGGGACGAAGGCAGAATCCGGAGCGCGACCCAGCTGCTGCGCTCGATCGCCAGGGCGAAAGCTCACTTCCTGCACCTTGCCGTCGGCGACGATACGCTCGGTGCGCAACGGCCGCACCGTTGACGACGAGCTCGACCGCCACGTCGCGTCCTTCTCCGATGCGCGCCCGTTCGAGATCCCAGTACGGTTTCTCGTCGCCGCGACGATTGCGGATCACCGCATCAGGGCGCTCGTCGAGCCTCGCGGCGACGAGCGCGCGCACGCGCACCGTGCCAGGCTGTTGCAACCGCAGCTCGCTGCCGTCCACGCCGACATGGCGATCGTCGATGCGGAAGTCGACGAGGTGGCTCTTGCCGTCCGTCACGTACGCCCGGCCGTCGCGAATCCCCTCCGTCCACCCGTCGTACGACAGCTTGTCGAGCCGCACGTAGCTCCGGCCGAGGCCGACACGGTCGCCGTAGATGCAGGGAAAGTCGGTCTCGCCGCTGATGCGCGTGCGGAACCCGGCGTTGAGCGTGTGATACCAGACGTTCAGTTCCCACAACGGCGGCGTATCGATCGTCGAGATGAAGTCGACGGCATCGTGCGCGACGTCGACGACGTACTCGTTGGCGCCGATGCCGTCGAACGGGGGAATCTCGTCGGTCGGGAGCGTGCTGCCCTTGACGGCCAGGCCCCAGCCCGAGTGGGCGAAGCCGACGACGGCGCCCTGCGCCTTCGCCCACTTGAGGATCGGCAGATCCCACGTCGGCCAGTCTTCGAGGACTTTCGTGCCCGGGTAGTCCTGGTCCTTCAGCTTGAGCAGCACGAGGTGACCGTTGAAGCTCGATGGGAAGCCGGAGACTTCCAGGTCGTAGCGCATCAGGTGATCGGGCGACGACAGCGAGTTGTCCCGGCCTTCGAAGAACTGCTTTTGGTAGTAGTAACCCGGGCCCCAGGTCAGCACCGAGCCGACGCTCAAGGCTTCTCCGAGGATGTGGCGGATCATGTCGCGCGGCTCGACGCCCTGCGTCGGCGACTCGTAGTGCAGGCACCCCGCGGAGTGGATGTGATGATCGCCGGGATACCAGCCGCGGGAGGGGAGGTCGATCCAGCGCTCGAGCCTGAGCTCCAGCGTCCTGCCGGTGCGCCCGACCTCGAGCGGCACGCGGCGCGTGACGTACTCCGGCCCGCGCGTGACGTCGACGGTGTAGGCGCCGGCGGCCAGGCGGATGACGTCGCCGTCGGCGCGGTAGACCTGGGGCTGAAAGTCGAAGTCCGGCGCGAGCCGCTTTCCGGGCGATGGATACAACCGTCCCTGCGCATCGCGGATCGTGAGCGACGCCGTCGCCGGCTGGCCGCGTTCGTCGAGGATGCGCAGCCGGACCTGCTCGACGGCAGGACGCGGAAGAGGACCGGCGCGTCGTTGCGGAAGCCGATGTCCTGCGTGCCTTGCCCGACGTCGGCCGCGAGCGATGCTTCACGCTGTCCGGCGTCACGGCTGTAGAGCTGCAGGATGCGGTATTCGACCGCGAGTCCGGAGAGCGCCGGCAAGAGCGGCGGCTTGTCGAACAGCTGCAGATCGAGCCAGCGGTCGGCGACGTCGCGCGCCGAGATCGTCTGCTCCGGCCGCGGGCTCATGCTGAATCCGCCGCGCCCGCGCGAGAAGACGCGCAGCGCCTGCGGGCTCGAGATGCGCAAGGGCGCCGTCACGCCGGCCTCGTTGCGCACCTTGACGAGAAACGTGCGCCAGCCCTGCTCGACGAGCTCGGCGCTCGCGCGCCCCTGTGTGACGTGGACGCGGCTTTCGGGATTGATATGGACGTCGAGGAGGCAGTGGCGGTCGAGGATTTCCTGGACGCGTGAGGTGGCCGCGCGCTCGTCGGGGAGTGCGATTGCCGCCTCGAGCGCGCGCCGATCGGTATCGGGCAGCGGCGACCCGAGATACTGGAGCGCTTCGGTCACGCGCGCGACCTGGGCGGCGAGCGGCTGCAACGCGACCGCGACCGGCGTCGAAGGCGCGGGCGACGCGAGGAGTGCCATCATCGACGAGCTTGCTGCCAGCGCAAGCACGTAGAGCGCCACCAGTGGACGCGGCATGGTGCTGATTCTACACCCGCGGCGCGGTCGTTGAGTCGGCCGCGGCCCCTCCTTCGTGAGCTTGGTGAGCTTCGCGCTCATCGTGATAAGCCGTCGGCCGTGGACGAAATGGCCTGTAGACTGGTGCGCGTTCATAGGAGTCGGTGATATGCAACGAGTTCGAGTCCTGTTCGTGATCTCTCTCGGCTGTCTTCGGCGGCCTGGTCGCCGTGGCCCAGGTTCAGCCACCGCAACCGGCGCCCGCAGCACCCCAGGCGCCCGCGACTCCGGGTCCCGGGCGTGGTGGCGGCCGCGGCGGGCCGGCAGTGGTCTCGCCGCAGATTGAAACCGATGGTCGCGTGACCTTCCGCGTGCTCGCGCCGAATGCGACCACGGTCACGGTCGGCGGCGACATCAATGGCAGCCTTATTCCCGATCCGGGAGCACCTCCGCCCGAACCTGCGGCTCCTGGAGCGCCCGGAGGCAGAGGCGGCGTCCCGCCGGCAGTCACGATGACCAAGGGTGAGACCGGCATCTGGAGCGGCACGACGGTACGCCGCGTGAAGCCGGGCGCCTGGCGTTACACGTTCTCGATCGATGGCGCCACGGTGGTCGATTCGCGCAACGTGAACGTGTCGCCGAACCAGACGCAGGTGCAGAGCGTCCTCTACGTCCCGGGCGACTTCTCTGAAACGCGCGACGTGCCGCACGGAACTGTCGGCCTGGTCCGCTACGTGGCCAAGACACTTGGGAATGCCCGCCGTGAAATGTATGTCTACACGCCGCCGGGCTACGAAAAGGGGACCGGGCGGTTACCCGTGCTGTACCTGATTCATGGCGGTGGTGACACCGCGATCTCCTGGCCCACCGTCGGCCGTGCGAACTACATCCTCGACAACCTGCTCGCCGAGAAGAAGGCCGTGCCGATGATCGTGGTGATGCCCTCGGGCTGGACGCCATCGGGCGGGCAGGTCATGACCGCCGACGCGACCAAGGATCCGTTCAACGACGAGCTGCTGAAGGACATCATCCCGTTCGTCGAGGCGAACTACCGCACGCTCGGCACGCCCGACGCACGCGCGCTCTCAGGCCTCTCGATGGGCGGCATCCAGACCCTGAACATCGGTCTCCACAATCTCGGAACGTTCCGGTACCTGGCGGTGATGAGCTCGGGTTGGACGACCGAGCAGGACCGCGAGTTCTTCTACAAGGCAGAAGCCGAGAAGATTCCCAAATACAACGCGGCCCTCAAACTCTTCTGGTGGGGTTGGGGAGAGACCGACATCGCGCGCAGCAACGGCCTGGCCGTCATCGACAAGTTCAAGGCGCAGGGCGTGCGTATCGAGACGCGGGAAACGCCCGGCGGCCACACGTGGGAGAACTGGCGGCTGTACCTGTACGAGGTCGGACCGAAGCTGTTTCGCTAGCCAGCAAACTTTCCCGCCCCTGAATCCGTCTTAGGTTGTTGTTACCCAGAATATCTTGGTAATCGGACAACCAAACAGATGGCACCAAAGCCCCCGAATGCGCTCCTCCACGGCGCGCTAGATGCCTTGATTCTCAAGACTTTAGCCAGAGGTCCGTCCCACGGCTACGCCGTCGCCCGCTTCATCGAGGACACCTCCGGGGATGCCCTGCTCGTCGAGGACGGGTCCCTCTATCCGGCGCTCTATCGGCTGGAGCGGCGGGGATGGGTCGAGGCCGAATGGGGCATGTCCGAGCTCGGCCGGCGGGCGAAGTTGTACCGCCTGACCGAGTTGGGCCGCGAACAGCTCGCGACCGAACTGGCCACCTGGCGGCGGTTCACGACCGGCGTCTCCAAGGTCCTGCTCTCGACATGAAGCGCTCGCTCCGTTCGTGGCTGTGGCGTGTGCCGCTCGAGCGCGAGGTCGACGAAGAGCTCGCCCTGCACGTCGAGATGCGCACGCGCGAGCTCGTCGCGCGCGGCATGGATCCGGCGGCGGCGCGCGAGCTGGCCCTCCGCCGGCTCGGCGATGTCGCGAACCTCAGACAGACGATGACGGCAATTGGCAGAAGGAGAGACCGCGACATGCGCCTCACGCAATGGTTCGACGAGCTTCGCAGCGATCTCAGGTTCGCGCTGCGGCAGCTGAAGGGCTCGCCCGCCTTCACCCTGGTCGCGACGTTGACGCTCGCGCTCGGCATCGGCGCCAACAGCGCCATCTTCGCGCTCGTCGATGCCACGCTCCTCCGCCCGCTTCCGTACGGCAACCCCGATCGCCTCGTGTCGATCTGGGAGAAGACCGCGACCATCCCGCAGAGCTACGCCTCGCCGCTCAACCTGCTCGACTGGAAGGCGCGCAGCCGCACGTTCGAGAACATCGCGGGCTTTACGCCGAGCGTCGGCGGCATGGTGATGGCCGGCGCCGATGGGAACGCGGAGACCGTTGCCCGCCAGTGGGTCACGTCCGGGATTTTCGACGTCCTCGGCGTCACGCCGATTGCCGGCCGGACGTTCTCCGCCGAGGACGAGGCCACTCGCGCCAACGCGGTCGTGATGAGCGAGGCATTCTGGCGCACGCGCTTCAACGCCGATCCGGGCGTCGTCGGGCGCGAGATCCGCTTCGACGGAACGCTCTTTACGGTAATCGGCATCGTGCCGAAGGACTTCCAGATCCTGGGGCAGACGAGCATCTGGGCGATGCGGTCACTCGTCAACGTGCCGCCCCGCGCCCGCGGCGCGTACATCTTCCAGGTGGTAGGACGCCTGAAGCCAGACGCATCGATCGAGGCGGCCAGCGCCGATCTCGAAGCCGTCGCCGGCGGGCTGGCGCAGGAGTTCCCGCAGACCAACAAGGGCCGCGGCATCAGGCTCGAGCGCCTGCACGACACCGTCATCGGCAGCGATCTCCGTTCGACGTCGATGCTCTTCCTGGGCGTCGTGGGATTCGTGCTCCTCATCTGTTGCGCCAACGTCGCCAACCTGCTGCTCGCCCGCGCGACGGTGCGGACGCGCGAGCTGGCGGTCCGGTCCGCGCTCGGTGCCGGCCGGCGGCGCATCGTCCGGCAACTGTTGACCGAGGCCCTGGTATTGGCCGTGATTGGCGGCGCGCTCGGTGCCGGGATCGGGGCGGCTATCCTGAATGTGGCGCCCGCGCTCGTTCCCGAGGGATTACTGCCGGCGAGCGTCGCGCTGACCTTCGACGTGCGGGTCGCGGCCTTTTGCGCCGCCGCCGCGCTCGGCGTCGGCCTCGTGTTCGGCGTGATGCCGGCGTGGAAGGCGACGGCCTTCTCGACCGCCGAAGTCATCGGGTCCGACACCCGGACGACGACCGGCAGCGGCGGACGGCTGCGCGGGCTGCTGGTGATGGGCGAGGTCGCGATGGCGGTGTTCCTCCTCGCCGGTGCGGGACTTCTGCTGCGGACGCTCCTGGCCGTCGAAGATTTCGACCGCGGGTATCGTGCCGAGAGCGTCCTCTCGATGCTCGTCGATCCGCTCGGCTCGAAGTATCCGACCGCGGTCGCGCTGGAGCAGTTCTACGAGCAGGTCGAGGCCGAGATCGCCGCCGTCCCAGGCGTGGCGGGTGCCGCCTGGGCGAGCGATCGGCCGCTCGACTTCTTCGACACCGGCGGGGTGTCGTTCGAGATCGTCGGCGAGGCTCCCCTCGACGACCGCGAGCGGCCGAGCACGGGCTATCAGTCCGTCAGCCAGACGTACTTCTCGACGCTCGACCTGCCGATCCTGGCAGGACGCGCGTTCGACAAGCGCGATGCGCGCGATGGTGTGCCGGTCTGCATCGTGAACGAGGCCTTCGCCAAGACGTTTGGCGGGCGCTCACCGATCGGCCAGCGCGTCGCGCTGCGGCCGACGTCGTCGCCGGAAGCCAAGCCAGTCGTGCGCGAGATCGTGGGCGTTGCGCGCCAGGTGAAGGGACGGCCGGATGAGGCCGCGGCGTTCGTGCAGCTCTATGTGCCGATGACGCAGGACATCTCCGACGACGTCTTTCTGCTCGTCCGGCCGAAGTCCGGAGACGCCGAGGCTCTGGCGCCGTCGATTCGGGCCGCCATCTCGCGCGTCGACAAGGAGCAGCTCGTCAGCGTGCGCAGCGTCATGACGCTCGACGCCATCGCGCGCACGGCCACCGGCCGTCACCGCTTCCGGGCGGTGATGGTGATGGCGTTTGCCACCCTCGCGCTCATCCTGGCGATGGTCGGGGTCTTCGGGATTCTCGCGTATTCGGTGCAGCAGAGCGTGCGCGACTTCGGCCTCCGGCGGGCGCTCGGGGCGTCCACGAACGATGTCCTCCGGCTCGTGCTGACGAATGCCCTTCGCGTGGTCGGAACCGGAGCCGCCATCGGCCTCGTGCTGGCGGCGATGAGCGGACGCCTGATCGAGACGCTGCTCTTCGGCGTGCGGCCGCTCGACCCCACGACGTTCGCGCTGGTCACGCTCGTGCTGGCGATCACGGCGGCGCTGTCGATCGCCGCGCCCGCGTGGCGCGCGGCCCGCATCGACCCCGCCGCCGCGCTGCGGAATCGGTGAGGGGGATAGGACGTCGGGCTGTCACGACGTTGCCACACGATGCCCACGATGACACGAAGGCCACGATGGCCATAGAGAATCCTTGGCCGTCGGCACGTTCAGCGTGAGCCCCGGCCGTTACGAGACGGTTCTAAGCTAATCCGGGTGTTCGCTGGCGCGTCCTGAGGGCTTGTTCAAGTCATCCCATCGTTGGTGGCGATGTCGCTTCCCAATGATCGGGAACGACGATGCCACCATCAACGAGACCCACACCAGCGCGTAGAAGGCGGCTCCCACTGCCACCAGCAGGGCCGTGATCATCAGACCCATCTCCAGGATCACGATGACTACGTGCATCAGGGCTCCTGTACGCGCTTCAGATGGCCGGTGAGCATCCTCACGGCCGCATCTTGTATTCCCGCGGCGGCTCGGCTCCCATCAACCAGGTCACGAAGTAGTCCCACCGCCGCCGCATCATGTAGGGCGCGGCGGTGGCGTAACCGTGGGCTTGATTGGGCAGCATCAACAGGTCGAAGTCCTTGTTGGCCCTGATCAGCGCTTCGACGACCAGCAGAGTCTGAGACGGTGGGACGTTGGTGTCCATCGTGCCGTGCGCGAGCAGGAGCTTGCCCTTGAGGTCCTTGGCAAAGTTCTGGTTGGCCTCGACTTCGTAGTTGTCGGTGCCATCGCCGTTCTTCACGAGCAGTCCCTGGTAGCGTTCGCCCCAGTCGTCCTCGTAGTTGCGCTGGTCGTGGTTGCCGGACTCGGCAATCCCGACCTTGAAGAAATCGGGATACCGGAACATCGCCGACGTGGTCGCGAAGCCACCGCCGGAATGACCCCAGAATCCCGACCCGGTCGATGTCGATGAAGGCGAACTGCCGGGCAAGGTCCTTCATGCCGGCGATCTGGTCGGGGATGGTGTTGTCGCGGCCCATGGCGCCGTAGTAGGCGTCCATGAACGACTTCGACCGCCCCGGCGTGCCGCGGCCGTCGATGGTGACGACGATGAAGCCGAGCTCGGCGAGTGCCTGACGATCGCCGCGCGCACCGGTGAAGGCGCGGCTGCCCGTGCTGCCGCTCTGCGGCCCGGGGTACACCTGGTTCACGATTGGATACTTGCGCGCCGGGTCCATCTTCGTCGGCGTGAACATCATCCCGTAGATGTCCGTCTTGCCGTCGGCGGCCTTCATCTTGATTGGCGTCGGCGGCTTCCAGCCCGTCGCCTGCAGCTTCGAGATGTCGCTGCGTTCGAGCGGCATCACGAGCCGGCCCTCGGCGTCGCGCAGGGTGACGGCTGGCGGGACATCCGGCGCCGAAGTCGTGTCGATGACGTAGCGCCCCGAGGGCGCCACCTGAATGGCGTGCACGCCATCATCCGGCGTCAGGGCGACGGCGCGGCCGGCTGCCGGCCCGTCGAGCGCGACGCGGTAGTAGCTCGTGTAGTACGGGTCGCGTCCTTTCTCGCGTCCGTTGGCGCCGTACCACAATGTCCGCGTCTTCTCATCAACGCGCTCGATCTGGGTGACGGGGCCCTCGCCACTGGTAATCGGACGCTTGAGGGCGCCGGTCGTCAGGTCGTAGAGATAAAGGTTGCCCCAATCGTTGCGCTCGGAATACCAGATGACCTCGTTGGTCGGCCACAGGACCTGCCAGCCCGTGCGCGACTCGTAGTGCGTCGCCACCTTTTCTTCGAGCACCGTGCGGACCGCGCCGGTCGTGGTGTCGGCAACGCGAAGCGTGACCTCCTTGTGATCGCGCGACACAGACGCGAGTGCCAGCCTCGAGCCGTCGGGGCTCCAGTTGTAGTCGCGGACGCTGATGTTGTCGCTGAGGGTGCCGCGATGGAAGTCGGGCGGCATCTGCAGCCTGACCGTCCGGCCGTCCTCGACGTCGATGACGACGCGATGGATCATGGCCATGACCTTGTCGCCGGGCAGGGGATACTTCGACACCCGCAAGGTCGGGTGTCCGGGCACGGTGTTGACGAAGTAGAGCTCGCCGACCTCGCGCTCGTCCTGCTGCTGCGTCGCAATCTTCTTCGAGTCCGGCGACCACAACGCGATCGCGCGATCGCTCGACGTCCACCCGGCGTTGTCGGTGGCGTAGCCAAAATATTTGACGCCGTCGGTGGTCACCTGGCGCTCCTGACGCGTCGCCACGTCGTGCAGCCACAGGTTCCAGTCGCGGATGAAGACGCCGCGCTTGCCGTCGGGCGACATGTTCAGCGGCTTGCCGTCAGACGAGGTGCGGCCGCCGGCGCCGCCGCGCCCGCCACCGCGCCCGCCGCGTCCGCCCGCCGGCGGGTCGGCAACCTCGCCGATGGCCGCGCCGGTCTCCGCGCACTTTGCGCCCTGGGTGTCGCAGCTCCAGCGGCGGCCGGCGAGGTTGAACGCCACCGCGGCCCCGTCGGCGGACGGCACGAGTCCCTGAATCGCCAGGGCGAATGGTTCGTGTTTTGAGCCGGTCGCCGAGGAGAGCGCCGCCGCGACTTTCTCGTGGTCGAAGGCGCGGACGCGCGTCTTCTTTACCGGGTCTACGAGGATGAACTCGGCGCCGCCGGCGATCGTATTGCGATACCAGAAGCGGTCGTCCGCCAGCCAGGTCGCGGTGACCGAACCGCCGACGACGAGCGGCGTCACGGCCGCGGCGAGAAAACGCTCGGCGCGAGCGTAGTCCTCGGCGGTCAGGGACGGACGCTGTTGGGCGAGCAGGGTGGAACCGAGAACGGCGGCGACAGTGAGAGCCAGAAGCGTGCGGGACGCGAGTCTCGACATGATGGCGCGCATGGTACCACGCGCGCCGAGACACGATCGACCTGACCGTCCGCCTACGGAAGCGCTGGTGCCGTCGCGTTGCCGTCAGCGCTCATGCCCGGCGTCGTTTCACGGGCCAGCGGCCATCGGCCTTGGCGGCGTCCACTTGCCGCTGGCCGGCAGGCGCCATGCTTCCGGCGGCAGTCAGCCGCTCCACATGACCGCGGTTGATTTCGCTCCAGGCGCTCCGCGCCCGCCGCGGCGTATAGCGTTGCAGGTACGAGTGCTCGTCGAACGCCTTGCGGATGCCGTCGATCCATCCCCAGCACAGGACGACATCGAGCGCCTGTGCGATGGTCACCGTCGGCAATCCCGAACCCTTCTTGTGGATCTTCACCCAGATCTCGGTCTCGCGCGCGTGGTTCGCCTTCATCCACGCCGCGAACGCCGCCTCGGTGCGAAAGCTCTTGATCTTTTGCGGATCGGGAATGATCGGCGCCATCGACTCCTCGTAGTCGTCAGGTTTTGCGGTGTCTGCACTCAAGCGATTCATCCGGCGCGCACCGTCAACCACGTCGTGCGCACCTTGCCGGCCCTCAAGAATTCGACTAGAGTCCGTGATCCGGCATGGCTGCGAACGAGCCGGAGGCGTCACCCTCCTCCAGGTACAAGCTTGTGCGCGCGCTTGGCGCGGGCGGTATGGGGTCCGTCTACCTAGCGCGCGACCTCACGCTCAACCGCGATGTTGCGATCAAGTTCGTCACGTTGAGCGGGGTCGGCGACGCAACCGCGACGCGCCGACTCGTCCGCGAGGCGCAGGCCGCAGCGGCGCTCGACCATCCGTTCATCTGCAGCGTGCATGAGGTCGCGACTGGACCCGACGGCCGGCCTGTACATCGTCATGCAGTTCGTGGAGGGCGAGACGCTTGCCGATCGCTTGCGTCGTGGCCCCCTCGACCCTCGAGCGGCGCTTGCACTGGCGGCCGACATCGCCGACGCACTTCGGACCGCCCACGCCCAGGGCGTCATCCATCGCGATCTCAAGCCGCAGAACATTATCATGACCCCGTCGGGCCGGCCGAAGCTCGTCGACTTCGGCATCGCCCACATTCTCCAGAAGACGACGCCGGCGATCGGTGAAGAGGAGGACACTCACACCAACCTGACCGGTCCGGACCAGATTGTCGGAACGCCCGGCTACATGTCGCCTGAGCAGCTCCAGCATCGCCCGGTCGACGGCCGAAGCGATCTCTTCTCGCTCGGGGCGGTCCTGTTCCAATGCCTGACGGGCCGTCCCGCCTTCGCCGGGCACAGCGCGATCGAGATCGGTGGCCAGGTTCTGCTGTCCGAAGCCCCCCGCGTTTCCAGCCTGCGGCCCGAGTTGACCGCCCGTCACGATGACATCGTGTCGAGGCTTCTCGCGAAAGACTTGTCGAACAGGTTCCAGTCCGCGGAAGAAGTGCTCGGCGCATTGCGCGCATTCGCGCCGACCGACACGCACGACGTCGCCGTCAGCTCTCAGTCGTCGCATCGCCGGCGGGCGAGCGCGGCCGTGGGAGGCGTCCTCGGCGTGCTGGCTGCCGGTGTCGCTGTATGGCTTTGGCAGGGCGGCGTGCCTGTTCCTCAGCCGACGGCGGAGGCAAGGCAGTGGTATCAGCGCGGCACGGAATCGATCCGAAACGGTGCGTACACAGCGGACGCCTGGCGCTCGAAGAGGCCGTTCGCCTGTTTCCCACGTTTCCACAGGCATATGCGCGGCTGGCTGAAGCCCACAGCGAGCTCGATGAGGAGCGCGAGGCGCAGAACGCCTTGCTGCGCGTCACGCAGTTACTGCCCGATCGATCGCGCCTCGACCCGGACGACCGTCTGACGATCGATGCAATCACGGCAATCGTCCTTCGCGACGTCGAGCGCGGAGTGAGCGCGTATCGGCAGCTCGCAGAGCGTAGCCCCCGCGAAGCCGGCGTCTGGCTGGATCTCGGTCGGGCGCAGGAGGCCGCCGCCACCCGCGCCGACGCGCGGCGCAGCTACGAGCGTGCTATCGAGATCGACTCACAGTACGCGGCGGCGCATCTGCGACTCGGCTCGCTCGATGCGCAAGAGGGGCGGCGCGCCCGGGCCGAGCAAGCGCTCGAAAACGCCGAACGGCTGTACAAGATCGCGTCGAACCCCGAGGGAGAAGCCGAGTCACTTCTCCGACGCGGGTCCTTTCTGACCGATCTCGGAGAAGTCGCCGCTGCGCGAGGTGCGCTCGAGCGGGCACGCACGCTGGCGGCGAGCATGGGAAGTCGATATCACGAGATTCGCGCCCAGCTGCAGCTGACGGCGGTAACCGCTTCGGAGGGGCGTTTGCGGGAGGCCGAACTGCTCGCCACGCAGGCCGTCGATGCGGCGCGCGACGCCGGGCTCGACACCGTCGCAGCAGAGGGCCTCCTCGAGCTCGGAACGACGTTGCAGTTGCTGCGCAATCTCGACGCCGCGCAGACTCAGCTCGATCGCGCAAGATCGCTCGCGGAAGAACGGAGCGCCAGGCGGTTGACCACGCGGGCGACACTTCAATCCGCTAGTCTGCTCTTGTCGCGGGGCAAGCCTGAGGACGCCGTCAGGCTCGCGGGGAGCGAGCTGGAGTTCGTCCGTGCCCAAAGATACCCGCGATTCGAGCTGACGGCCCTCGGGATCATCTCGCGCGGCCATGAGGATTTGAGTCGCTTCGAGGAAGCACGCACGACGGCTCAGCGGTCGCTCGAGATCGCGGAGAAGATTCAGGACGACACGCAATCGCCCTGGCGCTCGAGAACCTCGCCGGCCAGTCATCGACGCTGGGCC
Source organism: uncultured Acidobacteriota bacterium (assembly GCA_963847975.1). Classification (GTDB taxonomy): domain Bacteria; phylum Acidobacteriota; class Vicinamibacteria; order Vicinamibacterales; family 2-12-FULL-66-21; genus DATBJJ01. Next base: position 273,745 of record CAWKBU010000029.1, on the reverse strand, counting down.
TTCTGCCGGACGCGCTTCGCTATCGTGAGCGTGCCGAAGAGATTCATCGCCGCCAAGGCAACGCCTATACTCTGGCCTTCGACTTGACCAATCGCGCTGAGCTGCTGATCCGGCTGGGTCATGGCGAGAAGGCAGAAGCGCTGCTGCGCGAGGTAGACGTCGGGATCGACAAAGGAATCGATGCCTATATCGGCCGAACCCGCAGAGTGAAGGTGTACGAACGCTGCACGCGACCGTCGACGGGCGCTGGGCGGACACCGTCACGGCCGGTCTGAGCGTTGGTCTCAACCCGGGCAAAGCGCCCGATGGGACGGCGCTCCTTCGTCGGCGCTCGTCGATCATGCACGAGCACGTCTGCGCCGCGGCGGCTCTCGGATCGAACCCGATCTGCCTGCTTCCCTTCCACTCCCAACGTCCCGTGAGATCCGGTATGGAAGATAGCGACCCGCCTGGTTTCCGGCGAGAGCGCGACCGCGTTGGCTGGCGCGTTGGCACTGCTCGACGAGCTCTCCCGCGCGCCGTCGCACGAGCTCGAGTGGCGAGTGGCCGCAACGGGCGCAGCCGCGGCCCGGCAGCAGCCCGGCCTCGAGGATTCCGCGCGAGACCTCGCCGACCGCGCCCAGCAGGCCTGGCAGCGCCTCGAGACCACCTGGAGAACGGATCTCTCGATTTACATGGCGCGTCCCGATATAGTCGAGCTGCGCCAGCGGGCCGACTCGAGAGCCTTACGCTACGAAAAGGAGCACGGTAGTGCAGACAACACTCGTCCTCATCGCTATTGCCGCGGGTGTGGCGCTCTATTTCTGGAAGTTCAAGAAGCGACTGGGCGGCGACGAGGATCGCCCCGAGATCATCGTCAGGAACGGAAAGCTGAGGATACGGAGCGGGGACGGGGGAAACCACGGCAAGAACTGGAAGAGGCTGACTGACAGCGAGTGAAGCACGATCACCCGGATGGTAAGTCAGTCCGCCAGTACAAAGTCACCGTCGAGAACGCCATGGAAGCTGCTTGTGACGGCAGGTGTTGACGGGTGACACGGTGACCGTCGTCTACAATTCGAACTCGGTCGAGCACACGGTGACACTGGCTCTCGAGCGCGACACCTCGAATGTCAACGAACCGACCGTGCGGTCTGGAGTGGATCTCGAGCACGACGGCCGCAACCGCAAGCAACTCAAGGTCAAGCTAAATGATCCCGAAGGTGGGATCACGAAAGTCACGGTCGGCAGTAACTCGCCCTGTACGTTTCCGAAGGATGCGAACAAACCTGTCGTCGTGGAATTGAACATGGACTACGAGTAACCGCGATGGGTCGATGACCAGCCCAGCGCGTCGTCGGCGGCCTGTTGGAACGCGCCACGGAAGGTCCTGGCGTACCTGTTGGGGAAGGTCGAGTGCGGCACCATCAGGATGTGGGCAACGCGTTCACGGGATCGTGCCACGCTGAGTGCTCTACGATTGTGATGTAGCCCTTAACGCCGACTGGACTTGGCGATGCAAACCTTCTGATGCCGTTGCGTCTTTCCACCGGTGCCCGGTTCGGGACGTACGAGATTCTGGCACCGATCGGTTCCGGTGGCATGGGCGAGGTCTACCGCGCGCGTGATACCCGCCTGAAGCGCGACGTCGCCGTCAAAGTCCTTCAGGAGTGGCAGCTGACACGGCCGATCACCGCGCGCGCTTCGAGCGCGAAGCGGAGCTCTTCGCCGCGCTGAACCATCCCAATATCGCGGCCATCTACGGCATCGAAGAGAGCGCCGGAACCACGGCCCTCGTCCTCGAGCTCGTCGAAGGCCCCACGCTCGCCGATCGGCTTGCGGTGGCCCCGGCTCACCGATTCGCGGAAGCCCTGTCGATCGCCATGCAGATCATCGATGCACTCGATGCGGCGCACGAGAAAGGGATCGTGCACCGGGATCTGAAGCCGGCCAACATCAAGGTCCGCCAGGACGGCACGGTCAAGGTGCTCGACTTCGGCCTCGCGAAGGCGCTCGAGTCCGATGTCACGACGCAACGAGTGCGACGCATGGTCGCCGACGATGACGAGCCCGGCGCATGACCTCGCATGGGTGTCATTCTGGGCACGGCCGCCTACATGAGCCCGGAGCAGGCGCGCGGGCAGGTCGTCGACAAGCGCACGGATATCTGGGCGTTCGGATGCGTGCTCTACGAGATGCTCTCCGGCCGGATGTGTTCGCGCGCGCAACCGTCGCCGGATACGATCGCCGTGATTCTCGAGCGCGAGCCCGACTGGTCCGCGTTGCCCGCCGCGACACCGACCGAGCCTGCGGCGGCTGCTGCGAGCGTTGCCTCGACAAGAACCGCAATCAGCGGCTTCGCGACATCGCGGACGCGCGGCACGCGCTGGATGACATCGAAGACGACGCGTCTCGCGCTCGAGGCGCCGCATCGACGCGCGTCGGCCAGCAGTCTGCGTCGTTCTTGCTGGAGCCGCGCGTCGCGGCCATCATCGTCGCGCTCGCCGCTGTGCTCGTGGAGCCGCGGGCAGATCAACGGCCGGCACGGCCGCGTCACCCGGGCCACAGTTCACTCGTGTGACTGCGGACGCCGCGTTTTCAACTGAACCGGCGCTGTCGCGCGACGGGACAATGGTCGTGTACGCGTCGGACCGCACCGGCGACGGACAGCTCGATCTCTGGCTGCAGCGCACGGCGGGCGGTCAGCCGGTTCCCCTCACCAACGATACCGCCGACGATCGGCAGCCCGACTTCTCGCCCGACGGCAGCCTCATCGCGTTTCGCTCGGACCGCGCCGGTGGCGGCGTCTACGTCATGCCTGCGCTCGGCGGCAACGCGCGTCTCATTGCCGAAGGAGGGCGCCGCCCGCGCTTCTCTCCCGACGGCAGCCGCATCGCGTACTGGACGGGACCATGGCTCTCGGGCGCTGGTGCACGCGGGCCTGGATTCTCCGTGTTCATCGTCCCGGCCAACGGTGGCCAGCCGACGCGCGTCGCCGATGGATTCTCGACCGCGCGCGATCCGGTCTGGGCGCCCGACGGCCAGAAGCCTGCTGTTCTTCGGCCGAAAGACCGCGGACGACTCACCATCCGGCACATTCGACTGGTGGTGGGCACCGCTCGACGGCCGCGAGCCCGTGCCGACCGGTGCGTACCGCGTCATGGCCGAGCGGGGCTCTCCGATGCCGACGACGGCTAGATCGTCGTCGGACGCGGTCAGGACACCGCCGGCGATCTGGACAGCGTCGGGCGTGCTCTTTTCGGCGGCGTCTCGGCGACAGCGTCAGCCTGTGGCGGCTCGAGGTCTCTCCGGCACGGGTCAGGCCGTCGAGCACGTCACTCGAGCGCCTGACATCCGGCGCGGGATTCGATCTCGGCGCCATCCGCCGACGACACTGGACGCATCGCGTTCCAAGCCTCATCGCGAAGGGTACGTCTCGTTGACGCTCCCGCTGGATGCCAACGCAGGGCGCGCCGACCGGCGCCATCGTCCGCCAGACGTTCTGGGCCGGGCAGGCAGGCGGCCGCAACAGCCTGGACGATGCCGGCCGCCTGCTCGCTTATCTGAAGAGCCGCGCGAACGAGAGCGAGATCTGGGTGAAGGACCTGCCGACGGGGCAAGAGCGGCACCTCGTGACGCACGCCGTCGGCGAGCCTCAATCCGGTCATCTCGCACGACGGCACGCAGCGTCGCCTACAGCGTGCGCGACGGTCTCACACGCGGCCGGATATGTCGTGCCGACCTCCGGTGGCACAGCCCAGGCAGGTCTGCGACGAGTGCGTGCTGCACGGGATGGTTCGCGGACAATCGACGGATTCTCGCGCTCGACGGACTGCCAGGTGGTCACGACGTCCGCGCGATCGACGTCGTCGATCGCACCGAAGCGGACCTCGTGACTGCATCCGACGACCCGCATCGGTCGGGCCGACCTTTCGCCCGACGGCCGTTGGCTCGTCGTTCGGCTCGCAGCGACAACGTCTGGATTGCGCCCGTGCGTCCGGGCAACTCCGCCGCCGGAACGCGAGTGGGTCACGGTCCTCGAGCAAGCACGCAGGCTCGGCCGAACGCGCGTGCGGGTGGTCGCCGGATGGACGTCTGCTGTATCTGCTGCTCGAACGCGACGGCTTCCGAGACCTCTACGCGCAGCGGATCGATTCGGCGCGCGGCACGCCAGTCGGAGAGCCCTTCATCGTCGCAGCACCTCCACGACCCGCGGCGCCGCTGGGGTCGACACCCTTCGGCACCGCCATCGTCAGCAACGCGTTCGTGTTCACTCAGGTCGAGATGACGGGCAGCATTTGGCTGCTCATCCGAACCCGACGGGCCGACGACCGCCGACCACGCCATCAGCGACGTTACCTGCGCAGTTCACCGCGCGCGCATCGTCAACCACCACTTCATGGTCGAGGTCACGAGCTCGGCGGCGTCCTGCTGGACGAAGTGCCCGGCGCCGGGAATCGTCACGAGCGTGAGATCTTTATCGAGCCAGTCCCAGGTGCCGGCGAGGCCGTTCTGGTGGAGCGCACGGTCGCCGAGACCGTGGAACATCAGCACCGGCACGCCGACCTTCGGCATCGGGGGCACCGGCGGCGCCTCTGCGCCAGACCCCTTCGGATAGTTCGCCTTGTAGTAGTTCAGCATCGCGTCGAAGTCAGAACGCGCGAAGGCCTCGACATAGCGCTTGCGCGCGGCCGCGTCGGTGACCCAGCCCGAGAGCGTCTCGGAGGTCATCGGACGCCCGAAGAAGATCGTCGCGTCGGTGGGAGACCCGCGCTGGAACGCACGGGCGTACTCGCTGTTCGCAATCTGCTCGGGGTTGGACGCGAGCTCTCGCAGGAGGCCGCGCGGATGCGGCAGGTTGAGCACGATCAGGCGTTCGGTCATCTCCGGCCGGCTCATGGCAAACTGCCAGGCGACCATCCCGCCCCAATCGTGCCCGACGATCGTTGCCTTGTCGCGCCCAAGGGTGCGGACGACCGCCGCGACATCAGCGACCAGCAGCCGCATGTCGTAGTTCTCGACCCCCTTCGGCTTGTCGCTCAGGTTGTAGCCGCGCTGGTCGATGGCGACGACCTGGAAGGTGTCGGACAGCGCCGCCATCGAGTGCCGCCACGTGTACCAGAAGTCGGGAAAGCCGTGAATCATCACGACGAGGGGCCCGGTGCCGAGCGTCGCATAGTGAATCTTCACGCCGGCCTCGGACTCCGCATACCCATGCTTCACGCGGTCGAAGACGTCGGGCGTTTGCGCGGAGAGCGGCAGAGAGATCAGCTGACAGATTGCGAACGTGGCAGCCGCTGTGCGTGTTGACACGGTGGGGGCTCCTTTCCGGTTGCCATGATAGTGTAGCGTCCCCCACGACAAAGGAGATTCGATGCGCCTGCTGAACAGTGCTCTGGTTGTGTTCGCTGTCGTCGCCGCCGCGGCCGCGCAGGCGACGGATCCCCCGTTGTCGGACATGCGGCTGTCGGTTCACACGCTGCTCCGGGAAGACGTCTTCGCGGGATTCCAGAACAACAACCTGGACCGGTTGTCGAAAGCGGAGAAGAACATCGACACTCTGCTGCGGGAACGCCCCGACCAGCGCGCCAACCTCCTGGCCTGGAAGGCCGGAGCGGCGACGTATCGAGCCGTGCTGGCGCACGAGGCCGGCCGGGCCGAGGAGTTCAAGCGCCGCTTCGCCGAGGCGCTCGATGGCTTCGCCGCGGCGGCGAAGATCGAGTCGGGAAATGAGGGCGTCGCGGCCATCACTGGCGGGACGTTCGCCGTCTTCGCGGACCGCTTGCCCGAGAAGCTGCGCGCGGCCGCGTGGTCACAGGCCTACGACAACTACTCCATCCTGTGGAAGCAGCAGGGCCGCGGAATCGACAAGCTTCCGCTGCACCACAAGGGCGAGCTCCTGGCCGGGCTGGCGCAGTCGGCGCAACGTACCGGCCGCAGCGAGGAGTCGGCGCAGTACGTCGACAAGATGCTGACGATGCTGGCCGACACGCAGTACGAGGCCATGGCCAGGCAGTGGAAGACGGATCCCGCGAGCGCCGCGAAGACCAACCTCACGTGCAAGAACTGTCACAACGCCGGACGGCTCTCGAATCGGCTGGCTGCCCTCGAGAAATGAGCCGCGCGCGCTGCCGATAGCAGGACGTCGAGCTACTTCTTCGCGAGCGCGTCCGCGGCGGCCTGCTGGAACGCTCCGCGGACGTCGCTGGCGTCGCTGTTGGGGAAGTTCGAGCGCTGCACCATCAGGATATACGCGACGCCTTTCACGGGATCGATCCACGCCTGCGTGCCCCAGGCGCCGCCGTGGCCGTAGGTGCCGGGCGAGAGCATGGCGGCCACACCGGGGTGCGGCACGCGCAAGATGCTGGTCGTGATGCCCCAGCCGTAGTTCGTGCCGCGATTGCCGTAGGTATCGGACTGGAAGAACCCCGTGGGCAGGTCGGCGGTCTGCGGTGTCGCCAGGAGCTTCATCGCATCCGCGCTGAGATACCGGCGGCCGTCGAGCGTGCCACCGCTCAGGAGCATCTGGCAGAAGCGCGCGTAGTCGGGCGCGGTCGAGTAGAGGCCGCCGTTTCCCTGCGGTGGCCGATCGCGCGGGCCGTACTCCGGACGCGGCGGCACGGATTCGAGCACGCCCGTGCCCTTATTCTTCGCGTAGGCGGTGGCCAGCCGCGCGCGTTGCGCGTCGCTCGGATAGAACGTCGTGCTCGTCATCCCCAGCGGTTGGAAGATCCGCTTCTCGACGAACACGTCGAACGTCATGCCGCTCACGACTTCGACGATGCGCGCGCCGGCGTTGATGCCGCTCTGCGTGTATTTCCATTGCGCGCCGGGCTCGTACTGCATCGGAGCGGCGAGCCAGATCGGGACGAGATCGGCGAGCGTCCTGGCCTGCTGCGCCGCCGGGCCGCTGGCTTCGCCGAGTCCGGACGTGTGCGTGAGGATCTGCGTGATCGTGAGGTTCGCGGGCTTTCCCGACGGCGTCTTCAGCGCCGCGAACTCGGGCAGATACTTGGCCACCGGATCGGCGACGTTGAGCTTGCCTTCATCCTGCAGCATCAGCACCGCGACGCCGGTGACCGGCTTGGTCATCGAGGCGATCCAGAAGAGGTTGTCGGGCGCCATGGCCCGCTTCGCGGCGACGTCGGCGAGGCCGGTGGTTTCGAAATGAATCACCTTGTCCTTGGTGACGACCGCCGTGACCGCACCGGCGATCTCGTTCCGCTCGATCATCGCCTGCATCGCGGCGCCGACACCGGGCAGCTTCGCGTCGCTGCTCGCGTGCTTATGGTCTTGCTTGGCGAGCGGTCGCTCTTGACTGACCGCGCTGAGCGTGGCGCACAGCGCCAGCGTGAAAGCGATGCGGGCTGACCTCATGGCACTCCTTTGATTGGACGCGATTCCCGGCTCAGTTACTCCGCAGGAACGCCACGAGGTCGGCGACGTCCTGGGCCGTCAGACCCAGTTGCGCCGCGCTCATCATCAGCGACTCTTTCTGCAGGCGGCGCCGCTCCGCCACTCGGTTGGCGGGAATGACCTGGGTGACGCCGCCCATGCTGCGCATCATCAAGGGGTCGCCCTGCTTGACGAGCAGCCCCTGGATGGTCAGGCCGTCTTTGGTGCGGAGCTCGGTGCCTTCGTAGCCTTGCGCGATCTCGGCGCTCGGCCGAACCAGCGCCGTGGCGATCACCTCGGCGGACTTGCCGCGGCCCCAGCCATCGAGTGCCGGTCCGAGCTCGGCCCCGGTGCCGCCGACGGCGTGGCACATCAAGCAGCGGGCAACCGTGGTCTTGCCGCGTGCCGCGTCACCGGTCAGACGGCCGATCTCCTCGACCGAGAGCTCGGGCAGATCGGCGGCCGGCTTGGGCGTGACAATTTCCTTCAACACGATAGTGTCGGGGTCGTAGATGCCAGCGGTCTTGAGGGCCGGTGCCAGCCCGTAGTCGGCCCAGTCACTCGACATCCGGTTCAGCAGCCACCACGTCGCCGGTTCGGCGAGCGGGGTGTTCGGTGCAGCGAGCGTGAGCATGGCCTGGGATGCGGCCGGATCCTTGACGAAGGCGAGCGTGTCGAGCGCGAGCTTGCGGTCGGCGGTGGACAGCTTGGCCGACTGTGCGCGCGCGAGCAGGTCCGGCACGGCCGCGGGCACGTGCAGGCGCCAGGCGATGCGCGCGAACGGCTCGGACCACGTGAGGGGATCGTCCTTGACGCCGAGCTCGCGCCGCACGCGCTCGTAGAACGCCGCCTCCTTGCCGGTCGCGCCGGTCCCGAGCGCTTCCAGATAGCTGCGGTCCTTCCCGTCGTAGCCGCGCGCGAGGTCGACCAGGATGCCGAGCGTCTTGTCGGCCGGCTGGTCGCGCAGCGACAGCGCGACCTCACGCCGAACGCCGGCGTCGGTGTCGCGGGCGAGCTTTTGGGCGACGGGGATGATGTCGAGATCCGCGCGGCGCATCGCCCGGTAGGCCGCGATGCGCATCACCGGATCGGTCTGCGACTCGGGCGATCCCGCGCGCTGACGTCCCTGCGGACCCAGCTGGTAGAGCAGGAAGATCGCCCGGCCGCGGATGTAGGGGTTCGGATCCTTCAGCAACGCCGCGACGGCGTTGACCGACGCCGCGCCGCGCGCCTTCAACCCCTCGAACCCGATGGCCCGGACGTTGACCGCCGGCGAGCGCAGCGCCGTGATCTGCCCGTCGATCGTCGCGGCGTCGAACTTCGGCACGCGCGAGACAAACCCCTTGGGCGCGATCCGGTAGATGGCGCCCGACAGCGACTCGTCCAGATCCTGGTGGCCACCGACGCGCGCGTCGATCCAGTCGCTGACATAGATCGCGCCGTCGGGACCGACGGCGACGTCCGACGGCCGGAAGAGCGTTTCCACGGCGCGCGTGACGCCGGCGCTGCCCATGGCGAAGTCCGACCCCGCGTACTGCTGCTTCACGTTCGAGGTGATGAAGACCTTGCGGTCGAGGGCGAACCCGGCGCCCTGCCGCGCCGGCTGGTAGGAGAAGATCTCGTTCCGGCCGGCATCGGCGGCGAGGAACATGCCTTCGAAGGACGGGCCCAGAGCGCCGTTCTCGTAGAACACGTTGCCGGTCGGGGATCCGCCGCCGTACACGTCGCCGACCGGCGCCATGCCGGGGTCATCCTGACGCCACTCCGACACGGGAACCGTCTGACCCGGCCGGCGGTCCGCCTGCCAGCTCCGCTGGCCGTCGTTCGATGAGAAGCCGAAGTTGGCGTACTCCATCACCCAGCTGACGCGGCACGCCGGCGGGTCGTCGTTGTCGTTCTGGAAAACGTCGCCGAGCGACGTCACCGATTGCTCGTAGCTGTTGCGGTAGTTGTGTCCGATGACCTCGACGTTCGTGCCGTCGGCATTCATGCGGGCGGTGAAACCGCCGATGTATACGTGCCCATCATCGCTGGGCTTGCCCGCGTAGGGTGCCGGGTCGTGCGCGTTCTTGAACGGGCCGACGGGGTTGGCACGATAGGCGCTGAAGATGCGGAACGTCTTTCCCGACCGATCCGTGAACATCGCCCCCATGTTGCCGGCGTTCCACACCCACTTGCCGTCGGGTCCCACCGTCACCGAATGCAGCGAGTGGTCGTGATTGATCCCCTGGAAGCCCGTCAACAGCACTTCACGTTTGTCGACTGCCGGATCGAAGCGCAAGTTCCGATCGACATCGGTGTAGACGATCATGTCGGGCGGCTGTGCGACGATCACCTTGTTATCGATGACGGAGACGCCGAGCGGGGCGACGAGGCCCGGTTCCTGCACGAACGTGTGCGTGCTGTCGGCCTTGCCGTCGCCGTCGGTGTCCTGCAGCACGACGATCTTGTCGCCCTCGGGCTGGCGCGCATGGTGGGAGCGGTAGCGAACCCCTTCGGCCACCCAGATCCGCCCGTCGCGGTCGATATCCATGTTGGTCGGGTTGCGCAGCAGCGGCGAAGTGGCCCACAAGGTCACTTCGAGCCCGTCCGGCACCTTGAAAAGGTCGAGCGGAAGTTGCACCGGCTGAGGTGGAGCCGCCGGCTGGGGCGGGGCGGGCTGTGCGGCCTGCTGGGAATGCGGCTCGAACGCCTGTTGCGGCGCGACGGCCACCAGCATCAACACGAGCAGCACGTTCAGCGGCGAGAGGGTACGTCGGCGCATAAATCTCCCATTCATGGTCAGTTCCATTCCGCTGCCAGCCGGACTCGACTCCGGCCCGAGCTCATGCGGAACGCGTTCGCAGTAACAAACTCTATACGGATACGACTGGGCCGAGAAATATCGTAGTTTTTCCTGGATTCGGCCGGCCTGACCTCCCGTTACCCGTCATAGCCGTGCCGGGCGCGTCACCGGCCCTCGGCGAGACGGTGTATCCGGGAGACGGCCCTGACGACGATGTCGCCCGTGACATCGGTGGCGGGGTTGACCGGCACGAAGAGCGTCGTCTCTTCGCGCCGCGACAGGATGTTGCTGGCGACGAGCGCGCGCATCATCCAGATGGCGGTGCCAACGCTCGTGCAGTCCAGACCGAGCCAGCCAGCGTAGCGATGACGCGATCGGGTGAGCCCGGTGTTCTGGTGAATGCTCCCGGCCATCCTGGCTGACATCTCATCGTATCTGTCGGGGCTGTCGGCGCTTGCCAACGCGGGCTCGACGAGCGGCGAGCCGTCCGCCATCTTCACGAAGAGCTCGGCGATTTCGCGCTTCTGGGCCCGCCACATGTGTCCTGTCCAGTAGTGGCAGGTCTTGGCGATGACGGTGACGACGTTCTTGATTTCTTTCTCCACCCGGTAGTCGGGGCCGGCGGGAAGGTCGAGCGCCGATCCCTCGCACCGAGCCGAGACGTTCTCCATCACGATCGCTCGCAGCAGCCATCCAGCCATCGCGTCGCTGTGACAGTCCACGCGCACCCAGCCTGGAACGCCGGAGGCTCGGGCCGCGAGGCCGGTCACCAGTCGCACGCCTCGCACAATCTCGTCCACGACCTGTAAGTAACGGCCTGAGTTCGCGTCGATCTCTGCCTGCGTCCCGGGCTCGAGGAGCATGCCCTTGTGGGGCGGACCGCCGGCCATCGCCAGATCGCAGAACGTGGCCCACATCTCGTTCCACGCGACCTTGCCGTCGCTGCCGTATTTGAGCCCCGCCGATCCCATCGAGACGGGCTGCACTTCTTCGTAACAGTCCTGGTATTCCTCCGGGAGCACCGTCCGGAGCCTGAACTCCAACGCCGCCAGCGCCTCTTGATCTTCAACACCGAGCGTCATATATCGCACTGTCCCTGGGGCTTGGTGGGCTAGGGGTCAGGTCTTGTATTTCAACATGTAAATGTTGAAATACAAGACCTGACCCCTAGGGTAGCCGCAAACGGGTGGGGCTCGCTGGTTGTAGAATCCGTCGCGGAGTTGACGATGACTTTTCGCAAGGCGGGCTGCCTGGTACTCGCGGCTTTCTGTGCTGCATCATCCTACGAACTGCTGGGCCAGCAGCCGCCACCCGCCGCGCCCGCCGGCGTGGTTTCGCCCGACCGCAATCTCCCGCCGCACATCAGGAAGCTGACGGGGTTTGGGGAACGGGCCGAGTTTTCGCTCGACAGCCAGCGCGTGCTCTTTCTCTCCAAGACGTTCGGCGACGCCATGGAGATCGATCTGGCGACCGGCGTCATCCGCAACCTGACGGCGCACTTTCCGCACTTCGGCTTTACCCGCGCGTTGTACCTGTCGAATGGCCACATCCTGTTGTCGGGACCGACCGAGTTCAACCCCGCCAACGTCGGTGCGGCGCGCACCAATTGCTGGCTGTTCGTGCTCGATCCGTCCGGCACCGCGCGGCCGCAACCGCTCGGCGTCAAGGCGGCGGAAGGCCCTGTGCCATCGCGCAAGCGGATGCACATCGCCTGGTCGTATCGGGCGGCGCAGTTTCCGGGCGGCGAGATGCCCCCCGGCTCGTCGCAGATGCACGAAGGCGACATCGTCTACGAGAACGGCGCGCCGAAGCTCATCAACCAGCGCAAGATTCTCGACAGTCGCGACCTCCCGTTCAGCGCCACCCTGGAGCCCCAGAACTACCGTCCGCCGCTCGAGCGGGAACTGATCTTCAGCGCCTACGACTACCAGCAGTCCGAGGTCTTTGGTGTGGACCTGACGACGGGCAAGCTCACGAACTACTCGAATGGACCGGGCGTGTACGACGAACCGGAAGGTATCTTCCCGTCCGGCGAGTTCACGACGGTCGAATCGGACAAGCACAACCCGGCGGGGAAGGGCTTCGATCGCGCCGACATCCACAAGTTGAGATTGGATGGCAGCGGGGCGATGGAGCGTCTCACCTTCTTCGCGGACGTGCCCACCTATCGTTCGTCGAACCCCGTGGTCAGCGACGATGGACGCTACATGGCGTTTCAGATGGGGCGGTCGGGAGTGGCCGCGGGTATCGGCTACGGACTCTTCCTGTACGATTTCACGAAGGCGCCGGTCAACCGCGCGCGATAGTCCGGCGTCAGCCCTCGCGCAAGGCGCTCGCCGGGATCGAACTTCGTCGCCCGGCGCGCGGGCAGGAAGCTCGCCAGCGCGGCGCTCGCGCCCAGCACGAGTGCGACCGAGCCAAGCGTCACGGGGTCGACGAGCGTTACGCCGAAGAGCTGGCCCTGGATGAAGCGCCCGAGGACCAGCGCCGCCCCGAGGCCCACCACCACTCCCGGCCGCTGACAGCGCGAGTGCCCGGCCGACGATCATGCGCAGCACATCGCCGGGAAGCGCCCCGAGCGCCAGGCGAATGCTGATCTCTCTAGAGCGCTGGGCGACGGCGTAGCTCATGACGCCGAAGACGCCCGTCGCGGCCAGCACGAGCGCGACGGCGGCAAAGAGCGACAGCAGGCTGGTGTAGAAACGCGGGCGTGCCATCGATCGGGCGACGAGCCGGGTCATCGGTGTGATGTCGGCGATCGCCAGATCCTGATCGAGCGCGCGGATTTCGGTTCGGATGGCCGTGGCGAGCGCAGCCGGATCGCCTGTCGCCCGGACGACCATCTTGACGGACCTGATCGTCCGCTGCGCGAAGGGGACAAAGAGCATGGGCGCGGCGGGTTCGGCGGGACTGCGTTGCAGCACGTCGGGCACGACCCCGACGACCTCGCGCGGGACGCCGTTGATGTTCACGCGCTTGCCGATCGGATCCTGCCCGGGGAACCAGCGCCGGATGGCAGCCTCGTTGACGATCGCCACGCGCGGCGCCTCGGTGTGGTCCTGGTCGCTGAAGCCTCGGCCCCGGGCGACCCGCGCACCGATCGCGCGGAAGTAGTCGGGCGTGGCGCTGGCCACGGCAATTTCGGCGTTCACGTTCGGCGGCGGGGGTGGCGCGCCTTCCACCGCGAAGCCGAGCATCGCGCCGCGGCCGCTGAGCGGCAACACGCTCGTCGCTCCCACGCTGCTGACCCCGGGCAAGGCGCGCAGGCGTTCCTCGAACTCGGCGACGCGAATCCGGGTGGGCGCATCCTGCCGGTACTTCTCGCCCTGCAGCGTCACACGAAACGACAACGCCTGTTCGGCCTGGAAGCCGGGATTGACGCGCGTCAACTGGATGAAGCTCCGGATGAGCAGCCCCGCGCCGATGAGCAGCACGACGGCGAGCGCCATCTCCGCCACGACGAGCGCCGCCCGCATACGCTGGCCGCCGCCGCTGGCACCGCCACGGGAGGCCGCGCGCAACGCGGTCGGGAGACGCGTGCCGGTGAGCTGCAGCGCCGGCAGGACGCCAAAGGCGAGGCTCGTCGCGAGCGCGATCGCAAAGGTGAACAAGACGACGGCGCCGTTCACGCCGACCTCGTCGAGGCGTGGCAGATCCGCGGGCTGCACGGCAACGAGCGCCCGGGTGGCGAGGTACGCGATCGCGAGCCCGGCCGCGGCGCCGGCCGCACCGAGGACGATCGATTCGGTCAGGAGCTGCCGCAGCAGGCGGACCCGGCCGGCGCCGAGTGCCGAGCGCACGGCGAGTTCCGCCTGACGCGCCGACGCGCGCGCGAGCAGCAGGTTGGCGACGTTCGCGCACGCCACGAGCAGCACGAACCCGACGGCGCCGAGCAGGACCAGGAGCGGTGTCCGGACGTCTCCCAACATCACGTCGGTGAGCGATCGGGCGTTGAACGTCAGCGAGTCGTTCGTGTCGCGAAACGCGGCCTGGAGGCCCGTGCCGATCCGGCGCAGGTCGTCATCGACTTGTGCCAGGGCCATGCCCGGCCGGGCGCGGCCAATCACCGTGAGGTACTCGCCCCGGCGTCCCTTCGCCGTCGCGGCACTGAACGTGTCGTTGTACACGAGCGGCGCGTAGATATCCGCTTCGTCCAGCAGGTGCGCGCCCGGGGCGAGCACGCCGACGATCTCGACCGGCGCGCCGGCAATCGTGACCGTTCGGCCGAGCACGCTCCGGTCGCCGCCGAACTGGCGCTGCCAGAACCCGTGATCGAGCACGGCGACGCCCTCCCGGCCCGGCTGATTCTCGCCCGGCAGCAGGGTCCGTCCGAGCGCGACCGGCAGTCCAAGCAGGCCGAGCAGGCCGTCGCTGACGTTCGTTCCGCGCACCTCGCGCGGCTCGCCGGCGCCGAGCATCGTGAAGACGCCGCCCGAAAAGGCCTCGACCTGGTCGAGCGTCCGGGTCTGCTCGCGGACGCTCATGAAGTCCGGCGGCGACAGCGAATACGACGTGCCGTCGGGATAGAGCGTGGTCACCCGATGCAACCGGTCCGCATCGCGGAACGGGAGCGGCGCCAGCAGCACGCTGTGGACGACGCTGAAGATGGCGCTGTTGGCGCCGATCCCCAGGGCGAGCGTGGTCAGAGGCCACCGCGGTGAAGCCAGGTGCGCGGCGCAGCATGCGCAACGCATACCCGATGTCCTGGCGCAGCTCGGTCGATGTACTCGGTTCGTGCCATGCGACGCTCCCGTCGTGTGCTGATTTCTACGCAGGCCGCGCGCGAGCGGTCGTAGTCTCCGAAGCGGCGCAGCGCGAGCGCTCGCGCACGCTCCGGCGGGACGCCCTGATCGATGAGCTCGCGCGCCCGCATCTCGACATGAAACGCGAGCTCGACATCGACGTCGGCTTTCGGCTCGGGACCGAACAGGCGCCGGAATCGTGACCACCGCGCCATGGATGACCTACGGGTGGAGCGCCGGCGCGTCGAGCGCGGCGAAGACGGCCGCGGCGTACCGCCGCCAGTTCTCGGCCTCGACCCGCAATTGCGCCCGGCCGCGCCGCGTGAGCGCGTAAAACTTGGCCTGACGGTTGTTCTCGGACGTTCCCCAGCTCGCGGCAATCCACTCGCGCTCCTCGAGCCGGTGCAGGGCTGGATAGAGCGAGCCCTCGCCGACGGCCAGCGCGTCGCTGGTGGCGTGCTGAATCCAGCGGGCAACGGCATAGCCGTGCGCCGGCCCCCAGCTGAGCGCCTTGAGGATCAGCAGATCGAGCGTGCCTCTCAGAATGTCCTGTTCGGGCGGCGGCATGTCACTCCCATCGGGTTTCAATGGGAAGATAACGCGGCGACCCATCGAAATGCAAGGGGAGCGGAGGGGAGCCTACTTCCACTCGAACGGGAAGAGCCCGCCGGCGGCGAGCGCGTCGAGCTCGAGGCCGGCGAGCGCGGCGGCGCGCGCCAGCACGGGGTCGCGACCCGCCGCGAGGTCCGCACCCGTGGGCTGCAGCAGCTCGTCCGGCATCACGCCGCTGCCTTCGAGGCTGCGGCCGTCCGGCATCACGATGTCGGCGTCGGTGACGAGGAACTGATAGAAGATCGCGACCGGGTCGCCCTGGACGAACGGATGCATGCGCGCTTCCATCACCGCGCCGGCCGAGCGGTCGCCGATGACGACGCCACGCTTCTGCAGCTGGACGGTGCGGGCGAAGATCTCCGCGGACGAGGCTGACGCGCTGTCCACGAGCACGATCAGCTTGCCGGCGAACGCCGCGTCGCCGCGGCCCTTCGCGGTCATCGTGGCGCGCCCCCTCCGTCCGGCGCGGGTCGCGATCGTCACGTCCGCTTTGAAGACGTTGTCGACCATGCGGTGCATCGCGCTGATGAGGCCGCCGCCGTTGCCGCGCAGGTCGAGCACGAGCGTGCCCTGCTGCCTGGCGATGCCGAAGAGGCGATCGACCTCGCCGTTCTCGAGCATGAAGTGGGGCATCTTCCAGATCATCACGCCGCCTCGCTCCACGTAGCGCTGCCGCGATCGGCGCGCGACGTCCTCCATGCCGCGCTCGAGCTCCTGGATCTCCATGCCGGCGCCAGGCCCCGTCAGGTTGCGCACCGCGCGCCCCGGCGTCACCGTGGTCGCGACCGAGACGACGCGCTCCGCGCCGGTAGGGTCACGCAGCTCGAGCCTCGTCGTCGGCTGCGGCTGCAGGATGTGGAACAGGTACCACATCCGGCGAAAGCTCTCGCGCCCGACGCCGCCGCCGTTGAGCGACAGCAACTGGTCCCCGGGACGCACTTTCGACGCCGCGTCCGAGCCAGGCCGGACGCGTTCCACGAAGACCTGGTCGCCGATGACCATGAGGTAATAGCCGTAGTCGACCGTATAGGCATGCGGCGGCGGCAGGAAGCTCGTGTGCGAATCGTTCAGCCCTCCCACGAACGCGGCCACGAGCGTCAGCCCCGCGTTCATCGTCGGTGCGCCCTTCAGCTTCTCGTCGTACTCGCGATAGCGCGCGTCCCAGTCGAGCCCACGGAAGGACGGATCGTAGTAGTTCTTCTTCACCGTCTCGTAGGCCTCACGCATCATGCCCCGCACCTTGTACAGATCGTTGGCCGACATCCTTGCGGTGGCGGTCGGGGTCTGCGCGGAAGGGCGGATGGCGAGGTTGGCGCTGAGAAGCAGTGCAAGCCAGACGGCGACGGGTCTCATCATGAGGAGGCCTGCGAGAGGGAAACGCACCGGAGTTCTCCACCCCGTAGGGCGTTTCCCTGTCCGCTCGCCGTAGTGTACAGGAGTTGGTCTTGCCACCTAGAGCTGGCCTGCGGTATGTTCCGCGCGAATTCGGACTGAGGAGATGTCACATGACCGACGTCGCGAAGGGATCATCTGGACGCCGGCGAATGCTCGCGGGATTGTCGGCGTTCGCGGCGGTGGTCGTCGGCAAACTCACCAACGCCGGACGGGCCGAGGCAGGCGCGAACACGACAGTAATCGGTGCAGCGACGGCGGAGTACGGGCTTCTGGCATCGCCAGGCGTCGGCCCGCCGACTCTCCCGGCGCTCAACGGCACGAACCATGGAGTCATCGGGTCGCTGAGTGGAGCGGCCGTCCCCCCCATCTTCAGCGGTGTTCTGGGAATTCGGAACGGCGCCGGGCTTGCCGGTGTCCTCGGCGTCAATGGGAGCAACGGGTATGGCGTCGTTGGGCAGTCGCAAGGTAGCAGTGCCGTGCTCGGCCAGATTCCCGCCACTTCTTCTGCCAGCGCGATCGCGATCTATGGACTGAACAATTCCTCCTACGTTGGGCCCGGCCCGGGGGCGGGTGGTTTCGGCGTATACGGCCTCTCGGCCAACGGGCACGGGCTCGTCGGTGCGACCGCAGCCGCAGGCGGAGCGGCCGTCGTGGGCGCGACCAACGGCGTGGCGGGCGCCTATGCCGCCGCCTTCTACGGGCCGGTGCTTGTTGGTGGCGACTTCATCGTCGTCGGCGGCGCGAAGAGCGCCGCAGTGCCTCATCCCGACGGCTCCCATCGTCAGTTGTACTGTGTGGAGAGCCCCGAAAGCTGGTTCGAAGATTTCGGCACCGGCGAGCTCGTCGACGGCAAGGCGGACGTCGCGATTGAGCCCGGCTTTGCCGCGGTCTCGGTAATGGACGCGTACCACGTGTTCCTCACTGGGTACGACCACGACCACCTGCTGCACGTGACCAAACGGACGCCCAAGGGCTTCACGGTCGAAGCGAATGCCGCGCTCGCAGCCCTGCAGGGACGGAAGGAATGCGACATCTCCGGGACGTTTAGTTGGCGCATCGTGGCCAAGCGGAAGGACATCGTCGGCGAGCGGCTCGCGACGGTGACCATGCCACCGGAGCCCGTCCTCCCATCGCCACACTCGGAGCGATCGATGACCCCGGAGAGGTAGGGTCCGAGGCGCGCCCGGCCCGCGGCCACGCCGGGGCCGGGCGCGATGGAGAGGGCGGGTTCTTACAGGGGACCGCGTCCCCAGGGACCGGTAATCGCGAACGTCACTCCCGGCGTCTGGATGTTGGCAAACAACCAGTTGCCGTCGGGGCTGTAGCAGGCGCCCGCCCACTCGGACTGACGGTAGTCGCCAGCCAGCACGACGTCGTTGTAGCTCGTCATCAGGTTGATGTTGTTCATCGCGAACGTGAATGACTTGCCGTGCAGCGTGAGGCCGACGAGCCGCTCGCCTTCGGTGAAGTGGTTGCCGGCCGCGTCCTCGCAGAGCAGCAGCCCGCCGCGCGGCGTCACCGTCATGTTGTCCGGGTTGTCGACGCTGTTCGCGTTCGGCGCGTCATAGATGACGGTGAGCGTTTCGTCGCGCGGGTCGTACTCGAAGACCTGTCCTTCGCCCACGCTGCCACCGTTGGTCGACAGGAAGTAGCCCGTCCGATCGCCCCACCACGCACCTTCGAGGCGGCTGAACCGCGCCCCACCCTGGGCGGCGCCTTGCGCGTAGCACGACTCGGTGGCGGCGGTGGGATCGTCGATCCGGACCCAGCGCACGTCCCAGCGCGTGCCGATCGGCCAGTACGTGCCGAGATCGAGGTTGGGCTGGTTCCGAATCGCGAGCATGTACAACCTGCCGCCCTGATCCATCTGACCGGAGCGATAGGGCACGAACCGGAAGAACCCGGAGTTGCCCGCGTCCTCGGTCTCGTAGACGACGCCGGTGTGCGGATCGACCATCATCGCTTCGTGCGAGAAGCGGCCCATCTCGATGAGGGGCGTGGTGTTGCCCTTGCGGAATCCCACGTCGAAGACCCAGCCGTGCCCCGCGACGTCGGTCTCCTCGCAGGTGAGCCAGCTGCCCCAGGGCGTGACGCCGCCCGCGCAGTTGCGGATGGTGCCGGCCAGGCTCGACCAGGAGGCCAGCCACTTGCCGCGCTTCGTGTCGAACACCAGGTTGGTCGTGCCGCCGTTGCCGGTCGGCATGCCCGCCGGGGTGTAGGTGATGTCGGGACGGCCCGCGACGTAGGGCTGACCGGCGTTGCCTTCGTGATTGCGGACGAGCACGATCTTTCCGGACCGCGGCCGCCGATCGTGATCGTCGTAGCGCTCGCCCGATCGCGACGACCCCGATTGCCAGCTCTTGAGATTGTCTTCGTCGAACGATGCCGGTTCGCTGTCCGACGACCGCCAGTCATCGACGACGGCCATGCCATCGTGGAGATTCGGACAGGCGACGCCATCCGACAGCGGGTCTCCCGTCCAGCTGTACGACCAGTAGCGGAAGCCCTCGGGCAGCTTCAGCAGTTCGAGCCCGGTGGTCTCATCCTTCTGAGGCCGAATCGGCCCGTACGGACTGACGCCGTCGATGACGACTGGCCCGCGATGCCCGCCACGGGCCGCGAGCTCCTGCAGCGACAACATCCACACCGCGCCGGCGCCCATCGCGCCACGCCGCAGAAATGTCCGGCGACCTTCATTCACTGAGTACTCCACGCTCGACTCCCTCTCTCACCGGTGGCGGCCTTGACTCGGGTCGAGGCCGTGACGTGAGGCCGAGACTTTATCGGGCGGATGTGTAGGGAGCGCAACCTGGCAGTCACGCGAATGCAAACATCTGGTGACGCCCGGCGGTAGCGGCAGCCCCAGCGGTAGCGGCAGCAATGAGGTGCGGCACGGGCGGCTCCTCTATAATCGCGGAGCCTGAGATCACTGCCGCTCAGAATGGCACGGTCTCACAAAGGAGATCCCGGTCATGAAACGACGTCCCGTCCTCGCCGCTAGCGGCATGCTGGTCCTGGGGATCGCGCTCATCGCGCAACAGCCAGCTCAGCCCTTCTTCGTCGGCAACCGTCTCGGGCTGCCGATCAACCCGGCGGCCGATGGCGCCTTCGAGGCCATCTCGCCGAACGTGAAGGTGTTCGGCGCCATCTACTCGGCGGAGAGCTGCTCGTACGATGCCGGCCGCGGCCTGATCGTCGTGCCGAGCCGCGGCGTCGCGCAGAACGTGCAGACCAACAACGCCTGGGTCTCGTTCATCAACCACGATGGCTCGGTCCATACCTCGCGATGGATTGGCGTCCAGAATCCCGGCGACCAGCGCAACAACCTCTCGCCGCCGCTCGTCCTCAACGAACCCTACGGCAGCGACATCGCGAACGGCGTGTTGTACCTGGCCGACCGCGACGGTGGCACCAGCCCGAACGAGCCGAGCGTCGCCGTGATTCGTCGCTTCAACTTGCAGACTGGCGCGCCCGCCGGCGAGGTCCGGGTCGAGAAATCGCCCTGGCTCAACGACCTCGAGGTCGCCGACGACGGGACGATCTACGCGACGCAAACCGGAGTCGGTGGCGACAAGCCCGAGCCAGCAAGCTGGCAAGTGTGGAAGATCGCGCGCGACGGCACGCCGTCGATCTTCATCCAGGGCGCGCCGCTCCGGCAGCCGAACGGCATCGCGTTCGATCCGCAGGGCAACATCGTGGTCGTCAACATCGGCAACAACGAAGTGCTGACGTTCTCTCCCGCGGGGCAGTTGCTGAAGACCGAGAACGCGGCGCAAGCCGGCAACGACGGCCTCGTGATCATGCCCGACGGCACCAAGTACGTGAGCAGCGTGCTGAACGGCGGTGTGTCCCGCATCCGTCCGGGCGTCCCCGCCGAGCTCATCGCGCGGAATATCCCGAACGCGGCGTCGATGTGCTACGACGCGGGGGCACAGCAGCTCGTGATTCCGATGAACCCCAACAACGGCCTGGCGTTCGTTTCGATCAAGTAGTCCGGTAGGAGGCGCACCTCCACCCGCGAGTTCATCGCGAGTGAACAGGTGGCTAGGTTTTTCGATCGGTCTTGACCGGACGAATCAAGAGATCTTCGTCCTGCGCGTTCGCCATGGCCGAGGCGACGTCCGCGTGCTCGACCAGCTTGCGGACGAGCGCTGGCGGGCCCGACACCGCGAACGACTGCACATTCGGAAAGAGCGTCAGGCGCTGCGGCTGTGCGTGCGCGTCCGCGGACGCGTCTTCGACGATCTTGCTCATCACGTCCTTGGCCGACGCCGCTTTCAGGTAGCGCTCGCCCTCGGGCGTCTTCAGCGTGAAGACGGCCCCGACCACCGCGTCGGCCGGGGCCTCTTCGAGCTGGCGGAGCAACTTCGGATCGATCGTCGCCTTCGAGGCGGCTTTTCGTGGCATGTGACGAACCCGGGGGGTGGCCCCTTACTTGACCTTCTTCGTCACCTTACTCTTTTTCGCGCTCTTTTTCCGTGCCGTCTTCTTGCCTCCCTTTTTGGCCGGGCTGACGCCCTGCAGCAGAGCCAGCGCAGCGACGGCGTCCGGCACGCCCCGGTTCGCACGCGCCGCAGGCATCGACGCCGGCCGCTTGCATGACTTCAGGATGGCGGCTTCGATTTCCTCCACGGTGGCGCCGGGCTTTGCCTGCCACAGCAGGGCCGCCAGGCCCGCGATGTGGGGCGTCGCCATCGACGAGCCGCTGAACTCGCCGAATTGCCCGCCGGGTAGCGCCGACAGCGTGTCCACGCCTGGTGCCACGAGATCCGGGACCAGCGGATCGCCCGGGCGCGACGAAGCGTTGGCTCGAGGAAAAGTCCGCCACCTCATCCTGGTCGCTGGACGCGCCGACCGACAGGACGAGGTCGTAGTTGCCGGGCGATCGGCTGGTGCCCGGGCCCTCGTTGCCAACGGCGATGACGGGCAGGATGCCGCGGTTGCGGATGGCCTGCATCAGCGGCAGGAACTCGGCATGAAACCCGCGCAGCCCGAGTGACATGCTGAGAATCCGCGCGCCTTCGCCGACGATCCAGTCCATCCCGCCCAGGATGCGGGCGATGACGTCGCCGCCTTCGATCACCATCGCGCTCGCCAGTTGCGCGCCCGGCGCCACGCCAAACACGCTGCCTTTCACGGCCCGTCCCACGATCGTGCCGGCGGTGTGCGTGCCGTGCTCGTCGCTGTCGTGTGCCTTGGCGCCGGGCACGATCTCGCCGAGATCGTCGAACTCCGCGAACTTCGCGATCGCGCCGCCCTTGAATGCGGGATGCTTCGCGTCAACGCCGGTATCGAGGTGACCGACGAGGACGCCCGTTCCGGTCAGGCCTTGCGCCCAGAGTTTCTCCACCTTCAGCCGCTTGATGCCCCACGTGGGACCCTTCGCCGCGGTGGCCAGGGTTGCGGCGACCGGTTTGATCAAGCTGATCTGTGGGGCTTCGTTGACGGCTTTGACCGACGGATCCTTCTTCAGTCCGCGGTACCCCTTCTGATCGACGGTGCCGAGGATCACGCCGAGGTTCTTGTAAACCTTGCACGGGCTCGGCGGCTTGCGTCGTCCGGTAGCGGCCGCTACCGCACCGGGCCGGCTGTCTTCCGATCGCCGGAAGTGACGCGTGACGTGCTGAACGTCCCTGCCAGCCGCCGCAAGCGCCGCCCCGTTACCGGGGGGGACGTTCTTCAGCGTGACGATGACCTGGGCGACCCCGACGGCATTGAGAGTGGTTTGCACGGACATGATCCACGGCTCCTGACTGGTCTTGCGCGACGTTCAAGCTCCGCGCGCCAAGATAGAGACGGACGCCTCCGGTCTTCTCTACCAGACATAACGAAGGCGCGGCGCGGATCGCACAGTTGAGCGCGAAGCCGCTTCGCCAGGCGAGGTGGTGCAGAGCTGGTTGAGGTGACGCAGCTCGAGGTCGATGGGGCCGGCGAGGTCAGACTGATGCCCCCGACGGTCTCATCGATCAACATGTATGATCCGTTGCAGGTCGACGCGCGCATCTCGCCTGGCCGAGAAGTGTGAAACTGCCGACAGGGTAACTGAGAGGCACGAATGACTCGACGTATCGCGGTGGTGCTGGGGCTCGCCCTCAGCCTGTTCGTCTCCGCAACTGCGGCATGGATGCAAGCGCCTGCGCAACCTGCAGGCGGCCCGCCCCAGGGGGGCCGTGGGCGCGGCCCGGCGCGCGCCTCCCGGTCCACCTCCGACGCACGCCGATCTCGAGTACGCGCCGCCCGAGCCCGCGACCAGCAACGGCCACAAGCTCGATCTCTACATCCCGAGCGGCGCGACCGGGCCGCTGCCGGTCGCGATCTGGACCGGCGGCTCCGCGTGGATGGCGGACACGGGCAAGCGCACGGCTCCGGGCGTCGCGGCGCAGCTCAACCCGGCTGGCTACGCCGTCGCCGGTGTGTCGATCCGTTCGAGCTCGCAGGTGCAGTTTCCCGGCCAGCTGCACGACATCAAGGCCGCCATCCGCTGGCTGCGCGCCAATGCGCCGAAGTACAACCTCGATCCCAGACCGCATCGCGATCATGGGCGACAGCTCCGGCGGCTGGACGACGGCGATGGCCGCGCTGACCGGCGACGCGCCCGAGATGGAAGGCTCCGTCGGCACGACCGGGCGTGTCGAGCAAGGTGCAGGCAGCGGTCGCGTTCTATCCACCGACCAATTTCCTGACCATGGACGCGTGGGCGCTCCGGAAGTGCGCGCCAGCCAGGCTGTCACGATGATGCCGACGTCGCCGGAGTCGCGGCTGGTCGGCTGCGCGATCCAGACCTGCCCCGACAAGGTGCAGGCGGCCAATCCCGTGCGCTACGTCACCGCCGCCGATCCGCCGATGATGATCCTGCACGGCGGCTCGGATCCGCTCGTGCCGCACAATCAGGGCGAGCAGCTCTACATGGCGCTCAACAAGGCCTGCCTCGACGCCGTCTTCATCAGCCTGCCGAAGGCAGGGCATGGGCCATGGAATGGCTTTCTGACCGACGATGCCATTCGCGAAGCGGCGACCGTGCGCTCGACGACCGCGCAGGGGTGTGCCGTCGCCAACCCGGCGCCGTTCACGCCGACGTGGAAGACCGTGATCGAGTTTCTCGACCAGAAGATGCGGGTTGAGCGCGCGACGGACAAGTAGACGAGCAGCGGACCGACGATCCGCCAAGTCGCGCAGTTGGAGCGCGGTCGGCACCGCCATACTGAGGTATCGAAGGTACACCATGGTTCCAGACATCTCGTCGCGACGTAGCCGAGCCTTGCTCGTCAACGCCCTGATCTTTGTCAGCGTCAGCGTCAGCGCCGCGTCCGGCCAGAGCTTCGACTGCGCGAAAGCCACGAGCGCGGTCGAAAAGATGATTTGCAGCGACACCGAGTTGAAAGCGCTCGATACGCGCATGGCCCAGCTGTACGCACAGGCCCTGAAGGCGGTGCCGGTGGCGGAGCAGCCGGGCCTCCGAAGCGAGCAACGCGACTGGATCAAGACGCGCGACGCCTGCGCGACCGCCGCCGAGCCGCGGCGCAACTGCGTGTCGGTACGCCTATACGCAGCGCAACAGCCGGCTCGATGGCCTACTGACGAATGCACCGGCGACAACGGCGGCGTCCGGCGCGGCTGGCGCCGCGTCGGAAGGGCCGCTGAGTCTGACGCCAGGCCAGGCGCCGGCGATATACAAGGGGACCGTCGTCGGCCGCGGTGACGTCACCTACACTGTCCCGGGGCGCAAGGGACAGACGCTCGTCGTCGACTTGCAGACGACGAGTACCTCGCTCTACTTCAACGTGCTTCCGGCGGCGTCGGAGGAAGCGGTCTACGCGAGCGACCGGGGCGAGACCGGCAACAAAGCCGCGATCACGCTGCCGGCCGACGGCGAGTACCGCGTCATGGTGTACTTGTTCCGCAACGAGGCGCGCCGCGGCACGAAGGCGGCGTTCACGATCTCGCTGTCCCTCAAATAATCTGCTGCGGGCCGCGAGATTTCGCGGGGCAGCACCCGGATCGTGGATTAATGTCAGAGTAGCGACTCATCATGCCGCATATTCGATTCGCGTTGTGCACGCTGCCGCTCTGGTTGACGTTCGCCGCCGGGACCGCGCTCGCGCAGGAGGCGACACCGGCGAACGACACCGTGATGATGGTGTGCGCGTCCCGGGCGGGCGAACGCCAAGCCTGCGCCGCCGACACCAGCGGCGGCGTCAGCCTCGTGACGGCGCTCAATGCGGCGGTCTGCGAGCGGGACAAGAGCTGGGGCTACGACAGTCAGGGCATCTGGGTCGCGGACGGCTGCAGCGCCGTCTTCGCGGTCCGGCCGAAGAGAACGACCTTCGGGACGTTCTCCCCGGCCGGGTTCAAGGTGGCCGATACCAGCCAGGGTGACCTCAACGTCAAGCTCTTTACCTACGTTCGCTACTTGAATCAAGAGGGCCTCGACCATACTTTCACGGACTCGTTCGGCACCGAGAAGTCGGTCAACACGCGCGAGGACATCCACCTGCAGAAGGTGAACGTCCAGTTTCTCGGGTGGATCCTCAGCCCGAAGCTCAGATACCTCGCGTATGTCTGGACCGCCAACGTCAGCCAGGGCCAACTGGGCGCGCAGGTGGTCGTCGGCGGCAACATCGATGACCGGTTCAACCCTCATGTCACGCTCGGCGGGGGCATCGGTGCCCTGCCGGGCACGCGGTCGCTCGAAGGGAACTTTCCTTACTGGCTCTCGCTCGACAACCGCCCCATCGCCGACGAGTATTTCCGGCCGTCGTACACGCAAGGCATCTGGGCGAAGGGCCTCGTGACTACGGGCGTCGAGGTACCGCAGTCATGCTGGGCAACAACCTGAGTCAGTTCGGTGTCGATGCCGGCCAACTCGAGCGGCGGGCTGGATACGCTGTCCTCGTCGCTCGCATGGATGCCGACGACCGGCGAGTTCGGGCCGGGTTTCGGCGACTTCGAAGGGCACGAACGCCTGGCGACGCGGGTCGGCGTGCACTACACCCGCAGCGACGAAAACCGGCAGAGCCAGCCGGACACCGAGGCCATCGACAACGCGCAGATCCGCATTTCGGACGGGAACGTCATCTTCGCCCCGGGGCTCTTTGGCGAGGGCATCGCGATCAGCGACGCGCAGCACCACATGTCGTCGATTGACGCCGGGCTGAAGTACCGGGGCTTGGCGTCGAAGGCGATACTACTATCGCGCAGTGACCAACCTGCGCGGCCCTGGAACAGAGGCGCTCCCGTTCAGCGATCTGCGTGATAACGGTTTCCAGCTGCAGGCGTCCGCCATGATCGTTCCCAAGACGCTTCAGGCCTTCGTTCTAGGCTCGAAGATCAACGGCCAGTATGGCGACCCATGGGACGTTCGGATTGGCGCCAACTGGTTCCCGTGGAAAAACCAGATCGTCAGATGGCACACCGATAATACGCCTACTTCCGCCGGTCGCCCGTCGGGGCGCTGTCGCTGCCGATGGTCGTCGGTGGCAATGGGCCAGTGTTTTTCAGCGACTTCATGATTGCGTTCTGACAGGCTGACGGCTGGGTAGCGCCGGCCTGACGCTATCTGGGCACCGGCTTGTCGAGCGAATCCCAGTTGTAGGCGGCGGCGATGCGCCCTTCGACTTCCGCGTTCAATCGGCCGCCGCCGTCGCTGTTGGTCATGATGACGAAACCGTACCCCTTCAGGCGGTGCGCCAGCAGGTTGCACTGGAATCCCCAGTTGCTGCCGCCATGTCCGAAATACCATCCCTCGCTCCGCCGCTCGATGCCGAAGCCGACGGCGTAGGGACCCGATCCGATCGGCGTGACCATTTCCTGTGCCGCGGCGCGCGACAGAACTTTCGAGTCGCCGCGCAGCGCCTTCTGCACTTCGATCGCCAGCTTCGCGAGATCCGTGGGCGTCGTCCATAACCCCGCCGGTGCCTGCTCGGGATAGACGTGCCACTTCGTATCCATCGCCCGGCCGCGGCCATCGTGCGCGCGCGCCGCGTTCGCGTCGCGCGGCGGCGGGAGAGGCTGCTCGAATGTGCTGTTCGACATCCCGATGGGTTCGAGGACGAGCTCCCGCATCAGCTCGTGAAACGGTTTGCCGAGCGTGTCGGTCAGCAGTAGCTGCACGATGACCGTGCCGCCGCCGGAATACTTGAAGGCGGTAAACGGCGGGCGTTCCCAGAAGACGCGTCCGACGTTCGAAGGCTTCTCGCCATTCAGGATCTGCACCAGCGTCGGCCGTTCGGCCGACGGATGGTATCCAGGAAATCCAAAGCCGTCGCCCGTGCCGGAGGTGTGGCTCAGGAGCGCCCGCAGCGTCACGGGACGGCTGCGGGTGAATTCGCTCTCCGGCACCTTCCACGATTTCAGATAGCGGTTGACGTCTTCGTCGAGCGACAACTTGCCGGCATCGACGAGGCGCATGACCGCGAACGCCGTCACCGGCTTGCTGATGGAAGCGGCTTGAAACGTCGTCTCCGTCGTGACCGGCGAGTCGGCGGTTACGTCGGCGCGTCCATATGCCTTCGCGATGTCGATCTGACCGCCCTTGATGATGGCGAGGCTCATCCCCGGCACGCCGAAGCGCTCCATCAATTGCTGCAGGGAGTACGGATCCCAACCTTGACGGTTCGGCGTCTGCGGCGCCTCGATGCGGGCGATGAGCGCGGCGGTGCCGTCCTGCACGGGCGCCGTCGCGCCAAGCAGGGCATTCGAGAGCGCGAGCACCACCAGCACGGCGTTGCGGTTCTTCACGGCGACCTCCTGGCGTGGACGGCGGCAGATTGCGGGCGAGACGGCTCATCGGCCACGGCGTTGTGGCTATTGTTGCACGCCGTCGGGCCGTCGATTCTCTCCGCTCTGCGACGCAAGTGCGCATGGTGGCGGACGCCGACACCGTGCACGGCCGGCGTAAGACAACTGGCCTCGCCTGGCGTTCCCGACTAGAATCGCGGCGGATGCCGACCACGTTGATAGGCAGTCGAATCGGTGTGTACCAGGTGCACTCCGTGCTGGGTGTCGGCGGGATGGGCGAAGTCTACCGCGCTCGCGATACGAAGCTCGGACGCGACGTCGCCATCAAGATTCTGCCGCAGCACCTGGCGGGCGACCCCGATCGGATGGAACGCTTCGAGCGCGAAGCGCGCGTCCTGGCTTCGTTGAACCATCCACACATCGCCTCCATCTACGGCTTCGAAGACGCGGCGACGAGTGATGGGCTGCGCGTGTCTGGGCTCGTGCTGGAGCTCGTCGAGGGCGAGACGCTCGCCGACAGGTTGAGTCGCGGCGCGCTCCCTATTCCTGACGCCCTGGCGATCGCCCGGCAGATCGCGGCCGCGCTCGATGCCGCGCATCAACGGGGCATCATCCACCGCGACCTCAAACCGGCGAACGTGAAGGTCACCCCGGAAGGCGTGGCCAAGGTACTCGACTTTGGCCTCGCCAAGACGATGGCGCCCGACCTCCAGGATGCCGGCGCGGGGCACACGACGATGGAGATGGGCACGCGCGCGGGCATCGTGCTCGGCACGGCGCCCTACATGAGCCCCGAGCAGGCGCGCGGCCAATCCGTGGACAAGCGAACCGACATCTGGGCGTTTGGCTGCACGCTCTACGAAATGCTCAGCGGGCGCCGCGCTTTCTCCGGCGACACGATCTCGGACACGATCGCGGCCATCCTGGAACGCGACGTTGATTGGAGCGCGCTTCCGCCGGACACACCGCCCGCGGTCGTCCGCTTGATGAAACGTTGTCTCGAACGGGATCCGCAGCGGCGGCTGCGCGACCTCGGGGACGCCGACCTGACCGCGGATCTGCCCGCGACGCCACTGGGAGAGAATGCCGAGCCGGGAGGGTACCCACGCTGGATGGTCTGGACTGCGATCGCTGCCGCTGCGCTTGCCGGCGGAGTGGCCACCTTCCTCGCACTCCCGCGGTCCCGCGCCGTCACGGTGACGCCAGTCGATCCGCTGCGATTCCAAATTCCGGCGCCAGTGACCTTTACCGACCCCGGTAATTTTTCTGTGTCCCCCGATGGCCGGCATCTCGTGTTCGTCGGTGCCGACGCCAAGGGGATTCTGCGTTTGCGAATCCGAGACTTCGAGACCGGGGAGACCAGGTCGTTGGCGGGGACCGAAGGCGAGGTGGTCGAGTTCATGCCGCCGATGATTTGGTCACCCGACAGTCGCGTCATCGCCTTCTACAGCCAGAGCACTGGCGATCTCAAGCGGATCGACCGGTTGGGCGGCCTGCCGCGCGTGGTCTGTAAGGTCCCCGGGGTCGGCGTCGGTGGCAGCTGGAATGCCGCGGGTGTCATCCTGATCGGCAATACGTCCGGCGGCATCGTGCGCTGCCCCGCTGGAGGAGGTGCCGCCACTCCCGTCACGGCCGTCGACCCGTCGCTGAAAGACGCGCACCATCTGCTGCCGGCGTTTCTGCCCGACAACCGTCACTTCGTGTACTTGCGTGTGTCGCGCACCGATCCCTCGGAGAGCGGTTTGTATCTGGGAGATCTGGAAGCTCCCGCCGATCGTCAAAGCACCGAACGACTCGTCACGACTCCGTTTGGCGGTGCCTATGTGCCAGGGCCGGACGGGAATGGGCACTTGCTGTTCGTACAAGAGAACGCGCTGATGGTCGATGCCCTTCGATGCCGAACGACGAGTCCCGACCGGTCAGCCAACGAGGTTGGTGAGCGGCGTCGGGACGTTTCGGGACAGCGCCTTCTTCTCCGCTTCCAGCAACATCCTCGTCTACCGCGAGAGCGCCGCCGAGTTTCAGCTGACGTGGCTCGGCCGCGACGGATCGGTCAAGGGATTGGTTGGCGAGCCCGCCGAGCTGGGGGGCGCGAGTTTGTCGCCAGATGAGACGCAGGTGGTCACGTGGCGTCGGAACCGGTTGGGACGCTCCAGCCGTGAGTTGTGGCTGATCGATGTCGCTCGCAATACCAGCATCCCGTTTGCGACCGAGCCCGAGGCGGATGCGCCCGCGTGGTCGGCGGACGGGCGAGAGGTGTACTTTGCCCTGGGCACGGTGGACGCCAGCCTCGCCCGCAGACCTGCGGATGGCAGCCGCCCGGGCGAAACATTCCTGCAGGGCGGTACCGGCAGTCCGAGGTACCCGGGGGGACTTGCGGTGGCTCCGACTCCGGACGGACGGTTCCTCGTGCTCACCGTCCGTAGTGAGGCGACCGGCATCGACCTCTGGCTCCTGCCTCTGACCGCAGGCGTCGAGGCACGACCACTCGTGGTGGAGGATTTCAACCAGAATCCGCGCGCGGGTGTCCCCAGACGGCCGATGGCTCGCGTACGTGTCGAGAGCGTCTGGCGTCAACGAAGTGTTCGTCCGTCCGCTGACGACGGATCCGCACAGCGGTGTGCCGGTTGCGGGCGCGAGCCGGTCTGTTTCGAGGGGAGGAGGCATCTCGCCACGCTGGAGAAAAGACACCCGGGAACTGTTCTTTCAATCGCTCATCGGGTCGGTGATGTCCGTGCCGGTTGAGGCCGCATCCTTCGGCACCCCAGTCGAGCTCTTTCGCGCGCCCGGCATCCAGCCGGAGTGGAATGTGCGCAAAGATGGACAGCGGTTTCTTGTTGCGGCGCCAGGCAGCAACAGTGGGCACGAGCTGAGCGTCATGGCGAATTGGCAGTCGACGATCAGGCACTGAGCCGATTCGAATCGGCGTCCGTTGCACCACAATGATGCGATGACCACTTGCCGCATCGCCCTGGCCAATCTCCAGTTCCCTGCGACCCCGGACGCCTCGGTCCGAATGGCCGAGGACGCCGTCGCGCAGGCGGGTCGCGAGCGCGCGGACGTCATCTGTTTCCCCGAGTGTTTCGTGCCCGGCTATCGCGCGCCCGGAAGAGCCGTGCCGCCGCCGGATCAGGCGTTTCTCGACCGCGCGTGGCTCACGGTGGCGGCGGCCGCGGCGAAGGCGGACGTCGCGGTCGTGCTCGGCACCGAGCGCGTGGTCGAGGGACGTCCGATGATCACCGCGCTCGTCATCAATCGCGACGGGACGATGGCCGGCTTTCAGGACAAAGTGCAGATCGATCCGTCCGAGGAGCCCACCTATGTTGCCGGCGCCGGGCGGCGTGTTTTCACGGCCGGTCCGCTGACCTTCGGCGTCGCCATCTGTCACGAGGGGTGGCGGTATCCGGAGACCGTGCGGTGGGCCGCGCGACGCGGAGCCCACGTCGTCTTCCATCCGCAATTCCACGAGGCCGAGCCGGGCAGCTATCGGCCATCGTCGTACGCCGAGCCTGGGAACACGTTTCACGAGAAAGCCGTGCTCTGCCGCGCGGCGGAAAACACCTGCTACTTCGCGACCGTGAACTTCGCTGGCGAGGGATCGCCGACGACGTCGGCAGTGGCGCGGCCCGACGGGAGCCTGCTCGGATACCAGCCTTATGGGCAGGCAGGTCTCTTCATCGCGGATCTCGACCTCACCGAGGCGACGGGACTTCTGGCATCGCGCTGCAAAGAGTGTTGAGTCGTTCCACACTTGCGCATGCGCCAACGATAGCCGCGCTGGACCCGGCTGTCGAGCGCGGATCGCGGGTTCCGGGACGCGGATCACAACCCGGATTCAACGGGACGCGGATGACGCGGATCACGGAACTTCCGGGACGCGGAACACGATCGCTTAAAGTGATCGCGTCCGCTGAAGTCTGTCGATCCGCGTGATCCGCGTCCCGTCGAAGTGCAGCGATCCGCGTGATCCGCGTCCCGTGAATGTCCGTAAATCCCCGCCTATCCGCGCCCACGGTAGGCGCAGCCGCGGACCCCGGTGTCAGCTATTGCATGAAAGGCTATATCCGTTTCTGCTATAGTAGCGGCAATGTCCCCACGCTCCGCTCGCGCCGCCGATCCTGAATCGTTCCTGCCGCTCCATCGCGATACGTTTCACATCCTCGTCTCGCTCGCCGACCGCGATCGCCACGGCTACGCGGTGATGCAGGACGTGCTCGAACGGACGGACGGAGCGCTTCGGCTCAGTCCAAGCAGCCTGTATGCCGCCATCCGCCGGCTCCTCGAGCAGGGGCTGATCGAAGAACTGGCCGAGCGGCCGGACCCGGCCAACGACGACGAGCGCCGCCGCTACTATCGGCTGACGAAAATCGGTCGGGCGGTGGCGGCCGCCGAAGCCCGGCGCCTGGAGCGCTTGCTGCGCGATGCGCGGGCGACTGGTCTGCTGCCGCGCCGGGCCTGACGCGATGCCTGAGCAGCCGCGACGAACCGACAGTTTCCGGGCGCGCGCGTTTCGAGCGCTGCTCGGCCTCTATCCCGCGGCGTTCCGGGACGAGTACGGCCGCGAGATGGCGCTCGTGTTCTCGGATCGCTACCGTGATGCGGCCAGCGCGTTCGAACGAAGCCGGCTCTGGCTCGAAGTCATCGCCGGCATTTTGAGTGAAGCCCCGAAGGAGCATGTCCGCATGACTGTGCATGACCTCCGCTACGCGCTCCGGCGCCTGCGCACGAGCCCAGGCTTCGCGCTGACCTCCATCACTACGCTGGCGCTGGCGATCGGCGCGAGCACGGCCCTCTTCAGCGTGCTCAACGCCGTGCTCCTCCGGCCGCTCCCGTTCGAGGCGCCGGATCGGCTGACGATGCTGTGGACGGAGATTCCCAGCCGGGGACTGACCGCCGGGCGGTCGGCCTATGGGAGCGTCGAGGAGTGGCGCAAGCAGAGCGAGAGCTTCTCCGATATCGCGGTGTTCGATCCGGTCTCCTCGATCTTGACTCGCGGCGGCGAGCGCGAACAGATCAGCGTCAACCGGGTCTCGCCGAATTTCTTTCCGCTCCTCGGGGTCCAGCCCGCGCTCGGCCGGACCTTTTCGCTGCAGGAGGCCAACGACCGTCAGCGCCTCGCCGTGATCAGCCATCGCTTCTGGCAGGCCCGCTTCGGCGGGTCTCCGGCGGCGATTGGCGCGGCGCTCGAGCTCGACGGAGAGCGATCGGAGATTGTCGGCATCATGCCAGCCTCCATGCAAACGGGCTTCGGCGCTGACGTCTTTCAGCCACACACGCTCTTTCTGGATTGGGAGACGCGCCGCACCCAGCTGGGCGCCGGCCAGTGGTTCGTCCTGGCGCGGCTGCGGCCGCACGCGACGTTCGGTCAGGCGCAGGCCGAGATGAGCGCGATCGCCGGGCGCCTCGATAGCCAGCTGCCGCGAGCGGAGCAGGGCCGCGGCATCAGCCTGACGACCTTCAGTCAGTATCTGACTGGATCCCGCCCGCGCCTGGTGCTGTGGATGCTCACCGCCGCGGCGTTGTGTCTGCTGCTCGTCGCCACCGCCAACGTCGCCGGCCTGTCGCTCGCGCGCAGCGCCGGCCGGGTTCCCGAGATGGCGATTCGCGCCGCGCTCGGTGCGAGCCGCGCGCGCATCGCGCGCCAGCTGCTCGCCGAAAGCGTGACGGTCGCCGCCGCCGCGGGGGCGCTCGGCCTGGTGCTGGCCGTTGCCGGCATCCGCGTGATCCGCGCCTACGGTCCCGGCGACCTCGCTCGCCTGCAGGAGGTCGGCCTCGACGTGAACGTCCTCGGCTGGGCGCTGGCTGTAACCTTGTCCTCGGGGATACTCGTCGGTCTCGCGCCGGCGATGACGATGTGGCGCCGCGACCTGCGCGCCGCCGGAGCGGAAGGCGGCAGAGGCATCGCCGGCGGCGTCGCCACGCGCCTCCGCCGCCTGCTCGTGGTGGCCGAGTGCGCCGTCGCCATCATGCTCCTCGTCGGCGCCGGGCTGCTCGTCCGCAGCTGGTGGAACGTGATGCACGTGGATCCGGGCTTCCAGACCGAGCGGATCCTCTCGGTGGCCCTTATGGCGCCGGGGTCGGGCGAGGTGGGGCAGCGGGCCACGTTCTACGATCTCGTGCTCGAACAGGTGACGTCGATCGCCGGCGTCGAGAGCGCCAGCGTCAGCAGCGAGCTGTTCGTCGGCAACGTGGGCGAGCGCGTGCTGACCGTCGAAGGCGCCGACCGACTTGGAGGCGAGCGCCTGCCGTTCCGCACCGACGAGGTCAGTGCCGGATTCTTCAACACGCTCCGGACGCCGTTGCTGCGCGGCCGTCTGTTCTCGGCCGAGGATGGTCCTCGCAGTCAGCGCGTCGCGATCGTCAACGAGGCCATGGCGAGCCGCATCTGGCCCGGTCGCGATCCCATCGGCCGCCGGTTCACGTACGGTCCGGCGGGCCCCGACTCTGCCTGGCTCACCGTCGTCGGCGTCGTCGGCAACATGCGGCGTCAGGGACCGGAGACCGAACCGGTCCCACAGATCTTCGAGGCGCTGGTGCAGAATCCGCCCCGCCGCGCCATCCTGTTCGTCCGCGCGTCGCTCTCCGACCCGCTGCAACTGGCGGCGCCGCTGCGCGCCGCCGTCGGTCGAGCGGATCCGCGGGCGGTCGTGTATGGCGTGGGGACCGTCGACGCGCGGCTGGGCGCGATGCTCGCGGAGCGCCGTCTGCAGACTTCGCTCCTGACCGGCTTCTCCGTCGTGGCGCTCCTGCTCTCGACCATCGGCATCTACGGGCTGATTCAATACTCGGTCGCGACCCGCACGCACGAGATCGGTCTTCGGATGGCGCTCGGCGCCCGCGCCGGCGACATCTTTCGCATGGTCATGCGCGAAGGGCTGGTGCTGAGCCTGGCGGGTCTGGTCCTCGGGCTCATCGGGGCCTGGTGGCTGGGGCGAGCCGGCTCGAGCCTGCTCTTCGGCATCACCGCCACCGATCCGATGACGTTCGTCGCCGTCTCGCTGCTGGTGATGGTCGTGGCCTGTGCGGCCTGCTACGTGCCGGCGCGCCGCGCCATGCGGGTCGCGCCGATCGTCGCCCTGCAACAACGCGTGATGTGACGGCGCCGCGGCTCAGGGGAGCCGATCGACCCGCCATTCCCGCATGATGGCGGTCTCGTCCGCGACATCCTTGGCCTTCTTGAACCGTGCGCCCGATCGGCCCTTGACGCGCCGCTCGCAGTCAGCCCACGTGGAGTGGCGCATCAGTTGGCCGTCGACGAGGCTCAGGTACGAGTAGGCCGGGGCGGACTTGCCGCGTGCCGCCGTACTCGAACGCTTCGGGACGCTCGTGTCTTCGGGCAGGTCCAGGATCTCGCGGCCGTAGGCCAGCAGCGGACCGCGGTACAGCTCGACCTCGCCGTGCCGGGCCAGGGTATCGGCAATCTCGTCGACCCGTTCGTTGCCCGGGGTGCCTACGTGCCCGCGGACGTAGTGCCACTCGATGCCGCCTTTCCCGCGTGCTTCGACCAGGCCCGCCAGTTGCTCCCAGAGATCGCGGTTCAAGACCTCGTTGCCCTCTGCCGTCTTCCATCCCCGCCGCCGCCAGGCCCAGATCCATTCGCTGATGCCCTTGATGACGTAGGTGGAATCGGTATAGACCGCCACGCGGCCGGCGAGGCTGCGGACCTCGCTCAGTGCCTCGATCGCGCCCGTGAGCTCCATGCGATTGTTCGTGGTGTGCGCGGCGCGACCGCCCAATTCGGCCACCAGTCCGTCCGCGGTCACGATGACCACGCCCCAGCCGCCGGGTCCGGGATTGCCTTTGCTTGCTCCGTCGCTGAACGCGACGATCGGTCGGTCACTCATTCTGGCGAGTCTCCAGCCCACATTATCCCCGGTCCCGCGGCCGGCGCCGAACCGGCCCGAGGCCGGGGCGAAGAAATGCTGGCGCGCCGGCGCCAGCGTGTCACCTGATCAATGGCACAATCAGCGGCACAGAGCGGACGATGGCCTTGGCTCAGGGAGATCCTTGCGCGCGTTTCGTGTGGCGTGCCGGCCTGCCGGCGGCAGTTGCCGTGGTCAGGTACACTGCTCGTAGGGTGTGCTGCCCACCACGGCGGGCCGTCGCCGCCGACGAACGGCACTGCCGCGTCACGCTTCGCGAGTGAGTGGGCCCGCGCCGCTGATGCACCGGAGCTCGGTGAACGGCTGGCCTCGAGCCCCTTGGCGTTCTTCCGGTTCGTCAATCAGGCGTGGACGCAGGAGGTATGCGAGGCCTTCGCGTCGGAGTACGGCCGCCTGCCACTGGCGCGACTGCACGGCGACGCGCACATCGAGCAGTACGCAGTGACCGACGGCGCTCGCGGCCTGGACGATTTCGACGACTCGGCTCGTGGCCCGGCCGTCGTCGACATCGTCCGCTTCCTGGCGTCTCTGGAGCTTGCCGCCGTCCAGCGCGGGTGGAGCTCATCGCTGCCCACGGCGGTCAACGCGTTCTTCGCCGGCTATCGCCGGGCGCTCGTTGACCCCTCGTACCTGCCTCCCGATCCGGCGGTGGTGAGGCGGCTGCGTACCGTGACGGCGAGGTCCGCGCCCGTGTTTCTCGCCTGGGCGGACTCACTCATGTCGCCGCCCTCGGCGATTGAAGCAAAGTCACTGGAGGTCGCCTGGCTGCTCGTCGAGCGTCTCGCGGCCGAGTCGAATCCCGAGTTCACGCCGGCGTTCCTGACGCGCAAGAAGGTCGGCTGGATTCGCCTCGGCATCGGCAGCGCCCTCACGCCCAAGCTCCTCTTCCGGATCGAAGGTCCCTCTCCGGCGCTCGAAGACGATCTGGTGCTCGAAGCGAAGGAAGTGCACGCGTTCAAGGGCGAGTCGTGCGTGAGTATCCCGATGATGTCCGAGGCGTCCCGCGCGGTCGAAGGGATCGAGCAGATCGGCCGCCTGCAGCAGCGCCTCCTGGTCGCCCTGCCGGGACTCGTCAGCCCGCGCCCGGCTGCACGCGGCTGGTGGGTGAAAACCTGGGATCGCACGCTCAGGGAAGTCACCGTCGGCGGCCTCGGCTCACCCCACGAGCTGCGCGAGCTCGCACACGACGTGGGCGCCCAACTCGGCAGCACCAACCTCGTCCGGCGCTCAGGCAGCCCGGCGGACGAGGATAGAAACGTGGAGCTCGAGGCCGTTTCGCGCCTCGAATCACGCGTCCGCAGCGTAGCGCACGATCTCACGACCGCCTTGATCCAGGCGTGGGAACAGGGTCGCAACCAGGAGCGCCAGGACTAGCGGGCGCTGGCGCTGACCTTCGCGATCTCCGCCAGGATCGGCTCGAGCCGGTCGTAGCCCGCGGCCATGCCGCGCTCCATGCCGGACCTGGAGGCGGTATCGCGCGCCTCCTTCGACTCGTAGAGCACGGTCAACGTGACCTTCGTGATTCCCGCCTTCTCCTCGAACGTCGTGGTGTCCACGGCTTCACCCGGATACCACGCGTCGTCGAACTTCTCGGTCGCGACCAGCCTCTCCGGCCGGACGACTTCGCGGAACACTCCGCCCATCCCCATCTCCATTCCCGTCGCCTCCTTCCGCCACACGTAGCGGTAGGCGCCGCCCGGCCTGAGGTCGATCTCGCAGACGGGCATGGTCCAGCCGTCCGGGCCGAGGAGCCAGCGCCGGACCAGTTCCGGTTTGGTGAACGCCTCGAACACGAGCTCGCGCGGGGCATGGAAGTCACGCTCGACCAATACTTCGCGGTCGGTGGGGGTGGAGACTTTGAAACTCTCGGGGTAGAACAGCATGGCGACTCCTTTCGCGTCAGCGGCGGGCAGGTTTCCCGCGTCGTGCAGCCTTCGGCTGCAACTCTTTCAGGACGGTGTCGAGACGGGCGAACGACGCCTCCCAGAACTGCCGGTACTGGTCGAGCCAGGCGCTGGCTTCCGCCAGCCGCCTGGCCTCGAGCCGGCTCGGCCGCCGCTGGGCATCGCGATTTCGCGAGATGAGGCCGGCCCGCTCGAGCACCTTGAGGTGCTTCGAGATCGCCGGCTGCGTCATGGCAAACGGTTCCGCGAGCTCGTTTACCGTCGCGTCGCCCGAGGCCAGGCGGGCGAGGATCGCGCGGCGAGTCGGGTCGGCGAGGGCGGCGAAGGTAGCGTCAAGCCGGGTCGTCGTCGTATTCATAACCAATCAGTTGCATAACCAATTGGTATTGTACACGCCGTGACGGCCTTGTCAACCGGGCAGTGCTCGCGGGCAGCGTGCAGGCCGCCATGGCCGCCGCCTCCCACTCACCGAACCCAATCGATGATGATAAGCTCACTAGTCGCCCTTGATGTCAGGGGCGCCAATGGGAGGAAACGATGACAGGCACGATTCGGACACTACGAGTAGACAAGGGCTTCGGGTTCATCAAGGACGACGCCGGAAAAGAGTATTTCTTCCACCAGAGCGCCGTGTACGGCGAGGGACTCGACAACCTGCGCGAGGGTGACAGCGTCGAGTTCGAGGTCGGTCAGGGACCGAAGGGCCCCCGGGCCGAGAACGTGCGCCGCACTTCGACCTAGCCTCACTTCTGGGCGAGCGCGTCCGCCGCGCTACCGGTCCTCCGCAAGGCGAGCAACGTCCGCAACAACCTGTCGATGTCGGCCTGGCGCTTCAACCGGAAGCGCGCGGCCGACGTTCGCGCGTGACCCACGCGGATGGCCAGCAACCGCTCGGGCGGGGCTGACCTGAACGCGTCCTCGTCGGTGTCGTCGTCTCCGATGTAGAGCGCCTTGTCGCAGTGGAAGAGGCGGCGGGCCTGTTGCAGCGCCACGCCCTTGTCCGGTCCGCCGCGGGGCAGGAGCGTGAGCGCCTGCGTACCGCCGATGGTTCGCGCGTCGGGAAGGTCGCTGACCGCGTCCTCGATCGCCGCCAGCGCCCGCCGCTTGTCGCTGACGTGGCGGTAGTGGATGGTCACTGAATAGGCCTTCTCCTCGATGACCAGGCCGCGGTGCGTCGGCAAGCGTTCGGTGAGCCGCCGCGCCCAGTCCGCGACCCCCGCCGGCGGGCGATGCCCGTGCGGCGCCGGCTCGTGCCCGAAGTTGCCGAACACATACCAGATCGGAATGCCCTCGAGCCGTTTCACCACGTCGTCGAGCCGGCGGCCCGAGATCACCACGCAAGGGTAGTGGTGGGCGACGGTCGTCAGTAGCTTGCGCGTGGTGGCCGGCAGTCGCGCCCGTTCTGGCGTGGCGGCAATCGGCGCCAGCGTGCCGTCGTAGTCGAAGGCGAGCAGGACGTTGGCCTTCGCAAAGGCGGTGAGCGTGGGACGGTTGCGCGCGGCAAGGATGTCGGTCATGGGCGGCGTTTACACGGACATGTCTTCCCAACCGCGCACCGAGTAGTGCAGCGGCTTGGTCCACAGGCTCTCCAGGCCTTCGAGGATATCGGAGGCCCAGCCGAACACGTTGCGTCCGGCCACGACGCGGCGCTGCGCGCGCATGCGGATCCGGCGCTCCTCCCTGGGCATGACGATCGCCCGGGCGAGCGCGTCGGCAAATCCTTCGACATCGTACGGGTTGATGATGAGCGCGTCCTGGAGCTCCTGCGCCGCCCCCGCGAGCGCGCTCAGGACGAGCACCCCGTCTTCATCGTCGCGCGCCGCGACGAACTCTTTCGCCACGAGGTTCATGCCGTCGTGCAGTGAGCTGACGACGCAGAAGTCGGCCAGACGATAGAGCGCCACGAGGCTCGCCGTCGTCAACGCCGTCTTGTGATAGGCGACGACCGGCGGTCCACCGCGGATGGCGTGCCGGGCGTTGACGTCGGCGACCGCGTGATTGATCTCGGCCTCGATCGCGGCGTAGGTCCCGAGCTCGGACCGCGACGGCACGCCGATCTGGACAAACGTCAGCTTGCCGCGCAGCTCGGGGTGCCGGCGCATGAGCGCGTCGATGGCGGCCAGGCGTTCGGGAATCCCCTTGGTGTAGTCGAGCCGATCGACGCCGAGGCCGATGATGTCGGCGCGGAGGTCCAGCACCTGCGTCAGCCGCTGCTGTTCCTGCGCCAGGGACGGATCGGCGGCCATCGCCTGGATGCGGTCGTAGTCGACGCCGATCGGGACCGCGACGATCGTGCTCGATCGTCCGTTGAAGGTGACGCGCGAGGATTCCATCTCGATGTCGGCCTGCAGCTCCTCCTCGACCGCGCGCACGAAATTGTCGCGGTCACGCTCGAGCTGGAAGGCGAGGAGATCGTTGCCGAGCAGTCCCTCGAGGAGCTCCGTGCGCCACGGACAGATGCGGAGACGATCCGGCGTGGGCCACGGGATGTGCCAGAAGAGCGCCGTCTTCGCGTCCGGCCGCCGCGTGCGCAGAGCGCCGGGGCGACGAGCGCGAGGTGATAGTCCTGGATGAAGACGGGCGCGTCGGTCGTGCCGAGCTCGGCGTGCACGGCGGCGGCGAAGCGCGCGTTGACGTCCTTGTAGGCTGCCCAGTCCTCGGCGCGGAACTTCGGCCGCACGTCGACGACGTGACAGAGCGGCCACAGCCCTTCGTTGGCGAACCCGCCGTAGTAGGCGGAGAACGTCGGCTCCTCGAGCCAGAGCCGGCGCAGCGTGTACGACGGAGTGTCGGGCGGAACGCGCACGTGATCGGCGGCATCGACCACGAGCGGATCCGCCGGACCGGCCCCGTGCGCGATCCACACGCCGCCCCGCTCCCGCATCAACGCATCGAGCGCGATGGCGACGCCGCCGGTCGCGGCGCTGGCCACAATCGCGCCGTCGCCCGCTTCGGTGTGCAGATAGGGTTCGCGGTTGGAGACCACCATGAGCGGCCGTGGCTCGTGCGCGTCGATCTCGTTCGCCCGCGCCAGCCCCTGTCGAAACGCGATCGGCCCGACGATCTCGTGGATGGCGATGAGGCCCACGAGCAGCAACTGCACCTGCGTGCCCCAGCCCGGAAACTCCGCCGCCACCACCGACGCGAACCCGAGCGTGATGCCTGCCTGGGAGACGAGGCCGGTCCACGCGTACTTGCCGACGCGCTCGTCGAGCCCGGCGAGCGCCCGGCCGATCCGGAGGCCGGTGTGGATGAGCCCGAGCCGGATCACCGCGAGGGCGATCGCGACGTGCCCGACGGCGGCGAGCGCGTCGAGCCTGAGCGAGGCGCCGACCGCGGCGAAGAAGACGACGAGCACCGGCGGCGCGCCGCGCTGCACGGCCGTGCGCAGCGTATCGCCTTGCGCCACCGCCAGATTCTCGATCACCAGCCCCGCGGCGACCGCCGCCAGGAGCGGCTCGAACTCCTGCGTGCTCCCACCTGGCTGAGGATCGTGCACACGCCGAGCAGCACCAGCGTCACCTCGCGTCCGACGTAGCGCATGTAGAGCGCGAACAGCGCGCCGACGAGCACGCCGAAGGCGACCGCGCCGCCGATCTCCCAGGCAAAGCGCACGAGGACATCGATGGCCCCGCCGTCCGTCGTCTTGAACACCACGCGCGCGACCTGCATGGCGCACGAGAACAGCACGAGCAGGACGAGGTCGGCGACGACGACCATCGTGAGCACGGTCTCGCTCAGCCGGCCGCGCGCGCCGGTGTCGGTGATCACCGCGGCGGTCATCGTCGGCGAGAAGCTGACGATGATCACCACCAGCAGCGCGACCATCGCCAGCCGCGCCGTGCCCGTCGCCTCCGGCGCCACCGGCAGCCAGGGCCACGCGATCCACAGGAGCACGGCCAGGCCGGCCATGGCGATGGCCAGCGTCGCGCCCGTCATCCGCACGATGGCCACCAGCCGCCGGCCCATGCGATCGAGGTTCAGCGTCAGGCCGGCGATGAGCGCGATCAACGTGGTCGCAATCCCGGTGATCACCTGGAGCTGGCCGGCCATCGACTCGGTGATGACGTTGCCGATGTAGGGACCGACGATGATGCCGAAGAGCAGATAGCCCGTCAGCCGCGGAAGATTGAAACGGCGGAGCACGTCGCCAGTGACCCACGCGCCGACGAGCGCGAAGCCCAGGGCGAGCGCAGTGCCCGCCGACCCGGTCGCGGTCGCGGTGCCGATCGTCCGCACCCAGATCACGGCACCAACGGCGAGCGCCACGGCGGCGATGCGGGTCAATCCGCGATCTCCGCGGATTTCGCCTCGAGAGGCCGGCCGATTTCGGCGACGAGCTCGGCGGCAACCGTGCCCAGCACCACGATCGACAGCAACGTCGTCGCGTCAGGGACCCCGGACCGGAACGAGGTTCAGGGCGAGCGCGACACCGAAGACGCCCGGCGACAGGAGATGCGCCCCGAGCCCTCGATTGCCGGCCGTCCCGGCCACGGGCGCCGCGGCCCATCCGCCAAACAACTTGCCCGCCGTTCGCAGAAAGACATACATCGGCCGCGACCGCGACAGCGGTCAGCGAGAAATCGGTGCGCGCGCCGGCCACCACCAGCACCAGGACGAGCAACGAGTGCTGAACAAAGAGTGCGTCGCGACGCAGGGACGCTTCCGCCGGCCCGCCCGCGAGCCGCCAGAATGCTCCCGCCATCAGCCCGCTCAAGAGCGCCGAGAGCGACAAGTAGTCGGCGGCGCCGCCAACCAGCAGCATCGCGGCGAAGGCAAACACGCGCTGCTCGGTGTCCGACGAAGCCCGGGCGAGGAGGAGCCATGCCGAGCCCGCCAGCAGCACGGCGATGACGGCCGCCTGTCCGACGAGCGTGAGGGCGGCCAGCGTCGCTCCCTGTAACGTGACACCGAGGAGCAGGCCGCCGAAGACAATCGGGGCGAGCACGCCGAGCTCGACGACGCGACGGTCGTCGGCGCGCGGCTCCGTGGGATTGCCGCTCGGCACGGCGAGCGACGTGGCGGCGCACAGTCCCAGGCCGCTCGCGAGCATCCAGAGCGGCGCCGCGGTCGACGGCCAGACGATCGGTGCGAGAAGCGCGATGCCCGCGGCGACGATTGCGGTCGTGAGCGCGGACTCGACGAAGCCAGCCGCCAGCGCCCGCCGCCCGCCGACCGCGCGAACGTCCACACTCAGCCCGACGAGCGCGCCGAGCACCGCCAGCGCCACCGGCATCGCCGGATCGAGGAGCGAGAGCACGCCCGGCGACAGCAGGCTGATGCCGCGGGGCCCGATGGCCATGCCGACGAGCAGCAGCGAGGCGACGGGCACCGACGAGGCCGACCACCCCGCCAGGCGCCGGCGCAGCGAGGAGCGCCGCCGCCGGCCGTGCCGGCCGATCGCGCATCGCCGACATGCGTCGAGCTGGGCGTCCAGCGGGTCGTATCCGCCGAGCTGAAGGGACGTCATCGTGGAAGTGTCGTCACGCAGGTGAGTGGCGCCACGAGTGACGCCGACCAGGATCGGCTGCCCGGCGGGAGCCGCGGCGAACGCCGTGCGCACCTGGAGCGGCGTCGGCGACGGATGGTCGCCGATGGACGTGATCACGTCCCCGGGCTGCGAGACCCGCCCGGGCCGCCGCCGAACCGGCGTCGACGCCGAGGACGGTGGCTGCCGGCGCGCGACACGCGTTGCAGGCGCAGTCCGAGCGTCGGGCGTGTTCGAGGGCGGACGAGCGGACGCGGGCGCCAGCACTTGTATGTCCCGCAGCGTGCCGCGTCCGCGGACGCCGAGCGCCAGCGTCTCGCCGGCTCCCAGGCGCGCGAGCCTGACGCGCCAGTGCTCGAGGGTCGGCACCGGTTGCCCACCGGCGGTCTCGATCACGTCGCCCACCGCCACGATTCCAGCCGCGGGCCCGGCCGGGTCCACCCATGTGACGACGACGCCAGCACTCGCGCCGGTCGCCGCCGCGACGTCAGGTGTCAGCGCTTGCACGTGGATCCCGACGTCACCCGCCGGGCTCGCACGCGGCCGACCAGACGTTCGCCGCCGGCCAGGACGAGCGCTGCGGGCACGATCGCCCGCCGGCCGCCGTGCTCGACGACCATGCCGGCGAACTCGCCAGCCGTCGTGAACACGAACGAGCCCGGCACGAGCGTCGCTCGGTCCGGGGACCACCCAGATGAGGTCGGACCACACGACGCTCTCGATCGGATCGAGGGACGTGACGAAGACCGGCCGCAGCGCGATGCGTTCGGCCGGCGTCTCGGTCACCATCAGGAATCGCGGCCGCTCGGGCCGCCGTGGCGCCCACGCGACGGACGCCGGGCGCGGCCGGTCCCGCCGCGATGCGGACGACGACCAGCCCAGAGGCCGCGTCGATGCCCAGCACGCGATCGGTCGCCGCCGGTGCACGGGGCAGTGGCGGCCGGCAACAACGCGATCGCCAGGTCGTCGCGAATGCGCAGCGCCAGCAGCCGCGCCGGCGGGAGCTGTGCCGCCTGCCCACGAGCGCGCTCGCGTCGAGCGCGACGAGCGACGGCTCGATGCGCGCCTGCAGTTGTGCCACTTCGGACGCCAGGCCATCGAACGTTGGGGTGATGGCCAGTTGCGAGAGCAACGGCGCGACCGGGTTCGGTGTCGCCGGCAGATCCGGAAACCTGATGCGCGCGAGCACCCAGAGTGCGGCGACCGCCACGAGCGCGGTCGTCAGCAACAGGCGCGTTTCGCGCGAGACGCGCGGCCGATAGGGGCGGTTGGGATCCATGTCGAGAACCGGGTCGAGACCGCCACTCGTGCGGGCCTCGCCGTCTCTGCGCTGGCTGCCCGCCCAGCTGCTCGGTAGTAAAACCACCGAAGAGCTGGAGACCGCGATTGGAGACTTGCCCGGTAGGATGTCACAAACCTCAGGCCAGAACCCACCCGTAAATTGGACCAGAACTAGACTGCACGAGCCGACGGCCAGCGTTCACGATGAACACGATGACTCGATGAACACGAAGAACACCCTTTAGAGGCCCATCGTGCCCTTCGTGTCATCGTGGGCATCGTGTGGACAACGTGGGCCGTGACAGCATCTGTGACGGGTTCTAGACTGCACGAGCCGACGGCCAGCTTTCACGATGAACACGATGACGCGATGAACACGAAGAGACTCAGGTCATCTGGTCACGGGCGATTGGGCTACCGGAGATTCAGCAGTTCCAGCAGGCCGCTGACCGGGATGCCGATCCACTCGGGCCGGTTGTTCAGTTCGCCGTCGAGCTCGCGCAGGGCGCGGTCCACGAGGTAAAAGCAGAGGAGCCCA
Source organism: uncultured Acidobacteriota bacterium (assembly GCA_963847975.1). Classification (GTDB taxonomy): domain Bacteria; phylum Acidobacteriota; class Vicinamibacteria; order Vicinamibacterales; family 2-12-FULL-66-21; genus DATBJJ01. The sequence goes on along the minus strand of CAWKBU010000029.1, from coordinate 229,006 downwards.
TCGCGCCCGGCCGGATCCGGTGGCAGCGCCGGTGACGTTGCGGCCGTCGCGTAGTACGAGCGCAGAAACGCCCTCGTCGTCCAGCGCTGCCACGCCTGCGCCCACTCTGACAAGTGGGCGCGGCGATCGGGTCCCGTGATGGGGTGGGTCAGCAGGGCGGCGTGGGCCGCGTAGCTGAAGGACCGCACCATACCGGCGATGTCTTTCAGGAGCGGCTGCTTCTCGCGTTGGGCCGCCGCCGGCCACGCCAGATGCCCTTCGATGTTCTGGATGTAGACGTCGCCCTCGGTCAGCAACACCTGGCCCAGCCGGTAGTCGCCGTGAATCCGAATCTTCGTCATGGTCGGGTCGAGCGCCGCCGCTGACCGGATCGTGTCGAGCAGGCGGTCGCGCGCGTCGAGCAGCACGTTCGCTTGTGCGGCCACCTCCGGCGGCACGCGCGAATCGCTCGCGTCGGCCACCGCGGCGAGGGCCGCGAGCGTGCGCTCGGCCTGCGCCAGCGCGCGCGCGGTCGCGTTGACGAGGTCCGCTTGGGTCATCGGCTCGGGTGCGAAGCCGGGATCGGCCGAATCCGCCGCGAGCGCCAGGTGCATTTCCGCGGTCCGGCGGCCGAGCGCCGCCGCGATGTCCAGGTACTCGATCATCAGATCGCTGATGGCTGGAGGCGGGCGTCCGCGTCGTCGGCCGGCATCGCCAGCGCGGAGGCGGGCAGGTCGAGCGCGGCGACCCGGTCGAAGAAGCGGGTCAGCCAACCCATCGCGTGCAACCAGCCGTCGGCCTGGCTGTCGGCGGATTGCCGCGGCTCGGTGAACATGCCAACCGACCTCGCAGGCTCGCCCGCGGGCGTGTACTCGATCACTGCTGACACGGCCGGGCCGCGCGTGAATCCGGCCTCCGCCAGGTGCTCCGCCATCTCGATTTCCGGGTGCATGCCGGGCTCGACGCGCCGGAACAGTTTGAGCGCCGGTGCATGGTTGGCGACCGGCGCGCCCGCGGCCAGGGTCCTGGTGAGCGGCAACTCCGCCGTGTCCTGACCGCCACGCCGGGTTCGTGGGGCTCTCGACACCGCGCATCAAGTTGCCCGTGGCGGGTCACGATCGCCCGCGTGTCGGTCGCGGCGGCGAGCAGATCGTCCGCCAGCCGGACGTCGTGCCCCGCGTCGAAGATGAGGCCTTTCCGGGCGCCGGTGATGCGCGCCAGGACCGCGTGCGGAAAGCGCTCCTGCACGGCGGTCGCGTTCTCGGCCGACAAGAGCGAGAGCGGGAGGAAGAACTGCCGCCGCACGGCTCCGCTCTCGTCGGACGTGATCGTCTTGATCGGCTTCGATGATGGCGGCAAAGAGCGGTTCCTGACCGCGGCGGAGGACGCCCCAGTCCACGAAGCGCGCGGCCCGCGGCCGCGGGCCCTGATACCAGGGCTGGCGGTGGAGGAATGCACACAGGAAGTCGCGCTCGATGAGGACGCGAACCGTGCCGTCGAGCAGCGTGTCCCACACCGGACCGACGAGGAGGACCGGGACGTCGGGCACGGCCGCCGTCGCCTCCGGAATGGTGCGCTCGGTGATGGCCGGCGCCGCCGGCTGCAGGCGGAACCAGTTGAACGCGTAGGCGCCGAGGCTGAGGAAGTAGGGCTGATCGCCGATGCGTGGAAACTCGGATTGTCCGAGCATCTCGACCGGCACCATGCCGCGGAAGCGGCGTCAGGTCGAGCTCGACGGGCTGGGTGCTGCGCGACAGGTTGGCGACGCAGAGAATCGTGTCAACCTCGTCGCGGCGTACGTAGGCCAGCACCTTCCGGTTCGGGGACGGCACGAACTCGATGGTCCCGCGGCCAAACACCTGGTGCTGCTTGCGCAGGCCGATCAGCCGCTTCATCCAGTTGAGCAACGAGAACGGCGCGCGCTCCTGCGCTTCGACGTTGACCGCGCTGAAGCCATGGACCGGGTCGGTGATGAGCGGTGCGTAGAGCGTCGCGGCGTCGGCGCGCGAAAAGCCGGCGTTTCTGTCGCCGGTCCACTGCATCGGCGTGCGTACGCCGTTGCGATCGCCAAGGTAGATGTTGTCGCCCATGCCGATCTCGTCGCCGTAGTAGATCACCGGCGTCCCCGGCAGCGAAAACAGCAGGCTGTTCATCAGCTCGATCCGCCGCCGGCTGTTCTCCATCAGCGGGGCGAGGCGCCGGCGGATGCCGCCATTGATCAGCATCAGCGGGTCGGCGGCATACGCCTGGTACATGTAGTCGCGTTCCTCGTCGGTCACCATCTCGAGCGTCAGCTCGTCGTGGTTGCGGAGGAAGATGCCCCACTGGCAGGTCTCGGGGATGTCCGGCGTCTGACGCAGGATGTCGACAATCGGATGCCGGTCCTCCCGGCGCACGGCCATGAACATCCGCGGCATCAGTGGGAAGTGGAATGCCATGTGGCATTCGTCACCGTTGCCGAAATACGGTCTGACCTCGGCCGGCCACTGGTTCGCTTCGGCGAGCAGAACCTTGTCGCGATGGCGCGCGTCCATTTCGGCGCGGATGCGCTTGAGCACGGCGTGCGTTTCGTCGAGGTTCGCGCACGGCGTGCCCTCGCGCTCAATCAGATACGGCACCGCGTCGAGCCGCATGCCATCGACGCCGCGATCGAGCCAGAAGTGCATCACGCGGACCACCGCGTCGAGCACCGCCGGATTGTCGAAGTTCAGGTCGGGTTGATGGTGGAAGAACCGGTGCCAGTAGTACGCGCCGGCGGTGTCGTCCCAGGTCCAGTTCGAGGTCTCGGTGTCCGAGAAAATGATCGGAACGCCGTGATACTTCTGGTTCGTGTGGCTCCAGACGTAGCGCTCCCGTTCCGCCGAGCCCGCGGGCGCGCGCCTCGCCGCCTGGAACCACGGATGCTGGTCCGAGGTGTGGTTGATGACGAGCTCGGTGATGACGCGCAAGTTGCGGCGATGCGCTTCGGCGATGAAGCGGTCGAAGTCCGCCAGCGTGCCGTACGACGGATGGATGTTCTCGTAGTCCGCGATGTCGTAGCCGTCGTCTTTGAGCGGCGACGGATAGAACGGCAGCAACCAGAGCGTGTCGACCCCGAGCTCTTCGATGTACCCGAGCTTGCTCGTCAGGCCCGCAAAGTCGCCGACGCCATCCGACGTGGAGTCCAGAAACGCCCGGACGTGGACTTGGTAGATGACGGCATGTTTGTACCAGGGGGCATCCACAGGATAGGTCTCAGCCTCCCTCACCTGCAAAGATCGCGCTCAGCTTTGCCAATTGGGGCTCAATAACGGCTCAATAGCGCCAGGATTGCACGTCGGCGCCGGCCGGCGCCGTCCTGCGGGCGCGTTCGACGAATTTGGGGATGAACATCTGGTGGTAGCGCAGCCGCGAGTACGCGTTGGCGCGCGTCGGATCCCCGTTCCAGCAGTGCTCGGCACGGTCGCCATACGTAACCTCGCCGCCGTAGGCCGGATCCTTGGTGGTCTTCAGGAAATCTTCGACCAGATACACCGCGTTGTTGAGGTAGTAGTTGTCCATGTCGCCGACATAGAGATGGATCTTGCCCGCGAGTTTCTTGCCGAGGCCGCGGTTCCAGTCGCGGCGGAGGATCCAGGAGAGGTCGTAGTTCTCCTTCCAGTACTCGGCGACTTTCTTGTCGATGGCACCCGTGCGCTTGTCCCAGATCGGCGCCGGGTATCCGTCCGGACCTTGCGGTGAGTAGACGGCTTCCCAGATGTCCCACTGCTGGCCGCTGCGCGTCTTGGTCCCGAGCACGAGCTCCATCCGGTTCATCTGTTCGAGCGTCGCCTGGAGGTGGCCGAGATAGTTGCGGTGGCCCGGGCGCGCCACCTTCATGAACGGGCCCTCCGCCCAGTAGGCGTTCGCGTCCTTGTAGATGTCCACGACGGTGAAGGCACGAAAGTCGATGGGGTCCGGGCACGCCGCGTAGGCGGCGTTGAAGTCGTCGGGGTAGAACATCTGCACCGCCAGCGCTTCCCACCCGCCCGTCGAGCCGCCATAGGTGGCCCGCGCCCAGCCCGCGCCGATGCCGCGGAAGCGCGACTCGATGTGCGGCACGAGCTCCTTCATGATCGCGTCGCCGTACGGACCCAGGTTCGCCGAGTTCACGGCGTACGAGTCGTCATAGTAGGGATTGGCGTGCTGGATCTCGATGACCAGCACACGCGGAAAGCTCGGTCCGGTCCACTCTTTGTAGAAGTCGTATGCCGCCTGCTGCTGGATGCGGTTGTAGCACTCGAGCTGAAACCGCTCGCTGTACTCGCACTTCAGGTTGGTATCTGGCGGTGTCTCCCGCCAGTTACCGAGATCGCTCGGAAAGTGCCCGTGGTTGATGATGAGCGGGTAGCGCGCGTTCGGGTGGGTGTCGAAGCCCTCGGGCAGGAGGACGTGCGCGCCGAGGAACATGTCGCGGCCCCAGAACTTCGACAGCCGTTCGCTCTTCAGCCGCACGTGCTTGACGTATTTCGTGTCGGCCGGCTCCTTCAGCGCCGGGATGATCCGATCGAGCTCGAGACGGAGCGCGCCGCCGCCGCTCGCGTCCCATCGCACTTTCTGCACGGCGCTATAGAGGTTGCCAGGCGCGCTGCTCCATTGCTGGCCTTCGCCGCGATCCATCGGCAGCTTGACGGTGTGACCCGTCGCGAGGCGGAACGTCTCGTACTTGTGCAGCAGCGCCTGCACCGTGTACTCGCCGGGTGGCAGCTCGCGCAGCGACTCGAGCGGGTAGCCGAGCACCGTCGCGTCGAACGTCCGTTCGTCGCCGCGGCTTCAGCCCGTCGACGTCGACGCCGAACACCTGCGCCGACGACAGGCTCGTGGCGCTCACCTGGAAGCGCGGTTCGCTGGCGCCGTCCTTCGACAGCAACAGCAGCAGCCGCCCGTCGAGCGGTTCCTTCGCGACGGCTGCGGCGAGGCGCACGACAATCCCCGCCGGAGCCTGTTCTGCCGAACCAGTGCGAAGTCCCGCGGGGGCCGCGCTCGTCATCAACAGTCCGCAGAGCACGCAAGTGCGAAGACGACGCATCTCTGGCCTCCTGACCGTCCACAACACGGCGGGACGGCTGTGGTGGGGCAGTATAGCCGCTCGTGGGTCAATACCGACGGTCGAAGTCTGAGGCCTTTGTGGCGCGTCACGAGCCGGCGAGAAATCGCGCCAGCTTCTCCCGCGCACCGGACGCAACGCCGGCGTGGCCGTCGGCGATCTTGTCGAACGTCAGCGACTCGAGGGCGCGAAGCGAGTCGCGGTTCCGGCCGGCATCTTCCGAGAAGAAGGAGGGCACGATGGTCACACCGTCCTTTTTGCGCATGAGCGAGTCGCCCGTGAAGAGGACGTCCCTGTAGAGGTACATCACGCTTCCCGGCGAGTGGCCTGGAGTGGCGATGACTGTGAACGAGGCGCCGTCGAACTCCAGCTGCTCGCCACCGCGAAGCGCCGTGATGGTCATCGGTGCTGGCGGCAGGGGCATGACTGCGCCGATAACCCGGCCGAAGGTTGAATAGTGCGTCCGGTCGCCTCGCATCATCGCCAGGTCACCGGAGCCGACGGCAACCGTCGCGGTCGGGAAGAGTCGCGCCGCCGCATAGTGGTCGGGGTGGCCGTGGGTGATGAGGACGGCGTGAACCTGTCGGGGCTCGACGCCCGCCGCCTTCAGCTCGGCGAGTATGGCGGCGCCGGTGGCATCGAGTCCAGCGTCGACCAACACCGCGCCGTGGTCCGTGCGCACGATCCAGGCATAGGAGCCGCCAGCCTCGATCCCGACCACCCCCGGTGCGGCGTCGACCCGCGGGCCGTCGGGTGGCTCCCGCGTCGCGAACAGCGCGACAAAGGCCAGGAGTGGCATGAGAACGATGCAGGCGAGCGCGATAAGGATTCTTCTTTTATTTGGCATCCATAGGTAACGTCGGAACAGGGGAGTCGTTCTCGACATCCCAAAGGGACGGCCTGGGCATCTTTACCTCGTCCGGCCGGCGATCCGTGGGAGCCGGCCGAACAGCCTGGACGGCGACGGCCGCGCCATAGACGTTACCCCAGGTGTCCCGGACGTCTTCTGAATCGAGAAGAAGTCGCCTTCGAGCCGCCAGAAACCGGTCAGGAGCGCGTGCCGGACCTCGAGGCGGTAGCGTCCCGTCATCGCCTGATTGTCGACGCTGGTCGTGTCCCATTCCGAGAGGGCGACGTCGAACGCGAGGCCTTCGATGCTGAGCGTCAACTGTCCCGTGGTCACGAGCCGCCCGTTCGATTGAATCGTCGTCGAGATCCGCCCCTTCGCGTCGTCGAAGTCGACGTCGCCGGTTACGGCATCGCGCGTCTGGGTGATCGATGCCCGGAGCGCCAGGCCTCCACCCACGACGTCGTCGCACAAGGTGTCAAAGTCTCCCTCGTCGGCGCAGCCCGTGACGCGCGTGAGGCCTTCCCATCGACCGTGGTAGTCGGGTACCGCTCGTACCGGCAATGTTTGCCGCAGGCCGCTGGCCTGCGCCGAGATCGTGGCATTGCCCGAGGCCTGACCAGTGACCCGGCCGTTGGCATCGATGGACGCGACTGCCGGCGTGTCGCTCGTCCACGTGGCCGTCGCTGGCGTTTGCTGGCCATTCGACGCCGTCAGGGCCGCCGACAACGTTTCGGATGCCTTGATCTTGAGGAGGTCCATGGCGGGCGAGATTGCCAGCGACTGCGGCACAGGACTTGGCCCGGGCGGACGACGACCCCCCGCACGCCGCCGAGATCATCAGACCAGCAACGACCAGCCATTGTCCGGTTCGCATCGTTGTCCCTCTCAATCATGAAAGAAGCCAGGCGTGCGTCTTGTGACGACCGTGCGGAACGACCAAGCTCGGCGATTACTATAAGCGCCCTTCGACCAGGGGTCCTCTCGGAGTTCTCACGAAACTCTGATTTTTCTGGGGACCCACATTCGTGCGCACTGGAGAATGCGAGAAATCGCCTCGACTCGGCTCGACGAGTGGTCCGCCCGGCAGGTGCCCAACGCCCTGCTCCCACGTCGCCAGCTCGTTTCCTGATAGTGTGGAAGAAAGGAGTGTGTCTCGATGGCTGACCAGGACCAACAGCAGGCCTCGCTCGTGAACTGGACGCAGTTTATCTACGCGCTGCACGCCCTCAGCCTGTTGACCGGTATCCTCGGCGCGGCAACGGTCATCGGCGCGTTCCTCACCGGCTGGCCCTCGCTCATCGCCGTGATCCTGAACTACGTCAAGCGCGGCGACGCGCGCGGGACCTGGCTCGAATCGCACTTCCGCTGGCAGATCCGCACCTTCTGGTTCGGCCTGCTCTGGGTCAGCCTGTGCGTGATCTTCATCATCGTCACGCTCGGGCTCGGCGCGCTGGTCGCGTGGATCCCGCTCGTCGGTGTCGGCCTCTGGTTCATCTATCGAATCGTGCGCGGCTGGCTGGCGCTCGCCGGAAGACGGCCGATGTACGGGTAGGGGAGACGCGCGCAATCGTGCTGGTGTTGACACTCGACACCAATGCACGTTAGTGTCGCTGCTCGACACCAATGACTACACGGCCGACTCCCGACATCCTTCAGGGCACCCTTGACCTGCTGATCCTGCGCACGCTCCAGACCGAGCCGATGCACGGGTGGGCCATTTCCGAGCGCATCCAGCAGATCTCGGAGGACGTGCTCCAGGTCAACCAGGGCTCGCTCTATCCGGCGCTCCACCGGCTCGAGCACCGCGGCTGGATCGAGGCTGAGTGGGGCGTCTCGGAGCTGGGCCGGCGCGCGAAGTTCTATCGGCTGACGGTCGCCGGGCGGCGCCAGCTGGCGGTCGAAGCGAGTGAGTGGGACCGGATGAGCACGGCCATCGGTCGCGTGATGAAGCTGGCCTGAGGGCCTGCGCACTCCCGATCAACCGCCCCCGAAGGCGCGTTCGCGCCGCTCGCCGTCACGGTACTCGGTCGATGACCGGTAGAAGCCTGACGTCGTGAGCGTGATCGTCACCCGCCCGGCGCCCTTGTTCTCCCAGAACCAGCCGTGTATGCCTGGCGTCGGCGCGATGAAGACGCCCTGGGCCGAACGGCCGGCGCCCTTGCCGTAGCTCTCCGAGTACTTCGCCGGCGCGCCGTCGGGTTCGCCATGGAAGTCGTAGCCCACCTCCGCCGACGCCGTCCACGCGTACACGAGGCTGCCGCCTTGCTCGACGCGGTACCTGTACTCAACGCCTTCGAACGGTCGCAGTTCCACCGTGAATGTGTCGCGCGCGAGGAGGCCCGGCTGCGGCGTGTTGACGCCGGATCGCACCGCCGCCAGCGTGCTCGGCGAGAGCGTTTCGTCGTCCGCGGTACCGGCGAGCGCGGTCAACCCGAGCATCTTGCCGGTACCGAGCGGATCGATCCCGTATTCCGCCGGCAAGACGGCGGTGACGAGCACGACGACGGCGGTCACGAACGCGACCGCCGTGGCGGTCAGGATGCGACGGCGAGAGGGCGGGGCCGGTGTGTCCATCATCGATTTACCACGTAGCCGACGAGTTGATAACCGAGCAGGGCGAAGCCGCCCGCCATGAGGATGGTGTTGGTCGCAAACGCATACCGGAGAAAGCCCGGCCGCGTGCGCCAGTAAGTGAACGCGATCGAGCACGCCCATCAGCGCCAGGACCTGGCCCATCTCGACCCCGGCGTTGAACGACAACAGGTTGGCGACGAGGCCCCTTGGCGGCAGCCCCAGCTCCTGGAGCTTGGTCGCCAGGCCCAACCCGTGAAAGAGGCCGAAGACCAGGACGGCGGCGCGGGCATCAGGACGATAGCCGACGACGCGGTCGAAGCCGCCGATGTTCTCGAATCCCTTGTACACGACCGAGAGTCCGATGATGGCGTCGATGAGGAAGGCGTTGGCGGGCACGTGGGTGAGGACGCCCACGACGAGCGTCACGCTGTGGCCGAGCGTGAACAAGCTGACGTACTTGACCACATCGCGCGTGCGGTGGAGGAAGAAGATGACGCCGACGAGGAACAACAGGTGGTCGTAGCCGGTGACCATGTGCTTCGCGCCGAGGTACATGAACGGCGCCGGTGCCGGGCCCGTGACGCCGCGCACGAAGGCAGCGTCCCGGTTCGACACGCCATGGGCCCAGAGCGTGACGGAACACACGGCAACGAGCGCCAGCACCACGGCAGCGCCAATCCACTGCCGGCTGCGCATCAGCGGCTACTTCGCTGGCGTCGAGGCGGATCACCAGGGCAAGAGCGATGTCGAGGTCGTGATCCACCGTGACCGAGATGTTCTCGCCCTTTCGGATCTTCGCGTTGGCGAAGGTCACGACGGCATCGCCGCGCAGCACTTTCGTTTCCGCGTCGGTCTTGAAGGTGTGCGGTTCTTCCTTCTTCGTCTTGGGATTGACGACGGTGACCTCGACGCTGGTCCCCGCCACCGAGAGCACCTTGCCCTTGAACGTCTGCTGATGGGCCAGGAGGGACACCGTCAGGGCGGCAATGACGACCGAGCTCAGTAATACGCCAAGGGCTCTCATTTGAGAGGATTGTGGCCCACAGCCCGCAGGTCGTCAAGCACGCGGCCGACTACGATATCCTCGTGCTGCTTGCCTGTGCGCCGGTTCTCGTCGCGCACCTTCTGACACGGGGAACGAGATGAAGACTGTCCAACCGCCGCCAAAGAACGTCGACGACTACATCGCGGGCTTTCCCGGAGCCGTGCAGGAAGTACTCGAGCGCGTCCGGAACGCGATCCGCAAGGCGGTGCCCCGAGCCGAAGAGGCGATCTCGTACCGGATCCCCACCTATAAAGCTGAACGGCCGTTACGTGATCTACTTCGCCGGCTGGAAGGCAGCATTACTCGCTCTATCCCGCCAACGAGCGTCTCGTCGCGGCCTTCAAGGACGATCTGGCACCGTACGAGGTCAACGACAAGGGCACGATCCGTTTCCCCCTCGACAAGCCCGTGCCGGTGAAGTTGATCGCCAGCCTCGCGAAGTTTCGCGCCCGGGAAGTCGCGGAGCGTGACAAGGCGGTTGACACCGGCCGCCCGCGGGCGCCATCCTAGATCCGTGCAGCGCCTGTTCTGGCACACCGTCGCGCTTCGGCGCTCAATCGCGGCAACGCTGGCCGTGATCGTGGCCCTTGGCGCCTGCGGCCTCTGCACGGGCTGGGAGGCAGCCGCTGAGGCACGGATGGCTGACAGCGCCACGTGCCCGCTGCACGAAGCGTCAGCTGATGGCGTGGCGGGCGGGGTCTCCCAGGCTGCCACGGCCCGCTGCTGTGTCGCTTCGGACCAGGACGAATCGACGCCGCCGGAATCCGCGTCCATGCCCCGCGTCGACGTTGGCCAGCCGGTCGATGAGGTGCCAGTCGCAATTCACCCCGCGGTGGCGTCATTCGATGCCCGGCGTTCCCTCAGGCCTCCTCCGGGTCAGCTCGTCCCGACGCATCTCCTTCTCTCCGTCTTCCTGATCTAGCCAACGTCAGTCCTCGTGTATCTGCTCGGTCCTCGTGACCGAGTGACCTGACGTCCGCCCGCCTTCGCTCTTGAAGGCGACGAGCTACGGCGAGGCAGGCACCGCCTTCGCTCGTGAAGGCGACGAGCTACGGCGAGGCAGGCATGATCAACAAGCTCATCGAACTATCGCTCCGGAATCGATTCCTGGTCGCTTGCCGCCTTTCTCACCTTCGGCGTGTGGGGCTGGTGGGCGCTCAGGGCCACGCCGATCGACGCGATACCTGACCTCTCGGACAACCAGGTCATCGTGTTCACGGATTGGTCCGGGCACAGCCCGCAGGAAGTCGAGGACCAGGTCACCTACCCCCTGACCGTGAACCTGCAGGGGCTGGCTGGGGTGCGCGTGGTCCGGTCGCAATCAGCGTTTGGCTTCTCGATGATCTACGCGGTCTTCGAGGACGACGTCGACCTCTACTTCGCGCGCGGGCGGGTGCTGGAACGTCTGAGCCTCGTGGCCAAGAGCCTGCCGCAGGGTGTCACGCCGACGCTCGGTCCCGATGCCACGGGCGTCGGCCACGTCTTCTGGTACACGGTGGAGAGTCCGACGCATTCGCTGCGCGACCTGCGCACCCTGCAGGACTGGTTCATCCGCTATCAACTGAACGCCGTGCCCGGCGTCGCCGAAGTCGCCTCGGTCGGCGGACACGTTCAGCAGTACCAGATCGATATCGATCCAAACCGGCTGCGGCAGTACGGCGTGCCCCTCAGCGCGGTCGTGGCCGCCGTCCGCGCCAGCAACGTCAACGTCGGCGGCAACGTCCTCGAGTCGAACGGCGCCTGGCTGATCGTGCGCGGCGTCGGCCTCATTGGCTCCGTCGACGACGTGAACAAGATCGTGGTCGGCGCGTTTCAGGGCGTGCCGGTGTACGTCGAGCAGTTGGCCGACGTGAAGATCGGCAACGCCTTTCGCGTCGCGTCCCTGGTCAAGGGCGCGAATGAAGCGGTCGGCGGCGTCGTCGTCGCCCGCACCGGCGTCAACACCAAGGCGCTCATCGACGCCGTCAAGGCGCGCATCACCCAGATCGCGCCTGGCCTGCCGCCGGGTGTGAAGATCGTGCCCTTCTACGATCGCTCGACGCTCATCGAGCAGGCGATCGACACGCTGCGTCACGCCCTGGTCGAGGAGATTCTTCTGGTGACGCTGGCGCACGTCGTCTTCCTGATGCATTTCCGGTCGATCCTGATCGTCACCATCCCGCTTCCCCTGGCCGTGCTCCTCTCGTTCCTCGGGATGTACTACGCCGGCATCTCGTCCAACATCATGAGCCTCGCCGGCATTGCGATCGCGATCGGCGTCCTCGTCGACGCGGGGATCGTCGTCACCGAGAACGCCTTTCGCTTCATGGAACAGCGCGCCGTCGACCCCAGGGACCGCCGGCTGGTGTGGCAGACCGTTCTCGAGTCGACCCGGCTCGTCGGCCGGCCGGTGTTCTTCTCGATGGCCATCATCCTGCTGGCGTTCATCCCGGTGTTCGCGCTCGCCGGCCAGGAGGGAAAGCTCTTTCACCCGCTGGCGTTCACGAAGACGTTCGCGGTGCTGGCGGCGACCGTCATCGCTGTCACGCTCGTGCCCGTGCTGTGCAGCCTCTTGCTGGGCGGGAAGGTCCACAAGGAGGAAGACAACCCGGTGATGCGTGGGCTGCGCCGGCTCTACCAGCCAGCCCTGGCCGCGGCGCTCACACATCGCATCGTCACGGTGTCAGGCGCGGCGCTGCTCTTCGTCGGGGCGCTGTTCCTGGCGCGCGGCATCGGCAGCGAGTTCATGCCGCCGCTCAACGAGGGCGACCTGATGTTCATGCCGATCGCCGACCCGAGCATCTCGCTCGAGGAGAACACCAGGATCGCGGCGAAGCAGAACGCCATCCTGCAGTCGTTCCCCGAAGTGGCGTTCGCCGTGGCCAAGGTCGCTCGCGCCGACACGTCGACGGACCCCGCGCCGCTCAACATGACCGAAACCGTCGTGCACCTCAAGCCGCGCGAGGAGTGGCGTGCGGGCATGACGCTCGATCGCCTGCGCGCCGACATGGGGCGCGCCGTGCAGATGCCTGGGGTGTCGAACATCTGGACGATGCCGATCATCAACCGCATCGACATGCTGACGACCGGCATCCGATCGGAAGTCGGGGTGAAAGTGTTCGGCACCGATCTCGCGCGGCTCGAGGTCCTGGCGCGCGAGGTGGCCGACGTTCTCCGCGGCGTGCGCGGCGCCAGCAACGTCTATCCGGAGCAGGTCACGAGCGGCCAGTACGTGAACATCGCGGTCGACCGCACCGCCGCGGCGCGCTACGGCATCGGCGTGGGTGACGTGCAGGACGTCATCCAGGTGGCGATCGGCGAAGAGGTGCTGACGACCACGATCGAGGGCCGGTCACGATTCCCGGTGCGGGTGCGCTACCGGCCTGACGCACGGGCCGACCCGCAAGCGCTGGCGCAGGTGCTCGTGGGCGCGCCTGGCGGTCTGCAGGTTCCACTCGGGCAGCTGGCTCGTATCGAGCACGTACGCGGGCCGGCAATGATCTCGTCGGAGAACGGACTCCTGCTGGCGACGGTCCTGCTCAACGTGCAGGGGCGCGACGTCGGGGGATTCGTGGCCGAGGCGCGCGCGGCGGTCGCGAGCGGCGTGACGCTGCCCGCCGGCTACTACACCGAGTGGAGCGGGCGCTGGGAGAACCAGGTGCGCGCGCGCGAGCGGCTGCAGGTCGTCGTGCCGGTCGTCCTGCTCGTCATCTTCGTTCTGCTCTACATCACCTACGGATCGGCGGTCGAAGCCGCCCACGTCCTGCTGGCGGTGCCATTCGCCCTGACCGGCGGCGTCTACCTGCTGTGGCTCCTTGGCTACAACTTCTCGGTAGCGGTGTGGGTCGGTTTCATCGCGCTCTTCGGCACCGCGGTGCAGACCGGTGTGGTGATGGTGATCTATCTGGAGGAAGCGGTGGAGCGCAAGACGCGGGAGCTCGGCCAGCTCACGCGCTCGAGCCTGCGCGACGCGGTGATGGAGGGCGCCCTGCTACGGCTACGCCCGAAGGTGATGACGGTCTCCACGGTGGTAGCGGGACTGCTGCCGATCATGTGGAGCACCCGGGTCGGCGCGGAGGTGATGAAGCCGCTCGCCACGCCAGTCCTCGGCGGGATGATCTCGTCGCTCGTCCATGTGCTGATCGTGACGCCGGTGATCTTCTTCTGGATCCGCGAACGGCAGTTGGGCCTGCAGGGCCAGCCGTTGGCCGCGACGGACGCGCCGATAGAGCGGCGGCGTCGAGTGCCCGCCCGGGTGGTTGCCTTGGTGGTGCTCGTGCTCACCCTGACCGCCGCGGCCTGGTGGGTCACACGGGGGCGTGGCACCAGCGGACCTTCCTCGGGCGACGCCGTCGTCCAGACCGTCACGGCTGGCGACCTCGCAATCGTGTTGCGTTCGCCGACCGGAAGCCTGCGCAGCGGTCGCAACGCATTCACGATCGAGTTCCGTTCGGCGGCTGGTGCGCTCGTCGACGTCGGCACGGTCCGCGCCACCGCCAACATGTCGATGCCAGGCATGGTGATGTCAGGAAACCTGCAGGTGACCCCGGCGAAAGAGCCAGGACGCTACGGCGCCACCGCCGAGTTCGGCATGGCCGGCTCGTGGCAGATGAGCATCGAGTGGAGCGGACCTGCGGGCCGCGGCTCGGTCAATTTTCAAGGAGCGGTGCAATGACGACCTGCCGACGATTCACGGGCGCCGTGCTCGCGACCGTCTTTCTATCCGCGTCCCTGCGAGGCCAGGAGGCCCAGCCAGGCGCATCGGCGCGGCTGTATGTGGATGAGCGCACGGGTATCGGCCTGGACGAGGCGATTGCGCTCGCCCTTGAACGTGAGCCGGCGCTGCGTGCCACGCGGACAGAAATCGACGTCGCGTTGGGGCAGCAGGAGCAGGCCGGTGTGCGACCGAATCCCACGCTCATCGTCGAGCACCGCCAGGAGCCGGGCGGGACGGACGCGCTGACCTCGCTCGGCGTCGAGTGGCCGCTCGCGCTCTTCCGGCGCGAGGCACGCGCGCAGGCCGCCGGGCACGAGGTGGCGGCGACGCGGTTTGCCGTGGCGGATCGAGAGCGCATGCTCGCGGCGGATGTGCGTCTGCAGTATGGCGTCGCCGCCGCGGCGGCGAGGGAAGTCTCGGTCGCTGACGAACTGGTAGCGACGCTGCAGCGCCAGCTGGACCTCACCCGCGCGCGCGTCAGCGAAGGCGCCATGCCGCCGCTCGACCGCGACCTGCTGGAGGTCGAAGTGCGGCGTCTCCAGGCCGAGCGCGTGCGCGCCTCAGGCCGTGCCGAGGTCGCGATTCTGCAGCTCAAGCAGTTGCTGGGCCTGAAGCCGGCTGCGCCGCTGCTGCTGCGCGAGAGTCTCGACGCGCTCGTGGGACGCGCCGGCGTGCCAGCGGCAACGACGGGCGTGCCGTCCGCGACTCGCCCGGACGTGAGCCAGGCCGAGTCGCGCCTGACGCTCGCCGGCGCCAGAGTGGACGAGGCGCGGCGCGAGGGACGCCTCGACGTCAGTCTCTTCGGCAGCTACATGCGCATGGACGCCGGCTTTCCGCAGATGGGCGTTGGCCCATCTGGCGTCCTGGAACGAGTGCGCGGCCAGTTCAACTACGTGGCGGCCGGGGCGATGATCGCGTTGCCACTCTTCAACCGGAATCAAGGTGAAGTGGCCCGGGCAGAGGCGGAGCGGTCGGGTGCCGCCGCGCGCCTCGAGGCGACGACACTCGCCGCTGAATCGGAAGTCGCGGTCGCACGGGCGCGTGACGCGCGAGCGCAGGAAGCGGTCGCGGTGTTCGTTGGCACCGCCCAAAACCTCGCGCGACAGAATCTCGACGTCGTCCGCCAAACCTTCGATCTTGGCCGCGCAACCGTTTTCGACGTTCTGACCGAGCAACGACGGTTCCTGGATTTCGAGCAGGCCTATACGACGGCCCTGCGCGAGGCCTGGGAAGCGCGCGCCGCGTTGAAGCGGGCGCTGGGAGAAACGAAATGAGCGCTGCATCACGCGTGACCGTTGGCTGGCCGGTCCTATTGCTGGGCGGCCTGGCGCTGCTGGCGGCGGGGGCAGGTGCGACGTACGTGGGGTTACGGCCGGCGGGGCGGCCGACACTGCCGTCCGGGGATCACGAGGGCACGCCGAGCGCGCGTCCGGCCGGCACGCCTGCTGGCGGTGACCGCGCGTCTGACGCGATGTCGCCGGCCGCGCTTCCGGATGTCGTCGTCCCCCTCAGCAAGGACGGCGCTGAGCATGCCGGGATAAAGGTCGTCGCGGTCACCGCTGGTGCGGAACCTGGGGGCCTGTCGGCGCCGGCAGTGGTCGAGCCGAACGCCTATCATCTCGTCGCGGTCACGCCCCTCGTGGCCGGGCGGGTCACGCGCGTCACGGCCGAACTCGGGCAGCACGTGCAGCAGGGGCAGATCATCGCGCAGATCTTCAGCCCGGAGCTGGCCGAGTGGCAGACGAGCTACATCGCGGGGCGGGCGGAGCTCGAGGCTCACGAGCGGGAACTGGCGCGCACCGAGAAGCTCGTCGAGATAGGTTCCGCCAGCCGCCAGGAACTCGAGCGCATCCACGCCGAACACACGTCACGGCGCGCCAGCGTGCAGAGCGCGGCCGCGCGTCTCCAGTTGCTCGGTCTTTCCCAGAGCGCCATCGAGGCGCTCAATCCCGATAAGCCCCTGGACGCGACCATTGGTATTCCCGCGCCGATCTCCGGCGTGGTGACCGAGCGGCTGGCCAACGTCGGGCTGAATGTCGATCAGGCGACCAAGCTCTTCACCGTCGTCGATCTGTCGAGCGTGTGGGTGGTCGCCGACGTGTACGAGAAGGACTTCGCCAGCGCGCAGGTCGGCGCGCCAGCGCGCGTGACGACGGCGGCATATCCGACGCTGGCGTTGCAGGGCCGCGTCAGCTACATCGATCCGCAGGTCAGCGCCGCGTCGCGGACGGCGAAGGTTCGGATCGAAGTACCGAACGCGCGGGGAGAGCTTCGCCTCGGGATGTTCGTCGAGGTTGTGCTCGGCGCCGGCGCCGGGCGCGAGTCCATTCAGATTCCGCGCAGCGCTGTCCAGAACGTGGGCGACCGCACGGTCGTGTACCTCGCCAATCCGCGTACCCAGGGTCAGTTCATCGAGCGGGAGGTGCGTCTCGGTGCCGCGGCCGGCGGACTCGTGTCGGTCACGGCCGGCGTCCGGGCGGGTGACGTGATCGTCAGCGAGGGGAGCTTCTCCGTCCGTGCCGAGCGCGAGCGTCTCGGACTCCGTTCTGCGGCGAGGCCGACGGCGGTTGCCGGCGCGGTGCAAACGGCCACGATTTCGCTTGGCGAGAAGGGCTACGAGCCGTCGCGGTTGACACTGCGCGCGGGTGTCCCCGCACGGCTGACGTTCATCCGGACGACCGACAAGACCTGCGGCACCGAGATCTCGTTTCCCTCGCTCGACCTCAAACGGGCGCTGCCTCTCAACGAACCGGTGGTGATCGAATTCACCCCCAAGGCGGGCGAGCTGGCATTCACGTGCGGGATGAACATGCTGAAGGGCACGATCGTGGTCAGCGAGGAACGGCGCTGACTGCTGCTGTGAGCCTCCAGCCGGCCCCGGACCGGGCCTCGCCGAAGCGCAGCGCGCGAAGGCGGGCGCCGGTCCGGAACAGGGTCGGTGTTCACTGAGCCACTCCAGCAAGCTGTTTGTGCATGGCCGCGGCGTCGGTCGCTTCCTTGGCCTGCTTCCGCGCCAGCTCGGCCAGCCGATCGCAGTGTACGACCGCCTGGGCGATGCGCGTGCCCCGGTAAGCGCCCGCCGTCGCCGCGTGCTCCTTGGCGTCCGCGGTATACCGCTTAGCCAACGTCAGGAAGTACTCCCCGAGCGCGCGGTGCTCGGCGGGTGTGGTGGCCTTGGCCGCGAGCGCTTTGAGCTCCTGGTCGCTGGGCTCACGCGCACCGGCGCCCCCCTCGAAGCGGGCGCCCGCAGTCGGCGCTGTCGCCGCGGCGCCAGACGCCAGTTTCTGGTGGTACGTGGCCAGCTCACTGACCACTCTCGCCGCCTCTGTGTTGAGCGTCGCGAGCTCCTTGCAGTGCGCGCTCATGCCCGTCCCCAGATTGCGGCTTGGGTTGCCAACAAAGCTCTGTGACATCTCGGTATGCCGCTTGGCATCAGCCGTGTACTGCCCCGCAAGGGCAGTGAAGTGTGCAACAAGGCGTGCGTTGTCGCCCGGCTCAGACCGCTTGACGAGCTGCTGAACTTCGACCGTATTCAGGAGGGCCGGGGATTTGTCTTGTGCAGAGGCGCTCCCCGCGACAACCAGAAACGCGAGCGCAGGAAGCGACAGTGAACGGATGTGGAGTGTTCTCATGACGGACCAACCTCTCTCGTGGCCAAGGCCACAGCGAAACGTGACGTGTCAAGACCGCGCGTGTACGGCACGCGCAAGGCAACTGGTCGACGGTGTGGGACGGCAGCGCTGCGCAAACACTGAAGCGGGTTCGGCAGCAGACTGATAGCGCGAGGGTCAGATCCGAAGGACGGTTTCGAGCGGTCGTTTCTCGAGCGACGGTAACAGGCAGACCTCGTGATCGGGGCGAGTGCCTGCGGTCGCCGGGGTCAATTGATAGCGAGGGACCGCAAGGGCGTGGTCCGCGTTTGGCGCGGAGACGCTGCTCCGCGCGTCCTCCCTGAGGACGGCCGAATCGCTCGGAGGCCTGTCGTCACAGCTGTCGTCGCCAATGAGCGTCAGAGAATCGGTCGCGTACCGGCAATGGCATCCGCTCGCGGCGGTGGCATCGAGGCACCATGTCTGGCAGACCATCGAGACGTTCTGCCCGGCTGCCAGGAGAAGCACGATCGAGAACAGGACTGCGCGGAACACGTGACACTCGCCAGTCCAAACGAGCAAAAACGGGGCCAGTGCGAATACTCGGCGGACACTCACTGGATGCCTGCATGGCCCGCCCAACTGGGCCGTTCAGTGCGGGATGTTACCGGCTCGTGCCAAGAAGTTCGCACCCGCCTTGCGCCTGGGCTGAACGGGCGAGCGCGTGTAATGAGATGAGGAGTGGCTCAGTAAGACTTGAGCGACTGCTGCGGGCGACTTCGCAGCTGATTGCCGTCTGGCGTATGGGCGCGCCGGCGGTTCAGCGAGGAACGGCTCTGACCGTGACCTGTCCGTCATGCTCCCACGCGACGACGGTGTGGTCTCGCATCGAGACGAGGGCCGGAAAGCGGCCCGGGCCGAGCTTGATGGGGACGCCTCCGCCGCGCTCGAGCACGACACCGTCCGGGGCACTCCACGCCACGTCCTGATGGTTCTGGAACTGTGCGACCACGGGGTCACGGCCCGCTCCAAGCCGGCGCTCCGGGACGCGATCGGTGGCGAGAAAGACATCACCCTCGCGCCGCCACGTCGAGACCACGCCCTCGGCGTTGAACGCGATCGCGCCTCCATCCATGGGGCACGCGTTCAGGGTCCACGAGCTCGTCCCCAGCTTCCGGGCCGGCGAGAACGTCACGCCGTCCTTCGATTCGGCGAGGTACATGTCGCGCTGTCCGGCCAGGCTGTTGCGGAACATGATCGCGACTCGTCCGTCCGTGCTGATGGCGGCAGACGGATGGCAGCACTCACAGACGGCGCCTGATGGTGATGCGTAGACCAGCGTGTCGGGTGTCCACGTCGCCCCGTGATCCCTCGAGAGAGCGGCGTAGATGCGCGTGCCTTTCTCCCGGAGGTCGAGCCAGGTGACCACCACGACACCATTGGGATTCGCGGCCAGCGCATGGAGTCCTTCGCGCGCGGAGCCGGGAATGTCGTTGACGGTAACAGGGGCGGTCCAGGTGCGGCCGCGGTCCGTGGAGCGAAAGAGCAGCACGTCCCCGTCGGCTCCACCGCCCTGTGCGCCGGCCACCGCCGCGACCAGCACGGCGTTGCTCGTGGCCGCGATCCGTGGACCGCGGTGCATGCCGAGCGACATCTTGCCTGGAACGGGCAGCGCCGATGGTGGGCCGAATGTCTCCCCGCCATTTGTCGACTCGGCGACGCTGATGACGTTGCCCTGTCCAAAGACGAGATACAGCCGGTTGCCGGCCGCGGCCAGCTGCGGCTGCGCGCCCGGGAACGCGATTGTGACGGCTGCGAGGAGGATTGAGAATCCCACCACGATGGCGACCGTTTAGAACGGAATCCCGATGCCGATGATCGGGCCGTGCGTCGTCTGTTCCAGGTGGATCGGCTTCTGCGCCAGCGTCCCATCGACCGTGATCTGGAAGAAACCGTAGCCCAGATCCACGACCAGATGTCGAAGCGGCTGCCATTCGAGAGCGGCGTTGGCCGAGTAGGAGGAATGGTCGTCGGCGCCCACACCGCCATAATCCGCCTTTGCCAGCAGCCGCCATCTCGATGACAGGCGCGGCGTGAAGGACGCGCCCACGAGTCCTTCCAGGACACCCGGCTTCCACTGCACTTCATCGAAGTCGAGCGCGCTGGCCTTGACGTTGAGTCCGATATGGCGAACACCGCCGTAGACGAACAGGTTCGGCACCACCCGCACGCCGAGGCGCGCGTTGGCGACTACCGTGTCCACTTCGACCTTGAGGTTGGGCCGCTCCGCGTCGGCCGAGAGGCCCGCCCAGAGGAAGTTGGCCTCACCCTGCACCCATTTGTTTTCGACGACCACAGCCGCAAACGCGGCGCCGTTGAGATTGCTCGAGACATGCCCGCCGGGCACGATCGGGCCGCCGTCGCCGCACCCGTCGCACGGAGGCGGGTTGGGAATCTCCGGCAGCCTGACGTCGGCGCCATAGAGCGGCAGCCAGCCGTAGATCGGGTAGATAGTCGTGCGCCAGCCGCCATCGGTACTTTGCGCCAGGGCCGGTGACACGCCGGCGGAGAGCGACGCGACGGTAAGTGCGAATATGAGGACGAGCTTCGCTCGATCGTTCTGGAGTAACAACTTCATTCGCAAGATTGCGGTCCTTGAAAGCGTGAAGGGGGACGAGTGTGGACTTCGGTCCGAGCGGATCTCGAACCTCAACAGTCTATCATTCAGCACTTTGACGCGAGGAATCCGAACCCGGCTCTGACCAGTGGCGGCGGCGGGCCGGGCCGCGCCGTCAGGGAGTGATGACGCGCGCCGCGCGGGCGACGACCGTCGACGAGCTCGAGGCCATGCTCTCGAAGTAGCCGACGAACGCCTGCGGCTCCGGTGCCCGGTATGTGGCGAGGTTGCGGGCCCAGCGATAGCCAATCGGCTGAAACAGCAGCTCGACGGTGACAGTGAGGGCTCCCGCGCCAGGGACCGGTACGAGATAGCGCACGCGATCGCTGCCGGCAGCGAAGTCGGGATCGCGCGACGCGTCACCCACGCTCCTGATGTCGGCCGGGGCCGTCGTCTGGTCGAATCCCGCGGGCAGGAGCCGGTTGTCCTTCAAGTACTGCGTGGCGTCGAGCAGACCCGTCGTCGCAGTGCCGCCACGGTTGCCCATCACCGACTCGTAGACCTGGACCTCGTCGGGGCGGGTAATCTCGAGGTAGTGCGGTTCGAACGCGCCCGCGCTCGCATCGCTGTCGTTGCCCTCGATCAGTCCCGTCTCCGAGACGCGGCCCGACTCGAAGACCACCGTGCCCGCCGTGTCGCGCACCATCACGTGCAGCCAGGCTCGCCGCGAGGGATAGCCGGTGGGGAACTTGTGGCCGGTCAAGTTCGTGATCGCGACGTCGATCGCGAGCGTGCCACCGGTTCGCTCGGCGCGGTCGAGCGCCAGGGTCGCGGTTTCCGTCTCGAGCAGGCGCGTCGTCGCGCGCGCGCTGGCGTCGAGCTCGGTCGGCGTGGCCTGCACACCGAGCTCGGTCCGGAAGCGGTTGAGCAGTCGAAGCATGAACGCGTTGCCACCGAGGAACGTGTGACGCGCCAGGGTGTCCCGGTCCTGCCCGAGTACCGAGGAGATCCTGACGGGACCGCGGGCGCCGGGCATGTGACAGGCCTGACAGCTTTGCCGCTGCGCACTGTGCCGCCACTCGGGATACGTCATCTGTTCCGGCAACGAGCCGATGACTTCGCCCTTGGGCCCGAGCGCGTTCGTGATGAGCGTGTGACAGCTGGCACAGAGCTCCGACTGGCGGATGTGCGGCGCCTCTGATTGCTCGACGCCGGTGACCGACTGCATGATTCGCAGACGTCCGGCCTCGGGCGGGTGGGGGCCGTTGGCGCGCCGGTTTCCGCTCGGGAGAGGCGGCGCGAGCACGAAGTTCCCGTTGTAGCTCTCGGGAGTGCCGAGACGCTCACGATCGATCTGATGGCAGACCGTGCACGTCACGCCATCGGCGGCCAGGGTGTCGACTTCGTCCAGCCGGCCGGACTGCCAGGCTTCGGCGTGAGCGAGGACGTCGACCTTGCCCCCCGCGGCGCTGGTGGTCCGCTGCGCCGCCGCGACGTGGCACCGCGCGCACTCTTCCTGGATATCGCCGGCATGCGAGGCATGGTCGATGGTCTCGCGCCTGAGGCTGGCGAGGAAGTACGGATCGCGGGCCGCGTTGGCCATCATCGATCCGCGCCAGCTCGCGCCGATCGACACATCCTCGCCGGAGGTCGTCGTGAGGTTGTTGTGGCAGGCCAGGCATTCGTCCGACGAGCTGAAGAGCGGGCCGGCGGGCCGGCGGCCCTGTTGCCCTTCGGCCGCGCGGGCCGGTGGCTCGCGGCGTGCGAGCGCCAGCATCACGCTCGTCGACCACGCGATGGTGGCCGCTACCAGCAGGAGGCGGCGTCACCGTCATCGCCAGAACTCCAGGAAGCTGCCGTCGAACCAGTCCCACAGCAGGTAGGCCACGAACTGCGTCCGGCGTTCCTCGCGCTCGGTCAGCGGGATACGGAATCCGGCGGCGAGCGCGACGTGCTGCAGCTTCGACAACGTGACCTGCACCTGCGGCACGACGTCCCACTCCGCCTCGCCGCCCTCGGGCCGCGCCCACAGCACTTCCACCTGCGGCGACCAGGCGCGCCCGAAGCCGCGATCGGTCGCGTACGTCATGCCGAATGCGGTCCGCAAGAAGAGCTCTCGCGCCTTCTTGTCCGTCTCCGTCGGCAACTCCGCTCCGCCGTGCATCTGCAGGAACGATCCGCCTGGGAATATCTGCCCCCACATCGCGAACGGCTCGAAGACGGTCACGCCGTTCCCGAGACCGACGGTGTCTTCACCCGTGGGCACGACGACCTCGAGGCCGCCAGACACGATCCGGCCGCGCTCGTGGCTCGCGTGCAGGGTGCGCTTCACGGCGAAGGCGACGTCGCCGAGCCCGCGCGTCCAGGATCCCTCCGCGCCCTGCTGAAAGTCGATGGGCGCCACGATTTCGATCTGCGTGCGCGCGCCGATTCGGCGCTCGTAGATGAGGTCGTTGCCGATCGATGGCTCAGGGCCGCGGGCGACCCTCGTCACCCAGAGCGCTTCGTTCTCCGGGAACGCTTTCTCGGTGAACAGAGCGCGAGGCAGATTGAGATCGCCGCGCGGCCACGCGGGTTCCGTGCAGAACGTCCGCACGTGGTTCGCGGCCAGCGCGATGTCGTCCGGCGTCAGGGCGCTGCCGAACGCCGGCATGTGCCGATCCAGCCCGCGAACGGGACCGCCCTCGTGGATGACGGCGAACCAGTCGGCATCGGCCTCGGCGCTGGCAAACGAGCAGTCAGTGAAGTCGGGCAGCGCGACGTCGAAGCCGACGAGCGGCCGGGGCGAACCCTTGCCGTCAGGCCCGTGACAGGTCACGCAGGCCGCGCGGTAGAGCGCTTCGCCAGGTGCGATCTTCTGCTCGGCCGCGCCTGGGCGCCGCGGCCGCCGGCGCGGCGCAGCCGAGCAGGACGATCGCCAAGACGACGGTGCAGCCGCGTGCCACAGACGGAGCGCCTACTTCTTCTCTGGCGCAATCACCATGAAGCGCCAGAGTCGTCCGGTTTCCTTGGCCCCGACGTACTTGCCGATCTCCTTGTCGAACTGCGCCTTCGTCTTCCACGGGCGATATTCCTTGAACTCCTTCAGCAGGTTGCCGGGAAGATTCGGGATGGTCTTGAACTGGTCATCGGTGGCGGTGTTGAGATCGAGCGGGATGAACACGTACTGCTTGAGGCGGTTGGTCTCGTCGGCGCCGACGTACTTGCCGATCTCCTTGTCGAACTGCGCCATGGTGACCCACGGCCGGTACTCGTCGAACTCCCTCGTCATCCGCTTCGAGATGCGCGGCACGAGCAGAATCTCCGGTCCGGTAGCGGTATTCAGATTGAGATGCACGAAGGCCTTCTCGTAGAGCGCGGTGAGTTGCTCGGCCGGGACCTTCTGGCCGGTCAGAAACGCATGCGCCTCGACGATCGTCGGGAACGGCCGGGCGTCGACGAACGCCTTGGCGATCGCCGGTGTCATGCCCGGCATCGTCGCCAGTTGTGACTCGGGCACCTGATTGAGGTCGGAGAGACCGCTGCCAACCTGGGCGCGGGCCGGCTCGGTAGATGCGACGAGCGCGACGAAGCACGTCGCTGCGGCGAGAGCGTAGATCGATTTCATGATGTTGTTCCTCGTAAAGGAGCCCCGCTTGGTTGAGCGATCTGGTGACGAGTGACGAGCGGGTCTCGATAGGTGGCCGCCAGTCCGAGCAATGAGAGTTGTAGAAGCGCGCCCGGTGCGAGCGGCGGCGGCGCTTTCATGCGCGCGACCTTCCAGAAAAGCGCCCATCGCGACAGGGTTGGATCCATGTCGATCTGGAACTCCAGGCCGGCCTGGTAGTGCAAGACCAGGCCGAGGAGACCCGTCACGAAGAGCAGGCTCATCCCGCCTCTCAGCGTCCGGACCGTGAGCGCGCTCGGCCGCGCGATCCTCGCCACCGCGCACGCGAGCCCGACGGCCAGTGCCGCGAAGGGCACCAGCATCCAGGCGCTCTCGTAGTGCGCGAGCAGCAGGAGGTCGGCGGCCATGCTGAGGGCGCCGACCACCAGCAGGGCCAGCAGCACGCGGCGGAGCGCCGTGGAGGTGTCGAACTGAGTCATGACGCAGGACGGCGACGCCGGCTACGGCGTTCTTCCCGGGGCGATGTTACGAAAGCAAAGATGACCGTTTGGTGACAGGGGCGGCGAGCATGTAGCCTTCGCCGCGGCGAGTCTCGATCACCGACGGCTCGCCGGGCGCATCGATCTTGCGCCGCAGTCGGCGGATGCAGACGTCGATGGCATTGGACATGCCCTCGAACGGTGCCTCCCAGACGTGTTCGGCGATGGCCGCCCGTCCGACCACTTCGTTGACGTGGAGCAGCAGATACTCGAGCAGCGCGAACTCGCGCGTCGTCAAGGTGAGCGGCCGGCTGTCGACGAAGGCGCGCCGGGCCTGAGTGTTGAGCTGGATCGCGCCGGCCTGCAGGATCGCCGGGGTCATTGGCCGGCTGCCGCGCCGGATGAGGGCGCGCAGGCGGGCGAGGAGCTCGCCGAGGTCGTACGGCTTGGTCAGGTAGTCGTCGGCGCCGCTGTCGAGCCCCTCGATGCGCGCCTCCACGGCATCCCGGGCGGTGAGCATCAGGATGGGGACGAGCGATCCTTCGCGCCGGATTTCGCGGCAGACCGACAGGCCATCCCGAAGCGGCAGCATGACGTCGAGGATGATGGCGTCGTATTCCGTCACCGCCGCCTGGTAAGCCGCGGCTTCACCGTTGCCGACGACGTCGACCGCGTACGCTTCCTCGCGCAGGCCCTTGGCCAGCATCTGCGCGGCGCGCGGCTCGTCTTCGACGAGGAGGATTCGCATGATTCGCTCCGAGCCTAGAATACAGTTGGTACGCCGATGGTAGCCCGCGCCCGCCGGTTGGCCCCAATCTGAAGCAACTGACTGAGGTGGTGGCCGTGAAATGGTCGATTCGCGCGCGTCTCAGCGCCATCTACAGTGCGATTGTCGTCGTGGTCGTGGTGGCGAGCGCCGTGGTCGTGGCCGTCGTGCAGGAGCGCATGAGCCTCAGGCGGCTCGACGAAGAAATCGCCCGGCAGATGCTGACGCTGCAGGCGGTGATGCATACCGAGTTCGGCAAGGGGCTCAATCTCGAGGTATCGGCGGAAGAAGCGAGCGGCGAAGTCGTGGCGCCGGGCCGCGTGCTGGCGCTGCTGCGGCGCGATGGCGAGCTGCTGGCGCATGTGGGGGCACCCGATCGACGGCGCCTGGCGGCCGCCGGTCGACACCGACGTCAGATTCCACACGATCACGATCGGTTCCGAGCGCGGGCGGCTGCTCAGCGAGCGCGTGGAGCACGATGGCGTCCGCTACGTGGCCGCGGTCGTGGCGCCGCTCGCCGATTTCGAGCGGGACATGGGGCAGCTGCGGCGTTCGCTGATGCTGGGGATCGTCTCCGCCCTCGCGCTGGCCGGAGTCGCTGGGCTGGTCGTCGGCCGCCGCGCTCTTCGCCCGCTGGCCGATATGGCCGAGCAGGCGCGCACCATGACCGAGGCCAATCCGGTCGAGCGCCTGCGCGCCCCCAATCCCGCCGACGAGCTCGGCACGTTTGCGTCGTCGTTCAACGGCCTGCTCGACCGCCTGGCGTCGGTCCTGCAGGCGCAGCGTCAGTTCATGGCCGACGCGTCGCACGAGCTGCGGACGCCGGTGTCGATCGTCCGATCGGCGGCGCAGGTCACGCTGGCTCGCCCACTGCGATCGGACGGCGAGTACCGGGAGTCGCTGACCATCGTGGCCGAGCAGGCCGAGCGCCTGACGCGTCTCGTCGATGCGATGTTCCTGCTCTCGCGCGCCGAAGCCAACGGGCTGCCGCTCATGCGCGAAGCCGTGTACATCGACGATCTCGTGGCCGAGACGGTACGCGCGCTGCGCGTCGTCGCGCAGGAGCGCGGCGTCTCGATCGAGATGACCGGAGACGACGAGCTCTTGTTCGTCGGCGACGACCGGCTCTTGCGTCAGATGTTCACCAACGTGATCGGCAACGCGATTCACCACGCCCGGCGCTCCGTTGCCGTCACCTGCCAGCGCACAGCCGATGCGCTGACGGTGCGGATTGCGGACGATGGCCAGGGCATCGCCGTTGCGGACCACACGACGAATCTTCGACCGCTTCGTCAGGCTGAGCGCGAGCTATGTCGGCGCCGGTCTCGGACTACCGATCGCCAGATGGGTGGCCGAGGCTCATGGTGGAAGTGTGACGCTCCAAGCGAGCGCCCCAACGGGATCGGTGTTCGTGATCAAGCTGCCGGATATCACCGGTCAGGATGGGCGACCGGCCGAGGGCGTGAACGGGACGGCCGAGAGGCGGCGCGCCGAGACGCTCAACGAAGTGCAGTGAACGACGCGCAGGCGAAATCGTGGTAACGTCCCCGAGTCGCCGCGCGGTTCGGCACGAACCTCGGTAGGACGGGACCAACCTGAGCAATTCCACGGGAGGTTGAAGTGAAGACAGAGACGACAGGGCCAGACTGACCCGCACGGGTCTGGGCTCCGACTCTTGGCGACGCAGCTCCCGTGAGGCTCCTCGTTGCCCGAGTGCGGTCCTCTTTCGTGACCGCACGGTTCGCGCGTCGGGGCGCAGCCGCTGGGCTCGCGCATGGCATCCGCCTCGTCGTTCGGCTGGTCTACTCCTCGCGTCGTCGTCGTCGACGGCCATCGCCCAGACCGCTGCGCCCGGACAACCGGTGCGGGACAACCAGTGATGCCCAGAAGCCGCCAACGTGGCAGGCGGGCTCGACGCGCACGGTGCGGCTGTTTCCGGCGAGCGATGTGTATCCGGTCTACGTCGCGGATCCACATCGGCCGACGCACGGCAGTGGTGCAGAGCTTTTACCTCCGGACGCGCGTGCCGGAGACGAGCTCACCGCGGACGTTCCTGGCCGGCGGAGGACATCTCGGGATGCTGCGCGTCGAGTCGTCCGCGCCCGGCGGCCGGTTCTGGCAGGTCAGCATCGACGCGGGCCTCGACGCCCTCTTCGACTCGCAGTTCAAGCTCGACGCGATCGGGTGGGATGGCAACTATGGTCTGACGGTGACGACCGCGACGCTGACCTCGCCGCTCGCCTACAAGGTGGCCGTCCTGCACCTGTCGGCGCACCTCGGCGATGAGTACCAGGAGCGGACCGGCGCCACGCGCATCAACTACACCCGCGAAGAGGTGGCGTTCGGCGTGGCATGGCGGTTCCGGCCGCGCTGGCGCGCGTACGGCGAGACCGGCGTCGCCTACATCATGCGCAGCGACGTACAGGAGCGCTGGCGCTGGCAGGCGGGCGTCGAGTACGAAGCGCCACCAACGGTATTCGGAGGCCGGATGGCGTGGTACGGCGCGGTGGATTTCTCGGCGCTCGAAGAGCGCGACTGGCGTCTCGACACCGCGCTCCAGGGTGGACTGGTCAGCCGTTCCGGCGGCCACGCATATCGCCTGTTCGTGCAGTGGTACGACGGCCGCGTCACGCTGGGACAGTTCTCGATGCTTTCCGAAGCGGCCCTGTCGCTCGGTCTCAAGTTGGATTTCTAGGGGTTAAGAGGGGTCAGGTCTTGTATTTCAACATTTCACGTAATGTTGAAATACAAGACCTGACCCCGAACTCGGAGGCGGCCATCCGGGCGTCCGACCAGGAACGACGATGACGCTACAACAAGCGGTCATGCTGGCCCTGCAGGCCAGCATTCTGATGACGGTTTTCAGCTTCGGCTTGCGGGCGACGCCGGGCGACGTGCTCTACGTGTTTCGCCAGCCGGCACTGCTGGCCCGGTCGATCGCGGCGATGTTTGCGATCATGCCGATCGTGGCGCTTGCGCTCACGAGCGCCTTTTCCCTCCGGCCATCGGTCGAGATCATGCTCATCGCGCTCGCCATCTCGCCCATCCCGCCGCTGCTGCCGGGGCGGCAGCAGAAGGCCGGTGGGGACGCGTCCTTCGGACTCGGGCTGATGGTGATCATCGGCGCGCTCTCGATCGTCATCGTTCCGCTGGCCGTCGATCTCCTGGCGCGATTCGCCGCGAGGCCGATAACCACCTCGCCGAGCGCCATCGCCGGGATCGTCCTGAAGGCGGCTATCGGGCCACTCGTGGCAGGCATGGCGGGCCGCGCCCTGCTGCCAGGCGTTGCGGCCCGCGCGGCGAAGCCGATTGAGCTCATCGCCACGGTGCTGCTCGGGCTCGGCCTGCTGGCCGTGCTTGTCCGCGGAATGCCCACGGTGCTCTCCCTCATCGGCAACGGCAGCGTCCTCGCCTTCGCCGCATTCGTTGCAGTGGGTCTGGCCGTCGGCCATCTGCTTGGCGGGCCGAATGCCGACGATCGGCTCGTGCTCGCGCTGGCCACGGCCACTCGCCACCCGATGATCGCGTTGACGGTGGCGAAGGCCAACTTCCCCGACGAACCGATGCTCGGAGCGACCGTCCTTCTCTACCTGCTGGTGGGACTGATCGTCGGCATCCCGTACCAGGTATGGCAGAAGCGCCGGATGGCATCGTGACCAGGGACCGAGCGTGGCGAGCCACGCCGGTGTGCCGCGCACTTCCTACGGGCGGTAGTCGGTCAAGCGGCTCAAGACCCACACGGGCGCGAGCCCGACGCTGACGATGAGCAGCGCCGCGATGGCGCCGTCCTCGTACGTGCCTCGCGCGGCTTCGCCGTACAGCAAAGTCGCCAGCGTCTCGACGCCGATGGGCCGCAGGAGCAGCGTCGCCGGCAGCTCCTTCATGCAGTCCACGAACATCAGGACGGCCGACGCCGCCATGGCGCGCCGTATCAAGGGTAAGTGCACGTGCCACACTCGCCGGCGCGGCGGGGCGCCGAGCGTTGCGGCGGCGTCATCGAGCGATCGTGGCAGCTTGGCCAACGCCGACTCCGCGCCGCCGACGGTGACGGCCAGGAAGCGCACGAAGTAGGCGTAGAGCACCGCCATGCCGCTCCCCAGGAGGAGCAATCCGGTGCCACGTCCCGCTAGAAAAGAGACGGTCCCATCGAGAAAGCGATCGAACCCGGCGACGGTGGGCAGGATCGCGATCGCCACCACCGTGCCCGGTGTCGCATAGCCGATCGACGCGAGGGTGACCACGGCCGCCGCCGAGCGGCCGCTGAGGCGGCGAACCGAGTAGGCGATCGCCAGCCCGGCGGCAACGGCGACCGCGGTTGCCGCCGAGGCGAAGAGCACCGTCGTCTGAAACGCGGCGAAGATCGCCGGCGGTAAACCGTTCTCGCCGATCCGCTCGGCCGCCGCGTGCAGCAGGTACGCGAACGGCACACCGAAACCGACGGCGATGGGAACAGCCGTGACGAGGGATGCGGCCATGCCAGCGGCCCCCGCCAGGCGCGCCGGTACGATCGGACGGGGATGCTGCGCGTCGTTGGCGTAGCGCTGGTGCCGTCGCGCCCAGCGCTCGAGGAGCAGGAGCGCGAGGACCAGCGTCAGCATGGCGAGCGCAATCTGCGCCGCACCCGGCAGATCGGAGCGCGTGACCCAGGTCGAATAGATCGAGACCGTCAGCGTGCGGATGCCCATGAACTCGGCGGCGCCGATATCGTTCAGGGCCTCCATCAACGCGAGGCTGAGGCCGACGGCAATCGCCGGCCGCGCGAGCGGAAGGGCGATGCGGACGAACGTCTGCGCGCGCGTGAGGCCGAGCGTGCGGCCGGTTTCGATCAGGCCGGCAGACTGCATCGCGAAGAGCGCCCGCGTCGGCAGATAGACGTACGGGTAGAGCACGAAGCCAAGAACGACCAGGCACCCCGCCATGGATCGCACGTCCGGCAGGCGCAAATCTCTGGGGCTCTCGTATCCGAGCAGCCACCGCAGCGCCTCCTGTGCCGGTCCCACCGGATGGAGGATGTCCAGGTAGGCATAGGCAACGATGTAGGTCGGGACGGCGAGGGGGAGCAACAGGCAGCCGTCGAGAATCCGGCGGGCGGGGAAGTCATAGGCCGTGACGAGCCACGCGAGGCCGGTGCCAATGACGATCGTCACGAGGCCGACACCCGCGAGGAGCACGGCCGTGTCGATCGCTGCCGCCGGCAGGACGTAGCGGACGAGGTGCGTCCACAGATCGGGCGAGCCTGGCGCCGCCGCCGCGACGAGGAAGGCGAACGGCGCCAGAACGAGGAGCAGCAGGACGCTGAGCGTCAGCGTCTGGAGGTCGATCGAGACCCGCCGCCGCGGACGGCGGGCTCCGTCGCTCAACGGTCGAAGCCGACCTTGTCCACCAGGCGGCTCGCGGCCGCCCGGTGCTTGACGATATCGGCCGATGGGCAGCGCGTCGACCTTCAGCGGCCCGAGCGCGGCGATGAGGGGATGGATCGGAGCGCCCGGCTTGACCGGGTACTCGTAGTTGGCCTCGGCATAGAGCTTCTGCGCTTCATCCGAGACGAGATACTCGAGGAGGCGAACGGCCTCGGCGCGGTGCGGGGCGTGTTTCGCGACCGAGGCCCCCGACAGGTTCACCTGCGTGCCGCCCTGGCGAAACGCCGGGAGGACGACATCGATCGCCTGTCCCCACTTGAGCTGTTCCGGACCGCCCGCCCCGCTGCGCATCAGTCCGACATAGTACGAGTTTCCGACGCCGATGTCGCAGACCGCGCCCATGATGTCCTTGGCGACCTCGCGGTCGCCACCCGTCGCCGGCCGCGCCAGGTTGGCCTTGATGCCGCGCAACCAGGTTTCGGCCGCCGCTTCGCCGTGGTGGGCGATGTAGGCGGCGATGAGCGCCGTGTTGTAGGGATGCTGCCCCGAACGGATGCACACCTTACCCTTCCAGCGCGGATCGGCCAGATCTTCGTAGGCGACGCTCTTGAGCGCGAGGGTCTTCGACGCGTAGACGACGCGCGCGCGCAACGACAACGCGAACCACTCACCCTTGGCACCGCGCAGGTTCGACGGGATGGCCTTCTGGAGTACACCCGACTGGATCGGTTGCGTGAGTCCCTTGTCGGTCAGGTCGAGGAGGTTCCCGAAGTCCACGGTCATGAGGACATCGGCGGGAGACTTGTCGCCTTCGGCGGTCACCCGCTCGGCCAGTCCGTCCTTGACGAAGATGGAGTTGACCTTGATCCCGGTCGACTTGGTAAACGCGTCGAGGAGCGGCTGGATGAGTCCCGGCTCACGCGTGGTGTACAGGTTGACTTCCTGCGCCCGTGCCGCCAGTGGCAGCGCCAAGAGCAGAGCGGTGACGAGTGCCGACGAGCGGACCAACCGCGAACTTCCATCGAGCATCGAACGACGAACCATGTGGTGGACTCCTGACTACGCGACGGCAGACGTCGATGCGTCCCGCTGCGGAAAAACGAACAGATGTGAAGGGTCGACGAGCACGCGTGAATCGTCGCCGACGGCGAAGCCCGTCTGGTCGGCGACGCGCGCGACCAGCCGCAGGTCGGCGACGCGCAGCTGTACTTCGGTGACGTCGCCGATGCACGTCACCCCGGTCACCGTCGCGCGCACGCCGTCGCCCCCGCCGTCGGTGCGGCGCAGCACGACGTGCTGTGGCCGGATGCAGACGATGGCCGGCCCGTGTTCCGCGCTCGCCGGCGCGCGAAAGTCCCCGAGCGGCGTGCGGAGCGCGCCGCCTTCGACCGTGGCCGCCATGGTGTTGACGGCGCCGAAGCTGCAGGCCATCTGCGGAGAACAGGGACGGCGATAGAGGTCGGCCGCGGTCCCGAACTGCTCGAGGCGGCCGTGGGTCAGCACGCCAATGCGGTCGGCGACCCGCATCGCCTCACTCGGATCGTGAGTGACCAGGATCGTCGTCGTCCCCCTGCGCCGGAGGAGATCGATCGTCTGTTCCCGGACCTGATCGCGCAACCGCGCGTCGAGGCTCGAGAAGGGTTCGTCCATCAGGAGGATCTGCGGCCCGGGCGCGAGCGCGCGCGCCAGCGCCACCCGCTGGCGTTCGCCCCCTGAGAGCATGTGCGGGTAGCTGTCGGCGCGATCGACCAGCTCGACGTCGGTCAAAAGCGTCGTGACCGTGCGTTCGATCTCCGCCGCACTGCGGCCGCGCAGTCCGAACGCGACGTTGCCCCTGACCGTGAGGTGAGGGAACAAGGCAAAATCCTGGAACACCATGCCGACATGGCGTTGCTCGGGCTCGACGAAGACGTCATCGTCAGCGACCGTTCGGCCGTCGATGAGGATCTGTCCGCTCGTCGGGCGCTCGAGGCCCGCGATCAGGCGCAAGACCGAGGACTTGCCGGAGCCGGAGGCCCCGAGCAGGCACAGGATCGAACCGCGTTCGAGCTCGAACGACACGTCGTCGACGGCTCGCAGCGAGCCGAAGTCGAGCCTCAGCCCGGCCACGACGAGGGGGCGAGCGGCGGCGGCGCGGTTCGCACTGTGTTCGGTCATCGATTCACCAACAGGCCCGAGCGTTGCCAGTCGAGTTAGAAGCGCGTGGTCACCGCGAACCGGATGGCTCGCGGCGAGCCAGGCGTGATGTTCGTGTTGCTGTGCGCGTTGGCGTAGTAGTTCTCGTCGAACAGGTTCTCGACGTTGACCTGCGCCCGGATCCCGGCCGTCAGGTTGTAGTAGGCCGCAGCGTCGACGCGCGTCCAATTGGGCAGCACGACCGAGGTTGTCGGTCGACGTGAAGACATCCCCGCGATAGATCACGCCGAGCGCCGCCGCCAGTCGAGACGTGAAGTCGTACTTGTTCCAGAGCGAGATCGAGTGCGTGGGCAGTTGCGCCAGGGTCGCCCCCGCCTGTGCGGTGGCCGAGATCGAGCGCGTGATTTCTCCGTCCTGGTAGGCGTAGCCGCCCGCCATGCTCCAGGCGCGCGTGATGTTGCCGTTCACGCCCAGCTCGAGGCCCTTGGTCCGCTGCGCGTCCACCAGGATCGAGAGCGTCGGATCGGTGGGATCGGGCACGACCACATTGCCGCGATCGAGCCGGTAGAGGGCCGCCGTGAACGAGAAGGCCGGGACGATGTCCCACTTCGCGCCCACTTCGTAGTTGCGGAACTCTTCGGGATCGAGCGCCTGATTGGTCAGCGAGAGCGACGACAGCTGCTCGCCTGCGCGCGGCAGGTAGGTGAGGCTGTAGCTGCCGTACAACGAGAGCGGCAGCATCGGCTTGTAGATGACGCCCAGCCGCGGCGAGAGCAGGCCATCGCTGCTCGAGAAATCTGCGGTCGTACGGTTGTTGGTGACGTCGGACTGGAAGCTGTCGAAGCGGAGCCCGACGACCGCTTCGACGCGGTCCGAGAGCGCGATCTGGTCCTGCGCGTAGACCGCCGCGACGGTGGCCACGCCGCTGTTGTCGGCGTCGGTGGCGTTCTGGCGGAAGTCGAGCGGCATGGAAATGGTCGGGTCGCTGAGCGGCGCGTTGAACGAGGTGACGTTCGCTCCGAGGCTCGAGAAGAAGCCGGTTTCGCGGAAGTTGTCGGTGCTCTGCCGGCCGAACTCCGAGCCGAGGAGCAGCGTGTGGCCAAAGCGACCGGTCTGCGTCGAGACGATCAGATCGGTCTGATTGAAGACGTTGTCGCGCGTCGTGGCGTTGTTGTACGCGGAGATGGCGACGGTCGTGCCGGCGGCGTTGACGGCACCGGGGAAGACGTTCTGGTAGAACTTGTCGTAGTTGCCGTAGGTCGTGCGGTTTCTCAGCGTGATGCGCGGCCCGAACCGGTGCTCGACGAGCGCCGAGACGAGGTTGACGGTGGCGTCGGACGGGCTCTCGCGCCGGATCGCCGAAGAAGGTGCTCGGGATCGGTCTCGACCGGCCGGCCGTTGAACGACGAGATGCCACGGTCGGCGGTGCGCTCGTCGTGAAAGTATTCGTAGCTGGCGCGGATCGTCGTGTTCGGGCTCAGGCGGAAGGCAGCGGTTGGATTGAAACCGTAGCGCTCGACGCCGACGCCGTTCGCGGTAGGAGTCCGAGTTCTCGTACATCGTCGTGGCGCGAAGGGCGGCCGTGTCGTTCAGGCTGCGGCCGACGTCGGCCGTGAAGCGCTTGTTGTCCCACGAGCCAAACTGCAGCGACGCCTCCCGCGACTGGCCCCAGTCGGCCTGCCGCGTGACCCGGTTGATCACGCCGCCGACACCGCCGCGGCCGAAGATCATGGCGTTCGGACCCTTGAGCGCCTCGACGCGATCGACGTTGTAGACGTCGCGGAAGTACTGCACGTCGTCGCGCACGCCGTCGACGAAGAAGTCCGAGGTCGTGCTGTTGCCGCGCAGGATCGGCGTGTCGCGGTTGCCCTCGCCCTGCGCGATGCCGACGCCCGGCATGTAGCGCACGACGTCCGCCATGCTGGACATGCGCTGGTCGGCGATGAGCGCGCTCGAGACGACGCTGACGGCCTGAGGCACGTCGCGCAGCGGCGTCGTCGTCTTGGTGGCAGACGAGACCGCGGGCACCGAGTACCCGACCGTCGCGTCGACGCTCACGGATTCCTGAATTCCGGCGACCTCGAGGGTGAAGTCCGCCGCTGACGGTTGCCCCCTGGCCGGCGGTGAAGCGTTGCGCGCCTTCGACGAAGCCGTTCGCGGTCACCAGAACCGTGTAGCCGCCAGGGATCACGGCGATCTCGAACTCACCCTGCTGATTGGTGACGGTCGAGACCGGCGCGCCCGGACGGTCGGCGGTCACCGTCACCTGCGCGCCAACGATTGCGGCGCTGCTGGCGTCGACGACCCGACCGCGCAAGAGCGCGCGCGAGGTGGCTTGCTGATCGCTGTCGGGCGAGGCGATCGACGGCGACTGTGCGAACGAGAAGGAAGGCGATAGACACAACAGGACACACGATAACCAGCGGCGCATTGCACCTCTCCGTACTTGCGCCGGGAGCTGTCCGACCCGTACTATTGCCGGGTCGGACGCGCCAGCGCGCAAGCGAATGGCAAGAAAACGGTCTACCCGAGACCTTCTGTTCCGGCCGGGCCCGCCGGTGTTACAGCACTGGCGGGCCCTCGTTTTTATGATGGCTTCCGAGCGACGGCATCGCCCCGAATGCGTAAATGAGACGGTTCTCATTTACGCCGCAAGTATAAAGGCGACCAAATTGGTCGGTCAACTCAAAAAGTCTGAAAATGACGGCCCGAGACTTCCGCAGCGCCCGGAACTCCAGCGCGATCAGTGATTTCGCGTGTTGAGGAGCCTTTGGCGAGGGCTTGGCGCCGGTCGTCTTGACATACGATTTGTCGGGTGAGCAACCAGAACACCGTCGTCATCACCGGGGCCGGCAGCGGCGTCGGCAGGGCCGTGGCGCTGCGATTCGCGGCTGAGGGCTGGCGCGTGGGGCTCGTCGGGCGCAGGCCCGCCGCCCTGGCAGAGACCGCCGCGCTGACAGAGAAGTCCGCTGAACCGCACTCGGGAACAGACGATCGTGTGGCCGCGTTCCCGTGCGACGTCAGTTCGCCGGACGCCGTCGCGGCGATGGGCAAGGCCGTGCTCGACCGTTTCGGGGTGGTCGACGTCCTGGTGAACGCCGCCGGCATCAACGTGCCGCGACGGAGCTTCGAGGTCCTCTCGCTCGACGACTGGCACGCCGTCCTCGCGACCAATCTCCACGGAGCCTACTACTGCGTGCGCGCGTTCCTCCCTGGCATGCGCGCGCGCGGCACCGGGACGATCGTCAACATCAACTCGGATGTCGGCAAGATGGCGCGCGACCTGGCTGGGGCGGCGTATGTGTCGTCGAAGTTCGGCCTCATGGGCCTGACGCAGCAGATCAATGCCGAGGAACGCGGCCACGGCGTGCGCGCGTGTTCGATCTGCCCGCGCGACGTCAATACGCCGCTGCTCGACCAGCGGCCGCAGCCGCCGGCCCCGGAGGTGCGCGCGCGCATGCTCCAACCCGAAGACCTGGCCGCGTGTGTCTGGCTGGTCGCGACCCTACCGGCGCACGCGATCGTCGACGAGATCTCGCTGTCGACCAGATAGGTCGTTCGTTAGTATTTAAATGGAACAGGAGATAAGGAGATCAGGAGCCGCAAGGATCAAAGATCCGAAAAATTGATTTCTCCTGATCTCCTGACCTTCTGTAAGAACGTCCTGCGAAAGTTCCCCGAAGAAAGCAAGGAGCCGATCGAAGATGCCCGTCCTCAACGTCGAGCACGTCGCCTGTAACGTGACCGACCCGGTGGCGATGGCCGCCTGGTATGTCGAGCACCTGGGAATGCGGGTCGTCCGCCGCGTCCAGACGCCGCCGTACATGCATTTCCTCGCCGATGCGAACGGCCACGCGGTGATCGAGATCTACACCAACCCCACGGCCGATCCCGTTCCGGACTACGCCGCCATGCACCCGCTGCGGTTTCATCTCGCGTTTGCCGCCCCCGATCCCGACGCCGCCCGGGCGGCGCTCGTTGCCGCCGGGGCGACGTTTGTCGACGAGCAGATGCTCGCCGATGGCTCACGGCTCCTGATGCTGCGTGACCCGTGGGGGCTGCCCCTTCAGCTGTGCAAGCGGACGACGCCGCTGCTGGCCTAGGGGAGCTGAGCGTGCGGCCGCCCGCGCGCGTCCCTGGGATGTAACGTAACCGCACCGTAACAGAAGTCCGGCGTTCCGAGAGCCTGTTATCGTTCCCACGACCGTGCCGGCTGAAAGTGACCGCCGGGCAGCATTCATCGTCGTGGACCGAGGAGTCTCGTCATGCAGCGCCCGTCTATCCGTCGCGTCGCGGTGCCTTTGATAGCAGGAGCCGTTGTCGTCGCGGCCGTAGTCGTTCCTTCACGGATGGGAACGCGCGCACAGTCGAAGGGCGCCGCATCCCCATCCGCGGAGTGGCCAACGTATGGGCACGACGCCGGTGGCGCCCGCTACTCACCGCTCACCGACATCACTCCGGCCAACGTCAATCGCCTGAGCGTGGCGTGGGTGTACCACATGAAACCCGCTGACGTGACGGCACCAGTGGCGTCGGCAGATCCCGAGGTGGCGGACGCCGCGGCTGCCGGCCGCGGCCGCGGACGCGGCGGGCGCGGCAGTGGAGGTTCGGGTTTCTCCGCCGGCGAAACGACGCCGCTGGTCATTGACGGCGTGATGTACGTGTCGACGCCGTACGGTCGTGTCGTGGCCCTCGACCCAACCACCGGTAAAGAGCTGTGGATATTTCGGCTCCCCTCCGGCAATCCTTCGACTCGCGGTGTCGAGGTACTGGCCGGGCGATGCCCGCCGCTCGCCGCGCATCGTATTCGGATCGGGAGAAGGGAAGCTCTACTCCCTCGACGCGAAAACGGGCCAGCTCGATCCCGATTTCGGCGACAAGGGCATCGTGGACCTCAATACCCCCGAAGTGCTTCAAGGGCTTCCGGGCAACAACGGGCTGAGCTCACCGCCGGTCGTCTACCGCAACCTCGTCGTCACCGGCGGCCGGACCCAGGAAGGGCCGGCGCTTGGGCCAGCCGGCGACGTGCGCGCGTGGGATATCCACACCGGACGTCTCGTCTGGACATTTCACTCCGTGCCTCGCGCGGGCGCGCCGTTCAACAACACCTGGGAGGGTGACAGCTGGAAGCAGCGGTCGGGCGTGAACGTCTGGGGCCTCATGACCGTCGATGTCCAGCGCGGCATCGTGTTCATGCCGTTTGGCGCGCCGGCGACCGACCGCTACGGCGGTGATCGGCCCGGCGACAATCTCTTCAGCACGAGCGTCGTCGCGGCCGAGGCGGCGACCGGGAAGTACCTGTGGCATTTCCAGGTCGTGCGGCATGACATCTGGGACGCGGACCTGTCGAACCCGCCGATGCTCTTTGATGTGCGACAGGGCAACCGCACCATTCCGGCCGTCGCCGTGATCGGCAAGGTCGGTCTCTTGTTCCTCCTCGATCGAGTGACGGGGAAGCCGATTTACGGCGTCGAGGACCGACCTGTACCGCCGAGCGAGGTCCCCCTGGAGCGAGCGGCAAAGACGCAGCCCTTCCCGCTCAAACCACCCCCGCTGTCGCGCATGACCATGACCGAGGCTGACGTGGCCACGGTGACGCCGGAGCTCGAAGCGTCCTGTCGCAAGCTGATGCAGGGCATGCAGCTCGGTGGGCCGTATTTGCCGGTGGGATACAACCGCCTCCGCGTGCAGTTTCCGGGCAATCACGGCGGGGTGAACTGGGGCGGCATGGCCTTCAACCCAGCGCTCGGCTACCTGTTCGTCAACACGAATGAAATTGGCCAGGTCCAGGGCTTCGCCGATCCGGCTGCGGCAGCCAACGCCCAGCCTGCCGCCGGCCGCGGACGCGGTGGGCGCGGCGGCAACAATCCCTATGGGAATGTGCCCGGCGGGGGTCGCTTCAAAGATGAAGATCTCAACATGATGTGCCAGCAGCCACCCTGGGGGCAGTTGACGGCGGTGAATGTCAACACCGGAGAGTTTGCGTGGCGGGTGACGCTCGGCGTAACCGACAGCCTGCCTCCCGAGAAACAGCGCACCGGACGACCCGGAAACGGCGGTCCGATCGCCACCGCCGGCGGGCTGGTGTTCATCGGCGCGACCGACGACAGCCGATTCCGGGCGTTCGACGCGAAGGACGGTCGAGAGCTGTGGACGGTCAAGCTTGGCGCCGCTGCGCACGCTGTGCCGAGCACCTATCGCGGCCGGGACGGCCGCCAGTACGTGGTCATCACCTCGACTGGCGGCGGCTTTCTCGCGGCGCCACTCACCGATGACAGCATTACGGCGTATGCGTTGCCGGCGTCGCGATAGACGATTCGTGGACGGACGGTGGTAGATTCACCTGGGTGGTAGATCCTGTTCTCGGAGTCGGGTGTTCCGGAGAGACCAAATGCCCAGCGCTCGATTCACTGTGACCTCGCTCGCGGTTCTCCTCGGCGCTCTGTTCGTTGGAGCCGAGCAAGCTCCGCCGCCCACGGCAGCGGGCCAGACGCAGCCGGGTGTGGCGGCGCCGGCGCAGCCGCCGCAGGGCCGTGGACAGCGCGGGCGTGGAGCCGGCCGCGGCGCGGCGCGGACTCGCAAAGTGGTGCTCGCGTGGGCCGATACCCGCAATGGCCAGGCGCAACATGATTCGGTCTCGCACGCGCTGGCAGTCATCGAGCGTCTGGGCTACGAGTCAGGGGCCTATGACACGTATATCCGCACCGATTCCAACATCATCTCGAAGAGCCCGCTCAAGACGACTGGGCAGCCGGCGAGTGGAGGACCGAGCCTGAACAACGTCGACGCGATCTTCTTCATGGGCCATCGCGACGTGCCGCTCGACGAGGCGCAGAAGGCCGAGCTCCTGTCGTTTGTCAGGGACGAAGGCAAGGGATTCGTGGCGGCGCATGTCGGGCTCACGGCGTTCGAATCGTGGCCGGAGTTCGGCGAACTGCTCGGGGCTCGCTTCGATGGGCATCCGATCAATGGGCCGGGAGTGGTCATCACCGAAGACGCGGCCTTTCCGGCCACGAAGCATTTCCCGGCGTCGTTCAATTTCACCGACGAGTTCTATCAGCCGAAAGAATATTCGCGCGACAAGATTCACGTGCTGCTGCGGCTGGATCTCTCGAACGTGCCCCCCAACCCGAACCTGCATCGCCCCGACGGCGACCACCCGCTGGCCTGGGCGAAGATGTACGGCAAGGGACGAGTGTTCTTCGGTTCCTTCGCGCATTCCTCCGCGACGTGGGACATCCGGGACATTCAGCAGATGTACCTCGAGGCCATCAAGTGGTCTCTCGGGCTCACCGACGGCGAGCTCAAACCCCACCCCATGACGTCGTCACCGCCGAGCCCCGCGGCGCGGTAAATCGCGGCGCGGTCGAGCTTTCGTCCGTGCCCTCGCGGCTGTAACGGTAGCGATACCGTAACGACGTAGCGATCCGTACATCCCCGGTGTTAGCGTGTGCCCCGCAACGTGCGAACTCGTGTGTTCGGACTGCATCGTGGAGGAGCGAATGAGGCTACTACGAGCGCTGGTCATCCTGGGATGCGTTTGGCTGCCGGCGAGCGGGACAAGCTGGGCACAAGCAGTCGCAGGCTCGCAAATTGCCGGCGTGGTGCGGGATTCTGGCGGCGGCGTCCTTCCCGGCGCCGAGATCACCGCGACGAAGACCGACACCGGTATGACGCGGACCGTTGTCGCGGGACCCGACGGAGCGTATGTCATTCCCAACCTGCCGGTGGGGCCCTATCAGCTCAAGATCGTGCTCCAGGGCTTTCAGACCTACTTGCGCGACGGGATTGTGCTGCAGGTCAACAGCAACCCGATCGTCGACGTCACGCTCTCCGTCGGCGCGCTCGGCGAGCAGGTGACCGTCACCGCCGGAACCGCGATGGTGGAAACGCGATCGACCGGCGTGGGCCAGGTCATCGACAACGAGCGCGTGATGGAGATTCCGCTGAACGGCCGGCAGGCCACGGAACTGATCTTCCTGTCCGGCCTGGCCACATCCGCTCCCGCCGGTGACCTCAACACCAACAAGAACTATCCGACGGTCACGATCTCGGTAGCCGGCGGGCAGGCAAACGGGATGACGTACATCATGGACGGGGGCACACACAACGACCCGTTCAACAACCTGAACCTGCCGACGCCGTTTCCCGATGCCATTCAGGAGTTCAAGGTCGAGACGAGCTCATTGCCCGCACGCTATGGACATCACGCGGCATCGGCGGTCAACGTCGTGACCAAGTCCGGGACGAACAACCTCAGGGGGAACGTCTTCGATTTCGTGCGGAACTACAGGTTCAACGCGCGCAATTTCTTCGCACCTCAGCGCGACAGTCTGAAGAGGAACCAGTTCGGGGGAACGGTCGGCGGACCGCTCATCAAGGACAAGGTGTTCTTCTTTGCCGGATATCAGGGGCGAATCGAGAAGAGCAATCCGGCGGAAACCGTCAGCTTCGTGCCGACTCAGGCGATGCTGAATGGCGATTTCACCGGCATCACCGCGCCGTCCTGCAGTGGCCGGCAGATCACGCTGTCCCCGGCCGCCGGCTTTACGGACAACCGCATCGATCCGGCCCGATTCAATACCGCGTCGATGGAGTTCCTGCAGAAGGTTCCGGTCTCCACCGACCCATGCGGCCGTCTGCAGTACGGAATCCCCAACAACAACACGGAGCATCAGACCCTGGCCAAAGCCGACTACAGCATGTCGTCGAGCCAGTCGCTGTTCGCCCGATATCTGTATGCGGTCTACGACAATCCGGCGACCTACGACGGCGTCAACGTCCTCACGCTCAGTCGGACCGGCCAGAACAACAAGGCGCACTCGTTCGTGCTCGGCCACAACTGGATCCTCTCGCCCCGCATGATCAATGCGCTGCACGTGACCTACAACAAGACACTGAATGACCGGCCGCTGCCGGAGTTCTTCTCACCGGCGGATCTCGGCATCGGCGTCTATGGTCCGCAGCCTGGCTTCATGGGCGTCACCGTCACGAACGGCTTCGGCATCGGCGCGGGTGGGACAAATCCGGGCTTCTTCAACTCCGACAGCTTCCAGATCGCGAACGATATCGACCTCATCCGCGGCCATCATCAAGTGTCGTTTGGAGCGAACTGGATACGGACCAAGATCGAGACGCTCAACAACCGCCCGAGCAATGGGCAGTTCACGTTCAACGGTCAGACGACCGGGCTCGGTCTCGCCGATTTCATGCTCGGCCGCCTGAGTGGCTTCCTGCAAGGCAATCCCGTCTACGACTTCGACGAGAACGACTACGTCGGCGCTTACATCCAGGACGAGTGGAAGGCCCGTGCGAACCTCACCGTCAACGCGGGTCTGCGATGGGAACCCTATCTGCCGATCAAGAACTCGCTGGGCTACAGCAGCAACTTCGACCAGGCCCGGTTCGATCAGGGGATTCGCAGCCGCACGTACCCGCAGGCCCCTCCGGGTTTGTTCTTCCCTGGCGATCCGGAGTTCCCAGGAAATGCCGTGATGAACTCGAAGATCGCCCAGTTCGCGCCGCGCCTCGGTGTGGTCTGGACGCCAGATGCCGAGACCGCGATCCGCGCCGGCTGGGGCATCTTCTACGATACGCCGCACCTCTTCTTCAACACACGCTTCGCCAACAATCCCCCGTGGGGCGCCCAGATCACGTTGACGAATCCAGCCGGTGGCTTCTCCGATCCGTACCTCAACTATCCCGGCGGAAATCCATTTCCGGCGCTGGCGACCGGCTGGCAGACGCAGCCCTTCCCCGCGTTCGGGGTCTACGTCAACGCTCCGCTCGACACGCAACCGACGGCGTTACAGCAGTGGAACGTAGGGGCGCAGCGCCAGATCGGCGACTGGCTGGTATCAGCCAGCTATCTTGGCAATCACGCGAACCATCTGTGGCGGGCGACGGAGCTGAACCCGGCGGTCTACTTCCCGGGCGCCACGACGGGAACCACGAACCAGCGTCGCGTGCTGTATCGTCAGGATCCGGTCATGGGCCAGTTCTACGGCACGATCGGTCAACTCGACGACACCGGACACGCCAATTATCATGGGATGCTGCTGTCCCTGCAGCGGCGGCTGAAGGGCAACTTCAGCGTGCTCTCCAACTACACGCTCTCCCACTGCAAGAGCGACCCGGCGACGACCGAGCTGACGGGGCCGACGGTGGTCGACCCGAGCAACCCGGATCTCGACTACTGGTACTGCGACTCGGATCGCCGGCACGTCATCAATGCCTCGGTCGTGGCGCGGACGCCCCAGTTCTCGAACGGCACCATGCGCGTCCTCTTCAGCGACTGGCAGATCGCGCCGCTCGTGCGGTGGCAGAGCGGCAACTGGACGTCCGTGACGACCGGCGTCGACAATGCTCTCACCGGACTGGGCGGTCAACGGGCCGTGCAGATTCTCGACGATCCCTACGCCGCCAGAACGCCGGACAATTACCTGAATCGCAATGCGTTCACCTCGCCGGATGTCGGCACCTACAGCACGTTGCGCCCGAATACGATCAACAATCCGTCGCAGTGGGTCAACGATCTGGCGGTCACTCGAACCTTCAGGATCGGCGACGACTCGATGCAGTTTCGCTGGGAAGTGTTCAACGTCGCGAATCACGCGAGCTTCAAC
Source organism: uncultured Acidobacteriota bacterium (assembly GCA_963847975.1). Lineage (GTDB taxonomy): Bacteria > Acidobacteriota > Vicinamibacteria > Vicinamibacterales > 2-12-FULL-66-21 > DATBJJ01. Next base: position 185,617 of record CAWKBU010000029.1, on the reverse strand, counting down.
GCGCCAGTCGCTGCGCTCAACAGCTCGAACTTCGGCCGGATTCTGACTGCCGGGGCGCCGCGTATCATGCAGTTTGCGCTGAAGTATGATTTTTGACCAGCAAGGCCGCATTAGGGTCGCGGCGTCGATCTGAACGGGACGCGGATCTCGCGGATCACGCGGATCACGGGTCCGTGCCCGGCCGCGCCGGAGGCGCGGGTGGGGGGGCGCGCCGGGATCCGCACGCCCCTGGCGGGCGGGAGGGCGTGCGGATCCCGGCGCGCCCCCACCACACCAGCCTGGCTTGCCAGGCTGCCGCGCACCGTGTCTGGATACTTGTGGATTCAGGGATCGGCGTCATCCGCGTGATCCGCGTCCCGTGTGACGAACGCCATCGTACCGTCTCTGCCAAGAGGTAAATCCGTGAGAATGCTCTTCGCAGTAGTGATCGGCGCGACCCTCGCGCAAGTGGTTCAGCCGATTCCTGCCGATCCGATTACCGTCGACAGTGGACGGGTCGCGGGAAAGCTTCTCGCCTCAGGGGTGAAGGCCTACTTCGGCATTCCGTTCGCGGCGCCGCCGGTGCGCGAGCTGCGCTGGCGCGCGCCTCAGCCGGCGACGCCGTGGAAGGGTGTGTACAACGCCGACCGGATGCCGGCGAAGTGCATTCAGAACCTGCGAGCCAGCGACCTCAATCACTACTTTGGCGAAGAGCCGACCAGCGAAGACTGCCTCTACCTCAACATCTGGGCTCCGGCCAACGCGAAGCCGGGCCAGAAGCTGCCGGTGCTGGTCTTCATCTACGGAGGCGCTTTCACTCAAGGCTCGAGCGCCATGGCGAATTACAGTGGTGAGTCGCTCGCGAAGAAGGGCGTCGTCTTCGCCAGCTTCAACTACCGCGTCGGCGCGTTGGGCTTCCTGGCGCATCCCGAGCTGACGGCGGAGAGTCCGCGTCGCACGTCCGGAAACTGGGGGTTGCTGGACCAGGTCGCGGCACTGCAGTGGGTCAACCGGAACATCGCGCAATTCGGCGGCGATCCCGGTAACGTCACGATCCTCGGTCAGTCTGCTGGGGCGGCGTCCGTGTCGTACCTGCAGTCCAGCCCGCTGGCACGGGGGCTCATCCATCGCGCGTTCGGGATGAGTGGCAGTGCCGTCGGCGGCCGCGGCCGCACCGCCTCCCTCGCCGAGGGCGAGCAAAGCGGCCGGCGGCTGCAGGAGCAGCTGAAGGTACAGTCCATGGCCGAGATGCGACGGCTCTCCGCCGACCGCATCTACGCGGCCCAGATCGCGCCGGGCGCGCCCAGGTTCCAGCCGACGGTCGACGGCAACCTGTTGCCCGAGTCACCAACTACAGCTCTTTGCGGCGAGCCGGCAGAACGATATCCCGCTGCTCCTGAGCCTGATGAAAGACGAGAGCTCGAATGCTCTCCGCGCGGCGAAGACCGTCGACGAGTACCGCGCCGCGGCCCGGCAGCTCTACGGCGACAAGACGGGCGACTTCCTGGCGCTCTATCCCGTCGCCACGGATGCCGATGTGCCGTCGGCCGGAGCCAAAGCCGCCCGCGAGGCCGGCATGGAGACGACGATGCGGAGCTGGGCGCTGGCGCAGGTCAAGACGGGAAAGTCGCCCGTGTACGTGAGCATGTTCTCCCGTGTGCATCCGTACGTCGACGGCGTCACGTTCTCGGATCACAACCCCACGACCGTCGGCGCCTACCACACCGGGGAAGTGCCGTACTGGTTGCAGACGCAGGACGCCTACAACCTCTTCCGTCCGACACGAAACTGGACGGCCTACGATCGCGATCTCGCAAACAAGCTCTCGGACGCGCTCGTGGCCTTCGCCCGGACCGGAAACCCAACTACGCCCGCGCTGGCTTGGCCGCGCTACGACCCGGCGCACGAACAGATGATGGAGTTCGGTGACGCGATCCGCGTGCTGCCGATGAACACCAAGGGACTCGACTTCTTTCGCGCGCTGACGGTCACGGTGCCGTCGACTGCGATCCCCGCCGCCGGGTATTTCCATTGAGCGCGAGCGGCCGGAGGAGCACCGGGACGGCCCGACGCGTATCGGCGCTCGCCGGCGTGATCGGTGCGCTCGTGCTCCTGCAAATCGGCAGCGGTGCGCGGGAACGGTCGCAGAATCAGCCTGCGCCTAGCAAGCGTGTGCTGGCGTGGGCCGACGTCCGCTTCGGCTATCAGCACGATGTCATCTCTCACGCGCTCGCGACGATCGAACGGCTGGGTACCAGTCGGGGATGTACGACACGTTCATCCGGACCGACTCGCAGCCGATCACGAAGAGTCCGATCGTGTTCCGCACCGGGACGGGCATCGCATTCGGGGAGAACTTCCTCGCCAGAAACCTGAACGACTTCGACGCGATCTTCTTCTTTGGGGTGCGCGAGATCGAACTGACACCAGAGCAGCGCGCCGACCTCATGGCGTTCATCAAGGACGACGGCAAAGGTTTCGTCGCCGCGCACTCGGCCATTACGGCGTTCATGTCCTGGCCGGAGTTTGGCGAGATGCTCGGGGGCCGTTTCGACGAGCCCCCCTGGAACGTCACCGACGCCAGGGTGATCGTCGAGGATGCCAGGTTTCCAGCGATGACGTCGTTTCCTGCCTCTGTCGTGCTGCGGGACGAGCACTACCAGGTAAAGGACTTCTCGCGCTCGAAGGTTCGTGTGCTCGCACGGCTCGATCCCGGCAGCGTCGATCTCAAGGCGCCGCTCGTGCACAGGAAGGACGGCGACTTCCCCGTGGCCTGGGCCAAAACGCATGGCCAGGGCCGTGTGTTCTATTCCACGCTTGGTCACCTTCCCGAGTCGTGGGACAACCCAGTGGTCCAGCGGATGTACTTCGAGGCGATTCGCTGGGCCCTTCGCCTGGCCGAATGAGTTGTGGAACCACCTGTTTTCTTGATCTCCGGCCCCCATCAATGAACGCCTTGTCGGGCATGAAGAACACCCTCGGTCTCGGGATTCTCTTGTGGGGCGGAGCCGCGGCGCTGGCGCACCAGGATGCTCTCCCTGAAGGCGAGGGCAAGGCCGTAGTCGAGATGGCCTGCACCAGCCGGTGTCATGGCGCCAACGTGGTCCAGCGCGCCAAGCGCACGCCGACCGAGTGGCAGGGGATTGTGGACCTGATGATTGACCGTGGTGCACTGGTGAAGGACGAGGACTACGACGCCATCCTCGCGTACCTGGCCAAGCAGCTCCTGGCCACGGTCAACATCAATGTTGCGCCGGTGGGGCGAATCGTCGAGGTGCTCGAGGTCTCCCAGAAGGAAGCGGCGGCGATTGTCGAGTATCGCGAGAAGCACGGCCCGTTCAAGGGCTGGGAAGGGGTCGCCAGCGTACCCGGAGTCGATGGGAAGGTCATCGAGGACCGTCGGGAGCGCCTCGAGTTCCACTGACCACCAAGCCGCGCGGGCTCGCGCACGGGCTGACGACACCGTGGCGATGACCTCAACCACGGCGGACCTTGGCTATTCCCACCCTGCACGCGGTGATAATTTCCGGCGGGTTCGCCGCCGGGCGCCCGCATCCCGTATCATTGCCTTTCATCTATGGACTCACGCACGACGTCGCGCGACACATCGGCGCCGCTGTCAACCAACCTGCATCTGCTGCGGTGGGTGAAGAAGATGGCGGACCTGACGCAACCCAAGTCGATCCACTGGGTCGATGGTTCCGAGGGCGAGTACGACCAGCTCTGCGAACAGATGCTCCGGAGTGGCACGCTCGTTCGCCTCAACCAGGAGCTGTGGCCCGGCTGTTTCTACGCCCGGTCGGATGCGAATGACGTCGCGCGGGTCGAATCGCGCACGTTCGTGTGCTCGCTGTCGAAGGACAGCGCGGGCCCGACGAACAACTGGGTCAACCCGTTCGAGATGCACACGCGGCTGAAGGAGATGTTCAGCGGCGCGATGGCCGGCCGCACGATGTACGTGCTGGCGTTCAGCATGGGCGTGCCCGGCTCGCCGATGTCCCGCATCGCCGTCCAGTTGACCGATTCGCCCTACGTGGTCGTCAGCATGCGGATCATGGCCCGCATCGGCCTCCCAGTGCTGCGCGAGATCGACCGCAACAATCAGCGCGTCGTCCCGTGCATGCACAGTGTCGGGGCGCCGCTCGCTCCCGGTCAGGCGGACGTCCCCTGGCCGTGCAATCCAGAGAAGTACATCGTCCATTTCCCCGAGACGCGCGAGATCTGGTCGTTCGGCTCGGGCTACGGCGGCAATGCGCTCCTTGGAAAGAAATGCTTCGGCTTGCGCATCGCCTCCAACATCGCCCGCGACGAAGGGTGGATGGCGGAGCACATGCTGATCCTCGGCGTCGAGGATCCGCGGGGCGAGAAGACCTACCTGGCGGCCGCGTTTCCGAGTGCCTGTGGCAAGACCAACCTGGCGATGCTCATCCCGCCGGAGGCCATGAAGGGCTGGAAGGTGTGGATGGTCGGCGACGACATCGCCTGGATCAAGCCGGACGCGAACGGCCGCCTGCGCGCGATCAATCCCGAGGCCGGTGTGTTTGGCGTCGCGCCCGGGACGTCGCGCCTGACCAACCCCAACGCCTTGGCCACGGTGGCGCGGAACACGATCTTCACCAACGTCGCCCTGACGCCGGAAGGCGGCGTGTGGTGGGAAGGCATGACGGACGAACCGCCGGCCGAGTGTCTCGACTGGCGGGGCGACCGGTGGACGCCGGAGATCGGTCGTGCCGCCGGCAAGACCGCGGCGCATCCCAACGCCCGCTTCACGGCGCCCGCGTCGCAGTGTCCGATCATCGATGCCGACTGGGAGGCGCCCGAAGGCGTGCCGATCAGCGCCATCGTCTTCGGCGGCCGGCGCGCTCACACGCTGCCGCTCGTGTATCAGTCGTTCAACTGGAGCTCGGGCGTGTACACCGGCGCGACGATGGGCTCGGAAACGACCGCGGCAGCCACCGGCAGCGTCGGCACGCTGCGCCGCGATCCGATGGCGATGCTGCCGTTCTGCGGCTACCACATGGGCGATTACTTCCGCCACTGGATCAAGATGCAGCGGCTGCTCAGCGAGACCCCGAAGATATTTCACGTCAACTGGTTCCGCAAAGATCCCGACCGGGCAGTTTCTCTGGCCAGGGTATCGCGAGAACATGCGCGTGTTGAAGTGGATCGTCGACCGGGTGCGCGGTCGCGTGCTGGCGAGAGAGTCACCGATCGGGTGGATGGCGCGCTACGAGGACATCGACTGGCACGGGCTCGACGTCTCGAAGGATCAGTTCGAGGAAATGCAGAGTGTCGATCCCGTGCAGTGGCGCAAGGAAGTGATGCAGCACGAGGAGCTGTTCATCGATCTGCACGATCACTTGCCGCCGGAGATGGTGTACGAGCGCGAGCTCCTCATCTGCCGGTTGTGAGCAGTTGCCTGGTGGGCCTGGATCCCTCGCGCCCCGCACGTCCGCAACCGCTCACCGGCGTTCGTGTTCTCGACTTGTCGCGCATGGTCGCGGGCGGCCTCGCCGGCATGCTGCTGGCCGACTTTGGCGCCGATGTCGTCAAAGTAGAGCAGCCTGGTACGGGCGATCCCCTTCGTCAATGGACGGCCGGCGGCGAGCCATTCTGGTGGAAGGTCTACGCCCGGAACAAACGTCTGGTGACGTTGAACCTGCGGGCGCCGGCGGGGTGCGATCTCCTGCGCCGGCTGCTGCCGCGCTTCGACGTGATGGTGGAGTCATTCGTGCCGGGAACGCTCGAGCGGCTGGGGCTCGGGTGGGACGTCCTCAAGACCTGGCATCCAGGATTGATTCTCGCCAGGATCTCCGGATGGGGGCAGACTGGACCGGGCCGCGAGCGCCCGGGGTTTGGCACGCTGGTCGAAGCGGCGAGTGGTTTCGCCGCCATGAATGGTGAACCCGACGGCGCCCCCATCGTCCCGAGCTTCCCGCTTGCCGACATGACGTCGGGACTGTATGCCTCGAACGCGATCATGTTCGCGCTCTACCACCGCGCCGTCAACGGCGGCACCGGGCAAGTGATCGACGTGGCCTTGTTCGAATCGCTGTTCTCCGTCCTCGGTCCGCTGCCTGCGGAGTACGCGGCGCTCGGGCGTGAGCGCACGCGCGACGGGAGCCGGTCCCGCAATGCGGGTCCCCGCGGCTGCTATCGCACGCGCGATGACGGCTGGATCGCCGTCAGCGGCTCGACCCCGAAGATGGCAGAGAGGTTCTTGCGCGGCTATGGGCTGGCCGCGCTCCTCGAGGATGCCCGATTCTCGTCGAACGAGGCGCGGGTCCAGAACGCAGTGGAGCTCGACGTCCTGTTGGCTGAGGCGATCGCCAGGCGCACGCTGGCGGAGAACATCGCCATCATCGCTGTGCACCAGCTCACCGCGGTGCCGGTCCAGACCATCGCGGCCATCGAGCGCGATCCTCACTGGCGCGACCGCGGGCTGACCGTGGACGTACCCGAAGACGGCGGACAGGTCCGCATGCACGACGTCGTTCCCCGGCTGTCCGAGACGCCGGGGGCGATCCGCTGGGCCGGCGGGACACTCGGTCGCGACAACGACGCTCTCTTCGGCGAACTGGGCCTGACTGCGACCGACCTCGCGCGTCTCCGCGGCGAGGGGGTCATCTAGAGTCGAGGGGCTCGCCCCTCGGATCCTCGGCTCGCTCGCGGGGCCCCTTCGCCCCGCGCCGCTCGCCAGGCTCACTCGCTGCCGCTCGTTCGCGTTTGTGAGATAGCTTCTAGAGCTGTGAGAGCCCGATCTCCCGCAGCACCGCTGCGAGTCGCGCGTCATCTCTGAGCTCCTCGAATCGCGGGTCAACCTTGAGGGCCAGCACGTCGAACGCGCGGTGTTCGCACGCTTTCCGCAACCAGCGGAATCCGAGGTCGACCTGTCCAAGCGCGAACCGGACGACGGCGAATTCGAACGGCGAGAGGTAACGTTGTTTCGCCATGGCCTCGAGTTTCTGCACCGAGCGCGCTGCCAACGACCGCTTCCCCGACAACGCGAGCGTCCGCCCCAGGGCGGCATGCATCCGTGGACTCTGTGGCGAGAGAACGATGGCGCGCTGGAAGGCGGCCACGGCCTCGTCGAGCTCGTTGCGCTGTTCCTGGATGATGCCCAGCGCCCAGTACGCCGGTGGAAAGTGCGGGTTCAATTCGATCGCGTGATCGCACTGCTCGAGGGCGGCCTCGTAGTCACGCCGGTAGGCGAGGATGACGGCCAGATCCCGCGCCACAATTGACGACACAGGGTCGAGCGACTGGGCCATCTGCATCTGTTCCAGCGCGAGGTCGAGACGGCCCATGGGCACGAGGCACGACATCGCATACCAGTGCCGGGCCGTCGCGTACGACGGATCGAGCTCGATGGCGAGTTGAAACTCGCGCTCTGCTCCCTGCCAGTCCCAATCCTGCGTCGCGCGTACGTGCGCCAGCGACGTGTGGGCCTCCGCCGAGTTCCCGTCCAGCATGACGGCGGACGCCGCGCTCGAGGCGGCGCTGGTCCACGCGAGGCTCGGCTGCCGGACACCGTAGTGGGCCAGGAGGCTGTAAGCGTCCGCCAGCCCGCTGTGAGCCAGCGCAAACTGTGAGTCTTCGACGATGGCCTTCTCGAAGAAGTCGAGGCCCTTGTGCAGTCCCTCGTCGGTCCGTTGGTTGAGATGATACCGGCCTTGCAGGTACAGGTTCCGCGCCGCGAGATTCTCTGCCGGCCGGCGCAGGCCGCGCCCCTGGCTGACCTCGAGCAGCCTGGGCTCGAGCTTGCGCACGACCGCACTCGCGACCGCCTCCTGCGCGGCGAAGATGTCATCCGCGGCCGCGTCGATGGATTCTGACCACAGGTACGACGCCGTGGCGTTGTCGATGAGATGAATCGTAATGCGCAGCCGATTCCCACACGCGCGGACGCTGCCGGTCAACAGGATCGCGGCGTGGGCGGCGGGGTCGCTGCTGTCACCTGGCGGGCGCGACCCGCCTCGGTGTACGGCCATCACTCGCAGGCCGTCGAGTTTGGCCAGGCGGTCAATCGCCTCCTCGTGCAGGCCGCGGCAGAAGTACCCGAGATCGAGGGCGGCGCTGTCATCCGAGAAGGGAAGAACGGCGATGGTATTCCGGCCGGCGAGCGTCGCGCCGATCGAGCGGCGCCCGGCCGGTATCGTCTCACGTACCTTGAAGACCGGTGTGTAGCCGCCTTTGGGCAGCTCGATGACGATGGCGTCGGCCCCGCCCTCGTCTCGGTAGTAGCGCACCAGTCGAGCGCGCAGGCGCCGCGCCTGCACCCGCACGATCGGGTCGGCGCGAGGATCGAAGGAAGAGTCCTTGTCGAAGACCTGAACGCCGATGACGTATTCCTTGAGCTGATCGCCGCGGCCGTGCAGCGTTTCGAGGACGATGAAACTCAGGAAGCGCTTGAGTCGGCCGACCTGACGAAAGGTGGCGCTCGCCAGCATGCGGTCCAGCTGCTGGCGTTCTCCTGGATCAGGGTTCTTCACTGGCGCCGGTGTGCGCGCGCGAGTCGCCACAGGGTTCATCCTCGCAAATAGTCTGGTTCGGGCCCATCGTGGTCGTCTGGTTCATCGCGATGAGCCACCGGCCGTGTTCAGGAGATCGGTGTTAGTCCGTCGTGACCTCCAGCCGATGGATGTCGCCCAGGATCACGCTGTACGAGACCGCGCCGATGAGCGCGACGACGCCGATGTAAATGAGCGGGCCGACGAACGAGCCGGTCATCTGGAAGGCGATGCCGATGACGAGCGGTGTGATGATCCCGGCTAGATTGGCGCTGAAATTGAAAATGCCACTCGTCAGCCCGATGAGCGGCTTGGGCGCAATGTCGGAGATCACTGTCCAGCCCAGGTTCGTCATGCCCTGGCCGAAGAACGCGATGGACATGATCAGGATGACGGCGGCGTCGTTGCCTGCCGGCACATAGTTGGCCGCGACAATCGTCGACGCGAGCAACAGGCCCCCGACGATCGGGAGTTTACGCGCCCAGTTGGCCGAGCCGGTCCTCTTCAAGATCGTGTCCGAGAGGACCCCGCCAAAGAGCACCCCTATCGACGCCCCGATGAAAGGCAGCGCCGTCATCAAGCCCGCCTGCAGGAACGTCATCCCGCGCGCGGTCACCAGGTAGGTCGGAAACCAGGTCACGAAGAAGACCTGCGTCGAGTTGCCACCAAACTGTCCGAGGGAAGCGCCGAGGACCTGGCGCCGGCGGAGCAGTGCCGCGACGTGACGCCACTCGAACGTCACGCGGCTGGCCCTTGTACTCTCCGCCCCCGCCGGCCTCGATGTAGTCGAGTTCCGCCTGGTTCGCGGTGGTGCTGTCCGCCGGATTGTGGTACAGCCACCACCAGAGCAGACCAAAGAGCACGCCGAAGCCGCCGACCACGAAGAAGAGGCCCCGCCATCCCAGCCGCTCGGTGATCCAGAACAGCGGGATGCTCAAGAACCCCAGACCGACATACTGCCCGAAGGAATAGATCCCGTTCGCGCGCGCGCGCTCGTGCTGGGGAAACCAGATGGCGAGGATGCGGCTGTTGGTCGGGAAGCACGGCGCCTCAAAGATGCCGACACCGATGCGCGTCAGAATCAGGCCGTTGAGTGACTGCACGAAGCCCATCAGCGCCGTGCACAGCGACCAGAAGACGACCGCGATGAAATAGGTGAGTCGCGTGCCGAAGCGATCGAGGAAGATGCCGCCAGGAATCTGGAGCAGGGCGTAGCTCCACGAGAAGGCCGAGAAGACCAGCCCCATCGTGGCCGCATTCAACTGGAGATCCTTCGCCAGGAACGGTGCCGCCACGCCGAGGACGGTCCGGTCGAGATAGTTGATCATCGTACCGACGGCGACGAGCGCCAGGATCGGGACCCAGCGTACGTGCGTCCGCCGAGGCGAGGTGGGGGCGGTCGCACTCACGGTATGTGGCCTAGCTTCCCTTCCGGTAGATGCAGTTGATGTCCCAGTGCCCGGGCGTCGGGGTGGGCGCATTCTCCATGGGCGCTTGAATGACGGTCGGCCGCCCGGAGGCCAGCGCCGCCGTCAGTGCCGGACCGAGTTCGTCGGCCGACCGGATGAACACGCCGTCCGCACCGTAGCCCTTGGCGATCTGGGCGAAGTCGGTCCGGTAGCGCACCCCGTCGGACTCGAACAGGCACCCAAACTCCCAGCCGTAGTGCATGTTCGTCAAGCCGGCGATCGTCCCGAAGGCCGCGTTGTCCATCACGAGCCAGATGACCCCCAGACCGGCTTCCATGGCCGTCGCGACGACCGAGGGATTGCTGCCAAAGGCGCCGTCACCGATGAGCGCGACGACCGCGCGATCGGGCTGCGCCAGCTTGACGCCGAGTGCCGCCGCCGGTCCGAACCCCATCGTTGCCAACCCGCTGGGGGTGATGAACGTTCCGGGAACCGTGATCGGGAACTGCTGCCCGACCCCGTTCTTGTTCCAGCCGACGTCGGTGACGATATAGCCGTCGTCGGGAACGGCTTTCCGCACTTCGTTCAGAATGCGCTCGGGTCGCATCGGGTATTGATGCGAGGTGTATTGATCCGCCCAGTTGGCCGCGAAGGCGCGGCGCCCGGCGGCGATGTCCGACCGCAGCGAGCCGCGCGAACGGTGCGTCGCGCCCGTCGCGATCTTCGCGAGCGCGGTCAGCGCCAGCTTCGCGTCGGCGACGACACCGAGCTCGGTGGGGAAGTTGCGGCCAATCTCGGCGACGTCCGCGTCGATGTGGATCAAGCGCGTCGGCGGGATGGCGAATGTGAAACGCGGATCCCACGAGCTCGAGTTGGCTTCCGCGAGCCGTGTCCCGATCGCCAGGATGAGGTCGGCGGTCCGGCATGTCTCGTTGGCGATCGGCGTCCCCCAGAAACCCGTCATGCCGAGCAGAAGCGGGTGATCCTCGCGCGCCACGCCCTTGCCCATCAAGGTGTGGGCCACCGGGACTTCGAGTGCTTCCGCCAGCGCCATGAGCTCGGCCGATGCGCGCGCCGACAGCACACCGCCGCCCGCGTACAGAACCGGCCGTTCGGCTCGGGCGAGAGCCTCGACAATCCGCTCCGCCGTCACCTCGTCAAGCGCCGGTCGCGCGATCTCTGCCGGCATCTTGCTGAAGGCGTCCACCGGCAGGCTGGCAGAGAAGACATCCATCGGCACATCCACCAGCACAGGTCCGGGCCGGCCGGCCTGGGCCAGATGGAACGCACGTTCGATTACCCGCGGCAGATCACCGGCGTTATCGACGCGGTAGACGCGCTTGCAGAACGGGCGATAGATCTGGAACTGATCCGCGTCCTGATGCAGGTTGATTTCCTGATGCGGATGTCGGCCATGAAAGTACGACTGCACGTCGCCGGCAATCACCACCAGCGGGATCGAGTCGAGCGCGGCGTTGGCGACGCCCGTGGCGGCATTGGTGAGTCCCGGTCCGAGATGCGTCAACAGGACGCCCGGCTTGCCCGACGCGCGCGCGTAGCCGTCGGCGGCGTGCGCCGCGACCTGTTCATGGCGGGTGCTGACGTAGCGGATGCGGCTGCGGCCGAGCGCATCGAGCATGGCGATGACCGTGTGTCCGGTGAGGCCGAAAACGACCTCCACGCCGAGCCGCTCGAGGTACTCCGCCAGCAGGTACGCCGCGAAGCGCGTTTCCGCTGTCGTCGGCAGCGGCTCCGGTATCGCGTGGATGATGGTACTCATGGTCGTGTCTCCCACGAGTCAGAAGATTTCCGAGTTGTAGAACTCACCGAACAATTCCTGCTCCGGCGGCCGGTCTTCCGCAATCGGCCGGCTGACCCACGTGACGTTCATGTAGTGTTTCAGCGAGATGTTCTCGTTGGTGATATTGCCGCCCCAGACGCCGCATCCCATGCTCGATGTCATCGGCATACCGTTGGTAAAGGTGCCGGCGTTTGAGCTCGACTGCACCTGACGCACCATGATCCGGCTGACCGGTGCGACGAGCGCAAGGCGATGGATGTGGTCGTCGTCGAACGAGTAAATCCCGCAGGAATGACCTTTGCCGCCGGTCTCGAAGATCTGCCGCACCATGTCGAGAGCCATCTCGAAGCCGTGATATCTGAAGACCGAGAGCACGACGCCGAGTTTCTCGGTCGAGAACGGGTGCGCCTGGCCAATCAGCCGCTCCGGGACGATAAAGAAGGTCTTCTCCGCGGGCAAGGTCAGCCCCGCTTTTGCGGCGATGACCGCTGCGGGTCGCGCGATGGTGTCGGCGGTGCGACGGCCGTCGGCGTCCCAGTAGGCGGATTGGAGCCTCACCTTCTCTTCGTCGTTGACCAGATAGCCGCCTTCCTTCTGCAACTGCGCCAGGAAGGCGTCGTAGATCGCCGCGTCCACGAGCAGGTTGCCGTCCGCTGAACAGCCTGAGCCGTGGTCATTGGTCTTGCTGATGCGGGTGTTGCGCGCGGCTGCCTCGATGTCCGCCGTCTCGTCGATAACCATGGTGGCGTTGCCGGCACCGACGCCATAGGCGGGCTTGCCGGAGCCGTAGGCCGCCTTCACCATCGCCGGGCCGCCCGTCGCGATCGTCAGATCGCACTGCGCCATCAGTTCGTTCGCGAGCGGAATGCTCGGTCTGTCGACGACCTGGAAGACGTCTTCCGGCACGCCCTGCTTCGTCAGCGCCGCGCGGATCAGCCGGACCGTCTCGATCGTCGTCTTGCGGCTGGAAGGGTGAGGCGAAAAAATGACCGCGTCCTTGCACTTCATCGCGTAAATCGCGATGCCGACCGGGGTGACGTAGGGGCTGGTGACGGGAATCAAGGAAGCGATCACACCAGCGGGCTTGGCATACTTCACCAGTCCCCGCGCGGCATCTTCCTCGATGATGCCCATGCTCTTCTGGCGCAGTGCGTCCCTGAGAATGCCCAACACCTTCGCGCGCCGCGTCGGCTCGCGCTTGCCCATGCCGCTCTCGTCGACGCTCAGGTTGGCGAGCCGGATGGCCGTGGCCTCGTTGCCGCCGGCCCAGGCGATCGCGCGGCAGAGGCGGTCCACCGTCGGCTGATCGTAGTGGGCGATCGCGCCCATCGCAGCCCGTGCTCGGTGCACCAGCTCGTGGACCACGGTGGTTTCCTCAACGGTGATGGTTCGGCCCATATACCTACTCCGACAGGGGAGGCGTGCCGTCGGTACTCGACCGCAAACTTGATGCGCATCGGTCGCTCACGCTCGTACTCTTCAGCGACCTCCGCCGTCAGGCCGGCGACGCGTCCGATGATGAACATGAACTTGCCCGCGGGCGGCGGGAATCCGAGGTCGTGAAGGACCGCCGCAAGCGCGCCGTCGATGTTCATCGGCAGCGGCTTGATGGCCGCGCACGCGGCCTCCTCGAGGGCGCGCATGAAGGTCACGCCTGCACCGGCGATCCCTTCGGCCTGTGCCATGTCGAACAGCGCCTGCGTGCGGGGATCCGAAGTGTGCACACGGTGTCCCAGGCCCGGTAACCGGAGCTTCTTGCGCACGGCGCGCTCGACGAGCGCCTGGGCAGCGGCGACAACCGTCAGGCCATCGCGCTCGGCGAGCGCGAGTCCTTCGGCAATGAGCTCCATGCAAGTCGAGCCCGCGCCGCCATGCTCGTCGCCGATTGTCAGCACACCCGCGGCAACGGCCGCGGAGATGGATTGCCGGTTACCGGAAGCGGCCAGCCGGGCAGCCGCGCAGGACGGGGCACCCGAACCGTGATCCGCCACGCCGATCAGGATGGCGTCGAGGAGACGCCGCTCGCCAGGCGTCGCCAACCGGCCCAGATGGAGCAGCACGATCATGTCCGTGAACGTGGCGTCGCGCATCAGCGACGTAATCTCGTGTCCACGAACCCAAATGTTCTTTGCGTCAGATGTTGCGATCGCCGTGCGCCAAGGCTGCATGAGCAACCGATTATACCGACCGGGGTACGGAACGGACGGTGTTACGGTGCCGATACCGTAACGCCGAAGGCGTGCGATGGGGTCAGCCGGCAGGGGTTGGCTATAGGCTCCAAATCGTTGATTCTAAGGGTTGAAGCGATGCCGAGTCTGGGCGATGGCGGTGTTCATGGGTCGCCGCCGCTCCTCAGATCCGGCTTACACTCGGCAGGGAGCCCTCGCCATGTCAACCCGCCGCGCGTTTCTGCACAGCCTCACCGGCGCAGCCGCCATCGCGAACCTTCGCATACCTCTGTCGATGCTCGCGCCGCAGTCGCGTCCCTTCACCGGCGCCAGGCCCGGCGAGGAACGTGAGGTGGATCTCGTGAGGCTGTGCTGGTGTCCGCCCGGGAAGTTCGTCATGGGAAGTCCGGCCTCCGAGACCGGCCGTCGGAGCGATGAAGCACAGGTCCCGGTGACGATCTCGCGCGGGTTCTGGACGGGCAAGTTCGAGATCACCCAGGGCGAATGGCGGCGGGTGATGGGCGAGCTGCCGGCCCGGAAGCCGAGCGCCGAATTTGGGCTGGGCGACGACATCCCCGTCTACTGGGTCAGCTTCAATGACGCGGAGGCGTTCTGCCGGGCGGCGACGGAACGCGCGCGACGCGCAGCCGCGCTGCCGGCGGGCTGGGAGTTCCGGCTCCCGACCGAAGCGCAATGGGAATACGCGTGCCGCGCCGGCACGGTGACCGCGACCTCGTTCGGCGAGCAATTCGGCCAGCACCAGGCGAACTTCAAGGGTCAGCCCCTGAACGGCGGCCGGAACAGTCCGCCGGTTCTGCGCGCCACCCCGGTCGGCACGTATCCCGCCAACCCATGGGGCATTTGCGACATGCACGGCAACGTCTTCGAGTGGTGCCGCGACTGGTACCACACGCAACTGCCGGGCGGCACCGATCCGGACGTGTATGAAACCCGAGGCGTGCCCAACCGGGATGGGTCGTACTCGCGCGTCCGGCGCGGCGGCGCCTGGAACGACGACGGCTGGGCGTGCCGGTCGGCGCTCCGCCTGAAGTACGAACCTGAACGGAACTCCGACCACATCGGTTTCCGGGTCGTCGTGGTCGAGGCGTAGCGTCGATCAAAAAGTGGAACAGGAGAACAGGAGGTCATGAGGTCTTTGAGGATCTTTTCTTCCCATTGATCTGCTTATCTCGTCATCCTCTGTGGAAGTAAGACTGAGCGCGCCCGTCCGTGATTCGACTACGTCCGCTGGCAAGCAGCGTGCATCCTCTTCCGCTTGGAGGGAATGATGCCGGAACGCAAGACCATCGAACGGGCCCGCGAGGCGAAGCGCAAGGGCAAGTCGCCGAGCACGCAGGCTGGAGAGTTCGTGCGCGAAGAGATCGAGCACATCCGCGAGGGGAAGCACGGCGCGCGGTCGACGAAGCAGGCGATCGCCATCGGCCTGTCGAAGGCTCGACGCTCAGGCGTCAAGCTGAAGCCGCCACGCCCGGGGCAGACATCCGAGCGAACGCGCAAGAGCGCCGCGCGCGAGTACCGCGCCAGCCAGACGGGGACGCGGAAGAAGCCTTCTGCGCGCCGATCGCGCGCCGCGCTGAAGAAGCTGAAGAGTGAGCCGAGAAGTGCGGCTTCGCATGCGGCCCTCTCCAGGCATGCCCGTGCCGTCGCCCGGCAGCGGAAGCGCAGGTAATCCAAGGCGCCCCGGCGTCGCCGTCTTTTCCGCCCGGACCAGTCAGTCGGGGTAGACTGCCCATGATCGCCCGAACGATCGACGGGAGCCAATGTGCAGGATCTGCCGGAACTCTTCGAGAACAATCGCCGCTGGGCGGCGCGCTGCGTGGCCGCGCAGCCCGATTTCTTCGACAGCCTGAAGGCGCAGCAGGCGCCCGATACCTGTGGATCGGTTGTTCCGACAGCCGCGTGCCGGCCAACGAGATCGTCGGCCTCAGGCCGGGTGAGCTGTTCGTGCACCGCAATGTCGCCAACGTGGTGGTCCACAGCGACCTCAATTGCCTGTCGGTGCTGCAGTACGCGGTCGACGTGTTGAAGGTTCGCCACGTCATCGTGTGCGGGCACTATGGCTGCGGCGGCGTGCGCGCCGCGCTCGAGGGTGGCAAGCTCGGGCTCATCGACAACTGGCTGCGGCACGTGCAGGACGTGCACGCGCAGTACCGCATGGAAGTGGACAACGCCGCGCCGTCGACGAACTCCGGGACGCTGGCGAATTCGACGAGCGCAGGGCAGGCGCTCGAAGCACGCGTCAACCGGCTCTGCGAGCTGAACGCCATCGAGCAGGCGGTCAACGTCTGCAAGTCAACCGTGGTGCAGGATGCCTGGGACCGCGGTCAGCCCCTCTCGGTGCACGCCGTCGTCTACGGCCTCGACGATGGCCGGTTGCGCGACCTTGGCTTCACCGTCACGAGCCAGCGCGAACTACGCCCAGGCCAGGTAACCGCCCTGAACGCCCGCCCCCAACTCAGGTCTGTGTAGCCGGGGTCAGACCGGGGTCAGACCGGGGTCAGACCAGGGTCAGACCCCGGCCTTGGGTTCGTGCGCTATCGTTGGTGCGATGGCATGACCGAGCATGGAACACTTTGAGGCGAGGAAGACTATGACGAGGCACCCGCTGCGAACCGCGACGTTCGCTGTTGTGATGACGATCAGCATGAGCGCAGCCGCCGCCGCACAGGTGAAGACGACCGGTGGGCTCGTCAAGGGCACGACGAGCGCCGACGGTCGAATCCGCATTTTCAGGGGCATCCCATTCGCCGCGCCGCCGACGGGTGAGCATCGCTGGAAAGAGCCGCGCCCGGCCATCCCGTGGGAGGGCGTGCGGGACGCTCTCGAACCCGGACCGCACTGCATGCAGGGCGCGATCTTCGGCGACATCTCGTTTCCGCGCCCGGCGAGCGAGGACTGCCTCAACCTGAACATCTGGACCCCGGCCGCGGCCGATAGCGATCGCCTGCCGGTGATGGTGTGGATTCACGGCGGCGGCTTTCAAGCGGGTGCCGGTCCCGAGCCTCGGCACGACGGTGACGCGCTCGCGCGCAAGGGCGTCGTCGTGGTCACGATCAATTACCGGCTGGGGGTCTTCGGCTTCCTCGCGCACCCGGAGCTGACGCGAGAATCCGGGCGCAAATCGTCTGGCAACTATGGCCTGCTCGATCAAGTGGCCGCGCTCCGCTGGGTGCGGGACAACATCGCGGCGTTCGGAGGCAATCCGCAGAACGTCACGATCTTCGGCGAGTCGGCGGGATTGTTTGCGGTGAGCGCCCTGATGGCCTCGCCGCCGGCGGCCGGACTCTTCCACCGCGCCATCGGCGAGAGCGGTGGTTACTTCACGGCCGGCATGGGAACGCTGGCGCTACTGCCGCTGGCGGTGACCGAGCAGGAGGGGCTGAAGTTCGGCGCCTCCCTCGGTGCCGAGTCGCTCGCAGCGCTCCGCGCCAAGTCCGCCGACGAGGTGCTCGCCGCGGGGTTGAAGACGCAGCCGTGGTTCTCACCCAACGTCGACGGCTACGCCCTGCCCGAAGATGTCTACAAGGTCTTCGCCGCCGGCCGGCAGTCGAAAGTGCCGCTCCTCGCGGGCTGGAACGCCGACGAGGTCCGCGCCGGCATCGTCCTCGGCAAGCAGAAGCCGACCGCGGAGAGCTTTACGAGCGACGCGCGCAAGCGCTTCGGCAATCTGGCGGACGCGATCCTCAAGGCCTATCCCGCCGCGACCGACGCCGAGGCGCTCGAGTCGGCGGCCGCCCTCGCGAGCGATCTGTTCATCGGCCATGCGACGTGGAAGTGGCTCGAAGTGCACAGCCGGACGGGCGGCGCACCCGTCTATCGCTACTCGTTCGACCGCAAGATTCCGGTCGCACCGGACGCCAAGGTCAACGGCGTGGCCGCGACCTCGCGCGACATCGGTGCGCGTCATGCCGGCGAGATCGAGTATGTCTTCGGGACCCTCGACTCGATCCGCGGCGTGGCCTGGGAGGCGAGCGATCGCCGGCTCTCGGATGCGATGATGACGTACTGGTCCAACTTCGCGCGCACCGGCGATCCGAATGGTTCCGAGCTGTCGAAGTGGCCCAGGTATGACGGCGGTGGCGGCCGCGTCCTCCACCTCGACGAGAAGATCACTGACGCGCCCGATTCGCTCCGGCCGCGCTATGAGGCGCTCGACGCCTACGTGCAGAAGCAGCGCGGCCGGTAGGACGCCCGACAGGGCGTGGTCAGACCCCGCCGGAGGGGTCTGACCCCGGTCTGACCTCCCGGTCTGACCCCGTCTACGCCGGTCTGACCCTTCGTAGTCGACGATGGGCCGGACCTCGATCGTCGCCCGGCTGCCGTCGCCGAGGAACCCGGCGGCGATTTCGATCGCCTCGTCGAGGTCGGCGGCCTCGATGATGGTGTAGCCGCCGAGCTGTTCGCGCGTTTCGGCGAACGGCCCGTCCGTCACCAGCCGCTTCTTCTGCTTCACCCGAATCGTCGTCGCACTGCTCGTCGCCTGGAGCGGAGCCCCGTCGATCACCTTCTTGTCGGCAACCAGCCGCCGCACGTGGGGTTCGCACTTGGCCATTTCGGCCTGGCGCTCTTCCTCGGTCAGGGCCAGCCAGGCATTTTCGTCGAGATATGTCAGCAACATGTACTTCATGGTCTCTGCCTCCACCACTGAATCGAACGGCGAGCGGCGGGATCGACACCGCTGGCATTTTTTCTTTACGATGACTGATGCCCATCCCGGCCACCGAGGCAGTCGACGCGCTTTACCGTTCCGACTGGGGGCGCATCGTGGCGACGCTCATCCGCCTGGTGGGCGACTTCGACCTGGCGGAAGAGGTGGCGCAGGAGGCGTTTGCTGCCGCCGTCGACCAGTGGCCGACCGCCGGTGTACCGGAATTCCCCCGCGCCTGGATCATCCAGACCGCCCGGCACAAGGCCCTCGACCGCCTGCGCCGGCGCGCGCGCTACGCGGCGAAGCTCGAAGCCTACGCCGCTTCACCGCTCCATCGCGTTCTCGATGAGCCTGAGTATGTCACCGTCGATATTCCCGACGATCGGCTTCGCCTCATCTTCACGTGCTGTCACCCGGCGCTCGCGCCCGAAGCGCAGGTGGCGCTAACGCTGCGCACGCTCTGTGGACTCGAGACCGACGAGATCGCGCGCGCGTTCCTCGTGCCGGCGGCGACGATGGCGCAGCGGCTCGTCCGCGCCAAGCGCAAGATCCGCGACGCCGGCATTCCCTTCCGGATTCCAGGCGCCGACGAGCTCCACGAGCGTCTCGACGCCGTCTTGACGGTCGTGTATCTCGTCTTCACCGAAGGCTATGCCGCGACGCGCGGCGAGTCGGTGGTGCGTGCCGACCTCTCGGCCGAAGCGATTCGGCTTGGACGTCTCATCCGCGAGCTGACGATGCCGCAGACCCCGGCTGAGGCGACCGGTCTCCTGGCCCTCATGCTGCTGCAGGATGCCAGGCGTGACGCGAGGCTCGACGAGCACGGTGACATCGTGCTGCTCGACGATCAGGACCGCGGCCGCTGGAATCAGGCGCAGATTCAGGAAGCGCTGATGCTCGTCGATGAGGCTCCTGCCGGCAGTGCCAGCAGGGGCTCCTACTCCATCCAGGCGGCGATCGCTGCCGTGCACTGCCGCGCTGCGACCTCCGCCGACACCAACTGGCCCGAGATTGTGCAGCTCTACGACGAGCTCGAACGCGTCCATCCCTCGCCGATCGTGTCCCTCAACCGCGCCGCGGCCGTCGCCATGGCGGACGGCCCGGACCAGGCTCTGAAGCTCCTCGACGCGCTGGCGGAACGCGGCGAGCTCGACGGTCACTACCTGCTGCATGCGGCCCGCGCGGACATGCTGCGGCGGCTCGGACGACTGGACGAGGCCGCCGGGAGTTATAGTCGGGCTCTCACGCTCGTCGGTAGCGACGGCGAGCGCCGGTTTCTCGAGGGCCGTCTGCGCGAAGTGCAATCCAGCACGCCGCTCGCGGCGCGGGGTTCACATCGATGAAGCACAAGACCAGGGCATCGGTCGTCGCGCCGAAACAGTCCCGCGTGCGATCGCCGCTTCCGTGGCTGATAGCGCTCGCGCTCCTAGGCGCGGGCGTGACGGTCGTCGTGCAGAGGCCGTCCTGGTTTCAGGCAACGGCGCCCGCGCATCACCCGGCCTCATCCTCCTCGTCATCGAGTTCCGTCACGGCGTCTCCCGCTTTCACGCCGACGATGGCGAACACGGCAGCCGCGCCTGGTCCCGCGCCCGCAGGTATGGTGTGGATCCCCGGCGGCGAGTTCTCCATGGGGAGCACCGTCGAGAGCGAAGCGCTGTGCGCGCTGCCGGGCGTCACGCGCGACGCGCTGCCGGTGCATCGCGTCCACGTCGACGGGTTCTGGATGGACACGACCGAGGTGACCAACGACGAGTTCGCCCGATTCGTGCAAGCCACCGGCTATGTAACCATCGCCGAGCGCACGCCGACGGCAGCGGAGTTCCCGGGGGCGCCGCTGTCCAGCCTTGTCGCTGGCTCAGTCGTCTTCACTCCGACGGCGGCCGCTGTTCGGCTCGACGACCATAGCCAGTGGTGGCGGTATCAGCGCGGCGCGGACTGGCGCCACCCGGAAGGTCCGGCCAGCACGATTCGCGGGCGCGAGAAGCACCCGGTCGTCCATATCGGCTACGACGATGCGGTGGCCTTTGCGAACTGGGCGGGAAAGCGGCTGCCGACCGAAGCCGAGTGGGAGTTCGCCGCCCGCGGCGGCCTCACCGGCAAGCTGTACGCCTGGGGCGATGACTTTCGTCATGGCGACCGGCCGCTGGCGAACACCTACCAAGGCAAGTTTCCGATGAAGGACGAGGGCGGCGACGGCTTCGCCGGTATCGCGCCCGTGGCCTCGTTCGCTCCCAACGCGTATGGGCTGTATGACGTCGCCGGGAACGTTTGGGAGTGGGTAAGTGACTGGTATCGTCCCGACTACTACCACCAGCTCGCCGCCGCCGGCGGCGTCGCCCACAATCCGCGCGGGCCCGAGTCATCGTTCGATCCGTCAGAGCCCGGTACCAAGAAGCGGGTGCATCGAGGCGGGTCGTTTCTCTGCACCGATCAGGTACTGCACCCGCTACATGGTCGGCACGCGCGGGCGAGGCGAGGTCAGCACCGGCAGCAATCACCTCGGCGTACGACTGGTCAAGGATGCGAAGTCGCTGAAGCCCTAGCTCCGCCCGAATCGGGGGCTCACGAATCAGGGCTCGAGCTTGAGCGCCACGGTCGGCTCGACCCGCAGCGCCCGACGCGTCGGCACGATGCACGCCAGCAGGCAGACCAGGGTCATCAGCACGATATACGCGGTGACGAACCCGACCTCCCTGGTGGAGAGCCCGGCGATAGTCCTGGTGAGTGCGAACACGATGACCCCGCCGGCGCAGATGCCGAGCGCGACTTGCGCCAGGGCGCGCGAGAAGATCGCCACGATGAGTTGTCGCCGGTCGGCGCCGAGGGCAATGCGGATGCCGATCTCGCGCGTCCGCCGCGACACCGCGAACGACATCACCGAGTAGATTCCCGAGAGCGACAGGAGCAGGGCCACCAGGCTGACGATGGCGAGGATGCGCCAGAGGAAATCGAGCTCCATCCAGAGCGAGGCCCCGGCCTCGTTCAGTGGCTGGAGCTCCTGGAGCCGCAGCGCCGGATCCACGGCCGCCGCGATCGCGCGCAGCCGGGAGGCGAACGCTCGCGGCTCTCCCCGGACGCGCAGCGCGATATGGACCGGGGTGACCGTCTCCGGGGTAGCCGGGTGGTAGATGCCCGCGCCGTTGCGCGGGTCGTCGTGGATCATGCCGAGGTCCGGCACCACCCCGACAATCTCGAACCATGGACCCTCTGCCTCACCGTTGCTCCGCGCGTACCTGACGCGCCGGCCCACAGCATTGCGGTCACCGAGCACCTGCCGGACGAAAGACTGGTTCACCACGACGACTCGTGCGTCGGAGTGGAGGTCGCTCGACCCAAAGCCGCGGCCCGCGACGACAGGAGCGCCGAGGACATCGAAGTAGTTCACCCCGACCGACGCCCGGTTCACGCGTTGTGCTGTCGCCGTCTCCGACGGTGAACCGCTGCCGTCGACGGCGATCCGCCGCTCGGGATGCGTGGTCCGCGGCAGTCGATCGGTGAACGTCACGCCGACGACTGCGGCCTCGCCTGCGAGCCGGCGCGTGAGCTCGCCGTAGGTGTTGCCGAACCCTTCGCTCGCGGCATCCACACTGAGGCGAGCCGCGAGGAACTCCGCGACTGGAAACCCGGCGGCAAACGACTGGACTCCGGCGACGTGCTGCCGCGCGAAGAACGCTGCCGCGGGAATGGTGACGGTCATCGCGACCTGCGCGACGATCACCAGCGTCCACGCGCTGCCGAATCCCACATTGGCGCGCCCGGCGCTGTTGTGTCGCAGCTCGCCCTCGAGCCGGCGGCCGGTCACCCGCAAGGCCGGCCAGACGCCGGCAATCAGCGCCGCGAGCACCGTGAGGGCGGCGGCATATCCCACGGTCGCCGGCGACAGACTGGCGTGCAGCCAGAACGGCAGTTGACCGCCCGCTTCGGCCGTCGCCACGCTCATCCACCACGCCAGCACGAACTGGGCGACGCCCAGACCGATCACACAGGCGACGGTCCCGAGCACCAGCGCCTCGGCGAACAGTTGCGTGACGATGCGCGCGCGGCTGGCGCCGAGCGCGCTCCTGACGGCAATCTCACTCTGCCGTGACAGCGTCCGTGCCAGCACCAGCGCGCCGACGTTGGTGCAGACGAGGCCGAGGAAGAGCAGCACGAAGACGTTGGCCGCGACGCCGCCGGCCACGATTTCGGACACGTCGACGACGGAGCGCGCGTACGGCACGATCTCCGGGCGCAAGCGCGCGTGCGTAGTTGGAGAGAGAGCGCTCGCACGCAGGGCGGCGGCGGTCAAGGCCGCCTGCGCCTGGTCACGCGATACGCCGAGTGCCAGCCGGCCGAAGACTCGGATGTCCAGTTCCGCGCCCGCCCCGTCGTTGCCGGCAGTCAAGCGCAGCGGGGACCACGCGCCGTGGGAGACCGGGAACGCGAAGCCCGGCGGCATGATCCCGACGACGGTCGCCGGCGATCGGCCCAGTTGCACCGTCTGTCCGACGGCCGATGGATTGGCCGTTGAATCGCGTGGTCCACACGTCGTAGCCGATGACGACCACGGGCGGTGCGCCGGGCGCCTCGTCGGACTCGAGGAGCGGACGCCCCCGCACAGCCGCCACGCGCGCGAGCCGGAAAGCGGACGCCGTGACCTCAGCCACTGTGACCGGCTCGGCTCCACCCCCATCGACGATCAGGTTTCGCTCCACGGTGCGGAAGGCGCTGATCTCCTCGAGGCCGCCGAGCTCCGCGCGCCAGCGGAGGAAGTCGCGGACCGCGCGCCGTTCCTCCGTTCGCGCCTCGACATCCCAGTTTCGGATGCCGACGATCCGCGCCCCGTCGTCGAGCGGGATGGCCGGCGCCAGCAGCTGCGTCACCGCTTCGAAGGTGGCGGCGCCGATCGCGATGGCGAACGCCATGGCGACGCCGCCGACGATCGTCAGCCCGGGATAGCGGACCAGCATGCGAACGCCGAGGCGCATGTCCATCGACCATCCCGCCAGCCACCCCAACGAGCGCACGCTTCGGCCACCGTGTTTACCTGGCATGCAAGTGACGATGGCCCGCGCCCCTTTTCCTGTCAAGTACGGAACGGTCGTCCGTGCCGGCACCTCCGCCTGGCGAGCAAAGCGCGGGGCAGGTTTGACTTTGCCCGCCGACGGATTGATACTCCCATCGACAAACGATGGGAGACGCGGGACGGCGGCCGGCCATCCGCTTCACCGGTGAACGCGAGGGCATGATGCGATTCCTGCGACGCGTGTGGTATTTGGTGCGGCGCCGAAGCCTCGACGCCGCGCTCGCCGAGGAGCTCGAGCTGCACCGCGAGCTGGCGCAGCGCGACCTCGAACGGCAGGGGATCGCCACGCCGGAAGCCATCGCCGAATCACGCCGCCGCCTCGGCAATGCCACGCTCGTGCGCGACGATGCGAGAGACGTCTGGGGATGGACGTGGCTCTTCGACGTCGGCCACGACCTGCGGTTTGCCGCCCGCATGCTGATCAAGGATCGCCGCTTCACCGTGGCCGTCGTCCTGGCGCTCGGCCTCGGCATCGGGGTCAACAACTCCGTGTTCACCATCGTCAATGCGGCGTTGTTTCGCGACGTACCGTTCGAACGTCCCGAACGGTTGATCGATCTCGGGCTGCTGAACCGCGACGGCCGCGACGTCGGTCTGTCGATCCCCGACTACCGCGACTGGGCGCAGGCGACGACCCTCGAGGGCATCGGGGTGTCCGTGGATGGGATCATGAACGTGAGCGACGGGGGCCGCCCGCCCGGACGCATGCGTGGCACGTATGTTTCGGTCAACACGTTCGGTTTGTTGAGAGCCAGGCCCATGCTGGGCCGCGACTTTCTACCGGTAGACGACTTACCCGGCGCTACGCCGGTTGTGATTGTCGGCTACGGCGTGTGGCAGGGCCGCTACGGCGCCGATCCGTCAATCATCGGGCGGACGGTCCGCATCAACGGCGTCCCGTCGGTCGTCGTCGGCGTGATGGCGGCGCGCTTCACGTATCCGTTCATCAGCGAAGCGTGGCAACCGCTCCGCCTGGCGCCCGGACTGGAAGCGGCCCGGCGGGACGCACGGCCATTCAGGAACGTCATCGGGCGACTGGCTGAGACGGCCGATCTGACGCGAGCGCAGGCGGAAGTGGCGACCATTGCGGCCGGGCTGGCGCGGAGCTTCCCCGACACCAACCAGGATCTGCGGCCAGCGCTGCGGCTGATGAAGGACAGCATCGGTGCACGCCAGGCGAAGCCGATCCTCATGACGCTGATGGGCGCCGTCGGCTTCGTGCTGCTCATCGCCTGCGCCAACGTCGCCAACCTGTTGCTGGCGCGCGCGACGAGCCGGACGCGCGAGTGTGCCATCCGCACGGCGCTCGGCGCGACCCGCTGGCGGATCGTGCGCGCGCTACTCATCGAGTGCGCCCTGCTCGCCGTTCTCGCCGGGGCGGTTGGTCTCGTGTGCTCAACCTATGGCGCGAGGGCGCTGTCGGTCGCGTTCAGCGTGATCGAGCCCGGGTCGTCGCCCGGCGAGCTGATGCCGTTCTGGGTCGACATCAGCATCGACACGATGGTGCTCGCGTTCGTTGGCGTGGCATGCCTCTTTTCTACGCTCGCCTTCGGCCTGGTGCCGGCCATTCAGGCTGCCAGGGTCGATGTCAATGGGACGCTGAAGGAAGGCGGACGCGGGGCGACCGGCGGCCGGCGCGCGCGCCGCTGGACGAGCGTGTTCATCATCGCCGAAGTCGCGCTCACGGTTGTACTGCTGGTCGGCGCGGGGCTTCTCTGGCGCAGCTTCCACGCCTTGTATCGCGCGGACCTCGTCGTGGACGCCTCCAGCCTCGTCACCGCACGCCTCACGCTTCCGCTCGACCAGTACCCAACCCCTGACATCCGGCGACGATTCTTCGATCAGCTGCAGGACCGGCTCTCGGCCGTTCCGGATTTTGGCGCCGTCGCGATTGCCAGCCAGGCGCCGCTGTCGCCTGGCGGCGCATCCCGCAACCTCACGGTCGAGGGACGACCGGCGCCAGCCGGCGCGAAGGCGCCGACAGTGTCGTACGTCGCTGCCGGTCCTCGCTACTTCGAGACAGTTGAAATTCCCATGCGACGCGGACGCGGGTTCACCGAGAGCGACGGGCTTCCGGGGCGCGAGACCGCCGTGGTCGATGAGCGCTTCGCGGCACTGCACTTCCCTGACGCGGATCCGCTCGGCCAGCGCATCCAGCTCACCCGCGATGGTGCGCCCCAGACCGCACCGGCGTGGCTGACGATCGTCGGTATTGCCCCGGCGTTGCCGGATTTCGGCCCGCCGTCTCTGCGGCGCCCAGTCGTCTACGTTCCCATGCGCGGCGAGCGCTTGCCCGGTCAGGACCTGTCACTGGTCGCGCGCGCTGCCGATCGTGCGGTGGTCGCGACGCTGATGCGTGACGCCGTGAGGGCGCTCGATCCCGGGCTGCCGCTCTATGCGATCGAATCGATCGAAACGGCTGCGGCGCGTTCGCGCCTGCCGCAACGGCTCGTGGGCGCATGGTTCGGCGTCATCGCTCTCGTCGGGCTGGTGCTGTCGACGCTCGGCGTCTACGCGTTGACCGCCCATGGGGTCGCGGCGCGCACGCACGAGATCGGCGTCAGGATGGCGCTCGGCGCCCGCGCACCGCAAGTCGCATGGCTGTTCCTGCGCCGGACTGGCGTCCACCTGGCCATCGGCCTGACGCTCGGCATCTGCGGCGCTCTCGCCACCGGCCGGCTCCTCCAGTCGTTTCTCGTCGAGACGAACGCCCGGGACCCGCTCACCCTGGCGGCGGTCGCCGTCCTCATGTCCGTCGTCGCGCTGGCGGCAAGCCTCATCCCTTCGCGCCGCGCCGCGCGTCTGCATCCCGTTGCCGCGCTGCGAAGCGAGTAGCGGCGGGCGTGTGCGCCGCCCTCAGCTGGCCGATGCGGCGGTCGCGATGGTCCCGACGGGCGGACCAGTCTGAAACGTCCGTCGCCCCACGGTGACGAAGAGCAGGCCGGCGAGGTAGTGGAAGCGTGGATTCGCGGGCAGGCGCGAGAGAGACATCTCCCTATCATCATGCAAACGGGCACGGGTGGACGTGGACCGTCGAGCGCTGACCAGCATTACCCGTTCGTGGGATGCGCGCGCCGTGCTCGGGTAACTAGAATGCGTTCGCGTCATGGCGAAAGCGTCCCCGCTGCGAATCGACGAGCACATCCCGTTGCTGGAGGACATCCTGGCGCCCTGGAAGCACGATATCGGGAGGGACTATCCGGGATACCGGAACCACGTCTATCGGATCGTGCACTTCTGCTTCGCGTTGCCCGAGTGCAACCCCTATTGGAACGATGATGCCCGGCGCAAGGTAATCATCGCCGGCTGCTTTCACGATCTCGGCATCTGGTCCGATCGGACGTTCGACTACCTTCCTCCGTCCATCGTGCGCGCCGCGGCCTACCTGGACGAGCACACCCTCGACGCGTGGACGCCGGAAGTCGAGCTCATGATTGCCAGTCACCACAAGCTCCGCCGCTTCACGGATGGCCGCTACCCGCTCGTCGAAGCGTTCCGCCGTGCGGACCTCATTGATGTGTCGCTCGGCCTCGTCAAGTTCGGCCTGTCAGGTGCGTACGTCCGAGAGGTCAAGCGGCACTTTCCCAACCACGGATTCCACAAGCGGCTCGTGCAACTGGCCGGCGGCTGGGCGCCGAGCCATCCCACGAATCCTCTGCCGTTCCTGAAATGGTAGTGCCCACGGGTCGAGCGGTACAGATCCGTGCGAGTCTCGTGATCTCCTGGACTCCAGTAAGAAGAGTCATCGAGCTCTTCTCCTGACCACCTGAACTCCTGCGAAGAAACCCCAGAAGCCGCACCCGCGGTGGTCATAAGCGCGGCTGGGGGAGCTCGGCGCGTACGTTAGGATTGCGGTCACGCGTGCTGGTCCGGTCCGATCCGCCGCGTCCCCCGAGGAGCGCCGTCGCCATGAGCAGTCGAGTGAGTTCACGTCTAGTCCGCGGCAGTGTCCTCGCGGCGCTGTCGTTCGCGGCGCTCACCAGTCCGCAGCTTGCGACTGAGAGGTTGGGGGCACAGTCGGCGCCGGCGCAGCCGGCACGGCCCGTATTCGCAGACGGTCAGGCGCAGATCGTACCCGCGTTCGAAGACGAGAAGCTCTGGATCCGGCAGACGCTCTTTGTCGAGACCGAGTTCGATTCCGACGGCGACGGACGGCCCGACCGGATGTTTGTGGACGTCACGCGCCCACGCCAGACCGACACCGAGGGCCTGAAGGTGCCGGTGCTCTACGAGTCGTCGCCGTATTTCGCCGGGACGTCAGGCAACCGCCAGTTCCTGTGGGATGTGAAACAGGAGCTCGGCGAGCCGCCGCCGCCGCGCACGTCGCAGACGCCGATCGCGTTCAAGGCGACGCGCGAGAACGTGTCGACGTCGCTCGTCGCCACGTGGGTGCCGCGCGGCTTCGCCGTTGTGCACTCGGATGCGCCCGGCACCGGACTCTCCCAAGGTTGCCCCACGGTCGGCGCCGACCCCGAGCAGCTGGCGCCGAAGGCGGTGATCGACTGGCTGAACGGACGGGCGAAGGGTTTCACGACCATCGATGGCAATGAACCCGTCGTCGCGACCGCATGGTCGACGGGCAAGGTCGGCATGACCGGCACGTCGTACAACGGGACGATCCCGCTGGCGGCCGCAGTCACGGGGGTCAAGGGCCTCGAAGCGATCATTCCCGTCGCGCCCAACACCTCGTACTACCACTACTACCGGTCGAACGGCCTCGTGCGCCACCCTGGCGGCTGGCTCGGCGAGGACATCGACTTTCTTTACGACTTCATCAACAGCGGTGACCCGGCTCGCCGCGAGTACTGCAACCGCACGTATCGTGACGGGGAATTCGCGCGCGGGCGCGACCGGGCGCACGGCGACTACAACGAGTTCTGGGCCTCCCGCGACCTGTTGCAGAAGGTCGATCGCATCAAGGCCGCGGTGTTCATGGCCCACGCCTTCAACGACTGGAACGTGGTGCCGGAGCACAGCGTCCGGATCTACGAGGCGCTCAAGGGGCGGGTGCCGTTGCGCGCCTACTATCACCAGGGCGGGCATGGCGGCTCGCCGCCGCTCGAGATGATGAACAAGTGGTTCACGCGCTATCTCTACGGCGTCGAAAACGGTGTCGAGCGCGAGCCAAAAGCCTGGATTGTGCGCGAGGTGAACCCCGAGACTGCACCGCCGCCGGCGCCCGCCGAGGCTCCACCGGCCGCTGCCGGCGGGCGTGGCCGCGGTCGCGGGCGCGGCGCGATGCCACCACCGGTGTCCTACGGCGACTATCCGAATCCGGACGCCTCGCCCGTGACACTCCACGTCCGGCCGGGCGGCGGCCGCATCGGCGGTCTGGTGACTCGATCGCGCGTCACAGGACGCGACGGAGAAGATCGTCGACAACGTCGACCTCGCCGGCCCTGCACTCGCAAGCGCCGAGGCTTCCGAGCACCGGCTCCTGTTCGCGACGGGCGAGTTGACCGCACCGGTCCATCTTTCCGGGACGTCGCGCGTGACGGTCCGTCTCGCGTCGAGCAAGCCGGCGGCGAATCTTTCGGTGTGGCTCGTCGTGTTGCCGTGGGCCGATGGCCCCATCAGCCCGGCGAACCTCATCACCCGCGGCTGGGCAGACCCGCAGAATCACGAGGCGCTCGACGAGGGCGGCGACTTCCACGCGCGCGAGCGCGGCGCGCCGCTCGTGCCCGGCCGGTTCTACTCGCTGACGTTCGACCTGCAGCCCGACGATCAGGTCATCCCCGCCGGCAAGCGCATCGGGCTGATGATTTTCTCGAGCGATCGCGACTTCACGCTCTGGCCCAAGCCCGGCACCGAGCTGACGATCGACCTGGGCCGGACGACGTTGCGGCTGCCCGTCGTCGGCGGCGCGGCCGCGTTCGGTCGCGCGACCGGCGGATAACGCGGGGCTCAGGCTCAAGGCTCAAGGAGACCTTCGAGAGCGTGGTCCAAGGTTTTGTCTGAGCCCTGAGCCTTGAGCCCCGAGCCTTGAGCCCCGAGCCCTAAGTCATCGCGTCTTCCCGTACGCCGCAACGAACAGTGCTCCGAGGATGAAGTCCGGTACGGCCGGGAGCACTTCACTCGGCCCCACGCGCCCCTGCATGTACAGCACGGTCAGGGCCAGCACGAAGCCGAACTTCTCGAGCATGGCTGGAATCATCAGCGGGCGGAACCGTACCGGGTCCGATCCGATGATCCAGAACGCGAGCTGCCAGGCGAGCGTCACACACAGGAAGCCGAAGTAGGCTTGCAGATACGTGAACGGCGGATTTCCCGGGACACCGCTGCCGTCGAACATGAAGAACAGCGGCCCGAGCACGACCACTCCCCAGACTGCCGCCACGCGGAAAACGATGCTGGCGAATTTCATACTGAGTGAAGATAACCCAATCGCTACCGCAGGGAAGCGTGCGGCGCTGACGAGGTGACCCATGAAAGCCATCGAGCTCCATCCCGAGGAGGGATTCGACGCCCTCCGGTTCGTTGAGAGGCCCGCGCCGTCCTCGCCGGGACCGCTCGACGTGGTCGTCCGCATCCGCGCCGTGTCCCTCAATTACCGTGACCTCGCCGTGGCCCGCGCCGCGAAGAAGCGCGCGAAGCGCAGCGTGCCGGCGTCGGATGGGGCGGGCGAGGTGGTCGCGATTGGCGAACGCGTCACGCGGGTCAAGGTCGGGGACCGCGTCGCGGCGGCGTTCTTTCCTACGTGGACGAGCGGCAGCCTGACGAAGGAGCATCACGCAAACGCTCTGGGCGGCTCGATCGACGGCGTGTTAGCCGAACAGGTGGTGCTGCCCGAAACCGCCTGGGTCCGGATGCCCGCGCATTTCTCGTTCGATCAAGCGTCGACGCTGCCGTGCGCCGGCGTGACGGCCTGGCACGCGCTCTTCGAGGCCGCATCGGTCAAGCCTGGCGACACGATCCTCGTCCAAGGTACCGGCGGCGTCTCCATCTTTGCCTTGCAGTTGGCGCGCGCCGCCGGCGCGGCCGTGATCGCCACGTCGAGCTCGCCCGCCAAGCGTGCGCGTCTCGAGGAGATGGGCGCGGCGACGACCATCGATTACCGGCACGAACCGAAGTGGGGCGACGCTGTCCGCGCGGCCACGGGAGGGCGCGGCGTCGATGTCGTGGTCGAGGTCGGCGGCGCCGGCACCTTCGACGAGAGCGTCAAGGCGCTTCGTTTCGGCGGCACGATGAGCCTGCTCGGCATCCTGGCCGGAACGGCGGGACCCATCGACACCTACGCCATTTTCCAGAAGAATCTCCACATCCACGGCATTTATGTGGGATCCGTCGTGATGTTCGAGGCCCTGGTCCGCGCACTCGAGGCGTCGAGGATCGCGCCGATCATCGACCGGGTGTTTCCGTTCGACGAGGCGCGAGGCGCCTACGAGCACCTCGCGAGCGGCGCCCACTTCGGCAAAGTCGTCATCCGCATCGACTGAGGCTATTGCGGCGCCGTTTCCTCGACAAACGGTTCGGCCAGACGCGACGAGCGTCGTCCGGCCGTGGCGGGCCGCAAGCCGGAGCAGGCGCAGGAACACCTGCGCCGTGAGGAACGCGTCGCCGCCGGCCGTGTGGCGGTCGTGCGGGATGACGTTGAACATCTCGCAGAGCGCGTCGAGCGTGTACTGGCGGATGGGCGGCCGCCCGGCGAAGGCGCCATCGCGCTCGAGGTGCAGCGTCAGGTCCATCGTGTCGAGGCTGCGATTCATCGTCGCGATGCCCCCTGCCGCGCTCGTAACCGGCGTCGAGGGTGGCGATGTCGTGGCCGATGTGGTGCCCGACGATCACGCCGTCGCGCACGTAGTCGAGAAAGCGTGTCAGCGCCTCTTCCTCGTCAACCCCCCCGCGGGCTTCGTCGCGCGTGATGCCGTGCACGGCGACGGCGCTGGTGTTCTTCGCGACCTTCAAGAGCGCGTGGAAAGAATCCTCGAGCAGGATCTCGCCCCCGCTGACGGCGACGGCGCCGATCGTGATGATGCGATCGGTACGCGGATTGAGGCCGGTCGTCTCGGAGTCGAGCACCACGAACCGCACTGAATCGATCGGCGTGTCATCGCTCCAGGTGGCGTCGAAGCACCGGCGATAACGGTCGACGACAGCGTCGCCGGTCATGCCGTCTGGAACCAGGCGGAGTTGCCGGTGAGCTCGACGAGCCGCAGGATGGAGCGAAAGCCGCTCTTCAACACGTGCCGATCGTGGCGGCTGAGGAGAGCCGGGGGCAGCTCGGTCCCGTCAGTGCCCTGGCCGATGCCGATGCGTGCCTGCTGCCACAGCAGGATCCGGAAGGTGTCGGAGGCCTCGCGGAAGACGGATTCGTGCTCGGGCAGCAGTCGGCGGGCGCACGCCAGACGCTCCCGCGTCGAGGTGCCCAGCACCTTGCCGGTCGCCATCCCGAAGACGCGCCCGACGTCCACGAGCGGCCGCAGCGCGCTGTGCTCGAGGCGAAAGACGGTCATGTGCTCGCCGGACTCTTCGACCACGGCGTCTTCGAAGAAGGTGACCGGTGGCAGGCTGGCCAGGCAATCGTTGGCCAGTACTTGCAGGAGGTCCCGATCGACTCCGGCGATGACGGTCGCCTCGAGATCGCGCCACAACGATTCTCGACCGTGAACGGGCCGCAGATCGAACAGCGGGCGGGCCAGATACATCTCGGTGCGGACGGGGTCGCCCAGCCAGTCTCGGTAGCGTGTCCGCCACTCGGCTCGGCTGGCGACCCGGCGGTCTCTGGGGAACGAGCGTTCGAACGCCCCGTCACCGCGGCTCAGGTAGTCGCATTCGGCCAGCGCATCTGATACGCGCGCGAAGCGGTCCTGCATGTCCGTCGCGCTGTCGTCGTCGACGACGAGGACCAGCTGGGGAGCGTGGCGAGTGAGGGATTCGGCGCGTCCGGACGCGCCGCAGAAGCACCAGCACGCGGCTTCAGGCCCGTCGCCCGTGAGCGCGATCAGGCGCTGCACGATCTGCTTGTCGGCGAGGGACAGAAAGCGCGCGAGCCAGTCGACCGATGGTGCACTCGTCAGGTATTGCAGGGCCAACGCGCGGGCGCGGTGATTGAGCTCGCGCAGCTCCCCGGTCGTCGTGGCCAGGCGAATGCCGCGCAGGATGGCGATCGGCTGATCGCCGAACCCCCGGGCGATATCCGCCGGCGTCACGAGGCGGTGGAGCCGTCCGTTCGACGAACCGTCTGCCGTCACGGCCAGTGCATCGGCGCCGGCCTCGGCAATCGCGAGCACGGCGTCGGTGATGGTCGCCGCCGAACCGACGGTGGCAGGAGATGGTCGTACCAGCGCGGCAACTGGCTGATCGGCGCTACCGGCGCCCGCCGCGACCCAGGCGAGCAAGGCCTCGCCCGTGACGACGCCCTGGATCTGTTGCTCGCCGTCGACGACCGCAATCGCGTCGGCTCCGGTGGCGAGCATCGACTGTGCCAGCTCGCGAATCGTGGTGTCGGGGCCGCAGCCAGGCCGCGGCCCTCGGCCGATCACGTCGTTCAGGAACATCGACTGTGGCGCCCGCGCGTCCTTGACCCACTGGTAGTCGGCCGCGACGGTGTCGTACGCCTCCACGAACTGGCGCGCGTACGGGTATTTCAGGACCAGGTCCTCGAAGTCCGCGACCGGAAAGGCGTAAATCACCACGTCGCTCTCCGACCGCGCCGAGTGCAGGCAGTGCCGCGCCTCCGTCGCTTGATTGAAGCGTTCGATGGCGAGCATGTCTCCGGCGCCACGGACGTCGCGCAAGGAGGCGTGCCCGTCGGCTTCGTCCCAGAGCGACACCGTTCCCTGCTGAATCACGAACACGTACTGCTTGTGGGGTTCGCCCTGCCAGATGATGAAGTCGTTTGCCTCATGAAACCTGACCCTGCCGCGCGCCGCCAGCGTGAGCAGGTCGCCGTCGTCCATGGCATGAAAGGGCGGGTGTTTCTTCAGAAAGTCCGCGACGCGATGGCTGATGACGGACGTGTCCACAGGGGTCTCCGATCGAAGGAACCTGAAGCATAACAGGACGGACGGTCTCTACAGCGCCAGAGCTAACAGGACGGAAACAGTACGTAACGCCCTTCCCTTCGTTTGTTGCACGGATTGAGCGATCCCGCCATAAATCGTTGCTGCGCGCCACTTCCATCGGCCAGCGGCTGGCCCGAGAAATGCTCTAGCTCTGGCTGATGAGCCAAAGCACTCCCACGGCCGTGGCGCTGAGGAAGGCGCCGACGGGAATCCCCGGCCTCGACGAGATCACGAACGGCGGCTTTCCGGCTGGGCGCCCCACGCTGGTGTGCGGCGGGCCTGGATCGGGAAAGAC
This sequence comes from uncultured Acidobacteriota bacterium, assembly GCA_963847975.1. Classification (GTDB taxonomy): domain Bacteria; phylum Acidobacteriota; class Vicinamibacteria; order Vicinamibacterales; family 2-12-FULL-66-21; genus DATBJJ01. The sequence goes on along the minus strand of CAWKBU010000029.1, from coordinate 151,717 downwards.
ACTCCTTGGTATCACCTTCCTGGTCAACGGCGCCCTCTTGTACGACGAGCCCGGCGTGTTGATGAGCTTCGAGGAGAACGCCGAGGAGCTCGCCCAGGACGTCGCGTCGCTCGGCTTCGATCTCTCCCGCCTCGTCGCTGACCGGAAACTGGTTGTCGACTACGTTCACGTCGATCGCAGCGAGATCGAGGAAACCGGCGAGTACGACCTCGAGGGGCTCTTCGTTCGCCTGGAACACGCCGTCAACTCGATCGGTGCCAAGCGCGTCCTGCTCGACACGATCGAATCGCTGTTCGGGGGGCTCGACAACGAAGCCATCCTCCGCGCCGAGCTCCGCCGGCTGTTCCGGTGGTTGCGGGAGCGCAATCTCACGGTCGTGATTACCGGCGAGAGAGGCGAGACGACGCTGACCCGCCACGGGCTCGAGGAATATGTGACCGACGCGGTCGTCCAGCTCGATCATCGCGTGATCGACCAGATCTCGACCCGCCGCCTCCGGGTCGTCAAGTATCGCGGCTCGCATCATGGTACCAACGAGTATCCATTCCTCATCGACGAGGGTGGCGTCGGCGTGCTGCCCGTGACCTCGCTGACACTCGGGCATGCGGCCTCGTCCGAGCGCGTGTCGAGTGGTTTGCCCGAGCTCGACGCCATGCTCGGCGGCCAGGGGTTCTATCGCGGCAGCACGGTCCTTGTCTCCGGCACGGCCGGAACAGGAAAGACGACGCTCGCCGCCCATTTCGTCGACGCCGCCTGCCGTCGCGGCGAACGCAGCCTCCACTTTCTCTTCGAGGAGTCGCCGCAGCAGATGCTGCGGAACATGCGCTTCGTGCGGCCTCGACCTCGGGCGCTGGGTGGACGACGGGCTGCTGCAGTTTCAGCGCCGATCGCCCGTCCCGCCACGGGCTCGAGACGCATCTCGTGATGATGCACCGCACGGTCGAGCGCTGGCGACCCTCGGTCGTCGTCGTCGATCCGATGACCAACCTGCTGACCGTGGGCACGCAGATCGACGTGCGCGCGATGCTCACCCGCATGATCGACTTCCTGAAGATGCAGGGCATCACCGCGCTCTTCACCAGCCTGACGTCCGGCAGCAGCTGAGCTGGCGACGTCCGAGACGATGATCTCGTCGCTCATGGACTCGTGGGTACTGACTGTCGCTCGAGGAGGCCGAGCGGCGGCGGAAACGATGGTTGTACGTGTTGAAGGCGCGCGGGATGGCGCATTCGGATGAGATGCGGGAGTTCCGCATCGGCGATCACGGGCGTCGACATCCTGCCCGCGCGCGCTCGCGAACGTGGGGGGAAATGACATGGTCGACGAGATCTTCGATCTCCGACTGTACGTGGCCGGACAGACGCCGAAAGCGGTGCGCGCTTTCGCCAACCTGAGGAAGATCTGCGATGAGCACCTCGCCGGGCGCTATCGCATTGAAGTCATCGATTTACTCGAGGATCCGCAGCTCGGCCGCGGCGACCAGATTCTCGCCCTGCCGACGCTCGTGCGCCGGTTGCCGCATCCGATCAAGAAGATCATCGGCGATCTCTCGAATACCGAACGCGTGCTGGTCGGCCTCGACCTTCGCCAGCGCCAGAAGGGTGTGCATGATTAAGCGAACGACCGAGGCGATTGCCGGCGACCTCGCCGCCGCCGCACGGCGGCCGTCTGCCGAGCGCTACGTGCTCCGGCTCTACGTGACCGGGATGACGCCGCGCTCGACGCGGGCGGTGGAGAACGTGCGTACGATCTGCGAGGAGCATCTGCACGGCCGCTACGATCTGGAGGTCATCGACATCTACCAGCAACCGACGCTGGCCAAGGGCGAGCAGATCATCGCGGCGCCAACGCTCGTGAAGAAGCTGCCGTTACCGCTGCGTCGGGTCATCGGCGATCTCTCAAACACGGACCGGGTCCTGTTGGGCCTCGACCTCAGACCGGCGTAGGGGACGCGATGGGCGAGCACGTCGAAGTGCGCGGCGCTGAGACAGCAGAGCTCGACGATCTCCGTACGCGTCTCGCCGACGCCGAGGAGACGCTGCGCGCGATCCGCGACGGCGAAGTGGACGCGCTCCTCGTCACCGATGGGACGGGGGAGCGCGTCTACACGCTGCGCAGCGCCGATGCGCCGTATCGCGCGCTCATCGAGCAGATGCAGGATGGCGCCGTCACCGTCACCAGCCGGGGCGACATCGTCTACAGCAACCGCCGCTTCGCCGAGCTGGTCGAGACGCCGCTGCAGCACGTCATCGGCTCGTCGGTCGAGCAGTTCGTCGAGGATGTGGACCAGACGACGCTGCGGACCCTGATCGCCGAAGGTTCGGGCAAGCTGCGGACGCGCCTCCGCACGAATGGGCCGGCGGCGCTCGAGGCGCACCTGTCGGTCAGCGATGTGACGGTGGACGACGTGACGTATCGCACGCTGATCGTGACCGACGTCACCACGCTGATGAAAGTGCAGCGGGAGAGCCAGTCGAAGGACCGGTTTCTTGCCATGCTCGCCCACGAGCTGCGGAATCCGCTCGGCGCCATCGAAGGCGCGGTGCAGGTGCTCGGCCTGACGCCGCTCCGCGAGCCGCGCGCGGTGCTCGCGCGCGACGTCATCCACCGGCAGACCATGCACATGGCCCGCCTCGTCGACGATCTCCTCGACGTCGGCCGGGTCATGACCGGCAAGATCGTCCTCGAGCGGCAGCGCGTGGACCTCGGCGAGAGCGTGCGGACGTGCCTGGCCGGGATCACCGCGGGCCAGGCGGCTCACGACCGGATCGAGATGACGCTCGAGCCCGCGTGGGTGAATGCCGATCCCGTCCGTCTGGAACAGATCGTCACCAATCTCGTCTCCAATGCGCTCAAGTTCTCGCCCGGCGACAAGCCGGTCAGGGTCTCGGTGACGGCGCAGGGCTCCGACGCGGTGCTTGGTGTCGCCGACGAGGGGAGCGGGATCAGTCCGGACCTGCTGCCTCACATCTTCGACCTCTTCGTACAGGCTGACGACACGAGAGATCGCGCCAAGGGCGGGCTCGGCATCGGCCTGACGCTCGTTCGTCAGCTGGTGGAGTTGCACGGGGGGACGATTGACGTCTCGAGCGGGCGCGCCGGCGACGGCTCGATCTTCGAGGTCCGGCTGCCCGTGGCGCGCCCGCCGCGGCGGGCGGAGCGCGCCGGCGAGGAGCCCAACCCGGGGCCGCGCGCCCGGCGCGTGCTGCTCGTCGACGATCAGGTCGACGCGCGCGAGATGTACGCCCTGGTGCTCGAGGCCGACGGCCACGAAGTATTTCAGGCGGCGGACGGCGTCGAGGCCGTGGCGATGTTTCCCACGGTCCGGCCGGATGTGGCGGTCATCGACATCGGCCTCCCCGGCATGGACGGCTACGACGTGGCGCGCGAGATTCGCTCTCAGCCGGGCGGATGGGACGTCCGGCTGATTGCCTTGACCGGGTACGGCTTTCCCGAAGATCGCGAACGGTCGCGCGCGGCCGGGTTCGACCGCCACCTGGTCAAACCGGCGATGCCCGAAGACCTCCGGCGTGAGCTCGAGTGGCTCGGTCAGCCCGCCGAACTCCTTGACCAGCGGCCGGGAGATGCTGGACGATAACGCGATATGGCTGACTACAATCCCAACGTCGTGAGCGCGTCGTCGATCGGTCCCAAGCTGCCCGATGGCGTCGTCGATATCGAGTCGATCGAGACTTCCGACCCCGTGCTCGGCTGCCGCGTCTTCACCCACTACAACGGTCCGACCGATCAGTTGAGCGGCCTCTGCGCCGGGATGTGTGTGCTCGACCCCGGCTCGAGTCCGCATCCGCCGCATCAGCATCCGGAAGAGGAGTTCATGATTGTGGCCTCCGGCACCGGCGAGATCGAGTGCGCCGGGAAGACGACCCAGGTCGGCCCAGGGGCGATGATGTATTGCGCCGGCAACACCATCCACGGGATCACCAACACCGGAAAGGTGCCGCTGACGTTCTACTGGTCGAAATGGCTGGCGAGGGGATAGCCCTCGTGGACGTTATTCGAAGTGTCCCGCTCGCGCCTGATCGATCACTTCGAAGAAGTAGCCGTTGATCGGCTCCCGGAAGAAGAAGCGCTCGAACGGTGTGGGGCGGAGCGGCTCGATGAGCTCTGCGCCCCGCTGCCGCAGCCGTTCCCGCAGCGCCGCGAAGTCCTCGAGCGGATGAAATACCGCGACGTGCCGCCCGAACTCCTGTTCGAAGGGCGAGACCTCGAACCCGTCGACAAAAAACACGTGGATTTGCTGGCCACGGTCGATGTTGAGCCAGACCGTTTCGTCCGGGACGTTCTCCGGCACCGGATCGCGAACGTAGCCAAGCGTCTGCTCGAGGAAGGACGCCGTTTTTTCGACCTCGCGGGTCGGCAGGGTCAGATGGGCCAGGCTCATGGCTGCCTATTCTGCACCAGGCGGGCGTTTTCGCCGCGGGCTTACGACTATCGGTAGAATCAGTCTGGGGGGCCGGATGGTGGGCACAGAGTTGGCGGGGCGCTATCGCATCGAGACGTTGATCGGCGAAGGGGGCATGGGGCGTGTCTATGCCGCGTCCGACCAGCAGCTCGACCGTCGCGTCGCCATCAAGATCGTCCGCGAAGAGTTGAAGGATCCGGCCGCGCACGACCGCTTCATGCGGGAAGCCAGGGCGGCGGCGTCGCTGACCCATGCCAACGCGTGCCGGTTGTACGAGGTCGGCGAGCACGAAGGCCAGAACTACCTCGTGATGGAGCTGCTCGAGGGCGAGTCGCTCTCCGCGCGGCTGTCGCGAGGCTTCCTCGATATCGAGGAGGCGGCGGCGATCATCCTGCCGCTGATGGGGGCCGTGGCCGCCTTGCACGAGGCCGGCCTCGTGCACCGGGATCTCAAGCCGTCGAACGTGTTCCTCACGGCCGAGGGCGTCAAGCTGCTGGATTTCGGGCTCGCGCGCCACACCCGGGCCGAAGAGGCAGTGACGGCGCCCACGCTCACGGCGCCTGGGGCGGTCACCGGGACGCTGCGCTACATGGCGCCGGAGCAGGTCACGGGCGATCCCGTCGACCAGCGGACCGACACCTTCGCGCTCGCTGTCATCCTGTACGAGATGCTCACCGGCAAGATTCCCTTCAACGCGACGACCAACGTCGATTGGCTGACCGCGGTGTTGAAGGATGATCCGTCGCCGCTCGGGCGCCCCGAGCTGGCCGCGCTCGAGCCGGTGCTGCACCGCGCGTTGCAGCGCCGACCCGACGATCGCTTTCAGACCGTCGGCGAGATGTCGTCGGCCCTGCAGGCCGCCGTTGACGGCAACGCGGCCCCCGCGCCGCCCGCGGCCGCGACAGCGGAAGACAAAACGGCGGAAGACAAGGACGAGAATGGCCGCACGACGCTCGTCGTGCTGCCGTTCCATTCTCTCAAGGAGGATGTGGAGGTCGACTTCCTGGAGAACGGCCTGCCGGTGGCCTTGACGGCGGCGCTCTCGGAGAATCCGTCTCTGCGCGTCCTGTCGAATCGGGCGGCGCAGCACTTCGAAGGCGACGACGAGCTCGCGGCGATCGGCCGGAAGCTCGGCGTCGAACGCTTGATCACCGGCACGTTTCTCCGGGCGGAGAATCAGGTCCGGGTGACGGTCCAGCTCGTGTCCGCCGCCGACGGCAGCGTCGAGTGGTCGCACACGAGCCAGTACGCCTTCGAGAACGTGCTGGCGCTGCAGGATGAGATCTGCGCCGACATCCTCGCGAATTTCCGCATCCCCGCCGAGCCCGTCGCGCCGGAGTCCTGACTAGTCGCGCGCGTTCTCCGCCGGGGCGACCGTCATAGCTGCCGTGTCCTGTGGCTTCTGATTCAGGAACGACACGAGCTTCGGAATCACCTGCGCCGGCGCTTCTTCCATGAGCCAATGCCCCGAGCCTTTGACGACTACGCCTTCGACGTTGGTGGCGACGAGGCGCCCCTGCTGAATGAGGAACTCACCGGACGCCTTCTCGCCCGTCAGAACCAGCATCGGCATCGTCAATTTCGTTTGCGAGAGCGCGGCGAGATCCTTCGCATCCTGCTCGAAGGCGCGAAAGACTTCGAAGCCCGCGCGCATGGCGCCGGGCTGCGCGTAGGACTGCGCGTAGAACTTCCGGTCTGCCTCCGGGACCGAATGCGCCGGATCGGCCGCGAAGTCGTTCCAGAAATGCTCGAAATAGGTGCGTTCCCGGCCGGCGACGAGCGCGAGCGGCGTCTTGCCGTAGAAGTGAAAGTGCCACAAGTCCCGCAGCAGCCAGACGGTCTGCCAGTCGCCGACGCCCGGTAAGAACGCGTCCATCAATGCGATGCGCTCGACCTCGGCTGGGTACTGCGCCGCGTACGCGTAGGCGACCATCAGGCCGATGTCATGTCCGACGATCCGCGCGCGCCGGTAACCGAGGGTGGTCGCGAGCGCGTGGACGTCCTGCGCCATCGTTTTCTTGTCGTAACCAGCCTCGGGCTTCGACGATTGACCGAAGCCGCGCAGATCCGGCGCGATGACGGTGCGTGTCTTCGCCAGCTCGGTCATCAGCGGTCGCCACATGTGGCTGTTCTCGGCGTAGCCGTGCAGCAGGATGACTGGATCGCCAGTGCCGGCCGCGAGGTAGTGCAGGCGCAGGCCGTTGACCTCGGCAAACTTGCTGACGATGGTGGCCTGTGGCTGAGCTGAGATGATCGTGCCGCCGGACAGGTTCGCAAGCGCTGCGCCGCCGATGGCGGCGACGGTCAGGCCCCGTGCGAAGGCGTGAGTAGATGTCCGCAAGATGTGATTCCCCCAAAGGCTGGACGTGTTAGCTGAATCGTCAGCCTCAGCGTAGTGCGTCGGGCCCGGGAACGAATCCCTCGACTGCGGGAGGAATCGCTACCCATATCTCGGTACGGCGGTGCCGGTGGTCAGGCAGGAATGAAACGTGGCATCATCACTGCAGAATCAGATTGCGACCGCGCTGATGAGTATCCACATGTCCACACTGAAGAACACGTTCGCCACCGCGCTCGCCTGTGCCGGGGCGCTCATCGTCGTTTCCGCGGCCGGCCGGACCCCGGCCGCTCCTCAGGCCAATCGCGACGAGATCCTGGCCTCGCAGCTGAAGGACGAGAAGGGTGGCGACGCGGCCGCCGGCCGGACGCTCTTCGAGGAGCGCTGCGCGGTGTGTCACCGCTTCGGAGGGATCGGCAAGGACGTCGGTCCCGACCTGACGACCATCACCAGCCGCTTCAAGAAGAAGGACATCCTCGAATCCATCCTCTGGCCGTCGCGGGTGATCTCGGATCAGTATCAGGCCGAGATGTTCGAGCTGAGCGACGGCAAGATCGTGAGCGGGCTCATCGTGCGCGAGACGGCGGCCGCCATCCTCGTTCGTACGGCCGACACGCCCGACAAGCCGGTCGCGGTGCCGAAGGCGCAGGTCTCGAGCCGCGCCCCCTCGACCGTCTCGCTGATGCCGGAGGGACTCATCGACACCCTGAGCCCGAAGCAGATCGCCGACCTGCTGGCGTTCTCGATGGCGCCGCCGCCGGACAAATAACGTGCGGGCCGGCCGCATTCTGGCGATCCTGTTCGTCGTCATCGCGGCGTCGGTGCCGGCGGCCCGGGCGCAGGGCCGCCCGCCGCTTTACGTTCAATTCGATCCCTACACCGTCAAGGGCGCGCTTTACCGGCCCGACTCCGGAGACGAGCCCGCGGTCGGCGTCCTGCTGATCCATCGCGTCAACAATTACCTCGGACATCTGGCGGCGAGCGAGCTGGCGCGCCGCGGCTTTCTCGTCCTGGCGATGAACTCGCGCTTCGACAACAACGAGGCGGCGGTGCTCTGGGAGCACATCGCCCTCGACGTCAAGACCGGCGTCGAGTTCCTGAAGCGCCAGGGCGGCGTGCGCAAGGTCGTGCTCTTCGGACATAGCGGCGGCGCCGCCACGCTGAGCTTCTACCAGGCGGTCGCCGAGAAGGGAACCAGCTACTGCGACGCGCCGGGGAAGCTGACGGTCTGCGGGAAGGATCTCGGCAACCTCCCGCGCGCGGACGGACTGATTCTGGTCGACGCGTCGCTCGGGAATCCCGTCGGTCTCCTCAGGAGCCTGAACCCGGCGGTCGTGACGGAAGGCGATCCCAAGGCCATCAACCCCGCGCTCGATCCGTTCAATCCGGCCAATGGTTTCAATCCGGCCGGCTCGACGTATACAACTGAGTTCAAACAGAAGTACTACGAGGCGCAGGCGGCGCGCATGAACCGCCTCATCGCCGCGGCGGTCGCCCAAGCCAGCAATCTCGGGAGCGAGCGCGGACCCTTTCCTGACGATAACGTCTTCCTCATCGTTCGCGGCCAGGGTGCCAGGCTCGCCGATGCCGAGACGCTCGCCGAGACCGCTACCGCCAGCCCGCGCAAGCTCCTCAGGAACAATGGGTCCACCGTGACCCAGATCGTGAAGAGCGTGCGGCCGGCGGTCCGACCGAATCCAGCGCAGAACGCCACCTTCGACGGCGGCGCCCGCCTGCTCACGCTCAAATCGTTCCTCACCGCCAACGCGATTCGATCGACCAACTCGATGACCGGCGTGGAGTGGTGCTCGAGCAACAACTCGACGCCGTGCGCGCTCGGGCAGATCGGCGTCCCGCTCCTCGTCTCGGCCATGGGCGGCAATACGGGCCTGCGCGACAACGAATGGCTGTACGAGATGGCCGCCAGCCGCGACAAGGACTTCTTCGTCCTCGAAGGCGCCACCCACAACATCGACCCCTGCGTCGAGTGCGAGACGCGCAAGGGCGAGTACGGCAACAGCGTCAAGAACTTCTTCAACTACGTGCGCGACTGGATGAACGTACGGTTCTCGCGCTGACCGACGGCCGTGCGGGCGAGTGTTACTGCTTCCGCAGCGAGATCTGCGCGGCGGTCGGAAAATCCGCAGGCACCTTCTGCGTCACGGCGCCGGTCGCGGCCCATTCGGTGCCGCGCTGGAGCGACACGATGTAGCCGATGCTGCGGAGCGAAGGCGGCGGTGTCGTATCCGTCGGCCCGACGTGGCCGAGCGTGTTGTGGAACACCCGTCCCTTGCCGTACTGGATGGTCATGAACATCGGCTCGTGCTCGCCCGTCCCCCCTTTGGCCTGATCGGCCGACGCCGTGGCGAGCACTTGGAGATTCTTCGCCGGTCCGCGCAGCTGGCTGTAGATCTCGTCGTTCGCCTGCAGCCACTCGGCCGGCAGGCCCTTCATGATGGGGTGCTCCGGCGTGCGGGCGACGACCAGGAAGTCGTGCTTTGCCGGATGCGTGGCGTTGCCGGGCGTCTTCGCGTCGAGGACCATCGCCCCGTCGCGCCAGCGCACCTTCGGACCCCATTTCTCGTCACGCCCACCCCACCCGCCGACACCCGAGATCTCGAGGAACTCCGCCCACTTCGGGAACGCGTTATCCGCGGCATGAACGAGCACCAAGCCGCCTCCGCCCCGAACGTAATCGACAAAGGCCACCCTGGTTGGCTCCGGCCAGTCGTCGCCCTCGTAGTCCATGACGACGGCGCCGTAGCCGGCAAAGGAGGGCTTGAAGGCCGACATGTCCTGGCCTTTGGCGGGAGACGTGACGACGGTCGTCTCGAAACGGCCCGTGCCGTCGAGCATGCGCTTGATGTCGGCGCTGCTGACGGCCCAGTTGTGGTACTGGTTGCTCTGCCCGGTGAGGATCATCACCCTGATTCGCGTCTGCGCCGACGGCGGCATCGCCGTGGCGACGGCGATGATTGGAATCAGGAGGAGGAGAGGGACGATCGAAGACGAGTAACTGCGCATGGTCCCCTTTGCGGAATGAGCTCACGGAAACATCGACAGTATAGACCCGCGTCGGGCGCGATTGTGGCGGCTTCGGCACGGTCGGTGCAGGTTAGAGGCGGGAGGTCTCGAATGGAATTGACTGAGCTGTTTCTGGCTGAGCTCGAGCGTGAAGTCCCACGCAGCCGGCGCGCGCTCGAGCAGGTGCCGGCAGGAAAGTACGACTGGAAGCCGCACGACAAGTCGATGATCTTCGGTTACCTGACGGAGATGGTCGCGACCATGCCGAGCTGGATCGTCATGATGATCAAGCAGGATGAACTCGACATCGCGCCGAAGGACGGCCCGAAGCACAAGCCGGCGCCGCGGAATACGAGCGCCGAGTACATCCAGGCACTCGACAAGGCGGCGGCTGACGCGCGTGCGGCTCTCGAGGGCACGAGCGACGAGCATCTCAAGACGACCTGGCGCCTGCTCGCCGGCGGGCAGGTCGTGGCCGAGACGTCGCGCCACGAGATGATTCGCGACACCATCAACCATTGGGCCCACCATCGCGGCCAGATGACGGTGTACCTCCGTCTGATGGGCGCCAAGGTGCCGGCCATCTATGGGCCATCCGCCGACGATCAGAGCTTTGCCTGACGTCGGTCGTGAAAGCGTCCGCCCGCGACGGTGTGATTCAGTGGGCAGAGGGTGGCGACGTGCCAATACAGCACAACCATGGAGCGGGTGATCCCGGTACAATGGCAGTGCTGACGGCCTCTGCCCGTTGGCGGAAAACCATGGCCATCTTCATCCTCGCTGGTGCCCTCGTCGCGCTGACCGCAGCGCTCGCCGTCCGTAAGTCACGCCATACGAGCGCGATCAGCTCGTCGAACCTGGGCGAGGTCAGCGAGCAGTGGCTCGCTGAGCACCGCGCGTCGCACCCCCTCTAGCTCTGCTTGGACGTCGCGAAGGAGCGGGGCGTCATTCCGTCCTGAGGCCGCAGCCGTTCAGTTTCGCACGGATTCGCCGCGCCTCGCCTCGGCTGAGCCGGCCGCTCACTACTCGCCCCCGATTGCCTCTTCCTTGGCCACGACGTCGAGGCGCTCCGACTTGATGTCGACGCGCAGGCGTCCGAACAGGCTGAGATAGACGTTGGCCACCCCGGCCACGGCGAAGAAGCTGATGAGGTATCCCCGCCAGTCGTCGAGCAGCAGACGGTAGCCCGTCACCGCAAGGAAGAAGGCCACGACATAGTGGCTGAAGCAGTACTCACAGGTGAAGATGTAGAAGAACTTGCGCTCGACGAACGTCCGGCAGTTCTGGCTGCGCCGGGCGCACAGCTCGCGCGCTTCACGGAAGATCTCCTCGTGCGTCACGGTCCACGAGACCGTCGCGACCGGCAGCGCGAGGACGAACAGCCAGACAATCTGCCGCCAGAGCTGGCTGGCATCCGGTGCCCAGTTCATGCGAGCCGAGCCGAAGCACAGTTCGCGCCACGACGCTCAGCCTTGGTACAGCCCGTGCTTTGGACCCAGGCAGGAGTCCGCGCCGAGCGTCTTACACATGCCTACCCCAGTCGTCGAACTGAACCGGCACCGCCGGGCCATCCACGCGGCACGACCGGCCTGGTGCCACACTCGCGCCGCGCGCGGCGTCCGAATCGATCGATCGCGAAGGACGTGAAGCTGCCGCATCTGCCGGCCTTCGATACGTGAGCGACCGCCTCGCCGGCGTGCGCCGGGTGCGGGCGGGCAAGGGCTTTCGCTACCTCACGCCGCAGGGGGGCACGCTACGGGATCAGTCGGAGTTGCAGCGTATCCGCGCGCTCGCCATTCCCCCCGCGTGGCGGGACGTCTGGATCTCGCCGCACGAACGCGGGCACCTGCAGGCGACCGGCCGGGATGCGAAGGGCAGAAAGCAGTATCGGTATCACGCCAAGTGGCGCCAGGTGCGCGACGACGCCAAGTATGGCCGCATGCTGGAGTTCGCCGCCGCGCTGCCGGGATTGCGGCGGCGGACCCGCGCCGACCTGGCGATCGCCGGTCTGTCCCGTCGCAAGGTGGTGGCCGCGGTCGTCCAGCTGCTCGAGAAGACGCTGATTCGAGTCGGCAACGAGGATACGCCCGCGACAACCAGTCCTTCGGCCTCACGACGATGCAGGACGGTCACGCGCGCGTGTCGCGATCGACCATCCGGTTTCGCTTCAAGGGCAAGGCCGGGAAGTTTCACGACATCGCGTTCAGCGACGTGCGCCTCGCCCGGATCGTGCGGCGCTGTCAGGAGCTTCCGGGCCGCGAGCTGTTCCAGTACCTCGATGACGCCGGCGATGTGCAGGATATCGGTTCAGCCGATGTCAACGACTACCTGCGCGAGGTCACCGGCCAGCCGTTCACGGCCAAGGACTTCCGCACCTGGATTGGCACCGTCCTCGCCGCGCGTGCGCTGCAGGAGATGAAGCATTTCACGTCCAAGGCTCAGGCGACGCGCAACCTGCTGGCGGCAGTCGATACGGTCGCCGGCATGCTGGGAAACACTCGGTCGGTCTGCCGGAAGTGCTACATCCACCCGGCGATCATCGACTCGTACCTGGACCGCACGCTGGCGCAGACGCTGAGCGTGCAAGCCGGCGAGCGTCTGGCCTCGGCTTCGCTCAATCGCACAGAGACCGCCGTGCTGGCGCTGCTCCAGCGCCGCTTGCGGCGCGACGCGCAGCGAAAGTCGGCTTGACGGCCGCGGCCCTCATCACGCGACAGCGCTGGATGGCGCCGCCACGCCCAGGAGTCCCAGGCCGCCTTCCTCAGTGAAGATGTCCACCGCACGCCGATGCCGCGCGCGTGCGAGTGTCATCGCATCTGGAAACGCGGCTTCCGATCGAATCGGATCCAGCCAGGAGTCGCCCTCGAACTGCTCGACACAGAAGTAGCCCTGCTCGACCGCGGCGCGGAATCCGAGCACGCCGAGCCCGGTGAATCCGAGCTTCGTATAGAGCCGCGCCATCCACAGGACGTCCTCGCCGTCGGGGAATCGCGGCCAGACGTGCAGATTCTGCGGGTCGACCCCCGCGGCAAGGTGCAGCGCGGCGATGGCATCCTCCGTTCGACCTTCCAGGTAGGCGCGAAAGAACTGGCGCATCGGCGCGATGTTGTCGCTCCCCGAGATCCGCGGCCTCGGCTCGCGGGCCAGTTCAAGTGCCTCGGCACGCCGGTTCAATGCCGCCAGGGCGATCATGCGGAGCTCGACGTCGCTCTCGCCTGAGGCCAGTTCCAGCACGGCTTCGAACTCGCGCCGCGCCAGCCTCGTCAACCCGATGGAGGTCTTGAACGTGGGATCGAGCGCGGTCGCGGACTCATGCGCGGCGACGCTGGCATCGAGGAGTCCGCAGAAGCGGCAGACGAGCACGAGGCCGGCGTAGATCTCGGGCTCGGTCTGCCGCACGTGCAAGCGGCGCAGCAGGCGGCGGAGAGCCTCCTCGGTTCGGCCCGTGTCCGCTTCGAGTTGAGCGTAGTGATAGTGCGCCTGCGGCAGCGCCGGGCTCAACTCGAGCGCGCGCGTGAGGGCGCGCTCGGCCTCCTCGTACCCTTGCGTGACGTCCGCGCCGTCGACCTGATACTTGGCGAGCACGCGTTCGAGGCGTCCGAGCGCCGCCCACGAAGGAGCGAAGCGATCGTCGGCCGCAGTGCTCTCGCGGTAGAGCGAGCGCGCCGCCAGCCACGTCTGCGGCTGGCGGGCGAGCTGGTTGGCCTGCAGATAGAGACGGTACGCGACTTCGCTCCGGGGGATCTCGGCGCTGTCGCGCGACGGTGACTTGGCAAACGGCAGCGACGACATCATGGTGCAGGCGATGTCGTCCTGCAGCGCGAAGAGATCGTCGAGCGTCCCGTCGGTCTGCTGCGCCCACTTAGCGTGGCCGGTGCCCACGTGCACGAGCTGCGCCGACACACGGACACGCGTGCCCGATCGCAGGACGGTGCCGGTCAGGACGAAGTCGGCGTCGAGCTCTCCGCCCGTCTTCAGCACGTCGTCGCTCGATGCCACCCCGGCGGGCAACGCGAGCGCGGAGCGGACGATGATGTCGTCGTGGCCGGCGAGCGAAGTGCCCAGGGCGTCGGCGAGTCCCAGGCGGAGGAAGTCGATCTCGGGATCCGGACGAAGCAGCCGGAACGGCAGGACCGCGATGCGCTTCAGCCGCTTGATCTGCACCGGGAGCACGTCGCGCGGCAGATCGGCGACGCGCCGCAGCTCGAGCGCCATCGCCGACGCCGAGGCGAAACGATCGCCGGGATCCTTGGCCATCGCGCGCTGCACGACGCGGTCGATGGCCACGAGCGCGGCCGAGCCGCTCAGGGCCGGCGGATGCTCGGTCATCACCGCCTGCAGCACGTCCACGAACGTTGCGCCGCGGAACGGCCGCTCGCCGGTCACGAGCTCGTAAAGGAGGATGCCGGCGGCGAAGATGTCGGTGCGCGCATCCACCGGCTCGCTCCGCACCTGTTCCGGAGCCATGTAGGCCGGTGTGCCCGCCAGGAGACCGGCGCTGCTCTGCGTGCTGGCGGGATCGACGGCCGACAGTCCGCGTGCCAGTCCGAAGTCCAGGAGCTTCACGCCACGGCTGGTGATGAAGATGTTCGCTGGCTTGATGTCGAGGTGGACGAGCCCCTCACGGTGGAGCGCGTCGAGCGCCTCGAGCGCCGGGATGAGAATGCTGCACGCATCGAACGGCCCCAACGGGCCCGTCGACAGCCGGGCCGCGACCGACTGCCCGTCGAGGAGCTCCATCACGAGATACGGCGTGCCCTGGTACTCGCCCACTTCGTAGATGGTGCACACGCTCGGGTGCGTCACTCTGGCGGCGGCGCGCGCTTCGCGGAGCAGCGCCGTCGAGCGCGCGGCGGCATCGGTCCGCAGCAGCTTGATCGCGACTTCGCGCTGGAGAGCATCGTCCTCGGCGGCATAGACGACACCCATGCCGCCTTCGCCGAGGCGGCGGGTGATCCGGAAGCGGCCGATGAACTGAGGATCTTGATCCACGACTGAGCGCCGCAGCCATTGTACTGGCGCGGCTGGTGCCCGTGGACCAGAGCCTGAGCTATTCGCCTTTGAGCGCCGCCGCCGCGTCCACCCGCATCGCGCTCAGCGCCGGCGCGACGGTCGCGAGGAGACCCGCCGCCGAGGCGATGACCGCCACGCCGAGGAAGGTCGGCGGATCGAGTGGCGCGATCCCGAAGAGAAGTGCCTCGAGCATGCTTCCGGCCACTGCCGCCAGCAGCAGTCCGCCGCCGACACCGGCGGCGGTGAGCCCGGCGGCCTGCGCCAGGATCGTCCCGGCCACGTCAGAGGGCCTCGCTCCGAGCGCGACGCGGACCCCAATCTCGCGGAAGCGCTCCGAGACGCCGAACGCCATCACGCCGTAAACGCCGACGAACGCGAGCACACACGCGGCGCCGGCACAGATGCCGAGGAGCAGCATGCTCGAGCGCCGCCACGCCCAGGTCTTGTCCGCAAGCCGCGACAGGCTCTGGACGTTGTTCACGGGCACGGAGGCGTCGATGCGCGCGGCCGCTTCGCGGAGGGTCCGTTCGAAGCCCTCGGCCGTGGCAGGCGTCCGCACGACGAGTCCGAAGAACGGCCAGTACGTCTGTGACGCGGGCCGGTAAATCTCGGGCTCGGGGTCGCGCGCAAGATCGTGATGCCGCGTGTCTCCGACGACGCCGACCACTTCCTTGGCAGTGACTTCCCCGAAGTCGGTGACCATCAGCGCCTGGCCGACGGGATCGCCGCCCGGCCACAGGCGGCGAGCGGCCGCTTCGTTGACGATGACGACCGGCAGCGAGCTCGAACGATCGCGCTCGTCGAACACCCGTCCCTGCCGGAGCGGAATCGCCATCGTCGAGAAGTACGCCGGGGTCACGATGCGAAATTCCGCGAACCGCTCCTGCGGCGGCTGTCCGGGCAGGTGGTACGGCCGCAGAGCGTTGAAGCCGGTCAGCGGTAGTGTGTTAACCGCGGCCGCCGACTCGACACCGGGCAGCGCTGAAACCGAGGCGACGAGCCGATCGAGGAACGCACCGCTCGGTTCCGCCGACGCGTACCGATCGCGCGGGAGCAACAGCTGGGCAGTGACGACGTCATCGGTCCGGAATCCGAAGGACCGCTCCTGCAGGCGCGCGAAGCTCCGCACGAGGAGACCCGCGCCGACGAGCAACAGCACCGACATCGCGATTTGCGCGCCGACGATCGAGTGCCGCAACAGGCGAGTGCGGCGATCGTGTGTGGCGCCTCGGGTCGCGGTGTGCAATGTTCCAGACAGCCCATCGGATCGTCGCAAGAGCGGAGTGAGGCCGAACATGGCGCCGATGGCGATGGTGGTGACCACCGTCGCCAGCAGCACTCGGATGTCGAGCCAGCCGGTTACGGTGCCGGGCAGGGCCGTGGTCTGCAGCCGGCTCGCGAGCAGCCAGGGCAGCAGCTGCGTGCTCCAGGCGGCAACGATGAAACCCAGCGCCGCGCCGCATCCCGCGAGGACCAACCCCTCCGTCAGGTGGTGCGTGAAGAGATTCATCCGGCTGGCGCCGAGGGCGAGCCGGACCGCCGTTTCGCGTTGGCGCCCGGCCTCGCGCACGAGCAGCAGACTGGCCACGTTCGAGACGGCGATGAGCAAGCAGGACGAACGCAGTGCCTTGCAGCACCCACAGCACCGGGCGCGCGTCGCCGACGTAGAAGTCACGAAGTGGGCGCACTGCGACAGAGAAGCCCGCGTGGGTATCAGGGTACTCCCGCGCCAGCCGCTCGGCGATGGATCGCAACTCGACCTCGGCCCGCTCGCGCGTGACGCCGGGCCGCAAACGCGCCACGACGCGGTAGGGTCGCTGCTTGCGGTCGTCGAGTGCCGTGCCGGCCAGTGCCACCGGCGTCCACAGCTGCGCGCTGGGATAGGGGTGTGTGAACGTGGCTGGCATCACTCCGACGATGGCATGGGCACGGCCGTCGAGTTCCAGGCTGGTGCCGACGATATCCGCGCGGGCATCGAAGCGCCGCCGCCAGAGCTCGTCGCTCAGCACCACGACGGCCTCCCGCCCGGGCATGGCATCCTCGGCCAGAAGGGTGCGGCCCACGCTCGCCGACGTGCCGAGCAGCGCGAAGAGTCCGGGGGTGAACTGCCATCCCGAGAGGCCTTCGGGCCGAGTAGTGCCTGTCACCGTATACGAGCGATCCCAGAAGGCCTCCACCTGGTCGAAGGTCTCGGTCCGCGCCTTCCACAGATTGAAGTCGAAGCCCGAGCTCTTCGAGGTACTGCCCGCGTTCGGCGTTCCAGGTCGAGATCCAGACGAGCGAGCCAGGCTCGCGGTAGGGCAACGGAGCAATCAGGATCTGGTTCACGACGCTGAACATCGATACGGCCGCGCCGATGCCGAGCGCGAGGGTCAGGGCGGCGGTAACGGTGAACCAGGGGTTCCGTCGGAGCGAGCGGAATGTCGCGCTGAAGATCATGCTAAAAAATTAGCATAAACGTCACGCCGCGTCACGATGATTGCGTAGCGCGGGCCGCACGGGGACCAGCAGGACGAGCTGGGGCAACAGGGCGCTCGCGCCCATCCAGACGAACGGCACCAACGCTGCCGAGTCGCCGGAGAAGACGACGACCTTTATCGTGCCCTGGACAACGAAGTGCAGCACCGCCGGCGCCCAGATGGTGTTGCCGCCGAGCTCGAAGAGACGAGCGAACGGGAACGAGAGCACCACCGACAGCAGCACCGCCGCGAGCGCAATCGGCCACGGCATGGTGAGGAAGAGGATGAGGTGTACGGCGACGAACGGCAGCATCGAGAGGAGCGCAGCCCGCATGAACGACCGCCCCTGCCGCAGATGACGGAATAGATAACCGCGGAAGAGGGTCTCCTCGGCGATACCCGCCTGTGCGAAGAGGCCGGGGACGAGTGCCAGCCAGCCAGGTGCCATCGTCCACGCCACGCCGGTGCCGAGGACGAAGGCCACGAGCACGAGCCACAGAAGAGCGCTGACGGCGCATGCGGTTGTCACGCCGGTCAGGTATGGTTTGCCGAGTCCCAGCGATTTGACAGCGAGCGACGCGGGGGTGCCGAAGAGTCCGCGCTCGACGGCGAAGGTAGCGGCGAGAACGATGGCGCCGACGGCGAGACCGGCCTGACCGCGGTCGCTCCCGAGCGCCGCGGCGGATGCCTGGAAGAGCAGGAAGACGGCGAACAGTCCGAACGTGACGCGCGCCACGGTTACGCGCGAAGAATAGCCGACTGCGGCCACGAGGGATCCAGACCACGGCGGTCGGCACACGACCCACCGACCACAGACCGGAGAGCCACGGACAACACGAACCACAGATCGTAGGGCCGCGGACAACACGGACAACACGGATATCGACATGGGATCGTCTGCGCGAACGCTCACCCCTCGGAGTAGCATGCCGAGAGGGGACACATCATGAAGACGATTGGACTCATTGGCGCCGGTCACATCGGAAGTCAGGTCGCGCGGCTTGCGCTCGCGCACGGCTACAACGTGGTGCTCAGCAATTCCCGCGGGCCCGAGACGCTGGCTGCACTCGTGGCCGAGCTCGGGCCGGGTGCGCGCGCGGCGACGCCCGTCGAGGCGGCGACGGCTGGCGACCTCGTCGTCGTCACCGTGCCGCTGAAGAACTACCGCGACGTCCCGGTGGCGCCGCTGGCAGGCAAGATTGTCATCGACACGAACAACTACTACCCGCAGCGGGATGGTCACATCGCCGAGCTCGACAACGAGTCGTCCACGACCGCCGAGCTCCTGCAGGCGCATCTGCCGACGTCGAAAGTCGTGAAGGGGTTCAACCACATCTACGCCGCCGAGCTCACGACCCATGGGCAGCCGGCGGGATCGAAGAACCGGCGCGCGCTCGTGATTGCGGGAGATGACATGGCTGCGAAGGCCACCGTGACGCAGCTGCTCGACCAGTTCGGATTCGACACTGTGGATGCCGGGCCGCTGAAGGAAGGCTGGCGCATCCAGCGCGATACGCCTGGCTACGGCCCGCGCCGTACGGCCGACGAACTGCGGCGGGATCTCGCGGCCGCCAAACGATACGCGGACATGTGACATTCGGGCGGAGCCGCTCGTTAGCGGCTGCTGCCCGACGGCTCTCGTGCCGGCCGTGGTCCGACCCGCCCGGTTGACATATTCCTGTATGAGTATATGATCCGGATATGCCCCGCGCCGCAACCACATCCGACGCGTTCAATGCGGTCGCCGAACCGCGCCGCCGCGACATCCTGCTTTTCCTGGGATCCGGTGAACGCTCGGTGGGCGAGATCGTCGACGCGCTCGAATGCGGCCAGCCGTCGGTCTCGAAGCATCTCAAGGTGCTGCGCGACGTTGGTCTGGTAGAGGCGCGCCGCGACGGACGCCAGATGTTCTACCGCACCAACTTCGAGGCGATTCGTCCCCTCCACGAGTGGACCGGTCATTTGGAGCGCCTGTGGCGTCATCAGTTGACGCGCATCAAGGAGCGGGCGGAGCGCATGACCGAACCGCCGCAACAATCACGACCATGAACGACGAAGGAGCAACCGTGGCTACTACCGCACCGACACTCGAAAACTTGATCCTGAATCTGTCGCACGAAATTACTGTCCGGGCGTCGCTCGACGCCACGTTCAACGCCCTGCTCGAACAGATGGGGCCAGCCAACGAGACCGGAGATGGAAAACCACTGCCCATGATTCTCGAGGCGTGGCCGGGCGGGCGATGGTTCCGCGATCTGGGTCAGGGCAACGGGCATTTCTGGGGCAACGTGCAGGCCATCAAGCGGCCGACGCTGCTCGAGATCACCGGACCGCTGTTCATGTCCTTTCCGGTCGTGTCGAACATGCAATACCGACTCACCGAAGTGAACGGCGGAACCCTGATGTCTTTCCGGCACTCGGCGCTGGGGTTCCTGCCAGACGACTACCGGGAGAACCTGTCACGTGGCTGGACGCCGCTCATCGAACGCGTGCGCCAGCAGGCCGAGGGCCGGCGGACGACGCACTGAAGAATCAGCGCGCCAGCGGAAGCGAGGCGCGAAGGAGTGCATCATGTCGAAGATCGAAGGTCTGATACAGGAAATCGAACAGGAAGCGCAGACGACGCGGCGGGTTCTCGAGCGCGTTCCCAACGACCGGCTGGCCTGGAAGCCGCACGAGCGGTCGATGTCGCTCGGGCAGCTGGCGCTGCACGTCGCCACCTTGACCGGCTTTGTCGCCGAAATGGCGAGCCAGTCGCCGTTCCAGATTCCGCAGTTCACCCAGCCGACCGCCACCAGTGCCGCGGAGTTGCTGCCGGCTCTCGACAAGAGCGTCGCGCGGGCCCAAGAAGTGCTGCGCGGGATCGGCGATGCGGGGTTGGCCCAGACGTGGCGAGCCTTCGACGGCGACAGGGAACTGATGGCTCTTCCAGTCGGTGCCGTTTTACGGTCCATCATGCTGAACCACTGGTATCACCACCGCGGGCAGCTGTCCGTCTATCTCCGTCAACTCGAGGTCCCGGTGCCGTCGATCTACGGCCCGAGCGCCGACGAGAATCCGTTCCAGCAGATTCAGCCAACCGCCGTGCCGGTGTAAGTCCCGCACGATCGCCGACCGGATACACTCTTGGGATGTGTGCGTCCATCCCCTCCGGTCGGCGCATCGTTCGCCGTACCCGTGGCCAGCGCGAAGGGCATAGCGACGCGTGTCCCGGCGCTGTCCCTGGGCGCGCTTCTCGCCAGCGTGCTGCTCGCGATGGGCGTCACGTTTACCGCCACCGGCCGCGCACAGGAGACGGCGACCGCTCCCCGATTCAAGGTCATTGCCTTCTACACCGGCGTGAACGATCTCGCCCACGTGAGCTTCGTGAAAGAGGCCAACCGCTGGTTTCCCGAAATTGCGCGCACGCACAACTTCAGCTACGAATCGACGACGGACTGGAGCAACCTCAACGCTGAATTTCTCGCGCGCTACCAGGTCGTTCTTTTTCTCGACACGAGGCCTGACGATCCAGCGCAGCGCGCGGCCTTCCGCAAGTACATGGATGGCGGTGGGGCGTGGATGGGATTCCACTTCGCCGGCTTTGCGCTGACCCCTTCGAAGTTCCCGCAGAACTGGGACTGGTATCACGGCGAGTTTCTCGGCTCGGGTTCGTACGTGAGCAACACGTGGCGGCCGACGCCGGCGGTGCTTCGGGTCGAGTCTCCGAACCACGGCGTCACGAAGGGCTTGCCGGCCACGTTCACGTCCGCCGCGAGCGAGTGGTACCGCTGGGAGAAGGACCTGCGGACCAACCCCGACATCGACATTCTTCTCGCCGTCGATCCCGCGAGCTTTCCGCTTGGCACCGGGCCCAAGCCGCACGAAATCTGGCACAGCGGCTACTACCCGGTCGCGTGGACCAACAGGCGGTATCGCATGGTCTACCTGAACATGGGCCACAACGACATCGACTACGAGAACAAGACCAATCGCGAGTTGTCATCCACGTTTGCCGAGCCAATCCAGAACGCGCTCATCACGCAGGCGCTCGTCTGGCTGGGACAGTCGAAACGATGAGCCGGCCCACCTCGCGCTTCACCGCCATCGATGCGCTTCGCGGCGCCATCATGGTCATCATGGCGCTCGACCACACGCGCGACTTCTTTCACGCCGGGGCCATGACCTTCTCGCCGGAAGATCTCGCGCGCACGACGCCGTTCCTCTTCTTCACTCGCTGGATCACCCACATTTGCGCGCCGGTGTTTCTCTTTACCGCCGGCGTTGGTGCCTTTCTCCGATCGCAGCGTCCCGGTACGACCACGGCGCAGCTCTCGCGCTTTCTCTGGACGCGCGGCCTCTGGCTGGTGATCGTCGAGCTCACGGTGATGCGGCTGGCGATGAATTTCTCCTTCGCCACCCGTTATCCCGTGCTCCTGCTCGTCCTGTGGGCGCTCGGCTGGTCCATGATCGCCCTGGCGGCGCTCGTCCACTTGCCCCACCGCGCGCTGGCGATCGCGAGCATCGCCGTCATCCTGCTGCACAACGCCTTCGACGGCGTGCAGGCGGCGCAGTTCGGCGCGCTCTCCGGGATCTGGAACGTCCTGCACCAGCCTGGCGTCTTCTTCCTCGGCGGGATTGCCGTCGTGGCCGGCTATCCGCTGGTGCCGTGGGTCGCGGTGATGGCGGCTGGCTTCTGCGCCGGTCCGCTCCTCCTGCGCCAGCCGCAGGAGCGGCGACGCGCGCTCCTCCTGTGGGGCACCGGGCTCGTCGTCGCGTTCGTGGTTCTGCGCGCGTTGAACATCTACGGCGATCCGCAGCCGTGGTCCGCGCAGTCGTCACCGCTCTTGACCGCGATCTCGTTCCTGCGGACGACGAAGTACCCGCCGTCGCTCGCGTTCCTGCTGATGACGCTGGGGCCGGCGCTGCTGTTGCTGGCGTACTTCGATCGCCGTGCCCCCACGGACCGCCACCCGCTCGTCGTCATCGGCCGCGTGCCGTTTTTCTACTACGTCGCGCACTTCTGGCTGCTGCACCTGCTGGCCTCGTTCATGGCGTGGACGCGGTACGGCAGCGCGTCGCTCGCATATCTCTTCAACCCATTGCCGTCGATGGGCGGACCGGCCGAGCTGTTCCCCGC
Organism: uncultured Acidobacteriota bacterium; assembly: GCA_963847975.1. GTDB lineage: Bacteria > Acidobacteriota > Vicinamibacteria > Vicinamibacterales > 2-12-FULL-66-21 > DATBJJ01. The sequence continues at coordinate 129,341 of CAWKBU010000029.1, read as the reverse complement.
GGGCTTCGGCTACCCGCTCTGGGTGACCTACGCCGTGTGGATCGGGCTCGTGCTGCTGCTCTATCCGGCATGCCGCTGGTTCGCGGCCGTCAAGGCCCGGCGGCGCGACTGGTGGCTGAGCTATCTGTAAGTAGGAGCGATGTCTGCAACGTCTACGGAGATTGACGGAGGCAACGGGCTCAACACGAAGAACCGAAGACGAACGAAGGCGAACGGAGAGAACAAGCTCCGATTGGCGGCACGAGCTGGTCGCCCCGCGCTTTGCGCGGGGATGACAGTCGTGAGGTCGGGGGGATCACAAGCACTCTTCAAGATTCACTGAGTGCTTGTGATTCCCCCGACCTCACGACTGTCATCACGCCGGCCAAGGCCGGCGTGCGACCAGCGCTCAGCCAGTGGACGAAACGCCGTGTCCTTCGTTACGTCTCCGTTCGCTTCGGTTCTTCGTGTTGAACCCGTTACCTCCGTCCCCTCCCAGGCAGCATCCTCCTGTCGATCTGACCTCCACCCGTTCGACGTCTAAGTAGAGGCGCGGTCACGACACTCGGGCCGTCAGTCCAAGACACAACGCTAAATACAAACGATAGAAGGAGATACGACAATGCGATTCATGGTGCTGGTCAAGGCCGACAAGAACTCGGAAGCGGGAGTGCTTCCGGACGAGAAGCTCCTGGCCGACATGACGAAGTACAACGAGGAGCTCGTCAAGGCAGGCGTGATGCTGGCCGGCGAAGGGCTCCAGCCGAGCTCGAAGGGCGTCCGGATCCGCTTCTCCGGCGACAAGCGGACCGTCATCGACGGCCCGTTTGCCGAGACCAAGGAGCTCGTCGCCGGCTACTGGCTGATGCAGGTGAAGTCGAAGGAGGAAGTGATCGAATGGGTGAAGCGCTGTCCCAACCCATTTCCCGGCACCGAATCGGAGATCGAAATCCGCCAGGTGTTCGAGTCGGAGGATTTCGGGCCGGCCATGACGCCTGAAATCAAGGCCGCCGAAGAGCGCATCGGTAAGCAGATGGTCGAGAACGCCAAGCGCTAGCAGGGCGATTCACTTCTGGAAGGGCAGTGGCGGCAGCGTGATTGGCGCCGCGGTGATGGCGGCGCCACTCAAGAACTGACCGAGCACGGTGCGTATCGGCGCCGAGCCGAAGACGTCGAACTGATGCGAAGCGTTCTCGACCACGACCAGCCGGCCGTTGGCCAGCGTGCGCGCGATCTCGCGGCCGTTCTCGATCGGCGTCCGGGGGTCGAGATCGCCGACGAGGATCAGCACCGGCGCGCTGCTCGTGACCGGCGCCCGGAAGTCGTCGCCGAGATCGGGTGTCCCCCACGCCTCGCGCAGGAACATGCCAGGGAAGTTGATCGCGTTGCCGAGGATCGACGTTGCGGCCTCGCGCTCGATGCGGGCCAGGCGCTCGGCGGTGGCGCCCGAGCTCACGTCCATCATGTGCTTCATCGCCGACTCGACCCCGAGCCGGGCCCGGCGCAGCAGGACGAGCGGCGCGATCCGGCGGAAGTCGCCGGCCGCCATCTCGCGATACGCGACTGGCAGCGTCGCGATGGCACGCGGGTCGGCGAGCGCCTGCGCGGTTATCCACTGCAGGTCGAACGCTCCGATCGTCACGCGGACTGGCTGGCGCGTCACCGGATGCGTGGTTTCCACGACCGCCGGCGTGCGCGCGAGCTGGGCGATGACATCGCGCATCAGCACGCGCAGGTGCGGCAGGCCGGTCTTTTCTTCGAGGCGCTGCAGTACGTCATCGACTTGCGATGGCAGCTTCCACGTGTGGTTGGGGCCCTCGGGACCGATGAGGACGAGGCGATCAATCGCCGCCGGGTGGCGCCGCAAGACGGCGAGCGCGAGGTGCGAACCATAGCTCCGGCCCCAGAGCGTCATGCGCTCGTAGCCAAGCGCACGCCGCACGTCCTCGACATCGTCCGCGCTCTCGCGGGTGTTGTAACCCTGCAGGCGGATGCCGCGCGCGGTGAACTCGGCGGCAACCGCCTTCGACGCCCGTTCCATCGCCGGGAGCCACGCCGCGGGGGAACCGGCCTCCTCGAGCGGCAGGCCGTAGAGGACAGTGGAGGCAAGGTTCGGGGTCGACTGGCCGGTGCCGCGCTGATCGATGCCGATGTAGTCTCCCGCGATGAGGTCGGCCAGCGCCGCGCCGCCCTGACGCGCCATGCCGAGTACGACGTTGACGCCGGAATCGCCCGGCCCACCGGCGAGGACCACGTGTGCCGTCCGGCTTGGGGCCGGGCCGCGCCGGACGCGGACCACGGCGAGGTCAATCGTGCGCGCCCCGGCCCCGCCGCGTTCCTCGGGCACTCGCACCACGCCGCTCGTGACCACAAACGCCGTCCCGTCGTCGGCGGTCAGCGTCCGGTCCTGGATGTCGCGGATTTGCGCATCGGCCAGTGGCGCGACGAGGGTCAGGCCAGCGATGACGAGGGTTGCGACCATCAACCGCCTCTGCCGCTTCATCGTGCGCTCCGTCCGAGCTCGCGGGCCAAGGCGTCGCGACGGGCGACGAGGTGCGCGAACGCGCGCTTGGCGCGCACCAGCACGACCACGGCCAGGCCGACGAGCACCAGTCCGACCGCGGTGGCCTTATACGCTTCCGGCCGACCGGTGCTGTAGCCCACGACCAACGTTCCGAGCAGGAACACGGTGGTGAAGGTCACGGCCATCCGCCCGGCGACGATCTGATGACGGGCGAACAGAATCCGCCGGTGTGTCAGGGCCCAGACCGCGAAGATGATCCACGACACACCGATCGCGACCATCAAGCCGAAGCCGACCTGGGCGCGCAGCGGCAACACGGGTTCTGTGGCCCAGAGCGCGGTGATGACGCCGGTCATCGTCAGCGCCACCAGCAGCAGCGCGACATAACCGAGCCGGGAGGGCAGTGAGAGCTCCGTGTCCAGCAGTCGCTGCAGGGCAGCGGCGGACTCGGGCGGCAATGCGGGCGAAGAGGTGTGCGGTCGTGTCGTCATGACATAGCCTCGGTTCCAGGATCTAGTCTTTGCCGAGGGGCTTTGCCCCTCGGACTCCCCTACTGGCTCGCTCGCGGGGCCCCGTCGCCCCGCGCCGCTCGCCAGGCTCCACCTCGCGGCGGAGCAGTTTGCGGGCGCGAAACAGCCGCGACTTGACGGTTCCGATCGGCACGCCGAGCACGTCGGCCACCTCGCCAAGCGAGAGCTCGCGCAGATAGAAGAGCGTCAACGCTTCGCGTTCGACGACCGGGAGCCGCGCCAGGCCCTCCTCGACCGCGACGAGGTCTTCTTCGAGGTCATCGGTGGCCTCGTTGAGGTCGTGTGCGACGACGAGATCGGTCACATCGACGTCGCTCGCCGCCGGGGTCGCGTAGTGCTGGCGCAAACGATCCATGAGCGTCCGGCGCGCGATCCCGAAGAGCCAGGCACGAAGCTTCGCGCCGTCGCGAAGCTGGTGGAGGCCCCGCAGGACACGGAGCCAGACGTCCTGGGCGATCTCGTCGGCGACCTCGTCGGTGTTGGTCAACCGGCGCACGTACTTCCAGACCGGGCCGCCCCAGCGGGCGACGAGCTCGTCGAAGGCGGGCCTTTCGCCGAGCTGGCAGCGGACGACCAGCCATTCGTCTTCTCGGGCGCGCGTGTCGGAGTCCGGGGTGTCAGTCACGGTTCGTTCAGCCTCGGGGTGTTTTCTGCTCTCACCCCCGTAGTCGGGCCGGGCGCCAAAAGGTTCACGGGCTAGTATGCTTACCGCGTGAACCTGAGCTTTCCTTTTCTGGTTGCTCTCCTGCTCTACCTGGCACAGGCCGGGTGGCAGGCCAATCCTGAGATCGTCCGCGAAACGGCGGCGAAGCGGGGCGCGTTCAACTACGAGGAAGCGCGCGTTCCTGCCTACACCCTTCCGGACCTGCTCCCTGGCGCCGGCGTGAACAATCAGGACGCCGGACGACTGGCGGAAACGGCGCGCTGAGCTCCTCGACCTCTTCCGCGATAACGTCTACGGGCGCTCGCCCGGCAAACCAAACCGACTGCGGTTCGAGCCTTCGGCAGGCGAGCCCGCCATGGGTGGCACTGCGACGCTGAAGCGGATTGCCATCATCAGCCAGCACAATGAGCGTCAACACCGCTTCGACCTGACGCTCTTCCTGCCGAACGCGCGGCGAGGGCCAGCTCCGGTCTTCCTGCTGCTCAACAACCGCCCTGTGAGCAATACCGACCCGACTCGCCGCGAGCTGTCAGACTTCTGGCCCGCCGAGCAGGTGATTGCCCGTGGTTACGCGATCGCCGCGATCCAGGTGAGCGACCTTGCGCCTGACGACAAGGACCGATATCGCGACGGCGCGATTCGGCTGTTCGAGGATGATTCGGCGGCGCGTCCGGAGACCGCGTGGGCGGCGCTGGCCGCGTGGGCATGGGGCGCGAGCCGCGCGATGGACTACTTCGAAACCGACTCGCGCGTGGACGCGAAGCGCGTCGCCGTCGTCGGCCACTCCCGGGGCGGGAAGGCGGCGCTCTGGGCCGGCGCCGAGGACGAACGGTTCGCGTTGGTTGTCTCCAACGAGTCGGGGGAGGGGGGAGCGGCCCTGACCCGCCGGCATTTCGGCGAAACGCTGGCGCGGATTACCGAGGCGTTTCCGCACTGGTTCGCCGGCAAGTACAAGTCGTTCAGTGACCGCGTCGACGCGCTTCCGATTGACCAGCACATGCTGGTCGCCTTGATGGCGCCGCGGGCGATCTACATCGCCAGCGCCGACGAAGATCTCTGGTCCGACCCGCGCGGCGAGTTCCTTTCCCTGGCGCACGCGTCGCCGGTGTTCGCGCTCTGGGGCGATCGTCCTCTCGGGGCCGAGGAGATGCCGCCGCTCGAACGCCCGCTCGTCGCAGAGAGGCGCGGGTATCACGTGCGCCGAGGCGGCCACAACCTCACCCGCTACGACTGGCAGTCTTTCGTGGATTTCGCGGACACGCTCTGGAAGTAGCCGCCGGGCGGGCGACGTTGCGCGCGAGCTTGCGACGTGCAGGCGCTCGGTCTTTCAGCCGATACCTCGAACGATCATGACGCCTGAGAATGACGCGCCGCCGGCCCACGATTCGGTCGGACCGATCGCGCGCACGATCGAGGTTGTCAGCCTGCTCGGCGCGGGCGCTCTGCTCGTCGTCCAGGCGTTCCGGTTGACCGCTGTGACCGGCCTGACATGGTGGACGCCGCTGGTCCTTGTCGGTGCCGGCGTCACGGCCGATCTGCTGTCGGGCCTGGTGCATTGGACGGCTGATACGTGGGGCCGCGAGACGCTGCCGGTAGTCGGGCGGCGGTTTCTCCGTCCCTTCCGCGTCCACCACATCAACCCACACGACTTTCTTCGCCGAGACTTCATCGACTGCAACGGCGATGTCGCGATGCTCGTGCTTCCGCTGCTGGCGGCTTCCATGCAGATTCCGCTCGGGATCCCAATGGGAGACGCCGCCGCCATCTTCATGTGGTCGTTCGCCGCGTGGATGCTGCCGACGAACCAGGTGCACCAGTGGGCGCACATGCCGGAACCGCCACGGCTGGTCGCATGGCTGCAACGTCGCGGCGTGATCCTCAGTCGCGAGGCCCACCACGAGCACCATGTGTCACCCTACGTCGTGAACTACTGCATCGCCACGGGCTGGTGCAACCGGTGGTTGACGAGACAGCAAGTGTTCCCGCGCCTGGAACGGATGGTCGCGCGCGTGACCGGCATGCTCCCGCGCGCCGACGAGGACCCCTTCGTCGTCCATCTCCGGGCCAATCCTGGCGACGGTCGTCGCTGAGTCCTCCATGGCTCCCATGCGCCTGAGCCTGCGCTCGTTCGAACCACGGCACTTCGGTACAGGCTGGATGAGCGGCGTCGCATCAGCCGCGCTCGGACTCCTCGGCCTCGGCGCAGTCGCCTGCTTCCACTATCCGTCGCTCCTGACGGTGCCGGAGTTGCGCAGTGTGTACCCGCTGCCGTACGTCCGCGCCCTCCTGCACCTGGTGCTCGTCGGAGCGTTCACGCTCGGTGTGGTCAGCATCTACTTACGCCAGAACAAGGCGCTCGGCACGGCTGGCATCACGGCCACGCTGATTGCGGCGGTCCTCGGAGGATCCCAGGTCCCGGTCGGGGACGGGGCCGCGGCTGACGCGAACGCCCCGTACATGGGGCTCGACTGGTTTCTGCTCAACATGATCGTCTACTCGGCGGTCTTCATCCCGCTCGAACGCCTCTTCGCCCAGCGGCCCGCGCAGTCGACGTTTCGCGCCGCGTGGCGCACCGATCTGGCCTATTTCTTTGTCTCGGCGCTTTTCGTCCAGGTGACGACGCTCCTGACGATGAAGCCGGCGATGGTGCTGTTTCAGTGGGCCGCGTATCCGGAGATCCAGGCATGGGTGCGGGAGCGGTCCTTCGTCGCGCAGTTCATCGGCATCCTTGTCCTGACCGATCTCACGCAGTACTGGATCCACCGCGCGTTTCACTCCGTGCCTGCGCTCTGGCGCTTTCATCAGATTCATCACTCGGCGGAATCGATGGATTGGCTGGCGGGTTCGCGGCTGCATCTGGTCGACGTCGCCGTCACCCGCGGCCTGACGTACGTGCCCATCTACGTGCTCGGCTTCAGCGAGGCGCCGCTCTTCGCCTACGTCGCCTTCGTCAGCATCCAGGCGACCTTCATCCACGCCAACGTCCGCTTCAAGTTCGGGCCACTCGCCTGGGTCGTGGCCACGCCGCAGTTCCATCATTGGCACCACGGCGCCGAGGCCGAGGCGATCGACAAGAACTTTGCCGTGCACCTGCCGGTGCTCGATTGGCTGTTCGGGACGTTCCATCTGCCGAAAGGCCGCTGGCCGGCGTCATATGGGCTCGCGCACGGCGAACCCATCCCCGAAGGATACGTGCGTCAGTTCGCGTATCCGTTCAAGTCAGCAACGCTGGCCGCGTCCGACGAGCCACCGCCCGCCGATCGGCGCTGAGCCTGACGCCTACCGACGCGTACCGGGCGGAGGGTATTTCTTCGACTCGTCGTCGAGGACGAGGATCCAGTCCAGCATCTCGCCGCGATCGGGCGGGGTGAACTCGCGCTGACCGGTGTTGGCGAAGCTGCCAATCGCGGTGGCGGCGCCGGTCCGGGGATTGAACCACCAGGCCTTGACCCTGGCGCCCGTGATCGCGCTCATGCGCACGCTGAACGGCCTGCCGACGGGCGCATACACCATCACGTAGCTCCCGCCCGCATCGCGCGTGGCCGTGAACTGGTAGCGCCCGGCGCCCGGCACGCTCGTCGCGACGCGGTCGGTGACGATGATGTCGGGATCGGGAATGCGGGTGAGGAACGGGCGCGACTCCATCAGCGCGCGGCCGTGCTGCATCTGCGCCGCGCCCGGCTGGTCGATGGCATCGTGCCAGGGCAGGAGCGGGTTGTTGACGGGTGTGCGCGCCGGCGTCCACATCTGCCAGACCGAATGATGCCCGTAGGTGTGTCCGAACCCGCCCGTGAAGAGATCCCAGTAGAGCGGCCGCCTGACGTCGCTCGAGATCGAGTGTCCGAGTCGCCGGGCGTCGAATGAGACCGGATGATCTTCGTAGACCGGTTCGCCGTCGAGCACCGGTTTCGTCGGCGTACGGTCGTAGTCGACTCGCGTCTGATCGTAACGCCCGGTGAACTCAACCGCGTGTCCGTTCTGCCGCATGTTGAAGTCGAGCCACTCGTCGTCATGGAACCAGGTCGACGAGCTGTTGCCGCCTGGGGGATGGAAGGTCATCAGGTGCGCGCCGCCGTCGCCGGCGCGCAGCCCGCGCGCCATCGCCCGGATGATCTCGAGGTGCGTGGCGGTGGCGATCGCGCGGTCGCCCCCGAGGACCCAGATGATGTTCGGCGTGTCCTTGTAGCGTTTGCCGAGCCACACGCCGTACGCTTCAGCGTTCTGCGCCGTGAAGATCTCCGGCCCGACGCCGCGATCGATCTTCCACTTGTCACCCCACGTCGGCAGGAACGCGACGTAGAGCCCGAGCGCATCCGCCTGCTTGACGACGAAGTCGACGTGATCCCAATAGTCGTTGTCCGCGCCGTCCTTGACGTCGGGGGTCGTCGGGTCGTTGTTGACGAGCGGCCGATGGCCGTAGGCATTGGGCTCGTTCAACCCGTCGAACTCCGCGAGCGCGACCGCCTGAATGACCGTGAACCGCTGCTCGGCCCGCTTGCGCAGGTACCGGCTCACATCCTCGCGCGTCGGCCGATGAAAGAGCTCCCACGCCGTGTCGCCGAGCCAGAAAAACGGCCGGCCATCGGCCGTGACGAGAAACCGCTTGTTGTCCGAGACCTTCAACCCAGGCGTCTGCCTGGCCAGGGCAGGGGCGGCGTTGGCCAGCGCTGCTGCCGCCAGAAGAAGCAGCGACAGCGAGCGTAGGAATGTGGCTGACATGCGCCACACCTTACGGCAGGAACCCACCCGAACGCTAGTGGCGTGGGGTCAGGCCGTGAATCGTGAATTTGAATGGCGCCGAGCCAAAACGGCGAATTCACGATTCACGGCCTGACCCCAACTAGAGCGACTTCAGGAACTCGACCAGGTCGCGCTTCTGCCGTTCCGACAGGTTCAGCGCAAACAGCCGGTCGTAGTGCTCGACGACCGCGCGCAGGTCCGGCGCGCTGCCGTCATGAAAATACGGCGCGTGTTGCCACAGGCCGCGCAGGGGCGTCGTCCGGTATTGCCCGGTGGCGCTTCGGGCGGCGTAGGTCGGATCCATGCCGACCTCCGCGGCGGTATGCAGGACGGGCCGCGCGTGCCTGGGACCGCTCCGCACGTCGGTGAAGTTGGGAGGCTCGTGGCAAGTGGCGCACTTCGCTTCGTTGCCGGAATACATGTTTGCCGCGCGTGGCTGCCGCACGGTCGAATGTTCCTTTCGGCGGCGCGGGCGTCTCGAGGCTCAGTTGATAGTCGAGCAGAGCAGGAAGCTTGGGTGTGACGAGGTCCGGCCGCTGGTTGATGAAGAGGCCGATGCGTGGATCGTTGAACGTGCCCTGCCCGCCCATCTGCCCGACACCGACATAGCTGTTCCAGTACGAGATCGGACCGTCGGCGGTGAACGTCTCGAAGCCGACGCCCTTCAACCCATAGATCGGCGGTATGACGATCGGAACCGATGGGCTGTTCAGCGGCAGGAGGTTGGTGCCGTCGAACGCGTGGTGACGAGGATCGTATTTTCCCGGGCCCCAGGCGTTGAACTCTGCCTTGGTCGCGTCGTCGAGCGCCGGGGAGAGCGCCACGATTGCTCCGACATTGAGGTCGACATTCGCCCATCCGTCCAGTCGCCTGCCGATGCCTGGCGTGAGCGAGTTGTCAACCGTGGAATGGCACAGGGCGCAGGTGATGCCCACGCTGGCCAGCCGGCCAGCGCTGTCGATCTTGCCCCGCACGCCGACGACGGCATTCAGCCGCAGCAGTTCGAGCGTTACAGCCGGATCCGTCGAGGTCGACGTCGTCGGCCTTCAGTGCCGCGACGATCTCGCGCGTCAGCGCCTCGACATCGACTTTGAGCCCAACCGCCAGCGCGGTGGCCGGGGCCACCTCGGCGAGGACCTCGTGCATCCGCAGTACACCGGTCCAGAGCTGCTCGTCGCCAAATGTGTCGTAGCGAAAGAATCGCGCGCCCGCGATGTTTCCCGGCGCCCCTGCTTCCGCCACCCTGATCTCCCTGTCTGCTGATGCCGTGAGGCTCATCCTGAGAGAACGACGCCGGACGAGGTTGTGATGTGACGACCGTCAGCGCGAGCACGAACGCGATCGACGCCGTACCGATGAGCCACATGCCGTCTCTCCTTCCAGTCCGAGCCATCGGTCGGACGTGCGCATTGGATGCGCCGCGCGGCGATTCCGTTCCCCGTGCCTCGACCATTGGTCGACGTCCGCCGGCAGACCCCGGTGGTACGGCGTCTGCTTCACTCCTTCCAATCGCGCGGTGCTGCACGAGAGTACCGGTCCGATAGTCCCGGTTGGCTTGAGGAGCGATGGGTCGAAGTCCATAGAGGAGGGAACCAGCATGTCTCGCAAACCCGCATCGGGACCGGTGCGCTACGCCGTCATCGGCCTTGGCCACATCGCGCAGGTCGCAGTGCTGCCGGCATTCGCCCACGCGATGGAGAACTCACAGTTGACGGCCCTCGTCAGCGACGATGAAGAGAAGCTGGCGGTGCTCAGCGGCCGCTACCGCGTGCCGCACACGTTCGCCTACAAGGATCTCGACGCGTGTCTGGAAGTCGTCGATGCCGTCTATATCGCCTTGCCCAACTCGATGCACGCCGAGTTCACCATCCGGGCTGCCGAGGCGGGCGTGCACGTGCTCTGCGAGAAGCCGATGGCGGTGACCGTCGACGAATGCGAGCGCATGCTCGCGGCGACGCGCGAGAACGACGTGCGCCTGATGATCGCGTATCGACTGCATTTCGAGCACGTCAACCTGAAGGCGATCGATCTGCTCGAGCGAGGGCGCCCTCGGCGAGCCGAAGCTCTTCAACTCGACGTTCTCGATGCGCGTCAGGCCCGGTGATATCCGGACGCAGCGGGCGATGGGCGGCGGCACGCTCTACGACATCGGCGTCTATTGCATCAACGCGGCGCGCTACCTCTTCCGCGCCGAGCCAACCGAGGTGCTGGCCTGCTCGGTCAACAACGATCCCGACCGGCTGCCGGAGATCGACGAGACGACCGCCGCGATCCTCCGTTTCGACGGCGAGCGCGTGGCGAGCTTCGTCACCAGCTTCAACGCCGCCGACGCCAGCTGGTACGAGGTCGTCGGAACCAAGGGCCGGCTCAGGGTCGAACCGGCATATGAGTATGCCGAGGGTCTGGCGTATGAAATAACGACCGAAGGCCGCACGACAAAGCGACAGACCGTCAAACGCGACCAGTTCGCCGCCGAGCTCATCTACTTCTCGAGGTGCATCCTCGATGGGGTCGAGCCCGAGCCGTCCGGCGAGGAAGGCTGCCAGGACGTCAGAATCGTGACCGCCCTGTACGAATCCGCCGAATTGGGCCGTGCGGTGCAGCTGCCACTTTACGAACCTGCGCGCCGCCCCGATCGGCAACAGGAGATTCGGCGCCCTCCAGTCACCAAGCCGGACACCGTCAACGCGGCTGAGCCGAGCCTTTAGCTGTCGGCCTGGCGCCAGCCCCACCAGAGAAGCCGCTGGCACACGCCCTGCAGTCCCGTTGGGCAGGAGGTCCGGGGATGAGGTCCAGAGCACCGCTCGTCGCTACTGTCATTCTGTTGCTCGTCTCCGGAGTCATGGCGACTCCCCACAGCCCAGGCTGTGGGGAGACCACGGCCTTCGCGGCACCGCAGCGCCCATATGTGGCATTCCGGCGCCTCGAAGCCGAGAACCAGAAAAGCGGACGGCAGGGATGGCTGGACGTCCGAACCGAGCTCGGCACTGACGGCCTGCTGACGGTTGAGGTGCTCGACGAGGGCGGGTCCGATTACATCCGCAACAAGGTCCTGCGCGCCGCGCTCGACGGCGAGCGGCAGCTCATCGCTACGCGTTCGGCCGCGCCGGTTCCGTCCGTTGACACGACGACCTGCGCCCAGTCGCAGGCCGATGCCACCGTCGATGCCACCGGCCTGGTGCGCGTACCGCTCAAGCCGGGACGGCAAGGGCGACGTTGGCCTCATCTACGGCAACATCTTCCTGCAGCCGGGCACTGGCGACCTCGTTCGTGTCGAGGGACGTCTCGCGAAGAACCCATCCTTCTGGGTTTCGCAGGTCGACGTCTCCTGGACCTACGCCAGGGTCCACAACGACATCGTCCTGCCGGTCTCCCTTCATTCGGTCGCAAAGGTCAAGATGTTTGGGCCCTCGACGTTCCACATGACCTACGACTATCGCAGCGTCGATGGGCAGGCCGTGTCGACTGGCTGCACGCGCGTCCCGCTGAAATCGCACGAACGGCACGCACCTAGCGATCGAACGCGAACACCGCCGCATCGGGGTTGGGCCGGCCCGTCCACCAGTCGCGAACCAGCGTGGCGGCAATCGCGCTGAAGGTGATGCCATTCCCCCCGTAGCCAAGCGCAAACATCGTGTGTGGATGTTCGGGCAGCGTCCCGATATACGGGAGCCCGTCGGGAGTCGTGCCAAAAACGCCCGCCCACGTGTACGCGACCTCGATGGTGACCTCGGGGAACCATTTCGAGAAGCGCTTCAGCAAGCGTTCCGTTTTGCGCCGCATCAGCGGCAAGTTCTCGTGCCGCGACGACCACGGTTCGTCTTCACCGCCCATCATCACCCGGCCGTCACATGTCGTCCGCAGGTAGAGATACGGCCGCCGCGTTTCCCAGATCAGGCACTGGTCGGGCCACCAGGAAAGGTCCGCGAGCGGTTCGCTGACGAGCGCCCACGTGCTGTGAAGATGGCCGCGATCGCGGTGCAGTTGCCGCGCGACCTCGTAGCCGGCCGCCACCACCAGGCGCCGAGCGCGCACCGTCGCGCCGCGGTTGGTGTGGAGTGTGACCCCCGACGCGTCCGTGTCGACGCTGGTCACGTCCGTCCGGTCGTACACGCGCGTGCCGCGCCGGCTGGCATCGGCGAGCAGCCAGTGGGTGAGGCGATGCGCATCGACCTCTCCATCACCCTGGCTTCGGATGGCACCGTGTGACGTAATGCCGAGTGCCTTGGCGATCTCCTGGCGCCCGAGCCAGGCGACGTCGAAGCCATGCCTGGCCCTGAGCTCATACTCCGCCCGCAGTTCTCGCGTGTCCGATCGTGACGAGGCGAGATACACGCTCGGCCGCCGCGCGAAGTCGCAGGCGACCTCGCGCGCGAGCACCTCGAGTTCATCGATCGCCTCGATACCCAGGCGCCAGCTGCGCACCGCGCGGTCCACGCCGACCTGCGCAGCGAGCTCGGTCAGCGTGGTGTCGGTTTCGTACTGCAGCAGACCCGTGGATGCCGCGGTGCTGCCGAGCCCGACATCATGACGATCGATGACGACGACGTCACAACCGCTGCCGGCAAGGCGCTCGGCGACGAGCGCGCCCGTGATGCCGGCACCGACGACCGCGACCTCACATGATTCAGTGCGCTCGAGCGGCGGATAGGCGGCGAGGAGGCCATTCCTGATCGGCCAGAACGCCATGCCCGTGCGCAGGTCCACGATTCACGCCCCGCCTCGCTTGATGAGCAGCACCACGCCCGCGGCGAGCATCAGTCCGCCGGCGATGGGCGAGATCGGGATGCTCTCCTTCTTGTCGGCAGTAATCTGGATGGGGCCCGCGTCGACCACTGTGTCCTTCCGGGTCCACGAGACGCCGCCGTAGATGAGGGCCAGGATACCCAGAACGACGAGTATGCCTCCCAGTACTTTCATGATCTGCTCCTATGGATGGGCTTCATGACCGTGCAGACTGCACGCCGCATGCCGTTGCCCAGCTCTAAGCTCATCCAGTCCAGAACAGAACACCTAGGACAGAACGCCTTGAGAGGTCACCGGTTCCGCGGTCTTCTCGGCAAAAGGCTGCGGCGGCACCGCTCCGCGGGTGCGCTGGCTGTACAAACGGGTAAACTCCGCGCCGACGAGGACGATCTGTGACGAGTAGTAAACCCAGAGCAGGAGGACGACGACCGAGCCCGCGGCACCGTAGCTCGAGGTCGTGCTGCTCTGTCCAAGGTAGAGGCCGATGACCTGCTTGCCGAGCGCGAAGAGCACCGCCGTCACCATCGCACCAGTCGCGACGTCGCGGAACTCCAGTTCGACGTCGGGCAGGAACTTGAAGAGCAACCCGAAGAGCGCCGCGGTGACGATGAGCGAGACCATGATATTCAGTGCCGACAGGAGGAACGGTATCTCCGGCGCCCAGCGCGCGAGCCACGCCGCTAACGCCGCGAGCGCGGCGCTCACGGCCAACGACACCAGCAGCAGGAACCCGAGCGCGACCACCAAGCCAAACGATCGCAGCCGATCCAGGAAGAACGCCTTCAGCTGCCCATCGTCGGGCGCCGGCTTGACGCGCCAGATGGCGTTCAGCGCCGCCTGCAGTTCCAGAAAAGCGCCGCACGCCGCCAGCACGAATGTGATGCCGCCGATGGTCGCCGCCAGCACGTTGTCCTGGCGTCGCGTCGCGCCCTGGAGCAGGGCCTGCACGGCCTTGCCGCCTTCGGTTCCCACCAGCCCGTCGATCTGTCCGACGATCTCGCCCCGCACCGCTTCGGCTCCGAAGAGCGTCCCCGCCACGGCGATGGCGACGAGGAGGACCGGCGCGATCGCGAACAGGGTGTAGAAGGCGACGGACGCGCCGAGCCGCTGCACGTTGTCGTTCCACCACGCGGCCAGCGCTTGTCCGAGGAGTCGAAGGAGAAGCGGGCGCCGCATCATCGATCCGCCGTTCTTCTGGCGACGATCGAAAGACCGCCGCTCCGCTCGAGCACGGCGAAGTCGATTTCGTCGAGGCCGCGGAGACCGTGTTGTTCGCGTCCGGCGGCGAGGATGTCGCCGAGGTCGACGCCTTCGCGCGCCATGCGGTCGGTGAGCGGCGTGCCCCGGTCGACGAGGATGATTGGCAGCCCATCCACGAGGCGATCGACCGGCGCCCAGCGCGCCTTGGCGAAGCCGAGGCCGACGTCGATGAGCACGAGCGAGCTGATCGCGACCACCGCTGTCCCGATGGTGAAATCGTCACCGATCAACGCCTGCTGGGTCGCGTCGCCGATGACCATCACCAACACCAGATCGAAGCTCGTCATCTGCGCCAGCGTTCGCTTGCCCGAGAGGCGAAAGACGACGAGCAGGAAGCCATAGATGACGACGACGCGAAACAACGTGCCTGGTGCGCCGGCAAATCCCAGGGCCGACGCGAGCGCGAGGAGCACCAGGCCGGCAAGTCCCCAGCGCTGCACGCGCCACTCCGCGCGCTGAAACGCATCGTCAACCTCTACGTCGACGTCGGTTCGTCTACGTGGCACACGCGAGTTCCTCGCAAAGCAGGTGCCATGGCCAGCCCGAGCGTGTGCGCTTATCGGGGCGGTGCGGTGTTGTCTGTGAGGACCAACCCGCGCAGGACCTCCGCCACGCTCCAGGCCTGGGCGATACAGCCGCGGGGAGTGAAGGGCAGCTCCGCGTCGAAGATCTCGCTGATCGATCCGATGCAGCCGTCGCTCATGTGATCCGACAGCGGCTCGAGCAGGCGCCTGGCACCGGCGGTGTCGCCGGGGTGGAGTGCCAGCCAGGCATCGACGAACGGGCCCAGCAGCCACGTCCAGACGGTGCCCTGGTGGTAAGCGGCGTCGCGCGCGCGGAGGTCGCCGAAGTATCGCGGCTTGTAGTCCGGATGTGCCGGCGCGAGTGACCGCAGGCCCACGGGCGTGAGGAGCGCGTCAGCCACCGCCTCGACCACAGACGGCCACCGGGCGCGATCGAGCACCGGATGCGGCAGCGAAATCGCGATGATCTGGTTGGGCCGGCAGGCATCGTCATCGCCGTGCTCGCCGTCGACGACATCGAAGAGAAAGCCCGTCGCCGCGTTCCAGAACCGGGTGTTGAAGGCGGCGTGCGCGGCGGCGGCATGCGCGGCGATCTCGTCGGCCCGCGCGTCGCCGGCCTCGCGCAGCCAGCGCTCGAGGACGCGCAGGGCGTTGTACCAGAGCGCGTTGATCTCGACCGCCTTGCCGCGGCGCGGCGTGACCACCCAGCCGTCCACCTTGGCGTCCATCCACGTGAGCTGGTAGCCTTCGGCGCCTTGCGTGAGCAGGCCGTCGCGGTCGACGCGGATACCGAAGCGGGTGCCGGCGAGATGGCTCTGCGCGATGCCGACGAGGGTGGGCAGCAGCTCGCGCACGAGCGTTCGATCGCCAGTGTGATGCTCGTAGCGATCGATCGCATGGAAGAACCAGAGCGTGGCGTCGGCCGTGTGATACAGGCCTTCCCGCTCGCCTTCGGGAAAGAGGTTCGGGATGAGCCCGTCGCGGGCGTGGAAGGCAAAGGTGCCGAGGATCGCGCGCGCCTCGGCATGCCGGCCGGTGATGAGGGCCAGCCCTTCGAGGCCGATCATCGTGTCGCGGCCCCAATCGGTGAACCAATGGTAGCCGGCGATGACCGTGCGGGCCTCGCTGCCGCCGGCCCGCGCGCGCGCCTCGTCGTCGGTCCGCGCTGACGGCCGGATGATGAACTGGTCGGCGGCGAGCACGAGCTCGGCGGCGGCGCCCGAGTGGGCGGCCGGATGGGCGGCGGCGACGAGACGGGCACGCCGATCGTGCTCCGTCGCGATGGCTTCGGCCGGCTTCATCGCCGAGAGGGTCTCCCAGGACTCCGTCGACGCGATGAGCGTGACGTCGCGGCCCGGGCCGAGCTCGGCGCGGAAGTAGCCCGGGCTCCACAGCGGGCCCGAGGGCTCGTAGCCGCGGTGCTCCTCGAGCAAGTAGCGGACGTCGCCGATGGCGTAGTCGTCGATCGTGAAGGCGCCTTCGGCCGCGCCGAGCGCGAGCCGCAGCGGCGGATACGGCAGGTCGCCCTGCACTTCGATGCGGCGATCGCGGGCGGTCAGCGTGTAGCCCTGGACGGGAATCCGATCGACGGGAGCATCGTGCGGCCGGAATCCGACGAGCGGCCGGAGCGTCAGGCGCAGTGACTCGCTGCCCTCGAGGAGCCGGTAGGTGACGTGGACGCTGTTCTGTCCATACGGCATCACCAGCGTCCGCTCGACCACGACGCCGCGGAGGGCATAGCGCCAGGTGGGCAGTCCCGCCTCGAGCCGGAATTCCACCAGATGTTGCGTGCCTTCGGCCTGCGCCAGACGACCGTCGAGTCCGTGCGCGCCCAGCCACTCGCTGGAGCGATCGGCGAAGCGCAGCCGTTCGGAGAGGTGATTGAGAAACATCACGCGCCCGAGCGGAGCGGGCAGCGCGGCAATCAGCAGCCCGTGATAGCGGCGGGTGATGGCGCCGACGATCGTGCCCGACGCGTAGCCGCCGAGCCCGTTGGTGACGAGCCACTCACGCCGTACGAGCTCGGCCGGGTCGCCGTCGTGATCGGTCTGCCAGCCGATGCGCCGGGTGAGGTTCGCCGTGCGCCCGTCAGCCATGCGGCAATCGAGGGATCGGTCAGTGATACCGGTCCGAGCAGGAGCGCTGCTCGTCCGGGTACGGTCCAGCGACTCGTCAGTCCAGATGGGCGTGCCGCTGCCGCCGTACGCAAGGGGCCTCGCTCGACCACAACACCGTCCAGGCCGCGCCGTCTGGCGGGGCGACGAGCGGCTCGGCGCGCGCCACGAGATCGACGTCCGTGCCGAGGTTGACGACGAGCAGGCGGTCATCGTGGTGCGGCCCGAAGAAGCGCAACACGAGCCCACGCTCGTCGAGCGTCGCGCCGTCCAGGCCGCCGTGCCCCTGCAGGGCGATGGTCGCGTCTTCGCGCCGCAACCGGAGCAGGTCGGCGTGCAAGCGCCAGAACCGCTGCGCGCGCTCGCTGGCGTCGTCTCGCAGTTGGCACGTCTCGAATGTCGCGCGCGCGCTCGGATCGAGCTGGCGGCTGGCGACGTCGGTCGTCGCGTAGCGTGTGAATTGACGCAGGAACTCGAGCCGGCCGCGCGCGACGTCGCGCGCGAGCTGTCCTTCGTGATGCGCGAAATACACAAACGGCGCCGTCGATCCCGACTCCTGACCCTGAAACAACAGCGGCGTGGCCGGTCCAAGGAGCAGCAGCGCGGTCAGCGCGCGCAGCTCTCCTGGCGCGGAGAGCTCGCACGAGCCTGAGGCCGGCGGCCGAGTTGGCGACCTGGTCGTGGTTCTCGAGAAAATGGACGAACTGACGCGGCGCGAGATCGAGGGCAGGCGTTCCGCGGCGCTTGCCCTGCCACGCATATCGCTGTCCCTGGAACAGGAACCCGCGCTTCGCCGCCGACAGCAGCTCCTGACTCGTACCGCGAAAATCACTGTAGTACGCTTCGCGGACGCTGGTCAGCGCGACGCGGGCCGAGTGGTGGAAGTCGTCGTTGTAAACGGCGTCCAGCCCGTATCCCCCGCTCGCCGCGGGCTGCACCAGTCGGGCGTCCTGACGCTCGTTCTCGCCGATGATGACGATCCGCCGTTCGCCTGCGGCAGCGCGCGCGCGCCGCACGAGCGCGGCGAGGATATGGTCGGGTGACGAGTCGAAAATCTGCTGCGTCGCGTCGAGCCGGAAGCCGTCGAGGTGATACTCGCGAATCCAGTGCTCGACGTTGGCGAGGACGAGCTCGCGCGCGGCCTGTGCGCCCGGACCGTCGAAGTTCAGCGCCTGGCCCCAATCGTTGCCGTAGCGGTCGGTGAAGTACTCGGACGCGAAGCTCGCCAGGTAGTTGCCGTCCGGCCCGAGGTGGTTGTAGACCGCGTCGAGGATGACTCCCAGGCCACGCGCGTGCGCGGCGTCGACGAAGGCGCGCACCTCGTCCGGCCGGCCGTAGAGCCTGGTCGGCGCGAACCAGTTCACCCCGTCATAGCCCCAGCCGAAGTCGCCCGCGAAGTCGGCAATCGGCATCAGCTGAATGGTCGTGATGCCGAGCGCCCGCAGACGGTCGAGACGATTGGCCGCGCTCGCCCAGGTACCTTCGGCCGTGAACGTGCCGACGTGCAACTCGTAGAAAACTTGCCCTTCGAGTGAGATGCCCGGCCAGTCCGCGTCACGCCAGACGTAACTGGACGGATCGACGACCTCCGACAGGCCATGCGGGCCGTCGGGTTGAAATCTCGAGGCCGGATCGGGATAGAGCCGGGCCTCGTCGTCGAGGGAAAAACCATAGGTGCTGCCGGCTCGGCCGTCGACGACGGCGCTGAACCAGCCGTCGCCGTCGCGGTCGAGCACGGTCGCGCGCCCGTCCATGACGACGGCGACCCTCGTTCGCCGGGGTGCCCACAACCGCACGCTGACCCGGCCGTGAGGATCGATCTCGGCGCCGACAGCGTAGCGGCGGTTGACTTGGGCTATCGGGCGCTGCGGCGGCCCGGTATCAGCGAGTTTGCTCAACGTGTGTCCTCATGACCCTCGACGGGTCGCATTTCGAGCCCGCCCGTTACGTAGCCGCCGACGTCAGGATGCCGGCTGGAACGGTGTCGAAGACCTGGCCGGCGAAAATCCACTGATCGCCAGAAGCGCCAGTCGAGAGGATCTCGGCGCCCGTGACGTGGTGGTGGAACGTCCGGCCATGGAGCTCCGGCGGCAGGATGATTCGTGACGTCTTCCAGGCCTCGCCCCCGAGCGGAAGCCGCGGCACCGGGTCGGTGGCGCCGAAGAGCCGCGCCGTCAGGCGTGGCGCCACGAAGAGTACGGCGCGATCGTCCAACAGGCGCGCGAACGCCACGAGCCCTGCGGGAATGGTCACGTCCGTCGCGAGCGGAAGGTAGCGGCCTGACAGGAATACGTTCCGCCAGTCGCGCCGGAGCCGCAGGCCGGCGGTCGTGAGCAGCATCTTGATTCGGCCGTCCTGCCAGCGTGTGACGAGCTCGGCGAGAGCCGGTGCGCGCTCGACGGCCGGCATCTGGAGGAGCTGGTCGACGGACGCGAGGAGGCACTGGCGATGCGCGAAATCAACCGGCCGGCGGTTGTCAGGATCGACCAGGCTGAGGTCCCAGAGCTCCGCGCCCTGGTAGAAGTCGGGGATGCCCGGCGATCCGATCTTGAGCGTGACCTGCGCCAGCCCGTTGATCATCCCGATGCGGGCGACGCGGCGCGCGAACGGCGCGACTACCGACAGGAACTTCGCCCTGCCAGGGCCGGTGAGGACGCGGTCCACGAAGCTCGTCACGGCCCGCTCGTACTCCTCGTTCGGCGTCAGCCAGCTCGTGTGCCGCTTGGCCTCCTTGACGGCCTTCAGCATGTACGCGCGCAGGCGCTCGACGAGATCGCCGAGATCCAGCGGCCCTTTCACACCCTCGCCGGCCGCCGGCAGGTCAGGGTTGGAAATCTCGAGCGGCCAGACGCCGACCAGCGCCTGATAGAAGCGGTACTCGTCGTTGCGATCGGGCGCCGGCTCACCGTCGACTATCGTGCGGTGCGTGCGGTTCATCCGCATCCAGCGCGCGACCTCGCGCGACCACTCGTCGGGAATCTCCGACAGCACGTTGATGCGCGCGCGCGTGTCCTCGCCGAGCTTGGTGTCGTGGGTCGCCGTCGTGATCATCTCGAACGGCCGCTGCCGCAGCCGCGCGGCGTTCGACGCGTGGAAGTCCTCGACGCGGCCGCCATAGCGCTCGACATCGCCGCCGACTTCGCCGAGCGACAGCAGCAGGTTGTAGCGGAAGAAGGCCGTGTCCTCGAGACCCTTGGCCTGCACCGGTCCGGTCAACTGCTGGAACTTCATGGCAAAGTGCTGGCGCGCGCCAGCCTCGCCCGCGTCTGCCGGCGGGTAGCCGGTGCGCCGGTCGCTCGGCCGTGATTCTGGCGTCGGCGGGACAGGCGCTCCGCCGGCACCGTTCTCCGGTGCCCGCGGCATCACGACCTCGCGGAAGAAGTCGAAGAGCGACGCCTCCATCGCCGGATTGCGGCGCCGTGCGCGCACGATCGCCTGGTCGACCACGGCGCGATCGCCGAGCGTCCATCCGTGTTCGTCGACATACGTCCGGTAGACCGGGAAGCAGGCGATCACTTCCGACAGCGTGTCCCGCAGGCTGTTGAGCGTGAAGTCACGCGACCGGCGGTTGCCTTCGGCGATGCGGCTGAGGGCGTGCGCGAGCACGTTCAGTTCGCTCGCCATCGCGGTCGTCATGATCAGGCGCTTGCACTCGTACCTGACCTCGTCGAACGAGTCGGTCTGGCCGGTGAGCCGGGCGTAAGTTCGCCGCATTCGCTTTGCCTCGTCGGCGTTGACGAAGAGGCGGTTGAGCTCGTTGAGATAGTCGTAGCCGGTCGTGCCCGCGATCGGCCAGCGCTCCGGCAGGGTTTCGTGGCTCGACAGGATCTTCTCCGCGACCACATACAGATCGCCGCCGCCCAGCTGCTGCAGCATCTCGAAGTAGCACGCCGGATCGAAGAGCCCGTCAGGGTGATCGATGCGCACCGCCTGCACGCGGTTACTCGCCAGCAGCTCGCCGAGCAGGGCGTGCGTGGCCGCGAAGACCTCGGGGTCCTCGACCCGCAAGCCCGCCAGCTCGTTCACGTCGAAGAAGCGGCGGTAGTTGATCTCGTGCGAAGCCGTCCGCCAGTACCAGAGACGGTAGGTCTGTGCTTCGAGGAACTCGTGCAGCGCGGTGAAGGATTCCGGCCGACCGACGTCGCCGTTGACCTCGCCGACGGCGGCCTCGATCTGCGCGCCGATGGCCGGGCACTCGGCGACCAGGCGCGCGAGACGCGCCCGGGCGACTTCCTTCTCGCGCTGGCGCTCGTCCGCTGCGAGCTGGCGCTCGTTCTTGGCGAGCTCGCGCTCTTCCTTCGCGAGCTCGCGCTCTTCGGCGATCGCGCCGGTGTCGGACTCGCCATGGTCGTGGTCCGGTCCGCCGAGCTCGGGCAGGTTCTGCAGCGAGGTCAGGATGCTCAGGAACTCGTGCAGCTGCGCGTTGTCCGCGCCGAGTTCGGCCGTGAGCGGCCCGACCGCGCGCCGATAGCACTTGCGGCGCGAGCCTGGGGTTGGTCGGCAGCACGTAGTCGAAATACTTCGCGACGAGGACGCCGTCCCCGAACTCGAGGTGGAGCTCGCCGCGTTCGAGCACGCGGCCGTACTGGTCGCCGAGGATCGGCAACAGGAGCTTGGCCTTGAGTGCCGCCTTGATCGGAGCCCAGTCGACATCGAAGTAGCGCGCTCCCGGGGACCCGGGGCCGTTCTCGAGGACGTCGCGCCACCACGCGTTCGTGCTGGTACCGACCCCCATGTGATTCGGCACGAAGTCGACCATGTGACCCAGTCCGAGTCCGGCCAGACGGGCAACGAAGCGGGCGTGCGCCTCCGGTCCGCCGAGCTCCGGATTGATCGCGTTGTGATCGCAGACGTCGTAGCCGTGCATGCTGCCGGGATTGGCGGTGAAGTAGGGCGACGTGTAGCAGGTGTCGGCCCCGAGCCCGGCAAGATAGGGCGCGAGGTCCGCCGCATCGTCGAGCGTGAAGCCGGCGTGCAGCTGGAGGCGGTACGTGCTCAGTGGAACGTACATCGTGCCCCCATCTGTAAGTCTTTTCCTGCCCAGCTGCGGTATTGAGGTCTACACTCCGCCCCTCCCATAGGGGTTAGCACGCGGCGTGCCGGAGGGGCGCTTTGGACCTCTGCAGCTGGCTCGAAGCTCATCCTTTATGTCCGGCGGGGCTGGCGGCAGCTAGGCCACAGGCCGCCCGGTCCGCCCGGTGAGGCTGGCGACCATCGCCACGAGCTCGCTCGGGTCGACCGGCTTGGCGAGGTGAGTCTGGTAGCCGGCCATCAGCGCCCGCTTGCGATCCTCGACGCGCGCGAGCGCCGTCAGTGCGGCCGCCGGGACCTCGGCCACGTCACCCGCCAGGCCTCGCACCTGGCGCATGAAATCGTAGCCATCCTGATCCGGCATGCCGATGTCGCTGAGGATGATGTCGGGGACGAAGCTCTGCTCGAGGAGCGCTATCGCGTCGGCTGCGGTGCCGACCGTTCGTACGTGCGCGCCGGCATCTTCGAGCAGCCGCTGCACGACTTCCCGAGCGTCGGCCTCGTCGTCGAGCACGAGGACTTGCAGCCCGTTGAGCAAGTCGTCATAGCGTCACGGGCGGGGACTCCGGTGTCTCGCCGATCGGCTCAGGCCGCGCCCCGGCCAGCGCCAGGGGGAGGCGGACGGTGAACACGCTGCCGAGTCCTTCTCCCTCGCTCGCGGCTTCGACGGAACCGCCGTGCATCTCGACCAGGTTCTTGACGATCGCGAGACCGAGACCGAGACCGCCATGGTGCCGGGTCGCGGAGGCGTCGCCCTGCCGGAAGCGCTGGAAGACGTGCGGCATGAGGTCGGCCCGGATGCCCTGGCCCGAATCGCTGACCTGAATGTGGATGTGGCTGTTCACCTTGCGCAGCGTGACCTGCACCAGTCCGCCGCGCGGCGTGAATTTGATGGCGTTGCTCACCAGGTTCCACACCACCTGCTGCAGCCGCCCCGGATCGCCCTGGATGATGGCGGCCGACCCGAGCACCTTCACCAGCCGAACGCCCTTGGCGTCGGCGGCCGGCTGCGCCGAGGCGACCGCTTCTTCGATCGCCGACGCGACGTCGAGGCGCTGCACGTCGAGCCGCAGCTTGCCCGACATGATCCGGCTCACGTCCAGGAGGTCGTCGACCATCTGCGACTGCCGGCGCGAGTTGCGATCGATGACGTCGATCGCCTTGGCCAGCGTCTCGGGCGACTGCTGTTGCTGCTTGAGCACGCCAATCCAACCCAGGATGGCGTTGAGCGGCGTGCGCAGCTCGTGCGACAGCGTGCTGACGAAGTCGTCTTTCATGCGCGCGGCGCGCTCGGCTTCGGATCGCGCGGCGCGCTCGCTCGCGAGGAGCAACGCCCGCTCCTGCTCGGCGCGCTTCTGCTCGGTGATGTCGCGCGACACGGTCACGAGCTTCTGCACCCCAGTCCCGGTCGCAGGGTCGCGAATGGGCGTGACGATGACGTCCCACCATTTGGGAGTGCCCTTGGCGGTGGGGCGAAAGGCGTGGAATCGGCCTTCGCCCTTGGCGACGGCATCCGCAATCGCCTGCTCGGCCACGGCGGCGTCATCGTTCCAGAGCTTCGGCCAGAGTTCGCCTTCGCCGCCGTGATCGTCCTCGATCTCCATCAGCGCCAGTCCGGGGCGATTGCTCAGCACGACCCGGCCGTCGGGCTCGAGGACCTGGATGCAGTCGCCCGAGTTGTCGAGGATGCTGCGATTGAAGCTCTCGATCTGCTGCAGGTCGGCGGCGGCGGCCAGGGCCTGGCGCTCCGCGGCGGCGCGCGCGGACATCTCGGCCATCAGGGCGGCGCGACGGCGCTCGAAGCTGCGTTCCACCGAGACGGCGACGAATCCCAGAGCGACTGCCACCAGCGAGACTGACGACCGCGAAACCCACCGCGCCCCGTTCGGCGAGCTCCGCCTGGCTGGCGCGCTGCGTGAGCAGCGTGGCTTCCGAGGCGCGCATCTCGGTCGAGAGGCCGCGGAGGTCGTCCATCAGACGCTTGCCGAGACCGTCGGTGATCCGTCGGATCGCGGCGGCCGGGTTGCCGCCGGTGTTCAGCTGCAGGACGTAGGTCATCTCGTCGAGCCGGCCAACGGCGAGCTCCGCCAGGCGGCGCGCGCGTGTCTGCTGCGCCGGATTGTCGGAGACGAGGGGGACGAGGCCGGCGGCGAGCGTCCGCGCGTCGCTGCCGGCGCGGGAATAGGGCTCGAGGAAGGAGCGATCGTCGGTCAGCAGAAACCCGCGATGATTCGCTTCGGCGTCGACGAGCAGCGTCATCAGCCGATCGATCGAATCGAGCACCTGGTGCGTGTGCTCGACGAGCGCCGCCGCCGCCGCGAACCGGGTGTACTGCTGGATCGCCAATCCGCCGCTGAGCAGCAGAACGGCGATGGCCACGAGGAACGACCATCGCCACGTGGGGGAGGCCGGCAGATCGCTACTATCGCTTATCTGAGGGACAGCGCTCATGTGAAAAACAGCCGAGCTGAAGGGGTGGAAACGGAGAGCATCCGTTCCGGCATGAGCAAGAGGTTCGCCAACGGAGACAAATTATCATGCCGGCCGGCAGGGACCATTACGCCGGCGCCCGGAGGGGCTGTACACTCGACGATCAGCACTGGACTCCCAACCTATGCCCGTCCCAAATTTTGCTGCCACGGTTGACCATTTCGCGTCCCGCCTGGCCGCCGATCACACGGCGCTTGCCCGTGTCTGGCTCGAGCGTCTCGATCGGCTGCTGTCGGTCGAAAAGCGGGACGTGTTCCCGACTCATCAGCTCCTCGACCACATTCCCGACCTTCTCAGGGAGATCGCGAGCTATCTGCGCGCTCCCGCCGATCAGGAGATTGCCGCCAACACCGCGGTGATGACGCAAGGCGGCGGAGCTCGGGCTCCTGCGGTTCGATCAGCGGGCATCGGTGCATCAACTGCTCAGGGAGTATCAGATCCTCAGCGAGATTCTCGAAGCGTTTTTCGCCCGGGAAGCCGCGGTCCTCGGCGAGCGCGGTGACGCGACCGCCGCGGTCCTCGTCGTGAGCCGCGCCCAGCAGGCCGTGCGCGTCCTGCAGCAGAAGACCGTCGACGCGTTCATCACGCGCTACACCGAGACCATCGAGCGGCAGACGGCGCAGTTGCGCAACTTCAGCCGCCTGGTCAGCCACGAGATCCGCCAGCCGCTCGGCGTGCTGCAGGTCGCGGCGCGCGTGCTCTCGGATCGCGAGGCGGACCCCGAAACCGGCCGCCTCGTCGAGACCATGGAGCGAAACGTCGTCCGGCTGGGCGAGGTCGCGGGGAAGCTCGAGCGTCTCGCGCGCCTCACGAGACGTTCGGACAACGCGCCGAACGAGCAGCAGGTGGATCTGGCGGCCGTCGTGAACGACGTCGTGGGACAGTTGCGCGACATGGCCGAGGCGCGCGGCGTGGTGCTCGAGGTCGATCCGGATCTGCCATCGCTCTCGGCCGACGCGGGACGCGTCGAGCTCGTGGTCATGAACCTGCTCGCCAACGCCATCAAGTACAGCGATCCCGACAAGTCGGTACGCCAGGTAACCATCGCTGCCGACAAGTCTGGCGCGTACCCCAGGGTCCGGATTGGCGACAACGGCATCGGCATCCCGAAGTCGAAGCTCGACACGATCTTCGATCAGTTCGTGCGCGCGCATTCCCACCTCGACGACGAGCTCGGCGCGCAAGGCCTCGGGTTGGGGCTGGCCATCGTACGCGAGAGCATGGAGGCGATGGGCGGCATCGTCACCGTCGAATCGGTCGATGGCGAAGGCACGGCCTTCACGCTGGAATGGCCGAGTGCAACGCTGCGCAAGAAACCGGCGACGACGTGAGCGGCCGGCTCGTCCATCCGCTCTGGCACGTGCCTTGAAGCCAGGGATGCGGACTCGCGCGTCATGACCGGCGCCTCCTACTCACTTTATGCCTCGACTTCATCCATGACTGGCGCGCGAACCGTTCTCATCGTTGACGATTACCTCGATGCCCTCGACGTGTGGTCGATCTATCTCGGCACCGAAGGCTTTCGCGTCCTGACCGCCTCGACGGGTCGGCAAGCGCTCTCGATCGCGACCGCGGAGCTCCCGGATCTCGTCGTGCTGGACCTCGATCTGCCCGATCTCTCGGGCTTCGAGGTGGCGCGCGAGCTGCGATCGCACGCCGCGACCCGGGCCATTCCGCTCATTGCCGCCACCGGGTTCTCCCACGCCGTGCAGCAGGACAGGGCGCGCGCGTCGGGCTTCAACGCCGTCCTCGTCAAGCCGTGCGATCCCGATGCGCTCGTCGTCGAGATCCATCGGCTCCTCGCTGCCCACGGTGCCCTGTCACCGCCTCCGATTGAGCACTGAGATACCGAAGAGGACGCCGGTCGCCTCACGCCGTCATCGCCAAGGCCGCGCTAGTTATGACGGTCTCGATAACGGCTTCGCCGCACAGCCTCGACTGTTCTTCGTGGCACCTCACTTGCACTTTTGTAACGTGATGTTGGCGGGATCGACGACACCGACCTGAAGAAGCACGTCGGGCAGTGAACCATAGAGGCGCCGCCGTCGTGGCGGCGCGGACCCCTGGAGGCGACCCATGGCAGACGTGAGAACGCGTAACGACTGGATGACCGAAGAAGAGTACTGGCAGGACAACTTCAAGCGCCGGCCGTACGTGCAGTCGGATCGGGACTTCGGGTTCTATCGTCCCGCATACCGTTTCGGATATGAGGCCAGTGATCGATACGAGGGCGAAGACTGGGATGACGTGGAGTCGAACCTGCGGCGCGATTGGGATGCGTACGCCGATCGCGGTCAGTCGACCTGGGAGCAGATCAAAGGCGCGGTCCGGGACGCCTGGGATCGCGTGACCGGAAACCGGCCGTAGCGTCCCCTTGACGCTTCGGCGTGGCAGCGTGCGAGCAGCGTTCGACAGGTGTCGAACGCTGCTCGATTTTAGGACAGTCCCCCATCCCATAACGCTGCGCTGCTGAGCGCCCGCCAGCCGGTCCAGCTGGCTCGGCAATTGCTGTGACCGCGACTTTCTGACGTGTCTGCGGGGTCCCCAGCACCGCCTGCACGAGATTTCTCACTTTCACTGTTCAGAATCTGACGTCTGCTGTATGGGACGAGGACACGGCTGTGCCCCCCGTGACCAAGTCGTGTGGAGTTTGTTGCCATGGATACGCCGCTGACCTCCCCTGTGGCCAAGAAGTCCGTTACCCCTCGAGGGCCATCCGGCCCCCCGCCGGAGGAGCTCGACCCCTTCGCCCACGCCTTGCTCTCGGCCATGCTGTCGTTCAAGCAGGGCGACTTTTCCGTTCGCCTGTCGTCGTCGCTCACCGGCGTGAACGGCAAGATCGCCGATGCCTTCAACGACATCGCGCTGCTCAGCGAGCGGCGCGCGCGCGAGACCTCGCGGGTCACCCACGCGGTCGGCAAGGAAGGCAAGCTCAAACAGCGCATGAACGTCGCCGGCGTGACGGGCGGCTGGGCGGATGAAGTCGCGGCCATCAACACGCTGATCGACGACCTCGTGTGGCCGACGACCGAAGTGACGCGCGCCGTCGGCGCCGTCGCCAAGGGCGATCTCGGGCAGTCGATGGCGCTCGAAGTCGACGGCCGGCCGCTCGAAGGCGAGTTCCTCCGCTCGGCCAGGCTGGTCAACAACATGATCGACCAGCTGTCGGTCTTCACGTCCGAGGTGACGCGCGTCGCGCGCGAGGTCGGCACCGAGGGCAAGCTGGGCGGCCAGGCGCAGGTCAAGGGCGTGTCCGGCGTCTGGAAGGAGCTCACCGAGTCGGTCAACCAGATGGCCGGCAACCTGACCGCGCAGGTCCGCAACATCGCCGACGTGACCATCGCCGTCGCCAACGGCGACCTGTCCAAGAAGATCACGGTCGACGTCCGCGGCGAGATCCTGCAGCTGAAGGAAGCGATCAACACGATGGTCGATCAGCTGCGCGGCTTCGCCGCCGAGGTGACGCGCGTCGCGCGCGAGGTCGGCACCGACGGCAAGCTGGGCGGCCAGGCCGTCGTGCCCGGGCGTCGCCGGCACGTGGAAGGACCTGACCGACTCGGTCAACGCGATGGCGTCGAACCTGACGGCGCAGGTCCGCAACATCGCCGGCGTGACGACCGCGGTCGCGCGCGGCGACCTGTCGCGCAAGATCACCGTCGACGTCAAGGGCGAGATTCTCGAGCTGAAGGACACCGTCAACACGATGGTCGACCAGCTGAACGCGTTCGCGTCGGAAGTGAGCCGCGTCGCGCGCGAGGTCGGCACCGAAGGCAAGCTCGGCGGGCGCGCCGAAGTGCCCGACGTCGCCGGCACGTGGAAGGACCTGACCGACTCGGTCAACGCCATGGGCGCCAACCTGACGGCGCAGGTCCGCAACATCGCCGAGGTGACGACCGCGGTCGCGCGCGGCGACCTGTCGCGCAAGATCACGGTCGACGTCAAGGGCGAGATTCTCGAGCTCAAGGACACCATCAACACGATGGTCGATCAGTTGAACGGCTTCGCCTCCGAGGTCACGCGCGTCGCGCGCGAAGTCGGCACCGAAGGCAAGCTGGGCGGCCAGGCCGCGGTGCCCGGCGTCGCCGGCACGTGGAAGAACCTCACCGACTCGGTCAACTCGATGGCCTGAACCTGACCGGCCAGGTGCGCAACATCGCCGACGTCGCCACCTCGATCGCCCGCGGCGACCTGTCGAGCAAGATCACCGTCGACGTCAAGGGCGAGATCCTCGAGCTGAAGAACACCATCAACACGATGGTCGATCAGCTGAACGCCTTCGCCTCGGAAGTGAGCCGCGTCGCGCGCGAGGTCGGCACCGAAGGCAAGCTCGGCGGCCAGGCCGCCGTGCCCGGCGTCGCCGGCACGTGGAAGGACCTCACCGACAACGTCAACTCGATGGCCTCGCAACCTCACCGGTCAGGTGCGCAACATCGCCGACGTGGCGACCGCCATCGCCAAAGGCGACCTCTCGCGCAAGATCACGGTCGACGTCAAGGGCGAGATCCTGCAGCTGAAGAACACCATCAACACGATGGTCGATCAGCTGAACGCGTTCGCCTCGGAAGTCAGCCGCGTGGCGCGCGAGGTCGGCACCGAAGGCAAGCTCGGCGGCCAGGCCGAAGTGCCCGACGTCGCCGGCACGTGGAAGGACCTCACCGACAACGTCAACTGGATGGCGTCGAACCTCACCGGCCAGGTGCGCAACATCGCCGACGTCGCCACGGCCATCGCCAACGGCGACCTGTCGCGCAAGATCACCGTCGACGTGAAGGGCGAGATCCTCGAGCTGAAGAACACCATCAACACGATGGTCGACCAGCTCAACTCGTTCGCCTCCGAGGTCACGCGCGTGGCGCGCGAAGTCGGCACCGAGGGCCGGCTCGGCGTCCAGGCGGACGTGCCCGGCGTCGCCGGCACGTGGAAGGACCTCACCGACTCGGTCAACGTCATGGGCGCCAACCTCACCGCCCAGGTGCGCAACATCGCCGAGGTCACGACCGCGGTCGCGCGCGGCGACCTCTCGCGCAAGATCACGGTCGACGTCAAGGGCGAGATTCTCGAGCTGAAGAACACCATCAACACGATGGTCGACCAGCTGCGCGCCTTCGCCGCCGAGGTCACGCGCGTCGCGCGCGAGGTCGGCACCGAAGGCAGGCTCGGCGGCCAGGCCGAAGTGCCCGGCGTCGCCGGGACGTGGAAGGACCTCACCGACTCGGTCAACGTCATGGCCGCCAACCTCACCGACCAGGTGCGCGGCATCGTCAAGGTCGTCACCGCCGTCGCCGACGGCAACCTCCGCCAGAAGCTGACGGTCGAGGCCAAGGGCGAAGTCGCCGCGCTGGCCGAGACGATCAACAACGTGACCGACACGCTCGCGACCTTCGCCGAGCAGGTCACCAACGTCGCGCGCGAGGTCGGCGTCGAAGGCCGCCTCGGCGGCCAGGCCAACGTGCCCGGCGCCGCCGGCACCTGGAAGGACCTGACCGGCAACGTCAACCTGCTGGCCGCCAACCTGACCAACCAGGTGCGCGCCATCGCCGAGGTCGCCACCGCCGTCACCAAGGGCGACCTGACGCGCTCCATCCAGGTCGAAGCCCGCGGCGAAGTCGCCGAGCTCAAAGACAACATCAACACGATGATCGACAACCTGCGCGGCGACGACCGACCGCAACCAGGAGCAGGACTGGCTCAAGACCAACCTCGCCAAGTTCACGCGCATGCTCCAGGGCCAGCGCGATCTGGTCACCGTCGGCAAGCTGCTGCTGTCGGAGCTGGCGCCGCTCGTCAACGCCCGGCAGGGCACGGTCTACCAGATGTTGAGCGACGTGCCCGACAGCTCGCCGGCGCTGTCGCTCCTCGCCGGCTACGCCGTCGGCGACGACCAGTCCAAGCGCATCCAGGTCGGCCAGGGCCTCGTCGGCCAGTGCGCGCTCGACAAGCAGCGCATCCTGCTGACCAAGGTGCCGCCGGGCTACACCCGGGTGCACTCGAGCCTCGGCTCGGCGCAAGCCCAAGAACATCGTCGTGCTGCCGGTGCTCTTCGAGGGCGAGACCAAGGCGGTCATCGAGCTGTCCGCGCTCCAGCCGTTCACCGCCACGCACCTCACGTTCCTGGAGCAGCTGACGCAGTCGATCGGCGTCGTCCTGAACACGATCGAAGCGACGATGCGGACCGAGAACCTGCTGCAGCAGTCGCAGCAGCTGACGATCGAGCTGCAGACGCGGCAGACCGAGCTGCAGCAGACCAACGAGCAGCTGGCGCTCAAGGCGCAGCAGCTCGCCGAGCAGAACGTCGAGGTCGAGCGCAAGAACAACGAGGTCGAGCAGGCGCGGCGCGCGCTCGAGGAGAAGGCCGCGGAGCTGGCGCTGACGTCGAAGTACAAGTCCGAGTTCCTCGCCAACATGTCGCACGAGCTGCGCACGCCGCTGAACTCGATTCTCATCCTCGGCCAGCAGCTGGCCGAGAATCCCGACCGGCAACCTGGCGTCGAAGCAGGTGGACTTCGCGCGGAACATCCATTCCGCCGGCACCGACCTGCTGACGCTCATCAACGACATCCTCGACCTGTCGAAGATCGAGTCGGGCACGGTGACGGTCGAGCCCGAGGCGATCACCTTCCGCTCGCTCCGCGACAGCGTCGAGCGGACGTTCCACTCCGTCGCCGAATCGAAGAACCTGGCGTTCCAGGTCGAGATCGACAACACGCTGCCGCCGCACGTTCACGAGCGACGCCAAGCGCCTGCAGCAGATTCTCAAGAACCTGCTGTCGAATGCCTTCAAGTTCACCGCCCAGGGCCAGGTCAAGATGCGGGTCGAGCAGGTGTCGAGAGGATGGTCGGCCGAGCACCCGGTGCTGCGCTTCGCGCCCGCGGCCATCGCCATCGAGGTCTCCGACACCGGCATCGGCATCGCGCCGGAGAAGCAGCGGCTGATCTTCGAGGCCTTCCAGCAGGCCGACGCCGGGACGAGCCGCAAGTACGGCGGCACCGGCCTCGGCCTGGCGATCAGCCGCGAGCTGGCGACGCTGCTCGGCGGCGAGATTCGCCTCGTCAGCGTGCCCGGGCAGGGCAGCACGTTCACGCTCTACCTGCCGCTGATGTACACGGGGCCCGGCGCGCGCCGTCACCGCGCCGGCGCGCCGGCCAGACGCGGCCGAGCAGATGGCGAGAGCCGCTCTCCGCGCTTCCTGTCCTCGCCGTCGCGCAAGCCGATGATCGTGCTCGACGATCGCGACGAGGTCGGCGAGGGCGACAACGTGCTGCTCATCGTCGACGACGACCCGCACTACGCGCGCGTGCTGCTCGGCCTGGCGCGCGACCGCGGCTTCAAGGGCATCGTCGCCACCCGCGGCGCCACCGCGCTGACGCTGGCGCGCCAGTACCTGCCGACGGCGATTACGCCTCGACGTCTTCCTGCCCGACATGCTCGGCTGGACGGTGCTGAACAGCCTGAAGCTCGACCCGGCGACGCGGCACATCCCGGTGCAGATCCTCTCGGTCGAAGAGGAGCGCCAGCACGGTCTCTCGCACGGCGCGTTCTCCTATCTCGTCAAGCCCGGGACCACCGAGGACCTCGAGCACGCCTTCGACCGCATCACCTCGTACGTCGCGCCGCACAAGCGGCGGCTGCTCGTCGTCGAGGACAACGACATCGAGCGCGCGGGCATCGTCGAGCTGGCTCTTTCACGACGACATCGAGGTGGCGGCGGTCGCCACCGGCGCCGAGGCGCTCGCAGGCCCTGCGCGAGCACCCGGTTGAATGCTGCGTCATCGATCTCCGCCTCCCGGACATGACCGGGTTCGAGCTCCTCGATCGGATGCAGGAGGACGAGGCGCTGCGCGACACGCCGGTCGTCGTCTTCACCGGCAAGGACCTGACCCCCGAGGAGGAGCCGCGGCTCAAGACGCTCGCCAAGAGCGTCATCCTCAAGGACGTGCGTTCTCCGGAGCGGCTGTTCGACGAGACCGCGCTCTTCCTGCACCGCGTGGTCGCCGACCTGCCGGAACGCCAAGCGCCGGATGCTCGAGGACCTGCACGGCTCGAACGTCGTCCTGCGCGGCAAGAAGGTCCTCGTCGTCGACGACGATGCGCGCAATATCTTTGCGCTGACGAGCGTGCTCGAAAATCAGGAGATGGAGGTGCTCACCGCGACCAACGGCCGCCAGGCGATCGATCTGATCAACCAGACGCCTGATTTGAGCGTGGTGCTGATGGACATCATGATGCCGGAGATGGACGGCTACGAAACGATGCGCGAGATACGCAATAATCCAGACTTCCGGACGCTGCCCATCCTCGCCCTGACGGCCAAGGCCATGAAGGGCGATCGCGAGAAGTGCCTCGCGGCGGGGGCATCGGACTACATCGCCAAGCCGGTGAATACCGACCAGTTGCTGTCCCTGCTGCGGGTCTGGTTGTATCGCTGAGCCGAAGGGGACGCATGAACGAGGACGTCAAGATCCTCATCGTCGACGACGAGCCGCGCAACCTCGATGCGCTCGAGGTGATGCTGGCTGGCAGTGCGTGCACGCTCGTACGCGCGCAGTCGGCCGACGAGGCGCTGCTCGCCATGCTCCGGCATGAGTTCGCCGCGATGATCTTCGACATCCGCATGCCGAGCATGGGCGGCATCGAGCTCGCCAATCTGGTCAAGCAGCGCCGCCGTACCGAGCACGTCCCCATCATCTTTCTGACCGCCCACGCGCTCGATGACGATGACGTCCTGCGCGCCTACGGCGTCGGCGCGGTCGACTATCTGAGTAAGCCCGTCAACGCCCACATCCTGTGCTCGAAAGTGGCGGTCTTCATCGACCTCTATCGGAAGACGCGCGCC
Organism: uncultured Acidobacteriota bacterium; assembly: GCA_963847975.1. GTDB lineage: Bacteria > Acidobacteriota > Vicinamibacteria > Vicinamibacterales > 2-12-FULL-66-21 > DATBJJ01. The sequence continues at coordinate 95,905 of CAWKBU010000029.1, read as the reverse complement.
CTCGCGGTCGTGAACCACGAGCTCCAGCGCGAGATCGCCGCCCGGCAGGCGGCGCAGGAAACGCTGCAGCAGGTCAACCAGGAGCTCGAGCCCCGCGTGGCCGAACGCACGGCGGCGCTGACCGTGGCGCACCTGGGCGTCAAGGAGAACGAGGAACGGCTCCGGATGGCGATGGAAGTGGCCGAGATCGCCGCCTGGGAGTGGGAGATTGCGAGCGGCCGCATGACCTGGTCGGCCGAGCCGGAAGCCCTCTTCGGATTTCCCGCCGGGTCGTTCGGCGACGACCGGCGCGTCTTCAGCAAGGTGCATCCCGACGACCGGCAGCGCGTCCAGGATGCCGTGGCGACCGCGATCCACACCGGCTCGACCTACGAATGCGAGTACCGCGTCGTGCGCCCCGACGGCACCATCGTCTGGATCACCGAGCGCGGACGTGCGCTGCACGACGAGCAGGGCGGGTTACAGAAGATCGTCGGGGTGAGCCGGGACATCAGCGCCCAGCGCCGGGCGGAGCAGGCGCGCGAGCTGTCACTCATCAACGAGCGGGGGGCGCGCGACGAGGCGGAGCGCCAGAGCCGCTTCAAGGACGAGTTCCTGGCGACGTTGAGCCACGAGCTGCGCACGCCGATGAACGCCATTCTCGGCTGGCTGAGCATGCTGGCCAAGGGCGACGTCGTGCGGAATCCCGAGCAGGCGATGGCCGTCATCCAGCGCAACGCGCAGGTGCAGTCCAAGCTGATCGAAGACCTGCTCGAGGTCAACAAGCTGACCTCGGGAACGGTTCGACTGGAGATCGGGCCGCTCGACGTCGGCGCCGCCGTCGATGCCGCCATCGAATCGCTGAAGCCGACCGCCGACACCAAGGGCGTTCACCTGTCGGTCCAACGCGACGGCGTGCTGCCGCGCATCTCCGCTGGACGGCCGCCGCGTCCAGCAGATTCTGTTTAACCTGCTGCACAACGCCGTGAAGTTCACGCGCGCCGGCGGCAGCGTGACGGTGTTCGTCGACTGTGCCGAAGGGAGCGTGCGCATCCAGGTCAAGGATACCGGCCAGGGAATCGCGGCCGAATTCCTGCCGCACGTGTTCGACCGCTTTCGTCAAGCCGATCCCTCGACCACCCGTGGTGCCTGGGGGCTCGGTCTCGGTCTCTCGATTACCAAACACCTCGTCGAGTTGCACGGGGGGTCGATCGAGGCCGCGAGCGAAGGCCTGGAGCAGGGGTCGACGTTCATCGTCCGGCTCCCGGTCCGGCATATGAGCACCCTCGACGATCGCTCAGCGGCGGGCGACGACGGCCCCGGACCAGCGCGGGAGATGGCCGGGCGCTCCGAGGCGATCTGAAGGGCAGGGTACGCGGGCACCCGCCGGTGCGTCGCCGGAGTGACGCAGGCGGCTCGCGCTCCACTTCGCGCCGTGGAAAAACAGCCCCTCCGCGGCGACTCTGCCGCTGCGGCGTCGGCTGGGGTCACTCGGCCGCCGGTAAAGCATCGGTTCGGCAACGAAGCCAAGTGACCCCTTGAGACGAAACGCGCGCCGAGCCGAGAGCCGCTCGGGACTGTTTTGCGCAAGTGGAGCGCCGAGCCGCCTGCGTCGCTCCGGCGCGCACCGGCAGGTGCCGCCTCGTGATCGGGCAGGAACTCCGTCGACGTTCGACTGAACCGTAAGGAGCATGCGCCAGGCGGAGTGACGCCCAACACACCTCTGCCAACCATTTAAGGCCGCTGCCCGTCTCATGCTTACAGCGTAGGCATGACCAGCTCAGACTATCCCCGTCTCGGCGACTTCGAGCTCCTCGTGCTGCTGGCGGTTCTGCGCGCGGATGGGGATGCCTACGGCAGCACCATCCTGCGGGAACTGCACGACCGGTCGGGGCGGGCGGTTTCCCGCGGGGCGTTGTATGTCACGCTCGATCGGCTGGAGGCCAAGGGCTATGTCTCGTCCCGCACCGGCGAGCCTGCGCCGTCACGAGGCGGCCGGCCGCGGCGCTATTACGCTGTTCGTCCCGCAGGCCTTGCTCTCCTGCGCGAATCGCTGGACGCTCTGAAGCGGATGAGTGACGGCCTCGCGCTCAAGCTCAGGCATCCATGACGGCCCCACCTCGTCTCGCGATGTGGCTCCTCTCCCGCACGGTGCCTCGCCGGTTGCCGGGACGCCGTCCTGGGGGATCTCGAGGAGGAGTTCGTCGAGGAAGCCCTGCCACGGCTGGGCGCACGACGGGCGCGGCTCTGGTTCTGGCGCCAGGCGTTCTCGCTCGCTCGCGCTTACGCGCTGGCGAGACACGACACCGTGGCCGCCGGTCTTCATCCACCGAGGTCCGATACCATGCAACATGATCTGCGCGATGCGGTGCGCTCGCTCCTCGCGTTCGCCCGCCTACACCCTGACGGCCATCGCCGTCCTCGCGCTCGGGATTGGCGCCACCAGCTCGATCTTCAGCTTCGTCGACGGCGTGCTGCTGCGGCCGCTGCCGTACCCGAACCCCGAGCGGATCGTGCTCGTCTTCGAGAAGCCGCCCGGCGGCCTGCGCAACGGCGTCGCGACCGCGAACTTCCTCGACTGGCGGGACGCAGAACGACGTCTTCGAGGCGATGCGCCGCGACCTCGACGGTGACGATGACGCTGGCCGGGCACGGGCGAGACGGCGCGTCTCCGCGTCGGACGCGTGTCGACCGGCTACTTCGGCGTGTTCGGCGTCCGCCCGGCTCTCGGCCGGACGCTCGTGCCCGAAGACGAGCAGCCGGGGCGCGACCGCGTCGTCGTCCTGTCGAATCGCACGTGGCAGTCCGTGTTCGGCGGCGACCGCGGCGATCGTCGGGCGCGCCATCGTGCTCGACGGCCAGGCGTTCACCGTGATCGGCGTGATGCCCGGCCGGCAGCGCTTTCGATCGCGGCCGCACCGAGCTCTGGCGTCCGCTGGCCTTCGGACCGGGCGAGCGCGCCCGCAACTATCACTGGCTCCAGGTCATCGCGCGGATGAAGCCAGGGGTGACGCTCGAGCAGGCGCGCGCGCGGATGGAGCCGATCGCGGCGCAGATCGCGCACGACTATCCCGACATCAAGAAGGACTGGGGCATCACCATCGATCGCTTCTCGGACCTCGTCGTCAACTCGGGCCTGCGCCAGTCGCTCAACATGCTGATGGCGGCGGTCGGCATGCTGCTGCTCGTCGGCTGCGCGAACCTCGCCAATATCGCCATGGCGCGCGGCACCGCCCGCGAGCGCGAGGTCGTGGTGCGCGCCGCGCTCGGCGCGAGCCGAGCGCGGATCATCCGCCAGTTCCTGACCGAGAGTCTGCTGCTCTCGTTGACCGGCGGCGCGCTCGGCATCGCCGCCGGCTACGCGATGACGCGCGGGCTGCAACTGCTGATGCCGCCGTACTATCTGCCGCGCGAGGCGCTCATCACGATCGACTGGCGCGTGATGCTCTTCGTGCTGGCCGTGTCGGTCGCGACCGCGCTCATCTTCGGCACGGCGCCGGCGTTCCACGCCGGCCGCGTCGATCTGGCCGGCTCGATGCGCGCCTCGTCGCGCTCGATCACCGTCGATCGCGGCCGCCGCCGCATGCGCGACACGCTGATCGTCGTCGAAGTGGCGCTCGCCTGCATGCTGCTCGTCGGCGCGGGCCTTCTGATGCGGAGCTTCACGCGCCTGCAGCAGGTCGAAGCGGCACGAGATCCGGCCACGCTCGTCACCGCGGCGGTCGCCGTGCCCGATGGCGCGGTTCTCGACCACCGAGCAGCCCTCACCTACCAGCGCCTCCTCCTCGAGCGGCTGCGCGCGGTGCCCGGGCACGAGCCAGGTCGCGCTCACGTCGGCGCTGCCGATGCAGGGATGGACCGACGGCATGCCGCTGCGGATTCCGAGCACCAAGCCGGGCCAGGCCGCCACCGAGGGCGGCGGCGGCGTCAAGATGGTCTCGCCGGCGTACTTCGCGACCATCGGACTGCCGATCCTCCGCGGCCGCGGGCTGGCGGACACGGACACTGCCTCGTCCACACCCGTCATCGTCATCAACCAGGCGTTTGCGAACCGCTACTTCGAGGGCGTCGATCCAATCGGCAAGCACGTCATCATCGAGCGGATCCTGCCGCGACGCCGCGGGCTCGGGGAAGAGGTCCCGTGGGAAGTCGTCGGCGTCGTCGCCAACGAGCGCGTCGGATCGCTCGCCGCCGCGCGAGAGCCGTGGCCTCTACATCACGCTCGACCAGTCACCGCAGTTCGTGCCGCGAGTGATCGTCCGGACGGCGGGCGCCGCGGCGGGCGTCATCGCCGGGCTCAAGGCCGCCGCGACCGAGCTCGATCCGATCAGCCGCTGACCGAGATGCGCACCGTCCAGGACATTCGCAACGAGTCGCTCGGCGCCGACCGGCTGCGCACCTGGCTCGTCGCGGCCTTCAGCGGCATCGCGCTTCTGCTCGCAGGGATCGGCATCTTCGGCGTGATTGCCTACTCGGTCGCGCAGCGCACGCACGAGATCGGCGTCCGCGCGGCGCTCGGCGCGAGCCGGGGACGCGTGATGGCGCTCGTCATCCGCCATGCGCTGCTGCTCACGACCGCCGGCCTTGCGCTCGGGATCGCCGGCGCCGTGGCCGGCACGAGGTTCATGTCGAGCCTGCTGTTCGGCGTGCAACCAAACGATCTGGTCAGCATGGCCGCGGCCGTGCTGTCGCTCGCGATCGTCGGCGCCCTCGCCGCCTGGATCCCCGCACGGCGCGCCGCGGCGGTCGATCCGTTGGTGGCGTTGCGGATGGAGTAGAGGGTTCACGGTTCAGGGTTCAGGGTTCACGGTTCACGGTTCACGGTTCAGGTTCTTGGTTCAAGGTTCGCTGTGCGCAATCCCACGCCAAGGAACCCCGAACCCAGAACCCAGAACCCGTGAACCCTGAACCCTGAACCGTGAACCGGATTGTCATCGCCTTTCCCAGGGAAACGCGACCGTCGGCCGGTTGACGTAGCGTCGCATCGCGAACGTCAACTTCGCGCCGGCGCCGGGAGCGAGCTCCACGCTCAGGTCCGTTCCGTTGATCCGCTGGGTGCGGCCGTTCCACTCGACCGACTCGAACTCGTGTTCCGCGTAGCCGCCCGCCTGGACGATGACCGTGCGTGACGCCGTCGGACTCAGGTTCACCAGTGTCACGACCGTCCGGCGATCGGCCAGGCTCGGACACGAGCGCGGCGACATCCTCCGGCACGCCGGCGCGGCGGCGCGCGGGATCGAAGTAGCGCAGGCGGGCGTTGAGCAAGCCCCCTTCTCGGCCGGGCACGAGCGCTCCCCACATCAGGCGAACCAAGGCGTCGGTCGCGGCCGGGTTGGAGTCGAGCATGTTGTCGGCGAGGCGCTTGTCGGGCGGCGTGCGATCGGCGCGGATCGCGGCGAGCCTGCGTGGGGATGCTGTCGAGCTCGCGCTGCAGCGCGGCCTCAGGGTAGCTCGCGTTCCGGCCCTCCAGAAAATCGAGCCATGGGTTCGCACCCACCCGCGTGCGATCTTCGGGCTGCATCGACCAGTACCAGACCTCGAGCGCGCCGACGTTCCATGGCTGGGGCTGCCAGCCGTACCAGCCGTCGGCCCCGAACATCGTCGGATACTCGCGGCGGCCGTCGACGACGCGCGCGTGAGCGTTGACGGCGGTGATCATGTTGCGCCAGGCATCGATGTACTTTTCGTCGCCGGTGACGAGCAGCGCGTTGCTGAAGCCGACGAGCGCGCGCGGGATGCGATTGCGGTTCTCACGCCGGCCGGTCACGGGGTTGACCGGGCTGAATCCCCACCCGTACGCGTTGCCCCACCATCGCCGTCCGGCTCCACCGATGGTGCCGTCGACATCGACAAAGCTCGGGATGATGCCGTTGTTCTGTCGCATGCGCGCCAGCCACGCGTCCATGTACTCGACGATCCACCGGCGGTATTTGGCCTCGCCCGTCAGCATGAACGCGTTGGTCGGGAGCGTGGTGGCGACGAGGTTCAGGAAGTGATCGCCGCTGACATCGGTGTATTCCTGGTAGTGCTCGAGGAACTGCGCGTACGTGCTCTCGCCGTGCAGCGCGACGAAACCGGTGGTGTCGAAGGGGTCACCGACCCAGTCGAGCGCCGTGGCCGGCCGCAGCATCGGTCCGAGGCTGCCGTTGATCATCGAGCGAATCAGCTTTTTCTCGGGGTCGTAGTTCGGCGCGGCCGGATCCTCTCCCATGTAGAGTCCCGCGAAACGCCGGACACGATCGCGATAGGCGGGCTGATTCGGCGCCGACAACGCCATCCGGTTGAAGAGTTGCAGGCCCTCGCCGTGGTGCATCCAGTCGGATTGCGCGGAGAACTCTTTCACGTACATGCCGCCCCGGCCGGCCGGCACGTCGGTCGTCTTCGCTTCGGAGTACTGGCGGATCATGCCCTCGCCGGCCTTGAGGTACAGCTCGAGGATCTCGTCGCTGCCTCCGAGCGCGTGCAGCTCCGGCCAGCGATTGAAGTTCTCGAACGCATCGTCGGGGCCGTCGTTCGCGCCCCAGCGCAGGAAGGCCTGGAGATAGCCGCGCGCGTCGTAGTACTTGTCGAAGAACTCCCGGCAGGCCGGTGCGCTCGCGGCAAGAATCTGACGCTCGAGCCGCGCCCACGCGGGCGCCGGCATCGGCGTATCGATGACCACAGTGGCGGGCGACTAGCGGGGAGCAGTGACATGCCGAGCAAGCAGCGCGATGAGACCGTAGCGCATCATTGAAGTCCCCCTTCTTCGCAGTCAGCCGCTGGCATCCTGGCCCACCGGCACTCTAGCACCCTTGGGAGAGCAGATAGCATCATCGCATTAGTGCCTTTGTGTTTCGATCCGGGTAATGTTCCGGGCGCTGGTCGAGCCGATCCGCTCTCGACCGCGCCCGGAGCGAATGCGTATGCATTATCGAATCTTGCTCATCAGCGCTTTGACCACCCTGTTCTCGGTGGCGAGCGCCGGTGGTCAAACGACGTCGGGCACAATCCGGGGCCGCGTTCTCGATCCCCAGGGCGCGCCCGTTCCGAAGGTGGCCATCACGATCACGGGCCAGGGCAACGGCCTCGTCAGGACCGTTGCGACCGACGCGGAAGGCACGTTCGTCATCTCGAACCTGCCTCCGGGAACGGTCGATCTCACAACGGTCGCCGCCGGATTCGCCGACCTCGCGCGTAACGGACTGGTGGTCGAAGTTGGCCGGACACTGTCGCTCGACCTGGACCTTGCGATCGGCACCGTGCGCGAGTCGGTCGTCGTCGATTCCGCCGTGGGTGTGGATACCAGCCGTTCGGTGGTCGATGCGGTCATCCCGTCAGGCTTCATCGACGTGCTGCCCCTGAACGGCCGCAACTTCCTCGAGCTGGCGCTCCTGGTTCCCGGTAACGCGCCGGCGCCCAACTTCGACCCGACGAAGTCGAACTCGGTCCTCATCTCGTCTGCCGGCCAGCTCGGTCGCGGCGGCAACATCATGATCGACGGCGCCGACAACAACGACGATGTGGTGGGTGGACCGCTCCAGAACGTGACCCAGGAGGCGGTGCAGGAGTTCCAGATTGCGACCAACCGTTTCTCGGCCGAGTCGGGCCGCTCGGCGGCCTCGGTCATCAACATCATCACCAAGTCGGGCACCGACCAGTTCCGCGGCTCCGCGTCGCTGTTCCTGCGCGATGACAGCTGGCAGGCGCAGCCGGCCATCTCCGATGGTGACACGGTGCCCTTCGATCGCCAGCAGCTGGCCGGTGCCGCGGGCGGGCCCCTCCGCACCCAAAAGCTTTTCTGGTTCGGCGCAATGGAGTATCGCAATCAGGACGGCGCCCTCCCGGTGGGGGCGCGGGATCTCCCGTCGCGGACCATCCGGCAGGCCTTTGCGGCGGCGCCGCTCGACGACCTGCTGGCGTCGGCGCGCATCGACTGGCGTCCGAATGCCGTCGATGGCCTCACGGTCCGATACGCCGCCGAGCGCGCGGACGATACCAGTGCGAGCACGCTCGATCGCTCGATCGGGTCGGCCTCGCAGCGACAGGCGAGCGAGAACCGTTATCAGTCGATCGTCGGGTCCTGGACGCGCATCTGGACGCCGACGCTCGTCAACGTGACCACTGCGTCCTTCAGCACGTTCAAGAACGTCATCAACCCGCTGGCGTCGGGCCCCCAGCTGACGTTTCCGAGCATTCAGGACGGCACCTCCTTCCGCGTCCCGCAGGGCACCATCCAGAAGCGGTTCCAGCTCGCCAACTCGCTGACGCTCGTGCGCGGTGCGCACACCCTGCGCACCGGCGGCGAGTGGCAAAGCGTGCACGGCCGCTTCGATCTCGGCGTCTTCCAGGAGGGACGGATCGAGTTCGTCCAGGACTTCGCCAGCTTCGATCACAACGGTGATGGCCGGGTGGACGATGGCGATCTGCTGTTTTCGGTGACGCTCAGGAGCGGCAAACCAGACCAGGCCCTTGTCATCGACGACGCCGACAACAACCACGTCGCGCTGTTCGTGCAGGACGACTGGCGCATCAGGCAAGACCTCACGCTCAATCTCGGCCTGCGCTACGAACTCGACACCGACGTCAAGAACATCAGCCGTGTGAACGAGATCAACCCGATCGTCCAGCCGTTCCTGGTCGGCGAGCGCAAGCCCGATCTGAACAACTACGGACCGCGGATCGGGTTCAACTGGGCTCCCGGCAGCGGTCAGACGAGCGTGCACGGCGGCTACGGCATCTACTACGACCGCGTCACGCTGCAGATCGAGTCGCTCGAGCGCGGCCTCGATGGCCGCGCGCTGCCGATCGAAGTGCGCGCGGGCAACGTCTTCTTTCTCGATGAGGCGACCGGACAGTTCCCGCCGTTCGCGCCATCGACCGCCAACCCGTTCACCGGGTTCATCCTGCCGGGCGCCGGCGCCTCGGGCATCAACATCATCGACAACAGCCTCCAGAATCCGACCGTGCAGCAGTTCAACCTCGGCGTGCAGCATCAGCTGCCGAAGGGCATCGTGCTGCGGGCCGACGGCGTCCACAACCTCGGGACGCATTTCATCATCGGGCGGACGATCGGCGAGGTGTTCAATCCCGTGGTCGGCGGCCCCGACCGGGTCGTGAACCTCGAGTCCAGCGTGCGCACGCACTACGACGCGCTGCTCGTCAGCGTCGAGCGGCGCGGGGCGCGCTTCGGCTTCCGGTCGTCGTACGCCCTCGCCAAGGCGTCCAACTACGCCAACGACGATCAGATTCCCTTCGGGAGCGGTCCGATCGATCCCAACGACCTTGCCCGCGAGTTCGGTCCGACGCCGAACGATCAGCGTCACCGTTTCACGTTTGCCGGTTGGTTTTCGGCGCCCGCCGGGTTCGTCATCGCGCCGCTCCTGACGCTGGCGTCAGCCGTTCCCATGGACATACTCATGCCCGACGGCCAGTCGCGCGTTCCCGCCTTCGAACGGAACGCCGGCGGACGCATCTACAAGACCGCCGCGGAGTTGAACCGCGCCCTGACGGCGATCAACAGCGGCGGCGGGATCGCCGGCCAGCTGCTGCCGCTCGTCGGCGATGACGCGGCGCTCGGCGACGGCTTCAGCGCCCTCGATCTCCGCGTGTCGCGTGCCGTTTGCGTGGGACTCGATCCGACTCGAACCGATACTCGAGGTGTTCAACGTGTTCAACACGACGAACGTCCTTGGCGTCGGTGTTCGGAACTATTCAGGGTTCTCGAACGTGTTGGTGCGAGACAATGCCGATCCTTCCGACCCTGGCTACCTGCGGTCGTCGAGTTTCGGCCGACCGGTCACTACCGCGGGCGGAGTGTTTGGCTCGGGCGGTCCGCGGGCGTTCCAGTTCGCGGTGCGAGTGACGTTCTAGGTCGGGGATCAGGGATCAGGGATCTGGGATCAGGGGGCAGGGGCACGTCGACCACAGATGCCTAACCCCATCCCCGATCCCAGCCCGAGTCCTGGTCCCCGATCCCTGATCCCTGATCCCCGATCCCGATCCCGATCCCCTACCCCTGCTTGAGCAAATGCGCCGCGCTGACTTGTGTGGCCCGGCGTGCCGGGAGCACGACCGCTGCGGCGGCGGCCAGGAGAAGGATTGCCACGGCCGAGATGATCGCGAGCGGATCTCGGCTGCTGACCCCGTAGAGGACGCTCTGTACGACGCGGCCGCTGAGAAGCGAGATCCCTAGTCCGATCACGAGTCCGACGACCACTGGCCGCAGGCTCTCGCGGAAGAGGAGCGTCAGGAGCTGGCTGTCGCTGGCCCCCAGCGCTCGCCGCACCGTCATCTCGTGCGCCCGTTGCTCGACGACGAAGGCGGTCACGCCGAAGAGGCCGATGACGGCGAGGCCGACAGCGGTGGCGCCGACCAGAATGGCGAGAAGCGCGAGGGCACGCGGCCTTTCCAGGTCGCGTCGCACGGTGTCGATGACGGGAGTGGACGCCGCACGAGCGCTCGGGTCGACGGCCAGGAGCGCTCCCTGTATCGCGGTCGCGAGCGGCCGCGGATCGGCATGGGTGCGGACGATCAGTCTCGGAACCGAGCGCTCGGTGAGCGGCATATAGATGGTCGGCGCGTTCGGACGGCTCAGCTGAGCGACCGTGTCGGCGACGACACCGATGACGCGGGCGTCGGGGGGCTGCCTCAGAATGGCCGGCAGCCGTGCGTCGCCACGTCCCCACACGCGCTCGAGGCTGGAACCGACCGGGTTCTCCAGGCCCCAGAACTCTCGCGCCAGGCTGGCGGAAATGACCACGACCGGAGCCTCCGAGCGCATCTCCTCGTCTGTATACATCCGGCCCTGGATGAGGCGCACGCCCAGAGCCTCGAAGTAGCCGGGCGAGGTCTCGTTGCGATCGATCGCCCGGCCATTGATCTGCTGCGGCGCGAACCCGCCGCCGAACGGCGCGAAGTTCACGAGGGCGGCGTCGGCGACGCCAGGGATTTGCCGGACACGCTCGAGTGCGGCTCTCCAGAATGCGTCGGCACGAGCGGGGCTCTGGCCCGACGTCGATGCTGGCAGCGTGACCGACACGTTCAGCAGCCGGCTCGGGTCATAGCCCACGTCGACGCGGCCGGTTTCCACGACCGTGCGCGTGAGCAGCGCCGCCAGCACCAGCAGCACGATCGACGCCGCGGCCTGGCCGCCGACGAGCATCGAGCGCAGAAACCGTCCCGGCAGCCGGCGCGGTGCGGAGGGCTGGTCGGCCTGCAGCGCCGAAACGAGATTGCCGCGCCGGCCGAAGCGTGCCGGCGCAAGGCCGGCGATGATGCCGACGGCGATGGTCAGCGTCCCGACAAACGCATACACGAGACCATCGGGCGAGACATCGAACGTTGGCGGCACCTGAATCAACGCGGCAAACGCCGGCAGCACCTGGCTGGAAACGAGCAGCCCGAAGCCGCCGGCGATGATGCCAATCAGGACGCTCTCGGTCAGGAGCTGGCGCACCACCCGGCCGCGACTCGCCCCGAGTGCGAGGCGGGTGCCGATTTCGCGCCGCCGGCTCGCGGCGCTTGCGAGGAGGAGGTTCGTGACGTTCGCGCACGCCAGCAGCACGATGAGGCCGACGGTCGTCAAGAGGACCGCGGCCACGGCGAGGGTGGTCCGGTTCGCCGGTCGAGCGACTCCACCTGACGGTGGCGGCCTGCCGGCCAGGCTTGCGCTCGCGCTCGAGTGCCGCGGCGATCGAACGAACTTCGGTCTCGGCCTGCGCCAGCGTCACCCCCGGTTTCGGCCGGCCGAAGACATCGACGGCCGGGTTCCAGCGGAGATTAGCGGCCGCCAGATCCGCTTCGATGCTCTGCAGGCGCTGGCGATCGGCAGGATCGGTCGCCGTCCGTCGCAGCGCGTCGAGACTGACCCGCGTCTCCAAGGCGTGTCGCGCCGCGGCCGCCGCCGACATGTCTGCATGCCCGGCAAGTGTCATCCAGAAGGCCGGCACCCCGCCGTTCGACGCCGGACTGCCGTGCACCCGATCGGCGACGCCGACGACGGTGAAGGCATGGCCGTTGAGCCACACGGTTCGTCCCACGATTTCGTCATGAGCGCCGAGACGGTTCTTCCAGAAACCATGACCAACCACCACCGTCGCCGCCCCAGCCACGTCATCAGCCGGCGTGAGCAGGCGGCCGCGCGCGGGCCGCATCCCGAGCGCTGAGAAGTACGACCCGGTGACCGATCGGAAGGGCACCACCGGCACGTCCGTCTCGTTGGCGGTGGCGGCGAAACGGGCTCCGTCCGACGCCGAGGCCACGAGCGTGAGCGACGAGGCCGCGTCCTGGAGGCGCTGGTAGTCGGCGAACGGCCAGTTGCCCTGGAATACTGGCCCGGTCGGCTTGGTGAACCGGTCGCCGTTCAGCGCAATCCGATACACCGACTCGGGATCGGAGATGCCGTAGCCGCTGAAGGCGACGGCCTTGACGGTGCTGAAGACCGCCGTGCTGATACCGATCGCCAGTGCCAGTCCGGCGACGGTCATCCCGAAGAGGCCGGGCTGACGGCGGAAGAGCCGGGCGGCGAACCTGATGTCCTGCAGCATCTCGCGACCTCCTCGATAGCGGGCGTGATCATCGATCGTCTCGGGCAGCGTGCGGCATCGCCACAGGCTCAGCGCATCGAGGATGTAGCGGCGCGCCGCAAATCGCGGTCCGCGATCGTGGGCGCGGATCGCGAAGAGCTCGAGCAGGTCGTCTTCGACGTCGCGTGCGATGTCGTGACGCCGAGTCGTGCATCGCCAGAGCTGCACCAGCCAGCGGCCGACCCGAGGAGGCCGTGGACCGCGGGCGGTCATCGCGGGTCCTTTGCCGTCTCGATCGCGCGCCAGATCGCGTCGCGCACGCGCCGGACGTCCTGGACCGTTCGCCGTCCCTCGCGCGTGGCCCCGAACAACCGCTTGCGCTTGCCGCCGCGCGAGGCCGTCGATTCACCCATCGCCGACCGCACGAAGCCCTTGAGCTCGAGACGGTCGAGACCAGCGTAGACCGCACCCAGGGACACACTTCGGCCGCTGATGCGCTCGAGATACTGCTGGACCGACACAACGGCGGCCTCGTCCCCAAGCGCCTGAAGCGCCAGGAGCAGCAACTCCTCGAATTCCCCGAGCCTGTCACCCTTCATGCGACCTACATTACACGCCGTATTCGCGTTTGCATAGAAAATAATTCCGGGCTTCTTTTACAGGAGATCAGGAGGGCAGGAGGTCAGGAGGTTGAAACGTTTCTTCGCAGGAGTTCAGGAGTTCAGGAGGCGACAGCCAATGGGGCGCATCAGGAACCGAGACCGTCTGCTAGGGGTGTGGCCCCGGTTGTCTCTTGACCTCTTAATCTCCTGTCCAGAAATCGTGAGCCCCGAAGCCCTCCTGACCTCTTAATCTCATGTTCAAGAAAATCGCGACCCGCGACGCGCCCGTCTGCGAGTGAGTTGAGCTCTCGTCTCGTGACGCTCCTGTTCAGAAAGCGAACGTGATAGCGTTTACCCCACACTCAGGAACTGGCTGGGGGAGGACGTTCTGAAGATCAAGCTGGCCGTCAAGTAAGCGGCATGACCGACTGGTTTGCCGGCCTCAGTCCGATCGCGCAGGCACTGCTGGCCACGCTCTTCACCTGGGGGATGACCGCGGTCGGGGCCGCGGTCGTCTTCTTCTTCAAGACCGTGGACCGGCGCCTTCTCGATGCCGCGCTCGGGTTCGCCGCCGGGGTCATGATCGCGGCGTCCTTCTGGTCGCTCCTCGCGCCGTCCATCACCATGTCGGAGGAGATGGGGCTCGTGAAGTGGTGGCCGCCGCTCGTCGGCTTCCTCGCCGGCGCGGGCGCGATGCGCGTCGCCGACTGGCTGCTGCCGCACCTGCACCTCTTCGCCCCCGTGAGTCAGGCCGAGGGCCTGCCGACGACCTGGCATCGGACCGCGCTCCTCGTCCTCGCCATCACGCTCCACAACATCCCGGAAGGGCTCGCGGTCGGCGTCGCGTTCGGCGCCGTCGGCGCCGGCTACGAGAGCGCGACGCTCGGCGCCGCGATTGCGCTCGCGGTCGGCATCGGGCTGCAGAACTGTCCAGAGGGGACGGCCGTGTCGGTACCGCTGCGGCGCGAAGGCATGTCGCGGGCGAAGAGTTTCTACTACGGCCAGATGACGGCGTGGGTCGAGCCGGTGGCCGGCGTCCTCGGCGCGGCGGCGGTGATGGTGATGCGACCGATTCTCCCGTATGCGCTGGCCTTCGCCGCCGGCGCCATGATCTTCGTCGTCGTCGAGGAGGTCATCCCGGAGTCGCAGACCGGCGGCCACCCCGATCTCGCGACGTCAGGCGCGATTGCCGGCTTCGCGGTGATGATGGTCCTCGACGTGGCCCTGGGGATGATTTGCAACAGGAGGTCAAGAGATCAGAAGAAAATAAGGTTTGTCTCGTGATCTCTTGGCCTCCTGTTAAGAATCCCCCGTTCGATTAAGGATCTCCCAGTTCAGAACTCTCACCGCCCCGGCTTCGGCAAAGGCTGGCCAGGTACCTTCTTACCGAGATCGAAGTCCGTCGCTTTCAATCCCTTGCGGAAGCCTTCGAAGCCGTAGAACGAGGGGATGTATTCGTCGACGTAGGCCACGTCGGCTTTCGCCGGCACGTCCATGCCGAGTCCCCAGTAGAGACCGTTGACCACGAGGCGGCGCAGGCCCTCGTTTTCGAGGTCGGTCGCCGATCCCATCGTCGTCGTCAGGACCCTGTTGGTCGTGCCGTTGTCGTTCTTGTGCAGGCGCGTCCAGACGACCGGCATGGCCGGATCGTTGACGCCTTGCTGCAGTTTGTCCGTCGCGCGTGTCTTCTGGTAGTTCGCCGGGGGAGAGTCCGGCGCCAGCGTCTGCAGGACCACGCCGCGGACGAGGATGGTCGCGTCGGCCGGTGGATAGGCCTCGGTACACATCCGTATCGCCGAAGATGTCGGTGATGCCGCGCAGCAGGTCATGCCCGCGCTGCCCAGGCTCGATCGCGCCGCGCGTGGCTTCGACCTTGTGCCGGCCCCAATGGGTCAGCCACGTCTCGCCGAGCACACGCTTCCCGAACCCGCCCTGGTTGTTGTAGTTCCACGTCGCCCACGGACCGTCTTTCGCCAGTCCGCTGAACGCATGCGTGCTCGTCCGGAGCGCGACGATGGGCGTGCCCTTGCGCAGCAGCGCGTCGAAGCGCGCCATGTCCTCGTCTGGCCAGGCGCGGAAACGCAGAGACATGACGATCGCGTCTGCCGTATCGAGCGCGGCCGGGTTCGAGAGCGACTTGCCGTTCTTGGGATTGATCGTGCCGTCGGGATCGGCCGAGAAGAGCACCGTCGCCTTGAAGCCATGCCGCTGGCTCATGATTTTGGCCAGCATCGGCAGCGCTTCCTCGCTGCGATATTCCTCGTCGCCGGCAAGGAACACGACGTGCTTTCCCTTCCCGGCACCAGGCTTGGGCGGATACGTGACGCTCGCGTCAGCAGTCTGAAGGACGGCAGCCGCGCGGGGTGCTGAGAGCGTCAGCGAGCCGAGCAACAGGACGAGCAGCAGGCGGACGGTCATGTGGGTACGCTCCAGGGCCGATTATGTCCGCACCGATCGGCGTGTCAAGCAGTGCGCCGTTCCCGGGTGCGTGCCCCATCGATGCTCCCAGTCCAAGAGCTTTTCACCGCCGAGCACGCCGAGGTCGCAGAGAAAGCCCATCTGGCTCTGCGTTCTCTGCGCCCTCCGCGGTGAAAGCTCTTGGACCGGAACGTCGATGGGGTAGGCACTCCGTCACCGCGGGTGCCACGGCCTGATCTCGAGCAGAAAGCCACCGACACCGCGCGGGAACGAGTGACCCGACCGTCGATTCACCCGTCGCCAGGCCTCCCATACGTTGGCGACGAGTACGCCGGCGAGCAGGTAGTACACCGCCCCCAGCCACTCGAAGACGGCGAAGCTCACGACCGCGACCAGCACTGCGAACAGCAACTGATCGCCGTATCTGACTGGTGAGGTGGGCGGATCGGTGAGGATGAAGAAGGCGAAGAACAACACCGCCTCCCGGTCTGGCGTCCGAAATACTTCGGAGACCCACGCGGGATCGCCGACGAACGCCGCGACTGTGAACAGCAGGTAGTAGGAACCGAGGAATGCCAGCACCAGCGGCATCCGGTTGACGCGGTCGGCGATGAAGACGCCAGTCACGACGAGCAGGACCTGAAGGGGGAGCGCCACTTCCGGCAGCGCGCCCCACCAGCTCTGACCCGCGTGGAAGACAGGAAAGAGCGCCAGAATCGACAAGGCCGCAGGGTTGAAGACGTTGCCCGCGCGCGTCCGGACGATGTACTTGCTGACGATGGCGAGCGCGGATGTGAGGCAGACGACATACCACGGCGTCTGCGCGCTCAGGACCATCGTGACGAAGAGCGCCGTGAGGATGGCGCCGCTCGGGAAGATCCACCGCCCGCGTTTCAGGCGAAGAATGACGCCGTCGATGAGACCCGCGACGAGCGTCGCGCCCACCAGCCCGCGCGCCACAGCCGCGAGACCCTCGTGTGGTGCGGCCAGGCTGACCAAGGTCACGAGGACCATCGTGAGCAGGCCTTTCGGCGTGGCGAAGAATCGCCGCACGGCCGTCGCCCTACTCCGCATGCAGGTCCGGCGTGGCATAGCGCTCGAGCGCCGGCGTGACGATCAAGCCCTGGACCCCATGGCGCTCGAACAACCTGATGCCTTCGACCGGGCCGAGAACGAAAGCGGCCGTCCCGAGCGCATCCGCGAGCATCGCGCTCGGAGCCACGACGGTCGCGCTCGCGACCGCATCCGGCGAGACGCCGGATCGCGGATCGAGCACGTGATGCTCGCGCGCGTCGTTCCGACTCGGACGCTCGTAGTCGCCAGATGTGCAGACGGCCTTGTCGGATACCCGCAGGGAGTCGATTAACTGCCCGTCGAGGCGCGGATGGCGAATGCCGATGGACCACGGGACGCCATCAGGATTACAGCCGCCCAGATAGAGATCGCCGCCGGCGTCGATGGCAAAGTCCCGGAAGGGCAGCAGCTCGCGGGCGGCCGCATCGACCGCGAGCCCCTTCGCGACGGCGCCGAGGTCGAGCGTCAACGCCCGGTCCAGCGTGATCGTGCGCCGGTCGGGATCCACATGGACGTCCCGGTAGGTGACGCCATCATCGTGACGGAACGAAGAGCGGACAGTCTGGCCGGTACGATGTTCGCGGTCGAAGCCGCGGGCCTCCATGCGGCAGCCGACGGTGGGGTCGAAGGCGCCGCCGGTGTCCTCGGCCACCGACAGCGCGAACCGGACCGCCTCACAGAGGATGGCGCTCGCGGGCACCGGCACCCCGACGTGGGTCGAGAGCTGCATCAGCTCGCTGCCTTCGTCGAACCGCGTGCAGCGGCGCTCGATCTCGCGGAACCAGCCGAACGCGCGCTCGACCGCCAGGTCGGCGCCGGGCGGGACGACATGAATCGTGACGAGCGTGCCCATCAGCATCTCGGTGCGGAGGGGCACGTCGGTCACTTCGCTTTCGACAGCGCGTCGACGACGGCGTAGTAGAAGGCGTTGGTGCTCTGGGTGGCGCCGGACACGTAGTCGGTTTCGGGGCTCTGTCGCTCGGCCACCTGCGGCGGCAGCTTCGCGATCACCGAACAGGAATATCGCGTCAGGCACTGCGCAATCGTCGCGGACGCGATGCGCCCGTCTTCGATCACCACGGCTGCCTGAATATCGCCGTGGCGCGACGTGCCCCAGCCGAGATAGGTGCCATCCTTGTACTTGGGCGCGGGCGGCGCAGGAGGCGGCGGGGGCGGAGCGGCCGGCACCTGTTCCGCGACGGCGGCTGGCGGTTCAGGGGCAGCCGCCGGCACTGCCTCCGCAGCCGGTGAGGGCTTCGTCGCCGCCGGCGCGGGCGTCGCGCGGGGCTTCTTCCTGACTCCCGCGCGGGCAGCGGCCGACGAAGGAGAGGTGGAAGGCGGTGGTGAGGGAGCCAGTGGAGGTGCCACGACCGGTGTGGCGTCGACGGCGGGCCGCGCCGTGGCTTCCGGAGTGGGCGGTGCCGCGGGTGCCGGCGCCGGCGCTGCCGGCCGCCGCCCTTCAGCCTGCAGCGCGAACCGTTCCGCGGCCGCCCGGGTGCGAACATATCCAGCGGAGTAAACCGCGAGTACAGCCGCGGCGCCGAGCGCCACCAGCCCGTTTGCGACCTTCTTGTTCGACTCCCGCTCGGACACGTCAGAGAATTATATCCGTGCGCCGCCGACGCCCCTATGGCCGCTTCAGCCGCGCGCGCCAGCGCGGGTAGTCCGTCGCGAGGAGCGACGCCGGCCAGGTGCCGTAGTAAGCGTAGCCGCTGCGGCGCTCCTGCTCGATTTCGCTGAGCGCGGAGCGGATCACTTTGTCGCGGCCGGTGAAGATCGGCCGGTTCGTGCCGAGGTCGTAGAACCGGGCCCACAGCGGCGGCGCGGACGGATCGGCGACGACCCGCCGGTCGCGCGTGCCGTCGGCGAGTGTGACCTCTTCGTAGCGGAGCCCCTTGATCGCCACCGACTTCAGCCACGCGACGGCACCTTCGACAGCGGCGGTGACCTCGGGCGTGGGCTGATCGACTTCCATCAGGAACCGGACGATGCCGACGCTTTCGCTGCCAGAGAGCGTCGGCGGTTCATAATTGCGCGCCCAGGCGGGCTCGAGCGTGCGTTCGTCGTACTGAGCGCACCACGCCGTGAGCGCACCGCCTTGTTTCAACTGTGTGCGCAGGATGACGTCGAGGCCGCGAGCAACCGCGGCGCCGGCCTTGGTGCGGCGCCCGGCATCGACGAAGGCGTAGTGCGGTGTGCCGGCGGCGACGTCGCGCAGCAGGGTCAGCACCCGGATCATCGCGTTGTCGTTGTAAGTGATTCGCGAGTAATACCCCTCGCGCAGCGGAAAGAACTGCGGCCAGCCGCCGTTGGGATACTGGGCGGCGAGCAAATAGTCGACGCCGCGCTCGAACGCCGCGCGGTATCTTGCGTCGCCGGTGGGGAGCACCATGCGAGCCAGGAACTCCATCGGCAGCGTCGTGCCGTCATTGTCGATGGTGTTGCCGTTGGGATCGGCGGCCGCTTCCGCGGCCGACATCGCCGCAGGTCGGTGCCGGGCCAGATCGGTGTTCTTGGGCCACGCGCCCACTGGCGACTGGTAGAGGAGCACGGCGTCGGCAATTGCCCGTGCCGGCGGCGAGGCATACCACTCCTGCGGTTGCTGCAGCACCGCTGCTCCCCAGCCGACTTGCGGTGCCCTGACCGCCGCAACGGCGGGCTGCACCGTCACCAGCACGCGCTGGTAGCGGGTGAGAGGCGGCGTGCCCTGGTCGGTCACGGCAAGAACGATGTGCATCGTTTGGGACTGCGTCACCGCCGGCGCGGTGAACCAGGCGTCGGCGCTCGTCGCGTTTTCGATTCTGAGCGGCGCGCCGGTGCGGCCGCTCTGCAGCAGGAGCGTGCCCGGCTCGCCGTAGTAGAACCACTCATATGCGAGCGCGTCGCCGTCGGGATCGCTCGACCCTCCGGCGCTGAGGTTGACGCGCTCGCCGGACTTCACCGTCAGCTGATTGGCGTGTCGCAGCCTGACCGCGGGCGGATGGTTGGCCTCCGCATACGGCTTGATCGTCCAATCCATGCGCGCGGCGAAATCGTTCTGATACGCCGGGCGCCAGCGCCAGATCGTCGCCTTGTTGCTCGTGTGCCACTTGCCGTCAACGCCGAGAACCTCGTCTTCCGCGTCGCTCCAGAACGGCCTGCGTTTCCGGTTCGTAGAACCACTTTCGGGTCCGCGGGGTATAGAGCTCGTAGCGCCCGCCCCAGCTGCCCCAGTCAGGATGCTCCGGATCGCCGAGACCGTTGTTGACGAGATAGAGAAAGCTGGGTGTGTCGCCCTCCATCAGGAACGTCGTGCGCGGATGCTCGGCGCCGAGCGGTCCCTTGCTGCGGATGTTCCGGTCGAGCCAGGGGTTGTCGACGATGGTGAAGTCCGCGCCGGCGAAGCGGCCGTGGAAGTTGTCCCCGCTGATCCCGCTCCAGGTGGCGTAGTGATACGCGCCCCCGGCGTGCATGCCCGGGCTGGCGATATAGAACAGGTTAGGAAACGTCTTTCGCAGCCAGGGTCCGGTGTCGTCCTGGTCCGAGATCGTGTAGACGCGCAGCTTGGCGACGAAGCGGTCGAGGGCGGCGGGCGAGCGGGTGGCGCGCACCTTCCAGAGCGCCTGCGCCAGGCAGTTGGGGCCGCCCCACACCGGCACCCAGACGGGCCGGGGGTCATCACGATCGACCACCTCGATAATCAGGTCGGACCCGGGCGAGTCCATTCCCGGTCCGACGGCCGCCATGCCGTAGGCCGGCCGGCCCTCGCGAATCACGGACTGCAGATAGTCAGCCGTCGGATAGCCGGGCTCGTGTTTCTCGAGGTTGTCCCTGACCTTGCCATAGGCCGCGACGATCTGGCGGATGCGCCCCGCCGCGATCTTCTCTCGCTGATGCACCGAGGTCGTCGCGATCAGCCCTTCCACCTCGAACTGGTTGGCGTAGGTCAGCAGCCGCACCATCGACATCGCATCGTCAGGCTCATTCTCGATGTCGGTGAGCACGACGATGCGCAGCTTCTCGGCGGTCGCCAGGGCAGGATAGAGGGCGAGCACGAACGCCATGAGCACGAGCCGGATCAGCGAGTGATTCATGAGGCTCCGCTGGGGGTCAGATCTTGTATTTCAACATTCTCGACATGTTGAAATACAAGATCTGACCCCAAATAGAGTTGAGCCGCGGCGGCCGCGAGGATGGCGCTTTGCACCTCGCCATGCGCGCGGCGAAGTCACGCAGGAAGTCCTCGCGCCACCGGTTCACGCTTTTTGCGCCCGGATGCACGCCCTCGGCGGCATCAGCGTCAGGGTCATCTATCCACCAGTTGGGATGCACGGCCGACGCGCGGCTGGTTCGCTCGAGCGGCGGTGGGACGGCGGTGAACGAGCCTGACTGACCGTCGAGGCCTGGATAGTCGCTGCGGATCACGTACGGCCAGACCTTGGCGTCGCGCGGCGAGAAGCGGAATCGCAGCACGCCGCCCGCGCGCGTCCCGACCGCAGGGATTCGACCGTCGAAGATCATCCGGGCGGACTGTGCCTCGGTCATGCCGGCGGGCAGCGGGAGCGCGAACTCGACTACCCCGAACGCTTCGACCCGATCCGCCGCGGTCGTCAGACGGTCGAACACCGTCTTGCGGTCATCCCAGATGCGGACGAACTTTCCGCCCCATCCCGGCTGCGACGGATCGTCCGGCGCGCCGTGCAACAGATAGCCGACAGACGGGCTGTCGCCCATCTTGATCGTGCCCTCGAGCTGAGTCGTGAAGAAATCCCCGAGCGCGCCACGCCCCGCGATGTGCGCCGGTGCGAACGCTTTGTTGCCCCACTCGCCGGCCTGGTTGCCGCCGGTGAACCAGCCGCGATAGGTGGCGTTGGCCTCGATCATCCAGAGCGCCGGGTGCTTCTGCTCGAGGTAGTTGTAGGCATCGACGCTCCACATCTTGTTCGGGCCGCCGATGAAGTAGACGCGGAGCTTGGGCAGGATGTCGGGTGCGTCGTGCAGCGCCTGGGCGAGGTCGTCGATGCCGCCCCAGACGAGCACCCAGAGCGGACGCGGGTCGTCACGGCGCGCCGATCGGACGATCCATTGCGATCCTTCCGTCGGCTGGCCCACGCCTGCACTGCCCGCGGAGTCGATGGCGCCTTGCTTCGTCACACGCCGCAACTCGTCGGGCGTGGGATAGCGCGCCGAGTACGTCCTCAGGTTCGGGTAGTCGGCTGCGTACTTGTCGATCACCTGAAGGATGTGCTCGCGGCGGCCCGGTCCGTACGGGGAGGAGATGAGTCCCTCCACGTCGAACATGTCGGCGTAGACGAGGAAGTGCACCATCGACTGGAAGTCGTCTGGGTCGGTGCCGCCGATGTCAGTGGAAATGATGACGCGGGGCCGGGGCGCGGGGGCGTTACTCCCCTGCGACGTGCCTGGTTGACGTCGTCCGACGCGAATAGCAGCGCGAGAGAGCAGGCGAGGATCGCTGGGGCGCGCATCAGGCGTTCAACCTTGGATACTGTATTACTTTCGGAATAGGCCCGGGTCGCGGATTTCTCGGATCACGATGTCACGGGACGCGGATCTCGCGGATTACGATTCCATGGGTCGCGGGTCTCGCAAGATCGTCTGAACGCTCCCGCAGGTCGGCGCTCTGCGATCCGCGTGATCCGCGTCCCGTGATTACACGATCCGCGTGATCCGCGTCCCGTCAAGACCGAATCCGCGATTCGCGTCCCGTCACATCGGAACCCACCGCCATTGACAAGCTCCAGGGCGGCCGGTAGATTACCGCCGTGTCGCATGAAAAGGAAAGCCTGCATATTTATGCTGAGGTCGTGACGCGCGTTGCCGAGCGGGCGCGGCGCATCCGGCTCGCCAGCCTGCGGATGGTCCACGCCGCGGGCATGGGGCATCCGGGCGGGGACCTCTCGTGTGCCGACATCCTCGCCACCCTCTTCTTTCACGTCCTGCGGCTCGACGCGGCGCACCCGCACGATCCGGCGCGCGATCGCTTCGTGCTCAGCAAGGGCCATGCGTCGGCCGCGCTCTATGCGACCCTCGCCGAGGCCGGGTTCTATCCCGCGCGCGCAGCTCGAGACCTACATGAAGCCGCTGTCGATGCTCAACGGCCACCCCGATCGGTGCAAGGTGCCGGGCGTCGAGGCGAATACCGGGCCGCTCGGCCACGGATTGCCGATCGCCGTTGGCATGGCGCTCGCCGCGAAGATGGACCGTGCCGACTGGCGCACCGTCGTCCTCACCGGTGACGGCGAGCTGCAGGAAGGCAGCAACTGGGAAGCCATCATGGCGGCCTCGCATTTCGGCCTCGACAATCTTACCGTCGTCGTCGATCGCAACCGGTTGCAGCAGGGCGATACGACCGAGCGCACCATGACCCTCGAGCCGCTGGCCGAGCGGTGGCGAGCGTTCGGCTGGGACGTCGTGGACGTCGATGGGCACGACATCGAGGCGCTCGTGCGGGCGTTCGAGGCGGTGCCCCGTAGCCGCGGGCCGGCCGACGTGCGTGATAGCGCAGGACGCTCAAGGGCCGGGGAGTGTCGTTCATCGAGGACCGGGTGGAATGGCACCATCGCGTGCCGACCGACGCCGAACTGGCGGCGGCGCGTGGCCGAGCTCGACGGGAGCCCGCGTTGACGTCCGGCGCCGACTGCCGCATCGCCTTCAGCCAGGCACTGGTGGCGCTCGCCGAGGCCGACCCGCGCATCGTCGCGGTCGCCAACGATTCGGTTGGCTCGTCGAACCTCAAGGAGTTCAAGCGCCGCTTTCCCGAGCGGCTGGTCAACGTCGGCATCGCCGAGCAGAATCTCGTGGGCGTGAGCGCCGGGCTCGCGAGCGCCGGCAAGATCCCGTTCGCGTGTGGCGCCTCCTGTTTCCTGACCGGGCGCGCGCTCGAGCAGGTCAAGGTCGATCTCGGGTACAGCCGTCACAACGTCAAGCTGTGTGGCATGTCGAGTGGCATGGCCTACGGCGAGCTCGGCCCCACGCACCATTCGATCGAGGACCTGGCCTGGACGCGGGCGATTGCCAACCTGACCGTCATCGTGCCCGCCGACTCCGATCGAGACCGCGCAGGCGGTGCGCGCCGCCGCCGCCCTGGACGGCCCGGTCTTCCTCCGTGTCAGCCGCATGGCCGTGCCGGACGTGCACGGCGCTGACGCGCAATTCGAGATCGGCCGGGCGGTGCCGCTGCGCGACGGAACCGACGTCACGATCATCGCGGCCGGGGTGACGGTGTCCCGGGCGCTCGACGCCGCCGAGCTGCTCGCCGCGGACGGCATCAGCGCGGCTGTCCTCAACCTCTCGACCATCCGGCCGATCGACCGCGACAGCATCGAGCGCGCCGCCGCGCGCGGCCCGATCGTGACCGTCGAGGAGCACACGACCGCCGGCGGACTCGGGAGCGCGGTGGCCGAAGTCGTCGTCACGTCGCGGCCGGTGCGGATGCGCCTGCTCGGCGTCCCGGGGGTGTTTGCGCCGACCGGTTCGGCGGAGTTTCTGCTCGACGCATTTCGGGCTCACGCCGGAAGGCATTCGCGACGCCGCCCGCTCGCTGGTGCGGGACTGAGCCGACATGCCCGCGAAACATGTCCTCGCCATCGATCAAGGCACGACCAATACCAAGGTCCTGCTCTTCGACGAGCACGGCGAGGTCGTGTCACGCGCCACGCGACCGGTCGCGATTGCGTTTCCGCAGCCTGGTTGGGTCGAACAGGACGGGATGGCGCTCTGGCGCGGGGTCGAGGAGGCGATCGACGAGTGTCTGAGCCACGCCGCCGGCCGGGACGTGGATGCGGTCGGAATCAGCAACCAGCGCGAATCCGTGCTCGTCTGGGAGCGGGCGACGGGCGTGCCGGTCGGCCCGTGATCGTCTGGCAATGCCGCCGCACGGCGCCTTACTGCGACGACGCTGCGCGAGCGAGGACTCGCACCCTCTTTCGAAGCAGCGGACCGGGCTGACCATCGACCCTCTGTTTTCGGCGAGCAAGATCCGCTGGCTGCTCGACGCGATCCCCGATGGCGATCGCCGCGCCGCAGCGGGCGAGCTGTGCGCCGGGACGATCGACAGCTGGTTGTTGTGGAACCTCACCGGTGGCGCCACCCACGCCTGTGACGCGACCAATGCCTCCCGCACCCAGCTCCTCAACCTGCGCACGGCGGCTGGGACGCCGAGCTGCTCGATCTCTTTCGCCTCCCTCAGCGGCTGTTGCCCGATGTCCGTCCTTCGAGCGGCGTGCTCGGCGAGGCATCGGGCGGGACGGCTGCGGGCGGGCATGCCGATCGCGAGCGCCATCGGCGATTCTCATGCGGCGCTCTTCGGCCATGCCGCCTTCCGTCCCGGCAGTGTCAAGGCGACGTACGGCACCGGTTCCTCGCTCATGACGCCGGTCGATGCACCGCTCGCGTCGAGGCACGGGTTGTCGACCACCGTCGCCTGGGCCTTGTCCGGCACGGTCTCGTATGCACTCGAGGGCAACATCACCGTCACTGGTGGCGCCGTCGACTGGCTCGGCCAGTTCCTCGGCCTCGCCGATCCGGCCGTGGCGGTGGCGGATCTGGCGCGAACGGTCGGCGATTCCGGCGGGGTTTATCTGGTGCCGGCATTTGCCGGGCTCGGCGCGCCCTACTGGGATGCCGAGGCGCGCGGGCTCGTCTGCGGCGTGACCCGCGGCACCACGCCCGCGCACGTCGCGCGCGCGACGCGTCGATTCCATCGCGTATCAGGTGCGTGACGTCTTCGACGCCATGCGCGCTGACGCCGGCGCGCCATCGGCGCTACTGGCCGACGGCGGTGCCAGCAGGAATGACGCGCTCATGCAATTTCAGGCCGACATCCTTGGCTGTGCCGTCGAGCGCAACGATTCCGCCGACCTCTCGGCTCGCGGCGCGGCCTGGCTGGCGGGGCTGGCCGTCGGCGTCTGGCCATCGACGGCCGCCCTCTCGCAGCTGCCTCGCACGGTGACTCGCTTCGAACCGCGTCTGGCCGACGCCGCGCGCGACACGCTATACAGCGGATGGCGCGAGGCGGTCTCGCGCGCGCAGAGTGACGCCGCCGGCAGGAGAGCGACAAGTAATGGCGCGCCTCGACGAGCTGCGGCTGATGGCGAAGGTGGCGCGCCTCTACCACGGCGCGGGCCTGCGTCAGACCGAGATCACCGAGCGCCTCAACATCCACCAGTCCACCGTCTCGCGGCTGCTGCGCCGCGCCGAGAAGGAAGGCATCGTCCGCATCACGCTCAGCTGCCCTCGGGTCTCCATCCGGAGCTCGAGGACGCCTTGCAGTCCGCGTACGGCCTGCGTGAGGCCATCGTCGTCGACTCGATCGATCAGGAAGATCAGATCGTGCGCGACCTCGGTGCCGCCGCCGCTTTCTACCTCGAGACGACGCTGAAGTCGACCGATGTCGTTGGCATCTCGTCGTGGAGTGCGGCGCTGCTGGCGATGGTGGAGTCGATGCATCCGAGTCCGCGCGCGGCCGGGGCGCGGGTGGTGCAGATTCTCGGCGGCATCGGCAACCCGGGCGCGGAAGTCCATGCGACCCAGCTCACGCGCCGGCTGGCCAACATGGTCGGGCACGGCGACGCTCCTGCCCGCGCCCGGTGCGGTCGGGTCCGCGGACGCCAGGCGCGTGATGCTCAAGGACCGCTACGTGCAGGAGGCCACGGCGCTCTTCAAGTCCGTCACGGTCGCGCTCGTCGGCATCGGCGCGGTTGGCCCTCGAAGCTGCTGGCGGCGAGCGGCAACGTCTTCTCGGCGCAGGAACTGAAGTCGCTCAGCGAGCGCGGTGCGGTCGGCGACATCTGTCTCCGCTTCTTCGATGCCGGCGGCGCGCCGGTGATCACGCCGCTCAACGACCGCGTGATCGCCATCGAGCTGCAGGATCTCGACGCGCGTGCACCGGGTGATTGGCATTGCCGGGGGCAAGCGCAAGCCCGCTGCCATTCGCGGGGCGCTTGCAGGGCCGCTGGATCAACATGCTGATCACCGACCGGAGCACCGCCGAGCGCCTTCTGCGCGGTGCCGCCGACTCGAGGCCGGATCGTCAGGCTCTGGCCGCGTCCACCGCCCCAAGACGACGAGCATGAGCATGGCCCGATCGCGAGGACTCCGCATCGGTCTTGTCGCGCTGGCGATTGGTGGCGTGCTCGCCGTGCTGCGGCCGTGGACGATCGAACCGCTCCAGACCTCGGCCGCGGTGGCGTTCGACGCGACTGCCTACGCGGCGTCGGCGTGGCCGCGAGTGCTGCGCGCGGCGGACGAAGCCGCGGTGGATGTTGCGAGCGTGCTCCAGACTCCTGCGGCAAGTCCAGGCGGTGCCGGCGCGCCACCGGCGCGGACGGCTCTCTTCGTCAAGGGCACGTGGCGTGGTCACCGACGTCAACCTGGAGTCACGCGCCGGGCAGGCGCTCGTGCGGATCGACGGCAGCGCGGCCCCGGCCACGGTTGCCATCCAGGTCGGGCCCGTGCTCAGGGGCACCGCTCTGCGCGATGCGCTCGGCTTCGTCCGCTTCACCGACTTCGTCAACCAGTTCGACTTCGCTGCCGTGGCCAACGCCCTCAACGAACGCGTGCTGACGACGGTGCTCGGACCAGTCGATGTCCGAGGCCTATCAGGGCAGCGGGTGTCGTTCACCGGCGCCGTGTCTCGCGACACGCGGGCCGCGGCGACGCTCGAGATCGTTCCCATCAGGCTCGCCGTCGCCGGCCGGGGAGACAGGTGATGGCATCGTCGCGGAGTCCCGATCCTCGAGGCGCCGTCAGCTGACCAAGTCGTTCGACGGCACCATGGCGCTCGCCGGGGTTGATTTCCGGCTCGAGCGCGGGCGCGTGCACGCGCTCATCGGCGAGAACGGCGCCGGGAAATCGACGCTGCGTGAAGATCCTCGCCGGCATCGAGCAGCCGACGACCGGCACGCTGTCGTTCGACGGGCGGGACGATCGCGCTTCGCCTCGGCGCGAGACGCGAGCGCCGTGGGCATCGAGCATCATTCATCAGGAACTGCAGCTCTTTCCCGATCTCACCGTCGCCGAGAACCTGTTCGTCGGCCGCGAGCGGCGGACGCGGTGGGGGACCGTCGACTTCGAAGCAGCAGGAGTCGGCCGCGCGCCGGGTCCTCGCGACGCTCGGCCAGGCCGTGTCGACCGCGCGCCCGGCTCGGCGCCTTGCCGCTCGGGCAGCAGCAGATCGTCGAGATCGCCCGGGCGCTCGTGCACGACACCCGCGTGCTGCTGATGGACGAGCCGACGTCGGCGCTGAGCGCGCGCGGAGATTCCGAGTGCTCTTCCAGGTGATCCGCGACCTCACCGCGGCACGGCGTGGCGATCGTCTACATCTCGCATCGTCTCGAGGAGCTGCTCGCGATCGCCGATCGGCTCACGGTGCTGCGCGACGGCCACGTCGTCGGCGAAGCGGCGGCCGGTGCCGTCGACGTGCCGTGGATCGTTCGAGCGCATGACCGGCCGCGACGCCGGCAGAAACGCCATCGGCACGGGCGTTCCGCTCGGCCCCGTCGTGCTCGCCGTCGAGGCGCTCCGGCTGCCGCCACGGGCCGGACGAGCCGCGCTTCATGAGGTCACGTTCGCACGTGCGCGCCGGCGAGATCGTCGGGCTCTACGGCCTCATGGGCGCGGGCCGCACCGAGCTTTTCGAGTCGCTGCTCGGTGTGCATCCTGATGCGGCTGGGGAGGTGCGGCTGAACGGTCGCGATCTGCGCGCGCTCGACGTGAGCGACCGCGTCGAGGCCGGGCTCGCGATGGTCCCCGAGGATCGGCAGGCCGCCGGGCTCGTGCCGACGCTGACCGTCTGCGAGAACATGACGCTGTCGAGCCTCGCGCGGCTCGCGCCTCGGGGATACCTCTCGCCGGCCGTCGAGGCGCGAAGCCGCGGAGCCTATGCTCGACGACGCTGCGCGTCAAGACACCCGCGCTGCGACGCGCCGGTCAGCGCGCTGAGCGGCGGCAACCAACAGAAGGTCGTGCTGGCGCGCGCGGTGATGAGCCGGCCCCGCGTGCTGCTGATCGACGAACCGACCCGCGGCGTGGACGTGGCCGCCAAGTTCGAGATCCTCGAGTCGATGCGACGCCTGGCCGCGAAGGGGTTGGCGATCGTCTTTGCGACCTCGGACCTGGCGGAGGTTCTGGCCGTGGCCACCAGCGTGCTGGTGATGGCGCGCGGCCGGATCAGCCGCCGAGCTGCAGGGGACCGACGTGACGGCCGGCGCGCTCGCGGCGGCGGCGTCCGCGGCGCCGGTGAGCGGCAGCGGAGTCGCCGATGGCCGCTAGCGCGCTCCGCGTCTCGCTGCTCCCGCTCGTCTGCGGCTCCGCGCCGTCATCGCCCTGGTCGTGCTGTGGTCGCCTTTTCGCTCCTGTCGCCCGAGTTCCTGACGACCGGCAACCTCACGATCCTCGTCAAGCACGTCGCCATCAACGCCATCCTCGCGATCGGCATGACGTTCGTCATCCTGAGCGGCGGCATCGACTTGTCGGTGGGATCGATCGCCGGCCTCTCCGGCATGATTGCCGGCGGGCTCGTCAGCCACGGGCTCGTCCTGCCCCCGCTCGGCGGCGTGGTCTATCTCCATACCTGGCTCGTGGTCGCGATTGCCCTCGCCGCCGGCATGGTGCTCGGCGGGGTCAACGGCTTGCTCGTGGCGCGGCTGAGCGTCCCGCCCTTCATCGCCACGCTCGGAGTGCTGTACGTCGCGCGCGGCGCGGCGCTTCTCCTCTCGGACGGCGCGACGTTCCCGAATCTCGCGGGCGCGCCCACGCTCGGGAACACGGGTCTACCGTGCCTCGGCGCAGGCACGCTCCTGGGCCTGCCGATGCCCATCTGGCTGATGGCGGCGCTCGCCGCGGCGGCGATGTTCGTGGCGACGCGCACACCGTTCGGACGTCAGTCTATGCCGTCGGCGGCAACGAGCGGGCGGCGCTGCTCGCCGGCGTGCGCGTTCCGCGCGTGAAGTTGCGCGTCTACGTGATCTCCGGATTCTGCGCGGCGCTCGTCGGCGTCATCATCGCGGCGCAGCTCGGCGCCGCGCATCCGGCGACCGGGGAGACGTTCGAGCTGAACGCGATTGCCGCCGTCGTGCTCGGCGGCACGTCGCTCATGGGCGGCCGCGGCACGATCGCCGGCACCCTCATCGGCGCGTTCGTCATCGGCGTGCTCGCCGACGGCCTCGTGCTGCTCGGCGTCTCCGAGTTCTGGCAGATGGTCATCAAAGGTCTCGTCATCGTCCTCGCCGTCATCCTGGACCAGTTTCAAAAGAGGTCGTCCTGATGCAGAGATACGCACGATTCGTCGCGGCGTTGGCGGTCACTCGGCCTGGCTCGCCGCGCTGCTGTTGCCGGCGTGTTCGTCCGGAGGCGACGGCCCGGGAGACGCCGCGGGAGCCAAGCTCATCGCGATCATCACGCCGTCGCATGACAATCCCGTTCTTCAAGGCCGAAGCCGAGGCCGCCGCCGCGCGGGCGCGCGAGCTTGGCTACGAGGTGCTGGTCAACGTCGCACGACGACGACGCCACAAGCAGGACGAGTTGATCGACGTGGCCATCGCCCGGAAGGTCGCGGCGATCGTGCTCGACAACGCGGGCGCCGACGCGTCGGTGGCGGCGATCAAAAGGCGAAAGACGCCGGCATCCCGAGCTCCTGATCGATCGGGAGATCAATGCGACCGGCGTTGCCGCGGCGCAGATCGTCTCGAACAACTACCAGGGCGCTGCTCGCCGCCGAGGAGTTCGTGCGGCTGATGGGCGAGAAGGGCGACTACATCGAGCTCGTCGGCCGCGAGTCGGACACCAACGCCGGCGTTCGCAGCCGCGGCTTCCACGACGTGCTCGACAAGTACCCCGGCCTGAAGATGGTCGGCCCGCCAGAGCGCCAACTGGGACCAGCGCGAGGCGTTCCAGAAGATGGAGACGCTCATTCAGGGCAACCGCCGATCAAAGGAGTCATCGCCGGCAACGACACGATGGCGCTCGGCGCCATGGCGGCGCTCAAGGCCGCCGGCCTCGGCAAGGTGATTGTCGTCGGCTTCGACGGCAGCCCCGACGCGATCGCCGTCCATCAAGGCGGGCGAGATCAAGGCCACGGTGCTCCAGCCGGCGGCGCACATCGCCGGCTGGCCGTCGAGCAGGCGCACCGCTCATCACCACGGGGTCGACCGGCCAGCCCGAGAAGCAGTCGATCGACTGCGAGCTGATCACGCCGGCCAACGCCGACGCGTTCGGCATGTTCGCGCGAAAATAGAAGTTCACCAGCGGAGGCGGACAGACATGGCCAAGGCCACGCTCGGCGTCATCATCGGCAACCGCGACTTCTTCCCCGACCCCTCGTCACCGAGGCCGCGCGACATCCTGGCGCTCTTCGCGGCGCTCGAAGTCGAGGTCATCCTGCTCGACGAAGACGACACCAAGCTGGGGGCGGTCGAGACGTGGCAGCACGCCAAAGCCTGCGCGGACCTGTTCAGGCGGCACCGCGACGAGATCGACGGCGTGCTCGTGTGCCTGCCGAACTTCGGCGACGAAAAGGGCGTGGCCGACACGCTCGAGCTCGCCGGCTGGACGTGCCGGTGCTGGTGCAGGGCTATCCCGACGACCTCGACCAGTTCGACGTCGAGCGGCGCCGCGACGCGTTCTGCGGCAAGATCTCGGTCTGCAACAACCTGCGCCAGTACGGCATCACGTTCACGCTGACCGAGCGGCACACCATTCATCCCGCTTCCCCGGAGTTCCGGCCGATCTGCGAAGTTCGTGGGCGTCTGCCGGGTCGTCAACGGCATGCGCCGGGCGCGCCTCGGCGCCATCGGCGCGCGGCCGGACGCCTTCAACACGGTGCGCTACAGCGAGAAGTGCTCGAAGCGACCGGCATCAGCGTCAGCACGGTCGACCTGTCCGAATTGCTCGACGGCGCCCGCAGGCTGAGCGACGACGACCTCAGGGTGAAGCAGAAGCTGGACGAGATCACCGGCTACGCCGCCGCGCCGGGTGTGCCGAAGGAGAAGCTCGTGCAGATGGCGAAGCTCGGCGTGGTCGTCTTTGAGTGGATGACACGGCTCGATCTCGACGCCTCGGCGATCCAGTGCTGGAGCTCGCTGCAGCAGAACTACGGGGTCAACGGCTGCACGCTGATGAGCATGATGAGCGAGAAGTTCATGCCCAGCGCCTGCGAAGTCGACGTCACCGGGCCGTGGCGATGTATGCGATGCAGCTCGCCTCCGGCAAGCCCAGCGCGCTCGTCGACTGGAACAACAACTACGGCGACGACGACAACAAGTGCGTCTTCTTCCATTGCGGCAACTGGGCGAAGGCTTCCTGCCCGACATCAAGATCGCCACGGCGCCGATCCTCGGGACGACTCGGCGAGCAGAACACCTACGGCGCGCTGGAAGGCCGCACGCCGGCGGCCCGCTCACCTTCGGCCGCGTCTCGACCGACGATCGCCACGGGCGGATCGCGGCTTATGTCGGCGAGGGCCGGTTCACCGACGACGAGCTGAAGACGTTCGGCACGCGGGCGGTCGTGGAAGTGCCGGAGCTGCAGAAGCTGATGCAGGTCATCTGCCGGCGCGGCTTCGAGCACCACGCCGCGATGAACGCGTCACGATCGGCAGGCGTGCTCGCCGAGGCGATGGAGAACTACCTCGGCTGGGACGTCTACGTGCACGGAGAGGCGTGAGGCCCGCGCGGATCCGTCTGACCGACTGACGAATCGCTCGCTGGCTGGAACTCCTACGTGTCGCGCGGGGGCGGCAGTGTCGCTCGCAGGACGAAATAGCCAACCGTGCCGGCAACCAGGGACCCGCCGAAGATCCCGACGCGCGCGGCATGCGCAAGCGCGCCTTCGCCGAACGCCAGCTCGGTGATGAAGAGCGAGATGGTGAAACCGACGCCACCGAGGCACGCAACGCCGCCCACGTGGCGCCAGGTGATGGCTGGCGGCAGGCGCGCAATGCCGAGTGCGACGGCGACCCAGGAGAAGAGCGCGATTCCGACCGGCTTGCCGAGGACGAGGCCCGCCATCACACCCCAGGCAACCGGATTCTGCAAGGCGAGCCCGCCCGTGAGCGGCACGCCGGCGTTGGCGAACGCGAACACGGGCAGGATGCCGAATGCCACCAGCGGCGTGAGGCGGTTTTGAAAGTAGGTCATCGGCGTCTCGACCTCCTGGACGAGCCGGCCGAGCGCGTGCGTGGCCTGCTGCTGCGGCTCGTTCGTCAGGATGCTGGGCGCGGCGTAGCACGCGGCCTCGAAGTCGTCGAGCAGCTGGCGCCCCCGCACGAGAAACTCGCTCGGGTTGATCCACGACCGGGCCGGCACGACGAGGGCGACGAGCACGCCCGCGGTGGTCGCGTGCACGCCGGACTTGAAGACGGCCACCCATACGGCACCGCCGAGGACGGCGTAGATCGGCCAGCGGTGCCAGCCGGCTAGGTTCGCGACCACCAGCGCTGCCAGCAGCGCCATGGCGGCGGCGAGCGCGCCGACCGAGATCGCCTCGGTGTAGAAGACCGCGATCACGCCCACCGCGAGGATGTCGTCGACGATCGAAAAGGCGGTGAGAAAGACGAGCAGCACCGGCCGCACGCGCGTCCCGAAGAGGGTGATGATGCCGAGGGCGAACGCCGTGTCCGTGCCGATCGGCACCCCCCACCCCTGGCGCGCCGGCCCGTCCGGCGTCAACGCCATGAACACCAGCGCCGGGACGACGACGCCGCCGACCGCGGCCGCAATCGCGAGCGCCGCATGCCGCGGAACGCGCATCTCGCCGACCAGCACCTCGCGCTTGATCTCGAGGCCGACGACGAAGAAGAAGAGCGCCATCAGGCCGTCGTTCACCCAGTGGCGCAGCGAAGCGGTGACGCCGAACGCCTCGCTGCCGACGGTCAGGGAGGTGTGCCAGAACGCCTCGTAGGCGCCGGCGAACGGTGTGTTGGCCAGCAGCAGCGCGGCCGCCGTGCCAAAGAGCAACAGGCCGATACCGGAGACGCTCGTGCGGACGAACTGCTCGAACGGCGTCAGCGCCAGCACCAGCCGGCCGGTCTGTGCCGTGCCGCTGATGTCGGCATACATCGGCGCTTCGGCGATGCCCTCGGCCTTGGCGATGAGCTCGAGGCGTATCGGCCAGCGCTTCCACGTCTCGAGGTCCGCCTGGCTGCGGAAGGTGAGGACGGTACGGAATTCCAGCTCGCCTCGCGGCGGGCGAATCACGCGGCCGTCCTCGAAGCCGGCGAAGTCGCGGCTCACTGACAGCAGCTCGCGCAGGATCGCCGTATAGGCGTCGCTCTGTCCCGGCAGGACGCGCCGGGTGATGCTGATGGTGACCGGGCCGCCAGCCGAGGCGGCCTCCGGGCTGTGTTCGTCGTGGGGCATCGTGCGCGAGCCGTCCGTTCGGGTCAGGGTTCGATCGAGACGTTATCGACGTAGCACCAGATCCAGCGCTCGCCGCGCTCGAGCGACGTGATGAGCGGATGGCCGGTCGCCCTGAAGTGGGCGGTGGCGTGACGGTTGCGCGAGGCATCGCAGCACCCGACGTGGCCGCATTGCAGGCACTGCCGCAGGTGGATCCAGGTATCGCCGAGCGCCAGGCACTCCTCACAGCCCTCGGCGCCGTCACGGCGCGCAGAGGCGATCGAGTCGAGGTGTGTGCAAGGTCCGGCCACGGCCACTACCGCTGCAAGTACTTCTTCACGTAGGCCATGCCGTCCGCGGCGCTCTGCATCGCGTTGACCGCGAAGTTGCCGCCCTGCTCGACGAAGAAGTGCCGCATGCCCGAGAGGCCCGTGTCGGGCCAGATGCGAGTGTAGTCGATGGTGCCGTTCCGAGCTCGGTGTAGTCGCGGCTGACCTTGTGCAGGTCCTTTACGTGCCACATCACGAAGCGCCCCTTGGCGCGCGTGAACAGGGCGTGCGGCGGATCGTTCGTGTCGTGGGCGTGCCAGTAGAGATCGATCTGCATCTTGACGAGGGCCGGGTCGGTCTCGCGCAGGATGATGTCATAGGGCAGCTCGCCGTTCTGGGCGATGAACT
This sequence comes from uncultured Acidobacteriota bacterium, assembly GCA_963847975.1. GTDB lineage: Bacteria > Acidobacteriota > Vicinamibacteria > Vicinamibacterales > 2-12-FULL-66-21 > DATBJJ01. Next base: position 61,319 of record CAWKBU010000029.1, on the reverse strand, counting down.
CGCCGCCGCCGTTGTGATACGCGACCTGGAGGCCACTCTTGGCCAGCCGCGCGCCGATGGTGTTCAACAAGCCGGCGACGCGCTTGTAGGTGTCGAGCGTGCGGAGCTTCGGCTCGAGATAGGGCCAGACGATGTAGCGCTGTCCGAGGATGCGCGCCCCTTCGGCGCACTGATCGACGTAGCGGTTCAGGTCGTCGGCGCTTCCGTTCAGGAACTGCTGCAGGTCGTAGTGTCCGCTCGGCGTCGGCAGGTTGTGATCCTGCAGCCGCTGCGCGAATTCCTTCGCCGGGAGGCGATAGTAGGTCAGCGCCGCGGGATCGAGGCCGTAGGTCTCGACCTCTTCATACCCCATCTGCTTCACGCGCTCGAGTGAGGCGATCGGGTCGCGGTTCATGTCCCGGTTGACGGTGAAGAGCTGCAGGCCGATCTTGTAGCGGGCCGGCGTCTCTGCATCGAGGGAAGAACCAGTGCGGCCGAGGCCAGCGAACCGGCCTGTTGAGGAACGATCGACGATCGACCATGTAGCCTCCTGCGGTAAGCCTATCAGACCGGGTGCATGGCGATGGCGACGCGGCGACGGGTTGTGACGGCGACGCGGTAAGATAGTGTGGCGCCGCCGCGCCCGCGGCATGGCCGGCGCGGTTGCCGCATCAACTCACGAAGATACGACCAGATGAGCATCATGGCTATGAAGAACAGAGCTCTTGTTGTCACCGCAGCGATCCTGCTGCTCGCTGCCGCCGCCGGAGCCAGCCCGGGGGAGACCCAGGGACCTCCGCCCGGCGCAGGGCCGGGGGAACATGGGCCGGCCCATCGTCCTTGGGCCCGACGACGTGCGGGTGTTCCCTGACGCGCCTGCGGGCTTCAACACGCGGCGTGAGGGCGTTCCGGCCGGCCGCATCGAAGCCTTCGAGTACGAATCGTCGGTCACGGGCACTCGACGCAAGGCCAACGTCTATCTGCCGCCCGGCTACTCGAGCGACAAGAAATACCCGGTGCTCTATCTGCTGCACGGCATCGGCGGCGACGAGACGGAATGGATCCGCTTCGCCACGCCCGACGCGCTCTTCGACAACCTGATCGCCGACAAGAAAGCCGAGCCGATGATCGTCGTGATCCCCAACGGCCGCGCGCTCGCCGACGACAGCGCTTCGGGCAACCACGTTCGCACCCGAGAAGGTGGCCGGCTTCGCCAGGTTCGAGCAGGACCTGCTGGAGAACCTGATTCCGGCGATCGAGAAGAAGTACTCGGCGCGTACCGATCGCGAGCATCGCGCCCTCGCCGGGCTCTCGATGGGCGGCGGCCAGACCCTCAACTTCGGGTTCGCGCACCTCGACACGTTCGCGTGGCTCGGCGCGTTCTCCTCGGCCCCGAACACCAAGCCGCCCGCCGAGCTCGTCCCGGATCCGGCAGTGGCGAAGGCCAGGTTGAAGCTGATCTATCTTTCCTGCGGGAACAAGGACGGGCTGATCAACATCTCTCAGGGCGTCCACGCCTATCTGAAGCAGCATGACGTCCCGCACGTCTGGAACGTCGACGACGAAGGGCACACGGCCAAGACCTGGGCGAGCAACCTCTATCACTTCGCGCAGCGAGTCTTCCGCTGACGCGGCTCCGTCATCATCCACGAACCTGAGGAGTTGCGATGCCGCTGGTCATGCTCGACAGTGCCGGGGTGCTGTTCGGAGTCGTCGCGGCATTCGCCGCCCAGAGCGCCCCGCCTGTGAAACCGCCTGCCGACGTTGCGCCGCCGAAACTGACCCTGGCGTTCACGATCCGCGTGCAGGTCGGACCGCCCACCGAGCTCGGCCAGGTCCCGCGCGGCCGTCGCCGCATCATTCCCATTCTGGGCGGAACCTTCGAGGGCCCGAACATTCGCGGGAAGGTGGTTCCTGGTGGAGCGGACTGGCAGATCGTTCGCGGCGATGGGCTCGCGGAGCTCGACACGCGCTACCTGCTCCAGACAGACGCCGGCGACCTGATCTACATTCAGAACGCCGGCATCAGGCATGCGCCGCCCGAGGTGACGAAGAAGCTGCTCGCGGGCGAGCCCGTGGACCCGTCGCAGGTCTACTTCAAGACGATCCCGACGTTCGAGACCTCCGCCGCCGAGCTGCAGTGGCTGACGCGTTCGATCTTCATCGGGACAGGCGAGCGCAACCCGACCGAGGTCGTCATCAGAGTGTGGAAAGTGGACTGATCCTCAGCGCGGACAAGCAGACTAGCGCACGGTGAGGGAGATGGCGTTGTCGACGTTGAACCACATGATCTTGTTGTCTTCGCAGCGGATGAACGAGCCCCGGATCTCGCTGACGTTGCACTCGACAAAACGGTCTCCGACAAACGCCAGGGTCACGCGCTGCCCGGCCTTGAAGAGCGAGGAGTCGCTCTGCGCCTGCAACGGACGCACCGTGGCCCCGATGGCGACGCCGATGAGGACAAGCAGGATGCCGGTAACGATGAGCCTCATGAGAACCTCCAGATCGCAGTCCTACATTTTATCAGGCCGCGGCGATCTCGAAGGAGGGCTGCACTACTGACTCAGCGGAACTGACCGAAGGAGCGGCCATGGACGTCATGATGACGGCGATAGGCACGGCGCGCACGCCATTTGGCGCGACCGGTGAGATTCCGAAGGGACCTGACGCGAAGCACGACGCCGAGGGCGTCATCGAAATCGACCCGCGGTTCGAAGCCGGACTCCAGGACATCGAGGGCTTTTCGCACCTCTACGTCCTGTGGTTCTTTCACCACGTTGACGACTACGACCTCGTCGCCTACCCGCCGGCCGACGACCGGCCGCACGGCGTCTTCGCGACTCGCTCTCCTCGCCGTCCGAGCCCGATCGGACTGACCGTCGTGCAACTGCTGCGCCGCGACGGAGCGCTGCTGCACGTCCGCGGCGTCGACATGCTCGACGGCACGCCGGTGCTCGACATCAAGCCGTACCTCTCGAGCATTCCTGAAGGAGACTTCCGGCGTGGCTGGCTGGCGGAAGCCGAGGCCCGCCGCCGCTCAGCCAACGGCTGACCGCCAGCCATCGCGCTGCGTATGATTGGCGTCATACGAACGCGGTGGGAAATCTTTCCGACGCGTCCGTGTTTTTCCGTACCCCGCGGCGGTGATTGGTCGTCGGCTCCCCGTCGCGCCCTCCTGAAACCCCGCGATTTCAGCACTGCCGTCCTCCGCCCCCCGACGTTCGCGATGCCCCGTATGACCGGGATCATATGGCACGCCCGCCGCATGATGCCTGTGTGTCGCGGACTCATATCGAACGTCATGAAACTGGAGGCACGGTGATGAAGAAGATACTGGTGGTGACGCTGGCATTCGCGCTGGCTGTTGCCGTGGCGGGGATCGGTTGCACGGGCCGCACGGCGAGCACGGGGCAGTCGGACCTGCTGCAGCTCGCGAACGCGCGCGGGTTGAGTCCCGAGGACGCGGCCCGTGCCGTCAAGACGTTCGTGCCGCCTGGCGGCCGCGACGAATACATGTTGTTTGCGTCCGGTGGTCATTCCGGACAGGTCCACGTCGTCGGCGTACCGTCGATGCGCCTGCTCAAGACGGTCGCGGTCTTCACGCCGGAACCGTGGCAGGGCTACGGCTACGGCGCCGACTGGTCGGAAGCGTCGCTCAACGGGGAGTCGAACCCCGATCCCGGCCAGCATCTCCGCTGGGGCGACTCTCATCATCCGGCGCTCAGCGAGACCGACGGCAAGTACGACGGCCGGTGGCTCTACATCAACGACCGCGCCCACGGCCGCATCGGCATGGTCGACCTCAGCGACTTCCGCGCCAAGCAGGTGCTGCACGTGCCCAACCTGCAGACCTCGCACGGCGGCGTCTTCGCGACGCCCGACACGCGCTACGTGCACATCTCGTCGAAGGTCCCCGCGCTCAAGGGCTGGGACGCGAGCAAGGGACAGAAGATCACCGTCAAGGATCACCTGGATCACTACCCCGATCTCTACCGCGGCTACTCGACCTTCCTGCGCATCGACCAGAAGACCGGCCGGATGATCCTCAAGGACAGCTTCCAGATCGAGCTGCCGCCCTACACCCAGGATCTCGCCGACGCGGGGAAGGGCGCGAGCTACGGCTACGCCTTCATCAACTCCTACAACGTGGAGATGTCAACCGGCGGCGTCGAGCAGGGCAAGCCGCCGCTCGAAGTCGGCGCCTCCCAGCTCGACTTCGACTACCTCCACATCGTCAACTGGAAGAAGGCCGAGGAGGTGATCGCCGCCGGCAAGTTCACCGAGCTGAACGGCATCCGCGTCATCTCGATCGAGACCGCCATCGCCGAGGGCCTGCTCTTCCTCGCCCCCGAGCCGCGCAGCCCGCACGGCGTCGACATCGCCCCGCGCGGTGACTACATCACCGTCTCGGGCAAGCTCGATCCGCACGCGACGGTCTATGGTTTCGACCGCATCAAGAAAGCGATCGACGAGAAGAACTACGAAGGCAAGGATCGCTACGGCATTCCCATCCTGAAGTTCGACGCCGTCGTCGCCGGCAAGGTCGATCTCGGCGCGGGTCCGCTGCACACCCAGTACGACAACAAAGGCAACGCCTACACGAGCCTGTATCTCGAGAGCGCGGTGGCGAAGTGGACGCTCGGCGAGCCGTATCACCCGGCCGACAAGGCGTTCAAGCTCGTCGACAAGATCTCGATCCACTACAACATCGGCCACCTGGCGACGGCCCAGGGCGACACGATGGACCCGCAGGGCAAGTACCTGATTGCCATGAACAAGTGGTCGATCGATCGCCACTCGAACGTCGGCCCGCTCCACCCGCAGAACTTCCAGCTCATCGACATCTCGGGCGAGAAGATGGAGCTCCTGGCAGACATGCCCATCGGCTTCGGCGAGCCGCACTACGCGCAGATGATCAAGGCCGACATCCTCAAGCCGCACGAGGTCTACGAGGCGGGCGTGTCGCCGGCCTCGATGGTCAAGAGCCCCGATGCGATCGCCGGCGCGAAAGAGGCCCGCATCGTCCGGCGCCCGGGGGTGGTCGAGGTCTGGATGAACGTGGTGCGCAGCCACTTCACGCCCGACATCATCCAGGCGAAGGTCGGTGACAAGGTCATCGTGCACCTCACCAACGTCGAGCAGACGCCGGACGCGACGCACGGGTTCGCGGTCCCCATGAAGAACGTGATGGTGAGCCTCGACCCGGGTGAGACGACGACGGTGGAGTTTGTCGCCGACAAGCCCGGCTCGTTCAGCTTCTACTGCACGGAGTTCTGCTCGGCCCTGCACCTCGAGATGCAGGGATGGCTGATCGTCGAACCGAAGTGACGCGTACCGGACGTGGACGTGCAGCTTGGAGACGTGTGATGAGGACGAGGACTCTGATGGTGGCGGCGGCAGCGGCGGCGGTGCTGACGACCGCGTGCGGCGTCAAGGCGGATGGCCCTCCGGATATCACGGTGGACCGGACGTCCTGCGCCCACTGCGGGATGCTCATCAGCGAGCCGGCCTACGCGGCCGCGTATCGGACGCCGCAGTCGGAGTCCCTCGTCTTCGACGACATCGGCTGCCTGCTCAAAGCGGCAACACGTGAACCACGGGCCGACAGCGCTCCGCTTCTGGTTCCACGACGCCGCGACCGCCGTCTGGATCGACGGCACAGACGCCGTGTTCGTCTCGTCGCGCGCGCTCCGCACCCCGATGGGCGGCGGCCTGGTCGCCTACCGCGACCCCGCCGCCGCCCGCGAGGCTGCCGCCCGCCAGCACGGCAGCGTCGTGTCGTCGCTCGAGGAATTGTTGCAAAGAGGAGAAGGTGGATTGTGAATCACGGCATCGCTCTTCGTACCGGCTCAGCCCTCGCGGCGGCGGCGCTCGTCGCCCTGAGCTCCATCTTTCCGCTGTGGAGCATGACGATGAGGGCGCCGCAGTATCCGAAGGGATTGCGGCTCGAGGCGTTCGGCAGCGGGATGGTCGGGGACGTGCGTGAGTTGAACATCATCAACCACTACGTCGGGATGCCGCCCATCGACCCGGCGCCGGCGCTCGAAACGGCGGCCTTTCCGATCGCGCTCACCGTCGTCATCGCCTTGTGCCTGCTTTCGCCTCTGCACCGGTGGGCGCGCCGGCTTGCGCTCACGGCCGTCGTCGCCATGCCCATCGGCGATCCTCATCGACGTGCAGTGGTGGCTCTACCGCTACGGCCACAGCCTCGATCCCAAGGCGCCGATTCGTCTCGAGCCGTTCACGCCACTCGTCATCGGGTCGTCCACGCTCGGTAACTTCGTCACGTCGTCGACGATCTCCTGGGGTGTGGTCTGTCTGCTCGCCGCCGCCGCTGTTCTCGTGCTGGGCGAACGACTGAGCCGGCGCCACGAATCAGGTTCGCCTGCACGCGGCGCCGTGCACAGGACTCCGGCGGCCTCGATCGCCAATTTGTTCGCCATCGCCCTAGCCGTGGCCCTGCCGGATATCGCGTTGGCTCAGACGCCCGCGCTGCAGGCCCGGCTGGACGCCGCGCCGCGCGGTAGCACCGTCACCGTGGACGGCGGCATTCACCGTGGTTCGATCGTCGTCCGCGGTCCGCTCACCGTCGTGGGGGTGAACGGCGCCGTGATCGACGGCGCCGGCACGGGCAGCGTGGTCACCATCGAAGGCGAGGGCGTCGTCTTTCGCGGCTTCACCGTTCGCAACAGTGGCCGGCAGGTGACGGAGGAAGCCGCGGGCATCAAGGCCACCGGCAACGGGCATCGGATCGCCGGCAATGACGTGCACGACGTGTACTTCGGAATTCATGTCGGCGACGGCGGCGGGCACGTGGTCGAGGACAACCGGATCACGCCTGGCGTGCATCACGGTGCGCGGCCCGGCCACGGGATCAGCGCCTGGCACGTGCACGACAGTCAGTTGCGCCGCAACCACATTGCCGACGCCCGCGACGGCATCTACCTGTCGTTCACCGACGGCGTGGTCGTGTCCGGCAACGCGATCACCCGTTGCCGCTATGGACTGCACTCGATGTACTCGCAGCGCGCCGACTTCTCGGACAACGTGGTGACGGGCAACCTGCTCGGGGCCGCGCTGATGAACTCGGACCGCTTGATTCTGGCGCGCAACCGCATCGAGCAGCACCGGCAGGGCGCGGCCGCGTATGGCGTCCTGCTCAAGGACATCGGCGATCTGCTCGCGACCGGCAACATCATCGCCGCCAATCGGGTCGGGGTCTATGCCGAAGGCGTGCCCGACCGGCCCGGCCGCGAGGCGCGACTCGAGGCCAACGTGATCGCCGGCAACGAGGTCGGCCTGGCGCTGCAGGGCAACGCCGCGTTGACGGTGGTGGCCAACCGGATTGCGGAGAATCTGACCGACGTGCGCGCGCTCGGCCGCCAGCTCTCGTCCGCATCGCGGTGGTCCCGTGACGGCCGCGGCAACTCGTGGAGCGTGTACCGCGGCTACGACGCCGACGGTGACGGCATCGGCGATGTCCCGCACACGGTCGAGAACGCCATGGACGCGCTCGTGCGCGGCAACCCGCAGGTGCAGGCGCTGCTCTACACGCCGGCGCATCTGGCCATCGAGGCGGCCGCGCGGATGTTCCCGCTCTTCCGGCAGCCGCCGGTGCTCGTCGACGAGCACCCGCTCATGTCATTTGCGACTCGAGGCGCCCGATGATTGAGATCCGAAATGTGTCCAAGCGTTACGGCCGGCGCGTGGCGCTCTCGGGCGTGTCGCTGACGCTTCAGCCCGGCGAGGTTACGCTGCTGCTCGGCGCCAACGGCGCGGGCAAGTCAACGCTCCTCCGCTGCATCCTGGGCATCACCGACTTCGCCGGACAGGTTCGGGTCGAAGGTCTCGATCCGCTGCGCGACGGTCCCTCGGTCCGGGCGCTTGTCGGCTACATGCCGCAAAGCGGCGGGCTGCACCCCGACCTCACGGTCGCCGAAACGATGCGGTTCTATGCGGCGATCCGGCGCGCACCGCGCGAACGCTGCGATCTGCTGCTCGAGGAAGCGGGTCTCGGCGGTCACGCGGCCGTCGCGGTCGGCGATTTGTCCGGCGGCCTCAGGCAGCGCCTCGGCTTTGCGCTCGCGCTCTTGACCGATCCGCGCATCCTGGTGCTCGACGAACCAAGTGCCAGCCTGGACGCCGGAAGCCGCGAATGGCTGGCCAAGCGCCTGCGGGCGGCGGCCGACGATGGCCGCGTCGTGCTGGTGTCAACGCACGCTGGCCAGGAGTTGCTCGCGGCCGGCGATCGCCGCATCGTCCTCGAAGACGGGCAGGTCATCGCGTCGAATCCCCCGGACGCGAGCGAGATGCCCGCTTCGACGGACGTGCGGCCGATCGTGCGGCCGCCGGCGCGGATGCGCGCCGGCTCCGCCGCGCCGCTCATCAAGAAGGAACTGACCGACGCCTTCGCCAATCGGTGGCTCATCGGCTACGCAGCGGTTCTCGGCGTGCTCGGCCTGGCGGCCGCGAGCGCCGGCATTGAGAGTGCGTCCGGGCTGGCGCTCCAGGCGTTCGGCCGCACCACGGCGACGCTGATGAACCTCTGCCTGCTGCTGGCGCCGCTCGTCGCCGTGCTCATGGGCGCGGCGTCGATCGCGGGCGAACGGGAGCGCGGCACGCTCGAGCACCTTCTGGCGCAGCCGCTCACTCGCACGCGGTTGCTGCTGGCCAAGCACGCCGGCCTGGTCATCTCGCTGACCGTCGCCACACTCGCCGGGTTTCTCCCCGCCGGCATTCTCGTGGTGGCTGCCGCCGGCGCCGGGGTCATCGGGCACTACCTGATTTTTCCGGGGATCGCGGTGCTCGTGGGGATGGCGATGGCAGGCATCGGGATGCTGATTTCGGTCTCGAGCCGGTCGGCGGTGCAGGCGCAGGGCACGGGGGTGTTCGCCTGGTTTGGCCTCGTGCTGCTCTACGACCTGCTCCTCGTCGGTGTGCTCGCGGTGAGCGGTGTCCCGGTCGCGCTGCTCGGCGCGGCGCTCGTCGCCAATCCCGTCGACGCGGCGCGCGTGCTCGGCATCCTGGCTCTCGAGCCCGACCTCTATCTGCTCGGTCCCGCGGGCGCGTACCTGACCGCGGAACTGTCACGCTCCGGCGCGGCGCTACTGCTCGGTGCCGCGCTCGTCTTCTGGGCGGCCGCGCCGCTCGTCGCCGCGGTGATCGCGTTCCAGATTCCTGGCGCGTGGCGCGCGCGCCGCGCGGCGGCAACAGATGCCTGCGAATCGCGTCCTCGTCCGCTCACGCGCGGACGTCAAGCGACTGTCACGACCGAGGAGGTCACGCTCTCATGACTAGACCGATGTCAGCCATCTTCGTCGCCCTGGGGACCCTGAGCCTGGCCATCGCCTGCTCGTCTCAAGCCAGGGAGGGCACCGCGCCCGCGCCCGCGGCTGCGGCGGCCAAGCCAGCCAAAGCCGCCGTCACCCCCGCCGTGCTGGAACGGGGCGCGCAGTTGTACAAAGCGAACTGCGCCGTCTGCCATGGCGACCAGGGGCGCGGGGATGGTCCGGCGGCGAGCGCGCTGAAGCCACCACCGCGCGATCACACGGACCGTGCCTACATGAGCACCATTACGGACGAGGACATGGCCAAGACCATCACCATTGGCGGCGTGCTGAAGAACAAGCCGCTGATGCCAGGCACGCCCCAGATCAAGGGCGCGGACCTCGAAGCGCTCGTCGCGTACGTCCGCTCGTTGAGCGCAGCTAAGTAGGCGCAGTAACACCCTGCAGGGCATGGCTGAGTCGCCGAGGTCCGGGGAATATTTCCCACTGATTTTCTTTGCCCTCCCGGGTGTTGCATGTGTAGTCTAGGCCCGTCGACGAGGACGGACCACGCACTGGTCCGCTCCTGCTGCACGGTTTGACAATCGGCGACAAGGAGGATCCTGCCGTGGCTGTTGCTTCTCCTGCCTCCCGTTCTTACCCGCTCACGCGCACGCTCTGTCTCGTGATTGTCCTCATCATGGTGGCCGCGGTGATCTATGCCGCGTGGATCGGCATCCTCAACTTCTCGCGGATAGGCGTCTGACCCGTCTGTGTGTCGACCCTGACGCGGGTTGAGCAGCCGCGGTGGCCGTCCCACCGCGCATCGGTTCCGGATGTGAGGTCCGCATGACCAAACGGCAAACGCGACTGTTCTTCGTTGTCGGTACGACGCTGTTCGCGCTGATCTTCCTTGGGCTCACGATCGACAGCCACATGAAGTTCGGCGAGCTGACGCACGCGGAAGCCATCACGCCGGATGTCATCGCCGGCAAGCACGTGTGGCACCGCAAGAACTGCATCAACTGTCACACGCTGCTCGGCGAGGGCGCGTACTACGCACCGGACCTGACCAAGATCGCCCAGCAGCGGGGCGACGTGTACCTGCGTCAGTTTCTCCAGGATCCGTCGCGGTTCTACTCGGAAGAGCGGCACGGGCGCCTGATGCCCAACCTGCGGCTCTCCGACCAGCAGATCACCGAGCTCATCGCGTTTCTCACCTGGGTCTCCAGAATCGACAACCAGAACTGGCCGCCGCGTCCGATCGTCGTGAGCGCGGCGGCGCCGCAGGGAACCGGCGCCGGCAGCCGCGGGACCCGCTTCGTCGAACCCGGTGGCGCTCGGGGAAGCCCTGTTCCGCCGGTCGCCTCCGGCCTGCTTCAGCTGTCACTCGCTCACCGAGGGCGTGGTCCTCGTCGGGCCGTCCCTCGCCGGCATCGGGACGCGCGCGGCGGCGCTCATCGCCACGCCCGAGTACAAGGGCGCGGCGAAATCGGCCGAGGAGTACATCCGCGAATCAATCGTGAGCCCGCATGCGTACGTCGTGCCCGGCCCGACCTTCTCTGCTGGCGGGCTGTCGATCATGCCGCCACTCTCGACGATCCTGAAGCCCGAGGAAATCGAACAGCTCGTCGCCTACCTCGCGACGTTCAAGTAAGAGGAGCCAAGATGCGCTATCGCACGCAGGCCGTCGCCTATCCCTACTTCGTCGTGGCGCTGCTGCTCTACGGCCTGCAGATGGCCTTCGGGCTGCTGTCGGCGGCGAAGTACCTCGGCCCCGATCCTCTGATCAACCTTCTGCCCTTCGACGTCACCAAGGCGATTCACACCAACCTGCTGATTGTCTGGGTGCTCACCGGCTTCATGGGCGCGGCGTACTGGCTCGTGCCCGAGGAATCGCGAACCGAGCTGCACAGCCCGAAGATGGCGTACGTGGCCCTCGGCTTGTGGACCGTGGCCGGCGTCACGGCCGTGGTCGGATATCTCTTTGGCTGGACCGCCGGGAACAAGCTCCTCGAGCAGCCGCTGCCGGTGAAGCTGGCCATCGTCGTCGTGATGCTGATGTTTCTCTACAACCTCGGCATGACGATCTGGAAGGCGAAGCGCCTCACCACCACCGAAGGCGTGCTGATGGCCGGGCTCGCGCTTCACCGCCATCCTGTATCTGCCCTCGCTGCTCGAGTTCGACAACTACACGGTCGCCATCTTCTACCGCTGGTGGACCGTCCACCTGTGGGTCGAAGGCGTGTGGGAGATGATCCAGGGCGCGCTGCTCGCCTATCTGCTGATTCGCCTGTCGGGCGTCGACCGCGAAGTGATGGAGAAGTGGCTGTACGTCATCGTCGGCCTGACGTTCATCTCGGGCCTGCTCGGCACGGCGCATCACTACTACTTCGTTGGCGTGCCGTCGGTACTGGCTGCCGATCGGCGGCTTCTTCTCGGCGCTCGAGCCCCTGGTGTTCGTCGCCATGTCGGCCTACGCCTACCAGGCCATCCGTCGATCCGGGCTGGCGCACCCGAACACGCTGGCCCTGCACTGGACGCTCGGGAGCGCGATCTTCTCGGCGATCGGCGCCGGCCTTCTCGGGCTCGCGCATACCTGGCCGGCCGTCAACAAATGGACGCACGGGACGCTCATCACGGCGATGCATGGCCACGCGGCCTTCTTCGGCGCCTACGTGATGATCGTCCTTGCCGTCATCACCTACGCCATGCCGGCGCTCATGGGACACTCCGAGTCGCAGCGCGAGACGAAGACGGGATTGTGGGCGTTCTGGCTGCAGGTGGGCGGCATGGTCGGGATGACGATGGCGTTTGCGGCGGCAGGGATCGGACAGGTGTATCTCGAGCGGATCCTCGGGATTGGCTATCTCGAGACGCAGGCGAAGATCCAGGTGCACTTCCTGATGCTCGTCGGCACGGGGACGCTCTTCAGCGCCGGCGTGGCGCTGTTCCTGTGGGACTTCTTCTTCCTGGCGCCGCGTCAGCGTGCTCATGCCGAGGCGGCCGCGCAGACGGCTCCGACACCGGCATGAGCGATCGTCACATGATGGACGGGAGACCGCGCGCGCTTGGCGACGCGCTCGGCGGAGAGCGGCACGATGGCCTCCGCTACCCGGGACCAGAGGCGCCGTTCTACCTTGCGACGGGCGGCGAGATCGCCGTCTTCGAAGCCTGCCACGCGCGCGGCCTGCCGGTGATGCTCAAGGGGCCGACCGGCTGCGGCAAGACACGCTTCGTCGAGCACATGGCGTGGCGTCTGGGCCGGCCGCTCGTGACGGTCGCGTGTCACGACGATCTCTCGGCGAGCGATCTGACGGGACGCTATCTGATTCGAGGCAGCGACACCGTCTGGCTCGACGGCCCGCTCACGCTGGCCGCGAGGCTCGGGGCCATCTGCTACCTCGATGAGATCATCGAAGCCCGGCAGGATACGGTCGTGGTCATTCATCCGCTGACCGACGACCGGCGGATCCTGCCGCTCGACAAGACGGGCGAGATCCTGGATGCGGCGCCGGGCTTCCAGCTCGTCGTCTCGTACAACCCCGGCTATCAGCACGGCCTCAAGGATCTCAAGCCCAGCACGCGGCAGCGCTTCGTCGCCCTGGAGTTCGCGTTTCCCGCACCGGAAGTCGAGGCCGAGATCGTCGGGCACGAAGGCGGCGTGGCGCGCGACACGGCCGTCGCGCTGGTCACGCTGACCAATCGGCTCCGCCAACTCGGCGACCGCGGCCTCGCCGAGGTCCCGAGCACACGGCTGATCGTCGCCACCGCCCGGCTCGTCGCGGGCGGCATCACCGTCCGAGCGGCCTGCCACGCGGCCCTCCTCGGCCCGTTGACCGACGATCCCGATCTGCTGGCCGCCATGCACGATCTGGTGAGCGCGACGATGCCGTAGCCCTCGACCCATGAAATGGCTGAACCCGAAGAACTGATTCTCGAGGGCGCCCATTTCGCCACCCGCGTCGCGCGCGATGTCTGGCGGCGCTACGGGACGTCTGTCCCGGACACCACGATTCCCCTCGCCAGCGTTCGTGTCCGGCTCGAGATGTTCCTGTCGGCGCTCTTCCGCACACCCGTTCCCGTAGTCCGCATGGAGCCGCCGGCGCCAGCGAGCTGGCTCTCGCGGCTCGCGCGCGGGCGGTCGCACCACCGCGGCGACGAACTGCTGTTGTCCGGCACGGACGGACGGCGCGTCTACCTGCCGCCGGTGCTGCCGTCGACCGCGGGCGGGCAGGAGGCGATGAGTCTCTACCGCCTCCTCGCCGTGGAACAGGCCGCGCGGCTGGTCCGTCGCACGCCGCAGGTGTTCGCCCGGATAGAGAGCCCCGAGATCGAAGACTGGTTCCTGCTGGCGGAAGCGGCCGCGATCGATCGCTGGATCGCCGCCGAGGTCCCGGGGCTGGTGCCGGCGCTGGCCGCCGCGCGTGCGCACGCGCTCGGACGCCACGTGCGTCGTCACACGTCCACGCCGGACGCCACGTTCGAACGCGAGGTCCACGCGCTCCTTGCCGCTCATCCCCTGACGCCGCCGTTCCGCCCGAGCCGCGACGACTCGGTCGAGGACTCGCTCGCCTGGGCGCGGCGGCAATCGGCTACGCGATGCCGGGCGCCGGCATCGGCGGCTCGTGCTTCCGTGGTACTGGGGCCGGGTGCTTGCGGTCTCGCAGCCGACTGGCGTCCTCCCGCAGCAGACAACCGAGGACGGTGAGGCGCCGCGTCAGGCCCGGCAGATCGCGCGTGTCGGAGATGCGCCGCCGGCCGCGCGCGCGCGAAGCGGCCGAGGACGAAGATGACAACAGCTCGGGCACCTGGGTGATTCGCGCCGACGAGCCGCAGGAAAGCGTCGAGGATCCGTGCGGTCTGCAGCGGCCAACCGATCGTGATGATGCCGCCGATCCGGAAGGGCTGGCGGATTCGCTCTCGGAGCTGCCCGAGGCTCGCATGGTGCGCACGCCCGGACAGGCGCGGGAGGTGCTGCGCAGTGGAGAAGAGATCGAACGCGCCGAAGGACCGGCGCGTGCTCCGGCCAGGCCTCGCGGCCTCGTCTATCCCGAGTGGGACTACCGGCTGAATGCCTACCGCCAGCGGGGCGCGATCGTGCGCGAGCCGCTGGCTCCGCTCGGCGACGCCGCGTGGGTGACGGCGGCCATGGCGCGTCATGCACGGCTCGCGCGCCGCGTGCGAGCCCGCTTCGAGCGCCTGCGGCCTCGTCACGTCAGGTTGAATCGGCAACCGGACGGCTCCGAGCCCGACATCGCCGCCTGGGTCAGCACCTGCGCCGACATTCGCGCCGGCGCGACAGTCGACGGTCGCCTGTATGTCGAGCGCCGCCCCTCGCGTCGCGAGCTGGCGGTCGCGCTGCTGGCCGACGTCAGCGCCTCCACCGACGGCTGGGTCTCGAGCAACCGGCGCATCGTCGATGTGGAGAAGGAGGCGCTTCTCGTGGTGTGCGAGGCGCTCGACGCGCTCGGCGACCGCTACGGCATCTTCGCCTTCTCGGGCGAGGGCGCCGACGACGTGTCGGTGCTGACCCTGAAGTCGTTCGACGAAGCGAGAAGCCTCACGGTCGAGCGGCGGATAGCCGCGCTCGACTCGGACCGCTACACCCGCATGGGCGCGTCCATCCGGCACGTGACCGCGGCGCTCGGCCGCGAGCGGACGTCACGCCGGCTCCTCCTCATCCTCTCCGATGGAAAGCCGAATGACGTCGATGTCTACGAGGGCCGCTACGGCGTGGAGGACACGCGCCAGGCGGTTGCCGAGGCGCGGCGGCAGGGCGTGACCGTGTTCTGCCTGACGGTCGATCGGGAGGCGCCGCGCTATGCGAGCCGGATCTTCGGCGGCGCCGGGTTCGCCGTGCTGCACAAGGCCGACCAGCTCCCCGTCGGTGCTGATCGACGTGCTGCGCCAACTCGTGCGCTGCTAGCTAGCGAGCATCTCTCATGCGCGCATGGAAGACGCCGCCGCGCCGGCGACCTCATCCGGCACGTCGGAAGGCGCCCTCATAGATGACGGGAGGCCCGGCGGCGCGAAGCGTGCCCGGCCGCGGCAGATTGTGTTCGGTCAGGGCAACGGCACTGTCTGGCACGAAGCCCGCCTCCTCGAGCTCCTCGATGAGCTGATCGCGAGTCAGGAAGCACTGCGGCTCACCCGAGAACTCGGTGAAGACGAAAGGCTCCCCAGCCACGGGCTCGAGTCCTTCTGGCAAGCGTCGACCGCGAAAACGTGAACACGAAGAGCCCGGCGCCAGGCCTGGCGACGCGAGCCGCCTCGCAAATGGCGGCCCGGAACTGCGCCGCCGATCGCGCCAGATTCCAGATGCCGTGTCGCGATCACGAGGTCCACGGACGCCGAGGCGATCGGCAGCCGTTCCATTGGCGCCATCACCAGGCTCACACTCCGCCCTGGGCACTCCGCTCGTGCCCGCTCGAGCGGCAGCGCGCAGCATCGGCGCCGACAGATCCAGCCCGATGACGGTCCAGCCGAGGTTGGCGAGCGGAACCGCGTTGCGGCCAGCCCCGCACCCGAGGTCGAGCGCGCGCCGGGCACCACGTTCGCGTTCCTCGGCCGCGAACCGCAACAACGTGGCATTCGGCGCCGACTGCTCGAAGCCGGCGACCGTGCCGGGCGAGCTCCAGGACGAGCCGTGAAGCGGATCGATCATGGCGTCAGGCCGGTTTCGGTTCCCGCAGCATGATGAGCAGCAGGCGCGACGGTTCGGCCGCGCGGACGGCGTGCGGGACGTTGGCAGGCATGCGCACGATCGTTTCCGGCGCCGCGCGTACCTCCTGTCCGCCGATCGTGAGTACGAACGCACCCTCGAGCACGATCACCAGCGCGTCGAACGGTGCCGTGTGTTCACTCAGCTCCTCCCCGGCGTCGAAGGCGAAGATGGTGACGTTCCCGCCAGTGGCCCGTGCCAGCACGCGGCTGGCGATGCCCTTGTCGGTCGGGTTGACGAGGGACTGGAGCTCGAACGCCTCGGCGGGCGGCAGTGTGCTGGACATGGTGTGGTGAGCGTTCAATCGACTAGTGTGCCGGTGCCTGACGCGGCTCGAGGTACGGGCGCATCCGGTGCCGGAACACCGGCCCGGCGGCGATCTTGACGAGACGCCGGAAGGCCTCGTAGGCGTAGAACCCGGCATCGGGCTCGGCCAGCATCGCCGCGTCATCTGGATTGACGACCAGGCTCACTTCGATGTTCGGCGCGGCGCCGATGGGCAGCCAGTGGCGGCGGCACGCGTCGTACATGTGCGCCATGACTCGCCGCATGTCGTCGTACGACGGCGGTGGCCAGTCCTCCATGTCCGAGCCGACCGTCGGCCGGAAGATGCACACGGTCGGAAACGCGCCGAGGCTCGTGATGAGGTCGATTGCCTCGAGGGTTCGTTCGATCGGTTCGATGCCGGCGATGATCTCGCCCGACACCGCGCCGCGCGGCATGCGGGCCGCGCAGTAGCTCATGGCATCGATGAAGAGCTCCTGTCCGTGCACGCGGTCCTTCCCTGGACAGATGCGCGCGAACCAGTCGGGATCGAGCAGCTCGAGACAGAACGACAGGTGATCGACGCCCGCGTCGATGAGCGCGTCGTAGCGCGCGAACACGGGCTCCGGCGCGAGCTGCACGCCGACGAGCATGCCGACGTCGCGCTTGATGGCCCGGACGTACGGCGTCGCGAACTCGAGCCCCCGGGAGCCCTGAAACCCGCCGTTCAAGTGCACGAACGTGACGCCCGACTCGGCCGCCGCCGCCCAGCACGTTTCGATGACATCGGAGACGGGCTTCTCGGCGGCTTCGTTCGTGCCGACATTCTGTCCGGTGGTGCAGAAACGGCAGTTGAGCGCCGGCGAGTAGTTCCAGAACGCACACTTCGGGTTGATGTAGATGCCGAGATAGGTGCCCTGAAGCTGGCCGATTCGGTGCATCGGCACATCCCGCGACGTCAGCCGCGAGTACCAGCGGGGCTGCGCCGGCAGCTGCACGGCGTACGCATTCGCGGTGCGCTCGTCGACGATGGTGTAACCACGTTCGGGTCCGCCAGTCAGCCGGTATGGCGAGCTCTCCGCGAAGCGCTCGACGACGGGGACGTTGACCCAGATGTCCTTCCGGATTTTCGATCCCGAGGGCAGGATGATCTCGAGGCCGGATCCCAGGCCCGCGCGCGTCCTCGAGATGCCACGCGCGCCCTCGAGCGAGACGTCGGCCGGCACGCGCAAGCCGCGGCAGAAGAGGTCGATCTCGAGCTCACACGCGTTCAGTTCGGATCTCACGGTACCTCGAAGTATCCGTCGTGGTAGGGAAGTCTCACATGACCGCCGTCATACGCGCGGCGCTGCCCGAACGCGGCACCCACAATTCGCCGCCGGCCTGGGTCGATGAGCCCTACCTAGCGGGCCTGCTGCGCGACGTCGTGGCATCGGAGGTCGTCGGGCGCATCCGCAATTCGTTTTCCGGTCGTGACCCGGCGGAGCTGGCGCGTCGCCAGCAGGGCTACGCCATCCTCCAGCGCAGCGTCGCCAAGCTGAGCGCAGCGGGCGCCGCCATCATTCTGGGCGGCGATACCGGGCTCGAAGACAACATTTTCGGCTATGCCGAGCACAAGGAGCTTGAGCTGATGGTGGGGGCCGGCATGACTTCGTCCGGAGCGATCGTGGCGGCCACCAGCCGCGCCGCTGAGTTCGTCGGGCTCACCGATCGGGGCACGCTGGCGCCAGGCAAGCGCGCCGACCTGCTGGTGCTCGATGCGAATCCCCTCGACGACATCCGCAACACCCGCCGCATTGCGAAGTTCTATCTCGCTGGCGTCGAGGTCGACCGCGCGGCCTTGAAGGCGTCATTGACAGGGTCGGCGCGCCAGTAAGGACGTACCCGAGATCGGGACTTGTCATCACTTCCTCGCCCGTCCGGCGTCCGGCGCAAATTCTAAAGACGGGCATCGCACCCTCGGCGTTCCTCTACAAATCGGTCAGGCCAAGCGTGAAAAAGGATTGCGGCCGTGTCCCGTAGGTCAAGATTTTACCCTTCCGGGCGTGGCAGGCGGCTTATCCCCGCTTCAGCAGCGTCCACAGCTCTGCTAACGAAGGTTCCCCTTCGAACTGGTTCAGGAACGAGAAGATTTTCGTCGCCGCGGTGTTGTCCACGGCACGCTCGGCACAAAGGAAGAACTTCTCCTCGACCTGCTCCTTAGTGAGCGGCGCCTGCGGAGTGCCGCTGGCGTAATAGCGCATGCGCTGCACGGTGTGGCCGTCGGCGAGCGTCACGGTCACGCGTGACGGGCTCTCGTCGAGGATGTCGGCGAATTCCGGATCAATCGCGACCGAGACTTTGCGGGCCAGCGTCTTGATCCTCTCGTCGGCGATCGACTCCTCCGTGAAGGCCTTGAGCATGGGCGCCCCGTAGAGTGCCGTATAGGCCGCCACATAGGGCATGCTGAACTTGGCGCTTTCGATCGAGGTCGGATATTTGTCGCCTATGCGCGAGGCCGCGTATTTGGTGATGCTGGTCTTGATGGTGGTGATGTCGTCGACCTTGATCTCGTTGCGCAGCTCGAGCGTGGCGTCAATTGCGGTGTGGCCGAGGCCGCCGCAGGGATAGCGCTTGGGCCTGAAAACTGTTCGGGCCGACGAGCGGCAAGCTGTTGAGCAGCATGAAACAGGCTGGGATCGACCCGAAGGATATCGACGCCGTGGTGATGAGCCATGCGCACATCGACCACTGCGGCGGCTGCATGGCGGACGATGGATCCCGCCATTTCCCGAACGCACAGTACTACATTACCCAGGCCGACTACGACTTCTGGACCACTGAAAACAACGTGCCGGCCCAGTTCAAGGTGTTCTGGGAAACGGCGACCAAGAACCTCAAACCGAACCGCGAGCGGATGCAGTTCATCAAGGACGGCGAGGAGATCATTCCGGGCGTGCACGCGATGCTCGCGCCCGGCCACACCGTCGGTCATACTATCTTCATGATCGACTCAGGCGGGAAGCAGCTGTGCTACGTCGGCGATCTCGCCCACCATCCGGTCTTGCTGCTGCAGAAGCCGCTGACCGAGTTCAAGTACGATACCGACCCGAAGCAGTCGGCGCAGTCGCGCGTGAAGATGCTCAGCATGCTGGCGGATAAGAAGATCCCGCTGCTCGCGTATCACTTCGCATGGCCGGGCGTCGGCCACGTGGCCAAACAGGGCGACGGCTTCCGCTTCTATCCGGAAGGGATGAAGATGGAGCTGTGAATCCACCTGTTGCTTCTGAAAACTAATCGGCCGCCCTTTCCCTTTTACTATCCCGCCTCGCCGGATGAGCCTAACACGACTTCACGCCGAAGTGTCGGCGATTGTCAGCGTCTCCTCCTCGCTTCCTCGCACAACCCCGTCGAGGTGGTTCTTGATCCCGCTCGTCATGCAGCATGGCACGCAGCGTGCCGGTACTGCTCGCATTCGGCCGAGCAGCGCCCAGAACAACATGGCAGCAGTATCGGCTGACGGCAGCACGGTCTGGGTTTTGATCCGTCGCTTGAACTCCTCGTGCAGACGCTCGATCGCGTTCGTGGTCCTTGCGCTGCGCCACCGGGTCGGTGGCAGGCGAGTGAAAGTGAAGAGGCGCTCTGCGGCCTTCGAAACGCGTCACCTGCCGAAGCGGGCCATTCCCGATGGTGCGCGACCGGTCCAGTTCTCGAGGCGCGCTGCGCACGAGGTTGAGTTGATGCCGCAGTCACCAGGATCGGCTTTCAGCCACCGCCAAGATTTGAAGCAGCCGCATAGCACGCGGACGTGAAAGGAGGGCCATTGCGATCATCCAGCAATCATGTTCTGATTTGCTCGGCATCGCGAATTCCAAGAAAGAAGTTTCGGAATCGACAGGTAACAACTGCGACGACTCACCTCCCGTCGGAGTTCTGAGATGAGCAAGGGCGGCGGCAGCGATTCCAAGAACACGCTCTACTGCTCGTTCTGCGGCAAGAGCCAGCACGAAGTGCGCAAACTCATCGCTGGTCCGACCGTATTCGTCTGCGACGAATGCGTCGAACTGTGCATGGACATCATCAGCGAGGAGAACACATTCTCGCTAGTGAAATCGAGCGACGGGATTCCGACTCCCAAGGAGATCCGCAAAGTTCTTGACGACTACGTGATTGGTCAGGATCACGCCAAAAAGGTTCTCTCGGTCGCCGTTCATAATCATTATAAGCGCCTCAACCATCAGACCAAGCATGACGACGTCGAACTTGCGAAGTCGAACATCCTGTTGATCGGCTCGACCGGGTCCGGCAAGACACTGCTCGCGCAGACGCTCGCGCGCATTTTGGACGTGCCGTTCACCACGGCCGATGCAACCACGCTGACAGAAGCGGGCTACGTCGGCGAGGACGTCGAGAACATCATCCTCAAGCTCTTGCAGTCGGCCGATTATAATATCGAACGCGCGCAGCGCGGCATCGTTTACATCGACGAGATCGACAAGATCAGCCGCAAGTCCGAGAACCTCTCAATCACCCGCGATGTTTCTGGAGAGGGTGTTCAGCAGGCGTTGCTGAAGGTCATGGAAGGCACAATCGCAAGCGTGCCGCCGCAGGGGGGCCGCAAGCATCCACAGCAGGAATTCCTGCAGGTGGACACCACCAATATCCTGTTCGTGTGCGGCGGTGCCTTCACCGGCCTCGAGAAAATCATCTCGGCGCGCGGCCGATCGGCCTCCATCGGCTTTGGCGCCAACGTAATTGCACCGGAGGACCGCGGAATAGGTGAAATCTTCCGCGAGGTCGCGCCGGAGGATTTGCTGAAATACGGCCTTATCCCCGAGTTCGTCGGGCGACTACCCGTGCTGGCCACCCTTGAGGACCTTGACGAGCCATCCCTTAAGCGCATCCTCACGGAGCCGAAGAACGCGCTTGTAAAGCAGTATCGGCGGCTGTTCGAGATGGAGAACATCGACCTTACGCTCGCCGAGGAGGCACTCGGCGCCATCGCCAAGAAAGCGATCGACCGCAAGACAGGCGCTCGCGGCCTACGCTCGATCCTGGAGAGCATCCTACTCGACACCATGTTCGACCTTCCGAGCCTCGAAGGCGTCGAGGAGGTCGTGATCTCGAAAGAGGTCGTCGAGGGCACCACGCCACCGCTCTACGTGTACGCTGCTCGCGCTAACGATGTGAGCGCGTTGTAGGAAGATCGCGCATACGCCCTGCAAGCAATGCGGATGCCCGTCGCACCCATCGATGTGGGAGCGCAGGCGGCGCCATTTTCCAATTGATTGGCATCGGCTAGTGGTTGGCGCACAGCGCGCCGCACCACCCAAACCCCGCGGAGGCCATGGCGCTGGCGGCGCGAGAGGAGCGAACCGGTCAGGCTCGGCATCCTTGACCACCATTCATGCTCCGTTTACGACGGAAGTCGAGTGCAAAATCGCGTCGGTCCGAGCGGTTCGAGTCCTATGACCCTCCCTGATGCGACTCGACGCTCGCGACTGCTGTCTGCTTATCGCGCTAAGGAAATCATCTGCTAAAAAACGATTTTGGCCGGAGCTGCAAAGCCGTTTGGCGCAGCTCGAACGCGAAGGGTTTCCGCCGCCGGGCTTGCGCCTAGCTCAGGTCAAGTTGTCACGCAAATCCAATCAGGTAGCCCGCGGCCGGATTCGGCGGTTCCGAATCCTATATGCCCGGCCCCTGGGCCTTCGCACGGCCCAGGGGCATTTGCCCCGATGCCCCTAGCGCTGATCAAAGATGCGATTTGGGTTCTGCTCTTGGTCGCAGCTTGCGTGGGGTTTATTGCGATGGCCATAGAGATATGGGACCTCCTGACATAGCAGAGGCCTCGCTCGCCGGTCGCCCTATCTTCCCACCATGTCCTCGGTGAGTTCACGTGTTGGGGGCGGCGCGAGAGAAGCGGGGCAGTCTCCGGGAGGAACCTACCCCGCCCCCGAGGCCGCCGCTCCCGGAGGATGACGACGGCCATGCCGGCATAGTCAGTTGTGGGTGACCCACCGGCAGATCAGCTTATCGGCGGCTTGTAGCGGATCAAAGCCCCCGAGATGCGCAAGTTAGAATTCTGCCGCCCAGCCAGCCAGTCCGGTCTCCAACGTCTCCCATATGAAGGTCCACGCAGCTGGTACGCGAAGGGTCTCCGCTGCCGGGCTTGCGCCTACCTCCGGCGAAATTGTCACGAAATTCCAATCAAATAGCTCGCGGACGGATTCGCCGGTTCGAATCCTATATGCCCAGCCAGCGCAGTCGATCTCGACCGTCTTCACGCGGAGGCGTCGGCAAGGAGCTATGCGGGTGCGACGCCGTCGCCGTGCTCCTGTATGACTTGCTCACACTCAGGGTGCGTTGGCAGGTGGATAACGTGGCTGCCTACCTGCGAAGCCTAGGGGTGAAGTCGTTGGTGGATCAGTACGCCTCTCTGGCGGCCCTTAGTCTATCGCCACAACGCCCGCCGGGGCCCCTACGTTCCTTGAGATGCAATGGAAGTCCTGGAGGCGCTCGCATTAATTGCGTGGGTCGTGGGAGCGGGGCACACAACACACGGGGTTCCTTGTATTGCGCTGGAAAAAAAGCCCCGCCAAGTGAGTGGTTTTTCAGAGCCCTTCGAGCTGCACCTAGCTGCTGTCGTCGCCGCGCTGTTCGCGCCCGCGTCCCATCGCCAGCGGGTTTTGGTGGGGGACATCAGAGTTCCGCCTAATTTCGCTCCTGCCGATCAGCAGCCTCGGCAGATCGGCGGCGCTTTAAGACCTGCTGAAATATGGGCGCGAGCTGCAATTGGGTATCATGCAGCTCGAACGCGAAGGGTCTCCGCCGCCGGGCTTGCGCCTACCTCAGGCCAAGTTGTCACGCAATCCAATCAGGTAGCCCGCGGCCGGATTTGGCGGTTCGAATCCTATATGCCAGCCAGGCAGACTGTCTCCACCAATGTAAATTGAGTGCGCTACGGGAGTTATCGGCTAGCAGTTTCGCCGTGCTGCGTCAGGGCAAGGTGCGCCGCGGCAATAGCTGCCTCGACGTCGGCATCGCTCGGTGCGACGGCGAACGCCGGGCGCAAATGGAAGACGACACGCTGCAGGAAGAAGGCTCGCTTCTCTCGCGGCAACAGGGTGTCCGCCCGTGCCACCTGCAGGCGCTGAGCCGAGGTCAAAAAGCTGATCGAGCGGCCTGACACCCCCAAGCCCGCTCGCCTAATCTCTTCTGAACTTACCATTGATCCGCCGGGCTGCCAGCCGGCACCGCAGCGCGAGACTGCTCATACCGGTACGTGATGTCGCAAGCCTGATGATCACCTGTGCTACACATCCAGACGGCCTCCTGATAACTCAGAGACCAATTCCGCGAGAGAGCGCTGTGAGGGTAAGCGATAGGCAAACGCCGTTGCTCACATGCCACCAAATGATCAGCGGCCAAGTTGCCAAAACCAACAGTGCTGCGCCCAGCAGACAGGCGCGGACGTTCGCCGTGATGCCGCTCTTCTTCATCAAGATGGCCACAGTCGCCATCGCCGTGTCCAACACGATGATCTTCCACCGCGGTATCTTCACGTCTGTAGGTCGATGGAGCCATGCCTCCCGCACGCCGCGTCGTGCACAAGTCGCCGCCGTCGTGTCTATCGTGTGCTGGGCGCTGGCACTCGTCTGCGGAAGGTTTCTCGCGTACGTGTAACGGGCAGCGCATTGAGGTAGCATCGCGGCTGTGGCATTTCTCGAGTGGCTGCAGCATCTTCCCATCTTCGTGACGATCGCGGAATCGGGTTCAATCTGGGGATACCCCACCATTCTCGTCCTGCACACCATCGGCTTCGCGCTCGTCGTCGGTTCCGCCCTGGTGGTTAACGCGCGGTTGCTGGGCCTGGGCCGTCTGGCGCCGCTATCCGCATTTGGACTGCTGTTCCCGATCATGTGGGCGGGATTCACGGTCAATGCAATCAGCGGGTTCATCCTGTTCGCAATCGCAGCAACGGTGAAGGCCACTCAGGCGATCTTCTGGATCAAGTTGTCGCTGGTGGCCACGGCGCTGGCCGTCACAGTGCCGATCGTGCGGATCGTCAAAGGCGGTGAAGAGCACGGCGCCGTGCCGGCACGCGGCCGCGTGCTCGCGGTCGTGTCACTGGTGACGTGGACCGGCGCCATCGCCGCCGGCCGGCTGATGGCCTACATCAAGTAGCGGGACGATGCCGGTTGAAACATTCGCACGGCACCTGCAGAACACGTCGGTCTCGCTGTTTCTACAGTCGCAGTCGGCGTGGCTCTGGCCGCTCTCCGAGACGTTGCACTTCATCGGGCTGGCGCTCCTGATCGGCGCGACCGGATTCTTCGACCTCCGCCTGCTCGGTTTCATGAAGCGGGTGCCGTTGACCGTCGCGCGGCAGTTCATGCCGCTGGCCCTGTGCGGCTTCGCTCTCAATCTGACGACCGGAATTCTGTTTTTCGTTGCCCAGCCCTACCAGTACGTCGTGAACTGGGCCTGGTGGGGGAAGGTCGCCTTCCTGCTCGTGGCGGGTTTCAACGCGATGTTCTTCGAAACCACCCAGGGCGCGCGCGTCCTGGCGTTGGAGGCGGGCGAGGACACACCGCTGACCTTCAAGGTCGTCGGCGCCGTCTCGCTGCTCGCCTGGTTCGCCGTGCTTTACTTCGGCCGCATGTTGCCGTTTCTGGCCTATAGGTTGACGACCGAAACCCTTCTCTTACAGTCTTTGAAACGCCTTCTGAGAGGCACCGCATGCCACGCCACAGACTGCTCCTAATCGTGATGGGCCTGGGTTTCTTGCTCTCGAACCCGGTGCTGCGCGCACATCATGCGGAAGCCGCCGAGTACGACGCTACCAAGCCGGTCAAGGTCAGCGGCATGCTGACGAAGGTCGAATGGCAGAACCCGCATGTCTGGTTCTATGTCGAGGTCAAGGAAGACGGGAAGCTGACGACCTGGGGCTTTTCCACGGCCCCCCCGGAGCGCTCATGCGCAGAGGGATCACCAAGGCTGCGCTCAAGATCGGCTCGGTGGTGAACATCGAAGGCGTACGTGCCCGTGACGGTTCCAACAACGCTTCAGCTCGCAGTATCACGTTCGCCGACGGCACGAATGTGCTGACGCCAACGGAGGGTGGGAAATGAACCGCCGATTGATCGGTTCGGGCTCGTGACGGCGCTGGCATTCCTCGCCGGCAATCCGGGCCACGCGCAGGACGTTCCGCGCACCGCAAACGGCAAGCCTGATTTCTCTGGAATCTACACACCGCCGGCCACGGTCAACGCGACCGGGCCACGTGGCAACCTGATCTTCAACGCCGACAAGATGGCGCCGGTAAACCCGGCGCCGAGAGCCTGCTGTACCGGATGCGCACGGGCGATGTTCGTCTCGACGAGCCGCGCGCAGCCTGCCTGCCATCGGGCTTCCCGTCGGGCATGCTCTACATCCTGCCGATCCAGATCGTGCAGAACCCGAATCACATCGTGATCATCCCGGAGCTTCAGCGCGCCGCGCGGATCATCCCGACGGATGGGCGCCCGCACCGGGAGGGCATCGAGCCGACCTATTACGGCGACTCTGTGGGCCGGTGGGACGGCGACGCGCTGGTCATCGAGACGGTCAACTTCAAGCCGTGGATCCTCGACGACTACCACTACACCGATCCGACGAAGAGCCGGTGGCACACTGACGCGCTCAAGACGACCGAGCGATTGCAGCGTGTCGGCAACAAGCTCCAGTACCGCATCACGATTGACGATTCGAAGATCTTCGAACGCCCGTGGTCGCAGGATTTCGAGCTGACGTTGCGTCCCGATTGGGAGAAGCTCGGCCTGCTCGAATACGTGTGCGAGGAGAACAATCGCTGCCCGGGCGGAAAATGCCGCGAATCGAGCGCGCAAAGTAGTCCCGTGCGTACTCGTTGCGGTGTGATCATGGCCGGCGTCATGGCGCGTGTGGAAGTGCAGGCGCAGACCCCGGCGCCCCGCCCTGCCTCGACAGTTCAGCAGTTGATGCAGGCGATCCTGTTCCCGAACGCCAACGTGATCTTCGCCACTGAGAGTGACGATCCCGCCACTGTTCCTCGCGATGCAAAGCCGTCGGCATCGACCAACCCGCTCGCCGGTCTCTATGGCGGGTGGCAGGCGGTCGAAAACAGCAGCCTTGCACTGCTGGAGTCGGCGGACCTGCTGAACCTCAGCGGCCGTGCCTGTGCCAACGGCAGACCGGTACCGGTCGGCGAATCACAGTGGAAAGCGGCCGTGCAAGCGATGCGCGACTCGGCACGCGCGACGGCCGCAGCGGCACGCGCGCGCAGCCAGGAGCAAATCAGCAAGGCCGACGAGCAACTGGCCAACTCTTGCAGCAGCTGCCACAGGATCTATCGCCGGGCAGAGAATCACTGTTCGCCAACGAGTTCTGTTGTGCAGCGCCCTTGAACACGAATAAATCGCGGATGTATCAAACGAACGCCAGCGCACACCGCTAATAAGCCGCGAAACACCGTTCAACGAAGAGCCTTAGTCAGCGGTGTTGTCGGACTCTTGTGACATCAGTACGACGAACGATGCCTCCATCCTCACAATGTCTCTCTCACGGCTACCTTTGCGCATCCACTTCAAGAGTCTGCACGTTATTTGCAGTGTGCATTCGCGCTACAACGAAATTTGTACGCGTCTTGGCGCATTGATGACGTGCCGGCGGAGTTTAGGTGGCTGAGGAGAGATATGAACATGTTCAATATGGCGCTTCGGGTTCTGGTCGTCGCATCGGGGCTATTGCTGGGCTTCGGAGCTCAGCAAGCTGCAGCGGATCCGATCGGACCGGACTGCGACACCTGCCAGGGGGCAATCTACAAACTCGAATCGTTCCTGCTGGATGACAACGCAACCGAGGATCTGTACGCGATCCGGCTGACGATGAACACCGCAGGCCTGACAACATCACCGGATCCAGCCTTCGCGATCGATTCGGTTGCCGTCAAGACGACAGCGCAGAGTGATGCATGGATCGACGGGTTCGACCTGTTTGCAGCGCCCGGGGGGCTTGCCAGCTGGAACCAAATGCCAGGGGGGCTCAGCGCAGGCGGCTGCGACGGCAGCGGGAATGGATTCTTCTGCGAAGACTGGGTCGGCGCCGGCTTCGGAGCCCCGTGGGCGGAACTCTCGTGTTTCTCTGGACTGGTTTGGTAGATCCGTCGGACCTGAAGACCGGCTTCCTCGACGCCTCTATCAAGGCGCGCTTCGTGAACGCCGACGGTGAGAAGACGGGCGATCTGCTGTCGGAGGGCATTACCCTGCAACCGGGACCACTGATCGATCCGCGGGAAGTGCCTACCACTGAAGTCCCGGAGCCAATTACGCTTCTGTCCCTGGGCTTGGCCCTCACGGGCGTGGGCGCCTTGCACCGCCGCAACCGTAGCGCCGAACCGCCACGGGACTGACGTTTCGTAGCGGTTCTCGGGACGTTGCAGCGTCGGCTTGACCGTCGGGCCGTCATTCGGCGCGCTGCGGACCGGTACGTGCGCATCGTACCAATCGTGAAAAAGAAGGTCGGCATAGGGATCCGGCCCGTAGCCGGGCGCGACGTGATTCCGTTCCACGGCCGTACGGCGACGGTGCAGCGTAGTCGTAGAGGTCCCAGCTGTCGAATAGCACGACTCGTAAGCGATTTAGCCCACTTTACTCTGCGGGGGTTGCGCGGCGACAGGTTCATCGCAGGTACCCAGGTGCCGCATCGCAAAGAACCGTGATCTCGATTAGGTCCGAAACCTCATTGGCGGCGCGCGTTCATGCTTGCCAGTCATTTCCTGCCGGGGACAACTGTACATCACGCTCCGAGTGGAGAAGTTGCCGACGTATCAGTCGCTGTCACCGCGAACGTCTTGGTTCCCATGGACGACGTGTTGATGAGACTCCCGTTTGCGACCGGCCCGGTACACGACGTCATCCCAGACCCCCATCGCTGCAGGCATAGCTCGCGCCGACCTTGCATTCAGACCGTATGTCGCACCCGCGGTGGGTGACGCGATCGCGATCGTCGGCGCCTTCTTGTCCACCTTGTTCCCGGTGATAGGAGCAGCCGTCGTGCAGTTACCCACGACGTCACAGACCTGACGGCTGTTCGTGGCGGCGTTGGCCGTCTCCGTCCCGGCCGGCACATTGGTGGTGAGGTTGAAAGCTCGCGTCCGCCGCGTTCGCGAGACCCGATCCGAGATCACTCGCGGTACAGGCAATGGTGACATTGCTGTTATGCCACGCGCCGTCCGCCGCGGCGCATAACACTTGCGGCGGCGTCGCGTCCTCCCGGGTCGGGCCAGGCGAATAGATCTCCGCGCTCGCCAAGAAATGCCACTCAGGAAACCCCCACTGACGAGCACCTGCCCGTCTGGTAGCAACGTGGCGGTGTAGCCCAACACGGCGCGTGCTCATCCCAGCCGTCGGCGACCAAGTCCCAAGCGAAGGATCGTAGATTTCCGAGCTGGCCACGTAGGGGCCCGAAGGATAGGAGTGGGTGTAAACGCCGAAGACGAGCACCCGGCCATCTGATAGCAGCGTGCTTATGTTTCTGGGAGAAGGTCCCCGCGCGCATCGAGCCGGTCTCCCACCAGGTTCCCGAAACGGGATCGTAGATCTCGGCGCTTACCCAAATGGTACCGTCCTCATAATAAATGTCGGCGCCAGCGTCGTAACCGGTGTAAGCGGCGCCACCCCCGCTGACGAGCACGCGGCCGTCTAGTAGCAAAGTGGCGGTGTGCAGTTCGCGCGTCCGCAGTCATCGAGCCCGTCTGTGACCACGTGCCCAGCGCCGGATCGTAGATCTCGGCGCTGGCCGAGGTGTTCGAGCCGATCCCTCCCCGCTGAGGAGCGCCCGCCTGACGTGCCCCCCGCTGACGAGCACCCGGCCGTCTTGCAGCAGCGTGGCCTTGTGGTCGAACCGCGTCATGCCCATCGAAGCGGTCGGCGACCAGGTGCCCAGCGCCGGATCGTAGATTTCCGCGCTGCCCAACACGCTCCAGTCGTCGGAGAAACCGCCGCTGACGCCGCCGGTGACGAGCACCCGACCATCTAGTAGCAACGTGGTCGTGTTGCCGTTGCGGCTCGCGCGCATGGAGCCCGTCGGCGACCAGGTGCCCCGCGCCGGATCGTAGATTTCCGCGCTGGCCAATATGTTGGAGCCGTCGGGGGAACCACCGCGGACGAGCACCCGGCCATCGGTCAGTAGTGTGGCTGTGTGCCCGGAGCGGGCCGTGCTCATCGCAGCCGTTGGCGACCACGTACCGAGCCTCGGATGTACAACTCCGCACTGCTCACGTAATTCCCGTTAAAACCCCCGGTAACCAGCACTCGGCCATCTGGCAGCAACGTTGCGGTGTGGCCGGCGCGCGTTGTGCTCATCGAGCCCGTCGGCGACCAAGTCATCCGATGCTTCTACGTGGCTCATAGTGACATTGGCCATAACGAGGCAGACCATTATCGTGACGTGCGTGACGGCCGATTTCTGGAAGGCATTGATTTCTCTTTACCTCTTGACGGTGATTGTCGTGCCATTGCTGTCGCCGTCTGGATCGTGATTGGTCCCGCCATAGACGTACGCGACGCGCTCGACCGACTGGATGGTAAAGGTGCCGCCCGTTCCCTTGAGGGCCGTCGACAAGGTGCATTGTCCGGTCGCGTCCGTCGTGCAGGCGCTCGCATCGCCTGACGACCACCTGCCCCAGAATCCGCAGACGCGACCCGCCGGTGCCCTCCGTCGTGGACCACGACCGTCACGCTGGCAATCGACAGTCCCCTCGCCCTGCGTGCTGGTTCCATCGAGATCGCCGACGTGCAACGAACCAGGCTGGACTGTGATCGTGCTCTCGAGTGGACCGCTGGCTGACGTCATCAGCGACCTTGAGGACGATTCGGTGTGCCGGGCGCGGCTAGTGTGCTGTTGGATCGCGGTTCCATTCGTGCCGGAAGCATCGCCGAAATCCCACAAGTTATATTGCAGCGCCCTCCCTTCCGGATCGCCGACGCAGACGCGTTGAAGGTGCAATGAACACCGTCGCAGGTTTTGACGAACGATGCCATGCGGCGGATTGTTCATAGTCTGGACTGTGGCGCTCGCGGTCGCACTGGCGCCTGCGTTGTCTCTGACGACGAGTTGCACGGTGAAGGTGCCGGTCCTGTAGCCGTGCGTGGCGGTGGCGCTGCCGGCGGGTTGGTCGAGCGTCGTCCCATCGCCGAACGTCCACTCGTAGGACGTGATCGTGCCGTCGGGATCTGCCGAGCCAGACGCGTCGAACGTGCATAGCCCTGATGCGCATTTGACGACGAAGGTGGCCGTCGGCGCCGCATTGGCCAAATCTGCCTGCTCACGGTGCTCGCCGTGCCGGCGTTATCCGTCACAGTCAATGTCACGACGATGTCCCACCCGGGTTGTAGGTGTGACTGATCGTGGACCCAGTGCCGTTTGTGGTGTCTCCGAACCCCCATGCATAGCTGACGATCGAGCCATCCGGATCTGTTGATCCGGTGGCGTCGAAATCGCAACTGGAACCGGTGCAGTGGTATGTGTAGGAGGCGAGCGGCTGGCCGGAACGCGCGCGCAACCAGTCCGGATTACTGCCGCGTCCGAGCAAACGCAGGTTCGAGCCGGCCGCATCCACCGTGTAGAGACCGTAAAGAGGTGAGCAGAAGGAGGACCAGGACCAATCGGCGTTGCATGCCCCCCCACCACAGCATCCACCCTCGTAGCCGATTGGGCTCGTGCCTTCGAACATCAGGCTGGCCCCATCTGGTGACCAGACGGGATTGGTTCCCGGGGTTCCGGCGGCAACGCGGACGATCGTTCCGTCCTCATGTCTTACGGCGATTTCGGCGGCTGGCCCGAAGCTCGTGGTCACAAACGCGATTCTTCCATCGCCGGGCGCGAACACCCCGCTGCGGCCCGAGGTTGCGGTGAGTCGGGCGAACCCCGTGGCGTTAGCATTGATCACGCACACTTCTGTACCGCATCGAACAGGATGCGCGTGCTATCTGACGACCACTCGATCTCGCCAATACCGCCGAGTCCGGATGTGAGGCGGACGCTGCTCGATCCATCGGGGTTGATCCTGTATAGATCCGACACGCCGCCAATCTCCCGAGCGAGCGCAATCGTGCGGCCGTCGGGTGACCACGCAAACCGGCCGTTGAACCCGATCGCCGTCGTCAGACGCACGAGCCCCGTTCCGTCGGTGTTCACTCGGTACAGTTCCTGTGTGCCGGTGCGATCGCACGAAGGCGATCGACGATCCATCGGGGACCAGGCCGGCGACCAATCGAATCCCTGGCCGCCGGTCAGGTTGTCGACACTCAAGTCGGCGAGGCTCACGATCTGGATCTTGGGGTAGCCAGAGTTCCAGTGAAGGCGATGCGCCCTCCGTCCGGAGACCATTTCGGCGTGTAGCCTGCAGACGCTACGGTGGTTTCTACTCCATCGGCCAGGACAGCGATACCGCAGACGTAGTCATAGATGTCCCAATAGTTGAAATAGCACGACTCGTACGCGATTCGGCTCACTAGGCCCTGCGCGGATTGCGCTACGGCAGGTGTCCTTGACGGCACCGAGGTGCCCGCCGCGATCAACATGATCCCCACTAGTGTCCGAAACTTCATATGACGCCTCCTGTTGTTATAAACACCGAAGGCGTCGAGATCGGGCCAACGCGATGGATGGCCCGTTTAGGTCGAGACCTGCGGGTGATCATTTCTTGCGGGCGACCACCGTGTACGTCACGCTGCGTGTGGAAGGGTTCCCGACGGCATCAGTCGCCGTCGCCACGAACGTTTTGGTGCCCATGGGCGTGTGTTGATGAAACTCCCGTTGGCGACCTAGTCCGTTCCCCACTTGCCCCAGCTCGGGAAGCCGCTGAAGCCGGGATCCTCGGAGAAGGTGATCCGGGCCGGGACATCAGAGCCGTCGGCATTCATCGTGTACACCTCGACATGGCCACGCATGCCCGCCACTGGCGTCACGCGGCGATGGAATGCGATGCGATCGCCCTTCGGCGACCAGGTTGCCTTGGTCACATTGACGTTACTGGGCGTGATGTCCAGTTCGAAATTCGTCAGCCGCACCTGCTCCGAACCGTCCGCGTTCATCACCCAGATTTCGGGCATGCCGGTGCGGTTGCTCTCGAACGCGATCCTGTCCCCCTTGGGCGACCACGCCGGGTTGAAGTCGGAGCCGGCGGCGTCCGTCAGCCGCACGACGTCGGTTCCATCGGCGTTCATCACGTAGATTTCGTCGTTCCGCTCAGCTGGCGCGTGTCCGCAGGGTCGTGCCGGTTGCTCGCGAAGGCGATGGCGTTGGCTTTCGGCGACCAGTCACAACGAAGGTTGTCCCCGGCCACGCCCGTCTGACCCGGGCTCAGCGACGGACTGGTGAGGTTGGTCAGGCCGGTGCCGTGGACGTTGACGACGTAGATATCCCTGCGCGGCATGGTCTGGCTATGAAAGCAGAGCTCGTTGCCATTGTGGGAGAAGGCCGGAAACGCCGCGCCCCGCGGAAGGTTGACGAGGAGTTGCTGCCCGGTCCCGTCGGGGTTCATCAGGTAGATCTGCGGTATGCGCTCCCCCGGGCGATTGACGGGGTCGGTCGGCCGATTGCTCTGGAAGGCGATCAGCTTCTTCGCGCGCGACCAGTCCGGCCCGGCACTGTTGTAGGCCGCGGAATCTGACTCGACCCCGCCACCAGCCGTGAGGCGGATCGCGTTTGGCACGAGGGGTAATTCCCCGGCAGGCGGCATCACGTAGATGTCTTCGCAACGGGTGCAAATGCCTAACAGGCTCGGGAACGCCCGATCCGAGACAAACAGGATGAACTCGTCGCTGGCGTCGTCCTGGCTGGCCAGCGGTACCGCGAACGAGACGATGGAGAGAATCAGCAGGAGGGAAACCAGCCTTCGGTCGTGCGCGCGTGTGATGAGTCTCATTGGTGAACCCCTTTGCCGGCTTGACGTTGACGAATCCGAACATCCAGTCGTTGATCGAATGCAGTGATGTGCTCGAGACGTGCCGGTCGCGCGGCATCAGCATGTAAGTGGTCGGCGATCACAGAACGTGACCGCAACGGCCTGAATGCGCGTGCAGCCGGTGTGGCAGCAGGGCCTGGTCGGCCGAGAACGGAAATTACCGGGTCGTTACGGGGTCAGCGCCAATCGCCAGCCGCCACGAAAGCGGCCCAGTAGAAGGGGTGCGTGCTGACGCCCTTCGTGCGCCGAACGTGCAGCACGGAGAGGCTTGCCTGGCGGACGGCATCGGCTGAGCTGAGGTTTCTTGTGAATCGGTTTTCGTAGAGCGCCGACATCCATTGTCGCGTTGTCTGGTCTTCCACCGGCCAGAGGCTCATGATCACGGTCTTCGCACCGGCGAGCTGAAATGCCCGCCGCAAACCGAAGACACCCTCGCCGGCACGGATCTCGCCCACTCCGGTATCGCATCCTGAAAGCACTGCCCACTCAACACCGGTCAGATTCAGCGCGGCGACTTCTTCGGCGGTGAGCACGCCGTCTTCCTGGTCGGGTGGAGTGGCCTGGCGCCGATTTGCCCCGGCCAAAATCAACCCTGAGAGCAGCAGGGGGTTCTCGCGGGCGATCCGTGCCGATCCTAACTCGGTGGTCGCTGTGTCCGATGGAGGGACACAGCGACCACCAAGGAAGAATCCATGCGTCGCGAGATGCAGGACCCCGTGCCCAGCAGCTTGGGCCTTGAACGCTCCCTCGGTTGCCGCAGTGCCAATCAAGCGAACCGTCTTCCGCTTCGTGCGGTTCCAGAGCGTGACCACCGCATTCACTTCAGTCGCAGATGCGGGAAGTTGGCCGAACTGCATCGACTGAAAATCGATGCATGCGGAACGACTGCCGCGAAAGACTGGCTCGACGCGCGGCGAGACATCCGACTCGTCGAACGCGGGATTCCCGATCGCCAGCAACCCGTTGGCGTGTGAGCCGGGGTCTCCTTCGACAATCAGATCGCGTTCCGTCGACAGGTAATGAATCACCGGTCCCGTTTCGACGAGATAGCGCGATGGTGCGGTTGGCAGCGCGGCAAAGCTGACGAGATGCAGTGCGCCGTCCGGGACGATGAAGACGCGGGTGGCCGTGGACAGGTAGGGTACCAGCGGATCCCACACGCGGGACCGCAACTCTTCCGCGACGCGTCTATAAGCGGCCTCACCGCGCGCCGTCGCGCGTCCCGCGGCAAACGCCTCCCCGTTGATTTGCCGTTGCCATTGGGTGATGAGTGGCTCGATCGCCGCCGCGGTGCCGAGAGGCAAGAGGGCCGGCGCGCTATCGCCGCCCCTCAGGACGAACGCCAGGTACGACAGTTCTCCGCCGACGGCTGGCGAGTCGTCGTAATGCCGGTATCTGGCAAAAGCAACCAACGCGGTGTCGCGGGGAAGCGAGGCGCTGAGGTCCGCAACGCCGATATGGCCTTTCGCCTGATCGTCCCGAAACCTGTCGCTCTTTTCCGCAAGCTCGCGTTCGGCGCTGTCCTTTTCGTCGCGCGCCCGATCGAGCAGGCGACGATAGCGCTCAGGAGGGTCATTGCGGATCCCGCGGATGAAGAGGGCTGCCAGTCGCTGGCGCGCCGACGCCAATGTTGTCGAAAGCGCGACGACTTCAGGATTCTCCGTCGTGCTTGCTGTTCGATGGCGGGCGGCCATTTCATCGAGCACGATTCCGCGAGACTGAATCAGTGCGTCCCATATCCGTGCTGACGTCTCGCGGTCAGCCGGACGTGCCGCGGCGATGCTCAGCATCACCTCGAGCGCCGAAGAGGCGGACGTGGCGTACGCGAGCGCCTGGCGCTCGGAGAGCGTGCGAGCCGTGAGCCGCACGTGCTCGCGCCAGATTCCTTCCGCATCCGCGGCGGCCTCGAAGGCCTCCGCTGTCGATCCGGTCCGGGCCGCCAGCTCGGCCAGCCTGGTCAGTGTATGGGCTGTATCGGGATGCTCCGGGCCGAGATGCTTCTGCTGAATCGCCAGAGCTCGAATAACCAATGGCTTGGCGTCATCATGGTTGCCGCGGTTCGAGTAAACGCCCGCAAGATTGACCAGCGCCGTCGCCACTCTGGGATGGTCAGGACCAAGCGCCTTCTCCCAAATGCCCAGGGCTCGCTCGTAGAGTGGCGCCGCGGCGGCACCGTTGCCGGTCTGCACGAGCACGTACGCCAGATTGGTCGCCGCGGCAGCGACTTCCGGATGATCCGGACCGAGAAATTTCTCTTGAGAGGCCAGGGCGCGCTCGAACAGCGGTTGCGTTCGTCTGAAATCCGCCGAACTTGACAGCAGGGCGGCCAGATTCGCCAGACTTTCAGCCGTGCCTGGATTGGCGAGACCGCGGGTTCTCTCTCGAATCGCGACCGCTTGCTCGAAGAGAATCAGGTCCTCGGAGCCATAGCCCGATACTGGGAGCAGGTCCGGAATGAACCAGCCCGCACGACTGACATCGGGATTGCGGGGCCGCAACACCTCCTCGTTGATCCGCGTGGCGCGCTCGAACAGGCGCAGGGCCTCGCCGTACGCGCCTTGTGCGGCCAGGACTGTGGCCAGCGTGTGCAGGCTCCCTGCAACCGCGACGTGATTCGGACCGTACGCGCGCTCGGCAATCGCGAGCGAACGCTCCGCCAGCGCCTTTGCTGCGGCGTAATCGCCGAGTTCGCGCCGATCGATCGCCAGGTTTTCCAGAGGAACCTGCAAGCGCGGATCTGTCGGGCCGAAGGACCGTTCGGTCAACGCCAGCAGTCGTTCGTTCAATATCGCGGAGCCGGCAGGATCACCTCCCAATTCACCCAGCACGACTGCCGCGCCCGTCAAAACATTGATGGTGGACAGGTCGGCAGGGCCGTCGATCTTTTCGCCCAGCGCCAGCGCCCGCTCATATCGTTGTCGCGCCCCGGCATAGTCCCCTGTCTCCTGGTGGAAGATCGCGAGATTGACGAGCGTTCGTACGGTGTCGGCGTGGCCGGCGCCGTAGACCGTTTCCCGAATCTGCTGCGCCCGGTCGAGGAGCACCATCGCTCCGGCGTCATCATGAAGCGTCATCAGTAAGCCGCCGAGACTCTGCAGCGCACCGGCGACCAACGTGTGATCGGGACCGAATGCGGCTTCTCGAATGGCCAGTGCCCGCTCGAGTAACGGTCGTGCGGCGGCGGGGTCGCCCGCGAGCGCGCGCTGGACGCCGAGGTTGATGAGGCTCGTCGCCAGCTCGCGGATGGGCAGGGCCGAGCACCTTCTCCCGGATCGCCACCGCACGCTCGGCGAGCTCCGTCTTCTCCTCTTCCGTCACCTTCGACGAACGTCGTATGGCGCGGCCGAGCAGATCGAGGACGTCGGCGACTTCGCGCACGTCGCGGCCCATGGTGCTTTCGACCCTGGCTAACAGCGCCCGCGCGACGTTCTCGGCTTCGATGCCTCTTCCCCGATCGAGGAGGCTCGGTGATCTCTGCAGAGACGCTGCGAACCCCGGTATCGGCGAGGCGGTCTGGACGACGGCTGTCTGCACGGCGACGAGCGATGGTTGCGTGATGACAGCGCGGCAAACGAAGCCCGATCAGCAGGCTCGCCATCCAACAACACCTCAAGAGTCGATTCATGGCGGTCGCGATTGATCTCACCAATCGAATCTGAGGCCAAGCTGGATCTCGCGCGGCGGTCTCGTGCTCGTGATTTGGCCGAATCCCGCGGACCGAGCGTATTCGCACGTCGTCGTCTCGGCCGACGAGCACAATCGTATGCACGTCGAGGAACTGCGTCTGATTGAATGCGTTGATCAGGTCTGCCCTGAACTGGAGGCGAGTCGTGCCAACGAGGCTGACCGTTCTTGGACACGGTGATGTCCCATTGGTGACGGCCAGGCAGCCGGAACGGAACGACTGGCGCGGTGCCATACTCTCGGCCGGCGGATGGCACGAACGCGGCCGGGTCGAACCAGAGCAGACCATCTTGTTCGCCAGCCGCCGGGGTCGCCGACCTGGTTGGGCCGCAGCGGACCGGGATTGACGCACCAGTCCATCGAAATTGCAGTTGGCGACCTGAACTCGAGCCGCCGGACCGGATTCCACTCTGGTGATTCCGGCCAGCTGCCACCCTCCCAGCAGGCCCTTTTTCCATCCTTGTGTGCCTCTCGACCGAACGGCAGCTCGTAGACGTAGGACACGTTGAAGATATGAGTCCGATCCGTGCCGGCGCGGCAAACTCCGCGTCCTTGTCCAGCACGTTCTGGGGATCGTCGACCGTCGAGTTATCGTAGGTCGCGTCCGCCTGTTTCGGCTGAATGTGTAATTCACGTGTATCGACGTCCCGCGCGGCCTGCCTCGTGACGAAAGCTGGTCACGAAGCCGTGATAGCGGCTCTTTGCGGTCGTCTCTCGCATGAGGATGTCGCGGTAACCCGGAAACGGGCGTACCAGGTTGGCGGGGCCGCCTTGATTCGCCGCTTGCGGCTGATTGATATCGACGAATCGAAGCAGATGATCGCCTCGCGAGCCGATGTACCCGACGTCGATCATGCCGCGGGAGTAGAGGCGTCGCTGCACCCCGACGTTCCAGTGCTGCCATCGAGGCGCCACGAACGGGTCGCTGGTCGCGTAGCGTCAGGTGTGACGTGATCCACCAAGGTCCACACGCCTTGTGATCACGCCTTGCGCGCCCCGAAGCGACTAAGCACCCGTTTCCTTGTGTGCCTGCCGCGGGGATTCGACAGTGGACGCGTTGTCGATGGCGACGATCCGTGCGAAACGGGTCGGAAAACCCCACGACGTATCGCCTCTGCACATTCTCTGCGAACATTCCGACCTGCGTCTGGTCGAAGTACATGCCGTAGCCCGCGCGCACGACAGTTCGACCCGCTCCGCCTGGATCCCACGCGGCACCGAGGCGAGGCTGCAGGTTGTTCGTGTCGGGCGCGTAGATGGCACGCCCATACGGCGAGTTCTTTCCGGCCACGCGAATCCCGTTGAACGGATTCCCGCTCCCCACGACAACATAGTCGCCATCGGGGTCGGCGAACGGTCGGTGCCTGGGCGGGATCGTATGCGTCGGGCGAAAAGGTGAAGAGCATGTCGCTCGTCATCCGTCAGCGGCGGATAGATACGCGTAGCGGAGCCCGAGATCGAGTGTGACCGTCGGATGAATTCGCCATGTGTCCTGAACGTACACTTCGTAGCGGCCAGACTGGAAACGGTTCACTGACGTCGATGTCCGTCTCAGAATATGCCGCATGACTCGCCGCATGCGCCTCCTGCGATTGCCGCGGAGAAAATTCTGAAACGCCGTGAACCCGCCTCCGGCCCGAACGCGAATGCCCCTTGCGTCGTTCTCGGAAGCTGAGTTCGAGTTGACGTGCTCCAGCCCGCAATCAACCCGCCCGTCTTCAATGTGTGGGTGCTGTGTTGCCAGGTGAACGCGGAGCTGAACGTGTGATTGAGATAGTCGCGCGGACGGGGCTGCAGCGCCATCCAGCGGAGTCAGGCCCGTAACGCTGACATTCGGGATGAGCCTTGCCTCGTTCTCCGGGAAAAAGCTCTGGAATTGCAATCCCGAGGTCATCTCTCGAGTGATGCACGCTCATTCCGCGACAGCGTCATGTTTCGACAACTGGTACGACGATTCCTGCACAAGCCGTCCTCCGACGTGCCGGGCTTCCACGACCGCGAGGTGCCCCGACCTGATAGCGATGGCCGGCCGCCAGGTCGGGCCCGGTGGCGTACTCGCCGCGCGAATCGACCCGCTCATGCAGGTAGCGACCGATCAACGACCAGTTCGCACTGGCGTTGTAGTCCGCTCGCACGAACTCCTGACGGGTATCGAGCGCGTTCGTGATCGTGGTCGCGGTACTGATTTGTTCCGGGAACGTTCGGTGCCGGCCAGAGAGCGAGTAGTTTGACCGCATTCGGGTCACGCGCTTCGGGCGGGACATAGTTTGGGCTGGCGGGGTTCGTCAGCCACGATGGGATCGGGAACGGCGAACGCGAACTGTCCTCTTGTCGCGAGCGCTCCGCCGCCACTCCTGGGAAACGAAGAAGAACAGCTTGCTGCGGCTTGGCAGCGCCGGTCCGCCGAGCGATACCCGAAGTTGTTGTACCGGAGCCGCGGTGGTGCGCTGTTGATTTCCGGTCTCGGGTCCATGTTGCGAAAGAACGAGTTGGCGTTCAGGCGCATCGTTGCGCAGGAAGTCATAGGCGCTTCCCGAGAACCTGCTCGTGCCCGACTTTGTCACGACATTGACCACACCCCCGCCGTTGCGGGCCCATTCAGCGGTGTAGTTGCTCGTGATGACGTTGATTTCCTGGATCGCCTCGAGCGAAGGCGTGGTCACCAGCGTGTAGTTGTTAAAACTGTTGACGTTGATGGCGCCGTCCAGCAGCCAGTTGACGGCGCTCCGGCGTGCGCCGTTGATCGAGATGTTGAGGTTCCCCTGGTCGCAGAAACAGGCGTCCTCCCGGAGATCGCTCGATACCCCAGGCACGAGCGTCACGAGCTCGACGGGCGTCCGGGTGCAGGAGCGGCAGTTCGCTGACGGCGACCTGTGCAATGAGGTTACTGAACCGCGGCCGTCGGCTGAACGAGCCGCTCCGCCGTCACGGTCAGCGTCTCCACGGCGCCGACGATCCAATTTGGCGTTCATGCTCAACCGATCGTTGACGTGCAGGGCGATCCCCTTCGCGGTATAGAGCTGGAAGTTCGGCAGCAGGAAACTGATTTCGTAGTTCCCGATCGGCAGAGCGGCGCTGTACTGGCCCACGTTGTTGGTGACGATCTCGCGCGTCTGTCCGGTATCGGTGCGGACAATGGTGACTTTTACTCCGGGAAGCACACCGCCGGTCTGATCGAGGAGGGTACCCAGGATCGTCCCCGTCGTTTCCTGTGAGTATCCGGGAACCGCCGACGGCACCAGCATCAAGCCAACCATCACAGCTCGACGAACGTGTGCAACCGTCACGGCCGCCCTCCCGCTCTCTGAACTAACGCCTCGAAGGTGTCTGACCCAATCGGTCTTTGAGCCGCTCGACCTGGGAGAGCAGTCGGCCGGCTTCGTCACTCGCCGATCCCTGAAGCTGGACGAGTATCCTCAGCTCTGTCTCTGCCGCCCCGAGATCGTTCCGCCGCAGAAAAGCCTTCGCCAGGTACCAGTGCGCTTCTTCGAGATAGGCTGAATCGCCGAGGGCAATCGTTGCCCGAAGCCGATCGATTGCGGCGTCGTCCTGCCCCAACATGAGATGAGTGACGCCTAGAAAGAAGCGGATGTGGGCGGCATCGGGATCCGATTCCGCCGCGCGGCGCAGATCCTCGACGGCATTCATATAGTCGGCCTTGCGATAATGCTCCATGCCACGCAGGAAGCGCGCCGTCGCTTCGTCCGGTACGTCACGCAACGTTGGCGGCTCGTACCGTGGCGGGTCGACTCGCGCGAGTTGTTCGAGCGATGGCTCAGGCGTCACTGCACGCCCCGGCTGTTGAGGCTGCGGCGGCCTTTCGGACGTCTGGCCTGCGCGACGGTTGCTCGGTGGTGGTTGGTTCGGGTAGACGGGACGGCTGCAATGGACGCATCCACACCACCACGCCTACCGCGAGCACGATGGCGGCCGCCAGTCCTGCAGCGGGAGCCCAGCGAAGGAACGAGTGTCTGGTGCTGGGCTCGTTTTCAGCACCGGGCCGCCGCAACTCCGCCTGGATGGCCTGGAGCGCCTCCAGCTCCTCGAAGCACCGTGCGCACTCGAAATAATGCTCCTCGAACGCATTCCGGTCCTCGTCACTCAAGCCACCCACCAAGTACCGCTCGGCGATCTCTTCGCGTGCCACCCTGGCGCAGTCCATCCCGGGGCTCGTGGAGGTAGTGGCGTTCGCGCTCATGTTCGTGACAGCCTTTTCATTCGTTCGACAGTCTTTTTGAGGGCACGCGACTTCCGGGTTCGAACGACCTCGGACGTCAGGCCGAGGCGGGCGGCAATCTCGGCGGGCTTCAGCCCTTCCGTGAGCGTCAACCGCAGGATTTGGCGGTCTGTCGAATCGAGGATAGCCAGCGCCCGCCGCACCAAGTCGGCGCGCTCGCTGTTTTCCACCGGGTCGGGTCGTGTCGCGGCGGCTTCAAGCTCGACGTCGAGAGGGTCGATCCTCGGCAATCGGCTGCGAGTGCGCAGATAGTTGTTGATCACATTGCGGGCGGTGCCGTAGACGAACGCGGCCAGTCGTTCCGCCTCGCGCAAGTGTCCGTTGCGCAGCGCGAGCACGACCGCCAGCATCACATCCTGAGTCAGGTCGCGCGCCAGCTCCCGGTCGCGGGTCCGTGCAAGGGCCAGAACGGAGACTCTCTCCGCGAACAGACGAACGAGCTCCTCTTCTGCGGAAGGTTCGTGGCCGCGGACACGCTCCGCGAGGATGCTTTGTTCCTGGGGAGTCAGTAGTGCGCCGGGCATGCCAGCTCTTGCACCGCCCGAGTGTACACAATTCACGTTGCTTCGTTCTCAACGATGTCGCGATGGACGCAGGATCCCGCCTCGAGCTCGGCCATTCTGTCCGGTAAGCGACTCTCCTGACCGGCCGCGTCACGTTCTGCTCGTGCAGACCACATATAGCGTCGAGGATTGTCTCGAGTGTCTCGCACTGCATCGATCGCATCAACTTTCGGTTCGGACCCGTTGCATGATCGGCTTGGCGGCCGTGCTTCTCACTGGGCTTGCGGCGGCCCCAGCTTCAGCCCAGAGCGGAGTCATCGCTTTCCAAGACGCTTGCAGCGGGCGCCTCTACGCGATGCGTGGCGACGGCAGTGCGCGTATCGCGCTCCCGCTGCCTCAACTGCCCCAGCCGACGGCCGAGCATCAGTATCGGGATCCATGGATTTTGGATGTAACTACAAGTGGTCCCTTGACCGTCGTCTACTACGTTGGGATCGTTCGCGTGAATCAGAATCAAAGCACGCTGGTTGATTCCGGATTGTTCGCCGTGCAGTTAGACGATGTTGGCGGCGAGCTTCGGCCTGACCCTGACTTGCCGGTGGTGCGGCTCACCTTACCTGCGGATGTGGGCTTTTTGGGGGTCAATCCAAACAGGGCCCGGAGGGGGTCGTTTTCTCCTTCTCGGGATCGGCTGGCTCTTGTGGCAAACAGCGAAGCCGCCAGCGTGCTGATGACGGCCAGAGTCGATCGCGACGTGTCCACCTTGAAGATCACTGGCCTGTCGGATCTGGTCGTGGTGGGCGATTTGTACTCGTTGGGCGTTCCAGACCCCACCGTGCCCGCCTCGAAAGGCTTCACCGGCGACGTCGATTACTCTCCGGACGGAAGCAGCATCGTTGCGTCCATCTACTACGATCTCTGGCTGGTCCATCTGACTTCCGAAAACACGAACGCGGGGGCCGACCTCCTTACCGCGAACACCGATGGCTTCGCCGAGTGGAAACCCGCGTACTCGCCGGAAGGCACTCGTATTGCCTACACCGCCGGTCCGATTTCAACCTCTACGGGTGGAGTGTCGACAACGACACGGACATCTATTCGCTGGCCTTGGACACGGGTGCCGTGACGCGGGTTACCACGAACAAGAACAAGGGCAAAGCGGCTTCGGCGCGCCACAACGCGATGTGGTCGTCCGACGGTACGGCGATCGGCTTTTCGGCATATACGTCTTCTACTCGGCGCATCTCGCCTTGTGGCTCCACCCTGGTTAACAGCGAACTCTTCTTAATCAACGCCGACGGTTCAAACAGCGCGGTCCAGATCACGAATACCAACGGCACGAGCGTGGAAGCCTGGCCGAAGTGGGGATGGTAGGCGGGTAGCAGCGCTTTTAGCACCCCACATGCCAGCGCGGCATCAGCTCCCGCAGTGTTCAGGCAGGATCACCGACTTCACTTCTAAGAGGATGGTCATATGAACAGAATCGCAGTTGCAACGGCTATCGGGTATTTCGCGGCCCTGCCGCTCCTGGGTCTCGGACCTGCGTATGTCGGCCGCGCCGCCGGCGTCCAGAAGCCCCCGAAAGGCCCGGCTCCGTTCGCCACCTACATAAAACTGCCTGCCGTCGACAGAAACGGTAACGCCGAAGCCCAAGGGATCAACGACGCCGGCACGGTGATCGTCGGCCGCAGTTTCGATCGCGCGGGTTTTCTCTATGCGGTCAAGTGGACGTTGCAGAACGGCGCGTGGGTCATCAGTGCGCTGCCCGCTCCGGTGCCCTACCCGGGTAGCGCATTCGCCCGCGGCATCGACACCTTTGGCAACATCGTCGGGGTTGGCGGGTTCGCCTCGTTTCCGAACCGCGCCGTCTTCTGGCCTGTTGCAGGCGGATCGGCTTTGCTCGGCTGCAACAGCGATGTCGGAGAGGCGTATGCGATCAGCGCGAATGGCCAGATCATTGTCGGGTACGTCGGCAATCGGGCGGCGGCATGGTCCCCGTCGGGATCCTGCACCGAGTTTCTGCCGCCGCTCGAAGCTGGAGAACTCGCGCAGGCCTTTGCCGTCACCGGTGACGGCAGCATCATCGGTGGCCGCGCCAAGTATGTTTCTCAACCATTGGTGCCGGTGCGCTGGGTGGTCATCAATGGCCAGCGGCAGATCGAGCAGGTCGATACACGCCCAGGCACTGTGCGAGGAGCCAATGAGAGCGGCGATCTTGTGGGCACGGTCGAGATTGCCTGTCCCGCGGTCGACGGATGCCGCCGCGCGGTCATCTGGTCGGCCTCGGGCGGCGCGGTGACCCAGCTCGAGACGCTAGGTGGGGAGTTCAGCTCGGCAGTTGA
Source organism: uncultured Acidobacteriota bacterium (assembly GCA_963847975.1). Lineage (GTDB taxonomy): Bacteria > Acidobacteriota > Vicinamibacteria > Vicinamibacterales > 2-12-FULL-66-21 > DATBJJ01. The sequence continues at coordinate 17,354 of CAWKBU010000029.1, read as the reverse complement.
CATCAACGCGGAAGGTGAGGTCGTCGGAAACAGCACGACATCGAGCGGATACACCACCCCATACTTCTGGTCCGCCTCGACGGGTATGTTGCCGCTTCCGTCGTCGGACAAGGGTCCCAACAGGGGCGGCGGCGGAATTCTTTTCGCGTTGAGCGACGTTCGGCCTGATGGCACCAGGCTGGTAGTGGGCACCAGCGATGGGAACGCCGGGGTCTGGATCGTCCGGGCTCCTTGAGCGGCGCCGTCGAGCGTTAAATGCTAAGTGAAAGCTCAAACATCAAAGGACACCAATGCGTTACATTTTGCTCGCGACCGCCGCGCTGTTCTTTACTGCGTGCGGCGGCGGCTCTTCGTCTCCGACGCCAACCACACCCACGACACCTACGCCCACAACCGCCTCGCCCACAGTTTCGTCGCCAACAACAAACTGGACGGTGACGCACCGCTTCGTCTCAGTAACCGGTGCAGACAACTGCTGGGTGCGGCGGCAACGGGATAGCTTGACCGGTGTGGTCTTCTCTGACCTGGAAATGACCGTCACGCGTTCAAACGGCGCGATCACCATAGATAGCCCATGGTTCGTGATATATACCGGCACGACGACGGGGGAAGAGTTCACCGCGCGGCAACGTGACCCTCTTGAGGGATCAGCAGGAGTTGTTGATTGCAGCGGGACGAGGATTATCCAGCAAGCCGGCGTCTCCAATCTTTCAGGACGTTTTGCCTCGGATGACCAGACGATGTCGGGGACCGAGTTAAATGTTTACCCCCTGAACACCGGCGAGACCGTCACCTATAACTGGAATTGGCAAGCAACAAGGAATAAATAATTTCAAAGACGCTAAGCCTGTTTTGCCAGCGATTTATTCAGTCACAAGGGCGTCAGCGCCAAAACTGTCGCCGCGTGCCCCCACTTCACATGCGTCAATGGGTTTGACTGATCGAATATTGATTGGAAACGGATGGGCCGTCCGGTCAAGGGCGTCGGTCGTCGTGGATCGACACAGAGAAGCTTGAGCGATGGATGAGTCGACAGGCGAGGAGGTCAGCCGACTTCTCGAGGCAGTTCAACGAGGCGATCGGTCAGCGCTGGACAACCTGTATGCGCTGGTCTACGGCGAGTTGCGGGTGCTCGCACATCGGCAGCGCCGACGCTGGGACGCGAGCGGAACGCTCAACACGACCGCGCTCGTGCACGAGGCGTACCTGAAGCTCGTGAAGCAGCGCACGATTCACCTGCAAACGCGCGCTCACTTCTTCGCACTCGCCGCAACAGCCATTCGACACATCGTCAGCAACTACGCGCGCGACAGACAAGCCAGCAAGCGAGGGGGCGGCGTACGCACGGTGTCACTCACCGAGATCGGGACGAGTCCCGCCGGCCAATTGCAGGTCAGCGACGACCACGCGGATCTTCTTGTCGCGATCGACGAAGCATTGAAGCGGTTGGAGCGGGTCAGCCCTCGCCAGCGTGGGGTTGTCGAGTGCCGCTTCTTCGGCGGCATGTCGATCGACGAGACTGCCGCGGCGATTGGGGTTTCGCCGCGCACCGTCAAACGCGACTGGATGCTCGCACAGGCATGGTTGCAACGCGAGATAGAGCGCGTCATCTGATGTCATGAGCAACGAACAACACGATCGGCTCACTGTGCTGTTCGAGCGGGCCGTCGAACTACCGCCGGCCGCCCGCGGCGCCTTCATCGACAGCGTGCACCGATGACCAGGCGCTGCGTTCCGAGCTCAGATCGCTGCTGGCCGTGCACGATCGGACGCCGAACCTCCTCGAGCGGCTTGCGGTCGATGTGGTGCCGGCCCTGCTCGATGCTGTGGCAGCAGACGATGCCGTCAGTGGCGGGGCGACACAGCGGGCGCGACCTTCGCGCTCGAGAGAAGCAGACCTGATTGGCACAACACTCGCGCACTACCGCGTCGTGTCCCATCTTGGTTCGGGCGGAATGGGCGACGTGTACGTGGCTCGCGATACTGTGCTGGACCGCTCCGTGGCGTTGAAGGTGCTTCCCTCCGAGGACGCGGTCACCCAGCACGGGATGCGGCGCTTTGTTGAAGAAGCGAAAGCGGCGTCAGCGTTGAATCATCCGAACATCGCGACCATCCACGAATTGCGTGAAGCCGATGGCGTGCATTTCATCGTGATGGAATATGTCGAAGGCGCGACACTCAAATCGCAGATCACCAGAGGGCCTCTCGATTCATCGGAGCTGATCAGACTCGCCATCCAGATTGCGCAGGCCCTGGACGCGGCACACAGCGTCGGCATCATCCACCGCGATATCAAGTCGTCCAACATCATGGTTACGCCGCGCGGACACGCGAAAGTGCTCGACTTCGGCCTCGCCAAGCGAACGATTCGTGACGGCGCGCTTGCGCGAGGATTCAGGAGTGGTGATGGGCACGGCGCCGTACATGTCTCCCGAGCAGGCGCTCGGAGAACCGGTCGATCGACGATCGGATCTTTTCAGTCTCGGCGTGGTGCTGTACGAAATGGCGACGGGGCGCCTGCCATTCTCAGGGCCCACCGTGTACGAAACGATCCACAACATCGTGGATGGCGACCCGACAGCCGGTCACATCCATCAACCCGAACATCCCCTTATCGCTGGAGCGCGTCATCGCCCGCTGTCTCGAGAAGCGAGTCGAGCATCGAGTGCAGACCGCAGCGGAGCTCGCGGAACAGCTTCAGGGAGCGGAGCGGCACCCGTATTCTGGCCGGCGCCGGTGACAGGTTCATGAACAACTTGCCACAGCAGCTGACGAGATTCGTCGGTCGAAAGCGCGAGATGGCCGACATTCGCGATCTCTGGACCCACACTCGTGTCGTCACGCTGACGGGTCCTGGCGGGATCGGCAAAACACGGCTCGCCCTGCAAATCGCGGTCGATTCGCTGCCGGCCTACGCCGACGGCGTGTGGTTCGTCGAGCTCGCGTCGCTCGCCGATCCAGGTCTGGTTCCGCAAAGTGTTGCGGCGACCTTTGGGATCCGTGACGAAGGCAGCCGTTCGATCGGAGACACCCTCGCGGCCTATCTCGCAGACCGGCATCTCTTGCTGGTGCTGGACAATTGCGAGCATCTGATCGGTGCCGCCGCTCAGCTCACGGACATGCTTCTCCGCCGGGCCAAAGACCTGCATGTCCTGACGACCAGCCGCGAGGCGCTGGCCATTGCAGGTGAAGCGGTGTTTCGGGTGTCGTCGCTGGAATTGCCAGACCCCACGCAGCTGCCCGATCTCGAAACCTTGAGCAGACACGAAGCCGTGGAGCTGTTCCTGGATCGGGCGCGCTCGGCGAAATCCACGTTCACCATCAACAACAGTGTGGCTCATTCGCTCGCCAGCCTGTGCGTGCAGCTCGAGGGCATCCCGCTCGCGATCGAATTGGCCGCGTCGCGCGTCACGGTGCTGTCGGTTGCGCAGATCGCTGCTCGATTGCACGATCGATTGAGTCTGCTGACGGGCGGCAGTCGAACAGCATCGCCACGCCACCAGACACTGCTCGCCGCAATCGATTGGAGCTACGCGCTGTTGAGCGAACCGGAGAAACGTCTCTTCCGTCGCCTGTCCGTGTTTGCCGGAGGCTGGACGCTCGAAGCGGCCGAAGCCGTGTGTGCCGGCGACGGCCTGGACAGTGAGAGTGTGCTCGAACTGGTGTCCGGATTGGTCAACAAGTCACTGGTTCTGGCCGAGGAACACGACGGGCAGACGCGGTATCGCTTCATGGTGACGCTGCAGGAGTACGCACGGAAACAGCTGATGCGCACTGAAGAAGGAGAGTCCATCCATCGCGCGCACGCCGAATTCGTACTCGCGTTGGCGGTCGAAAACGAGGCGAAGTTGGTCGGAACCGAGCAGAAGCGATCGTTCGACCGGTTGAACGCCGAATACAACAACATCCGTGCGGCGTTGACCTGGACCTCCAGGAATGACGTCGGAATGGGCCTGTTGCTCGCGGCCGGGTTGGGGCGATTCTGGTACCATGCGGGGGCACTGGGATGAAGCCCGCAGATGGTTGGCCGATCTGCTGCAGGCTCCTGGCACGCTGACACACAGAACCGCACGTGTCAGGGCACTCAACGCAGCAGCTCTGATCGCGGAGAACCAGGGGGACCACATCGCCGCGCGGACGTTTGCCATGGAGGCACTCGCGCTGTCGCGGGAGTCTGGCGATAAACGCGAAACCGGCATGGCGCTCAACTGCCTTGCCGTACTCGCCGGGAAGCATGACGACTTCATTGAGGCGCGGTCACTCCTCGAGCAAAGTCTGACGATCCGCCGCGAGTCGGGCGACAAAGCCTTAACGGCGATGACGCTCAGCAACCTGGGCATCCTGGCCTTCCGCCGGGGCGACATCGCGTCCGCGCGATCGATCCTCGAGGAGAGCCTGAGCATCTCGAGGGAAGTGGATCACAAGCATGGGATCGCGACTGCCCTCCTGAACCTCGGTGACGTCGCCAGGCGGGTGGGTGACCAGGCCACGGCGCGCGCCTTGATTGGTGAGGCCCTTGCCCTCGGCAAAGACCTGGGCGACAAAACGCTGATTCCCAGCGCACTCAACTCTCTCGGTGATTTGGCGGGTCGCCGGGGAGACCATGCGACCGCGCGCGCGCTCCTCACAGAAGGTCTCGAAGTGTCGCGGCAATCGGGCGACAAGCGCTTGACCGCTGACCTGCTCTTGTCGTTTGGTCTCGTGGCCGAGGACGGTGCGACCGCGCGAGCATCCTTCGCAGAGAGCCTCGCCATTCATCGCGAGCTCGGGGGAAGACGCGAGATCGCCATCGCCCTCAATTGTCTGGGCGGTGTGGCGGCTCGCGAAGGCAATTACGCAGTTGGCGTGCTCGCTTCACGAAGAGGGGCTTGCGCTGAGCCAGCAGTCCACCGCCAAGGACGCCAGCGCTCATGCTCTAACGGGCCTGGCCAACGTGGCCAGGCTGCGAGGTGACCACGAGTTGGCGTTCTCCCTCTACAGGCAGAGTTTGACGACGTGGAGGGAGCTGGACGAGAAGCCTGAATTCCTGCGGCCTCTCGAACATCTGGCCGCGGTATTGAGGGCTCGAGGGCAGCCCGATCGCGCCGTATGCCTCTGGGCGGCGGCGCAAGGGTGCAGGAAGGTGCTTTCCATTCCGCGCGCAGCCGCCGACACCAACGAATACGAACGCGAGATGCGGGCTGCGCGTACGGCCTTGGGTGAAGCGCGCTTCGTGTCGACGTGGGAGCAAGGACAGGCTATGGATGCAGGTCAGGCGATCGAGTACGCGCTGCAGGATGAGTCCTGCGTTCCACCCTGACCTGCCGCCCTCAACCGCGTTGGCCCGATCTGGACGCCATCCGTGTTTATAACAACAGGAGGCGTCATATGAGGTTTCGGACACTAGTGGGAATCACGTTGATCGCGGTGGGCACCTCGCTGCCGTCGAGGGAACCCGCCGCCGCGGCAATCCGCGCAGGGCCCAGTGAGCCGAATCGCTTACGAGTCGTGCTATTTCAACTATTGGGACATCTATGACTACGTCTGCGGTGTCGCTGTCCTGGCCGATGGAGTAGAAACCATCGTAGCGCCTGTAGGCTACACGCCGAAATGGTCTCCGGACGGAGGGCGCATCGCCTTCACTGGAGACTCTCAACTCCGAACATCCAGGTCGTGAGTCTCGCAGACCTGAGTGTCTACAACCTGACCGGCGGCCAGGGATTCGACTGGGCGCCCGCCTGGTCTCCCGATGGATCGTCGATCGCCTTCGTCAGCGATCGCACCGGCACACAGGAACTGTACCGAGTGAACACTGACGGAACGGGGCTCGTGCGTCTGACGACGGCGATTGGGTTCAACGGCCGATTTGCGTGGTCACCCGATGGCCGCACGATTGCGCTCGCTCGGGACATTGCCGGCGTGTCGGATCTATACAGGATCAACCCCGATGGATCGAGCAGCGTCCGCCTCACATCCGGACTCGGCGGCATTGGCGAGATCGAATGGTCGTCAGATAGCACGCGCATCCTGTTCGACTGCGGTACAGAAGTGTGCGTGATCAACGCTAACGCCACGGGGTTCGCCCGACTCACCGCGAGCTCGGGCCGCAGCGCGGTGTTCGCGCCCGGCGATGGAAGAATCGCGTTTGTGACCACGAGCTTCGGGCCAGCTGCCGAAATCGCCGTAAGACATGAGGACGGAACGATCGTCCGCGTTGCCGCCGGAACCCCGGGAACCAATCCCGTCTGGTCACCGGATGGGGCCAGCCTGATGTTCGAAGGCACGAACCCGATCGGCTACGAGGGAGGATGCTGTGGCGGGGGGGCATGCAACGCCGACTGGTCCTCCTACTGCACACCTCTCTACGGTCTCTACACGGTGGATGCGGTCGGCTCGAACCTGCGGTTGCTCGGGAGGGGCAGTAATCCGGACTGGTTGCGCGCGCGTCCCGGCCAGCCGCTCGCATCCTTCACCCACCACTGCACCGGTTCCAGCTGCGATTTCGACGCCACCGGATCAACAGATCCGGATGGCGCGATCGTCAGCTACGCATGGAGGTTGGGCGACGCTACGAACAGCACGGGGTCCACGATCAGTCACACCTACACCGCGGGTGGGACATTCCTCGTGACGTTGACTGTGACGGATAACGACGGCACGACGAGCGCCGTGAGCAGGCAGATTGTGGCCAACGCGGCGCCGACGGCCACCTTCGTCGTCAAATGCGCATCAGGGCTGATGCACGTACGACGCGTCAGGCTCGGCAGATGCCGACGGAACGATCACGTCCTACGAGTGGACGTTCGGCGATGGAGCGACGCTTTACCAACCCGCGGGCACCGCCACCGCCACGCACAGCTACAGGACCGGCACGTTCACCGTGCAGCTCGTCGTCAGAGACAACGTAGGCGCCAGTGCGACGGCGAGCGCCACCGTGCAGACGGTCAATCATCCGCCGGTGGCATCGTTCGTCAAGACCTGTGACGGTGTTCGCTGCACCTTCGATGCATCCGCCTCGGCGGATCCGGAAGGGAGGGCGCTGCAATATTACTCGTGGAATTTCGGCGATGGCTACGGCACGCTATGGCACCGCGATCCAACAGCACACCTACGCCGCGCCGGGCACGTACCGAGTCGTCCTCACGGTCGCCGATGACGGTGGCCAGACGGCCACCGTCGAGAGCACGATCACAGTCCAGCCTGGTTCGATGCACGTCGGCGATCTCGACGGCACCAGCACGCAGGGCGCCAAGGCGTCGTCGCTTGCCAGCGTGACGCGTCGTGGTCCACGACGGACAGCATCGGCGGGTCGCGTCTGCGTACCTCTGGGCTAGGTGGTCGTCGGGCGAAGCGGGCGCATGCACTACGGACGCGACAGGACAATGCACCTTGTCGACGGTCTCTCAAGGGAACCGGCGCCAGCTTCACCATCCAGACGATCGCGCTCGTGACATACGTCTATAGCGGGACCAATCACGATCCGGACGGCGACAGCAATGGAACGACAATCACGGTCAAGAAAAGGTGAGAGTACCGCCCTGCTCCGGGCTACAGGCTTCGGGAAAATCACCAAGAAAGCTCTTCCCGTAGCCTGGAGCCCGAAGCCGATTTCTAGTTGATCGTCAGCGTTCGGGTCGCCGTCCCCAGCGTCGTCCCGCTGGAGTTGCGTAGCGTCATCGTCAAGGTCGCCGTGCCGGCGCGCTCGGCGCGAATCTGCCACGCCACGCTCCGACTTCCGCCCGCCGCCACCGTCGCGACCGATTGCGTCGATCCCTGCGGGCTCCGCAGCCGAAGCGCGTTGCTCGGCGTGAAGCTCACCACGACCGACAGGCCGCTCGCTGCCGCTCCACCGGTGTTGGTCACCGTCGCCGTGGCGGTGAACGACTGGCCGCGTGAAATGGTCGCCGGCACACCGCTCAGCGCAATCGCCAGCGCCGACGGCGATCCGCTACTCACCGTGAAGCGGCGCGAGGCCGACCAGTTGCCCGCGACGCCGGCCGAGTTCTTCGCGCGCACGCGCCACCAGTGCTGGACGGCCGCCAGACCGCTGACGCTGGTTTGTGACGCGGTGGACGTGAGGCTGCTCACGAGCGGCGCGGAGAAGCTGCTGCTGTCGTCCACCTGAATCTCATAGCTGGCGGCATTCGACGCGTCGCTCCAGTCGAGCGTCACTGGCTGGGCCACCGCGGCGGCGTCCGCCGGGCTGACCAGGCTCGGTGTGCCAGGCGTGGGCACCGACGACCCGGAAAGGACCGTGAGGTTCGCCGATAGGGTCACGCTGCCTTGAAAGCCCGTGATCGTGACCACCGTATTTGTCGAGACCGCGAACGTGGTCACCGAGAAGGTGGCCTGGCTCTGGCCAGCCGGCACCGTGACGACGGGCGGCACCTGCGCCGCCGACGAATTGCTGGTCGCGAGCGTGACCGACACACCGCCGGCCGGCGCGTTGCCGCTCAAGACCACCGTGCCCGTCACGGTGGCGCCGCCCGTCACGCTGCCGGCGCCAAGCGTCACCGCCTGCAGTCCAGCCGGCGGATTGGGGTTCGCCGCCAGGTTGATGAACTCGGACCTCGTGACGCCGCCCGCGCTCGCGTCGATGCGCACCGTCGTGAAGCTGGCCACGGCGCTGGTGGTGATCGTGAAGCTGGTCGCGCTGTTGCCGGCTGGAACGGAAACGCTGGCCGGTACCTGGACGAGAGCCGGATTGTCGCTGGTCAGCGTCACGACCCCGCCGCCCGCGGGCGCCGGCACCACCAGTTGGACGGTTCCAGTCGTCGAGGCGCCGCCGACAACCGACGTCGGGCTGACGCCCAGCGCCAGAAGCGTCGGGCTGCTGGATCCCGGGACGATTTCGAGCAGCCGCGCATGGCTGACGCCAAACGAGCTGTAGCTCGCCTGGATCAGCACGTAGTGGGGGGCGGGCACCTGTGGTGCGGTGATCGTGAAATTCGCGCTGACGCTGCCGGCCGGCACCGTCACGTTTGGCGGCGTGACGACCTGTCCCCTCCATGCTGCCGTTCAGACGAACGAGAGCGCCACCGGCCGGCGCGGGCCCGGTCAGCGTCACCGTCCCCGTGGTCTTTCCGCCGCCGGCCACACTGCTGGTGGCGACCGTCACGGCCGAGAGGCTCGGCGCGGGATCCGGGCTTCCCGGCGGCATCAGCGTCAGCCAGGTGGACGGTGCGCGATACCCTTCGAACGCGGTGCCCGAATCGACGATCACGCGCGTCGGGACCGAAACCGGCGAGGTGGCGATGCTGAACGTCGCGCCAAAGCCGCCCGCCGGAATGGAGACCTTCGCCGGCAGCGTGAGAAGGCTGGTGTTGCCGCTGACCAGCGTGACCTCGATGCCGCCCGGCGGCGCCGGATTCAACAGCGTGACCGTTCCCGTCAGCGTGTCCCCGCCAATCACGCTCTCATCGCTGAGTTCGAGACCGAACAGCAGCGGAAACAATCCGAGCGAGCTCTGCTGCCAGCTTCCAGCCAATCGCCGCGCGGATCGTGCCGACCGTCGCGCCCGGGACCGGCACCGACGTGATCGGAAAGACCGTCGCATCGGTGGCGCCGGCGGGAATCGTCACGCTGAACGGGGTCTGCGCTTGCGAAAAATCGCTGGCCACCTTGACCACCACGCCGCCGGCGGGGGCCGGCGTGTTCAGCGTCACGCGCGCCTGTGTCGAGTTGCCGCCGGAGACGGCTGCTCGGGGCGGCGACGATGGAGAGAATCGACACCCCCGACGGCGGCCCTGCGACGATCCTGAAGCTCGCGCCCGCCGACCACGGGCCACGAACCGCGCCGTGCACCGCGCGCACGCGCCAGAAGTAGGTGCCGGGCGCCAGCGTCTCGGTCAGCATGTAATCCGAGCGGCTGACGTTCTGGACGAGGAACACGCCGAACGCTCCCTGGAAGTTTGGCTCATCGTCGATATCGAGGTCGTAGCCGGCATCCTGTGGATTGGGCGTGTCCGTCCAGTCGAAGGTGAACGGGATCGACACGGTCGCCCCGCCGCTCGGCGACAGCGGCGTCGGCGCCGGCGGAACCGGGGCGGTGTTGGTGATCTTCACGTTCAAGGTCGGCGACGGCAACCCGCGCACACCGTCAGCCGACACGGCGCGGACGCGGTAGTAGATGTTGGGGATCTCATTGCCCCACCCGGCACGGAACTTCGTGCCGAACTGCATCACGTCGGTGTTGAGCGTCAGCGGGTACGAGAAGCTCGGTTCGTCATCGGCTTCGAGCAGGTAGTACTGCGCATCCGCGACGGCGGTCCATGTGATGGAAAAGAACTCGAGCGCGTGAAATCGCGCCCCATTGGCCGGCGACGTGAAGCTGGGCGTATCCGGCTCGGAGCCGAGCGCCGACACCGTGAAGGTGCGCACCGTTGACCAGGCGGATTCGATCGAGCCGATCGCGCCGCCGACGGTCTGTGACGCCTTGACGCGCCAGAAGTAGGTGCCGAGTGGAAGCCCGCTCACCCTGTCCTGGGTCGGCACGGGAATGCCTGGAAGAGACTGCTGGGTGAAGCCGGACAGCACAATCGTCGTGAATGACGAGCTGGTGCCCACCTGCCACGTGTAGCTTCCGATCGGTCCATCGGGGTCGACCACCGGATTCCAACGGAGCGTGATCGGTTGAACCCGCGCCGCGCCTGCAGCGGGTTCGACCAGCGCCGGTGCCGGCGGTGGCGTCTGCGCGTCCGCGACGCTCGCCGCAGCCAAGGCACCAGTGAGAACCGTGACGAACAAACCCTGCCTCATGCAAGACACTCCTTCAAGCTGCGAGGACGACTGACTGTCACCAATCGTGAAAGCGAGTGCAGGACAGATGCCGGTTCTTGACGCAATCGCCCCGACGTGCGTCAGGCGCAGATCCTTACGCCCACGGAAACCTCTCTCGTACTTCGTAAATGCGCCGCTCTCGCGGCGCCGACCGTACGCGCGGGCGGCCGCGCGGCGATGCGGCGGCAAGAAGATTCACCCCGGCGGCGATCAGACGCTACGATGGTGCGCCGCCGCGGCCGTCACCCGTGGCCAATGTTCCGCGGCGGCGGAGACGACTCGATTCGCTACACCTTGGATGGTGAGGAACCGAGGATTTCTTGTTTATTTGTTTTCAATAACTCCCCGCGGGAAGAGTGCAGGAGGGAACGATGGCGCGGCCGGTGAAGCGTGAAGAGGCGGGTGACGCCAGCGAGCGTCAAAAGCGCGAGCAGGAGGTCCTGCGCGCGAACAAGGAACTCGCGGCCTACTTCAAGGGCCGCCGGACTGAGCGCGAGGCTCGCGCAGCCTTGAAGATCATCAAAGCATTCGTTCGGGACCGCGAACGCGCGGATCCGAGAAGCTTGCCCCCGCTGCCCGGAGTCGGGCCGGCCACGGTTGCGAAACGCACAACGGCGCGCAGGACCAGAGTGGGTGGCAAAGGAGCCGGCCGGAAGCCGCGCCGACAGGTGCGGGACACCCCTCTGGAAGGTCGTCATGGCCTAGAGACCGACGTGCTGACGAACGAAACGCCGGAGCCAGACGAATCGACGTAGCGCGCATTCCCGATCGGTCCATGTCGGCGTCGTCGTCGTTCACGCGCCGGCGGCGCGCATCACGGCGGGTTGGCGCTTCAGGAACGATGGCGCACCGGCGAGGAACCACGGCGCGATCATGCTGTCGAAAATCATGCAGCCGAACGCGGAGCTCGGCATGAACGGCCAAATGGGATTGCCCCATAGGTGATGCGCAATATCCCAGCCCGCGTGAATCAGCCAGCCGACACCGATCAGCCGATACGACCGTAGCCCGCGAAACGCGATCGCCGCGCCGATAACGGGGTAGGTCAACTCCCACAGACCGAATCCACCACTCAAGTACACGCCGCTCGCGCCCGCAAGGATGATCGCGTTGAGGGTGCGACGAGTGGGCTCCGCGACGAGTGACATCACGGCGACGAACAGCAGAGCGCCGAGAGCCGGTCCGACGTAGTCCATGACTGCGAGCGGTGCAGGGTGCATGAGCGTTTCCTCCATGGCGCAATCCTACAAAACGTGGCAGAATCCGCCAGTGGCTAAAAAGACGATGATCGCAGGATTCACGCCACGACCGGACGGGAGACGGCCGCACCTGGTGGCGGTCGTCGCGTTCGACGGCGTCGTGCTGGGCGACTTGTCGACGGCGTGCGAAGTGTTCGGCCTGGCGAAGAGGAAGGACGGCCGGCCTGCGTACGAGGTCCGCGTCTGCAGCGAGTCGGTGGAGGTCGAATCGAGGCACGTCGCGCTGCGCGTGCCGTGGCGGCTGTCGTCACTGACTCAGGCCGACACGGTCATGGTGCCGGGCGTCAACGACGTCACCCGCCCCGCACCCGCTTCGGTCTTGCGCGCTATAAGAAGGGCGGCCGAGCGCGGCGCCCGAGTGGCGTCGATATGCACCGGCGCGTTCGTGCTGGCGGCCACCGGCGTCCTCGACGGCCTCCGCGCCACGACGCACTGGCTTGCCGCCGCCAATCTCGCCCGTCGTCATCCGTCCATCGACCTCGACGCGAATGTGCTGTACGTGGACAACGGCCGCGTCCTGACCTCGGCGGGCGCCGCCGCCGGTTTCGATTTGTGCCTCCACATGGTTCGTCGCGACCTGGGCGCCGAGGTCGCGGCGTCGGTCGCGCGGCTGGCGGTCATGCCGCTCGAACGCGCCGGCGGGCAGGCGCAATTCATCGAACACGCGCCGCCATCCGACGCGCCCGGCGCCATGACGCCGTTGCTGACGTGGATGGAACAGAACCTCTCGCGCGAGCTTCCGCTGCCGGTCATCGCGCGGCGGGCGGCGATGAGCACGCGAACACTCAGCCGCCGTTTTCGCGAGCAGGTGGGAGCGACGCCGGCCGCATGGCTTGCGCAGGCGCGCGTGCGTCGCGCGCAGCGGCTGCTCGAAACGACGGATGCGGCGATCGAGGAAGTGGCCGCAGCGGCAGGCTTCGGGTCCGCCGCCGTGATGCGCGAGCACTTTGGAACCGTGGTCGGCACGAACCCACTGTCGTACCGGCGGGCGTTTTCACGAGGTGGTCGCTCCGCGTGACGGACGGCCTGCACCCGCTCGGTGCCATCCTCATTCGCCTCGAAGCGCCGTCATCGGATCGACGGCCGTCGCGCGCCGCGCGGGCACCCACGCGGCGCCGATCGCGACGACGACGAGCAGCACCGCCGCCATCGCGATCGTCGGCGGGTCCGCCGGCTCGATGCCGAAGAGCAGCCCGTTCAGGAGGCGCGACAGCGGCACGGCGGCCACGCCGCCGACGGCGAGGCCGATCGAGCGCCATCGCGGCGCCTTCGCCGAGGATCATCCGCAGGATCGTGCCGCGCTCGGCGCCGAGCGCCACGCGGATGCCGAGCTCGTTCGTGCGCTGGCTGACCGAGAACGCGAGCACGCCGGCGACGCCGACCGTGGCGATGGCGAGCGCCAGCCCGGCGAACAGGCCGATGAGCGTCGCGTTGAGCCGCTGCGGCGCGATCGTTTCGTCGCGGATTTCCTCGAGCGTCTGCACGTGATCGATCGGCCGATTCGGATCGAGCTGCCGAATCGTCTCGATGACGTGCGGCGCGAGGCGGTCGGGCGTGCCGGCGGTCCGGACGAGCAGCGTCGACGGCGCGAACGACTGCGTGTCGGGCTGAAACATCGTGTGCATCGGCGCCTGGTCGATCCCGTCGGCGCGGGAGTCGGCGACGACGCCGACGATCTCCGCCGGCGGCGTCCACGTCACGGCGCCGGTGATGCCGTTGATCAGCTTCCAGCTGATGCGCCGGCCGATCGGGCTGTCGGTCTTGAAGTAGTACTTCGCCATCGACTCGCTGAGAATCACGACCGGCGGTGACGTGCGCGTATCGGTCGGCTGGAACGGACGGCCCGCCTTCAGCGGCGTGCCGATGGTCTCGAAGTACGAACTGCTCACGACGCGGTCACGGTGCGCGGGCCCGCGCTGATCGCGTCGGCGTCGGCGCCGTCGATCCGGAATTCGCGCTGCTGCGGGAACGATCCCGCCAGCGGCGCCGCCGACGCCATGGCGGCGTTCTTCACCGACGCTTCCGCCTTGACGCGTTCGATCACGTCGTCGCTGAACTGCCGTCAGCCGTTCGGCGGGTCTGCTGAGCGAAGTTGGGCGCCTGCAGGCTGAGCACGTGCTCGAGATCGAAGCCCGGATCGACGGCGTACAGGCGCATCAGGCTGCGCGTCAGCAGTCCGGCGCCGATGAGCAGCATGAACGACGCCGCCAGCTGGCTGACGACCAGCACGCGCTGCGCGCGCCGCCGCCCGCGGCCGCCGGTCGACCGGCCGCCGCCGGCCGACATCGCGCGCACCGGATCGTTCATGAACGTCAGCCGCGGCGCCCACGCGAAGAGCAGCGCCATCGCGGTCGAGACGACGAGCGTGAAGGCGAGCACGCGGCCGTCGAGCCCGATCTCGCCGACGCGGCTCGTGAACCGCGAGGTGTACGCGATCAGGAGGTTGAGGCCGGAGACGGCGAACGCCGAGGCCGAGCAGGCCGCCGAGCACCGACAGCACGAGGTTTTCGGCGAGCAGCTGACGCCGCAGGAACGACGCCGGCGCGCCGAGCGCGGCGCGGATGCCCATCTCGCGCTCGCGCTGCACGAGCCGCGTGAGCGTGAGGTTCGCGACGTTGGCGCACGCGATGACCAGGACGAACACCGTCGTGACGAGCAGAATCACGAGCGTCGGCTTCGCCTTCGCCGTGAGCTCGTCCTTCCACGGCGTGACGACGACGTCGAAGCCGCGCGATTTCGGATAGGCCTCGGGATGCGCCTGATGGAGCGAGGCGGCGATCTGTCCGCAGCTCCGCCTGCGCGCTCGCGGCGGTCGCGCCCGGCGCGAGTCGCGCGTACACGGTCGTCATCCGATGCGGCCACTCGTTCTGCATCGACGAGCTCATGTAGTGATCGTTGGCGGCGTAGTTGACGTAGAAGTCCTGCTTGCGCTGCGTCGCGTAGTGCGATCCGGGCTTCAGGACGCCGACGATCTCCGCCTTCTTGACCGTGAGATCGAGCGTCTGGCCGACGACGGACGGGTCCGATCCGAACACGCGCTGCCAGTACGCGTAGGTGAGCACCGCGACCGGCGGCGCCGCATTTGACTTCGTCGGCGGGCACGAGCATCCGTCCGAGCAGCGGCTGCGCGCCGAGCATCGGGAAGAAGTTCGCCGTCACCAGCCCGCCCGTCGGCGCGATGCGGCTCGCCGCGCCCGAGCACGTTGAACGTCCAGTCGCCGAATTCGACGAACTGGTCGATCGTCTTCGACCGCGCGCGATAGTCGGCCACCTCCGGAAACGAGAACGACGAATCCTCGATGCCCGGCGGCGACCTGCGGCTGGCGCAGGTGCATGATGCGGTCGGCTTCGGGATACGGGAGCGGGCGCAGGAGCACGCCGTTGATGACGCTGAAGATCGCCGTGTTCGCGCCGATGCCGAGGCCGAGCGTCAGCACGAACGCGACGGCGAACCCCGGCACGCGGGTCAGATTCCGGAACGCGATGCGGATGTCGTTGATCATGGGACGCTCTGAGCGGCTAAGAATAAATCACGACGCGAGGCGCCAAAGGCCAAAAAGGCTTGTCACCATCGTGCGTTTGAAATGTCAGAACGCTTGACAGCAGTCGTCTGAGGGTCCATAGTCCGCACATTCACGGCGTCCAGTCACGAGAATTCCTTCGTCACCCAGGCGGTTTTGGAGGTGCTCGGTCATGAATCGACTGCTGATCCGATCGTTGGCGGTAATGGCGATCCTCGGCGCTGGACAGAGCGTGGCGACCGCGCAAAGCCTCGCCGGCACCGTGCGCGATACATCCGGTGCCGTGCTCCCGGGCGTCACGATTGAAGTCTCGAGCCCCGCGCTCATCACCAAGGTCCGCACGGGCGTCACCGACGAAGCAGGGCATTACCCCATTCTCGACCTGCCGCCCGGCACTTACAAAGTCAGCTTCAGTTTGCCGAGCTTCGCCACGGTCGTGCGCGAAGGCGTCGAGCTGGCGGGCGCCGGCGTCATGACCATTGGTGCGGAGATGCGGGTGGGGAGCGTCTCGGAGTCCGTCACCGTGACCGGCGAGTCGCCGGTGGTGGACATCCAGACGGCGCGCCAGCAAATGGTCATCGACGGAGACGTGGTTCGCGCGCTTCCAGCGTCGCGAAGCTACGGCAACTACATCGCGGCCCTGCCGGCGATCCAAGCCACCGGTTTCGGAAGCGGCGCGGCAACGATCAACAACTTCTTCTCGGCGCGCGGCGGGCGGATTACCGAAGGCCTCATCCAACTCGACGGGATGAACGTGGGCGCACCAGGCAATGGCGGCGGCGTGTCCGGCTACCTGTATGACATGTCGAACGCGTCGGAAGTGCAGGTGGCCATCTCCGGCGGCCTCGGCGAGGCCGATCGCGGCGGCCCGGCCTTCAACATCATCCCGAAGACCGGCGGCAATTCGTTCAGCGGGACCGGCTTTACCAGCTACGCCGGCAAGTGGGGGCAGTCGAGCAACATCGACGACAAGCCTCCGCTCGCTGGGATTCAGCGAGCAGCCGGCGCTCATCAAAAGTTACGACGCCAACCTCGCCGTGGGCGGACCCATTCTTCGCGACCGCCTGTGGTTCTACGCCAACACGCGCGCCATTGGCACTTATCAGGAACAACAGAACCTGTACGACAACCTGAACGCCGGGAACCCAAACGCATGGACGTGGGCGCGCAGCAACGCTCAGAGCGTGCGCAACTCCACTTCGAAAACCCTGAACGCCGTGCGCCTGACCTGGCAGGCCACGCAGAAGAACAAGAAAATGGGTTCTTCATCGACTACACGAAGAACTGCAGCGGCGGCGCTTACAAGGAAGGCGGCGATCAGTGCCGAGGTCCCGGCGACGGCTGGACGGCGTCTGGACCCGGGCTCTACGGGCACGGCAACAGTGTCCCCTGAGTCAGGAACCATCTGGGATGCGCCGGCGAAGATCATGCAGACCACGTGGACGTCACCGTTCTCGAATCGCCTGCTCTTCGAGAGCGGCTATTCGGCCTTCTATACCGATAACGGCGATCCTCGGCCCTTCGGCGTGCTGACGGACTTCATTCCAGTGACGGAGCAGTCAACCGCGCCGGAGTGCCTTTCGCGAATTTCATCTATCGCGGCTTCAATCCGGCGCCGTCGAGCAGCCAGAAGCACGCCACCTGGAAAGCGGCGATGTCATACATCACCGGCAGCCACAGCATGAAGTGGGGCTACCAGGCCGGGTACATGTCGAACGGAACACGACCTACGTCGGCCGGCAAATCAGCTATCGGTTCAACAACGGCGCGCCGAATCAGATGTCACAGCGCGTCGGCACGAACCAGACCACAACAG
>CAWKBU010000028.1:0-32503 GCA_963847975.1 uncultured Acidobacteriota bacterium | reverse complement strand
GCCAATCTTCCGCTCGGTGGGGATGAGCTTGATGATCTTCATCTGGTAGTTCTCCCCCACCTTCAGCTCGAGCTTCTCGTCCTTGCCGGCGTGCGCCGAGTCGTCGAACTCGGACACGTGGATGAGGCCCTCGATGCCTTCAGCCAGCTCGACGAACGCGCCGAAGTTGGTCACGCGGACCACCTTGCCCTCGACGACGTCGCCGACGTGCTGCTGGGTGAAGAACTCATCCCATACATCGGTCTGAAGCTGCTTGAGCCCCAGGGACAGGCGCTGATTTTCGGCGTCGATGTTGAGCACCATCGCCTCGACCGTGTCGCCCTTCTTGAGCACTTCGGACGGGTGCTTGAGGCGCTTGCTCCACGACATGTCCGAGATGTGGATGAGGCCGTCGATGCCCTCCTCCACCTCGACGAACGCACCGAACTCGGTGAGGTTGCGCACCTTGCCGGTGATGGTCGTGCCGATCGGGTACTTCTCGCTGAGCTCGTGCCAGGGATTGCTCTCGACCTGCTTGAGGCCGAGCGAGATCCGCCGCGCGCCGGGATCCACGCCGAGCACCATCGCCTCGGCCTTGTCGCCGACGTTGAGGATCTTCGACGGGTGCTTGACGCGCTTGCTCCACGACATCTCCGACACGTGGATCAGGCCTTCGACACCAGGTTCGAGCTCGACGAACGCGCCGTAATCGGTCAGGCTGACGACCTTACCGCTCATCCGCGCGCCGACCGGATAGCGCTCGATGACGTTCGACCACGGGTCGTTCTTGAGCTGCTTGTGGCCAAGCGAGACGCGCTCGGTCGCCGGGTCGTACTTGAGCACGATGACGTCGATCTCGTCGTTGACCTTGAAGAGCTCCGAGGGATGCGAGACGCGGCCCCACGACATGTCCGTGATGTGGAGCAGGCCGTCGATGCCGCCCAGATCGATGAACGCGCCGTAGTCGGTGATGTTCTTGACCACACCGGTGAGGACCTTGCCCTCGGCGAGCGTGTCGAGCGTATGCTTCTTCTTCTCGGCGTTCTCTTCTTCGAGGAGGACCTTCCTCGAGAGCACGATGTTGCCGCGCTTCTTGTTGACCTTGATGACGCGCATCCGCAGCTCCTGCCCGCGCAGGGCATCGAGGTTACGGACGGGACGCACGTCGATCTGCGAACCGGGGAGAAACGCGCGGACGCCGATGTCAACCGCGAGGCCGCCCTTGATGCGCTCGATGACGCGGCCGATGACGACTTTACGCTCGGCGTAAGCCTTCTCGACGTCGTCCCAGATCTTCATCTTCTCGGCTTTTTCGCGCGAGAGCACGACGTAGCCGTCGCGATCCTCGGTGCGCTCGAGCAGGACATCGACGATGTCCCCTGGCTGCACGGCGATCTGGCCGGTCTCGTCGACGAACTCGTCGATGGCGATGATGCCCTCGGACTTGTAGCCGACGTCGACGATGACTTCAGATGGGGTAACTTTCAGAACGGTGCCCTTGACGACTTCACCTTCCGCGATGTTGCGGAAGCTGCTATCGTAAAGGTCCAGCAGGCGCGCGTATTCCTGCGGGTCGATAGAATCGTCGATGGCACCTCCTTGGGGCTTGATGTGCTGCGAATTATCAGTGGGCATCTAAACGGGTCCTCCTCGATCGTACTTGCCGGAGATCTCAGCTCCCGGCGGGCTGTAATGTGCATCGCTTTTGATTGGCGATAAGCAGTAGAAGATACATCACTTAGGGGCACGGAGTCAAACCGCCATGGCGAGAAAAGCCAGGAAACGACCGACCGTTAGACGCGCTGCCAGCCGACCGAAACGCAGCGCCCCCCTGGGCAAGGGCCGGCGCTCCGCCAGCAGCCCCTCGCGCCCGGCCAGAAGGGCCGCCACCAGTAAGAAACGAGCGGCCAAACCGGCGCGCGCGACCCGCACCAAGGCCAAAGCCCCCAAGAAAGCGGCAAAGCGACCGGCCGCCCCCAAGCGAACCGCCGCCAAGCGCTCGCCAGCCCGAGGGGCCGCTCCTGCAAAGACAATGCGGGCGAAGAAGCCCGCGGCCAAACCGGCGCCCGCGAGCGTCAAACCCGCCATGAAGCGGCCGCGAGCCCGCCCGGGACGCCAAACCGGAGCGCCCGATCCATGCCTTGTCGCTCGACCGTAACCGCCGGCACCTCCCCGAGTTCGAGGACAACGTGCCGACCCCACCCTCGTCGCTCGACCTGGATCGAACGCCCTCGGCGGCGCGATCGGGCCGCCAGGGGATGCGGGACGCGCGGATGCACCACAACGAGACCAGCCCGGAGCTCACCGGCGGAGACGTCGATGCGAGCTGGGAAGACGCCTACTCGACCGGTGACGAGGCGCCAGGGGGCGACAACCCGACCCCGGATCAGGACCGCGTCGACGACATCGGCAAGGCGCTGGGCGTCCAGTACGAGGACAGCGAGGAACTCAAGGCCGCCGACAAGATCGCCGAGCGCGACCGCCACCGCTGGGAACTCGACCCGGCGTCAGCCGAAGACTACCCGGAACATGACGAGTAGAACCTCGGGGAGCGGGCCTACGGATCGTGGCTGAAACCACGGGACGCACGGATCGATCCTAGCCGCGGACAACACGGATAACACAGAGGCCGCTCAGCCAGAGTGTCCGGGCGCGACAGTCAGCGCTGCCGGTCGGTGACTAGCGCGAGCACGCGCTCGATCACTTCCTCCACCGATAACCCGGTCGTATCGATCTCGACGGCATCGTCTGCCCGAGTCAAGGGTGAGGTCGATCGCGTGCGGTCGCTCCGATCGCGCGCTTCGAGCGCGGTCGCCACGTCCCCGACCGTCGCGGCCCCGGCGCTCAGCGTATGCGACGGGTCGTGCGCACGCCGCCGGGCTCGCTCCTCGGGCGTGGCATCGAGATAGACCTTCACGTCCGCGGCCGGAAACACGACCGTGCCGATATCGCGGCCCTCCATCACTACCCCGCCCCCGCGCCCCATCTCGCGTTGCTGGGCGATCAAGACTGCACGCACGCGCGGCAGGCGCGCCACCGCGGCCGCGGCCGCGTCGATCTCGGGCGGTGCGGATCGCGCGCGCCACGTCCGTGCCGTCGACGAGGACCATGCCGTCGCCGACGACAATCGACGCCCGGCGCGCCAGCTCGGCACTCGCCTCGTCGTCGGTGAGATCGACGCCCTGCTGCAGGGCTTTCCACGCGACCGCTCGGTACATCGCACCCGTATCGACGTGTCGATAGCCGAGCCGGCGCGCGACCTCGCGCGCGACGGTCCCCTTCCCGGCGCCGGACGGCCCGTCGATGGCGAGGATCAAGCGGCGGTGGCTGGCAGTCGGGCGGTGCGGATCGGCGATCGAGGTCACGCTGCTATTATCCCCCGCATGCGGTGGCGCCGGCGCGCGGCGGTCGTGGTTCTGGTTACCTGCCTCGCGGGAGGCGCCGGCTACGTCGCCGCCCACGACTACGTGCTCGGCGCGGCGTTCGTGGTCAAGGCCGCGGGCATGCACGGGATCGCGCGAACGCTCGCCGAGTGGGAGACGCGAGCGGTCGACGAGCAGTCGCTCACGGTCCCGTGGCGAGGCGGCGCGCTCCCTGCGCGCACGTACCTGCCTCGTGGCAGCCGGAGGCGAGCCTTTCTTCTCGTGCCGGGCGTCCATGCCTCGGGCGTCGACGAGCCTCGCCTCATGGGATTTGCCCGGGACCTCGCGTCGATGGGCCATCCTGTCCTCACCGTCGGGCCGCCGGATCTCGCGCGCTATACCATCTCGCCGTCGGTCACCGACGCCATCGAAGATGCGGCGTCGTGGTTGTCGCAGCAACGCACGCTGGCGCCTGACGGCCGGATCGGGATGATGGGGATCAGCTTCGCCGGGGGACTCTCGATCGTCGCTGCCGCTCGCCCGTCGCTCGCGAACCGCGTCGTCGCGGTCCTGTCGCTCGGCGGGCACGGGGACCTGCCGCGAACGCTGCGCTATCTCTGCACCGGAATCCAGGCCGACGGGACGCGCTGGGCGCCTCACGACTACGGGGTAGTCATCATCCTGCTCGGCGTGGCCGAGCAGGTCGTACCAGCCGATCAGGTGGCGTCGCTCCGGCAGGCACTGCTGACGTTCCTCGAAGCCTCGCGGCTGGATCTCGTCGACAAGGCGCAGTCAGCCGCGGAGTTCGAACGCGCGCGCGGGCTCGCGTCCACACTCCCGGAACCGGCGCGTACCCTGATGAACTACGTCAACCTGCGCGACGTCGAGCATCTCGGGCCGATCCTTCTGCCGCACGTGGCGGCGCTCGGTGGCGCTCCGGCACTCTCACCGGCGCTCTCGCCAGTGCCGCAGGCGCCGGTCTACCTTCTGCACGGATCCGGGGACAACGTGATTCCCGCCGGCGAGACGGTCGCGCTTGCGCGGACGCTCACCGAGCGCGGCGCCGACGCGCACGCGCTCGTGACGCCGCTCATCACGCACGCCGAAGTCGACCGGGCCGCGGGCGTCGCGGACGCGTGGGCGTTGGTCGGTTTCTGGTCGGACGTCCTTTCGCGCTGACGGCCTCTTCCGATTCCTTGAACTCCGGCCCCGGCGCGCCCCTCTTGAGCGCAACGATCTCACCCGGCGTCAAGGCCCGGAAGTGTCCGAGCTTGAGCCGGTCGTCGGAGATCGGCCCGATGCGGACGCGCTTGAGCTGCACGACCGGGTGCCCAATGGCATCGAGCATCTTGCGCACCTGACGGTTGCGGCCCTCGTGTA
Organism: uncultured Acidobacteriota bacterium; assembly: GCA_963847975.1. GTDB lineage: Bacteria > Acidobacteriota > Vicinamibacteria > Vicinamibacterales > 2-12-FULL-66-21 > DATBJJ01. The sequence goes on along the minus strand of CAWKBU010000028.1, from coordinate 27,782 downwards.
TGACGAGCGACAGGATGCCCTGCGGTCCGGATTCGGATTCGTACACGCGCCCGAGACGCACTTCGGCTTTCGCGGTACGGCGGCCATCGATCGTGACCCCGCGGGCGAGGCGATCGAGCACGTGCGCGTCCGGCACACCGCGGACCCGGACTTCGTACTCGCGCGCGACGCCGTGCCGTGGATGCGTCAGGCGGGCTGCCAGGTCGCCGTCGCTCGTCAGAAGCAGCAGCCCTTCCGAATCGAAGTCGAGACGGCCAACCGGATAGATGTAGCCGTGCACGCCACCCTTGGCGAGCAAGTCAATCACGGTCGGACGATGCTTGGGATCCGAGCGGCTCGTGATGTAGCCGCGCGGCTTGTTGAGGACGATGTAGAGGTTGCCCTTGGACCGCGGGAGGCGGCGGCCATCGACCTTGATTTCGTCGGTCGCGGGGTCGGCCTTGGTCCCCAGCTCGGTGACGGTCTTGCCGTTGATCGTCACGCGGCCTTGCGTGATGAGGGTTTCCGCCGTCCGCCGCGAGGCGACGCCGGCGGCGGAGGATCTTTTGTAAGCGTATGCATGATTCTCTTTACTGGAGATAGGAGCCCGATCTCCGTCAAGCTTCTACCGCAGAGAACGCCGAGAGCGCGGAAAAACCATTTAGGCTCTGCGTTCTCGCTCCGCGGAAGTTCTTGGCGGCATGTGGCTCGTGGCTAAACCGTCTTGTCCGCCGGTTCGACGTCCTCGAACGGCAGCGCCGTTGGCGCAATCGTCGGCTCGATGAGCCCGCTCGGCAGTTCGAAGCCGAGCGCGTCGGACATCTCCTCGACTTTGGGCAGATCGTTGAGGTCGTTCAACCCGAAACGCTCGAGGAACTCCCGCGTGGTCGCATACATGAACGGCCGTCCGATGACCTGCTTGCGTCCGACCGTCTTGATGAGCTTGCGCTCGATGAGCGTGGACAGGACACCGCCGCTGCTCGTGACGCCGCGAATCTCGGCGATCTCTGGCGCGGTGATGGGCTGCTTGTAAGCGATGACCGCCAGCGTCTCGAGGGACTGCACCGAGAGTTTCTGCGTCGTGCGCTCGTGAAAGAGCTTGCGGACCCAGTCGTGCAGCTCCGCGCGCGTGACGATTTGGTAGCCGCCTGCGACCTCGACGACTTGGAGCCCTCCAGGTCGCGTGTAGTCGGCCATCACCGCCTCGAGCGCAGCGTCGACGTCTTCCTTCGGTTCACCCTCGAGGAGCTTGTAGAGCACCTTGCGGGTGATCGGCTCGGGCGAGGCGAAGATCAGGGCTTCGATGATGGGTTTAAGATGTTCTGACACTATTCGTCCTCGTCATTGCTCGTCAGCTATCAGCTTTCAGCGTTCCGTCGGCTGACGGCTCGGAGCTGACAGCTGAGAGCTCCTCGTGAGCCTTGGCTGCGGGATTCGGGCTCTCGACACCCGCACCGGCCAGGGCGACTTCTTCCGCATGACGCATTTCCGGGTCCAGCAACGGCTTGGGCGCATCGGCCGGCCGGGCTCGCTTGTAGATGCGGATGGGGGCCATCGCGCCGCCCTGGAACACCCGGACGAGCTTCAGCCGGATCATTTCGAGCAGCGCCAGGAACGTCACAATCAGCCCGGCGCGCGTTTGCACGTCCGCGAAGAGCTCCTCGAAGCCGATCGCGTCGGTCTCCGACAGCTTCCCCATCAGCTCCTCGATGCGATCTTCGATCGGGATCTGCTCGGACGGCAGGTAGACCTTGGGGCGCTGTTTCGAACGCTCGACGACGCTGCGGAAGGCGGTGATGAGGCTGAAGAGATCGACCTCGATCTCCGGCTCCGGCGCCTCGCCGGCAATCTCGCTGATCGGGCCGTCGGGCCGGGTCCACTGCGCGCTGCGTAGCGTCTCCCGCTCGTGCAGGAGCTCGGCCGCGGCCTTGAACTTCTGGTGCTCGAGCAGCCGCCGAACCAGCGCCTCGCGCGGGTCTTCGTCGGGATCTTCCTGCGCCGGATCGGGCCGCGGCAGGAGCATGCGCGACTTGATGTGGATGAGCGTCGCCGCCATGACCAGGAACTCCCCGGCGACGTCGAGGTTCATCTCCTGCATCAGGTCGATGTAGTCGAGGTACTGCCGGGTAATGAGGGCGATCGGAATGTCGTAGATGTTGACCTCGCTCTGCTTGATGAGGTGCAACAGCAGATCGAGGGGGCCCTCGAAATTGTCGAGCCTGACCGGGTAGGCCTCGAGGATCGATTCGAACTCGGAGTGTTCCATGTAGTCTCTCGGCTCAAGGCTCAGGCTCAAGGCTCAGGCAAGAGCTTCGAGATCTCACTCCAAGATCTTGCCTGAGCCCTGAGCCTTGAGCCGTGAGCCTACTCGATACTCCAGCTTCACAGCACTACGAACGCGCGCCATGGTTTCCTGCGCGAGCGCACGAGCCTTGCGCGATCCTTCGTGCAGGATCTCGCGCAGGGCGTCCGGTTTGGCGAGCAGCTCTTCACGCCGGGTGCGAATCGGGTCCAGGTGCGCGTTCAGCGCACTTGCCAGCTTCTTCTTCACCTCGACATCGCCGACCTTGCCCGCCCGGTAGCGGTCCTTGAGGTCATCGACCTCGGCGGTGTCGGGATTGAACGCATCATGGTACGTGAAAACGGGATTGCCTTCGACCGTGCCGGGAACGTCGGCCCGAATCCGCTTCGGGTCGGTGTACATCTGCATCACTTTCTTCCGCACGGTCTCGGCATCGTCCGAGAGGCTGATGGCGTTGCCGTAGCTCTTCGACATCTTGCGGTTGTCGAGGCCGGGCAGGCGCTTGAAGGTCGTCAGCAGCGGCTCGGGCTCCACGAACAGCTCGCCGTAGAAATTGTGAAAGCGGCGCACGATCTCGCGGCTGAGCTCCAGGTGCGCGACCTGGTCCTCGCCGACCGGGACGTAACGGGCATTGTAGATGATGATGTCGGCCGTCTGCAGCAGCGGATAGCCGAGGAAGCCGAGCGTCGACAGGTCCTTCTCAGCCAGCTGATCGATCTGCTCCTTATAGGTCGGGACCCGCTCCAGCCAGGGGATGGGAACGGTCATCGACAGCAGCAGGTGGAGCTCGGCGTGCTCGGGGACGAGCGACTGGATGAACAGCGTGCTGCGCTCGGGGTCGAGCCCAGCCGCGATCCAGTCCGCCGCCATGTCGTAAGCGTTGGCGACAATCTCGGACGTGTCGGCGTAGTCGCTCGTCAGCGCGTGCCAGTCGGCGACGAAGTAGAAGCACTCGGTACTGGTCCTGGAGCGAAGCCCAGTTGTTCAGCGCCCCGACGAGGTGTCCGAGGTGGAGCTTGCCGGTCGGGCGCATGCCGGAGACGACGCGATGTTTCACGAAAACAACAGCCTCAGAAGAAAGCGCGCCGGGGGCACAATCAAGTCGCTGAGGATGCCCGTGAACATCAACCCATACAAAATGATGAACCCGAACGGCCGCAGTTTGTCGAGGACGTCGGCCGCGTTCGGCGGGAGCAGCCCGGCCAGGACGTTGCCTCCGTCGAGGGGCGGAATCGGCACGAGGTTGAAGACGGCGAGGAAGATATTGATGGAGCCGGCCATCACCATGACGCTCACGAGGTCGAGCCCGTCGGCGGACCCAAAGCCCTGAACCGGCAGCAGCTGGACGAGCACGGCGGCGAGCACGGCGAGCGCGATGTTGCTGGCCGGACCGGCCGCCGCCACCAGCATGAAATCGCGGCGCGGATGCGCCAGCCGGCTGGTATTGACGGGCACGGGCTTGGCCCAACCGATGATCGGGAAATTGCTGACGGCCGCGATGATCGGCAGGATGATGGTGCCGACGAGGTCGATGTGGACCAGCGGGTTGAGCGAAACCCGGCCGAGCAAGCGGGCCGTCGGGTCGCCGAGGCGGTCGGCGCTCCACGCGTGCGCGGCTTCGTGCACGGTCAGCGACAACAGCACGATGGCGATGGAAACGGCGATGTACGTGAGATCTGGGGACAGCGGATTCACCACCAACGAAGGGCCGGGCCGAACGCGAAGGGACGCATAAGCGTAAGGCAAAAGGCCCCTGGTATCAAGAATTCGCGCGTCGGCTCGCGTGTCGAAGCGCGGTTCAACGCGAGGCGAAATGCGTCAGCACGGCGTCGGCCGCTTTGGCACCGACGACCCGCACCAGCTCCTCGCGCGTCGCCCGGCGCACGCCGGTCACGCTCCCGAACGTGGTCAACAGCGCCTTCCGTCTCCTTGGGCCAATGCCCATAACTCCGTCCAGATCGGATCGGAGGTCCCGTTTCGCTCGCGATTGGCGGTGGAACGTCACCGCGAACCGATGCGCCTCGTCGCGGATGCGCCCGATGAGGAGGAGCGCCGGATCCTCACGCGAGAGCACGATGGCGTCCTCGCGATCGCGGGTGAACAGCAGCTCTTCCTTCTTGGCGATGCCCACCGCGATCAGCCGCCCGAGCCCCAGTTCCTCGAGCGCCGCGTACGCCGCCGACAACTGGCCCTTCCCGCCGTCGATGAGGATCGAGATCGGGGAACGGCCCGCCAGCCTCGAGCACGCGGCGGTAGCGCCGCTGCACGACTTCGTGCATGGAGGCAAAGTCGTCCTGGAGTCGGGGCTCGGCGCTCGGCGTTCGGCGCTCGGAAGGCTCGCCGCTCGCGATGTCGTTTCGCGCAGCCCGGGCAGCCCGGCGCGCGCCGGGTCGCCGAGCGCCGACCGCCGAGTCCCGTCGCCCCGGATGCGGAACTTCCGATACTCCCCCTTCCGCATGCGCCCGTCCTCGCACACGACCATCGACGCCACGGTCTCGCTGCCTTGAATCGTCGAGATGTCGAAGCACTCGATGCGGCGCGGGACGGCGGGCAGCGCCAGGACCGCGCGCAGGGTCTCGAGCGCGTCGTAGTTGGCGGCGGTGTTCTCGTTGAAGCGCTGCTGATAGGCGATCTCGGCGTTGCGCGCCGCGAGCTCGAGCAGGCCGCGCTTCTCGCCGCGTTTGGGAACGACGAGCCGCACGCGCCGGGCGGCGCGCGACGACAGCCATTCCTCGAGCACGGCGGCGTCGGCTTCGCCGAGATCGAGCGGCAGGTGAATCTCGGGCGGCGGGACGCGATCCTCGTAGAACTGCTGCACCGCCGCCTGCAGCACGTCCTGCTCGCGCGACAGCAGCGGCGCGCGTGCGTGGTCGCGGCCGCACCGTCGGGTCACGAGCGCGATCCGTTCGATCACGCGGCCATGCCGGACCTCGAACACCTGGACCGACGCCCCGGCCGGCCCCACTTTCAGACCGAACGCATCGCGGTCTCCGAGCTCGGCGCTCGACATCTTCTGCTGGCGGGTCGCGAGCGTGTCGATGGTGCGAATCGCATCGCGGAGCTGCGCCGCCTGCTCGAAGCGCTCGGCGTCGGCCGCGTCCTGCATCCGGTCCCGCAAGGTCTCGACGAGGACGTCGTTTCTGCCCTCGAGGAACAGCTGCGTGTGCTCGACCGCCACGCGGTAGTCCTCGGGCGAACAGAGGTCGCGGACGCACGGCGCGATGCACCGCTTGATGTCGAACTCGAGGCAGGGGCGTCCGCGCTCTCCCGTAATCACCTCGTTGCAGGACCGGATGCCGAACAACCGGTGCGTCAGCGCCATGGTGCGGCGGCCAAGGGAAGCGGGCAGGAACGGGCCGGCATAGTAGTGGCCGTCGCGCTGCACGCGCCGGGCGACGAGCACCCGCGGGAACGCCTCGCCGGTGGTCAACTGCAGGTAGGGGTAGTTCTTGTCGTCGCGCAGCAGGATGTTGTAGCGCGGCGTCCGCTGCTTGATCAGGTGGTTCTCGAGGGCCAACGCCTCCATCACCGAGTCAGTGACGATGACCTCGAGGCGCTGGGCCTCGTCGAGCAGCGCGTCGATGCGCGGGCTGGTGCCGTGCGCGCCAAGGTAGCTGCGGACGCGGTCGCGCAGCACGCGGGCCTTGCCGACATAGAGCGTATCGCCCGCGTCGTTGTAATAGACGTAGACGCCGGGTTGCTCGGGGAGGCGGCCGATCTGGGCCTTGAGATCACGGATTGGCATGCGATACACTGCCCGTTTTGGCGCGTGTTCTGTAACCTTCCATTGTAGCGGATACATGACTTTCACCGGACTCATCGGGCGGCTGTGCATGTACCCGCTCACGCTCATCATTCGCGTCTGCGTACTCCTGCGGATTCATCCCAACATCCTCACGTTTGTCGGGGTCCTCATCAACATCGCTGCCGCGTGGGCGCTTGGCCTGGGCCACTTCGTGACCGCCGGCGTCATCATGGTCGTCGCCAACATCTTCGACTTCATCGACGGCAAGGTCGCCTTCGAGCTCAAGGCGGTGAGCGCCTTCGGCGGCTTCTGGGACTCGGTCATCGACCGCTTCTCCGATCTGGCGCTCTTCCTCGGCCTCGTCTACCTCTACGCCAACCTCGGGCGGACCGACTACGTCATGATCACCGCGCTCGCCATGATCTTCTCGATCATGACGAGCTACACGCGCGCCCGCGCCGAGTCGCTCATCGCCAAGTGCAAGGTCGGGTTCATGGAACGGCCCGAACGCATCGTGCTCTTCATGATCGGCGCCTTCACCAACCGCATGGCGGGCGTGCTCTGGGTCATCCTGGTGCTGTCGGTCTTCACCGTCGCGGACCGCATCATCCACACGTATCGCGAGCTGCGCGACGAGCAGCGCGAGGCGATCGCATGAAGCCCGCGCCCCAGCTGCCGCTGCCGCTCCGCGTGCTGTGGAATGCCTTCTTCTGGACCTACGAACGCACGACCTGGCAGTACGACCTGATGGTCATCGCGATTCTGGCGTTCGTGTGGCTGACGCCGCCGGACTGGCTGGGAGATCCGATGGCGACCGGCAGCGGGCCGGTGGGATGGCTGATGGGGCTACTGACGCTGAAAGTTTGAAGTCTGACGTGGGAAGTCTGAAGTGAGGAAGTTTGAAGTTTGAAGCTCGAAGTGGAAGTTTGAAGTTACAAAGTTTGAAGCGGCAAGTCTGAAGTTGAAGTTCGAAGTGGGCCCTTCAGCCTTCGAACTTCTCACTTCCCACACTTCCTACTTCCCACTTCAAACTTTCTTCGCACTTCCACTTCGACCTTCACACTTCAGACTTCCCTCACTTCAGACTTCCCACGTCAGACTTCAAACTTTCAGCGAAGCCCCCCTAGACTTTCCCCGCATCGTCTTCGACGCCCAGATCGAGCGCCTTGCCGGTGAACTGGATGTCGTGGGCGGCGATCTTGTCCCGCAAGAGGCGCCGGGCGGCGCCGTAATAGCGGTCCGGCACCACCAGGGCGCGCGCGAACGCGCGCATCCGGAAGATCATCACCAGGGTGACCTGCTCGCCTTCGCGCCAGGACATCCCCCCGATCCGCGAATACGGGATGAACCCGCCGTCGGCCCAGATCCCGTCCTGATAGAACCCGCGTCCGATGCGTAAGCTCAGCGGCAGCGCGTAGGCGTAATAGACGAGCATCATGCTCTCGCCGAACACCTGGATGGGGTGCTGTCTGAGCACGGCCAGCTTATAGACGATGAGGAGCGCCAGGACGGCGCCGAGCACCAGGAGCAGTCCGTAGAAGGGCGGCTTGCGCCCCGGCCAGGTGAGCAGCGCCGAGGATCGAATCTTCAGGTAGCGGACAAACTGCGCCAGCAGCCGCATGTTGGCGCAGAAGAAGCCGACGCCGAGCAACAGCAGGACGCGGGACAGGGTGTCCATGGCAATGCTGACTCCTGACGTCTGAACACGGCAGTGAATTCGGACTTCACTTCAGCCTTCAGACGTCAGCCGTCAGCATTGTATTACTGTCCGAGGCTCGGATCGAAACACCGGCGGCAGCGCGCTTCATACGTGCCCTGGGCGCCGACGAGCACGCGCTCGCTGCTCGCCACGAGGCGCTGCGTGTGGTTGGCGGGCGCGCCGCAGACCATGCAGATGGCCAGCGTCTTCGTGATGTACTCGGCAATCGCCAGCAGCTGCGGCATGGGCTCGAAGGGCTTGCCGAGATAGTCCTGGTCGAGGCCCGCCACAATCACGCGCTTACCCTGATCGGCGAGCGTGTTGCACACCGCCGGGAGCTCGGCATCGAAGAACTGCCCTTCGTCGATGCCGACCACTTCGGTGTCGGGCTCGACGTCGTTCAACAGCTCACGCGACGAGATGGAGTTCTGCGACGGAATCCGCATCTCGCTGTGCGAGGTGATGTGGTCGTCGGCGTAACGATCGTCGATCTTGGGCTTGAAGATCTGCACCTTCTGCCGCGCGATCTGCGCTCGCCGCAGGCGCCGAATGAGCTCCTCGCTCTTGCCGCTGAACATGCTGCCGGTGATCACTTCGATCCACCCGGACGTCGGACGATGGGGGGTGAGTTCCATGCTTGCGGTTCAGGGTTCAGGGTTCTGGGTTCAGGGTTCATGGGCTCGACGTCAAGAACCTTGAACCCTGAACCGTGAACCCTGAACCACTCCTACACCCGTGACAGGTACTCGCCCGTCTCGGTGCTCACGCGTATCTTGTCGCCCGGGTTGACAAACGGCGGCACCTGCACGACGAGCCCGGTTTCGAGCTTCGCCGGCTTGACCTGGGCGCTGGCGGTGGCGCCCTTGATGCCGGGGGCGGTGTCCTCGACTTTCAGGTCCACGGCCGGCGGCAGTTCGATCCCCACCGGCTCCTCGCCGTAGAACTCCACCTTGATGAGCGCGTCGGGGATGATGTAGTTGACCGAGTCGCCGAGCGCTTCGGCATCGATGTGGAGCTGCTCGTACGAGCTCGTGTCCATGAAGTGAAACGATTCGCCGTCCTTGTAGAGATACTGCATCTCCCGCTCGTCGAGGATGGCGCGCTCGAGGGTGTCTTCCGAACGCAGTTTCTGGTCGGAAAGCGATCCGTTGCGGATGTTGCGGAACTTCGCCCGCACGAAGCCGCGGAGATTGCCGGGCGTGACGTGCTGCAGTTCGAGCACCCGGAAGAGGTCGGCGCCGATCTTGATCAGCATGCCGCGCTTGAGTCGTGTCGCTGGAATGGAGCTCATATAGTCGTCAGATCCTGACGATCGTAGCAGAATCGCTGATGGGCTGTCAGTACTGCGGGATCGCTCGTGCCTTTTGCGCGCGGATCACTCGAGCAAGTTTTGTGGACGGGACGCGGATTGCGCGGATAAACCCTCTGGACGGGACGCGGATCACGCGGATCAAACCCTCTGGACGGGACGCGGATCGCGCGGATCAAAACCCCTGGACGGGACGCGAATCAAGCCGAGCGCGTGCTGACCCGATCGCGCCGAAATCGCGTCCCATCAAACCGTCCCCATTCCGCGAGATCCGCGTCCCGTCACACCCGAAGTAATCCGCGTGATCCGCGTCCCGTCAGCCCACAGCGATCCGCGTGATCCGCGTCCCGTCCAGCCCAATGTAATCCGCGAAAATCCGCGTCCCGCCCAACCCGCAGCGATCCGCGAAATCCGCGTCCCGGGCTCCCCTCCTTGATCGGCGTTCCCCCAACGGTGCTACGATCCGTGTATGCCGTGGGAACTCCGGATCTTGCAGCAGCGGCTGGAAGGCCTCTCGAGCCATCAGGTCGAGGCGTGGACGCCGGCCATCGACGTCTACGAGACCGGCTCGTCGTTTGTCGTGACCGCTGAACTGCCAGGGCTGAGCCGTGAGCAGGTCGATCTGGCCTTCGAGGACCGCCGGCTGACGATTCGGGGACACCGCTCCGATCGGGCCGGCGCGGGGGACGTCCTGCACTTCCACCAGGTCGAACGCGGCTATGGCTCGTTCACGCGCACCTTCGAGTTCGCCGACAAGATCGACGTCGAGCAGGTCTCGGCTGACCTGGCCGATGGCGTGCTCACGGTCACGCTGCCGAAAGTCACGCCACCGCCCGCGCGCAAGATTCAGGTCCAGTAAGCCACAGCGGCGTGCCGCCGCCGCGATTGTCACCATGATGAAACGCCTGACCCTCGCCACAGTTTTTATCGTGTTCGGCTTCGTCGCGGGCCTGGTTCTGACCGGCCGGATGCGCACCGCGGAAGACGCGGTGGCGCAAGCGCCGGCGGACTCGGAACCCGCGCCGGCGACTCCGGCGCAGAGCCGAGGCGCCGCCCCGGCGATTGCCGGCATGCCCGACCTGACGCACGCCGCTCAGCTGGCCATCCCCAGCGTGCCCAACATCTCGTCGACGCAGGTCGTCCGCACCCCGAACTCGCCGTTTGCCAACGACCCGTTCTTCCGGGAGTTCTTCGGCAACAGCAGCCCGTTCGGCTACCGCGAACGGCTGCAGCAGAGCCTCGGCTCGGGCGTCGTGGTCTCGACCGACGGCTACGTCCTCACCAACAATCACGTCATCGGTGACGAGCGCTCGGAAGTGGCGGTCACGCTCTCCGACAAGCGAGAACTGAGAGCGAAGATCGTCGGCGTCGACGCGGCGACCGACCTGGCGGTCCTGAAAATCGAGGCCCGTAACCTGCCGGTGCTCGCCTGGGGCGACTCGACGAAGTTGAAGGTGGCCGAGTGGGTGCTCGCCGTCGGCAATCCATTCGGCGTCCTCAACCAGACGGTCACGCTCGGCATCGTCAGCGCCACCGGCCGCAGTCTCGAAGGGTCGATGTACGAAGACTTCATTCAGACCGACGCGGCGATCAACCAGGGCAACTCCGGCGGGGCGCTCATCAACGCGCGCGGCGAGCTCATCGGCATCAACACGGCCATCTTCAGCCAGACCGGCGGCTATCAGGGCGTCGGCTTCGCCGTCCCGAGCAACCTGGCCAAGCACGTCATGAGCGAGCTCATCACTCACGGCGAGGTCCGGCGCGGCAACATCAGCGGCGTCGACCTCTATCCGATGACGATGCGCATCGCCCAGGAGCTCAACGCGCCGAACGCCAAGGGCGTCTTCGTCTACGCCATCTCCGGCAGCGCGGACGCCTATGCGGCCGGCGTGCGGCAGTACCGACATCATCGTCAGCTTCAACGGCGTCGCCATCGAGGACCCGGCGCACTTCATGCGCATGCTGGCCGATTCCCCCATCGGCGGCACTGTCACGCTCGGCCTCCTGCGCAACGGGCGATCGCTCTCGGCGAAAGTGCCGATCGTGCAGACCCCGGGGGCACGAACGCGGCGACGGTAGAGACCCGTGCCGCAAGTGTGAGCTCTGGCGTGGGAAGTTAGCGCGCCCGAGGCCCTCGCCTGGTGCCCGACACCGCCGCACTGCCGGCGGCGAACACGCGCCACTCTGTTTCGACTCCGACGCTGATTCCAATCCGCCGGCTCCACACGAGTTCAGGCTGCGGCAGGCCGCGGTTCTCGATGCGGAGTGACCCGTGCGTGAGATCGCGCTGGTTCTCGCGCAGTGAGATGCCCAGCGCTCTGGTGAGGTTGCCGGGCCCCCGGCAGAGTTCGGCCGTCGCAAAGGACCCCGCGAGGCGCGAGGTGCCGCGCGCGCGCCGGCGACGCATCAGGACTTCCCCTTCGATCGGCTCGAGCGCGCGGATGAGGACGGCCGCCGGCGACCCGGCGGGCTCGGTCACGGCATTGACCAGGTAGTGCATGCCGTAATTGAGATAGACGTAGGCGACACCCGGAGCGCCATAGAGCGGCGCGTTGCGGCGCGTGGGACCAGGCGCCGCGTGGCAGGCGGGATCGGATTCGCCGATGTAGGCCTCGACCTCGACGATGACCCCGGCGGCCACGCCGGCGCGAGTGTCGTGCACGAGCACGTGGCCGACCGAATCGCGCGCGACGTCGAGCGTCGGTCGCGCGTAGAACGCGCGCGGGAGAATCACGTCGAGGCTCTGGCGCCTCGCTGCCCTCGGCTGGGGGGGCGGGTCACCGCGAGGTCATCTTGATCCGCTCGATGGCATACGTGGCTGCCGTCGCCACGTCGCGGTCGCGATCCTCTTTGAAGGGCGTGAGCGCCGGCACCGTCGACTGGTCGCCGACCGCGCCGAGAATGGTCACGAGGTTGCGCCGGACGTCGGCGTCGGGCTCCTGCAGCCGGACGACCACTGGCGCGAACCACCGACGGCCCCAACTCGATGAAGTAACCCTGGAGCTGCGGTGCCAGCTTGTTGCCGTCCGCGAAGTCGATGAGGCGGCCGAGATAGGTGACGTGGCCCTTCTTGTAGAGCGCAAACGTCATGGCCGCGCGCACCATCTCCGCTTCGTCCTGATTGACGTCGTTGACGAAGCGCTCGACCGACGCGGCGCTCCCGGCGCGCGCGATGCCCTCGACGGCGGCGCGGCGGATGTTGGGGTCCTTGTCGGAGAGCCGCGCCTCGAACGTCGGCAGGCTCGACGAGTGCGCGATGCGCGCGAGCGCGTCGAGCGCCGACCAGGCGCCTTCGCCCTTGCCGTAGTAGCTGAGCTGCTCGGTCAGCGCCTGAATCGCCCGCTCGTCGCGGATCTCGCCGAGGGCACGGATGGAGGCGTAGCGCACATCGGCGTTCGAATCGTTGACCGCCTTGAGCAGGGCATCGCCAGCCGACTTCACCTGGAGCCGACCGACGACGCGGGCGGCGCCGGCACGGACGGCGGCATCGTAGTGGTCGAGGGCCTTCAGCAGCTTGGCCACGGCGGCCTCGGACAGCTTCAGCTGACCGCCCAATCCAATCACGCCGAGCGTATAGATCGCCTCGACCCGAACGTTCTTGTTGTCATCGTCGACCGCCTGCAGCAGCGCATCGACGAGCTCGACGGGGACTGGCTTGGGCCACACCGCGAGCGGACCCAGCTCGAACGCCGCCGGAGCGCGTCCCTCGGTGCGCACCTCCACCACCAGCGCGACATGCTTCTTGGTCGACAGCGGCTCGACGAGAAAGAACGACAGCTCGGCATCGATGGCCTCGAGCTGAATCGCGTTCACCTGATCGCTGACGACCGCCGCCAGCGGCACGATCGCTTCCGCGTACCCCGTCTCGCGCAGCAGGCGGACGGCGCTGATGCGGATCTTCTGGTCGGGATTGCGCAGGTTTCTGACGACGTCCTCGAACCGGGCCGGCTGCTGTGCCAGTGCCGCAACCGCGGTCACGATGAGGGCGGGTACGAAGACCACCAACCGTACAAGTCTGGACATGGACGCACTTTCGGGGGGCGCGATCATTGTAACCGAAGCGGCGGGCGATTCGACACCGCGGACGACACAAAAGCGCACGGAGACGTTCACCCGCCACGGACGACACGGGCAACACGGACCAGAACTGCACACATCTGCCCGCCGGGCGTTGACGGGCGCGCCAAACTGTCATACTGTCATATGACAGTCGCAGACACATGAGATTCCTGATCAACTTCAAGTCCGGGAAAGCGGTCTACCAGCAGCTCGTGGACCAGGTGAAGGTGGCGGCCGCCTCGGGCACCCTCCAGGCCGGCGAGCCGCTCCCCGGCATCCGCCCGCTGGCCGAGGAACTGCGCCTCAACCGCAACACGGTGGCCAAGGCCTACACCGAGCTCGAAAGCCAGGGCATCATCGAGACCCTTGCCGGCAAGGGGTGCTTCGTCCGCGACGCCGGCAACTCGCCCTTCCGCAAGGACGTCCGGCGCAAGCTCCTCGCCGAATCGCTCGATGACGTGGTCGTGCACGCGCACCACCTGCAGATCAGCCGGGAAGAATTTCTTCAACTCGCGGAGGACCGATTCGACGCGCTCGAGCTCAAGCGGGCCCGCGCCTCGACGTCATCGCACCCATGACCGACCAGACCCCCGTCATCGCGATTCGCGATCTCGTCCGCCGCTATGGCCGCACCGACGCGGTCGACGGCCTCAACCTGCGGGTGCAGCCGGGCCGCTGTTACGGGTTCTTCGGACGTAACGGCGCCGGCAAGACCACGACCATCAAGTGCCTGCTGAACCTGCTGCGGCCGACGCGCGGCGAGGCGCGGGTCTTCGGCCTCGACCCGGCGCGTGACGAGGTCGCGGTGAAATCGCGGCTCTCCTACGTGCCCGATGCCGTCGCCTTCTATCCGTGGATGACCGTGCGACAGACGCTCGACTACTGCGCCTCGTTCCGGACGCGCTGGAACGACGACACGGAGCGCGCCCTCCTCTCGCAGTTCCGGCTCGATGCCGGTCAGAAGGCGAGCCATTTGTCGAAGGGTCAGCGGACGCAAGTCGCGCTCATCGCCGCCATCTGTCCGGAACCCGACCTGCTCGTCCTCGACGAACCGACCTCGGGACTCGATCCGATCGTGCGGCGCGAGTTCATTCAGACGGTCATCGGCGCCTACCAGGATGGTGACCCCGGCCGGCGAACGGTGTTCGTCTCGACGCACCTCATCTCCGAGTTCGAGGGCCTCATCGACGAGTTCACCATCATCGATCACGGCAAGGACGTCCTGACCCTCGACGCCGACACCGCGCGCGAGCGCTATCAGAAGATCCACGCCCGCTTCCCGACCGAGCTCGCCGGCCTCGATCTCGGCGGCGCGCGTGTACTGCGCGCCCAGGGACGCGATCTGGAGATCATCGTCAATGGCAACTCGGCTAGTGTTCTGCAGGCGCTCCGGGCGCGGTCGCCGGAATCCCTCACGACCGAGGCCCTGACCCTGGAAGAGATCTTCGTCTCCACGTTGCAGCCCGCGGGGTCGGCCGCATGATGGCCGGGGTGACGGTGCTCCCGGCCGGCCTCGTGAAGGAAGTCCGTGCGCTCTTCCCGACCTACGCATTGATCCTGATCGCGGTCGTCGCCGGCCGGTTCGCCGAAAGCCGTACGATGATCGCCATCGGGCTTCTCGGTTATGCCTTCGGCACGGTTGCGCTCGGCGCCCAGTCCTTCGGGCACGAGTACAGTTACCGGACGCTCGCGCTGCTGTTGTCGCTGCCTGCCGACCGGCGGCGGCTGTATTTCTACAAGCTCGTCGTCCTCGCCGCCATGCTGGCTACGCTCGCGGCCGTGACGCTGCTGCTCTTCCGCGACATCCTGAACCTGGGGTACCGCCCGCACACCGAACCGTCGATGCTCGTTCTGGCGGCTGCGTGCGGGCTCTTCATCGCACCCTTCCTGACGCTCGTCTGCCGCAGCACGCTCGCCGGCATCGTCTTCTCGATCGCCATCCCGGGCCTTCTCGCCGCGGGCGCCGACATCGCCGGCGGACTGCTCTACGGCATCGACAATGCCGCGGCCATCGACCAGTTCAAGCTCGCGGTGTTCTGGCGCGGGATGTTCATCATCTGCTCAGCGTCGGCGGTCGGCGGCTGGTGGATGTTCATGCGTCTCGAGGCGATCGAGGGCCACTCGCACGTCCAGATTCCGGCGCTCCTAAAGCGCGAACCGGCTACGAGCGCGCTCACGCGCCGGCGGCACCATCCCATCGCGGCGCTCGTTCGAAAGGACCTGCGGCTGCAGCAGATGGCGTTCGTAGTCGTGGCCATCTACGTGGTTCTTTGGGTGGCATTGGCGTGGTACGACCGCCGGGCGCTCAGCGAGCCGACTCGCCTGCTGATCCCTCTCACGCTGCTCTATGGCGGCTCGCTCGTCATCCTCATCGGTTCGCTGGCCAGCGCCGAAGAGCGGCAGCTCGGAACGCTCGAGTGGCAGACGCTGCTGCCGAGCCCGGCGTGGCAGCAGTGGGCGGTGAAGGTCATCGTCACGTTCGGCCTCGCACTGCTGCTCGGCGTCGGGCTGCCCGCTCTGCTGCACGGTCTCGACGGCGCCAAGGACTATCCCGGGCTGCGGATCTGGCGCCCAGTCGTCCCGACCTTCGTCCTGCTGACGGCCATCAGCCTTTATCTATCCACGCTCTGCAGGAGCGCCGTCGGAGCGATGGTCGTGTCATTCCCCACGATCGCCGCTCTATTCGCGTTGGCACAGATGGTTCGGGACGCGCTGTTCCTGTCCCTGCGCGGGCCTGACCGACACCTCAACGTCGGTCTATACGACGCGTTGCAGCCGCCGCTTGCGATGGGTGTGGGGCTCGTCGCGCTGCTCGTCTGGCTGGCGTTCCTCAATCACCGGACGGCGGACCGTAGCGCGACCCGAACAGCGCAGCAGGGCCTCGTCGCCGCCGGCTATGTCGTCGTGTGCGCCCTGCTGCTCGCCGCGCGCGCGGCGGCGCGCTGACCGCGTCGTCGCCTCAGTGCCGCGCCGTGCCGTAGGCGTTCGCGCGCCCGACCGCGAGCACATCCCGCAAGTAGCGGCCGGTGTGCGACGCCTCGTTCTGCGCGATCTGCTCGGGCGTCCCGACCGCAATCACCCGCCCGCCTTCCTCGCCGCCCTCGGGTCCGAGATCGATGATCCAGTCGGCGGTCTTGATCACGTCGAGGTTGTGCTCGATGACGAGCAGGCTGTGCCCCGCCTGGATCAGCTTCTTGCAGGCCGCCAGCAGCTTGGCGATGTCGTCGAAGTGGAGGCCAGTCGTCGGCTCGTCGAGAATGTAGAGGATGCGGTCGCCGGTATGTGACGACAGGTGCGCGGCAATCTTGATGCGCTGTGCCTCTCCGCCCGACAGCGTCGTCGCCGGCTGCCCGAGGCGGAGGTAGCCGAGGCCGATCTCGTCGAGCACCTGCAGGCGCCGGAGCACTTTCGGCGAGCTGCTGAAAAACGTCAGCGCCTCGCGCACCGTCATGTCGAGCACCTGATCGACGCTCCGGCCGCGATAGCGGACGTCGAGGACCTGCGGCTTGAACCGCTTGCCTTCGCACTGGTCGCAGGGCACGAACACGTCGGCGAGGAACTGCATCTCGACCTTGACGACGCCCTCCCCTTCGCACGCTTCGCAGCGCCCGCCGGGCACGTTGAAGGAGAAATGGCTCGCCGTCAGCCCGCGCGTACGCGCGTCCTTGGTCGCGGCAAAGAGCTCTCTGATTGGATCGAACGCCTTGAGATAGGTGACAGGGTTCGATCGCGGCGTGCGGCCGATCGGCGCCTGGTCCACGAGCACGACGTCGGTGACGAACTCGGCGCCTTCGAGCTTGCGGTGGCTGCCGATCCGGCGATCCCAGTCGCCCTTGGCCCGCTTCAGGGCCGCGTAGATGACGTCGTGCACGAGCGTGCTCTTGCCCGACCCGCTCACGCCGGTCACCGCCGTCAGCATGCCGAGCGGTATCTCGACGTCGATCTCCTTCAGGTTGTGTTCGCTCGCGCCGAGCACCTTCAGCTTCTGGTTGGTCGGCTTGCGCCGCACCGCGGGCACCGGGATGGCGAGCTCGTCGCGCAGATACTTGGCCGTCAGCGAGCGCGGCTCCTGCAGCAGCGCCTCGAGGGTGCCTGAAAAGACAACCCGCCCGCCCTGCTCACCGGCGCCGAGCCCCATGTCCACGACGGTGTCGGCAACCCGGATCATGTCGGCGTCGTGCTCGACGACGAGGACGGTGTTGCCCTGATCGCGGAGCTTCCTGAGGATGGTGATCAGCCGCTCGTTGTCGCGCGAGTGCAGCCCAATCGACGGCTCGTCGAGGACATAGAGCGTGTCAACGAGCGCCGATCCCAGCGACGTCGCGAGGTTGATCCGCTGCGACTCCCCGCCCGACAGCGTCGACGACAGGCGATCGAGCGTCAGGTAGTCGAGCCCGACGTCCCGCAGGAAACCGAGCCGCTTGCGGATCTCGGTCATGACCTTGTCGGCCACGGCCGCGTCCTTGTCCGACAGGACGAGCCCGGCAAAGAATCGATCGGCGTCGCGCACCGTGAGCGCGCACACCTGGTCGATCGTCTGGCCCCCGACCTTCACGTCCCGGGCCTCGCGCCGCAGCCGCGCCCCGAGACACTCCGGACACGTCAGATAGCCGCGATAGCGGCTCAGGAACACGCGAACGTGGACCTTGTACTTCTTGCGCTCGAGCCAGCGGAAGAAACCTTTCACGCCCTCGTACTCGGCGCCGTCGCCCTCGACGACGAAGCGGCGCTCCTCGTCGGTCAGCTGCGACCAGGGCACGTCGAGGCGCAGGTTGACGGCCTTCGCGGCGCGCTTCAGCTCGACGAGCTGGGCGCGATAGTGCGGCTTGCTCCACGGCTCGATGGCGTTCAGGTGAATCGACTTCGACGGGTCCGGCACGACCAGGTTCATGTCGAGCTCGATGATGTTCCCGAACCCGTGGCACACGCCGCACGCGCCGAAGGGGTTGTTGAACGAGAACAGGCGGGGCTGCGGCACCTCGTACTGGATGGCGCAGTTGCGGCACTCGAAGCGCTCGCTGAAGCGGTGGACGACGGGCCCGCCTGCCCGACCCTGTCGAGGGATTCGGCCAGCTCAATCGCAAACGCGGCGCCACCGCCCTCGGTGTAGGCCGTTTCGATCGAATCGGTGAGCCGCGCGCGGAGGTCGCCGTCGACCTTCAGCCGATCGACGATTACCTGCAGCATCGGGCGATCGCGCAGGACCGACGGATCCACCTCCTCGAGCGAGAGCGTCTGCCCGTCGACATAGAGGCGCCCGAAACCCTTGCGCCGGAGGGCGGCGAGCGTCTCGGCCACCTGATCCACGAGTCCCGGAAGGCCCCGTTGCCCCGTGTCCTCGTCGCTGCCGTTGTCGTCCTCGGAGGCGTCCTGGGAAGCGTCGGCCGCCGTCTCTGGACTCTTCCCGCGCCTCGCCCCCCTCTCCGCCCGGGGCCGTCGCCGTCGTCACGACCGGCATGTCGAAGCCGATGAGCAGCCGTGTGCCGGCCGGCAAGGTCCCGAGCTGCCCCGATACCACCTCGGCCGTCTCGCGCACGACGTCGCGGCCACAGCCCCGGCAGATCGTCCGCCCGATGCGCGCGAAGAGGAGCCGCAGGTAGTCGTGGATCTCGGTCGTCGTGCTGACCGTCGAGCGCGGGTTGCGGATGCTGTTTTTCTGCCGAATCGCGATCGCCGGGCAGATGCCTTCGATGACATCCACGTCCGGCTTCTCCATCCGCTCGAGAAACTGGCGCGCATAGGCCGACAATGACTCGACATATCGCCGCTGGCCTTCGGCGTAGATGGTGTCGAAGGCGAGCGAGGACTTGCCGGACCCGCTGACCCCGGTCATGACGACGAGGGCCCGCTGCGGGATGGTCAGGTCGACGTTCTTGAGATTGTGCGTGCGGGCCCCGCGGACGACGATGTGGTTCCGAGCCTCACGAGTGGGTGGCATCTACAGTGCGCTCTTTTGAGAAATCCTGAACAGTCCATACTAGCGCACACGTCTCAGGGCTTCAACCTCGAGCGCCTTCGCCCGCGCCGCCCGGGCCTGCTGACTGGCCACCAGGCGGCGTCCAAACACCCCCGAGGGAAGCCAGATAACCATTTGTGGCCCGTAGCGCGGGGTCCATGCTATTTTGTTGGAGCCAAGGGAGGCATCGGCAGGGACGGATGTTCCGTTTCGCCGGGCTCTACCCGGGCCAAACACGAGGGAGTTGTGTCAGTCCGTCTGTTCATCGGTAACCTGCCTTATTCCGCGACCGAGCCGGATCTACGCGAGCATCTGTCGAGCGTCGGAGCCCCCGCACAAATCGTGCTCCCCACCGATTGGGAGACCGGCCGACCGCGCGGCTTCGCGTTTGTCGACTACACCGATCGCGAGGTCGCCGAGGAGGCGATCCGGCGCTTCAACCAGCAACCGTTCAAGGGGCGCCCTTTGGCGGTAAGCGAAGCGCGGCCGCGGGAAGATCGTCCCCCGGGTCCGCGACCTGGTGGCTTCAGCAGCCCCCGGCCAGGGGGACCACCCTCGGGTTTCAGCAGCCCCCGGCCTGGCGGCTACTCGCCGCGACCCGCCGAGGGTGGCGGCGCGCCCGGTTCGCGCAGCCGCAACTTCGGGCCCGACGCGCCGCCTAAGAACAAGCGCAAACCGCCACGCAAGGACTCCGACCGCGGTCCCAAGGGTCCGATCAAGGAACGTCCGGTCAGCCGTATTTACGATGCGGACGAGGACTGGCGCGCCAAAGACGAAGCCGACGAGGCCGAGCTCGACAACTTCGCGACCAGTGCGAAGGAGGGCGACGCCGAGGTGACGCCAGACGACCTGGGGGACGACGAGACTTAGAGTCTCGCGTCACTCAGATGGATACACATGTCCGGGTCCTCGGCGTCCTGAACATCGCCATCGGTGTCATCGGACTGATAGCCGCCGCGCTGATGATGATCGGCGTCGGCGGTGCCGCGGGCATCATCAGTGCCTCCGCCGATCCGGATGAGGCAGCGATGGCCATCCCGATCCTCTCCATCGTCGGCGCGTTCCTCGTCGCGTTTCTGTTCGCCTTCTCGCTGCCGGCTATCGTGACCGGCATCGGTCTGCTCTACTTCAAGCCCTGGGCCCGGATCCTCGGCATCGTCCTCTCGGCGATCGCACTGCTCGGGTTCCCCTGGGTCACGATTCTCGGGGTGTATGGCCTCTGGGTGCTCTTCAGCAAAGACACCGAGCGTCTGTTCGCGGCAACCGGCTCAGCCGTGTAAAGAACCTCGTCTGTTGTCCGCCTGAGCTCAGCAACGTCTAGCGCAGCGAATCTTGCATAACCCGCGGCGTGAGCTCTGTCGAGGAATCTCAGCCGCCTCCGCCGGAGACGCCGAACAACGCGGGCTGGGCGACCTTCGAAGCTAAGGTGCGCGCCCGTCGCTTGGCGGCCTGCCTGGAACGCGCGGTCAAGCTGACCGATGTTGGGCAGCTCGGCGAGGCTCGGGAGGCCATCGCCGAAGCCAGGCTACTGGCGCCGGACGCACCGGAAATCGCCGCACTCGAGCAGCGGATCAACTCGCGGCCGAGTCCGGGCGCGGTCCTCCTGGCAACGCCAGATGATGGGTAGAGCCGATCGTTTCGGTAGAGCCGATCGTTTCGGTGGAGCCGACCGTTTCCGTAGAGCCGACCGCTTCCCGAGAACCAATCACCTCCCTTGAGGATCGGCGCGCGCCAGCTCGAGAGTGGCCGCGGGTGATGGTCGCGGTGACCGTCGTCGTCGCGCTTTTCTTCATCGCCGGATACGGGGTGGTGAAGTTCCGACACAGGTTCGCTCTCCCCGAGTTCTTGGCGACGGGAGACATGACACCAGCCCCGGACACCCCGGCAGTTAGACCAGCCGAGAACCGCGCGGCAAGGCCTGCGCCCGAGCCGGAGCTGCCCGAGCCGACGTCGGTTGTCCCGCCGCCAGCGCCAGCTGTGGTGGCGGAGCCCGCACAAGCTCAACCAGCCACCGTGCCGTCATCAACAACCGGCCCCGACCGGCGGACGCCGCCTGTCGAAGTACCCTCCCCACCAGAGCGGCGGATCGCACCGCCAGTCAGTCAGACCGCGACCCTCGGGCAGAATCGCGCGCTCCCAGAGCCGCCGGTCACGAGCGCGTATCGGCAACCGCCGACCCAAGCTCCGACTCAAGCGGAAAGCACCGGGATACCGCGAGTGAAGCCGCTCGCCGAGGCGCGGCCGATGGAGGCGGTCGCGCTGGAGATGACGAGCCCCACTCCCACCGCGACGACCGGCGCGCAGCCCATGGCGACGCTCGACGCGCCTGTTCCCGCGGCAGCGGCGGCCGAATCACGGCCAGCGGCAGGCGAATCACGGCACGACGAGTCGCTGCGTATTCGAGCGGTATTGTTGCGATACGAGAGCGCGTACAACCGGCTCGACGCCAAGGCCGCCAGGACGGTGTGGCCCGGAGTGAACGAGTCGGCGCTCAATCGCGCCTTCAGCGGCCTGGTCTCTCAGAAGGTGTCGCTCGGCCTCTGCGACATCACCGTCTTCGGTGACATCGCCGGCGCGAGCTGTGCGGGCAAGGCACGGTGGGAACCGAAAGTGGGAGGCGGCCTGCAGACTGCCGATCGCTATTGGACGTTCCAGCTGACGAGGGGCGCCGACGGCTGGAACATCAAAGAAGTGCTCGTCCGGTAGCGCCGATCGGCGCTTGGGACGCGGAGCACGGGGGACGGGACGCGGATTACGCGGATCCAACGACCGCACGCGACCCGGATCACGTTCACGATTACTAGCCGCGATTCACCGCACCGAATACTCCAACGCAATTGTCGGCGTCACCGGTGCCGTCAGCCCGCTGTTGCTCAACGACCACACGAGTTGACCGCCGAGCACGAGCGTGTCGGTGACGTTCCATTTGATGCCCGTCGCAGCCGTTACGAGCGAACTGCTGTCCAGGCTCGTGGTCAGGCGTATCGTGTCCACGCCGTTCGCACTCGGATGAGGGGCCGCCGTCATCTCGAACGCGCCCATTCCCGACACGTGCCGGCGTACCAGCTCGGTTGTAAAGGTGGCGCGAGGGTGAAGCGCCACCGCCACCGCCCCGGCCAGGACGATTTCGTCCGCGATGCCTCCGAGGACGGCGCCACCGTTGACGTGGAGACCGATCGGTCCCGACTCGTATGAGGCCACACCGAGAAACCGCCATGACATCGACCCGGCCCCGAGCAGATTCTCTTCGTCGCCGGTCGGCAGCCGCAGCTCTCCTGCTGCGGCCAGGCTCGTGGTGCGCGAGTTGAAGAGGCCGTACTTGGCGCGAAGCGCCACATCCCCCACACCACTCGCCGAGCCGGTCGCTGTCGCCTGCACGAAGGGCGTGCCGCGATAGACGTTCGTCCGCTCGCCTTCGAGCGTGATGCGCGCAAACGGCACGACGATACCGAGCTCCAGCTCGTCGAGCACACCCACGTTGGCGAAAATCCGCATCGTCTCGCTACGCAGCCGCATGGTCAGCGATTCCGTATCGAACGGCGCCGCTTCGCCACGGAACTGGTTGGCGACCGTCACGAAGCTGCCGTCGCGAAGCGCGGAGCCATTGAGGCTGTCGTAGCCGACCGTCGATCCCGTCATTCCGAACGAGACGTTGCCGGCGCCGCCGAGGACCGCGCGTTCGACGAAGAACGTCCCGAAGTTCTCGCTGGCTCGTTCGACGGTACCCGAGCTCCGGATTCAGGCGATAGAGAAACCCGCCAGACGAGGTGCCGATGGGTGCCGATGCGAGGTCGAGGAGCAACGCGCGGGAGATGGCTTCGTGTGCGGTCTCGGCCGCCTCGCGGTCGCGCTCGAAGTCCCCGGTCTGGACCGCCTGATTGGTCACGAGGAATCTCACGGCGTTCGTCAGTGTGTCCTGGGCACTTGCCGAGGTTGCCAGGAGCAGCACTCCCATCACAGCGCCCAACGTCCTCGTCCTCTTCTTCCTCATCATCATCTTCATCGGGCTCCTCGGGCTCATCCTCATCGGAGTTGCGCTACTTGTCATCGTCACGTCGAACCTCGGTCGCTGCCACTGATCCATTCGACAGCCGAATGCCCTTGACCTCAACCTCATCCCCATTCTCCAGATCCCCACATTTTCCGCCGCGGAACTTCGTGTCGCCGTCGGTCGTGACGGGCGTGTTCTCAACCGTGAAGCGCAGCGCCGGGCAGCGTCCAGACAACTGCCGGATGGATCCGCTCAGCCGCACCTCAGTTGGGGGCGGAGGGGGCGGTGGCGGCGGCGGCGCTGGCGGCGGCGGGGGTGGCGGCGCTGGTGGCGGCGCTGGCGGCGGCGTTGGCGGCGGCGTTGGTGGCGGCGTTGGTGGCGGCGGGGGTGCCGGGGGTGCCGGTGTTGGAGGTGTGGGAGGTGGCGGTGACGGCGGAGGCGCTAGCGCTCCCGCCTGAACCAGTGACAACCGCTCGCCGGCCAGGACGACCGTGCCGGATCGTTCAGCGCCGGTATTCGGAGTAACCGTCAGGCTCAGGTCAGCGTTGCCACGCCCTGCTGAAGGCGCAACCGTCACCCAGGACACTTCTGATGCGGCCGACCAGTCGCACGCGCTGTGGGTGCGGACTTGAGCCGGTAGCCCACCGCCGGCGGCGATGACCGTTGCGGGTGGCCGGCCCACTTCGAAATGGCACGCGGCCGCCTGCTGGGTGAGTTCGACGCGTCCTTCACCGATCGCCACTGTGCCCTGGCGCAGGATCGGATCGGGGTTGCCAGCGATCTCGAACGCGACGGCACCGTCGCCCTGGCCCTGCGCCCCGGCGACAATCGCGACCCATCCGGTTGCCGTGGACGCAGACCACGGACACTCCCTCGCGACGGTTACGGCGATCGAGCCTCGACCGCCGCCGGCGGCGAACGACCGCGGCGTCGCATCGAAGCTCGGCTGACAGCGAGTGGCCGTTGCGGTGGGGGATGTGACGCTCGTCGTGGCCGATCCGCCACACGCCGTCAGCGTGAGAACGGTACTCAGCAAGCCCCACACGCCGAGCCTCCAGACCAGCGGCACGAAGACCTGCTCTATGCACATCCTCCGCCAGTCGAGCCATCGAAGAACGTCGCAACGGGTGGTGTCTCCGCCTCGAGCGACAGGACGTTCCGAACCCCGACTGGGAAAACGATTGCCACTTAGTTCCACACCTGTATCACTCCGGATAGAATGAAGCCTTCACCACTTCATGGCGTCTGATTCCACACCCATCGGGGAGGCAGGGGGAGCTCCGCCTGTCGGAACTACGTTCGGCACCTACGACGTCCGCGCCCTCCTCGGCGCCGGGGGCATGGGCCAGGTGTACCGCGCTTTCGATCCGCGGCTCGGACGAGACGTCGCCCTGAAGATCATCCGGCGGCTCACCGCCGATGACGAGTCGGTCCTGGACCGTCTCATGCGGGAAGCCACGCTCGCCTCGGCCCTCAACCATCCCAACATCGTCACGATCTACGAGACCGGCGTGGTCGGCGGCGACCGCTACATCGCGATGGAGTTGATCGAGGGCGCGACGCTGCGGCAGCTCTCCGCGCAGGGGCTGCCGCTCTCCCGCATCATCGGCATCGCACGGCAGGTGGCCGAAGCCCTGGCGGTCGCACACGCGGCGCAGATCATCCATCGCGACATCAAGCCGGACAACGTCATGGTGCGTCCGGACGGCTACGCCAAGCTCCTCGACTTCGGACTCGCGCGCGCGCGCCCCGACCAGTACCGGCAGCGGGTCAACCGAAGGTGGCAAGTCCAGCACCGAAGCCGGCCTGATCCTCGGCACCATCGGCTACATGGCGCCCGAGCAGGCGCGGGGCGAAACCGTCACCGCCGAAGCCGATGTCTTCTCACTCGGCGTAGTGCTCTACGAGCTCGTGACGGGCCGGCACCCGTTCATGGCGGCCTCGCAGCTCGGCACCCTGAACGCACTGTTGTGGGAAACGCCGGAACCGCCGTCGCTCCTCAACCCCGAATTGCCGCGTGCGGTCGATCAGCTCATCCTCGAATCGTTGCAGAAGGATCAGCGGCTCCGGCCAGGCGCGAGCGAGGTGATGTATCGCCTGGCGCTCGCGCACGATTCCAACATTGCGACGGCGCTGTCGGCGGTCACGGTCGCGCCGCGCCGACTCTCCGGAACTTCGAACGTCGTCGGCCGCGAAGACGAGCTCGCGGCGCTCAACCACGAGTTCGAGCGCGCGCATCGCGGCAAGGCGAGGCTGGTGGTCATCTCGGGCGAAGCCGGCGTTGGCAAGACGACGCTGGTCGACGCCTTCGTGAGCGAGCTCGAGGAACGCGGCCAGCCCGTGCGCGTCGGCCGCGGACGCTGCTCCGAACGGCTCGCCGGCAGTGAGGCGTACCTGCCGGTGCTCGAGGCGCTCGAAAGCCTCCAGCGGCACGAACAGCTGGGCAGCCTCACGCGCCTCATCCGCGCGCTCGCTCCGAGCTGGTACGCGCAGCTCATGCCGCCGACCGACAACGACTCGTCCGCCGCACGCCTGGCCGCCGAAACGGCCGGCGGGTCGCAAGAGAGACTCAAGCGCGAAATCGCGTCGCTGCTCGAAGAGGCCGGACGCCTGCAGCCGATCGTGCTCTGGTTCGACGACGTGCACTGGGCCGATCCGTCGACGACCGATCTTCTGGGATACCTGGCGCGGCGGCTCGACAACACCCGGCTGCTCGTCATCGCGACCGCGCGGCCGTCGGAGCTGCGCCAGGCGCGCCATCCGTTCCTGGCGTTGAAACTCGACCTGCTGGCGCACGGATTCTGCCGCGAGATCGCACCGTCGTACCTGAGCGAAGCCGCGATCGCGCGCTACATCGCGCTCCAGTTTCCGGAACACGCCTTCCCGCCCGGTTTCGCCGGCTTGATTCACGATCGCACCGAAGGCAACGCGCTCTTCATGGCCGACGTACTGCGCGACATGCGACGGCGGCAGGTCATCCAGCAACAGGACGGGAGATGGACCATCGCTGGCGACCTGCTGGCCATCGCCCGCGAGCTGCCCGAATCGGTACGGAGCCTGATCCAGCGCAAGATGGATGCGCTCGAGGACAGCGACCGCCGCCTCCTGGCGGCCGCGAGCGTCCAGGGGATGGACTTCGATTCGGCCATCGTCGCCGCCGCCGTGCAGTCGGACGAGGAAGACGTCGAGACGCGTCTCGAACGGCTGGAGCGCGAGCACGCCCTCGTGCGCTTCGCGGGCGAGCTGGAAGCGCCGGATCGGTCGCTCACGCTGCGCTACCGGTTCGCGCATCACATGTACCAGAACGCGTGCTTCGACTCGCTGCGTGCGACGCGGAAGGCGGCGCTCAGCCGCGCGATCGCCGAGCGGATGGCGGCGCGCGATGGCGAACAGAGCGATCGCCTGGCGCACATCGCCGTGCTCTTCGAAGTCGCGCGCGACGGCGTGCGCGCCGCCGAGTACTGGAACCGGGCGGCCCAGGCGGCCGGGCGTCTGTATGCGCACGACGAGTCGGCGCGCCTGGCGCAGCGCGGGCTGGCGCTGCTCTCGAGCGAACCGGCTAGCGCGGCGCGATCGGCCGCCGAGCTCGGGCTGCTCATGACCTACGCCCTGGCCATCAAGACGAGCAAGGGCTACGCCGTCGCCGAGGTCGGCAAGTCGTACGAACGCGCGCGCGAGCTCAGCCGTCAGGTGGACGATCCGTCGCGCGTCATCCCGGTCCTCATCGGCATGTCGGCGCACCATATGGTCTCGGGCGAGATCCGCATCGCCCACGACATCTCGCTCGAGATGATGGCGCTCTTCGAGCGCCTGGGCGACCCGCACCTGCAGATGATCGGCGAATGGTCGGTCGGGGCCGCGCTCTTCCATCTCGGCGCGCTCGAAGCCGGACACGAGCACCTCGAGAAGGCCATGACGCTGTACGACCCGGCGTTTCACGGCGCGCGCGTATGGCAGACCGGCATCGAGCCCGGCATCTTTTGCCGCTGCGAGCTCTCCCGCACTACGACGCTGCGGGGATTCCCCGACACCGGGCTCGCCATCGTCCAGGAGGCCGTGGCCGCCGCCGGAGCGCTCGATCACCCGCAGCCGCGCGCGTTCGCGCTGCTCTTCGAGATGTTCGTGCATCTCGCCCGGCGTGCGCCGCGCGAGGTCCAGCGCACCTACGAGCAGCTGGCCGTCGTCTGCCACGCGCACGGGATCGCGCAGGAGCTGTACTGGGCCGCGCCGCTCGTCGGCCGGGCGTTCATCGAGCTCGGTGACTTGAAGCGCGGGCTGCGCGTCCTCGAGGAGGGCCTGGCCGCGCACACGTCGATGCGATCCGCGCTCATTCGCCCGTACTACCTGGTCCTGCTGGCGGGCGCCCAGCTGCGCGCGGGACTCCTCGACCGCGCCCAGGCGTCGCTCGACGAATCGACGCGCGTCGCCGACGCCACGGGCCAGCACGCTTACGACCCCGAGCACGCGCGTCTGCAGGCCGAGGTCTTTGGCGCGCGCGGCGCGGTGGACCAGGCCGAGAGCAAGTATCGCGAGGCGCTCGACACGTCGCGAGTACCAGGGGGCGCGCTGGCTCGAGCTGCGGGCCGCGCGCGGCTACGCGCACCACCTCGTCGAGCACGGCCGCGCCGCCGAAGCGCGCGACCTCCTGCAGCCCATCGTGGCGTGGTTCACCGAAGGGCACGAGACGATGGATTACCTGTATGCGGAGGGGTTGCTGAGGACGCTGGACTGAGCCGCGGGCT